>NZ_CP170102.1:1202500-2402500 GCF_042188925.1 Pseudooceanicola sp. LIPI14-2-Ac024
GTCGCCCGCTTCGGCACCTGACGCTCAGAGCAGCCGGACCGTGCCCGCCAGGTCCGGGTGGCTTTCGCGGCCCGGCACCAGGACCTCGTCGTGCAGCAGCTGGCAGGTGTCCCGCGCGATCCGCACTGGCAGATCGCCCAGCATCCCGGCCCGCGCGCTGAGCACGATGCGCCGCGACAGTGGCGCGAAGGGCAGCGGCAGGATGTCGAGCCCCGGCAGCAGCCGCCGCGCCCGCATCAGGGCCAGCGGCGGCAGGATCGTCCATCCCTCCCCCTGCCCGACCATCGCCAGCAGGGCGTGGTAGCTGTCGAGCTCGTAGCGCCGCGCCAGCGTCAGGTTCTGCCGTGCGAGGTGCGCCTCGACCAGCCGTCCCATGTGGTGGCGGGTGGTGTAATGCACTAGTGGGCGCGCGCGCAGCTGCGCCAGCAGGTCGCCGTCTGGGTCGAGGTCGCCGGATCGAACGACGGCCACGAAATCCTCGGACCAGAGCGGATGCACCTCGGCCCAGGGTGGCGCCGGCCCCATCTCGGCCGCCACAACGACGTCGAGCGCCTGCGCGTCGAGCTGGTCGTAAAGGACATGGCTGGCGTTGGTCTCGAGCAGGAACTGGCAATCGCAGAGCGTCGCGGCGAGCTGGGTCAGCAGCCGGGGCGTGATGTCGGCCTCGAGGTCGTCGATCATCCCGAGCCGCAGGCGCGACAGCGTGCCGGCCCCGCCGTCCTGCAGTTCCAGCCTGGCCTGCGCGGCCTCGTTCAGGATCGCCTCGGCCCGGCGGCGAAACGCCTCTCCGGCAGCGGTCAGCGCGATCGGGCGGGCATTTCGCAGCAGCAGCGTGGTGCCGAGCGCGGCTTCGAGGTTGGAGAGTTGCTGCGACACGGCCGAGGCACTGGCACCCAGCCGCCGCGCGGCGGCCGAGATCGAACGCTCTTCGGCGGTGGCGACAAAGACTTCGATCCCCCAGAGGGTGACGCGCCCGGCCCCCGCGACCATGGCGTCAGCCGTCGAGGTCGGACAGCTTCTTCTGCAGCTTTGCAAGCTCGGCCTTGATCTCGTCAAGGTCCTCCTTGCCGGACTTGGCCTTGGGCGCCTCGCCGTCGTCGCGCGACGGACCGCTCCAGTTGCCCGAGAACCCGCCGGTCATCGCCTTGAGGAAAGCTTCCTGCTGGGCCTGCATGGCCTCGAACCCGGGCATCTTGGCCATCGGGTTCATCGAGGTCATGTTTTCCATCATCTTGGACTGGCCGTCCCGCAGCATCTCGAAGGACATCTGCAGGAACTGCGGCACCACGGTCGAGGCCGAGGTCGTGTAGCTGCGCACAAGGTCGGTCAGCACCGCCAGCGGCAGCACGTTCTCCCCGGCCCTCGTGCTCCGCGATGATCTGCAGAAGGTACTGGCGGGTCAGGTCGTCACCCGATTTCAGGTCGACGATCTGCACCTCGCGGCCCTCGCGGATGAAGGATGCGATATCCTCGAGCGTCACGTAATCGGAGGTTTCCGTATTATACAGTCGGCGCGAGGCGTAGCGCTTGATGAGAAGCGGTTGATCGGTCTCGGCCATGGCTGTTCCTCCGCACTTGCAGCACTGCAGCGAAGCCTAGGACAGGCTCGGACAAAAGAAAAGAAATCAATGAAGTGCAGGCGCAGAAACCATTCGGGCCGGTATGGCGCCTGCCAGGGACGAGAAAGCCGCGCGGCCAGAGGTCGACCACGCGGCTGCATCGCTCCCGATACTCGTCAATCGCAACAGGTCTACTGGTTACGGCTACACAAGAAAGGGCGGGCACGGAGCCCGCCCAATCCTACCGCACCCCCGGGAAAAGGGAGGAGCATGAGGGGTGCAGATTGCTTGATTACTTCGCGGCGGCCTTCTTGGTCGCTGCGGTCATGTCCTTGGTGGCCTTCTTCATGACGTCGGCTGCGTCTTCCGACATGTCCTTGCCGGCGGCCATCATCAGTTCCATCGTTTCCGACTGGAGCTTCTTGGCGATCTCGGCGTAGGCGGCCAGGTGCTCTGCCGACATCTCGGCATAGGCCGATGCGAAGTCGGTCATCGCCTTGGCGTAGTCGGCCGGCTCTTTCTTCGCCTTGGTCATCTCACCGAACTTGGACAGGGCGTCCTTGGTCCACTTGGTGCCGATGTCGGTCGACTTGCCAGCCGCCTCCAGGTACACGCCCGACAGTTTCTCGCCGAGGGTCGCCTGGGTCTTGAACGCGCCTTCGAAAGCCGAGGTGTCCACGGGGAATGCGCCCATCATGTCTTTCATCATGGCGGTGAAGTCTTGGGTCTTAGCCATCAGTCAAAAGTCCTTCTTGCATGCTCCCGGTCCCATCCTGGCCGGGTATCTCTTCCGTTGCGAAAGAATATGCATGCTGCGGCGCAGCATTTCAAGAGATTTTTCTGCAGCGCAGCAGAATTAAGCGATTTCCGTCAGATAGCTGTTCCGCTCAGGCGGCCTGACCGGACCTAACGTAAGTTCCGGGTGCCGGAGCGAGCGCGGGGTGAGTCGCATCGCCGGGGTGACGCGCGGGCACCTTCTTGCCCGACCGCTTGGCCAGCCACGCCCCCCAGCGGGGCCACCAGGAGCCTTCGGTGAACTCAGCCCCGTCGAACCACGCGCCAGCATCACCCTTGAGATCGGGGTTGGTGTAGTGGCCATACTTCTTCTTGGACGGCGGGTTCACGATGCCGGCGATGTGGCCCGACTCGGACACGACAAAGGTCAGGTCCTTGGACGCGGTCAGCCGCATCCCGCGATAGCAGTCGCGCCAGGCGGCGATATGGTCGGTCTGGCAGGTCACCGCAAAGATCGGCAGGTCCAGGTCCGAGACATGCAGCGTCTCGCCCAGCATCGGCAGACCCTCGGTGGTGAAGCGGTTCGACTGGCAGAGGTCGCGCAGGTACTGCACGGCCATGCGGCCCGGAAGGTTGGTGCCGTCCCCGTTCCAGTAGAGCAGGTCGAAGGCGGGCGGCGCCTCGCCCATCATGTAGCTGCGGATCGCGGGGCGATAGATCAGGTCGTTCGACCGCAGGAACGAGAAGGTGCGCGCCATGATGTGGGACCTGAGGATCCCTCTCTCCTGCACCTCGGCCTCGATCCCGTCGACGAAATCGTCCTGCAGGAAGGGTGTGAATTCCCCCTGGTCCGAAAAGTCGGTCAGCGCGGTGAAGAAGGTCGCGGACTTGATCGAGGTGTCGCCGCGTTTCTTCATCAGCGACAGAGTCAGCGCCAGGGTCGTACCGCCGATGCAGTAGCCGACGACGTTGACCTGCTTCTGCCCGGTGATCTGCTTCACCTCGCGCACGGCGGCGAGGAAGCCGTCCTCGACGTAGTCCTCCATCCCGGTGTTCCGGTAGGTGGTGTCAGGGTTCACCCAGGACACGACGAAGAGCGTGAAGCCCTGCTCGGTGATCCACTTGATGAGAGAGTTCTGTTCCTTCAGGTCGAGGATGTAGAACTTGTTGATCCAGGGCGGGAAGATGATCAGCGGGATCGCGTGCACCTTCTCGGTCGCGGGTGCGTACTGGATCACCTCCATCATGTGGTTGCGGAACACGACCTCGCCCGGGGTGGTGGCGACGTTGCCGCCCAGCTGGAACTTGCTGTCGTCCGACAGCCGCACCAGCAGCTCGCCATCGTTCGCCTCGATGTCGCGCACGAGGTTCTCGAGCCCGTCGACCAGGCTCTGGCCCTCGGTCGCGGCGGCACGCTCCAGCGCGTCGGGGTTGGTGGCGAGGAAGTTGGTCGGCGCCATCATGTCGATGATCTGGCGCGAGAAGTATTTCAGCCGCCGCCGCTCGACCTCGTCCAGGCCCTCGGCATCCTCGACCGCCTGGGCGATCGCCTGCGCGTTGCGCATGTACTGTTGCTTGACGAAGTTGAAGTAGGGGTTGGTCTTCCACAGCGGGTTGGAAAAGCGCGGATCGTCGGGCGTCGTGTCCTCGGGCGGTTCGAGCTTGCCCTTGGCAAGGGTCTGCTGGACCTCGAGGTAGTGCTTCACCGAGCTGCCCCAGTATTCGAGCTGGTGCTCGAAGATCTTGGCGGGATTCTCCATCATCTGCGCCCAGTAGGCGCCGGCAGCCTTGGAAAACACCTCGGGGTCCGGCGCGTTCAGCTCGGGCCGTGCGGCGGTGCGGCGGGCGACGGCGGCCATCAGGCGTTGCGTCAAATCCTCGACCCGCGCCAGATTTTCATTGAGCCTTTCAAGGTGCTCGGTTTCGGGTCTACCTTTACCTTCACCCTGATCCCGAGTTGTCATCTCGCCGATTCCCCCCTAGATTGCTGCTGTGCAGCATTGCTGAACGTCGCCGACGAGGAGGGCACTGCGACGGATGAGCCGAGCTCGCCCGAACCAATGGAGACGCCCATGCGCTTTATGGCAACCTACGACCTTATGGAGACGATGCGCAACACCAACCAGTGGCTTGGTGCTACCGCGCAGGCAATTGCCGCATATCCGGCATTCGCCATGGTCCCGAACCCCGCCCTGCAGTGGATGGGCGCCTGGGGCGAAGTCACCGAACGCAGTTTCGCCCGGATGGTGGCCAAGCCCGACTGGGGCATCCACTCGGTCACCTGTGCCGATGGTCGCGATCACCTCGTCACCGTCGAGAAGGTGATCGAGCGTCCGTTCGGCGACCTGATCCACTTCAACGTCCAAGGCCGCGAAGAAAAGGCGCGCAAGATCCTGCTGGTCGCGCCAATGTCCGGCCATTACGCGACGCTGCTGCGCTCGACCGTGCAATCGCTTCTGCCGGACAGCGACCTCTACATCACCGACTGGCACAACGCGCGCGACATTCCCGTCAGCGAAGGCAAGTTCGACATCGAGGATTACACCCTCTACTGCGTCGACTTCATGAAGGAACTGGGCCCCGACGTGCACGTGATCGCCGTCTGCCAGCCCGCCCCGCTGGTCCTGGCCGCCACCGCCTACCTGGCCGAGATGGAGCCGGACGCCCAGCCTTCGACCATGACCCTGATCGGCGGCCCGATCGACCCGGACGCAACCCCGACCGAAGTCACCGATTTCGGCAACCGCGTCACCATGGGCCATCTCGAGGAAACCGCGATCCAGCGTGTCGGGTTCAAGTATGCGGGCGTCGGCCGCAGGGTCTACCCGGGCCTGCTGCAGCTGACCTCGTTCATCTCGATGAACCTCGACACCCATGCCCAGGCGTTTCAGGACCAGATTATGCGCGCGGCGCAGGGCCAGGCCTCGGACAACGACCGGCACAACCGGTTCTACGACGAGTACCTCGCCACGATGGACATGACGGCCGAGTTCTACCTCTCGACCGTCGAGCGCATCTTCAAGGACGGTGAGATCGCGCGGAACGAATTCGTGGTCGACGGCCACAAGGTCGACATCGGCAAGGTCTCGGACGTGGCCGTGATGATCGTCGAGGGCGAGAAGGACGACATCTCGGCACCCGGCCAGTGCCTCGCCGCGCTCGACCTGCTGACCGGGCTGCCCGACAGCAAGAAGGCCAACCACCTCGAGCCGAAGGCGGGCCATTACGGCATCTTCGCCGGTCGCGCCTGGCGCGACAACATCCGCCCGCTGGTGCTCGACTTCATCGACCAGAACACCCGCAAGGGCGGCGCCAAGCTGAAGGTCGCGACCTGATCACAGCGCTCCACGGCCGGCCCGGATGAGCGGCATCGCAGACTTCTCGACGCCGCGCCTGCGGGTCGAGGAGCTGCGACCGCGCGTGGCGACACCGTTAGCACTGGACCAATTCGCGCTCGACCTCGCCGAGGTGCTGTCGGACGAGGTGCTGGCGCCCCTGCCCCCGCCGCTCCTGCGGTCAGTCCAGGATCCTGCAGCGTGGATCGCCGCCCGCCTCGACGAAGGCGAGGTCATGGCGATCCTCGACGCCGCGACAGGCACGCTGCTTGGCCTCCTGCTCCTCGCCATTCTCCCGGCATCCAACGGGCCGATGGTGATCCACCTCGGCTACCTGCTGCGGAAGAGCGCGTGGCACAGGGGCTACGCCAGCGAAGTCGTTGCCGCCCTGATCGCGGACCTGCGGGCGGCGGGTGCCCCGGTGACCTTGCTGGCCGGTGTCGCGCGGGACAATCCCGCATCGGCCCGCGTGCTGCAAAAGGCTGGCTTTGACCGCGTCCCGGACGAGGTGCATCCGGACACCGACATGTTCCGCCTCGTACTCTGAGGGGCACTTCAGACCACCGGCCGCCGGTGAAAATTGGTCCGGGAGCTTCGGCCCTACCCCGCCGCCGCCCGCAGCAGCCGCCTGCGCGCCGGGGGGATCGCCCGGATCTCGAGCCCGGTGAAGACGTGCAGCGTGTTCATGTGGTCGTCAACCACGGCGTGGTCGCTGACCCAGCCGCCCATCATCAGGTAGGTCCGCAGAAGCGGCGGCATCCCCAGCATCGCCTGCTTGACGTCCGGCTTGCGCCGCAGCCGCTGCGCATAGCGGAAGACCTTGGGCGCCTTAACCCGCGGCAGCCAGCGCTTGGGGGCCAGGTGCCGTTCCTTGAGCATGGCAAAGGCATCGCGGTAGCGCGCCGCGTCGGTACCGTGGAAGGACGAACAGCCGAACAGCAGTTCGACCCCCGCCTCTTCGACATGGGCGGTCATCGCGCCCCAGGCGACGCGCAGGATGTCGGGATCGCGCCGGTCGGGGTGGATGCAGAAACGCCCCATCTCGACCATCGGGCCCTCGAAGTTCTGCAGCGCCGAGAGTTCGTAGTATTGCGCGGAGTACGAGCGCCCGATCTCGGACCCTGCCGACAGCGGCAGGAAGCGGAAGCAGCAGACCAGCGCGCCGTCACGCCGGTCCTCGACCAGGACATGGGTGCAGATCGCGTCGAAGTCGTCGGCATCCAGCGGCGCATCGGCTTGGCCGCGGAAGGCCAGCGTGCGCAGTTCCTGCGCCGCGCGCACATCGCCGGGCGTCTCGGCGAAACGAACCTGGTAACGGCCTTTGGTCAGCGACAGCATCGGGCCCCCTCGCGTCGGACGCATCCTTGCACGTTTGCGCCCAGATACACCGCAAGATGTGACGTGCGGATGAAGACCGGCCACAATCCGTGGCCGGTCTGACCGGAATGTCACAGGGCGGTCGTCAGCCGTCGATGAAATCGCTGGCCGAGAACCGGCCGAGGTTGCCCAGAAGCTGGCGCAGGAAGCCCTTGTTGTCGGTCGAGGACGAGGTCACCCGCTTGGTCAGCGGCACGACGCGGCCGTCCTGCAGGCCGTAGCGTTCGATCCCCGACACCCGGTCCCCGCTGAAGCTGATCGCCACGACCTCGCGTTCGACCACCTCGGGCTCGGCCGGGCCGATCGTGCGCATCCGCGACTTGACCCAGTAGTAATCGCCCTCGTTCACCATGCCGCTGGTCGAGGGGTCGCCGACCTTCTCGCGCACCGCGTCGCGGCTGTCGCCCAGGTTCACCTGCGACAGCTCTTCCGGCAGCGGCACGTAGCCGTGATCGCGGTAGATCGGAGAACACGCGACGCCCAGTGCCAATACCAGCCCCGCCGCCACCCGTGCGCCCTGCTTCCTCATGCCCGACATCGCCACCTCTTGCTCCCGCCTTTCCGGCGTCCTATCTCGCTTACATAACCCTGCCCGACGGTTCAAGAAAGGAAGAAGGCGGCATGTCCGACCCGGCACAGAAGCCCCTACGCATCGCCGACCTGCCGACCAACCGGTCGACGGCCTTCGATCTGCGCCCGCAACCCGACACGGTCGAGGCGCTCAGGGCCGAGCTTGGGCTCGACGCGCTGCGCAAGCTGACCTTCACCGGTGAGGTCGCGCCCGAGGGCGCGGCGGGCTGGGTCCTGAAGGGCCACCTGGGCGCAACGGTGGTGCAGCTCTGCGTCGTGACGCTGAGGCCCGTGACCACCCGGATCGAGGAAGACGTCCGCCGCGCCTTCCGCCCGGATGCCGGCACCAGGGACGACACGCCGGAAGAGATGGAGATGCCCGAGGACGACACGGTCGAGCCGCTGTCGGATCGAATCGATCCCTTCACCGTAATGGCCGAGGCGCTGGCCCTGGCCCTGCCCCTCTACCCCCGCGCCGACGACGCGGCGCTGGAGGACGCGCAGTTTTCCGGCCCCGGCGTGGCCCCGATGACAGACGACGACGTCAAGCCGTTTGCCGGCCTGAAGGCATTGAAGGACAAGCTCTCGGGCGACAGCTGACCGGGGCAAAGAATTGCTTGCATCTCGGGACGGGCCAAGTATTTTCGCGCCCTCATCCGAAATGGGGTTGAAGACGGGGCCTTGCTAAGACTAAGAGCCTCGCGATGGATATGCGGGCCGAAAGGCCCGGAAGCGAAACCGGGCTGCGGCCCATAGTTTAACTGAGGTTGTGACATGGCTGTCCAACAGAACAAAGTTTCCAAGTCGCGCCGCAACAACCGCCGCGCCCACGACGCTCTCGTCGCCGGTAACCCGAACGAGTGCCCGAACTGCGGCGAGCTGAAGCGCCCGCACCACGTCTGCGGTGCCTGCGGCCACTATGCCGACCGCGAAGTCGTGGCCCAAGTCGACGAAATCGACCTGGACGAAGACGCAGCATAAGCGTCGGGCGGGATTCCGCATGACGGGACTGCAAACGGACAGCGCCCCGACAACGGGGCGCATTGTCATTTCGGTCGATGCCATGGGCGGCGACCGGGGTCCGGCCACGGTCGTGGCCGGCATCGTCGAATCCGTCAAGAAGAACCCCGAGATCCACGTCCTGCTGCACGGGCCGAAGGACGAGCTCGACCGCCTGGTCGGGCGCCAGTCGGCCCTCGCCGGCCGCGTGGACATCCGCGACGCCACCGGCGTCGTGACGATGGACGACAAGCCCAGCCACGTGGTGCGCCACGGCAAGGACACCTCGATGTGGTCCGCGCTCGAATCGGTGCGCACCGGCGAGGCGACGGTCTGCGTCTCCTGCGGGAACACCGGGGCGCTGATGGCGATGTCGATGTTCCGCCTGCGCAAGCTCGAAGGCGTCGACCGCCCCGCCATCGCGATCCTCTGGCCGTCCCGCAATCCGCAGGGCTTCAACGTGATGCTGGACGTCGGCGCCGACATCCGCGCCGATGAACGCGACCTGCTGCAATACGCCCTGATGGGATCCTCCTACGCCCGCAACGGCCTGCACATCGAGACACCGCGCGTCGGGCTGCTGAACGTCGGCACCGAGGAGCACAAGGGCCGGGCCGAGCTCAAGGCCGCGCACGAGCTGATGGAAAACGCCGCCGCCGCCGGCAACTTCGAATTCGTCGGTTTCGTCGAGGGCGGGGACATTCCGGGCGACCGTTGCGACGTGATCGTGACCGACGGCTTCACCGGCAACATCGCCCTGAAGACCGGCGAAGGCACCGCCAGCCTGATCGGCGACCTGCTCAAGCAGGCGTTCAAGTATTCGCCCCTCTCGCGCATCGCCGCCCTGCTCTCGCTCTCGTCGATGAAGCGCCTGCAGAAGCGGATCGACCCGCGCCGGGTGAACGGTGGCGTGTTCCTCGGCCTCAACGGCACCGTGGTGAAATCGCATGGATCGGCCGACGCCACCGGCGTCTCGGCCGCGATCAAGCTGGCGTTCCAGCTGGCCCGGTCAGGTTTCGGTGACAAGCTGGCAGCACGGGTTGCATCCGCCCCTGCACTGGCACAGGATGCCGAAAGGCAGGGGAGCGGGACGGAATGACGACGCGCGCGGTTGCGACGGGTATCGGGCACTATCTACCGGAAAAGGTTGTCGAAAACTCCTGGTTCGAAGGATTCCTCGACACGTCGGACGAGTGGATTCGGACCCGCTCCGGGATCGAGCGCCGGCACTTCGCCGCCGAGGGGGAAACGACCTCCCAGATGGCCGCCAAGGCCGCCCGCGCGGCGCTTGCCATGGCGGAAATCGGCGTCGACGACGTGGACGCGATCATCGTCGCAACCTCTACCCCCGACCTCACCTTTCCCTCTGTCGCCACCATGGTGCAGAACGAACTGGGCATGACCCGCGGCTTCGGCTTCGACGTCCAGGCGGTCTGCGCGGGCTTCATCTTTGCGCTGTCGAACGCCAATGCGATGATCGTCTCGGGCCAGGCGGAACGGGTGCTGGTGATCGGCGCGGAAACCTTCAGCCGGATCATGGACTGGGAAGACCGCGCCACCTGCGTGCTCTTCGGCGACGGCGCAGGCGCGCTGGTGCTCGAGGCGCGCTCGGGCTCCGGCAACTCCAGCGACCGCGGCATCCTCGCGACCGACCTCAATTCCGACGGCCGCTACCGCGAGATGCTCTATGTCGACGGCGGCGTGTCCACCTCGGGCACCAGTGGCAAGCTGCGGATGCAGGGCAACCCGCTGTTCCGCCAGGCGGTCGGCAAGCTGGCCGAGACCGCGGACAAGGCGCTTGGCAAGGCCGGGCTGGGCCATGACGACGTCGACTGGATCGTGCCGCACCAGGCCAACATCCGGATCATCCAGGGCACCGCCAAGAAGCTGGACGTGCCGATGGAAAAGGTGATCGTGACCGTCCAGGACCACGGCAACACCTCGGCCGCATCGATTCCCCTCGCGCTCTCGGTGGGCGTGTCCGAGGGCAAGATCCGCCCCGGAGACCTGCTTGTTGCCGAGGCAATTGGCGGCGGTTTGGCCTGGGGCGCGGTCGTCCTGCGCTGGTAAGCCGATAAACGCCGGTTAAACCTCGCATCAACTGCGCTTTCCAAGTGCCCGTTATTAACTCGCTTTTTCCGCCGGGCCTACACTCGGCGCGGAAAAGGCGAGGGACCATCATGAGTGGAAAGACACTGACGCGAATGGATCTGAGCGAGGCCGTGTTCCGCGAGGTCGGCCTGTCGCGCAACGAATCCGCGCAACTGGTCGAATCCGTGCTGCAGCATTTGTCGGACTCCCTGGTGAAGGGCGAACAGGTCAAGATCTCCTCGTTCGGCACCTTCTCGGTCCGGGACAAGGCCGCCCGGATGGGCCGCAATCCGAAGACCGGCACCGAAGTGCCGATCAACCCGCGTCGGGTCCTGACCTTCCGCCCGTCTCACATGATGAAAGAGCGGGTTGCCGAGGGTAACAAGAAGTAAGGCTGTCTGATGGCGAAATCCGCCGACGCGTTCCGGACCATCAGCGAAGTCGCAGAATGGCTCGAAACGCCCGCCCATGTCCTGCGCTTCTGGGAAAGCAAGTTCACCCAGGTCAAACCGGTCAAGCGTGCCGGGGGCCGGCGCTACTATCGTCCCGCGGACATGGAACTGCTCGGCGGCATCAAGCAGCTGCTGCACGAAGACGGCATGACCATCAAGGGTGTGCAGAAGCTGCTGCGGGAACGCGGCGTGACGCATGTCGCCGCCCTGTCGCCGCGGCAGGTCATTCCGGGCGAGGCGCCCGCGGCCGCTGATCCCGCCCCTGCCCCGTCGTCCGCGCCCGTGAAGGCCCCGCCAAGCGCGCCGCCCGTGGCCAGCCCCCCGGTGACCCCGCCCGCCGAACCCGCGCCCGAGGCCCCTGCAGAGGCCCCGCTGGAGGCGGTCGAGGAACCCACCGTCGTCCCCTTCCGCTTCAGCCACCGCGATGCCGAGGATGCGCCCGCCAACGATGCGCCGGTTTCGACCGGGGTCGAGGCAGGGGCCGATCACGCCGGGACTTCTGGCGACCTCTTCGACGATGTGCCCGAGGCACCCGCACCGGCGGACCACGCCGCGCCCCCCTCGGATGACACCGGCATTGCCGCCGCCCTCGAAATCGATGCCGAGATGCAGGCGGCCGAGGCCGACGAGGCGCCCGTGGCCGATACACCCGCGACGCCCGAGCCTGCCGCCGCGACCGCGCCACGTCCGCTGACCATCGACCTGCCCGCCGATCCCGCCGACGGCGACGTGATCGCGAGCCCCGGCCTGCTGCGCCACCTCACCGCGCGCAGCCTGCCGCTGACGGCCGAGGAAAAGGCCGACCTGGCCCCGCTGGTGCAAAGCCTCTCGGCCTGGGTGCGGAAAGACCCGATCGCATGACGCGGGGGCCGAAAGGCGAATTTGCCCCTTGCCCCCGCCCAGAATTTGATACCTAGCGCGAACGTCGGGCTATAGCGCAGCCTGGTAGCGCGTCCGTCTGGGGGACGGAAGGTCGCAGGTTCGAGTCCTGCTAGCCCGACCAATCACACACGCTGCCAGCACTTTTACTCCACTTCGGACGTCACCGGTGCCTCGGACGGGATGGGTTCCCTGACCCAGTCCCATGCGGATGTCTCGGCCGCGACGGGAAACACCTTCACGTCGACGTTGCTGACCATCCGGGCGATGCCGACAAACGGCGTGACCCAGCCGGAATCGGTGACGATGGCGTAGCGGTGCATCGCCTTCACGGCATCCCACTTCATCCCGATCAGCGACTTGTCGAACATGATCTCGGGGTCGAATCCGCCGAAGCGGGTGATCCGCGCCAGCGCGTTGAACTTGCCGCCCCGCGCGATCCTCTCGCGGAAGGGCGCGACGATCTTGTCCACGTCGTCGTCGTCGATGTAGCCCTCGACCTCGAAGGCCAGCACGTCGGGCGACCCGCTGTCGAGCATGGTGATCCCCGGCAGGTCGCGCTTGTCCTTTGGCAGGTCCCTGGCCCAGACCTCGGCCTCGGCGGCTTTCTCGGGGTCGAAGACCTGCATGTCCATCTTGGGCACCAGCGGCGCGGTGTAGCGGATCATCCCGGCGATCGTGCGGTTGCCCGTCACCACGGCGCAACGGGGCATCTTGGACAGGTCGTCGAGCAGGCCGAATTCGCTGACGATGTCCTCGAACATGGCGCCGGCGGCGATGTCCTCGAACCGGGTCAGGTCGACCAGCAGGCCGACGCGGCCCGCCTGTTCGAGCGCGGGATGGAACTCCTTGTAGAAGGCCTTGACCTCTTCGCGGGTGATGACGCCCGTGACCGTGATCCGGAACAGCGGGGCGGCAGAGGTATCGAGATTGAGCATGGTCACTCCCAGTGCTGAATGCGCGTCCTGCCCTTAAACATGTGATCGCCCGCCATGCATGCAACATGGCGGGCGATCATATTCCTTGCACGACGGCTCCGGGGCCGGTCCCGTGTGTCAGATCAGGTCGGCGAAAAGATACACGTCCTCGTCGCTGATCTTGTCAAAGACCATCTTGGTGCGCTTGCCGATCTCGAGCCCTTCGGTCACGCCGTCACGGAAGCGGACATAGACGTAGGGCCCGCCGTCCAGCTTCACGTAGCCAAGCGCGAAGGGGCCGGTCGGCGACTTGCGCATCACCGTCCAGGTATAGATCTCGCCCTCTCCGGAATGCTCTTCCCACTTGGTCTCGGCCTTGTGGCAGAGCGGGCAGAGCGTGCGGGGATACCAGTGGACCTCGCCGCAGTCGGGGCAGCGGCGGACCATGAACTTGCCGTCCTTGGCCGCGTCCCAGAAGGGCTGCGTTTCCTCGTTCTTGGCGACCTTGGGGTACTTGTGAATGATCTCGACCATTATCCACGCTCCAGAATTGCTGCTGCGGACCCGTGGCGGACGGTCAGCGTCCCGCCGATGCCGGTGACAAGGGCGATGTCGCAGTTCGGCACCTGCACCTTCTCGTGCGCCTCGCCGCGCAGCTGGCGCACGGCCTCGATCACCTTGGTCATGCCGCCGCGGTTGACGGGGTGGTTGTTGCAGAGCCCGCCACCGTCGGTATTGAAGGGCAGCTTGCCCACCCCCGAGATCAGGCCACCGTCGGCGACGAACTTGCCGCCCTCGCCCTTCTTGCAGAAGCCCATGTCCTCGATCTGCATCAGCACCGTGATGGTGAAGCTGTCGTAGATCGACGCGTACTTGATGTCGGCATGGGTGACGCCCGCCTCTTCCAGCGCGCGTGGGCCGGAATGGGCCAGGCCCGACACGGTCAGGTCCAGCCCGACGCCGCCCGCCTGCCCCTTGAGGAACTGCGCGGCAGACAGCACGTTCACGATCGGCTTGCCCAGCGACTTGGCGATCTCGGGCGTGGTCATGACGAATGCGCCGCCGCCTTCCGAGACCACGCAGCAGTCGAACATGTGCAGCGGGTCGGCGATCATGGGCGAATTCACCACATCCTCGACCGTCACGACGTTCTGCAGCATGGCGTGGGGGTTGTATTGCGCGTGCTGGGACGCGGCGACCTTGATCCAGGCGAGCTGTTCCGAGGTGGTGCCGTATTCGTGCATGTGCCGTTGCGCGGCGAGGGCATAGAGGTTCGGCGGCGTGCCGTTGTAGCCCGCCTCGAACCCCTGCTCGGCCCCCGGGACCCGCACGGTCGGCGGCGCGGTGCGCGGCTTGCCGGCCAGCGTGCAGAGCGCGACCTTGCATTTGCCCATCACGATCGCCTCGGCCATCTTGCCGACGTGCATCACGTAGGACGACCCGCCGGTGTCGGTGGTGTCGTAATGCGTCAGCTGGTTGGTCAGCCCGAGGTAGTCGGCCATCGCCATCGCCCCGCCCGGCGCGTCGCCGCCGCAGAAGTAGCCGTCGACATCCTCCCAGCTCAGGCCTGCGTCCTTCAACGCACCGTCCGCGACCTCGGCATGCAGTTGCCAGATCGACTGGTCGGGGCATTTTCGCAGCGGATGTTCATAGATGCCCGCGATGCAGGCCTTCCTCTTGATGCTCATCGGCAGTCCTCTTCCGTGTTTGCGGCGATACTACCTGCCGACCGGTCGAAGTCCACGACCGCCCCCGGGGCCGAGGCCACTTTTCATCTATGTGCGATGGCTTTAGGGTCGCCCGACAAGGCCCGACAGGCGGGCATTGCGGGGATTGCGATGACCGGGATTTGCGCCAGCCAGCGGCTCAGGACGATGATCGAGACGGGCCAGATCCGGGCCGAACCGGCGGTGATCGACGCACAGTTGCAACCGGCCAGCCTCGACCTGCGGCTCGGCACGCGGGCCTGGCGGGTGCGCGCCTCGTTCCTTGCGGGCGAAGGCCGCAGCGTGGCCAGCCGCCTCGCCGAATTCGAGATGCACCGCTTCGAGCTGGGCGGCGGCGCGGTGCTGGAAAAGGGCTGCGTCTACGTCGTGCCGCTGATGGAAAGCCTCGACCTGCCCGCGGGGCTGCAGGCGGTCTGCAACGCCAAGAGCTCGACCGGGCGGCTTGACCTGCTGACCCGGGTGATCACCGACGAGGGCGTGGAATTCGACCGTATCCCAGAGGGTTACACCGGACCGCTCTATGCCGAGATCTGCCCCGCTCGTTCTCAGTCCTGGTGCGGCCCGGCATGCGGCTGAACCAGATCCGGTTCCGCGACGGGGAGGCCATGCTGGACGACATTGCCTTGCGCGCGCTGCACGCCAAGGTCCCGCTCATCGATGGCGAGGCGGTGATCGACGAGGGGCTGGGCTTCTCCGTCGACCTGAAGCCCGAGACCGGCAATCTCGTCGGCTATCGCGCCAAGCCGCACACCGGGATCATCGACCTCGACAACATCGGCCATTACGCGCCGTCCGACTACTGGGAGGAGATCCGCACCGACAGCGGGCAGATCATCCTCGACCCCGGCGCGTTCTACATCCTCGTCAGCCGCGAGGCGGTCTGCATCCCGCCCGACCATGCCGCCGAGATGGCGCCCTACCTTGCCATGGTGGGAGAGTTCCGGGTGCACTACGCGGGCTTCTTCGACCCGGGCTTCGGCTGGGCCGAGGCCGGCGGCGCGGGGTCACGCGGGGTGCTGGAGGTGCGCTGCCACGAAGCGCCTTTCGTGCTGGAGCACGGGCAGGTCGTGGGCCGGCTGATCTATGAACGGATGGAGGATCGGCCGGACACGCTCTACGGGGCCGGCATCGCCTCGAACTACCAGGGCCAGGGGCTGAAGCTTTCCAAGCATTTCAAATCCGTCTGATCCGTTCTTCATCCAGAACCTGACATCATGACCACCCGACCGCTTGTCCTGTTGACCGCCGCCGTTTCGGTTGTCGGCGCGGTGTCGATGGCGCTGGCGCCGATCGCCAGCACCGTGGCTGCCGACCTCGGCGCCGCGCCCGCGCAGGTGGTGCAGGCCACGGCGGCGTTCGGCATTGCCACGATGGCGTCGGCCCTGTTCCTCGCCCCGCGGGCCGACGTGATCGGGGCGGACCGGGCGCTGGCCCATGCCCTGACCATCCAGATCGCCGGGCTGGCGCTGACCATGCTGGCGCCGGGGTTCACCGTGCTGCTGATCGCGCAGGCGGTCTGCGGCGTGGGGTCGGGCCTGGCGCTACCGTCGATCTATGGCCTCGCCCCGCAGATGGCACGGGAGGGCGAGGAAAGCCGCGCGGTCGGCCTTGTCCTCAGCGGCTGGGTGCTGGCGCTCACCGGCGGGGTGGCGGGCGCGGGTTTCGTTGCCGAGTACCTTGGCTGGCGAACGGTTTACGCGATCTTTCTAACGGGTGCGGTGATCCTGCGGATCGCCCTGGCGCGGGCCCACATGCCGGGCGCGAAGGGCGATGTGCCGACCTCGCCCCTGACCGCGCTGAAGGTGCAGGGCATCTGGCGCGGCCTTTTTGCGGCGCTGGCGCTGATGCTCAGCTTCTACGGCACCTATGCCTTCCTCGGCGCGCATGTCGGCGACGTGCTGGGGCGCGGGTCGGACGGGGCGGGCTTCGTGACGCTGAGCTACGGCGTGGGCTTTGGCCTGTCGCTGTTCCTCGACCGGCCGCTGGCCCGGCTGCCGCAGCGGGTCTCGGGCGCGGCGGCGTTCCTCGGCCTTGCGGCGACCTACGGCGCGATGGTCGCCAGTTCAGCGACTTACGGCGCGCTCCTTATCCTGGCGCTGGTCTGGGGCGTGGTGCAGCACGCGGCGCTGAACTTTGTCGTGTCGCGGCTGGCGGGGCTCGACGCGCGGCAGCGGGGCGCGATCATGGGGCTGAACTCTGCCGTGACCTACCTGGGCGTGACCGGTGGCGCGATGCTGTTCCGGCTGCCCTACGAGGCGGGCGGGTTCATCGCCTGCGCAGCGCTCTCGGCCCTCGTCGCGCTGGCGGGCGCGGTTGAGGCCGCCCTGCCCCGAACGCCACTGAGGTGCGCGCGAGCTTTGCCGCGCAAACCCCTCATTCCTCGTCGGTTTCGTCCTCTTCCGGCTCCAGCGGAGGTGGCACGAACAGCTCGCTTTGCGCGCCATCGTCGCCGTCCTCGTCCTCGCTCGGGGTGCCCGGCGGGGGGCGGTTGTCGAGGAGGCCGGCAGCGCGGAGCTCCTTGAGACCCGGCAGGTCGCGGGCGGATTCGAGGCCGAAGTGGTCGAGGAATTCCGGCGTTACCACGAAGGTCACCGGACGGCCCGGCGTCATCTTACGGCGGCCGAAGCGGATCCACTCTAGTTCAAGCAGCTGATCAATCGTCCCGCGGGACACCGAGACGCCGCGGATCTCTTCGATCTCGGCCCGCGTCACCGGCTGGTGATAGGCGATGATCGCCAGCGTCTCGATCGCGGCGCGGGACAGTTTCCGCGTCTCAACCGTTTCTTTTTGCATCAGAAACCCGAGGTCCGGCGCGGTGCGGATCGCCCAGGCCTCGTCGATGCGGACGACCTGCACGCCCCGCCCTTCGTAGCGCTTCCTGAGCGCCTGGACCGCCACCGCGCCATCGGCGCCATGCGGCATCCGGGCGTTCAGTTCGGCCACGGTCACGGGCTCGGCCGAGGCAAAGAGAATGGCCTCGACCATGCGCTCCTGCTCGGCCTCGGGGGGCGCCTCGAACAGCGTGTCGCGGATCGGGCCGTCGTCGTTGGCGGCGTCGGGTTTCGGCGTTTCTGTCACGTCGGTATCACGTCGGTATCACGTCGGTATTGCGTCGGTGCGAATGTCGGTATCTGCGCGGAACGCGCTGCGATGGCAAGCGTCATTCCTGCGGCCGCTCCTTCCGGCGCAGCTCGATCGGGGCGAAGGTCTCGGCCTGGCGCAGTTCCACCAGCCCCTCCTTCGCCAGCTGCAGGGAGGCCGCGAAGGTCGCGGCATGGGCCGAGCGGCGGCTCATCCGGTCGATCTTCCAGCCGTCGGGAAGGTAGGTCGCGATGTCGGTCCAGCGCCCGGCGAACCCGATCAGCTTGCGCATCCGGTCGAGCGACTGTTCCAGCGTGTGGATGTTCTCGCGGTCCATCACGAAGGGGCGGAATTCGTCCTTGGTCCGGATCCGGGCATAGCCCTGCATCAGGTCGAGCAGCGTCGCGGTGTAGGTCACGCGGCGGACGCGGGCGACATCCTCGGTGATGCCGCGAGCGAAGAAGTCGCGGCCCTTCTGGTCACGCGCCATCAGCCGCGCGGCGACGTCGCGCATCGCGGCGAGGCGTTCTAGCTGGAAGGCCAGGTGCGCGGCCAACTCCTCGCCCGACGGGCCCTCCTCGGTCGGGTCGGGCGGCAGCAGCAGGCGGGATTTCAGGAAGGCGAGCCAGGCGGCCATGACGAGGTAGTCGGCGGCAAGTTCGATCCTGAGCTCGCGCGCCTTCTCGACAAAGGCGAGGTACTGGCGGGCCAGCTGGAGGACCGAGATCTTGAGCAGGTCGACCTTCTGCGTCCGCGCCATGGTCAGCAGCAGGTCGAGCGGGCCCTCGTAGCCCTCGACGTCGATGATCAGTGCCTCCGCCGCGAGGCGGTCGGCGACCGAGATCGCGTCGTCCTGGAATTCGTCTTCGGCCATGTCACCGCCCGCTGAGAAGCGCCTCCAGCTTCGCTTCCATGGCGTCGATGTCAATGGAATCGGGCGCGTGACGTGCGGCCATCGCCCGTTCCGCCCGCACCTGCCCCGCGTCGGAGAGGGTGCCAGAGGCCTCGGCCACCGCCGCGCGGGTGGCGAGATCGGCATTGCAGAGCAGGACGACGTCACATCCGGCGGCCAGACTTTCGGCGGCGAGGTCGGCCGGCGCGCCCTTCAGCGCCTTCATCGAGATGTCGTCGGTCATCAGCAGCCCGTCAAAGCCCAGGTCCTTGCGGATCGCCTCGATCATCGGGGCGTGCAGGGTCGCGGGCCTGTCGCCCAGGCCGGGAAGGTGATGTGCGCGGTCATGCCGAGCGGCAGGTCGTTCAACTGGCGGAACGGCACGGCGTCGGAGGTCGCCCAGTCGAGCGGAGAGACATTGACCACCGGCAGCTCCAGGTGGCTGTCGGCCACCGCGCGGCCGTGGCCGGGGATGTGCTTGACCACCGGCAGGACACCGCCGTCGAGATGCGCCTGTGCGACGGCGCGGCCGATGGCGGCGACCTCTTCGGGGTCGGTGCCATAGCAGCGGTTGCGCAGGAAGGGATGGGTTTCGTCGGTGGCCACGTCGACCAGCGGCGCGCAGTTGGCGTCCACACCGACCGCCTTCAGCTCGTGCGCGATCAGGCGATAGCGCAGGTACATCGCGCGCTCGGCCTCGATGCCGGCCTGTTCCACGTGGTCCAGCGGCGGCAGCCATTCGCGCCAGTGCGGCGCGCGCAGGCGCTGGACGCGCCCGCCCTCCTGGTCGATCAGGATCGGCACGTCGCGGCCTACCACCTCCCGCATCTCGGCGGTCAGGGCACGGACCTGGTCGGGCGTGTCGATGTTGCGCGCGAAGAGGATGAAGCCGAAGGGATCGGCCTGGCGGAAGAGGGCCTTTTCGTCGGCGGTGAGGGTCAGCCCTTCGGCGTCGAGAATCGTGGCTCCGAAGGGCATGGGGTCCTCACTTGGCGATGACGGGAATGCACTCGGCGTCCTGCGCCACGAAGGCGGCGCAGAAGCGGCGGGCGTCGGAGAGGTCGGAGAACCCGGCGACGCGCAGGCGGTAGAACACCCGGCCGCCCGAGGTGGCGCGCTGGATCACGCGGTTCTTGCCTTCCATGTAGTCCTCGAACCCGCCGTAGAGCCGGGTCCAGTCCTTCTCGGCCGTCTCGACACTGTCGAAGGCGCCCAGCTGGGCCAACGGCGTGCCCGCGGTGATGTCGGCGATGCTGACGTCATTGGCGGGGGCGGCGAACGAGGCCTGGATCGGTGCGGCGGTGACGCTTGCCACGGCGGGGATCGCGCCGGGCTTGGCGGCGGGCTTGAACCCGGCCTGGATCAGCGCGGCGGGCCGCTGGCGCGGCCGGACGGAGCTGAGCGTGCCGGTGCGGGCGCCGGCCTCGGCGGTTTCGGCAAGCGCGGGGGCCGGCTTGACCTCGGCCGCGACCTTTTCGGCCAGCGCCTTGATCGACAGGTCGTCGACATCGCCGGTCTCGGCGGCGGCCTGCAGGATCTTGTCGCGGGCGGCGGCCTTCTCGGCGGCCTCGGCCTCCTGCGCGGCGCGCTGCACGGCGGCGGCCTGTTCGGCCAGCTTCTCGGGCAGGGCCGCGGTGGCCAGGTCTTCCTCGGTCACGTCGGCGGCGCGGGGGGCCAGAGTGACGGCATCGGGCACGCGGGTGGCGCTGCCGACGGCGGCGATCACGTTGACCGCAAGGCCCTGGTGCGGCGCGGGGGTGCCGCCGGGGGTTTCGGGTCGGACCCGCATCTCGCCCTCGGCGGCACGGATCACCGGCACGCCCGAGACGTCACGCGCCACGGTCTTGTAGCCCCAGTATCCGACGCCGACCAGCAGCCCCAGCGACAATGCCGCCGCGGCTCCGTTGATCAACCGTGTGACGGGAATCCCCTCGTCCCCCATCTCGTGGGGGTGTGCCTGCACCTGTGCCATTTCGCCTCGCTCGCGGGGCATGTGCGCCCCGAATCCGGTTCGGTCTGTTGTCTTTGCGACTGCTCGTCCCGGCGGCGGTGTATTGGCTACATCTCTTCCGCCGGAGTGACGCCAAGAATACCAAGCCCGGCCGAAATGACAATCGTCGTGGCACGCGCCAGGGCGATTTTCGTCCGGGTCGTGTCCGCATCGCCCTCTTGCAGGAAACGCAGGCTCGTCTCGTCATTGCCGCGGTTCCAGAGCGCGTGGAAATCGCCCGCGAGTTCATAGAGATAGAAGGCGACGCGGTGCGGCTCGTGGGTCCGTGCCGCGATCTCGACGAGGCGCGGCCACTCGGCCAGTTTCTTGGCCAGGGCCAGCTCGGCCGGGTGGTCCAGGCCGGAGAGGTCCGCCCCCCTGAGCGCGTCGTCGCCGGCGTCGATCCCGGCCTCGGCGGCCTTCCGCAGGACCGAGTTCACGCGGGCATGGGCGTACTGCACGTAGAACACCGGGTTCTCGCGGCTCTGTTCGAGCACCTTGTCGAAATCGAAGTCGAGCGGCGCGTCGTTCTTGCGGGTGAGCATGACGAACCGGGTCACGTCGGGCCCGACCTCGTCCACCACGTCGCGCAGCGTGATGAAGGTCCCTGCCCGCTTGGACATCTTGTAGGGCTCGCCGTTCTTGAAGAGCTTGACCAGCTGCGTCAGCTTGATGTCCAGCGGCACCTTGCCGTCGGACAGCGCCGAGACGGCGGCCTTCATCCGCTTGACGTAGCCGCCGTGGTCGGCGCCGAAGACATCGATCAGCTGGTCGAAACCGCGGGTGATCTTGTCGTAGTGATAGGCGATGTCGGGCGCGAAGTAGGTCCAGGCGCCGTCGGACTTCTTCACCGGCCGGTCCACGTCGTCGCCGTGGTCGGTCGAACGGAAGAGGGTCTGTTCGCGCGGCTCCCAGTCCTCGGGGGTCTTGCCCTTGGGCGGCTCGAGCACGCCCTCGTAGATCAGGCCCTTCTGTTCCAGCGCCTCGAGCGCGGCCTCGATCCGGCCGGTGCCGTAGAGCGATTTTTCCGAGAAGAAGACGTCCATCTTCACGCCGAGCATGGCCAGATCCTCGCGGATCAGGTCCATCATCTGCTCGGTCGCGAACTCGCGCACCTCGGCCAGCCAGAACTGTTCGCCCTTGCCGACATAGGCGTCGCCCACCTTGGCCTTGAGCGCCTCGCCGACCGCGATCAGGTAGTCGCCCGGATAGGTGCCGTCGGCGAACTCGACCTCCTGCCCGTGGGCCTCGAGGTAGCGCAGATAGACCGACCGCGCCAGCACGTCGACCTGCGCGCCGCCGTCGTTGATGTAGTATTCGCGGGTCACGTCATGGCCCGAGAAATCCAGCAGGCTCGCCAGCGCATCGCCGAAGACCGCGCCGCGGGTGTGCCCCACGTGCAGCGGCCCCGTGGGGTTGGCCGAGACGTATTCGACGTTGACCTTCTGCCCCTGCCCCATGGTCGAGCGGCCGAAGCCGGTGCCCTCGGAGAGCACCGCGCCGACCACGCCCTGCCAGACGACCGGCGACAGGCGCAGGTTCAGGAACCCCGGGCCTGCGACCTCGGCCGTCTCGATCCGGGGATCGGCGGCCAGGCGCGGCGCCAGCGCCTCGGCGATGTCGCGCGGCTTGGCGCCGGCGGGCTTGGCCAGCACCATCGCGGCGTTGGTGGCCATGTCGCCATGCGCGGCGTCGCGCGGCGGTTCGACCGTCACGTTGGCGGTGTCGAGGCCCGCGGGCAGCTCGCCCGCCGCGGCCATCGCATCCAGCGCTTCGATCACCAGCGCGCGTATCTCGGAAAACAGGTTCATCTCATGGGTCCTTCTCGACCCGCGCGGTGTACCACTTCGCCGCACAAGGTCAACATCGCGCACCAAAGGTCAGCTGGCGCGGCGTGGCAGATCGCGGATGCCTCCGGCGGGAGTATTTTCGGCAAGATGAAGCCAGGCGCCGCGCGCCCCTTCGTCGGCCGGTCAAATACGCCCGCCCAGGGCGGAAACGGCGCTATCCCAGCCGCGCGTGCCCCGGCCCCGATCCGCGCAGGGGGCCAAGCGCATCAACCCCCATCAGGCGGGCATGTTCGTGCAGGGCGAAACGGTCGGTCATGCCCGAGATGTAGTCGCAGACGATGCGGGCCAACGCGGTCTCGTCGCCCGCGACCTCTTCGACATCCTTGCGCCACTGCTTGGGCAACTCGTCCGTGTGCTGCATGAAGAAGGGGAAGAGGTCGTGGACCACCTGGGTCACCTTCTCGCGCACGGCGACGACCTCGGGGGCGCGGTACATGCGGTGGAAGAGGAATTCGCGGATCACCTTGAGGTCTTTCCAGACGGCGGGCGAGAACTGGACCATCATGCGGCCGGCGTGGCGGATGTCGGTGACGCCCTGCGGGTCGAGCGCAGTGAGGTTCGCGCGGCTCACGTCGATCACGTCCGAGACCAGCACGCCGAAGAAGCGGCGCAGCGCCTCGTGACGGCGGCGGTAGTAGTTGAGGCCGGGATAGAGGCGGTCGACCTCGGCGAAGCAGCCGTCGAGCAGCGGCAGTTCGGCCAGCTCGTCGGTCGAGAAGAGCTCGGCCCGCAAACCGTCGTGCAGGTCGTGGTTGTTGTAGGCCACGTCGTCCGAGAGCGCGGCCACCTGCGCCTCGGCCGAGGCGTGGGTGGAGAGTTCGAGGTCGTGGCGGGCGTTGTACTCGGCCAGGGCGTAGGGGATCGGTTCGGACACCGGGCCATTGTGCTTGGCGATGCCCTCGAGCGTTTCCCAGGTCAGGTTCAGCCCGTCCCATTCGGCATAGTGCCGTTCCAGCCGGGTGACGATGCGGATCGCCTGCGCGTTGTGGTCGAAGCCGCCGTAGGGCGCCATCAGGTCCTGCAGCGCATCCTCTCCGGTGTGGCCGAAGGGCGGGTGGCCAAGGTCGTGGGCCAGGGCCACCGCCTCGGTCAGTTCCAGATCGAGGCCGAGCGCGCCCGCGATGGTACGGGCGACCTGCCCCACCTCGATCGAATGGGTCAGCCGGGTGCGGTAGTAATCGCCCTCGTGTTCGACGAAGACCTGGGTCTTGTGCTTCAGCCGCCGGAAGGCCGAGGCGTGGATGATCCGGTCGCGGTCCCGCTGGAAGCAGGAGCGGAAGGTGCTTTCCTCTTCCGGCACCAGGCGTCCCCGCGCCTGGTCCGGACGGCTTGCATAGATGGCGCGCATGTCTGTTCCCGGGGGCCTTGCCGTGCCCCTCCTTGTCGCTCTTTCCTGAGGGTCTTATATTGCAGGTCCATGACATGCAAAGCGCGCCTTTGAGGAGTCTGTCCGATGAACCTGCCCCCCAGTGTGACGACCCGGGCCTTTGAACGCCTGGCCGAGATCGGTGCCAGCGCCGAGGGCAAGGCGCTGCGCGTGGCGGTCGAGGGCGGCGGCTGCTCGGGCTTCCAGTACGACATCAAGCTCGACGAGGTGGCCGAGGACGACCTGGTGCTGGAAGGCGGCGGGCAGAAGGTGGTGGTGGACAGCGTGTCGCTGCCGTTCCTGGCCGGGGCGACGATCGATTTTACCGAGGAGCTGATCGGCGCGCGCTTCGTGATCGAGAACCCGAACGCCACCAGTTCCTGCGGCTGCGGCACCAGCTTTTCGATGTGACGAGCGCGCCTTGCGTCGCGATCTTCACGTGATGCGTCACGCCTATTCGGCGGCGACCACGCCGGTGGCGCGCAGCGCCTCGGCCTCGCGCCGGTCGGCGGCCAGGCGGTCGTAGACTAGGTAGGTCCCCGAGGAGATGACGATGGCGACGCCCAGGTAGATCTGGCTGCCCGGCACCTCGCCGAAGAACACCGCGCCGAGGATTACCATCCAGACGAACTGCAGGTTCATCAGCGGGGTCACCGCGTAGGCGGCGAGTTTCGAGAGCGCGATCACCAGGATCCAGCGTCCGGCGAAGAGAACGCCGGCATAGGCCGCCGCCCAGCCGAGGTCGGTCAGCGGCATCGGTTTCCAGACGAAGGGCAGTGCGAGGGCCATCACCAGCGCCAGGGTCAGGTTCGGGTAGAACACCTGCGCCAGCGTGTTCGCCTCGTGCCGGCCGATGTAGCGCGAGATCACCATCGAGAGCGTGCCGGTGAAGCTGGCGGCAAAGGCGACGAGGTGGCCCGAGCTGATCCCGGCAAGCCCGCCGGGAAAGAGGCAGAGCACGCCGATGAACCCGGCGCCGAGCGCCAGCCAGGCGGGGGCGCGGACGTGTTCGCCCAGCACCGGCCCCGACAGCAGCCCGGCCATCAGCGGGACGAGGCCGATGAAGACGAAGACCTCGGCAAAGGGCAGCAGGCGGAAGGCGTAGAAGTAGCAGGTGACCGACACGACGGTCAGCGCCGACCGCAGCGCCATGGCGCGCGGACAGGTGGTGCGCAGGCCCTGGCGGGGCCCGGATTTCACCCGGTCGGCGGTCATCGCCATCGCCACGACCAGCAGGCCCGAAACGGCGTAGAGCTGCGGCGCGGCGTATCCGCCGGCCAGCAGCTTGGTGATCGCGTCGGCGGACGAGATGAAGGCGGTGTAGACCAGGACCAGCAGGGTCCCGGTCAGCGCGGCGCTGCGTGCGATTGCGGTTCTCATGCCGGGATCCCCATCGGAATGGACTGCCCTGCCCGGGCGAAGCCCGCGAAGAAGCCGTCGAAATCGGAACAGGCGGCCTCGGCCTCCTGCAGGATGCCGTAGCCTTCGGCGTCGAGCGCGTTGGCGACCGTCGGGCGCATCAGGGCCCAGTCGCCCGAGCGTGCATCGTCGAGGTCGAGCATCAGCTGCGACATCTGGCGGAGCGGGGCCGCGGCGGTGCGGCGGGCGTGGAAGCTGACCCGCCCGATCGGCTGCGGGGCGGCGAAGGGCGTGGCCCCGGCGGCGGCGCGGGCCCAGTTGCAGACCAGGAATTCGTGGTAGTCGTCGCGCTCGGGTTCGGCCAGCTCGGTGTCGGCCAGGAAGAAGTCGGCGGTGTGCTCGGCGATCCAGTCGTCCCACCGGGCGGGCGGACGCATGCCGGCCTGGCGCATGGCGACGCAGATTTCCGCCAGCAGATCGGCGTTCCGGTCAAGGAAGGCCAGCGTCCCGGCATAGGTCAGGCTGCGTTCGACCTGCGCGCCGAAGGCAAAGCGGCGGCGGCCGTATTCCGTGAGGTAGAAGATCGTGTGGGTGAGTTCGTAGGCGGCCTTCTTGTTCGGCATCGCGAAGGTTTCGGGCCGCGAGATGAAGGCGAGGAGCCGTTCGGTCAGGCCGTCATCGGCCACCGCGACACCGCGGCGGGCCATCAGGCGGCGGGCCTCGGCGCGCTGCAGGTCGGAAAGCTCGGCCTCGGCCAGGCCCTGGGCGGCGGCCCAGCGGGTGAGGCGTTCGCCCTTGCTGCCGGGCATCCCGAGGTCCTCGAGGTCGAGGGTGATCGAGAGCAGGAAGCGGTAGTACTGCGGGAAGAAGGCGATCCGCTTTTCGACCCGCTCGTAGAAGGCGGCGTGGGTTTCGAGTGCGTCCGGGCCCGGGGCGGCGCCGGTGCATTCGAGGATGTTCAGAAGCTCGGCGTTTTCCTTGAGCCAGAAGACGTCATCGTCCTGGCGGCGTTCGGCGGCGAAACTTGCGGTCAGGGCGGCGAGACGGTCGCCCCGGCTCCGGGCGCGGGAGGGGAAGGTCAGGTGAACAACGTTGGTCATCTCGGGTAACTCCTTGAATTCCGGCGGTGTCCTGACCGCCCCTCTCCGCACCAGGGAAGCTCTTACGAGCCCGACGAGAACATGTGGGTGGCGTCACCCGCGATCTGGTCGGATGCCTTGGGCGCCGAGCCCGAGGAGAACATTTCCACGGCATCGCCCGAGATCGAGGCGCTGGCCGTCGGGGCGGAACCGGAGGAGAACATCTCGACCGCGTCGCCTTCGATGGCGGCGGTGGCGGTCGGCGCGGAGCCGGACGAGAACATCTCGACCGCGTCACCGGCGATGCTGGCCGAGGCGGTCGGCGCGGAGCCCGAGGAGAACATCTCGACGGCGTCGCCTGCCAGGGCGGCGGTGGCGGTCGGCGCCGAGCCGGACGAGAACATCTCGACCCCGTCGCCGGTCAGCGCGGTGACCGAGGTGGCCGGCGCGGAGCCCGAGGAGAACATTTCCACGCCTTCGCCGGCCAGGGCGGCGGCCGAGGCAACCGGGGCGGAGCCGGACGAGAAGAGGCCGGTGACATCGCCGCTCAGCGCGTCGCCGGATGCCATCGGGGCCGAGCCCGAGCTGAACATCTCGACCGCGTCGCCGTCGAGCAGGCTGGCGCCCTTGCGGGTGGTGATTTCGGGGGTGTTCTGGTGCTTGAGAAGTGCCGACATCGGTGTGTCCTCCAGGTTGGCGTTGATGCAAAAACGCTGGCACGCGGCCCCCATCCCACAAACGGAAATCTGGGACAGATGGCCCGTTTCAATTTGGATCGACTTGAGTTAACCATAGGTAAACCACTGAAAAGCTAAGTCTTTTCAGGTGACCGATTTTTTTCGCAACGCGTTCAGATTCCGGTCTTGCGCGAACGGGATCTGACGCCATTCAGAACCAGCCATTAAAACCCGGTGACGCTGTTTTGCAGCAAAGGGTTAACAATCGGGGCGCGAAAGAGCGTCACGGCGATTCTCTCGGGGTGCTTGTCTGCGCCATCGGATTCGGCGATGAGTCGGTCATCAGGAGGCGCCCATGAAGATCGCGACATTCAACATCAACGGCATCAAGGCCCGGATCGAGGCCCTTCCGGCCTGGCTGGACGAGGCCGAACCGGACGTTGTCGTGCTGCAGGAGATCAAGTCGGTGGACGAGAATTTCCCGCGCGAGCTGTTCGAGGACAAGGGCTGGATCGTCGAGACGCACGGTCAGAAGAGCTTCAATGGCGTCGCCATCCTGTCGAAGCTGCCGCTGGAGGATGTCACCCGCGGCCTGCCCGGCGACGACGCGGACGAACAGGCGCGCTGGATCGAGGCGACGGTGGTGGGCGCGCGGACCGCGGTGCGGATTTGCGGCCTCTACCTGCCGAACGGCAACCCGGCGCCGGGGCCGAAGTACGATTACAAGCTGGCCTGGATGGAGCGGATGAAGGCCCGCGCCGAGGAATTGCTGGCCGCCGAGGAACCGGCGCTGATGGCGGGCGACTACAACGTCATCCCGCAGGCCGAGGATGCCGCCAAGCCCGAGGTCTGGGTCGAGGACGCGCTGTTCCGGCCGGACACCCGCGCGGCGTTCCGGCGGATCCTGAACCTCGGCTACACCGAGGCGTTCCGCGCCCGGGTGCAGGGGCCGGGGCACTATTCGTTCTGGGATTACCAGGCGGGCGCCTGGCAGCGGAACAACGGCATCCGCATCGACCACGTCCTGATGACGCCGCAATGCGCCGACCTGATGGTCGACTGCGGCATCGACAAGGACGTGCGCGGCCGCGACAAGCCGAGCGACCACGTCCCGGTCTGGGTCGAGCTGGACGCCTGAGATGGCGGGCGTCGCCATCCTCCTGCTGGCCGCCGGCGCCTCGTCGCGGATGCGCGGGGCCGACAAGCTGATGCAGGAACTGGGCGGCCGGCCGCTCGTGGCGTTCCAGGCGGCGCGGGCCATCGGGACCGGGGCGCCGGTCGTGGTCACCCTGCCCGCCGGTCCGCATCCGCGCCTTGCGGCGCTTGAGGGGCTGCGCGTGCAGACCCTCGCCGTGCCCGACGCGGCCGAGGGCATGGCCGCCTCGATCCGCGCGGGCGTGGGCGCCCTGCCCGCCGGCGTGCGCGGAGTGATGATCCTGCCCGCCGACATGCCCGAGATCACCGGCGACGACATGGCCGCGATGCTCAATGCCTGGGAGGCGGGCGAAATCCTGCGCGGCGCGGCAGAGGACGGCACGCCGGGGCATCCGGTGATCTTTCCCGTCGACCTGTTCGAAGAGCTGGCGGGCCTTTCGGGCGACGCCGGCGCGCGCGAGGTGCTGGTGCGTCACCGCGCGCGGCTGCGCCTGTTCCCCCTGCCTGCCCGCCACGCGCTGACCGACCTCGACACGCCCGAGGCATGGGAGCACTGGCTGGCCCACCGGATGTGAGCGCGGGTCAGACCGCCTCGGGTCCGCCCGCCAGCTCGGGGGCATAGGCCCGGTCCCGCACCGGTTCGACGCTGACCCGCGCCTGACCCAGCCGGGGGTGCAGGTTCCGCGCCAGCCCCCAAGCCCCGATCAGCCCCGCGCCGCAGGCGAGGAAGATGCCCGAGATCGGCGCCACCAGAAGCACCACCCAGGCGACGCCCGGCGTCAGGATGCCCGACACGTCGCGGAAGCTGGAATAGATCGCCGACATCTCGGTCCGCTCGGACGGTTTCACCGCCAGCAGGAACGGCAGCCCCGCGCAGACGTCGAGCAGGATCAGGAAGAACGAGCCCGCCATCAGGCTGAGCACCGCCACCTGTGGCACCCCGTACGGCAGCCCGGCAAAGAGGAAGAGCAGCCCCGACATCATGAAGCCCGAGCGCACCGCCGTCCGGACCGAGGTGCGCTGCACGAAGCGCAGCATCAACGGCGCCAGGAACAGCGCCCCGTTCGAGATCGACAGCGCGATACCGCCCAGCTGGTCGCCCAGCCCGTTCTGCACGGCGTAGATCGGCAGGTAGACGACATAGACCCACCAGCCGCAGGACCGGATCACGGCAAAGAGCCATCCCGCGATCAGCCGCCGCTGCGCGAAGAAACGCGGAAAATAGGCAAAGGGATTGGCCGGGGCCGCGCGGCTGCGGGTGATCAATTTGCCGTTGCCGAGCCGCATGACGAGAAAGACGGTCAGCATGCCATAGGCGCTGGCCGCCGCGATCAGGAAGGGTGCGGGCGGCCACCAGCCGTAGAGAAGAACGCCGAACGCCGGGCCTGCCGTCCAGCCAAGCGCACTGTAGAAGAGCCGCGAGGTTTCGAGCCGCCCCAGTTCGATCTTGGCGACGTAGTCGAGGACGTAGGCGTTGAAGCAGACGAAGGTCGTCACCACCGCCACTGTGAAGAGCGCCAGCCCCGCCACCGCCGCCGTCTGCCCGCCCGAGGCCGCCAGCAGCGCCCCGCAGGCATACATCTGCGTGCCCGACACATAGACCCAGCGGCGCGGCACGAAGCGGATCAGGTAGGGGATCGACAGCCCGACGAAGAGCGAGGCGAGCCCGATCAGGAAATACGCCTTGGACACCAGCCGTGCGTCGCCCAGCGCGTGGTACATGACCAGCGGAAAGACCGAGACGAGGATGCCGCGGGCCACCGCCTCGGTCCCTGCGAGGACGGCGAAGCCGCGGACGGAGGGGGCGGGCGCATGGCGGAGCCATTCGGGGATACGGCGGTCGTGCATTCTGGGTCTTCCGGCTTACTGCCGATCACCAACAGCGGAACGCGACCCGAGGCTGTTCCGGATGCGACGTGGCGATGTCTTTTTGAGCATGCACGCCGTTGCGGAAAACCGGGGGCGGCCGGCGCCCCCCGGATCATGTCAGGGCCAGACCGGCGCGCCTTCGAGGCCCGCGGTTTCGGGCAGGCCGCAGATCAGGTTGGCGTTCTGCACCGCATGCCCCGCCGCCCCCTTGCCGAGGTTGTCGACCACGCCCATGGCGATCACCAGGTTGCGGTCGGGGTCGGCGGCGTAGCCGACGAAGGCCAGGTTCGACCCGGTCGCCCATTTGGTCTGCGGCGGCGCGTCGGTGACGCGGACGAAGGCGCGGCCGGCATAGAAGTCGCGCGCCGCGTCGCGGCACTGGCCGGTGGTCGCCTGGCCCCGGCAATAGATCGTGACCAGCACGCCCCGGGTCATCGGAACGAGGTGCGGGGTGAACACCAGCCCCGCCGCGCTGCCGCCGCCGAGCCGTTCGATGGTGGTGGCCATCTCGGGCATGTGGGTGTGTTTCAGCAGGCCGTAGGGCTGCAGGTTCTCGTTGCTTTCGGCAAAGCCGAAGCGGCTGTCCGCGCCGCCGCGCCCGGCCCCGGAGATCCCGGTCTTGGCGTCGATGATGATGTTCGCGGGCTCGATCAGCCCGGCCGAGAGCAGCGGTGCCAGTGCGTTCAGCGTGGCGGCGGGGAAGCAGCCCGGGTTGGCGATGCGGGTCTGGCCGATGATCTTCTCGGGCCAGACATCGGCCAGGCCGTAGACCCAGCCGTCGGCATAGCGGTGATCGCCGCCGATATCGACGACCTTCACGCTCGCGGGCACCCGTGCCAGCGCCTCGGCCGAGGCGCCCGTGGGCAGCGAGGCAAAGAGGACGTCGAGGTCGGGCAGCGCCGCGGGATCCCATTTCTCGATCACCAGCCCGGCCAGCCGGGGTGGCACGCCGGGAAAGCGGTCGACCAGACGGCTGCCGGCGCTGCCTTCGCCCGCGGCATAGACCAGGTCGAATTCCGGGTGGGCCGCGATCAGGCGCAGCGCCTCGCCTCCGCCGAAGCCGCTGATGCCCACGATGCCGACGCGCATGCCCATTGTGCCGTTCCCTGCCGCTGTGCGCCGGGGCTGGCCCGGCGCTGGATTTCTGCCTTTCGCATTGCGCAGGTCCCGGGGCATGTCAACCGATCCGGCGGGATCGGGCGCGGCAAACCCTTGCGGGTACCCCAAAAATTCAGGGCACGTACCGGGTGGATGCGGCAGCCCTCACGAGCCACCCCCGGTACGTGCCCTGAACTCCGGCCGAAGAGCCCCCACCCCCGGCCGAATGCCCCGCCCGGGTCACGCGGACCCCGGGCAGGATGCTGCATTCACTCGCTCAACAACTGCGCCTCGTGACGCTTCAGCGTCCGGCGCGCCGCGTGGTAACCCCGGAGTCCCTCGGCGCTCTTCAGCTCGGGGAACAATTCGTAGATCTCGGTCCGCTGGGCATTGCCGACACCGTTGAGCGTCTGGTCGCCCGGCTGGAAGCTTTCGGTCCAGGACCCGTTCGACAGCACGACCTCATGCCGGTCGAACATGAAATGGATGTAGGTGGTGTGCAGCGTGTTCACGGTGTTCACGCCCGGCACGCCGACCAGGTGCTTGGCGGCCACGAGGACCTCGCGCTCTTCGAAGTAGAGCGCGGTCTTGTCGTTGTTGACCAGCATGCGGTGGTTCGGGCTGACCATCATGTCGCGCTCAGGCAGGCCGTGGCCCAGCGATCCCTTCTGGATCAGGATCGGCTTCAGGTGGCGGTTCATCGCCAGCTGGCGGCCGTTCAGGGACTTGGCCCCGATCCAGCGGATTTCCTGGATGCCGTTGTCGCGGGTGATGACGCGATCTCCGGCCTGCAGGTCCTCGACGGGGCGTTCACCTTTCGGCGTGGCGATCAGGGTTCCAGGCGTGAAGCAGGGCACGATGTTCTCCAGTTCATAAAAGTCGAGCTGCCCCTGCACGTCGCCGTTCTGGTCAAGGAACTCGACGTAGCCCGACAGGTTGTCGGGATCGGTGCTCGTGTAGGTGATGTTGAAGGGTCCGGCGCCGCGCAGGTCGAGCGTGTCGTAGTCGTCGCCGCCCTCTCCGCCAAAGATGGTGTCGCCGATACCGGCCCCGGTGAAGGTGTCGCGGTCGTCGTTGCCAAAGGCGAGATCGGTGAAGCCGTCGCGCACCTCGCCCAGGTTCAGCAGGTCGTTGCCGCTGCCGCCGAGGAGGAGGTCGTTGCCGCTGCCGCCGTCCAGCGTGTCGTCGCCGGTGTCGCCGTAGAGGAAATCGTTGCCCTCTTCGCCGAAGAGCATGTCGTTGCCGGCGTCGCCGGTCATCGTGTCGCTGCCGATGCCACCGTAGAGCAGGTCGTCGCCCGCCCCGCCCGACAGTTCGTCGTTGCCGCTGTCGCCGAAGAGCGTGTCCTGCCCGTCGTTGCCGCGCAGCACGTCGTTGCCGATGTTGCCGGTGATCAGGTCGTCGCCGTCGCCGCCCTGCACGTCGTCGTTGCCGGCGCCCGCGTCGATGGTGTCGTTGCCGCCGCCGCCGAAGATGATGTCGTCGTCGCCGACCTCGCCCGGCAGGATCGCGTCACCGCTGTCGACCGCGTCGCCGTCGTTGTCCATGTAGGGCGGGTTCGGGCCGATCAGATCGTCGCCCGGCGTGCCAAGGACGATCCCGTCGTTGGCCGCGCCCGGCGGCGGTGCCGCCGGCAGGGTCTGCGCCGACCCGGTGTCGCTGCCCGCCGCCGGGGCCGCGCCGTCGAGGTCGTCGGTAATGTCGTCCTCGTAGACCGGGTTGGCGTCATCCTCGACGTAATCGACGTATTCGATGTTGCGGAAGGTCGCCGTGCCGACCGGCTGCATCGTGTCGAGGTCGTAGTAGGTGATCGTCCCGGCCGAGGGGTCGTTGGGATCGAACTCGATGATCGCGGAGCGGTCGACCACCAGCACGTCGTAGCCGTCGTTGCCGTCCACCACGTCGCCCGGGCCGACCTCGATGAAGATGTCGTCGCCCGCGCCGCCGTGCATCTCGTCCGCGCCGGTGCCGCCGTCGATCCGGTCGTCGCCCGCGCCGGCATGGATCGTGTCGTCGCCCTCCTCGCCGAAGAGGTAGTCGCCCGCGCCCTCGGTGATGGTGCCGGTGTTCGACCCGGCATCGCCGTAGATCAGGTCGTCGCCCGCGCCGCCGGCCACCAGGTCCACGCCCAGCCCGCCGTAGATCGTGTCGTCGCCCGCGCCGCCGAGGATGAAGTCGGTGTCGTTGCCGCCGTAGATCTTGTCGTCGCCGTCGCCGCCGTCCATCAGGTTGATGCCCGACCCGCCCGAGATGGTGTCGTTCCCCGCACCGCCCAGCAGCAGGTCGGTGTCGGTGCCGCCGTCCATCAGGTCGTCGCCGTCGCCGCCCGCCATCAGGTCGACGCCCGCGCCACCGGTCAGGGTGTCGTTGCCATGGCCGCCCAGCACCACGTCGTTGCCCGCACCGCCGTTGACCACGTCGTTGTCGAGCCCGCCGTCGAGGAAGTCGTTGCCGTCCTCGCCGTGGATCGTGTCGGCGTCGTCGTCGCCGAAGACCACGTCGTCGCCGGCCCCGGCAAAGATCAGGTCGCGGGCGTTCTCGGGGTGCGTGTCGCCGCCGTCGTCCGGGCCATAGCCCCACTGCAGGTCCGGATCGTCGCCGTGGATCGTGTCGTTGCCCGAGCCGCCCCGGATCGTGTCCGCGCCGTGGCCGCCGGTGATGTCGTCGTCACCCTCGCCACCCTCGACCAGGTCGTCGTCGATGCCCGCATGGATCGTGTCGTTGCCGGTGCCGCCGAAGATCGTGTCGCGGTCGTCGCCAGTCATGATCACGTCGTCGCCCGCGCCGCCGTCGACCCAGTCGCGGTTGTCGTCCGGGTTCGGGTCCGACCCGATGCCAAGCGCCACGGCGTTCGGATCGTCGCCCTCGTAGTCCGAGAAGACGTCGACGCCCGCGATGATCGTGTCGTTGCCGCTGTCGCCCCAGATCGTGTCCGACCCCTGGTCGCCGACGATGTGGTCGTGGCCTGCGCCGCCGTGGATCTCGTCGTCGTCGATGCCGCCGTCCAGCGTGTCGTTGCCGTTGTGGCCCCAGATCGTGTCGCGGTCGTCGCCGGTGGTGATGCTGTCGTTGCCCTCGCCGCCGTCGACCCAGTCGCGGTCGTCTTCCTTGTCCGCGTCCTCGGCGAACCAGGGCAGCGGGTTGTCGAAGGCCGGGTTCGCGCCGCTGGTGTCGATCACGTCGGCCCCGGCCCCGCCATAGACCTCGTCCGCGCCGTTGCCGCCGGTGATCACGTCATCGCCGGCCTCGCCGAAGATCGTGTCGTCGCCGTCGCCGCCGTGCAGCGTGTCGTCGCCCGCGCAGTCGTCCCCGGCCCCGGTGTCGAAGTGGATGTCGGTGATGTTGATCTCGGAGACCTCGTCGCCGTTCTGCTCGTGGGTCACGGTGAAATAGGCCACCGGCCCCGCGATGCTGATCAGCGCCGAGGTGTCGGGCGAGGTGTCGGCGCCCGAGGCCCCTTCGCGTGCCTCGACGGTGATCCGGCCGTCGCTGCCATCGGTGTCGTTGCCGATCACGTCCTTGCCGTGGGTCACGCTGATCGCCACCGGCTTGCCCTGCGCATCGAAGGCCTGGACGGTGACGCGGCTGTCCTCGTCGATGTCGTTGATCCGGAACGAGATGTCGCCGACCGGCTGCGAAAAGGCCCACTGGTAGGTCGCGCTTTCGCAGGGGCTGTCCATCCGGCTTTCGAGCGAGGAGCGACCATCGACCGCCCCCTGCCCGCCGGTGTCGATCCCGGCGGTGTTCTGGCTGTCGGTCGAGAACTTCGTCGAGGGATGGCCCGAGGTCGCGGTGGTCTGGAAGGTCACGGTGACCGCGCCGCTGTCCTGGCTCAGCACGCCGGAGAGGCGGTCGCCGTCGTCGATCGCGCCGCCCGAATTCGGATCGGGCAGCCGGTCCCATTCGAAGACCGCCGCGCCGCCCGCCTCGGTCGAGCCGAGGTCGCTGTCGCCGCGGATCACGTCATCGCCCGCGCCGCCCTCGACCAGGTCGGAGCCGCCACCGGCGTGGATCTCGTCGTTCCCGTCCAGGGCATGGATGGTGTCGTTGCCGGCGCCCGCATCGATGATGTCGTCGTCGCCGGTTTCGCCGGGCAGGATGGCGTCGTTCGCATCGATCGCGTCGCCGTCGGCATCGCCGTAGCCCGCGGTGATCACGTCGTCATGGCCGGTGCCCGAAACGATCCCGTCGCGCACCGTCGCTGAGGGGGATTGCGTGCCGGTGCACCCCTTCTGCAGGTAAAAGAACGTCATCTTCGTCACCCTTAGCCCGCGGACCTTGCATGGTCCGTCGTCGCGGCCCCGACGTCGCGGGACACGCGACGCCGGGATTTGCATTGACCGAACCCAAGTGTCCCCCCACGGACGTCGCCCGGTGTCGCACCGCCGGATCCCCCGATCCGGCAGACGATCGGACCGGCCCGGTTCCCGATGGAAACCGGCTCCCTGTCCTCGCCAGGTCTGCACCCTCTCGGATGCCTTGTTTTCGGGTGGCCGCCCCACGGCCAGCAGTCTCGCGCCCCCCAGTCGGGCTCCTTGTGTGTAGCCAGCGGCACCCGTCGCACAAAAGGGAAAATGACCGAAAGGTGGCATTCACCGGGCAGGATTGCGCAATTCATGCCGCAATTGCGCCCCAGTTCGCTCGCGCCCAGGTTGCCGCGGGTTTCCATTCGGGGAACGACGCGCCGAGACGGTGAAGTCCCATTCCCCTTCTTTGTATTGTATTTGGCGATTCAGCCCGGGCGCATTGTGCAGTTCTGTCATTGATCCGGAAACACTCTCCGGCTCCGGCGCCTTGCCCCATGGCGTGCCACATTTTTGCCAAGATACCCGCGGCGCTGTCCCGCGATCCGCATCAATGCGCCGCTGACGCCGCATTGCCCGGCATCCGCGAACAATGCCACCCCGCCGGTCCGCCGCTGAGCCCGCGATTCGGGCCGCGCGGGGGCATCGGCACAGCATCGGTCCCAGATATGCCGGTTTGCCGGACCAAAGGCACCGCATTTGCCCGGCACCCTGCAAGGCGCGGCAGAGACCGCCGAGGATATCGAGTGGGTAGGTTCACGGAATGACACATCATCATCTCGCCATGTGCTGCCCTGCCTGCGGCAGCACCGAGTCGACCCTGATCGCCACGGCGGTGCGGGACGGCCGCCGGGCCGGCTATGCCCCGGTCTGCCTCAGCTGCGACTTCGAGGGCTCCGTCGCCGCCACCAGCGCCGACGCCCGCGACCTCTGGGCCATCGCCATGGACCACGCGGCCGAGTAGCCGGCGCGGGCCCCTCAAGGATCGGAGTGGCCAAGCCCCGCGGAATGCGTTTCCTCGGACCTCGAAATGACGATGCGCAGCGGTGGTGCCGAGGTCTGGGCCTGAGGGCCGATCCGGGATGGGAAACCAGCGAAATCGGGAATCTGTGCGAGTGCTCTCAGCGCGCTTGACCTGTTCAACGGATCCAAGTCCATGCACGCCCCACGAGACTGGCCAGCCTTGTGCAAGAGTTGGTCGGTTTCTTGGCTTGAACCTCGGGACAGCTGACAAGGAAGACAGGGTATCGGCGTCGGCCACCGTCTGACATGGGGCGGTCGGACAGCGAACCCCGAAAGGGATCGCGCCTGAACCGAACCGACGCAGAACACCGAGGAGACGACACTTGGCCGACAAGACATCCGCGGACTGGCGCTATCCCTATGGGAGCGGGGCCAGGTTCCACATGCACCACGCGCATCTCTTTGCCTCTGACATAGAAGCCACCATCGACTTCTTTCGCCGCTGGTTCGATGCCGAGGTCGCGCATGACGGGCCCTACGCCAATTCGCGCAACGTGTTCCTCAAGATCGGGATCGGAGCGCTCCACCTCTACGACCAGCCGCCGCGCGAGCTTGGCAGGAACGCGGTCCATCACCTCGGCTTCCAGGTGGTGGGGATCGATGACCTCTACCAGCGCATGAAGGAAGGCGGTGTCGATCTGCCGAACCCGATCAAGCGATCCGGCGGGAGCGCCTACTTCATGGTCGCGGCGCCGGACAACGTGCTGCTGGAAGTGTTCGAACCCGGACCGGACCGCCCGGCCGAGGTCAACGACTACTACGGCTTCAACGGGTGAGAACCTCCTGCGGACCGGCGCGGGGTTTCGTGAGGCGACCACGTCCCTGTCAGGCAACCCGTTCGTCTTCATCGCCCTTCAGAGGGTGAACCGGGTGCCGCGCCCCCTTGGCGGGGCTCTCGATCGCAAATCCCCCATCGTCTGGCACTGGTCCGCCAGTTCCGGTCAGCAACAGGACGGGCACAAAGGCTTGGCCGAAGTCGCGGTAGATGCCACCGCAGGCGACGCTCGGGGCGAGCCATTTCCGCCCGTCGGGCCGCCGCTCATCCCCGCGTTCTGCCGGCCGGGATCGGGGGAGGAAAGAGTTCGGACCGACGGCATCCCTCGCGGGTCTGTCAGCACGATCCCCTGCGGACGATCTCGAACCCCAGGTCCACGGCGGCACTGCCGCTGGCCCCGCCTTGCAGCCGCGCCAGGAGCGCATCGGCGGCGGCGCGGCCGAAGGCTTCGCGGTCGACGCGAATGGTGGAGAGCGGCGGTTCGACCTGGGCCGCGAAATCCTGGTCGCCGAAGCCCAGCACCGCGATGTCGTCCGGGACGCGCAACCCGCGCGCCGCCGCTTCGATCAGCACGCCATGGGCCAGCAGGTCAGAGCTGCAGAAGACCAGTCCGCCGCCAAATCCCTCATCGCCCACCAGACGCGCCAGCGCCATGCGTCCGTTGGCGAGGCTCGCGGTGTCGTCGAAATTCACCTGCGCAACCCTGCTTCCGGTCAGCTGCTCGAACCGTTCGGCAAAGGCGTCCTTGCGCCGCAGCGCCCTTTCGTCCCCGGCCGAGATCGTGGCAGCGCGGACATAGCCCGCCTCGGCCGCGAATTCCGCCCCGGCGCGGCCGGTCTCGACATGGCGGAAACCCACCACGATGTCGATCGGGCTGTCTGTGAAATCCCAGACCTCGACCACCGGGATGCCCGAAGCCAGCAGCATCCGCCGCGCCTGCGCGGAATGGTGGATGCCGGTCAGCAGGATCGCGTCCGGCCGCCGCGACAGGTGGGTGGCGATGGCACGCTCCTCGTCCTCGGGGGCAAAGCCGGTCTCGGACAACAGGATCTGGTAGCCCGCATCGCGCATCCGCAGGCTGAAGGACCGGATCATCGAGGAATAGACGATGTTGGTGATCGACGGCACCAGCGCGGTGATCAGCTTGCTGCGGTTCGACGCCAGCGCGCCGGCAATGCCGTTCGGCACGAAGCCCGTCGCCTCGATCGCCTCGTTGATCTTACGCAGGGTGGCCGGCGACACCTTGGACGGATCGCTCAGCGCGCGCGAGACGGTGACCTGGCTGACGCCTGCCATCCGGCCGACCGCCTCCATCGTCACGCCGCGCGACGCGCTGCGCGCCGGTTTCCGTTTCGCTTTCATGTCGCCCGTATCCATCGGTGACATTGTCCCGGCCCGCGCGATCCTTGGCAAGGACTACACTTCGACCGGATCGCTGCGGTGACGCCGCGACAGGGCGATGGAGCCGAAGATCGAGGCGAGGATCAGCACCCAGAGCACCACGGCAATCCAGCTCTTGGTGAAGAAGATGGTCAGCGTGCCGAAGGATTCGAGGCTCTTCACGAAGTAGACCTCGGCCGAAGGCCCCAGGATGAAGCCGATGATGAACGGCGCGACCTCGAGCCCGAGCTTGGTGAAGAGCCATCCCGCGATGCCGAAGATCAGCAGCGTCCAGACGTCGAACATGATGCCGTAGTTGATCGTGTAGGCGCCGATCACGCACATCATCAGGATCACCGGGAAAAGGATGTGCTTGGGCACCGTGACCACCAGCGCGAAGTAGCGGATCGCGAAATACATCATCACGAACATCGCGAGGTTGGCGATCAGCATGGCAAAGATCATCGCGTCCCAGGTCACCGGGTTGTTGCCGATGAAGAGCGGCCCGACCTGGATGCCCTGCAAGGTGAATGCCCCGATCAGCAGCGCGGTGGTGCTGTCGCCCGGAATGCCCAGCGACAGGAGCGGCACCAGCGCCCCGCCGGTCAGCCCGTTGTTCCCGGATTCCGAGGCGATGATGCCCGCGGGCTCGCCCTTGCCGAAGGTTTCCGGGTGGGACGAAAAGGTCTTGGCATTGGAATAGGCCAGGATCGACGCGGCCGAACCGCCGACGCCGGGCAGGATGCCCACGAAGGTGCCGATGCCCGACGAGCGGACGAGGTTCACTATCTGGCCCTTGAAGACCGAGAAGGAGAAGGTGCTTTCGCCGCCGACCTTCAGGTCCTCGCGCGAATGGCCGCGCGGCGCGCCGAGCTCTGCCTGTTCCAGGATCGCGGCAAGCCCGAAGAGCCCGATCAGGACCGGCAGCAGCGAGAACCCGTCCTCGAGCCAGTAATCCGTCCCCGGCGGGATCAGCCGCGTGTGGCCGTTGCCGCCGTCCGAGATGTCGTAGGTGCCGATCAGCGCGATGAAGATGCCGAGCACCCCCGAGAAGATGCCGATCAGCATGTCCGAGCTCAGCGCCGCCATCACGGTGAGGGCGAAGAAGATGATCAGGAACTTCTCGACATAGGAGAACTTGATCGCGAAATCCGCCAGCGTCGGCGCAAAGAGCCAGAGCACGGCGAGCGAGATCAGGCCGCCCACGAGCGAGGCGACGATGCCGATCCGGAGCGCCTTCTCGCCCTCGCCCCGCCTGGCCATCGGGTAGCCGTCGAAGGTCGTGGTGATCGACGACGGCGTGCCCGGGATGCCCAGCAGGATCGCGGGCACCAACCCGCCCGAGATGCCGCCGACGTAGAGCCCGAGCAGCAGCGCCAGCCCGTTCTCGAGCCCCAGTGAATAGGTCAGCGGCAGGCAGACGGCGACCGCCATGGTCGCGGTCATGCCCGGGATCGCGCCAAAGACGATGCCGGCGAAGGTGCCGCCGACGATCAGCGACAGGAACAGCGGTGTGATGATCTCGAACATCGTCGCCTCAGGGCAGGGTCAGGAAGAAGGGATAGGTGAAGAGCCACCACACGAAGGTCGGCGCCACCACCGCCACGATGGCCAGCGGGATGATCTGCTTCAGGTCCCGGTCATGCATGAAGAGCAGCCCCGACAGGAACACAAAGATCACCGAGCAGATCAGGAAGCCCATGCCGGTGTTCGGCCAGAAATCCCCGATCGGCAGCATCAGCGAGAAGTAGAGCAGCACGAGGACCAGGGTGCCGAAGAACCGCATCCGGTCCATCTCGGCGAAGGTCCTGCGCCAGAACGCCCCCGCGGTGGCGATCCGCCTGCGGTCCCGGATCACGATGGCAAGGCCCAGGAGCCCCAGGATGACCGCGATCATTGTCGGAAAAATCAGGTGCGACGTATCGAAATCGATCGTCACGCTGGCCAGGCTACCCATGGCCCCCTCCCGTCTTCAGTTGCGGGTCCGGCCACGCCCTGGCCGGACCCCGTCTTTCACCGGCCTGTCAGGACTCGCCCGAAATCTGGTCGATGATCGTCCTGTAGGTCTCGCGCTTCTTCTCCAGGTGCGCCTTGGCTTCGGCCGAGGGCAGGAAGTTCGGGATGAAGAAGGCCTCTTTCTGCCGTTCCTGGATCTCGCCCTTCTCGAAGATCTCGGTCAGGGCCTGGTCGATCTGGGCGATGATCGCCGGATCCATCTCCTTGTTGAAGAGGAAGAAGAACTCCTTGTCGAAGGTGAAGTCCTCGGACCCGTCGAAGGTGACAGAGGTTTCGGGCGCGGCGTACTTCAGCATGTCGTCGCGGGTGGTGCCGCCCATGCCGGCCTCGGGCGCCTGCTGCAGCGTCTCGGGCCGCGCGGTGATCCAGACAAAGCGCATGCCCTTGGAATCGCCCTCGGGCAACTGGGTGAACTGCTCGTTGGCCTGGATCGAGCCGTTGATCACGTCGGCGAGGTCGTCCCACATCGCCTGGTTCTTGTCCGACTGCGACCCGGTGTTGACCGGCACGATGTTCGCCTCGGACCCGGGCGCCCGCACCCTTGCGGCGTTCTTCAGCGCCGAGAAGCCGATCTCGGACACGCCGCCGGGCTGGATTGCCACGCGCACCTGCTCACCGGCTTCGGCCGCCTTCAGGATGTCCTCCATCGACTGGTAGGGGCTGTCCGACCCGACCAGATAGGCGTTGCCCGGGTTGATCGCGACAGTCGGCCCGATGGCATAGTTGGCGAAGGGATCGTCGTAGCCTTCCACGCCGTAGAGGTTCCCGAGGTACGACTGGTCATGGAAGATCATGATCGTCGTGCCGCGCTTGTCGCGATCGAGCGCCTTGAACGCGGCCGAGGCGCCGACGGCGTCGACCTTCACGTTGATGCCCAGGTGCTCGGAGAGCGCATCGGCGATGATCGCCGAGTTCTGGTAGGTGTCGCCGCCCGTCGATTGCGAGCCGATCACCATCCGCACGTTGCGCGGCAGCTCCTGGGCATAGCTGGCCAGCGGCTGCGCCAGCAGAGCCGCCGCGCTCACGACAGCCAGAAGGGTTCTGCGGGTGAATGTCATGTCTTTCCTCCCTTGGCCCCTCTGCGGGGCAGATGAATTCCGGTCCCGGGCAAGCTCCTCATCGCCCAGCCGCGCCATGTATGCGCATACATAGCTGTTCACCATGACTCACCCCCACCTGTCAATAAAATCTTACGGCCTGCAGCGCATTGTGGCCGACACCGAAATTTCCCGTTGACCGATTGTGATGTATGCGCATACATCACTACCGAATGCCAATTGCGAGAAGGGAGGTCGTTCATGGCGAAAGACGACAGCAAGACCACCACCGGGCTCCGCAGCGACCGCTGGTTCGCGCCGGACGACCTGCGGTCCTTCGGCCACCGCTCCCGCATGATGCAGCTTGGCTTTTCCGAGGCCGATTTTCGCGGGAAACCGATCATCGGCATCCTCAACACCTGGTCCGAGATCAACTCGTGCCATTCCCACTTCCGCGAGCGCGCGCAGGACGTGAAGCGCGGCGTGGCGCAGGCCGGCGGGCTGGCGGTCGAGATGCCGTCGCTCTCGGTCGACGAAAGCTTCACCAAGCCGACCTCGATGCTCTACCGCAACATGCTGGCGATGGAGACCGAGGAGATGATCCGCTCCCATCCCTTCGACGGGGTGGTCCTGATGGGCGGCTGCGACAAGACCACGCCGGGGCTGGTGATGGGCGCCCTGACGGCGGGCGTGCCGATGATCTACCTGCCCGCGGGCCCTATGCTGCGCGGCCATTACGCGGGCAAGATCCTCGGCTCCGGCTCGGACGCCTGGAAATACTGGGACGAACGCCGCGCGGGCAACATCACCGACGAGGAGTGGCTGGGCATCCAGGGCGGCATCGCCCGCTCGGCCGGGACCTGCATGACGATGGGCACCGCCTCGACCATGACCGCGATCACCGACGCCATGGGCCTCACCCTGCCCGGCGCCTCGTCGATCCCCGCGGTCGATTCGGGCCACCAGCGCATGTCGGCCGATTGCGGCCGCCGCATCGTCGACATGGTGTGGGAAGAGCTGACCCCCGACCGCATCGTCACCCGCGCCGCGGTCCAGAACGCCGCGATCACCGCGATGGCGACCGGCTGCTCGACCAATGCCGTCGTCCACCTGATCGCCATGGCCCGCCGCGCAGGCGTCGATTTCACCCTCGACGACCTCGACGACCTCGGCCGCACCACCCCGCTGATCGCCAATGTCCGCCCTTCCGGCAAGGACTACCTGATGGAGGATTTCTTCTACGCGGGCGGCCTCCGTGCGCTGATGAAGCAGCTCGAGGACCGGCTCGACACCTCCTGCCTGACGGTCACCGGCAAGACGCTGGGCGAGAACCTCGAAGGCGCCGAGGTCTACAACGACGACGTGATCCGGCCGCTGTCGAACCCGGTTTACCACGAGGGCTCGCTGGCGCTCCTGCGCGGCAACCTCTGCCCCGACGGCGCGGTGATCAAGCCCGCCGCCTGTGATCCGAAGTACTACGTCCACGAAGGCCCGGCGCTGGTCTACGACAGCTACCCTGAGATGAAGAAGGCGATCGACGACGAGAGCCTCGAGGTCACCCCCGATCACGTCCTTGTCCTGCGCAACGCGGGGCCGCAGGGCGGACCGGGGATGCCGGAATGGGGCATGCTGCCGATCCCGAAGGCGCTGATCAAGCAGGGCCACCGCGACATGCTGCGGATTTCCGACGCGCGGATGTCGGGCACCTCCTACGGCGCCTGCGTGCTGCACGTCGCGCCGGAAAGCTACATCGGCGGGCCGCTGGCGCTGCTGAAGACCGGCGACATCGTCCGGCTCGACGTGCCGAACCGTCGCCTCGACATGCTGGTGGACGAGGCCGAGATCGAGCGACGCCGCGCCGAGTGGACCCCGCCCGAACCCCGCTTTGAACGCGGCTATGGCTGGATGTTCTCGAAACACGTGCTGCAGGCCGACAAGGGCTGCGACTTCGACTACCTCGAACGCGGCTTCGGCCGTGTCGCGGGCGAACCCGACATCTTCTGACGGAGGCCCCCATGCCCCACGACCTCGACACCGCGCTCTCCGGCATCTCCGGCATCCTCGTCACGCCCTACGACGCCGAGGGGGAGATCGCGCCCGCGAAGCTCTCACCGATCATCGACCGCGCGCTCGGCGCCGGGGTCCACATTCCCGTGGTCAACGGCAACACCGGCGAGTTCTACGCCCTGACCACCAACGAGGCGGTCACCATGGTGCAGGACGTCTGCGCGATGGTCGGCGACCGTGCACCCGTGCTGGCCGGCGTCGGACGCGGCATCCGCGACGCCTGCCGACTGGCGAAGGCGTCGGCCGAGGCGGGTGCCGCCGCGCTGATGATCCACCAGCCGCCCGACCCCTTCGTCGCCCCGCGCGGCACGTGCGATTACATCAGGGCGATCTCGGACGCTTCGGGCGGGTTGCCGATGATGCTCTACCTGCGCAACGATGCGATCGGCACCAAGGCCATCGCCGACCTCTGCGCCCTGCCCGGCGTCAAGGGCGTGAAATGGGCCACCCCCAACCCGCTGAAGCTGGCCGAGGCGAAGGCCGCCTGCGACCCGTCGATCACCTGGGTCGGCGGGTTGGCCGAGGTCTGGGCCCCGCCGCTCTACGCCGTCGGCGCCCGCGGTTTCACCTCGGGCCTGATCAACGTCTGGCCGGAACGCTCAGTCGCCATTCACGCCGCCCTCGACGCGGGCAACTACGCGGAGGCCAACCGCCTGATCGCCGGGATGCGCGCCTTCGAGGACATCCGCGCGGAGGAGCTGAACGGCACCAACGTCACCGGCGTGAAGGCCGCGCTGCAGGCGCTCGGCATGGATTGCGGGCCGACCCGCCCGCCCTCTGCCTGGCCGCTGACCGAGGCGCAGCAATCGAAGCTCGACGACTTCCTCCGGGCCAACGACCTGCTCGCCCGCGCCAGGGCCACCGCCTGAGGCGCCGCCCGGCTTCAACTTTCCGATCCCCACGACGCCGGGCGCTCCGCGGCCTCGTCACGATCCGCGCTCCGAAAGGACCCTTCCCATGGACGGCACGACCTCCGACTTCACCCCCCACGGCAAGCACCTGATCGCCGGGGAGTGGGTGGCCTCCGGCGCCACCTTCGCCTCCGAACCGGCGCAAGGCGCCGCGCATGACTTCAGCGTCGGCACCCCCGAGCTCGTCGATCGCGCCTGCAAGGCGGCCGAGGAGGCGTTCTGGACCTACGGCTACACCTCCCGCGCCGCGCGGGCGGATTTCCTCGACGCCATCGCCGACGAGATCGAGGCGCGCGGGCCGCAGGTCACCGCCATCGGCACCTCGGAAAGCGGCCTGCCCGAGGCTCGGCTGGAGGGCGAACGCGGCCGGACCACCGGCCAGCTCCGCCTGTTTGCAAGCCACATCCGTGACGGCGCCTATCTCGACATCCGCCACGACAAGGCGCTCCCGGACCGCCAGCCCCTGCCCCGGCCCGAGCTCTTCATGATCCAGCGCCCGATCGGCCCGGTTGCGGTCTTCGGCGCCTCGAACTTCCCGCTCGCCTTCTCGACCGCGGGCGGCGACACCGCCGCGGCCCTGGCGGCCGGCTGCCCGGTCGTGGTGAAGGGGCATTCCGCCCATCCCGGCACCGGCGAGATCATTGCAGAGGCGATCTACGCTGCCATCACCAAATGCGGCATGCCCGCGGGCGTCTTCTCGCTGATCCAGGGCGGCAAGCGCGACGTCGGGCAGGCGCTGGTGCAGCATCCGCTGATCAAGGCCGTGGGCTTCACCGGCTCGCTCGGCGGCGGGCGGGCGCTCTTCGACCTCTGTGCCCAGAGGCCCGAGCCGATCCCGTTCTTCGGCGAGCTCGGTTCGGTCAACCCGATGTTCGTCCTGCCCGAGGCCGCGGCCGCCCGCGGCGCCGAGATCGGCACCGGCTGGGCCGGGTCGCTGACGATGGGTGCCGGTCAGTTCTGCACCAACCCCGGCATCGCCGTGGTCGCCAAGGGCGCCGAGGGCGACGCCTTCGTCGCCGCCGCGAAGGAGGCTCTATCCAAGGTTGACCCGCAGGTCATGCTGACCGACGGCATCGCCGCCGCCTATCGCGACGGCAAGGCCCGGTTCGACGGGCGCAACGCCATCGAGCCGCTGCTGACGAACGACGACAGCGGGCGCGTAGCCTCTCCGAACCTCTACGAGACCGACGCGGAGACCTACCTCCAGGACCACGCCCTCGGCGAGGAGGTCTTCGGCCCCCTCGGCCTCGTCGTCCGGGTCTCGGACGGCGCCGAGATGGAGACCCTCGCCAAGGGCTTCGAGGGCCAGCTCACCGCCACGATCCACATGGACAAGGGCGACAGCGAGGCCGCCCGTCGCCTGCTGCCGATCCTCGAACGCAAGGCCGGGCGGCTGCTGGTCAACGGTTTCCCGACCGGCGTCGAGGTGGCCGACAGCATGGTCCACGGTGGTCCCTACCCCGCGTCCACGAACTTCGGCGCGACCTCGGTCGGCACGCTCTCGATCCGGCGCTTCCTGCGGCCGGTCTGCTACCAGAACGTCCCCGCGGACGTGCTGCCCGAGGACCTTGCCTGACCGTCGCAAAGGGGCGCTGCCCCTCTGCGCGCAAGCGCGCATTCACCCCGGAGTTTATCCGGCAAGATGAAGATGACAGCGGTCGAGGAGGACCGAGGATGAATCCGGAAACCAAGGCAAAACTGATGGGCGTCTCGGTCGCCACGCTGGCCACCGCGCTCTACAAGCGGGGGCTGCGCAACCAGGTGATCCAGGGCGTGCAGCCGTTGAAGGGCAAGGGCGTGAACATGGTGGGCCCCGCCTTCACCCTGCGCTACATGCCCGCGCGCGAGGACCGCAACCAGCTGGTCGAGTTCCGCAACCCCGAGCACCCGCAGCGGGTCGCCATCGAGCAATGCCCCGAAGGCCATGTCATGGTGATCGACAGCCGCAAGGATGCGCGGGCGGCCTCGGCCGGGGATATCCTGGTGACCCGGCTGATGATGCGCGGCGGGGCGGGCATCGTGACCGACGGCGGCTTCCGGGACGCGGCCACCATCGCGGAGCTCGACATCCCCGCCTATCACACGAGGCCGTCGAGCCCGACGAACCTGACCCACCACGAGGCGATCGAGATCAACGGCCCCATCGGCTGCGGCGATGCCCCGGTCTTTCCGGGCGACATCGTGGTGGGCGACGACGATTGCGTCATCGTGATCCCCGCGCACCTTGCCGACGAGGTCGCCGACGAGGCCGTCGAGATGACCGCCTTCGAGGATTTCGTGGTCGAGCGGGTCAAGGACGGCGCCACGATCATCGGCCTCTACCCGGCAACGAAAGAGGAAAACCTCGAGGCCTTCGCCGCCTGGCGCGCGGCCAACGGGCGATGAGCGCCGCCGGCCCCGAAGTCCTTGTCGTCGCGCCGATCCGGCCCGCTCAGATGGAGGCGCTCGGGGCGGCCTACACCCTGCACCGGCTCGACCTGGCCGACGCGCCCGAGGCGCTTCTGGCCGAGGTCGGTCCGCGTGTCGCTGCCCTGGTCACGACCGGCAGCGCGGGGGTTCCGGCAGGGCTCCTCCCGTCCCTGCCGGGACTCCGCCTCATCGCCACATCCAGTGTCGGGACCGACAGGATCGACCTCGCCGCCTGTGCCGAACGCGGGATCGTGGTGACCAACACGCCCGACGTGCTGACCGATGACGTGGCCGACCTCGCTCTCGGGCTGATCCTTGCCACGCACCGCCGGATGGTCGCGGGCGACGCCTGGGTCCGCTCCGGCGACTGGGGGCGCGAAGGGCCGTTCCCGCTGACGGCGACGCTGACCGGGCGGCGTGTCGGGATCCTCGGGCTGGGCGCCATCGGGATGGCGGTGGCCGAGCGCTGCCAGGCCTTCCGGATGGAGATCGGTTATTGCAGCCGGGCGCCCAAAACGGTGGACTTCGCGTACCACGCGGCACCGATCGCGCTGGCAGGCTGGGCGGACATCCTCGTCGCCTGCCTGCCCGGCGGGGCCGCGACCCGGCACGTGATCGACGCCGGCGTGCTTGCCGCGCTCGGGCCTGCCGGGGCGCTGATCAACGTCGCCCGTGGCAGCGTCGTCGATGAAACCGCGTTGATCGAGGCGCTGGAGACCGGCACGATCGCGACCGCCGGGCTCGACGTCTTCGCGTCCGAGCCCGCGCCCGATCCGCGTCTCACCGCCCTGCCGAACGTCACGCTCTACCCGCACCACGCCAGCGGCACGGTGGCCACCCGCGACCGGATGGCCGAACTGGTGGTCGAAAACCTCGCCGCCTTCTTCGGGACCGGCGCGGCACTCACGCCGGTGGCGCTCCCTGTCAGCCCGGCGTGACCACGGGACCGCGGGTCAGCACCGCGGCGCGCTCACCTCGATCCGCGGGAGAGCGTAGTGCGGGCCATGCCCCAGCTCCCGCGTCCCGACCACGTCGACCAGCGCCACCCGAGCGCGGCGGCATGTGAGCACGGCTCGCGCGTCGCGCTTCGGCCGGGAGGCCCTGTCCATCGGCGCATCAAGCAACCCCGGCACCCCGTCTTGCATACATCTGCACGGAACGCCGCGCGCCTTGTCGCCAGAGACGATCCGCGCAAGCTATGCAGCTCAAGACATGCTGGAAACCCACAGACCATGATCACGGGACGCCCTGCCCTCCTCGAACACATGCGCGACATTCCCGGCCGCACCGAGGCACCGATCATGCATGGCCTGTACCACCGTCTCGACGTCTGCTTCGCGACAGCGGAACACGAAAGCCTCGTCCTGACGACAACCCTTCGCCAATCCCGGGCCGCGGCACGTCGACCGGTACCCGCGACAATCATGTCGGGGACCGAATGACCAAGGTCCTCTCGGTTCCGGCCCTCGTCGTTGTCCTGCTGGGCGGCTCACTGGTGACGCTCGACATCTCGATGACCAGCACCGCGCTGCCCGAACTGTCCCGGGCGCTCGGCGTTACGCCTGCCAACGCGATCTGGGCGGTGAACGCCTACTACCTCGCCGTGATCGCAGCGCTGCTGCCACTTGCCGCGCTCGGTGAGGTGGTTGGGCAACGCCACATGTTCCTCGCCGGGCTTGCGGTCTTTGCCGCCGGATCCGCCGCGGCAGGATTGTCCGACAGGTTCCTGGCCGTGGTGGGGTCCAAGGCCATGATCGGTCTCGGCGCGGCGGCGGTGAACGCCATGACGCCCGCGTTGATCCGCACCCTCTACCCTGCCAACCGGCTTGGCCGGGGGCTCGGGCTCTATGCCATGTGCGTCGGCATCTCGCTGTCGCTCGGCCCCCCGATGACGTCCTTCATCCTCGCGGTTGCCGACTGGCACTGGCTGTTCCACCTCGACGCGGCGGTGGCGCTAGCCACGCTCGCCGCGGGCGTAAAGGTGCTGCCCGTGGTCGCGCCACGGGTGCGGCCGGTGGACTGGGGCGCGGCCGCGCTCTGTGCGGCGACCTTCGCGCTGCTCCTCTTTGCGCTGTCCGGCATCGCCCGACTCGCCCTGCCCTGGGTGGCACTGGCCGCGACCGGCGCGGCGGTCAGCGGTATCCTCCTGTGGCGGCGGGACCGCAGAAGCCCGGCACCGATGCTGGCCATCGACCTCTTCCGGTCCCGGGTCTTTGCGCTGTCCTCGGGCACCTCGGTCTGTGCGTTCGTGACGCAGGCCGTGATCTTCGTCGTGCTGCCTTTCCTCTTCAAGGTCGAGATGGGCTACTCACAGGTCGAGGCCGGGCTGCTGATAACGCCCTGGCCTGCGGCGCTGGCAGCGATGACCCTGGTTGCCGCGCCGATGGCCGACCGGTTCCCGCCAGCCCTGCTGGCGTTCGCGGGTCTCATCATCCTCGCCATAGGCATCGGCACCCTGGCGTCCATGCCCCCTGACGCGTCGATTTCCGGCATCGCAACCCGCCTGGTGGTCTGCGCCATCGGCTTCGGCTTCTTCCAGTCCCCGAACATGGTCGCCATCATGCAGAGCGCCCCCATCGAGCGCAGTGGCGCAGCCAGCGGGATCCTCGCGATCTCGCGCCTGCTTGGCCAGGCCCTGGGTGCGGTGGTCGTGGCGGTCTGCTTCTGGCGCTGGTCGGAGACGGGGATGCATGCGGCGCTGTGGATCGGCATGGCCGTCGCGCTGGCGGGTGCCGGCTTGAGCATCTTGCGACTTCTGCCAAGCGCACGACCCGTCGACAGTTGAGGACGGCGGGCCGGTCCGGACGTCGGGACTCCGGGCGAGGAAACGCGCGGGAACAGGTCGATGACGACACGGGGGACCAGCCAGCCTTCATGGGTCTTGAAGCCGGTGATGTCCGTCACCCGGATCAGATCGGGCCGGGACGCCTCGAAATGGTGTTCCAGTCTGATCTCCGCCTTGACCGCGGGCGTGCCGCCATATCGGCCGGGACGGCGACGGCAAACGACCCGCGCGGCGATCCCGGCTGGCGACGCCAACCCGGCGACACGGTTCTCCGAGAGGCCTTCGCCTCAGTCGCCTTGCCTCAAAATCAGCGAGGAAGGCGTCAACATACGCAGCGCTATTCGCACGAAGCACTTGGATCGACGGCGTGGACGAACCCGCAGCCGGACTGCATCATGCGGCCGTGTAGCCATGATGATTGATCGATCACGGAAATTGCCGGGTCCGATGCGGTTGATCATGCAGGCCTCCAGGAACGAGACTACCGCCATGACCAATTCTGTCCCCGAAGACCCTCTCGCCGATCCCGCAGCGACCGCGGCGTCGTATCCCGGTCTCAGGCACGCGCCCGCGACGGCGCGCAACCGGGAGCCGATCCGCGAGGCGCTTGCGGACCTGCTGCCCGTCCGGCCCTGCACGGTTCTCGAAGTCGCCTCGGGGTCTGGCGAACATGCCCTGTGGATGGCGCGGTCCCTGCCGCAGTTGACCTGGATGCCGAGCGAGGCGACCGCCGAAGGCCTCGCCGCCATCGAGGATTGGCGGGCCCTCTGCCCCGATCTCGCCGACCGGGTTCCGCCGCCGGTGCGCATCGACGCCGCCCGGCCGCCCTGGCCCGGGGAGCTCGTGGATGCCGTGTTCGTCGCGAACCTGACCCATATCGCGCCTTGGCCGGCGACGCTTGGGCTCGTCGAAGGCGCGGCTGCGCGTCTCGTGGCCGGCGGTCTCCTGGTGATCTACGGCCCTTTCAACGAGGCGGGCGACTTCACGGGGCCCGGGAACGCAACCTTCGATGCGGACCTGCGCAGGCGGAATCCGGACTGGGGCCTGCGCGATCGCGGGGCCGTCGACGCGGCGGCCTCGGCGCAGGGGTTCGTCGTCGAGCCGTTTCACAGGATGCCAGCCGACAACCGCCTGCTTGTCTATCGCAGGCCCTGAAGCGCAGAACTCCGCCACCAAGCTTGGCACCGTTTGGTTAGGCGCAGCCCGATGGATCCGATGTCCGGGTGTGAGGGCGCCCGCGGAGCCGTGGCCGTCGCTGGGGCACATTGGGGGCGTGGATTGGCCCGTTGCCAACAACTCTCAATGTAGCAGGGAATATCTTCGGAGACCCCGGTTCTATCGGTCGTTTGCCCCCCTAATGAGACGGACAAGCAAGCGATCAATGTTCATGGAAAAAGCCGATCATCGGCAGGAAGCAACAGGGTGGCCGGCATCGCGACGGCAGATGCCTGCCGCAAGCATGGTGTCAGCGCGGCGACCTTCTGCAGATGCAAGGCTTGGCTCAGCGGGCTTGAGGTGTCCGGAGCGCGCCGCCTCAAGGCGCGCGAAGACGGGAACTCCAAGCCAACGACGCGAACCGAAAGCCTCTGTCCAACCCGGCACCTCAACGCTGCGAAGAGACACCACGTGGGAGCCGGGCAACGCGTTGCCTCCCACGCACGGCTCACAGTGCAAGTTTCCCGATGAAACATTGGTACCCAAGGTCGGACTCGAACCGACAAGACCTCGCGGCCGGGGGATTTTAAATCCCCTGCGTCTACCATTCCGCCACTTGGGCAACGGCGACAGCAATACCTGTTCACTCGCGCCCGGGAAAGGGCGAAAAGACGCGGGGTTGCGGCCCGCGTGCTTGACCTTGCGACGCAAACCGGCGCTAAAGGCCAAAAGAACCGAGGCGGGCGATGCTGAAGAAACTCTACGACTGGACCATGCGGATGGCCGAGCATCCGAACGCGCTCTGGGTGCTGGCGCTGGTCTCCTTCGCGGAAAGCTCGTTCTTTCCGATCCCGCCCGACATCATGATGGTGCCTATGATCCTGGCGCGGCCCGACCGGGCCTTCCTGATCGCCACCATCGCCACCGTTTCCTCGGTGCTGGGCGGGATCATGGGCTATGCCATCGGCATGTTCGCCTTCGAGACCATCGGCCAGCCGATCCTGCAGATGCTGGGCAAGGAGGACGCGATGGCCGCCTTCTCGACCCGGTTCAACGATTTCGGCTTCTGGGCGGTGCTGGGCGCGGGCGTGACCCCCTTCCCGTTCAAGGTCATCACCATCATGTCGGGCTTCACCGCGATGCCGCTCGGGGTCTTCATCGTGACCTCGATCCTGGCCCGGGCGCTGCGGTTCTACGTCTCGGCGCTGCTGCTGTGGAAATTCGGCGCACCCATTCGTGATTTCATCGAACGGCGGCTCGCCCTTGTGGCCACGGTGTTCTTCGTGCTCCTACTCGGGGGCTTCTACATGACGAGATACCTGTGACCTACCGCACCACCGTGATGGCCGCCGCCGGCGGCTCGCTGGCCCTGATCCTTGGCGCCCTCGCCTTCCAGTACATCGGCGGCATCCTGCCCTGCAAAATGTGCTACTGGCAGCGCTACCCGCACTACCTCGCGATCGTCATCGGGGCGCTGGCGCTCTGGCTCGGCGGCCGCGTGCTGGCCTACCTTGGCGCCGCCGCCGCGGCCACGACCGCGGCGATCGGGCTGTTCCACACCGGCGTCGAACGCGGCTGGTGGGAAGGCCCGGCCTCCTGCACCGGCAGCGGCGCGGGCCTCGGCGGGCTAAGCGGGTCCGACCTTCTGTCGACGGACGGGCCGGTTGGCATTGTGATGTGTGACGAGGTGGCGTGGTCGATGCTCGGGCTGTCGATGGCCAGCTGGAACGCGATCTTCTCGGCCGGGCTGGTGCTGCTCTGGCTGGCCGCGGCGCGGCGCGCGGCCTGACCGGACACCCGGCCCCGACAGCGCGGCGCGCAGCAGCCGCCCCTCGGTGACGGTCAGCCGGGCCACGGCGCAGCGCATCGGACCGGAAAACTCCCGCAGGAGCGACGCGCAGGGCCAGAGCACCTGTTTCTGCTGGCGCAGCACCTCGCCCAGCCCGCCGTCCGCCAGGCGCAGGCTTTCCGCCGGCATCCCGTTGGCCAGCAGGACCGCGTGATCCTCGCACAGCAGGTGGTAATAGGTGACGGCCGTCGCCTCGACGTCGAGCCGGATCGCGCCGCCGACCAGCGCCCGCGCCGGGACCAGCGCGCGGTGCAGGCCGAAGTAGAGAGAGGGCGGCGTGATCGATGCAGAGGTTGTGCTGCGGCGACAGGCGCAGCGCCCGGTTCGGCCGCCCCGCCCCGAAGGCGTCGCGCGGGATCACCACCGGCGTCAGCTTGTGCCGGTGCGCCCGCGGCCGCCCCTCGAGCGTGACCTCCCGCCTCAGGACCCAGCGGACCCGGTGTTCGCTGCCATCCACGTCCAGCACGACACGGCCCGGCGCAAGCTCCTCGATCGCGACCTCGCCCTCGGGCGTGGCAATCATGGTGCCGGCGGCGAAACAGACCGGCGCGATGATGTCATAGGGCGTGTCGGTGACATCGATGATGATCGCGACCTGCCCCAGTTCGCTGGGCGCGCCGTCGGGATAATCGAAATAGATCTGGCCGCCGGCCTCGAATATCACCACGTCCACCAGCGGCCCGAGGCCCACGGTCACCGTGGCGACCTCGACCCCCGCCTGCGCGGTGCCCGAGCCGATGTAGGTGATTGCCAGCCCGTCCAGCGTGGCAATGCCATTGTCGGATGAGCCCAGCGTACCGTCGTCGTCCACCAGCTCCTGCGTGACCGGCGCGTCGAAATCCGACAGGATCAGCGTCTGGGTGCCCGACAGGATGTCCACGGCCGCAAGCGATCCGTCATAGGGGGTGACCTCGATATCCGCGCTTGCCACTTCGGTGTCCTCCTCTGGCTGGCAGGCGCGGATTAGCCATTGAGATTCAACGGCTTCACTCGGGGCCTGCACGGCTCTTCCGATGCAGTGCCATCAAATTGAGCAAAATGATTGTGGCAGGATTTCGACGTCGCGATGCCGGCTCCGGCTCATCGGACGACCTCGTGGCGCAGAATGATTTTCATATCGGAAAGTGGTTGATCGACCCAATAATTCGTCCGTGAAGCACCTGTTAACCAATTCAGAGGACCGCGCGGCGGCGAAATCGGACGAAACCCCATTATTCATTGCAATTCACGGCAATTGATAGATTAATTTCCACGCCGAAATATCAACGGAAATTCGTTTGCCTGCAAACGACATGCCCTCCGCCGCGATCCGGCAGACCGCTTTCCGCGAACGTCAATTCGCTGCGGCGCGGAATGATTTCGAACACGTGTTTGTGCCCTCGGGGTCACAAAAGGGGGCGCCCGAAGGCGCCCCGAAAGTGTCGAACCGTTCCCGTCTTCCATCCACTGCCCGGTTTCTGCCTGCGGGCCGGTCCGTGTTCCCGGGGGGCGATGCTGCCGCCCCCCGCGAAGTCTCAGCTGCAGCCGCTCGTGGCGCCGCAGGTGTTGCACTTCATGCAGGTCCCGTTGCGCACCAGGGTGAAGTTGCCGCAATCGCCGCAGCTTTCGCCCTCGTAGCCCTGCATCTTGGCCTTGACCCGCGCGTCCATCGACACGGTGCCGCTGGCCATGGCGGTGGTGCTGCCCCCGCCGCCCGAAGTCTTCGGCGCCACCTGCGGGATCAGCGTCTGGAGGGCGCTGACCGGATCCGAGGTGTCGAGCGCGGTGGCGCCGATGGATTGGCCGCCCTGCAGGACGACAAGCTCCTGCGGCAGCCGTTTGCGCAGGTACCCGGTCGAGCTGATCTGCTTCAGCACGTCCAGAGAGGCCCGCGCGGCATTCTCGCTCAGCTCCGAGACGTTCGACACGCCTTCGGCCGCATCGCCCTGCCCGATCGAGTCGAAGCTCGCGCCCTCGGGCTTCACATGTGCCAGGTCGGTGCGGTCGAGGTAGCTGACCGCCAGTTCCCGGAAGATGTAGTCGAGGATCGAGGTGGCGTTCTTGATCGAGTCGTTGCCCTGCACCATCCCGGCCGGTTCGAACTTGGTGAAGGTGAAGGCGTCGACGAACTCCTCCAGCGGCACGCCGTACTGCAGGCCGACCGACACCGCGATGGCGAAGTTGTTCATCATCGCCCGGAAGCCGGCGCCTTCCTTGTGCATGTCGATGAAGATCTCGCCCAGCGTCCCGTCGGAATACTCCCCGGTGCGCAGGTAGACCTTGTGGCCGCCGACCATCGCCTTCTGGGTGTAGCCCTTGCGCCGTTCCGGCATCTTCTCGCGATGCGAGCGGACCATTTCCTTGACGACGATCTTCTCGACGATCTTCTCGGCCAGCACGGCGGCCTTTTCCTGCGGGTTGCCGGTTTCCAGGATTTCCGCCGCCTCGTCGTCATCCTCGACCAGCGCCGCCGCGAGCGGCTGGCTGAGCTTGGAGCCGTCGCGGTAGAGCGCGTTGGCCTTGATGCCCTTGGTCCAGGACCGTTCATAGGCCGCCTGGCAATCCTCGATGGTGGCGTCGTTCGGCATGTTGATCGTCTTCGAGATCGCGCCCGAGATGAACGATTGCGCCGCGGCCATCATGTCGATGTGGCTGTTGACCGAGAGATAGCGCTTGCCCTTCTTGCCGCAGGGGTTGGCGCAGTCAAAGACCTTGAGGTGCTCGTCCTTCAGGTGCGGCGCGCCTTCCAGCGTCATCGTCCCGCAGACATAGTCGTTGGCGGCCTCGACGTCCTTCTTCGAGAACCCGAGGTGCTTCAGCAGGTCGAAGGTCGGATCGTTCAGCTTGTCGGTCGGGATGCCCAGGGCGCCGGTGCAGAACGCCTCGCCCAGGGTCCACTGGTTGAAGACAAAGCGGATGTCGAAGGCCGAGGCCAGTGCCCCTTCCACCTTCTCCAGTTCCGCCGCGCCGAAGCCGTGGCCGACCAGCGCCGCGTGGTTCACGCCCGGCGCGTCCGACAGGGTGCCGTGGCCGACGGCGTAAGAGACGATGTCGTCGATCTGGGTGGAGGAGTAGCCCAGCCCTTCCAGCGCCGTCGGCACGCTGCGGTTGATGATCTTCCAGTAACCACCGCCCGCGAGCTTCTTGAACTTCACCAGCGCGAAATCCGGTTCGATCCCGGTGGTGTCGCAGTCCATCACCAGACCGATCGTGCCGGTCGGCGCGATCACGGTGGCCTGCGCGTTGCGATAGCCGTGCTGCTCGCCCAGGCTCAGCGCTTCGTCCCAGGCCGCCTTGGCCAGGTCGACAAGCGTCTGGTCGGGGCAGTTGGCATGGTCGAGCGGCACGGGCGTCACCGCCAGTTTCTCGTACCCGTCCTCGTTGCCGTAGGCCGCATTGCGGTGGTTCCGCATCACCCGCAGCATGTGGTCCGCGTTGCGGGCATAGCCCGAGAACGTGCCCAGCTCGCCTGCCATCTCGGCCGAGGTGGCGTAGGACACGCCGGTCATGATCGCGGTCAGCGCGCCGCAGAGCGCCCGGCCCTCGGCCGAGTCGTAGCCCAGCCCCATGTTCATCAGCAGGCCGCCGATGTTGGCATAGCCCAGCCCGAGCGTCCGGAAGTCATAGGACAGCTGCGCGATTTCCTTCGACGGGAACTGCGCCATGGTGACCGAGATTTCCAGCGTCACGGTCCAGAGCCGCGTGGCATGCATGTAGTCGGCCGCCTGGAACTGCCCGTCCTTGTAGAAGGTCAGCAGGTTCATCGAGGCGAGGTTGCAGGCCGTGTCGTCGAGGAACATGTATTCCGAGCACGGGTTCGACCCGCGGATCGCGCCGTCCTCCGGGCAGGTGTGCCAGGCGTTGACGGTGTCGTGGTACTGGATGCCCGGATCGGCACAGGCCCAGGCCGCGTGGCCGATCTGTTCCCAGAGCTCGCGCGCCTTGATGGTCTTGGCCACCTTGCCGTCGGTGCGGCGGATCAGCTCCCAGTCGTCGTCGTTCTCGACCGCCTTCAGGAAGGCGTCGGTGACGCGGACCGAGTTGTTGGAGTTCTGGCCCGAAACGGTGGCATAGGCCTCGCTGTCCCAGTCGGTGTCGTAGGTCGGGAACTCGATGCTGGCATAGCCCTGCTTGGCGTAATCCAGCACCCGCTTGATGTAGGTCTCGGGGATCGCGCATTTCTTGGCGTCCCGCACCGCCGACTTCAGCGCCGGGTTCTGCGTGGGGTCATAGGCCCCCTCTTCGGTCCCGTCGAAGGCCTTGATCGCGGCAAAGATCGCGTTCAGCTGCCGCTCGTGCATCTTGGAGCCGGCGACGATCGAAGCGACCTTCTGCTCCTCCTTCACCTTCCAGTTGATGTATTCCTCGATGTCGGGATGGTCCGCATCCACGATCACCATCTTGGCTGCGCGCCGGGTCGTGCCGCCCGACTTGATTGCGCCCGCCGCCCTGTCGCCGATCTTGAGGAAGCCCATCAGACCGGACGATTTACCGCCGCCCGAAAGTTTCTCACCCTCCGCTCGGAGCGAGGAGAAATTGGTGCCGGTGCCGGACCCGTACTTGAACAGCCGCGCCTCGCGCACCCAGAGGTCCATGATGCCGCCGTCACCCACCAGGTCGTCGCCGACCGACTGGATGAAGCAGGCATGGGGCTGGGGATGCTCGTAGGCCGAGGCCGACTTGGTCAGCTCGCCGGTCTGGAAATCCACGTAGTAGTGGCCCTGGCTGGGGCCGTCGATGCCGTAGGCCCAGTGCAGGCCGGTGTTGAACCACTGCGGAGAGTTCGGCGCGCCGCGCTGGCTGGCCAGCATGTAGCGCATCTCGTCGTAATAGGCCTGTGCGTCCTCTTCGGTCGAGAAGTAACCGCCCTTCCAGCCCCAGTAGGCCCACGCCCCGGCGAGCCGGTCGAACACCTGCTTGGCCGAGGTCTCGCCACCGGTCTCGGTGGTCTTTGCCGCCGGTGCAGACCGCCAAAGGAATTCCGGAACGTCCTTTTCCCGGACCTTTTTCAACTTTAGCGGTACGCCAGCTTTGCGAAAATACTTTTGAGCGATCACGTCGCTTGCGACCTGGCTCCATTTTGCCGGAACCTCGACGCTGTCATTCTTGAAAACGACCGTCCCGTCGGGATTGCGGATTTCGGACGTCGTGGTGACGAATTCCAGATCCGCGTATGCGTCCTGACCTGCTTTTGTGAATTTGCGTTCGATCTTCATTTCAGAACCAGCCTCTGATCTTGTCGCGTCGTCCCCGGCCCGTCGCCTGTCCCGGCGGTTTCGCCGGACCGGATATGGTCGTGCCAACGTGACAGACGGGGGCCTTCCACGACGCATGACCGGCGCCGTGGCCCGGACAACCGGACCCGAAGGTGAATGTAAGATACTGTCCCCGCCGCTCTCTTTTTTGGGCCACCATATTTTGTGGCGTGCCCCGTCGGCCCTACTATCTGAGGCTAAATCCACCCACCGGTCAACACGCACTTACTACATTTTGTGGCAATTTTTTCCTTGACCGGGAATCAGGATTCGCCGCCCCTCCGGCCGCGTCCGGAGGCAGGGCGAAAAGCGCCAAGAAACGTGGAGGATTCCGCGCCTGCCCGGCGCCCTGGCCGCGATGTGGCCCGCATGACACATTCCCCGACGTATCGTGCCGCCGCGTCAGCATCGCCCAAAATCTGGGCTGCCCCGCCCGGCGCCACACCACAAGATGTGGGTAAATCGGTGGATAACACGATATGTAGTGTCACCCGCGATTCGTCGCCGTCATGTGGTGGAAAGTGGTCGGGGCGGCGAGATTCGAACTCACGACCCCCTGTACCCAAAACAGGTGCGCTACCAGACTGCGCTACGCCCCGGACCGTTGCGCTGATTAGCCCGCATGCCCGGCTTTGAAAAGGCCTAACAGCCCCAGGCGGCCAGATCGCCGATCGCAGGGTGCCGCAGCTCGGTCCCCGGCCCGATGCCCAGCGACCCGGCGACCCCGCCGTTCACCTCGAGCACGTACTGGATATCGCTGCCTCCGGGGATCAGCGTCTCGTCCAGCGGCTCCGCCATCGCGTGCACGTGCTGCACGGTGCCGGTTTCGTCCATGAAGATGATGTCGAGCGGGATGAGCGTGTTGCGCATCCAGAACGCGATCTGCGGCTGCGGCCGGGGATAGACAAAGAGCATCCCTGCCCCCATCGCCATCTCGGGCCGGTTCATCAGCCCCTGCGCGCGGTCGGCCGCCGTCTCGGCCAACTCGACCCGAAAGCGGGCGCTGCCCCAGTCGCCGCGCAGCTCCACGGCGTCGGGGCGGCAGGCGGCAGACGCGCCAACACCCCAGAATGCAAGCAGAAATCCCGCCAGCTGCCGTCGCATCACTGCATCTTGGCCGCGGTGTCGTCGGTCAGCGCACGGTCCCAGTGGCTGATCTCGGCCGCCATCAGCCCGCGCCGCCCCTGGATCGCACGGATGGCAATCGCCTCGCCCGCGACCAGGTCGGCCAGACCCGAGGCGCGCAGCACCTCGATATGGATGAACACGTCCTCTTCCCAGCCGAAGATGTTGGCAAAGCCGAACCCCTTGGCCTTGTCGAACCACTTCACCCGGGCCGGGCGCAGCGCGGTGTTGCGCAGCATCTCGGCATCCACGGCCTGGAAATCCTCGAGCAGCGCACCCTCGGGCGACTTCGGCGGTTCGATCGAAAATACCTCGACCGCCTGCATCCCCCGTTCGGTCTGCTGCACCCCGATGACAACCCGCGCCCCGTCCACAACCGTGCTCTGGCCGAAATTGCGCAGAACATTCGCATGGAGCAGGATATCCGGGCCGCCGGAGTCGGATATGACGAATCCGAATCCGCGGGCGGGGTCGAACCATTTGACCACCCCCTGGATCCTTTCTGAATTTTGCTTATTCAGCACGATCGCAATACTTCCTTAATCTATCCAATCGTCCGAGGCGCGCCGGACCATGTTATGGAAACTCCTTCCGGGTCAAGCGCGTTGCACCGGGTCCGGGGCAAATAGCCCGGCACCGTTCTCCATGTCCATCATGGATTCAACCGCTTCACTGTCCAGCCTGACGTGGCTTGATCGCGTGACCATCTGAACCGGTCATGCAGTCGGAAGGCCCCGTCTGCCCAGAATTCGATCTCCACAGGTACAATTTTGTACCCCCCCAAAACGCCGGCCTGGGAGGGTTGGTTCCTTTATCGGCGGTCACCCGGGCCACCTCGGCCATCAGGGCACCGCGGGACGACAGCGGCTGGGACTGCTTCGAGGCCCATGCCCCGAGCCGCGATTTCAGCGAGCGGGACGCGAAATATGCGTCCGCCTTGTCGCCGTCCTCCCGGCTGACGAGGCCGCGAACGCGAATCTGCCGTCTGAGGCTCTTCCAGTGCATCACGAAGGCCGCCTTGCCAGCCGCGTTCGATCTCCTGTGCCTTCACGCTACCATAGTTGGTATAGAACACGAAGGCATCAGCTTCGATCGCCTTGAGCAGGACCATGCGCACGTTCGGCAGCCCGTCCGGGTCCACCGTGGACAGCGCCATGGCGTTCGGATCGTTGATCTCGGCCTTGGTGGCCTCGTCCAGCCAGCGCTGCGCGATGACGAACGGGTCCTCGCCCGCGAAAATTCCGTCACGATCGGCCATCACATCCCTTTCCCGCTGCCCTTGATGCCCCCCGGCCAATCGCCTAAAGGATTTGCACTCGGGAAAGATTGGACGGGGTGCGCGAGATGTCAAACAACCTTCTGGCGGGAAAGCGGGGCCTGATCATGGGCGTCGCCAACGACAAATCCATCGCCTGGGGCATCGCGCAGGCCTGCGCCGACGCCGGCGCGGAACTGGCCTTCTCCTACATGGGCGACAGTTTCAAGAAACGGGTCGAACCGCTGGCCGCCGGCCTCGGGGTCAAGCACCTGTTCGACTGCGACGTGGGGGACGAGGCCAGCATCGACGCCTGCTTCAAGGGCATCGAGGAGGCCTGGGCGGGCTCGACTTCCTGGTCCATGCCATCGGCTTCTCGGACAAGAACGAACTGCGCGGCCGCTACGTCGACACCTCGCGCGACAACTTCACCATGACGATGGACGTGTCGGTCTACTCCTTCACCGCCGTCGCCCAGCGCGCCGAGAAGCTGATGAACAGCGGCGGCTCGATGCTGACGCTGACCTACTACGGCGCCGAACAGGTGATGCCGCATTACAACGTCATGGGCGTCGCCAAGGCCGCGCTCGAGGCCTCGGTGATGTACCTGGCCGAGGATCTCGGCAAGGACGGCATCCGCGTCAACGCGATCTCGGCCGGGCCGATCAAGACGCTGGCCGCCTCGGGCATCGGCGATTTCCGCTACATCCTGAAATGGAACGAGCTGAACTCCCCCCTGCGCCGCAACGTGACCCAGGAAGAGGTCGGCAAGGCAGCGCTCTACCTGCTGTCGGACCTCGGCTCCGGCACCACCGGCGAGACGCTGCACGTCGATGCGGGCTACCACGTCGTCGGCATGAAGGCCGTCGACGCGCCCGACATCCACAAGGGCGGCAAGGAGGAGTGACGGCATGCCCGCCGCGCCTCACGACCGCCGCGCCGCACCGGCGCGCCGCGGGCTGACGCGCCGCAGGCACGCCGCACCCGGCATCCCGCGATGACCCTCGCCGCCTTCCTCTCCATCGTCGCGATCCACCTCGCCGCCGCGATCAGCCCGGGCCCCTCCTTCGTGGTCTGCCTGCGCATCGCCGCGCGCGACGGTTTCCGCACCGCCGCCGCGCTGGCGCTCGGCTTCGGCCTCGGCGCCGCGCTCTGGGCCACCGCCGCCATGGCCGGGCTCGCGCTTCTTTTCCAGCTGGTGCCCGCGCTCTTCACCGCGCTCAAGCTGATCGGCGCGGCCTTCCTGATCTGGATCGCGATCTCGATGTGGCGCCACGCCGGCGACCCGCTCGAGATGCCCGAGGATGGCACCCCCGCCCTCACCCGCGCCCGCGCCTTCCGCCTGGGCTTCCTGACCTTCGCCACCAACCCCAAGACCGCCGTCTTCTTCGGCGCGGTCTTCGTCGGGCTGGTGCCCCCGGGCACGCCCCTGCCCTGGCTCGCCGCCATCGTCGCGGCGATCTTCGTGAACGAAACGCTCTGGTACCTGCTGGTGGCACGGCTGTTCTCGACCGAACGGGCGCGCGCGGGCTATAGTCGCCTGAAATCGGCCGTGGACCGGGGCTTTGCCGGGCTGCTCACGCTCTTCGGCCTCCGGATCGCATTGGGATAGAGACATGACCGACCGCCTGCCCCACGAAAAGGGATTCCACATCTCCTGGGACCAGATTCATCGCGACAGCCGGGCGCTGGCCTGGCGGCTGGACGGCCACGGCCCCGACGACGGCGCCTGGCGCGCGGTGGTGGCGGTGACCCGCGGCGGCATGGCCCCGGCGATGATCGTCGCGCGCGAACTCGACATCCGCGTCGTCGATACGATCTCGGTGAAAAGCTACAACCACCAGGCCCAGATGGACGCCAAGGTCCTCAAGGCGCCCGACGACGCGATGATGGGCGACGGCACCGGCATCCTGATCGTCGACGACCTGGTCGACAGCGGCAAGACGCTGGCACTGATCCGCGACCTATACCCGCAGGCGCATTTCGCCACCGTCTACGCGAAACCGCAGGGCCGCCCGCAGGTCGACACTTTCATCACCGAGGTCTCCCAGGACACCTGGATCTTCTTCCCCTGGGACATGGCGATGCAATACGTGAAGCCCTACCGCGGCTCCGACTGACCACCGCCGCGCGGCCCGCTACGCCCCGTTCCGGGCGAACCACGCCACGATGCCGGGCATCTCCGGCTCGAACCCGCCCGGCAGAAAGACGTTGAAGAGCCGCGCGGGCGAAGGTCCGGGATTGCGGAAATCGTGCAGCACCCCGGGCGGCACGCAGACCAGCGTGCCCGCCGGGCAGCTTTGCCAGGCCGCGCCCGCCAGGATCTCCGGCGCGCCCTCCAGCACCAGGAAAATCTCGTCATTGGCCTCGTGGGCATGGGCGCCCACGCCGGGCTGGCCCGGCGCCAGCCGCCACTCCGACACCGCGTAGCGGTCGCCGGTCTCCGCCCCGTCCGCCATGAACCGCGCCGCGCGCGCGCCCATGTCGTACCGTCGCCCGCCCGAGGGCGGGCAGATCAGCGCCCCGCTCACGCCCCGGTCTCCGCCGACCAGCGGCGCTGCATCTCCTCGGGGCTCATCTCCTCGACCACCTGGCCCAGGAACCAGCGGTGCCCGAACGGGTCCTGCACCACCGCGTTGCGGTCACCGAAGCTCTGCGTCGCGGGCCGCCGCAGCACCAGCGCCCCCGCCGCCTCGGCCCGCGCGGTGGCCGCGTCGCAATCCGCGACCGCCAGGTGCAGCGACACCGCCGTGCCCCCCAGGGTGTCCGGAGAGATCGCGCCGAAATCCGGGTACTCGTCGGCCAGGTAGATCACCGATCCGCCGATCCTCAGCTCCGCGTGCCCGATCCGCCCGTCGCCCGAGGGGTCGGTCATGCGGAACACCTCCTCGGCCCCGAAGGCACGGGTGTAGAAATCGATCGCCTCCGCCCCGCCGCGGCAGACGAGGTAGGCGGTCACGCTCTGGTCCCGGGACATGGCACATCCTCCTTGGCAGCCGGATTTAATTACGTTACGTTCCGTTTCATAAATGAGTCAAGACACCGATCCTCCGAAACGCGGCCGCCCGAGGTCGACCGAGGCCCGCGCCCGCGCGCTGGCCGCCGCGCGCGCCATCCTGCGCGACGAGGGCTTCGGTCGGCTGACCGTGGAAAAGGTCGCGCTCGCCTCGGGCGTGGGCAAGCCGACGATCTACCGCAACTGGGCCAATGCGCAGGAACTGGCGCTGGCCGCCCTGATCGACACCGCGCCCGAGGCGCCCACCGATCCGGCCCTGCCGCCCGCCGCCGCGCTCGAGGCGCAGCTGACCCGCCTCTGCGCCGCCTTCTCCACCACCCGGGGCCGGCAGGTCGCCCTGGCGCTGGCCACGGCCGATCCCGACAGCGAATTCACCCGCGCCTTCCGCAACCGCGTCATCCTCGAAAGCCGCGAGGCCGGCCGCGCCATCCTGGCCGAAGCGACGGCCACCGGCGCCCTGCCCCCGCCCGCCGATGTCGAGGCGCTACTCGACATGATCTACGGGCCGCTCTTCTTCCGACTGCTCGCCGGTCACCAGCCGCTCGACCCCACGCTCGCCGCCGCCATCACCGCGCAGGTCTTCCCCCACGGCTGACGGGTCCCTGCTTCATCTTGCCCCGAAAACTCCCGCCGGAGGCAGACCGTTCTCCGGGCTCGATGCCCGGAGAACGGTCACCCGCGCGACGGGCCCCGCCCGGCGCAAAGACCGACATTGGCACCGACGTGATACCGACGTAATACCGACGCGATACCGACGTCGAAATTCCGACCCGAGAGGCGCCATGACCACCCGCACCGCGACCACCTTCCGCCCCCCCGTGATGGAGGCCCGCCGCTGGCTCGACGGCGTCGCGTTCAGCGCCGACCGCCCGCTGATCAACGTCAGCCAGGCCGCCCCGGTCGACCCGCCGCCCGAGGCGCTGCGCCGCGAAATGGCACGGCTGGTGATGGAGGAACCGCAGGCGCATCTCTACGGGCCGGTCCTCGGCCTGCCCGACCTTCGGGCCGAGATCGCCGCCCAGTGGTCCGTCGCCTACGGCGGCACGGTCGCGCCCGAACAGGTCGCCATCACCTCGGGCTGCAACGAGGCGTTCTGCGCCGCGATCGAGACGCTGACCACCGAGGGGGATGAGGTTCTCCTGCCAACCCCCTGGTATTTCAATCACAAGATGTGGCTCGACATGGCGGGCGCCGTGGCCGTCCCGCTGCCGACCGGCCCCGCGCTGCTGCCCGACGCCGACACCGCCCGCGGCCTGATCACGCCGCGCACCCGCGCGATCGCGCTGGTCAGCCCGAACAACCCCGGCGGCGTCGAATACCCGCCCGCCACGATCCGCGCCTTCTACGACCTCTGCCAGCAGGCCGGCATCGCGCTGATCCTCGACGAGACCTACCGCGACTTCCACGTCAGCCCGCGTGCCCCGCACGACCTCTTTGCCCAGCCCGGCTGGGACGAGACGCTGATCCAGCTCTATTCCTTCTCCAAGGCCTACCGCCTGACCGGCCACCGCGTCGGTGCCATGGTCACCGGCACCGCGCGCCTGTCCGAGGTCGAGAAGTTCCTCGACACCGTCACCATCTGCCCCGCCCAGCTGGGCCAGTTCGCCGCGCTCTGGGGGATGCAGAACCTCGGCCAGTGGCTGGCCGGCGAACGGGCCGAGGTGCTGGCCCGCCGCGCCGCCATCGAAAGCGGCTTCTCGCCCCTGTCGCGCAAGGGCTGGAAACTGCTGGGCTGCGGCGCCTACTTCGCCTATCTCGAGCACCCGTTCGACACGCCCTCCGACCAGCTCGCCCCGCGGCTGGTGCAGGAGGCGGGTGTCCTGCTGCTGCCCGGCACGATGTTCATGCCCGACGACGACCCGGCCGGCGGCCAGCAGTTCCGCATCGCCTTTGCCAATGTCGATGCCGACGGGCTGCGCGACCTGATCGACCGCCTCGCCGCCTTCGACGGTTGACAGCTGACAACCCGTTCACGCGATTACCATGCCCCGGCCCTTGTCGCAGGGCCCATGGCGCATTAGACATCGCCAACCGGCGGGCAGAGCATCAGGGAGCAGTCGATGGCGCAGGACAAGCAGACCAAGAAGACCGGCAAGAAGGTGGGCCAGACCGCGGTCTGGGTCGTCATGGGGCTGCTGGTCCTCGGGCTCGGCGGCTTCGGCGTGACGAACTTCTCGGGCTCGGTGCAGAGCGTCGGCTCGGTCGGGGACAAGGACATCCCCGTCGACATGTACGCCCGCGCCCTGCAGAACGAGCTGCGCGCGATCGAGGCACAGACCGGCCAGTCGCTGAGCTTCGAGCAGGCCCAGCAGATGGGCCTCACCGAATCGACGCTGTCGCAGCTGATCACTGCCCGCGCCTTCGATTCCGAGGCCGACCGCCTCGGCCTGTCGGTCGGTGACGACGTCCTCGCCCGGCAGATCCAGGACATCGCCGCCTTCCAGGGCATGGATGGCAAGTTCGACCGCGAGGCCTACAAGTTCTCGCTCGACCGCGCCGGGCTGAACGAATCCCGGTTCGAGGAGCGCCTGCGCGAAGAGACCGCCCGCAGCCTGCTGCAGGGCGCCGTCATCGCGGGCGAGGCCGTGCCCCCCGCCTATGCCCAGACGCTGGTGAACTACATCGGCGAGCGCCGCGCGATCACCCTCGCCCGGCTGGACGAAAGCGACCTGGACAGCCCGACGCCCGAGGCGACCGATGCGGAGATCCAGGCCTTCTACGACGCGCACCAGGACCGCTACATGGTCCCCGAGCGTAAGCAGATCACCTATGCCTGGCTCTCGCCCGAGATGATGATGGACGAGGTCGAGGTCGACGAGGCCCGCATCCAGGAGGCCTACGAGGACCGCAAGGCCGAGTTCGAGCGCCCCGAACGGCGGCTGGTCGAACGGCTGGTCCTGTCGGATGCCGACGCCGCCCAGGCGGCGCGTGACCGGCTCGACGCTGGCGAGGTCGATTTCGACACCCTGGTCGAGGAACGCGGCCTCGCGCTCGAGGATGCCGACATGGGCGACGTGACCCGCGCCCAGCTCGGCGCCGCCGCAGACGCGGTCTTTGCCGCCGACAGCGGCGCGGTCGTGGGCCCGGTCGACACCGACCTCGGCCCGGCGCTCTTCCGCGTGAACGGCATCTTCCCGGCCCAGGTCACCCCCTACGAGGACGCCGCCGCGATGATCCGCGACGAACTGGTCGCCGACCAGGCCCGCCGCGCGGTCGAGGCGCAGATGGAACCTGTCGAGGACCTGCTGGCCGGCGGCGCCACGCTGGAAGAGCTGGCCAAGGAAACCCAGATGCAGATCGGCACCATCGACTGGTACCCCGGCCTGCAGGAAGGCATCTCGGGCTACGACGGTTTCGACGATGCCGCGGCCAACCTGGCCGAGGGCGACTATCCCGAACTGGCCATGCTCGAGGACGGCGGCATCTTCGCCATGCGCCTCGAAGGCACCCTGCCCGCCGAACCCGCCCCCCTCGACGAGGTGCGCGACCGCGTCGCCGCCAGCTGGCAGACCGAACAGACGGTGTCCCGCCTGCGTGCCATGGCCGAGGGCTACCGCGACCAGCTGGGCGAGGCCGCGACCTTCGAGAGCCTCGGGCTCGAGACCGAGACCGAGGAGTCGGTGTCGCGCAACGGCTCGGTGCTGGGCACCGGCGACGACTTCGTGTCCAAGGTCTTTGCCATGGACGAGGGCGACGTGATCGTCACCGACGCCTTCGGCTCGGTCCAGATCGTGCGCCTGGACGAGGTCCTGCCGCCCGACCTCGACGACCCAATCACCGCGCAACTGGTCGCCGGCGTCGGCCAGAGCCTGTCGCAGAGCGTCGGCCAGGATCTCTTCCGCATCTTCGCCGAGGACATCCGCCAGCGCACCGGCGTGCGGATCGACCAGACGGCGATGAACGCGGTCCACGCCAACTTCCGCTAGGCCCCGGCCCGGCCGGTTCGCCAGAAGCCTGAAACAACGTTGCAGGGGCGTGGACATGGGTCCGCGCCCTTTCTACTCCTGTCCCCGGGCTTGGCCGAGCAGGAGGGATCATGGCGGACATTCACGGGACCGGCACCGGCGTGCTGATCGCCAACCGGGGCGAAATCGCCATCCGCATCGCGCAGGCGGTGCAGTCGCTGGGCCTCAGGGCCGTGATGATCCACCCCGAGGACGACGCAAACGCCCTGCACACGCGTGCAGGCGACGCGGTCGAGGTCATTCCCGGCCGCGGCACCGCCGCTTACCTCGACAGCGCCGCCATCGTCGCCGCCGCCGAACGCGCGGGCTGCGCGCTGGTTCATCCCGGCTACGGCTTTCTCAGCGAGAACGCGGGCTTCGCCGCGGCCTGCGAGGCGGCGGGCCTCACCTTCATCGGCCCGCGACCCGAAACGCTCGACCTCCTCGGCGACAAGCAACGCGCCCGCGCGCTGGCGCAAAGCCTCGGCGTCCCGGTCCTGCCCGCCACCAAGGGCGCGGCAAGCCTGCTAGAGGCGCAACAGTTCTTCACCGAGCATCCCGCCGGCATCATGGTCAAGGCGGTCGCCGGCGGCGGCGGCCGCGGCATGCGCCCGGTGACCGACCCCGACGCCCTCTCCGCTGCCTGGGAACGCTGCGCGTCCGAGGCGCTGTCGGCCTTCGGCGACGGATCGCTCTATGCCGAGGCGCTGCTGCCCCGCGTCCGGCATATCGAGGTGCAGATCCTCGGCGACGGAAAGGGCGACGTGGTGCATGTCTGGGACCGCGACTGCTCGCTCCAGCGCCGCCGCCAGAAGGTGGTCGAAATCGCGCCCGCGCTCTCGGTCCCCGAGGAAAGCCGCAAGCAGATGCGTCAGGACGCCGTCGCCATGGCGCGCGAGACCGGCTATCGCGGCCTCGCCACCTTTGAATTCCTAGTCGAAACCGGCACCTACAAGTACCACTTCATCGAGGCGAACCCCCGCATCCAGGTCGAACACACGGTGACCGAGGCGGTGACCGGCATCGACCTTGTCCGTGCCCAGATCAGCGTCTGCATGGGTCACGGCCTGGCCGAGCTGCACCTGACCCAGGATCAGATCCCCGTCCCGCGCGGCGTCGCTATCCAGGCCCGCATCAACGCCGAGGAGATGCGCGCCGACGGCACGGCCCATCCGTCGCATGGCACCATCGAGACGTGGGAGCCGCCCTCGGGTCCGAATGTCCGCCTCGACGGCGCGGGCTATCGCGGCCTCGCGCCCTCGCCGCATTACGACAGCCTGCTGGCCAAGCTCATCGTCTCGGACCCCGCGCCCGCCCTGCAACCGGCGCTAACCGCGCTGCACCGCGCGCTCTGTGCCTTCCGGGTCGAGGGGCTGAAAACCAACATTCCCTTCCTGCAGAATCTCGTCACCCTGCCCGAGGTGGTGGCCGACGACCTCTGGACCGGCCTCGTGGACGCCATGGCCCCGCGCCTCGCCGCCCCCGGCGACCATCCCGCCCGCCATTTCACCGCCGAGGCGCGGGCAAGGACCGTCGAGGTCGTCGCCGGCCCCGATGGCACCGATCCGCTGCCCTGCCCGCTGACCGGGATCCTTTCGTCCCTGCGCGTGCAGCCCGGCGACCGGGTCGCCGCCGGCCAGGTCGTCGCCATCCTGGAGGCGATGAAGATGGAGCACGAGATCACCGCCCCCGCCTCGGGCATCGTCCGCGCCGTGGCCGAGACCGGAGAGGTCATTCCCGAGGGCGCCGCGCTGATGTTCCTCGAACCCGCCGAGGTCGACGCCGCCGCGGCCGGCGCCGAGATCGCCCGCGACCCCGACGAGGTCCGCCCCGACCTGGCCGAGGCCATCGCCCGCCACGCCGTCACGCTGGACGAAAACCGCCCCGAGGCGGTGAAACGGCGCCACGACAAGGGCTATCGCACCGCCCGCGAAAACATCGCCGACCTCGTCGACGAGGGCACGTTCAGCGAATACGGCGCGCTCGCCACCGGCGCGCGCCGCTCGCTGCACGACCCCGACGACCTGCGCCGGATCACCCCCGCCGACGGCATCGTCGGCGGCACCGCGCAGGTGAACGGCCACCTCTTCGCGCCCGACAAGTCCCGCTGCATGGTCATGTCCTACGACTACACCGTGCTCGCCGGCACCCAGGGCCACATCGGCCACAAGAAGACCGATCGCCTTCTGGAACTGGCCGAAAAGGCCGAACTGCCCATCGTCATCTACGCCGAAGGCGGCGGCGGACGGCCCGGCGACGTCGACAACACGTTGTCGGCCGCGCTCGTCACGCCCACCTTCTGGCGTTTCGGCCGGATGTCGGGCGTGGCCCCGCTGGTCGGCATCGTGCAGGGCCGCTGTTTCGCCGGCAACGCCTCGGTGCTGGGCTGCTGCGACGTGATCATCTCGACCCGTGACGCCTCGATCGGCATGTCCGGCCCCGCGATGATCGAGGGCGCGGGCCTCGGCACCGTCGCCCCCGACGACATCGGCCCGGCCTCCGTCATGCATCCGAACGGCGTGATCGACATCCTCGTCGACGACGAGGCGCAGGCGACGGCGGCGGCCAAGCAGTATCTGTCCTACTTCCAGGGCCCGGTCGCGGACTGGGAGGAACCCGACCAGCGCCTTCTCCGCCACGCCGTGCCCGAGAACCGCCTACGCGCCTACGACGTCCGCCCGCTGATCGAGACACTGGCCGACCGTGACAGCTTCCTCGAACTGCGCCGCCCCTTCGGCCCGGCCCTTGTCACCGGCCTGATCCGCATCGCGGGCCGCCCGATGGGCGTGATCGCCAACGCGGCCAACGTGAACGGCGGCGCCATCGACCGGGACGAGGCCGACAAGGCCGCCCGCTTCATGCAGCTCTGCGACGCCCACGACCTGCCGATCCTGTCGCTCTGCGACACGCCCGGCTTCATGGTCGGCCCCGATGCCGAGACGCGGGCAAACGTGCGCCACTTCTCGCGGATGTTCATCACCGGCGCCTCGCTGACGGTGCCCTTCCTGACGGTGGTCCTGCGCAAAGCCTATGGCCTCGGCGCCATGGCGATGGCGGGCGGGTCATTCCACTACGCCTCGCAGCTCTCGCTCTCCTGGCCCTCGGGCGAATTCGGTCCCATGCAGCTCGAAGGCGCGGTGCAGCTCGGCTTCCGGCGCGAGCTCGAGGCGATCGCGGACCCCGAGGCACGGCAGGCGCGTTACAAGGAACGGGTGACCGAGCTTTACGAGATCGGCAAGGCGGTGAACTCGGCCCCGAACCTCGGCGTCGACGACGTGATCGACCCGGCGGACACGCGCGCCCGCCTCCTCGCGGCGCTCGATGCGATGCCAAAGGTCAACAACGCCAAGCCCGGCAAGCGCCCGATGATCGACGCCTGGTAGGGCCGACCCGTCCCCGCTCCATCGCTTGGGAATGCCGTTCGGAGGGACCGCGATCTCCCCAAGGAAACCGCGGCTCAGGCTCAGCCCTCGCCCGCCGGCTGCGCCAGCAGCAGCGCCGAGACCGGCGCAAGCGCCACCTGCCCGGCCCGGTCCTGCAGCCCCCAGACCGCCAGCGCCTGCAGGGTCTCGGGCCGCAGGCGGCCCACCATGATCACCCCGTCCGACTGCCGCGCCCGGAACGCCGCGTGGTCGAGGAAGCGGCGGATCACCGCCTCGCCCTGTCCCTCGGCATCGAAATCGCGGAACACGGTGGCGGCAGGCACCCCGGCCTTCGACGCCAGCTTGCGCGCGGTGTCAAAGCCGTTGGGATACAGCACCAGCCCATAGCCGCTGTCGGCCAGCATCGCGCCCATGTGGTCGGCGGCGTCCTTCGACTGCTGCAGGCCCAGTCCCGGTTTCTCCATCACCGCGACGGCCTGCGGCAGGCGGTCGGCCCAGACCTGGAAATCGGTCTCGACATCCTGCGCCCGCGCGGCGGCGTCGACCCCGGCGAGGATCAGCACCTCGATCCCGGCGTCGCGGTAGCGGCGCATCGCCTCGGCCGCGCCGGGGGCCGCGGGGTCCAGCGCGACGCTGACCGGAAAGGGGAAATCCCCGACCGCCGCGACCGTCGCGGCATCGGCGCCGCCGTCGATCAGCACGATCGACATCAGCGGCAGGCCGGTGTCGTTCTCGAACGAGGTGGCATTGGCACGGATCGGCGGCACGCCCTCGGGCGCCACGGCGGGGGCGGCGGGCTCTTCCGCCGCCTCGGGCTCGGCCGGGGCCTGGCCGATCACCGGCAGGCGGCCACCGGCGCCGGTGCCCCGGTCGATGATGTTGCCGGCCATCCGGGTGGCCAGGTTCTGGGCAAGCGCCTCTTCCGTTTCCGCGTTCAGCGGCGGCGGTGTCTCGCCCGCCTCGGCGCGGGCCACCGGATCGGGGCGCGCGGCGGGTTCGGTCACGGCGTCGGGTGCGCGGTCCACGGCGGGGGCATCCGCCCGGTCGGTCGTCGCGGCGCCGGGCCCCGAGGCTTCGGGCGCGGGGGCTACCGGCCCGGCCTCGCCCGCCCCTGCCATCGGCGCGGCGGGGGCTTCGGGCGCGGCGGGCTGCACGCCGGCGGCGGTGTCGGCCGCGGGCAGCGCGGAGCGTTCCGCCGCCGCCGGGACCGAGATCGTCGCATCCGGCGCACCGGGCCGCGGGCGCGGCGCCTCGGCCGCGGATTGCAGGTCACCGGCCGCGAAGCCCGAGGTCCCGGCGCCCGCATCCTCCTGCGGCATCGCCGGCACGGTCAACTGGGTCGAGGGGGAGCTCGGCGGCGCGGGGCGGACCGGGGCCACCGGCGCGGTATCGTCGCCCGGCGCGGCGGGCAGCGCCTCTGCGGGCCGGGCGGTGTTGGTCGTGGGCGTCTCGACCAGCGGGGCGGCGGGAGTTTCGGGCGCCTGCCCGGCCTCGGGCGCGGCGGACAGCCCGCCCTCTGGCGTGCCGGTCGTAGGGCGCTGGCCGGGCTCCATCGCGGTGGTGGAAAGGGTATCGAGCCCGTCGCGCTGCGGCGTGGTCAGCCCGCCCGCCGCCGCCGGGGCGGTCACGCCCTCCTGCGCTGGCAGATCGACCGGCCCGTCCTCGCGCGCGCCGTTGAACTGGGAGCCGGCGGGCACCTCGGCGGTGCCGGTGCTGGGCGGGGCATCCCCCGGCAGCGGCTTGTTCAGCGACACCACGGCCAGCAGGAGCACGGCGATCACCAGCCCCCAGACGATACCCGAAATGAAACCCCTGCTCACCGCACCTGCCTTCTGCTCCTGGGCCGGCTGGGTCCGGCCTTTCGTTCCTGTCCCCGACGCATCCCCGGGCGGCCCTTGACGCCGACCGCTCAGAGTGAACATTAGGGGCGCGCCCACCGGCGCTTGCGCCTTTGCGGCAGTCTACCACAAGATGCGCGACTGCACAGGGGCTTCACCGCCATGGCCCCGCACCGGGGCGCAACAGGAGCACTTTGCCGAGATGAGCGACGCCATCAAGCCCCTGATCGCGGCCGCGACCGAGCGCCCGCTGACCGCCGAGGAAGCCCGGAGCGCCTTTGACATCCTCTTCGCGGGCGAGGCGACGCCGTCCCAGGTCGGCGGCCTGCTGATGACGCTCCGCACCCGCGGCGAGACGGTGGACGAAATCGCCTCGGCCGCCGCGGCCATGCGGGCCAAGGCCAACGCGATCACCGCCCCGGCGGGCGCGATCGACATCGTCGGCACCGGCGGCGACGGCAAGGGCACGCTGAACATCTCGACCGCGACGGCGCTGGTGGTGGCGGGCGCGGGCGTCCCGGTGGCCAAGCACGGCAACCGCAACCTCAGCTCCAAGAGCGGGGCGGCCGACGCGCTCGGCATGCTGGGCGTGAACACCATGGTCGGCCCCGAGGTCGCGCAGCGCGAGATCCGCGAGGCCGGGATCGCCTTCATGATGGCCCCGATGCACCACCCGGCGATGAAGCACGTGATGCCCGCGCGCACGGAACTCGCCACCCGCACGATCTTCAACATCCTAGGGCCGCTGACCAACCCGGCGGGCGTCAAGCGCCAGCTCACCGGCGCCTACAGCCGCGACATCATCCGCCCGATGGCCGAGACGCTGGGCAAGCTGGGGTCGGAACACGCCTGGCTGGTGCACGGATCGGACGGCACCGATGAGATGACGATCACCGGCATCACCTGGGTCGCGGCGCTGGAAAAGGACGGCTCGGTCCGCGAGGTCGAGCTTCACCCCGAGGATTTCGGCCTGCCGGTCCACCCGTTCGAGGCCATCGTGGGCGGCGAGCCCATGGAGAACGCCAATGCGCTCCGCGCGCTGCTGGACGGGGCGCCCGGCGCCTACCGGGACGCGGTGCTGCTGAACGCCGCCGCCGCGCTGGTGATCGCCGACAAGGCCGTCGATCTGAAGGAAGGCGTGGCCATGGCGGCCGAGAGCATCGACGCCGGCGCGGCCCGCGACAAGCTGGCGGCGCTCGCGCGCATCGCCGCCACCGGCGCGTGACCCACGGCGACGGCCTGCCCGCCGGGCTGGGGGCCTGGGCCGACCTGCCGTTCTTTGCCACGGACTGGCCCGCGATCCGCGACCGCATCGCGGCCGATACACGGACCATCCTGCCGCCCGACCACTTGCGCTTTGCCGCGCTGGAAGCGGCGCAGCCCGACGCGGTGCGCGTGGTGATCCTGGGCCAGGACCCCTACCCGACGCCGGGCCACGCCCATGGGCTGGCGTTTTCGGTCGAACCCGACGTCCGCCCCCTGCCCCGGTCGCTGATCAACATCTTCAAGGAGATGCAGGCCGACATCGGCGCGGCACCGGACACCGGCGACCTGCGGCCCTGGGCCGCGCAGGGCGTGCTGCTGCTGAACACCGCGCTGTCGGTCCCCGCGGGCGACGCGGGCGGGCACGCGCGGCTTGGTTGGGACCGGCTGACACGGCAGGTCCTGGCGCGGCTTTCGGACCGGCCACGCGCCTTCATCCTCTGGGGCGGACACGCGCAGAAGTTCCGCGACGCGGTCTATGGAGATGACCATCTGATCCTCGAAAGCGCGCATCCTTCGCCGCTTTCGGCCCGCCGGGGCTTTTTCGGCTCGCGGCCATTTTCAAATGTGAACAAGTGGCTTACACGAAAGGGCGAGCCGCCCGTGACCTGGGCCGCGCCGCAGCGAAGACCGGAGTGAGCATGACCGAAACCGTCCTCGACCGCATCAAGGCCTACAAGCTGGAAGAGATCGCCGCAGACAAGGCGGCGCGCCGGATCGCCGAGGTCGAGGAGGACGCTCGCGGCGCCCCCGCGGTCCGCCCCTTTGCCGAGGCCCTGCACGAGGCCGCGATGCGCGGCTTCGGCCTGATCGCCGAGGTCAAGAAGGCATCGCCCTCCAAGGGTCTGATCCGCGCGGATTTCGATCCCGCCGCCCTAGCCAAGGCCTACGAGGACGGCGGTGCCGCCTGCCTGTCGGTGCTGACCGACACGCCCAGCTTCCAAGGCGCCAAGGAATACCTGACCCAGGCCCGCAACGCCTGTGACCTGCCGGTCCTGCGCAAGGATTTCATGTACGACACCTACCAGGTGGCCGAGGCCCGCGCGCTTGGCGCGGACTGCATCCTCATCATCATGGCCTCGGTCAGCGACAGCCAGGCAGTCGAGCTCGAGGATGCCGCCACGAGCTGGAACATGGACGCCCTGATCGAGGTCCACAGCGAGGAAGAGCTCGAGCGCGCCAGCCTGCTGAAGAGCCGCCTGCTCGGCATCAACAACCGCGACCTCAAGACCTTCGAGACCAACCTCGACACCTCCCGCCGACTGGCCCGGCTGGCGCCCGAGGACAAGATCCTGATCTCGGAAAGCGGGTTGACCGGTGCGGCCGACCTCGAGGACCTCGCCCGGTTCGGCACGCGCTGCTTCCTGATCGGCGAAACGCTGATGCGGCAGGCGGATGTCGAGGCGGCCACCCGCGAGCTGCTGAGCACCGGCCACGCCTCGAGCTTCGGCGGACGGGTCTGATGCCACTTACCCATTTCGACGATAAGGGCCATGCCCATATGGTCGACGTCTCGGACAAGCCCGCGACCGCCCGTGTCGCGGTGGCCGAGGGCTGGGTCAGGATGGCGCCCGAAACGCTGGCGCTGATCGAGGACGGCCGCGCCAAGAAGGGCGACGTGATCGGCGTCGCTCGGCTGGCCGGCATCATGGGCGCCAAGAAGACGGCCGACCTGATCCCGCTCTGCCACCCGCTGCCCGTGACCAAGGTCGCCGTGGAGTTGACACCCGATCGCGACCTGCCGGGCCTCAGGATCGAGGCCACCGTCAAGACCACCGGCCAGACCGGGGTCGAGATGGAGGCGCTGACCGCCGTCTCGACCGCCGCGCTGACGGTCTATGACATGGCCAAGGCGGTGGACCGCGCGATGGAGATCGGTGGCATCCGCGTCCTGCTGAAGGACGGTGGCAAATCCGGCCGCTACGAGGCGGACCCGGCCACATGATCCCCGTCGAAGAGGCCTTGCAGGGGCTCTTCGGCCTCGTCTCTCCCTCTCGACCGAAGAGGTGCCGCTGGCACAGGCCGCGGGCCGCGTGCTGGCCGCCGACATCATCGCCCGCCGCGACCAGCCGCCCTTTGCCGCCTCGGCGATGGACGGCTATGCGGTGATCGCGGCCGAGGCCGTGCCGGACGCCCGGTTCCGCGTGATCGGAGAATCCGCCGCCGGCCACAGGTTCGACGGCGCGGTCCGTCCCGGCGAGGCGGTGCGCATCTTCACCGGCGCCCCGGTGCCCGAGGGCGCGGATCGTGTCGTGATCCAGGAGGATGTCGAGGCCGAGGGCGACACCATCACCCTGACCGACGCGCTCGATGCCGGGCCGCATATCCGCCCCGCCGGGGCCGATTTCCGCGTCGGCGACGTGGTCCGCGCCCCCCGCCGCCTGTCGCCCGCCGATGTCGCCCTGGCCGCCGCGATGAACAATGCCCGCCTTCAGGTCAGCCGTCGCCCGGCCGTCGCGCTGATCTCGACCGGGGATGAGCTAGTGATGCCCGGCGGCCTGCCCGGCCCCGACCAGATCGTCGCCTCGAACACCTTCGGGCTGAAGGCCCTGCTCGAGGCCGAGGGCGCCGAGGCGCGCATCCTGCCGGTCGCCCGCGACAGCGAGGCGAGCCTGCGCATGGCCTTCGACCTCGCGATGAGCGCGGACCTGATCGTCACCATCGGCGGCGCCTCTGTGGGCGATCACGACCTCGTCGGCAAGGTGGCCGCCGACATGGGGCTGGACCGGGCCTTCTGGAAGGTGGCGATGCGGCCGGGCAAGCCGCTGATGGCCGGCAGGCTCGACGGGCTGCCGATGATCGGCCTGCCGGGTAATCCGGTGTCGGCCATGGTCTGCGGCCATGTCTTCCTGCGGCCGGTGATCCGCGCCATGCAGGGCCTGCCGGCCCGCGCCCTGACCCCCACGCGCGCCCGCCTCGCCGCCCCGGTGGCCGAGAACGGGCCGCGCACGCATTACATGCGGTCCGAGATGACGGCCGAGGGCATCCGCCCCTTCGGCAGCCAGGACAGCTCGCTCCTGTCGGTGCTGGCGCGGGCGGACTGCTTCCTGATCCGCCCGCCCGGCGCCCCCGCGGCCGAGGCCGGGGACGAGGTGGAGTGCCTCGTGGTGTGAGACGGCGGGTGGGGTTCCCCCCGCCCCGCGCGCCCCTCAGGCCCAGGCCCGCCAATACGCCGGGGTGAACAGCACCAGCACCGTCAGCAGCTCCAGCCGCCCGGCGTACATGCCGAAGGCCAGCAGCCATTTCGCCCCCTCCGGCAGGGTCGCGAAATTGCCCGCCGGGCCGATGATTTGGCCCACCCCCGGACCCACGTTCGCCACCGCCGTCAGCGCGCCGCTGAACGCCGTGTCGCTGTCGAGCCCGTAGAGCGCCAGCGCCACGGCCAGCAGCGCGATCGTGCCGACGTAGAGCACGAAGAACACGATCACGCCGTCGACGACGTCGGGGGTGACCCGCCGCCCCTCGTAGCGGATGGTGCGGACGGCGTGCGGCATCAGCGTGGTCATGACATAGGCCCTGGCCGCGCGCAGGAAGATGATCCACCGCATCGCCTTGGCCCCGCCCGAGGTCGACCCGGTGCAGCCGCCCGACACCGTCAGGAACAGGAACACCGTCACCGCGAAGCCGCCCCAGGTGGTGTAGTCGGTGGTGGCGAACCCCGTGGTGGTCACGACCGAGACGACGTTGAACGCCACCAGGGTCAACGCCCGGAACGGGGACACGCCGTCCGCGATAATCAGCCAGAGCGTCAGCATCGCGATCATCGCCGCCAGGTAGATCAACAGTATCCGTACCTGTTCGCTGCGGAACCGGCCGCGGTGCAACACGCGGATGTACCAGGCAAAGGGCAGCCCCGCCCCCAGCATGAAGACCACGCCGGCCCATTGCAGGAACGGGCTTTCAAAATGACCGAAGGAGGCGTCAGAGGTCGAATAGCCGCCGGACGAGACGGTGGTGAAGGCATGCACCGTCGCCTCGAACGGGGTCATGCCGCCCAGCCCGTAGGTCACCCCGCAGGCCAGCGTCAGCCCGAGGTAGACAAAGACCGTGGCCCCCGCGAACCGCGCCGCGGTCGCCATTTCCTTGTCGCCGGTTTCCGAGCTCTCGGTGCGGAAGAGCTGCATCCCCCGACCCGCAGGATCGGCAGGAAGGCGATGCCGGTCACCACGAAGCCGATCCCGCCGATCCACTGCAGCACACCGCGCCACATGAGGATCCCCGGCGCGGTGGTGTCGAGGCCGGTCATCACGGTCGATCCGGTGGTGGTGATGCCCGACATCGCCTCGAAGAAGGCGTCGGTCGGGCTGAGCTGCCATAGCCAGAGCGGCAGCGCCCCGGCGGTCGCGCCGGTGATCCAGACACTGGCGGTCAGCACGAAGGCATGCAGGCGGTGGACCAGTTCCAGCCGGTTCAGCGCGGCCAGCGCCATCATCGCGCCGAAGGGCGCGACGACGGTGGCCGCCAGAAGGAAGATGCCGCGCGTGGCTTCGAACAGCAGCGCGTTCAGGGCCATGAAGGCCCCCATCAGCATCAGCAGCGCGCCATTCGCGACGACGACGAAGCCCAAGACGACCTCCTGCCCGGACAGTCCAGACCGGAGCTATGATCCCATTCGGGCCGGATGAAAAGTGGCCAGTTGTCTAGGCCGCGGGCCAGAGCCGGGGCAAACGGTTGACACAAAAAGGGAACAACTGTAGAACAAAACAAAATGAACAACAGTCGAGGCGGCGGCGATGCTGACCAAGAAGCAGCTTGATCTACTTGAATTCATTCACAAACGCGTCCAGCGTGACGGCGTTCCCCGTCGTTCGACGAGATGAAGGAAGCGCTCGACCTGCGGTCGAAATCCGGCATCCACCGGCTGATCACCGCACTCGAGGAACGCGGATTCATCCGGCGGCTGGCGCACCGGGCCCGCGCGATCGAGATCGTGAAGCTGCCCGAAAGCCTGGGCGGCGACACCGCCGTGCACACCCCGCGCGTGATCGAGGGCGGCGCCCGCGACCCGGCGGACCGGCCCGGCCGGTCGCAGGTGGTCACGGTCGATGCGCTGGAACTGCCCGTGATGGGCCGCATCGCGGCCGGTGTCCCGATCGAGGCGATTGCCCATGTCTCGCACCACGTGGCCGTGCCCGGCTCGATGCTCTCGGGGCGCGGCGAACACTATGCACTCGAGGTGCGGGGGGATTCGATGATCGACGCAGGCATCAACGACGGCGACGTCGTGGTGGTGCGCGAGACCTCGACCGCCGACAACGGCGACATCGTGGTGGCGCTGGTGCAGGACCAGGAAGCGACGCTGAAACGCTTTTTCCGGCGCGGCGACACGATCGAGCTGGTGGCGGCCAACCCGGCCTACGAGACCCGCATCCTGCCGTCGCACATGGTCAAGGTGCAGGGACGCCTTGTCGGCCTGATCCGCACCTACTGAGACGCGATATCCTGAGCGGCGGGCCCGTCCAGCCGCGGGCGTTCCTTCGGGGCCGGTCCTGACCAGGGCCGGCCCCGCGCGCGTTCAGCCGCGCCCTCGACCCTCCAGCCCCCTGCCGCCGGCCAGACCGCCACCGCGCCGCTGCGCCCGAGCGCCGTGCTGTCGAAGACAAGGCAGCCGTCGATCGCGGGCAGCGGCGCGTTGGCCACGAGGATCGCCGCGCCTTCGCAGCCCACCACGCCCGCCGCCGCCTTGCGCCTGGTGACGTGGTGGACGAGGTCCGGTGGCACCAGGTCCCAGCGGTCCGCGGCCGCCGGCTGGTCGACCGGATCGCCGTCGTTCTCAAGCCAGACACGCGCGACAAAGCCCGATCCGCGATCCCGCGACAGCGCCCGCCCCTCGGCGGTCATCACCCCGACCAGACCGCCGCTTTCCGCCACCAGGAGCGCGGGCCGTTCGGCCGTCATCCAGAGCAGGAACCCGGCCGCGACCGGCCCCAGCCCCGCGAGCCGCAGCCGCCCCTGCCAGAGACAGATCACCAGCCCGCCGACGGCGATCAGGGGCAACACCGCGCCGGGGGGTGTCGGCACCATCCGCACGGCGCCCGGCAAGTCGGCCACCGTGTGCGCGACCAGCAGGATCCAGTCGATCCCGGCCCCCATGACCCAGAGCGCGGGCTGTTCCAGCCCCAGCGGCATCAGGCAGGCCGCAATCACCGCGGCAGGCATGACGAGCGTGCCCATCACCGGCACGGCGGCGAGGTTCGCGACCAGTCCAAGCCGCGCCACCTGGTTGAAATGCGCCGCCGCCACCGGCGCGGTGGCGATGCCCGCCACGCTGGAGGAGATCAGCAGCGCCAGCACCGGGGCGAACCAGCGTGGCGCACGGGTGCCATTGCGGTCGCGCAGGACTCCGAAGGCCGCGACCAGCGCCACGGTGGCGGCAAAGGACATCTGGAACCCCGGCCCCAGCAGCGCCTCGGGCCGCAGTGCGAGAACGATCATCGCGGCCAGGGCGACCGCCCGGAGGCTGAGCGCCCGGCGGTCGAAAAGCAGCGCCACGAGGGCCACCGCGACCATGACAAAGGCGCGTTCCGTCGCCACGTTCCCGCCCGAGAGCCCGAGGTAGGCCGCCGCCGCCGCCAGCGCCGCCAGGGCCGCCGCCTTGTGGATCGGCCAGCGCAGGGCGACGCGCGGCCAGGCAGCAAGGCCCAGCCGGATCGCGGCATAGACGAACCCCGCGAGCAGACCCATGTGCAGGCCCGAGATCGCCAGCAGATGCGCCAGGTTCGAGGCGCGCAGCACCTCGTTCACGCCGGCCGACACGCCGGAACGGTCGCCGGTCAGCACCGCCGCCGCGATCTCTCCGGTATCGCCGGGCAGCGCCGCGCGCAGGCGGTCGGCCATCGCCATCCTGAGGGTGAAGAGCCGTGCCGCGCCCGGCGCCGGCGGGGCCATCATCACCACCGGGACGCGGGTGTAGCCGACCCCGCCCAGGCCTTGGAACCAAGCGTGGCGGCGGAAATCGAAACCGCCGGGCTCCACCGGCCCCTCGGGCGGGGAAAGATGTGCGGTGGTGGCGATCACGGTGCCCGGTTCCGGCCGGGTCAGGCCAAGCACGCCGTGCAGGGATATCCGCACCCGGCGCGGCGTTTCCCCGGGCCCGAGGCGGAAGAGCTGCACGCTGTCGAGCGTCAACCGCGTCGCGTCCGAGGCCGAGCGGTCGATGCCGATCACCCGCCCCTCCACCGGGCCGTAGTAGCGGAAGGGCAGCACCGGCCCCGCGACCCAGGCGCTGCGCAGCGCGCCCGCCAGCAGCCCGGCGGCGACCAGGGCCGCCACCCAGAGCAGCGGCCCCGCCCCCGCCCCGGCCCGCGCGGCCAGCCCGGCGGCGACGAGCGCCAGCAAAGCCATCAGCGTCAGCATCCCCGGCCCCGGTTCGCCGGACAGCAGGAAATAGCCCCCGATGCCGGCGCCGAAGGCCACCGGAACCCAGGGAAACAGATGCCCCCTCTGCGCCGCGAGCCCGGCGCCCATGGCCCCGGCCAGGCGCAGCACTTGTCACCCCCTCAAGGCGTCGGTAGACAGGCGCCGACGCTAGCCCCCTCATGGTTAGCAAGTGGTTAACCGGACCCCGGTCCGCGTCTCAGGAGGCTCGAGATCCCGACATGAGCGAGCAGATCGTCACCCGTTTCGCGCCCTCGCCCACGGGCTACCTGCACATCGGCGGCGCGCGCACGGCGCTCTTCAACTGGCTCTACGCCCGGGGCCGCGGCGGCAAGTTCCTGCTGCGGATCGAGGATACCGACCGCGCGCGGTCGACCCCCGAGGCAACGCAGGCGATCCTGGACGGGATGGCGTGGCTGGGCCTGGACCACGACGGCGACGTCGTCAGCCAGGCCGCCGGCGCACAGCGTCACCACGACGTGGCGATGGAGATGCTGGCGAACGGACATGCCTACAAGTGCTTTGCCACCCAGGACGAGATCGAGGCCTTCCGCGAGGCCGCCCGGGCCGCGGGGACATCGACCCTCTTCCGCTCGCCCTGGCGCGATGCCGACCCGGCGACCTTCCCCGATGCCCCCTTCGTCGTGCGCCTGAAGGCCCCGCAGGACGGCGCGACGGTGATCGCGGACGAGGTCCAGGGCGACGTGACGATCCGCAACGACCAGCTGGACGACATGGTGCTGCTGCGCTCGGACGGCACGCCGGTCTACATGCTGGCGGTGGTGGTCGATGACCACGACATGGGCGTGACCCACGTGATCCGCGGCGACGACCACCTGAACAACGCCGCCCGGCAGATGCAGATCTACCATGCCATGGGCTGGGACGTGCCGGTCTGGGCGCATATCCCGCTGATCCACGGGCCGGATGGCAAGAAGCTGTCGAAGCGGCACGGCGCGCTTGGCGTCGAGGAGTACCAGCGGATCGGCTATCCGGCGGCAGGGATGCGCAACTACCTCGCCAAGCTGGGGTGGAGCCACGGCGACGACGAATTCTTCACCGACGCGCAGGCGCTGGAGTGGTTCGACCTGTCGGGGATCGGCAAGTCCGCGGCCCGGTTCGACTTCAAGAAACTGGAAAATCTCTGCGGCCGCCACATCGCCATCGCGGACGATGCTGCGCTGATGCAGGAACTCGATGCATTCCTGGCCGCCACGGGGCAGCCGGCGCTGGCCGGAGAGGTCCGGGACCGCGTTTCCACATCCATGCCGTTCCTTAAAGAACGGGCCAAGACCTTCCCGGAACTGCTTGAAAAGGCACATTTCGCCCTGGCATCGCGCCCGATCGAACGGGACGAGAAATCGGCTGCATCCCTGGATGTGCAATCACGCACATGGCTGGCGGAATTGACGCCGCACCTGCAAAATGCTAGCTGGTCGCGAGACGAACTGGAGGGTGTTCTGAATGGGTTTGCCGAAGCGCGGGAGACCAAATTCGGCAAACTGGCGGCCCCATTGCGCGCCGCGCTCGCGGGACGTTCCGCCACCCCAAGTGTATTCGACATGATGATCGTCCTGGGCCGGGATGAAACCCTTGCCCGGATCGCGGAGGCCGCCAACGCCTGAGCCACCGCGGCAGATTTAACGACCTCGCAAGACGCGGTCACGTATGGAAAGGCGCCGGCCCGGCCGGCGCGGGAACAGAGGAAGGTAAAGAATGGCGGACACGAACAAAAAGGCAACTCTGACGATCGGGAACGAAAACTACGATCTGCCGATCCTCTCCCCGACCGAAGGCCCCGACGTGATCGACGTGCGCAAGCTCTACGGCCAGGCCGACGTCTTCACCTACGACCCCGGCTTCACCTCGACCGCGTCCTGCGACAGCTCGATCACCTACATCGACGGCGAAGCAGGCATCCTGCTGCACCGCGGCTACCCGATCGACCAGCTGGCGTCGAAGTCGCACTTCCTCGAGGTCTGCTACCTCCTGCTCTACGGTGAGCTGCCGACCGCGGCCCAGCTGGAAGATTTCGAAAGCCGGGTGACCAACCACACGATGGTGCACGAACAGATGCACCGTTTCTTCACCGGTTTCCGCCGTGACGCCCACCCGATGGCGATCATGACCGGCGTGGTCGGCGCGATGTCGGCCTTCTACCACGACTCGACCGACATCCACGATCCGTGGCACCGCGAGGTCGCCTCGATCCGTCTGATCGCCAAGATGCCGACCATCGCGGCGATGGCCTACAAGTACTCGATCGGCCAGCCCTTCGTGTACCCGCGCAACGACCTCGACTTTGCCGGCAACTTCCTGCGGATGTGCTTCAGCGTTCCGGCCGAGGACTACCAGGTGAACCCGATCCTGAGCCGCGCGATGGACCGGATCTTCACTCTGCACGCGGATCACGAGCAGAACGCCTCGACCTCGACCGTGCGTCTGGCCTCCTCCTCGGGCGCGAACCCGTTTGCATGCATCGCGGCCGGCATCGCCTGCCTCTGGGGCCCGGCACACGGCGGCGCGAACCAGGCGGCGCTGGAAAGCCTCAAGCAGATCGGCACCCCGGACCGCATCCCTGAGTTCATCGCACGCGCCAAGGACAAGGACGATCCGTTCCGCTTGATGGGCTTTGGCCACCGCGTCTACAAGAACTTCGACCCGCGCGCGACGGTGATGAAGCAGTCCGCCGACGAAGTGCTGGACCTGCTGGGGGTCGAGAACAACCCGATCCTCGCCGTGGCGAAGGAGCTGGAGAAGCAGGCGCTGGCCGACGACTATTTCGTCGAACGCAAGCTGTTCCCGAACGTGGACTTCTATTCCGGCATCATCCTCGAGGCCATGGGCTTCCCGACCTCGATGTTCACTCCGATCTTCGCCGTGTCGCGGACCGTGGGCTGGATCAGCCAGTGGAAAGAGATGATCGAGGATCCGCAGATGAAGATCGGCCGCCCGCGCCAGCTTTACACCGGCCCGGCGCAGCGCGACTACGTCGACGTGGAAAACCGCTGAATCGTTACGCATTCTGGGGGCGCCCTGCGCGCCCCCTTTCCTTTCCGAAACGCCTTCATTTCCAGTTCCTGCACAATTCAATGCCGTAAATTCCGGAACGGCAAATCCGGAAACAACTAAAGACATTTTTCATTGCCAGCCCAGGGTTCGGCTGCCAGAACACACGCATAATTCCGATGGGATTCTCGATGATCATTGCCATGTTCGCCCTGATTGCCCTGGGGTCCATTCTGGTGTTCACGGGCCGCGGCGACCGGGGTGCGGCACGGACCGTCCCCGTTCCCAAGGCACGACCAGCCCCGGCCCCGACCGCGCTGACGCCGGGGGCTGAGGTGACGCCGTTTGCCCCGACGCATATCCGCGAAGCCGCGCGCGCCGCGCTTGGCAGCCAGGTGCGTCCCGCGCACGCCGAGGCCGCGCAGGACGAGGCCGAGAGCGCCGAGGACGGCCCGCTGGTGATCGAGAACCTGATGGAATGTCGCGCCGCGGACGAAGTGCTGGTGCTGGAGTACGGCGGTCAGTCCGACGCCCCTGCCCTGACGCTCGAACATGCCGAGGCCGCGGGGCTGAGCCAACTCTACGCAGATGGAGAACTGGTGCTCGAGGTGCGGTATGCCGAGGGTGAACCGCAGCTCACCCTCGACGAGATCGTTGTCGCCGCCCGCTGAGCGGGCCGCGCCTCAGCGCCCTTCGAAATGCGCCGGACGCTTTTCGAGGAAGGCGACAACCCCCTCCTGGAAATCGCGGCTCTGGCCGCAGACACCCTGGGCCTTGCCCTCGACGTTCAGCTGCGCCTCGAGGTCGTTCTCCCACGTTGCGCGGATCGCTTCCTTGGCCTTGCGATAGGCCAGCGTCGGCCCCTTGGCGAGGTGCGCGGCCCGTGCCTTCCACGTCGCCTCGAACGCCGCATCGGCGACGTGTTCCCAGATCATGCCCCAGGCATCCGCCTGCTGCGCGGTGATCTTCTCGGCGAAGAGCGCCGCGCCCATGGCCTTGGCCATGCCCATGTTGCGCGGCAGGGTCCAGGTGCCGCCGGCGTCGGGGATCAGGCCAATCCGGGTGAAGGCCTGAGTAAAATATGCACTGTCGGCGGCGATCACCACGTCGGCGGCCAGCGCAAGGTTCGCACCCGCCCCGGCAGCCGCGCCGTTTACGGCCGAGATGGTCGGCACGGGGCAATCGACGATCGCACGCAGCATCGGCAGGTATTCGTCGCGCAGGATGCGTTCGAGGTCGGGGTTTGCGACGCTGGCGCTGTCGCTCAGGTCCTGCCCCGAGCAGAAGGCCCGCCCGGTGCCGGTGATTACCACGACGCGGGCGGACTTGCCGCCCTCGGTCACCGCATGGGTGATCTCGGCGCGCATTTGGCTGGACAGCGCGTTCATCACCTCGGCCCGGTTCAGCGTCACGACGGCGATGTCGTCGGCGATCTCCAGCGTGATGGTCTGATAATCCATGTCGGTCTCCCTGCGGGTGGCTTGGTTGCCGCGCAGTCAAACCGAAATCCCCGGGGGGCGAAAGCGAAACCGGGCGTCAGTCGTCGAGGATCTCGTCGAGGCGCTTCTGCTCGTCCTCGCTCAGCCCCGCCTCGCCCGCGGCGCTGGCCTGCGACCGGCGGCGGATGAAGACGACGCCGATCGCCAGACCACCGAGGAAGAGCGCCGGACCGGCGGCCCAGAGCAGCCAGTTCGCCCCGCCCGTGGTCGGCATCAGCAGGACGTATTCGCCGTACCGCTCGGTGATGTAGTCGACCACCTCGGCGTCCGTGTCACCGGCGACAAGGCGTTCGCGCACCAGCAGGCGCAGGTCGCGGGCGAGGTCGGCGTTGCTGTCGTCGATGTTCTCGTTCCGGCAGACGAGGCACCGCAGCCCGGTTGAGATGTCGCGTGCCCGCGCCTCGAGCGCGGGGTCGTCCAGCACCTCGTCGGGCTGCACCGCCGCCACCGGCCCCGGCAGCAGCGACAGCGCCAGGCACAGCCCGGCGATCCATCGCGTTGGATGCGTGATGTCACGCACCATTGCCGCAAGCCCCGTCATTCCGCTGGCACCCCCTGCGCGGGCGCCTTGCGCGCCCCGGCTGCCACGCGGAAGCGCCGGTCGGTCAGGCTGAGCAGCCCGCCGAGCGCCATCAGGATCGCGCCGCCCCAGATCCAGTTGGCCAGCGGCTTGTAGTAGCTGCGCATCGCCCAGCCCCCGGCGTCCTGCGGATCGCCGATCACCACGTAGAGGTCGCGCAGGATCCCGTTGTCGAGCGCGGCTTCGGTCGTGGGCATCCGGGCAACCTGGTAGAACCGCTTCTCCGGGTGCATCGTCGCTATGGCGCGGCCGTCCCGGGACAGCGTCACGTCGGCGGTGGTGGAGCGGAAGTTCGGCCCCTCCACCTCGCGCACGGCGTTGAGGGTGATGGTGTAACCGGCGATGTCAAAGCTCTCGCCCTCCTGCACCACGCGGATGTCCTCGACCTGCCAGGCCAGCATCGCGGCGATCCCGGCCATGGTCACGCCGAGCCCGGCATGGGCCACCGCCTTGCCCCAGTCGGCCCCCGGCAGACGGCCCAGGCGGCGCAGCCGGTCCCCGCCCCGTCCGGTGCGCGACCACAGATCGCGGATCGCCCCGGCCACCAGCCAGGCGCCGAGCGCCAGCCCGATCGGGCCGAGCGCCGAGCGCCCGGTCTGCATCGCCCATGCCAGCACCAGGACCGCGAACGCCAGCGCGGCGGCGGGCCATAGCTGCGGCAGCACGCGGCCCAGTTTCGCGCGTTTCCACGGCAGCATCGCCCCGACCGGCAGGACCAGGGCAAGGATCACCATGAAGGGCGTGAAGGCGAGGTTGAAGAACGGCTCTCCGACCGACAGCTTGCGGTCGAACAGCAGCTCGGCCACCAGCGGCCAGACAGTGCCGATGAACACGACAAAGGCCGAAACGGCCAGCAGCACGTTGTTCAGCACCAGCGCGGATTCGCGGCTGACGAGCGAGAAGACGCCCCGCGAGGTCAGCGCTTCGGCCCGGATGGCAAAGAGCGTGAGCGCCCCGCCCATGAAGACCGCGAGGATCAGCAACAGGAAAACCCCGCGCTCCGGGTCGTTGGCAAAGGCATGGACCGAGGTGATGACGCCCGAGCGGGTGATGAAGGCACCGACCAGCGAAAAGCCGAAGGCGACGATGGCCAGCAGGATGGTCCAGGCCTTCAGGCTTTCGCGCTTCTCGACGACGATGGCGGAATGCAGCAGCGCCGCGGCGATCAGCCAGGGCATGAAGGACGCGTTCTCGACCGGGTCCCAGAACCAGAACCCGCCCCAGCCGAGTTCGTAGTAGGCCCACCACGAGCCGAGCGCGATGCCCACGGTCAGGAACATCCAGGCCGCCAGCGTCCAGGGCCGTACCCAGCGGCCCCAGGCGGCATCGACCCGCCCCTCGATCAGCGCGGCAATCGCGAAGGAGAAGGACATCGAGAGCCCGACATAGCCGAGGTAGAGGAACGGCGGATGGAAGGCGAGACCCGGGTCCTGCAGCAGCGGGTTCAGATCCTGCCCGTTGAGCGGCGGCACCGCCATGCGCAGGAACGGGTTCGAGGTGAAGAGCAGGAAGGCCAGGAAGGCCGCGCCGATCATCCCTTGCACCGCCAGCACGCGCGCCTTGAGCGTCGCGGGAAGCTGCCCGCCGAACCAGGCCACCGCCGCGCCGAAGAGCGCGAGGATCAGCGACCAGAGCAGCATCGACCCCTCGTGGTTGCCCCAGACGCCGGTGACCTTGTAGAGCATCGGTTTCGCCGAATGCGAGTTCGCCACCACCAGTTCCAGCGAGAAGTCCGAGGTGACGAAGGCATGGGTGAGCGCCGCGAAGGAAAACGCGATCAGCAGGAACTGCGCATTCGCCGCCGGTTCGGCCGTGGCCATCAGCCCCGGGCTACGCCGCGCCGCACCATAGAGCGGCAGCAGGGACTGCAGGATCGCCACGACGAAGGCGAGGATGAGCGAGAAGTGTCCGAGTTCGGCAAGCATGCCCCGCTTATAGGCACTGGGCGGGGTGGCCTCCAACGGATTTCGGCCGCCGCGGGCGATCACTTTGTCGCGGCCCGGCAGGTTGGTCGGGGCCCGGTCCCGGGCGTGCGGACAGGAAATCGGGAGGACGGTGGGCTTAGCGCTCCTGCCCCAGTCGACGCCATTCGTCGAGGGCGGCGTTGGCCTCGGTATCGGTGTCGGCGACGGCCGCCGGCGCGGGCTGCGGCACCGAGTCCGCCGCGGCGGCGCGGGTGGCGAGGCCTTCGATCACCTGGGGCGCGCGGGCCATGGTGGCGGCGATGTCGCGCTGGAACTGCTGGCCCTTGGCCTGGTGGCGGGCCCCGAAATAGAAGCTGACGATCGCCCCCATCAGCCACCAGAGCGCCTCGGGCACCAGCGAAAGGCCGACCATCCGGGCCGAGAACCAGTCCGGATCGACCATGGCCGCGGCCATCAGACCGATCGTGCCGAGCGCCAGCAGCGGGCGCGGGAGGCGGTTCAGCCCGTCGATCAGCGCATCGAACCAGCTGCGGCGGGCGGCAAATTCGGCGGCGAACTGTTCCAGCGCTGCCGACTGCAGGTCATGGTCACGACGGGCCCCGGCCTCGGCGTTCTCGCGGAACACCTCGGCGGTTTCGCGCACCACGTTGCGGCCGCGCCCGAAGAGCGCACCGAAGAGCGTGTCGATCAGTCCCATGCCGCCACCCGTGCCTTGAAGCCCGCGTCCGAAAGGTGGAACCGGGGTGCGATGAACGCTTCGGCCCGGTGGATCCAGCCGCCCTTGCCGCCTGCCCGCGTGCGGCAGTACTTGCGACTTTCGGGGCGGCGGTCGGCCAGCGCGAAGTAGTAGTTGCGCCGCGCGATGCCGTAGGCGTCGGCGAGGTGGTCGGGGGCCGCGGCCTGCGCGACATGGGCCGCCCGGATCGTGCGTGGACCGATGGCACCGTCGACGGTGACCGCCTGCCCCATCCGGCCCAGCAGGCGCTGCAGGATTTTCACCGCGTTGGCCCCGGCGTTGACCTGCATGTCAAAGACGCTGGCCTGCAATCCCTCGGGCAGGTCGTCGATGCGCGGGCGGTGGAAATAGTGGTCGAGGAAGATCTCCTCGGCCTGGGCGCGGCTGAGGCGGCGTACATCGGCCATATCGACATCGCCGTCCCCGTCGAGGTCGAGGCCCAGCCGCCGCATCGTGTGGATCGTGACGCCATGGTTCGTCGCGCCGCCCGGATCGTCGGGGTCGTTCACGAACCCGCCTTCGCGGTCGAGGATTTCCCGTGCGATCTGCATGACCCTGTCGGACATCGGCCCTTCCCTCCGGCGGGTGATCCCGCGGACAGAAAGGCTCGCGCCCAAGGGTTAAGGTCAGCTTCCCTCGCCGTTCGGGTCCTTGTAGACGCCCTGTTCCTTCAGCGCGTCGACCACCTCTTTCGGCATGTAGGTCTCGTCATGCTTGGCAAGGATTTCCGTGGCTTCAAAGGTACCGTTCACGTAGGAACCGGTGCCGATCATGCCCTGGTTCTCGGCAAAGAGATCGGGCAGCACGCCGCGGTAGGTGACGGGCACGCTGGCGCCGCCATCGGTTACGTTGAAGCGGATCACCTCGCCCTGGCCGCGGGTCAGGCTGCCCTCTTCGACCAGTCCGCCGATGCGGAAGCGTTCAGTGGCCTGCGGCGGTTCGGCCAGCACTTGGCTGGGCGAGCGGAAGAAGTTGATGCCGTCGCGCATCGCATAGCCGACGAGGCCGGTAGCCACGACAAGCGCGACCGCCGCGATGGCGATGATCTGGATACGGCGTTTCTTCTTCAGCCCGTGCATGGTGTCCCCTCAGGCCGCGCGAGTCGCGCGGGTCGGCGCCCCTTGATAGCAAAAGTCCGGCCCGTTGGCAGCGGGCCGGACCTGCGATCTGTGGCCGCGGCGGGCGCGGATCAAGAGCTCAGGCGGTGCGGGCCTTGCGGCGTCGCGCCGCAGCCAGCAGGCCACCCCCGGCCAGGACCGAGCCGAGCAGCGCGAAACCGGCCGGCAGCGGCACGGCGGCCGAGACGATCGCCGAGCCGCCGGTGGAGGGCGCAGTGCTGACCAGCGGCTTGGACGTGGCGAAGGAATACTGCGTGTTGTCGCCCCAGTTGAAGGCGAATTGCAGGTAGATGCTGCCGTCGAAGCTGTCGTCGAGCGCGATGCTGAGCGCGGTCTGGCCGTTGGCGACGTTGAAGGTACCGACGCCGATCCCGTCATAGTCCCAGCGGAACTGGTCGAAGGAGTACCGCAGGTCGCCGCCGCCGTTGTAGGTCGTGGACCCGTTGGGGCCGCTGAAGGTGAAGCTCAGCGTCTGGGCCCCGGACTGCAGACCCGTCAGGTAGAGAAAATCGTCCTCGTTCTGGCGGCCGGAGCCGCTGACACTGTCGGCGCCCGAGAGCACGGTCGGGGTCGTCCAGCTGCCCGAGAAGGCACCGTAATCCGCCTCGTTGACGGTGGCGGCTGCGGCGGGCGCGGCGAGGGTCGCGGCAAGGCCGGCTGTAGCAATGAAAGAAAGGAAAACCGGGCGGAGGGTCATGCGACTCAACCTTGAAATGGGGGTGGTAGGAGACGCTGACATAGGCTTCCGCCGGGGCAGAAAAAGGCGGGTTTCCATTCCGTTGCGTCACAAGTCAGTGGCGCGGAACGCAACAGTCACGGTGGCGTGATCAGGCGCCGACGAACTCGATCCTGCGGCGCAGGAACTGGGTCGCGTTCTGCGATACGCGCTTGGGATTGCCGGTTGTGACGAACATCGATTCCGCCCCCTGCCCGGTCATCGCCGGATGCCGTCGCAGGTAGTCGTCGAGCGAGGCGGCCACCAGGTTCGCCTGCGAATAGACCGCCACATCGGGGCCGAGCGCGTCCTGGAACACCTCTTCCAGCAGCGGGTAATGGGTGCAGCCGAGGATCGCGGCCTCGGGCCGGGGCATCTTGCGCTTGAGCGCGTCGACATGGGACCGCACCAGCGCCTCGGCCAGGATCATGTCGCCTTCCTCGATCGCATCGACAACGCCGCCACAGGCCTGCGCCTCGACATCGACGCCGATGGCACGGAAGGCCAGTTCGCGCTGGAACGCGCGGCTGGCGACGGTAGCGGGGGTGGCGAACAGGGCCACATGCTTGACGGCCACCTCGCGCGGCGGGGAGTTGTCGCCCCACTGGCGCTCGGTCAGCGCCTCGATCAGCGGCACAAACACGCCGAGCACGCGCTTGTCCGAGGGCACCCATCCCTCCTGCATCCGACGCAGCGCGGCGGCCGACGCGGTGTTGCAGGCGATGATGACCAGGTCACAACCGCGTTCGAACATCTTGGCGACGGAGGCGGTGGTCAGGTCATAGATGTCGTCGGCATCGCGCACGCCATAGGGGGTGTGGGCATTGTCGCCGAAGTAGACCAGCGGCAGGTCCGGCATCCGCTTGGCGACCGCGTCCAGCACCGTCAGCCCGCCGAGCCCGCTGTCGAAGATCCCTACTGCCATGTCCGCCTCCGGTCCTGTCCCCGCGTCAGCCGCGGGGTGTCCGGTGCTTTTCCTCGAATTCGAAGCCGTGATCCAGCGATTTCAGGGGCTGCGGCGAAAGGGCGTAGGTTTCAGAGCGGAGGTATGCCATCAGCGCGCGCGGATCGCGCAGCCGCGCGGCGATCTGGTCCTGCGGGACCGGGGTGCCGATTACCACCCGGACCGGGGAACCGACGCGGGCGCGGAATTCCTTGAGCAGCAGGCCGAGGCGCAGCGTGTAATGGGCGTGGCTCGCGATCTGGAACAGGCGCGAGTTTGAGCCCTCGAAGAACACCGGCACCACGGTTGCGCCGCTCTTGGCGATCATCTTGGCCGTGAAATTGCGCCACCCCGGATCCATCGGCGCGCCGAACGGCTTCAGCGCGGTTGAGACGGTGCCGCCCGGAAACACCCCGATCGCCCCGCCCTGCGCGAGGTAGTCGAGCGCGATGCGCCGGGTCTGGATGTTCTCTTCCTGCGCGGCGCGGGTTTCGTCGAAGTTGATCGGCAGGATGATGCGGTTCAGGTCCTCGGACTTGCGGAAGACCGTGTTCGCGAGGATGCGGAAATCGCCCCGCGTTTCCTGCAGGATGTGCCCCATCATCAGCCCGTCGAGGATGCCGTAGGGGTGATTGGCGATCATCACCAACGGCCCCTCACGCGGGATGTTGTCGAGCGCGCCCGACGCCACATCGAGCGAGAGGCCGTAGCGTTCGGTCATCACAGTCCAGAAATCGCGGCCCTCGGCCACTTCGACCTCGTAGCCCTCGGCGCGGCGGATCAGGCCCGGTCGACCGGTCACGTTCTCAAGCGTCCGGATCACGGTGCGCGCCAGGCGCGTCGCACCGGAATGGGAATAGGATAGTTCGCGGGCGATGTGCCGGGGCGTCAGCGTCGGTTGCGCGGTCATGCTCGTCTTGGGTGCGACTCAGATGTCTCTGAGCCGCCATTTAAGTCCTCTCGCCCTTTCTAAGAAGTGACGATGACAGAGCCGTGACGTTATTCCGCAGCCTGTTTCACGCCGGGCCCACCTGCACGGAACGTGGCGAGCAGCGCCTCGCGGCTTTTCTCGGCCCGCGCGGCGTTCTGCTGCTTGACCGGGCCGAAACCGCGGATCGACATCGGCAGTTCGGCAAGCGACACGGCCGTTTCGAGCGTCTCGTCCGACACATGCGGCAGGACCTCGGCCATGTCCTTTTCGTACTGCTCGATCAGGGCACGTTCCATCCGCCGTTCCTCGGTCCGGCCGAAGGGGTCGAGCGCCCCGCCGCGCAGGAACTTGAAGCGGGACATCACCGACATCGCCGTGCCCATCCAGGCGCCGTAGGTCTTCTTCACCGGGCGCCCGTCGCTGCCCATCTTCTCGAAGATCGGCGGGGCAAGGTGGTAGGTCATCTTGAAGTCGCCGCCGAACTGCGCCTCGGCCTTGGCGCGGGTTTCGCGGTGCAGCCGGCCGACCTCGTATTCGTCCTTGTAGGCCAAGAGCTTGTGATAGCCCTTGGCGACCGCTTCCTTGAGACGCGGATCCTGCACGCTGTCGACCAGCTTGCGATAGCGCTGCGCCAGGGCCTTGTTCTGGTACTTGACCAGGTGATCGGCGCGGAAGGCGATCTTCTCCTCCAGGCTTTTCGGTTTCTCGACCACGACCGAGGGCGCGATCAGTTTCTCGGCCGCCTCGGCGTGCAGCACGGCCCAGCGGCCAATCTCGAAGGCGCGCTGGTTCTTCTGTACCGCCGCCCCGTTCAGCTCGATCGCCTGCATCAGCGCCTCGTGGCTCAGCGGAATCAGGCCCATCTGCCAGGCCGCACCAAAGATCATCATGTTCGAGAAGATCGAGTTGCCCAGCGTCACGCGGGCCAGTTCGCTCGCGTCGAAGAGCGCCAGCTTGCCCTGCAGGCGCGCCTGCAGCTGCATTTCGAGCCGGTCGGAGGGCAGCGCGAACTCGGTGTTGCGGGTGAAATCGCCGGTGATGATCTCGTGGCTGTTGACCACCCCGCCGGTGCGACCGGTCTGGGTCAGGCCCAGCGTCTTGGCACCCGCGCTGACCACGAGGTCACCGCCGATCAGCGCGTCGGCCTCGCCGGTTGCGACGCGGATGGCGCTGATGTCCGACGGCTGGTCCGCCAGCCGGACATGGATATGCACTGCGCCGCCCTTCTGGGCGAGGCCCGCCATCTCCATCATGCCCGCGCCCTTGCCGTCGACCTGCGCGGCCTGCGCCAGCACGGCCCCGATGGTCACCACGCCGGTGCCGCCGACGCCGGTGATGACGACGTTCCAGGTGCCGTCGATGTTCGGCAGGACCGGGGCCGGCAGGTGCGGCAGGTCGAGGTCGGCGGTTTCCACCGCGTCCTTGCGCACCTCCGCCCCCTCGAGCGTCACGAAGGAGGGGCAGAACCCCTTGAGGCACGAGAAGTCCTTGTTGCAGGACGACTGGTCGATCGCCCGCTTGCGCCCCAGCTCGGTCTCGACCGGAACGATCGAGACGCAGTTCGACTGAACGCCGCAGTCGCCGCAGCCTTCGCAGACGTCGGTGTTGATGAAGACACGCTTGTCCGGGTCAGGGAAGTTCCCGCGCTTGCGGCGGCGGCGCTTCTCGGCGGCGCAGGTCTGCACGTAGAGGATGACCGACACCCCCTCGGCCTCGCGCATTTCCTTCTGCACTGCGTCCATCTCGGCCCGGGGCCGCCAGCCGACCGACTTCGGGAAATCCTCGCGCCGAGGCTCTTCCTTTTCATCGTAGACGACGGTGAGGGTCTTCACCCCCATCGCCGTCACCTCGCGCGCGATCCGGTCGGGGGTCAGCCCGCCTTCGTTCCGCTGGCCGCCGGTCATGGCGACGGCATCGTTGAAAAGGATCTTGTAGGTGATGTTGGCATCACTCGCGAGCGCGGCGCGGATCGCCTGCACGCCCGAGTGGTTATAGGTCCCGTCCCCGAGGTTCTGGAAAACGTGCCCGGTGGTGGAGAACGGCGCCTCGCCGATCCAGTTCGCGCCCTCGGCCCCCATGTGGGTGAAGCCGAGCGTGTTGCGGTCCATCCACTGCACCATGTAGTGGCAGCCGATCCCGGCATAGGCACGCGAGCCGTCGGGCACCTTGGTCGAGGTGTTGTGCGGGCAGCCCGAGCAGTAATAGGGCAGCCGCGCCGCGATCTCTTCGACATTGTCGTTGCGCCGGACTTCGGCCAGTTGCGACAGGCCGGCCTTGATGCGGTCAGTGTCACGCCCCTCCTCGATCAGGATACCGCCCAGCTTCTCGGCGATCCACACCGGGTCGAGCGCGCCGCGCGTCGGGAAGAGCTCGTCGCGGTGCATGCCGCCTGCCCCGCCCTTGTACCAGCCATAGACGCGGCGGCCGCGGCGGTCGTCGAAGATGCTCTCCTTGATCTGGATCTCGATCAGCTTGCGCTTCTCCTCGACCACCACGATCAGGTCGAGCCCCTCGGCCCAGTCGTGGAACGAGGTCATGTCGAGCGGAAAGACCTGCCCGACCTTGTAGGTGGTGATCCCGAGCCGCTCCGCCTCGGCCTCGTCGATGCCGAGGAGCGACAGCGCATGCATCAGGTCGAGCCAGTTCTTGCCCGCCGAGACAAAGCCGATCTTGGCCCCGGGCTTGCCCCAGACGCGATTGTCCATCCGGTTGGCGCGGGAAAACGCCTCGGCCGCGAAGCGCTTGTAATCGATCATCCGCGCTTCCTGCGCGTGCGGCGTATCAGCAAGCCGGATGTTGAGCCCTCCCTCGGGCATCGGGAAATCGGGCAGGACAAAGGACATCCGGTGCGGGTCGCCATCGACGACCGATGTCGCCTCGACCGTGTCCTTCATCGTCTTCAGGCCAACCCACAGCCCCGAGAAGCGCGAGAGCGCATAACCGTAGACGCCGTAGTCGAGGATCTCCTGCACCCCCGCGGGCGAAACCACCGGCATGTAGGCATCGACCAGCGCCCATTCGGACTGGTGCAGCACGGTGGAGCTTTCGCCGGTGTGGTCGTCCCCCATGGCCATCAGCACGCCGCCGTGCCGCGAGGTACCTGCCATGTTGGCGTGACGCATCACGTCGCCCGACCGGTCGACGCCCGGTCCCTTGCCGTACCAGAGGCCGAAGACACCGTCGAACTTGCCCTCCCCGCGCAGCTCGGCCTGCTGGCTGCCCCAGAGCGCGGTGGCGGCCAGGTCCTCGTTCAATCCTTCGTGAAACTTCACGTCCGCCGCAGAGAGCCATTTCGCCGCGCGGTTCATCTGCATGTCGACCGCGCCTAGGGGCGATCCGCGGTAACCGGTGACGTAGCCCGCCGTGTTCAGCCCTGCCGCCCGGTCCCGTTCCTTCTGCGTCAGCATCAGCCGCACAAGGGCCTGCGTGCCGTTCAAAAGGATCGGCGACTTGGTCAGATCGAACCGATCGTCCAGGGAAATCTTGGGGGCGGTCATGGCTTCCTCCTCTGGCGTAACCGTGCCTCATTATAGCGCAATAATAGGTCATCATATTTGACCTACAAAGGCAAATTTCAGAAAGACCTATGCGTGTGGCGGGGAATTGTTTACACGGCGGATCGATAAAGACGGGCGGGTGCGGAAGACTGTAAAGTTGCTCTGATGGATTGGGATAAGCTCAGAATATTTCACGCGGTCGCCGATGCGGGCAGCCTCACCCATGCCGGTGACACGCTGCACCTGTCGCAATCTGCCGTGTCGCGCCAGATCCGGGCGCTCGAGGAGTTGTTGAATGCGACCCTGTTCCACCGTCATGCCCGCGGCCTGATTCTCACCGAGCAGGGCGAGTTGCTGTTCGACGCGACCCGCGCCATGGCCAAGCGCCTCGATACCGCCACCGCCCGGATCAAGGACAGCGAGGAAGAGGTCTTTGGCGAGCTGCGCGTCACCACGACCATCGGCTTCGGCTCTCTCTGGCTGGCGCCGCGCCTGTCGAAGCTTTACGACCGTTACCCCGACCTCAAGATCGACCTGATGCTGGAAGAGCGCGTGCTGGACCTGCCGATGCGCGAGGCCGACGTGGCGATCCGGATGAAGGAACCGTCCCAGGCCGACCTTATCCGCAAGCGGCTGATGTCGGTGCGGATGCGCTGCTATGCGAGCCCGGAATACCTGTCCGAGAACGGCACGCCCGAGACCATCGAGGATATCGCGAACCACCGTCTGATCTGCCAGAACCCTTCGGCCGCGCAGGTCGCGGCTGGTGCGGGGCTGGTGGCGCGGCTCCTGGCCAACGACGTGCGTTCGCTGCTGACGGTGAACAACTACTTCGGCGTGCTGCAGGGCGTGGTGTCCCACCTCGGGATCGGCGTGCTGCCGGATTACCTGATCGAGGACTTCCCCCAGCTCGAACGCGTCCTGCCGGACGTGGAGTCGGTCGAGGTGCCCGTCTTCCTCGCCTTCCCCGAAGAACTGAGACATTCCAAGCGGATCATGGCCTTTCGTGATTTCGTGCAGGAAGAGGTCATCGCGCACCGCAGGCGGATTCGCGAAAGAGGCGAGCAGGAGTAATCCCGCTCAACCGCCTGAGGCATGTCGGCAACGCATGGCGGGCATGTCTGCGCTGCGGCGAAATGTTCCTTGAACGATTCAGTTTCGGCACTTATTTCAGCGCTTGACGGTGATGATTGCTTAACGGCGCATCATCTTCATACCTCCCTGTTGGACTTGGCCGGGCTTGACCCGGCCATTTTTTTTGCCAGCCGCCCGGCGGCTCGCGCGGTTGACTTCGCGCCGCAGGCAGGCAGGGTTGTCCCGTCAGAAAAGGAAAGGTCGGTGCGGTTAGCCCGGCCCCCGCCAAGGCGGGTCCTGGCCTTTGCCCCCGGTTGGGGCACCGAGTCCCGTGACCTTGAGCCCGCAGCACCCCGCTGCGGTGAACACGAGGTTATGGAATGCAGCAGCAGATATCAGTGATTACTCTAGCCGTGCGCGACGCCGCGCGCGCACGCAGGTTCTATGGCGACGGTTTCGGCTGGTCCCCGGTGTTCGAGGCGGACGAGATCGCCTTCTACCAGATGAACGGCCTGATGCTGGGCCTCTGGTCGCACGCCGGGCTCGAGGCGGACATGTCCCGGCCCGGCCTTCAGGCGCCTGGCGCCTTTGCGCTGGCCCACAACGTGCCGCGTCAGGCGGACGTCGCGCCGCTGATGGACCGGCTCGTTGCGGCGGGGGGCCGTGTCCTGCGCCCGGCCGATGCGCCGGAGCATGGCGGCTTTCGCGGGTACGTCGCCGACCCCGACGACCACGCGTGGGAGATCGCCTGGAATCCCGCGTGGCGGATCGACGCCTATGGCCACGTGACCTTCGGCCTTTGACAATCGACCGGCGGCGTCCCCGCGCCGCCGGTCACGACGCGCAGGCGTACGCCCCGCGGCGCGATCCGGATCGGAAAAAACCCGGCCTGGTTCCCTGACAACTTCGTGACGCCAGAGCGCGATTTCACCGAGGAACCAAACCCTTGCCTCCGCATTGTCCCCCCAATGCCGCAACGGCGGCGCAACCCAAACGTGGAGGACACACCATGACCCTCAAGCATTTCCTGACATCCGCATCGATCGCCGCCATCGTCGCCACCCCGCTTGCCGTCAACGCCGCGGGCAACGAACGCGTCGGCGAAGCTCCGGAAAATGTGGTGCAGTCGACCGACGACACCACGATCAACAACGAGGAAAGCTCCATCGAGCCGAACGAGCTGGGCAACGAGCGCGTCGGCACGTTCCAGGCCGATGCCAACGCGTCGAGCGCCGGTGACAGCCCGTTCGAGATCCAGACCATCGACTCGATGGAACTGGCCGACGCGACGAAGGATGACGCGAGCCCGCTGGTCGGCAAGTCGGTCACCACGATCGACGGCACGCCGCTCGGCAACATCGAAGGCGTCTACACCGACGTCAACGGCATGACCTTCGCCGAGGTGAGCGTCGACCCCAAGCTGGGCGCTGACACCGACAGCTTCCTCGTGGGCATCAATGCCGATGCCAGCCAGATGGACGGCATCCAGCTGCAGCAGACCCAGGCGGAGTTTGCCGCCGAGCTGAAGCAGAAGGTCGGCACCACCACCGGGCAGGACGCACAGGACTCCTAAGTCCTGACCGCCCTTCGAGTGATCGGATCGGGCCGGGGCATCACATGCCCCGGCCCTTTCTTTGCGCGACGCGCGGTCCCGCCCCTTTCCCCCAACCCGCTCTGTCGTAAGGAGGCGCCGACAAGCTGCCAGGGGACGATAAATGCAAGATCCTGAGATCACGACCGACCTTATCGAGGCGCACGGGATCAAGCCGGATGAATACGCCGAAATCCTGCGGATCCTGAACCGGGAGCCGACGTTCACCGAACTCGGGATCTTCTCGGCGATGTGGAACGAACACTGCTCCTACAAGTCGTCGAAACGCTGGCTGCGCACCCTGCCCACCACCGGCCCGCAGGTGATCTGCGGCCCCGGCGAGAACGCGGGCGTGGTCGACATCGGGGATGGCCAGGCGGTCGTCTTCAAGATGGAAAGCCACAACCACCCCTCCTACATCGAACCCTACCAGGGCGCGGCGACCGGCGTGGGCGGCATCCTGCGCGACGTCTTCACCATGGGGGCCCGGCCGATCGCGGCGATGAACTCCCTGTCGTTCGGCAGCCCGGACCATCCCAAGACCCGGCAGCTGGTTCATGGCGTGGTCGAGGGCATCGGCGGCTACGGCAACTGCTTCGGCGTGCCGACCGTGGGCGGCGAGGTCCGGTTCGACCCGGCCTACAACGGCAACTGCCTGGTGAACGCCTTTGCCGCGGGCCTCGCGGATGCGGACAAGATCTTCTACTCCGCCGCCTCCGGCGTCGGCATGCCGGTGGTCTACCTCGGCGCCAAGACTGGCCGTGACGGCGTCGGCGGGGCGACGATGGCCTCGGCCGAGTTCGATGAGACCATCGAGGAAAAGCGCCCCACCGTCCAGGTCGGCGACCCCTTCACCGAGAAACGGCTGATGGAGGCCTGCCTCGAACTGATGCAGACCGGCGCGGTGATCTCGATCCAGGACATGGGCGCCGCGGGCCTGACCTGCTCGGCCGTGGAAATGGGCGACAAGGGCGAGCTAGGCATCCGCCTCGACCTCGACAATGTGCCCTGCCGCGAACAGGGCATGACCGCCTACGAGATGATGCTGTCGGAAAGCCAGGAGCGGATGCTCATGGTGCTGAAGCCCGAGAAGGAGGCCGAGGCGCGCGCGGTGTTCGACAAGTGGGACCTCGACTTTGCCATCGTGGGCGAGACGATCCCCGAAGACCGCTTCCTCATCATGCATCGTGGAGAGATCCGCGCCGACCTGCCGCTGCGCGCGCTGTCGGGCAACGCGCCGGAATACGACCGCCCATGGGAGCCGACGGCCCCCGCGAGCGAGCTGGCGGATGTGCCGGGCGTCGATCCGATCGACGGGCTGAAGGCATTGATCGCCTCGCCCAACTATGCGTCCAAGCAGTGGGTCTATGAACAGTACGACACCATGGTCATGGCCGACACGATGCGCACGCCGGGCCTTGGCGCGGGCATCGTGCGGGTGCACGGCACCGGCAAGTCGCTGGCCTTCACGTCGGACGTGACGCCGCGCTACGTCAAGGCGAACCCGGTCGAGGGCGGCAAGCAGGCGGTGGCCGAGGCCTATCGCAACCTGACCGCCGTCGGGGCGCTGCCGCTGGCCACCACCGATAACCTCAACTTCGGCAACCCCGAAAAGCCCGAGATCATGGGCCAGTTCGTCGGCGCCATCAAAGGCATCGGCGAGGCGGTTGCCGCGCTCGACATGCCGATCGTTTCGGGCAACGTGTCGCTCTACAACGAAACCGACGGGCAGGCGATCCTGCCCACACCGACCATCGCGGCGGTCGGACTGATCGCAGCGGGCGAGGAACCGATCATCGGCACCGCGCGCGACGGCCACGTCGCCCTTCTGGTTGGTGATACGGTGGGCCACCTGGGCCAGTCGGCGCTGCTGGCCGAGGTCTACAACCGGGTTGAAGGCGATGCCCCGCCGGTCGACCTGGCGGTCGAAAAGCGCAACGGCGCGTTCATCCGCGCACAGCGCGACCACATCAAGGCCTGCACCGACCTCAGCGACGGCGGGCTGGCGATGGCGGCGTTCGAGCTGGCCGAGGCCGGCGGCGTCGGCGTGCAGCTTGACGACAGCGACACCGCCCAGCTTTTCGGCGAAGACCAGGGCCGCTACCTGATCGCCTGCAACTTCGACCAGGCCGAATGGCTGATGATCGAGGCGGGCAAGGCCGGTGTCCCGATCCGCAGCGTCGGCAAGTTCACCGGCGACAGCGTTAAGATCGGCCACGCCGAGGCCCCGCTGGCCGAACTGGCCGCCCTCTACCGGTCGAGCTTCGGCGCGACCTTCGACTGACCGGACCGGCCCCGGCATGCCCCCTGCCCGCGTCCCCGCGCGGGCAGGTGCTTGCCACGCGCCCCGGCAGCCACTAAATCTGACTGCAAGATTAGGAAGAGACGCCCATGCCCCTCCAGGCCCAGGAAATCGAAGACCTGATCCGCGAAAGCTTCCCCAATGCCCAGATCTCCGTCGAGGGCGCTGATGGTCGGCACTTCTCGGCGATGGTCGTGGATGAGAGCTTTCGGGGCATGAACCGCGTGCAGCAGCAACGCGCCGTCTACGCCGCCCTCAAGGGCCGGATGGACGGGGCCACCAGCGAGTTGCACGCGCTGGCCCTGACGACCCGGGCGCCGTGACGCCGGAAAGGAACGATGATGACTGACGTTAAGACCTCGATCGACGAAACCGTCAAAACCAATGATGTCGTGCTCTTCATGAAGGGCACCAAGGAAATGCCGCAGTGCGGCTTCTCCAGCCGCGTCGCGGGCGTTCTGAACTACATGGGCGTGGAATATGCCGATGTGAACGTGCTGGCCGACGAAGGCATCCGGCAGGGGATCAAGGACTATTCCGACTGGCCGACGATCCCGCAGCTCTACGTGAAGGGCGAATTCGTCGGCGGCTGCGACATCATCACCGAGATGACACTGTCCGGTGAGCTGGACCAGCTCTTCGACGCGAATGGCGTGGCCTACAACAAGGACGCGGCCGAGAAGATCCGGGCAGCAAACGCCTGATCCCTCGCCCATGCGGACAAGACAGGCCGTGGCGCATCGCGCCGCGGCCTTTTCTTTGCGGCGGGCATCGATGTGCTAGACTGCGCATATGACCGAGGCCCCGAAACTTCTGTCCAGCGGCAATCCGCAGATCCCCAAGGGGAACGGCGACGCGCCGGTGCAAGCCTACATCGCCGCCATGCCGGGCTGGAAAAGCGCCATCGGGGCGCGGATCGATGGGATCGTGGTCGCGGTCTGCCCGGACGTCGAGAAGGCGGTGAAGTGGAACACGCCGCTCTGGGGCCGCGGCGTGGGCTGGTTCCTCGCCATGTACTGCTACAAGAACTACGTGCAGCTGACCTTCTTCCGCGGCACATCGCTCAGCCCCGTGCCGCCGAAGGCTTCGAAGACCGAAGGCACGCGATACTTCGAAATCCGCGAAGATGACGCGGTCGACTGGGCGCAGGTGACCGAGTGGATCCGGCAGGCCAGCGCCCTGCCTGGCGTGCCGCTCTAGCTACTTATTCGGCGGCGGTCTTTTGCTCGATTGCCTCGGCGATCGCCTCGGCCCGGGCGGCCAGTTCCGCCAGCGTGTCGGAAACCGCTGCCGGGACCACCGGCACCTCGACCCGTTCCGCCGGCGCAGACTTGGCACCGTCGAGTGCACCCTGCAACTGGGCCATCTGGCTGTCGGCATCGCGCAGCCGGTCCTCGAGCCCCGCTGTCCGGTCTGCCAGCATCAGCCCGGCCATCAGCAGCATCCGCGATTCCGGCAGGCGGCCGATCTGGTCGGCCAGCGCCGCGGCCTCGGTGTCCAGCATCTTGGCCGCCGCCATCAGGTAATGCTCTTCGCCCTCGGCGCAGGCGACTTCGAACTGGCGGCCGCCGATGGTGATCTCGATCTCGGGCATCAGTACTCTCCCTCGGCATGTGCGCTGTTCGCCAGCATCGGCGTGAGGACCGACACGATGGCCTGCGCCTCGCTGCGGTCGGCGGCGTGGCTGGCGCGCAGCGCCTCGAGCTCGACCACCAGCCCCTGGTTGATCAGCTCGGCCTCGCCCACCCCTGCGGCATTGGCGTCGCGCAGCGCCTGGTTGTTGGCGCGCAGCTTGTCGTTCGCGGTGCGCAGCCGCTGAAGGTCCTCGTCCAGCCGGGCCATGGCGGTGCGCTGCTCGCTCAGCGCCGTCTCGACCTCGGCGGCAGCGCTGTCGGCGCGCGCCTTGAGCGTGGCGATCCGTTCCTGGAGCTGCGCGGTGACCAGCTTCTCGTCCTCCAGCGCCTGCTTAAGGGCGGCGACGGCATCGGGGTCGATCGCGGGCGCGGCCGGGGCGATCCCCTCGACGCCGGCGCCTATCCGGTCCAGCGCGGCCACCAGCCGGCGCTGCAGCTCGTCCAGACGGGCTTCGCTGTCGTTCATGCCATGCTCCCCTCGTTCCCTCACAGGTGACCGGCGGCGACGCGAATCGCCCCGGCCCAAAGACAAGTCCCAGTCTACCCAATGGTTTCGCCATTCCCAATGGCCCCGCCGGACGCACCGGAACCGGGGAATCCCGGGCCGGTTCCGGCGCACGCACTTGATCTTCCGCCCCCGGCTGGTAAGAGCGCCCCATCTGCCGCTGCCACATTTCTCTCAAGGAACGCGCCTCATGGACATCGCCGCCCTGCGCAACGCCCACCCCGAACACTGGAACATGGCCGCCGCCATCCGCGTGCTAACGCTCGACGCCGTCGCCGCCGCCAATTCGGGCCACTCCGGCGCGCCGATGGGGATGGCCGACATCGCCACGGTCCTGTTCACCAAGCACCTCAAGTTCGACGCCGCGGCGCCGAACTGGATCGACCGCGACCGCTTCATCCTGTCGAACGGCCACGGCTCGATGCTGCTTTATTCCCTGCTGCACCTGACCGGGTACGAGCAGTTCCCGATCGAGGAAATCAAGAACTTCCGCCAGCTCGGCTCCCGCACCGCCGGCCACCCCGAGAACTTCCTGGCGCAGGGGATCGAGACGACGACCGGCCCGCTCGGCCAGGGCATCGCCAACTCGGTCGGGTTCGCCATGGCCGAAGAGATGCTGCGCGCGCGCTACGGCAAGAAGGTCTTTGACCACAACACCTATGTCTTCGCCGGTGACGGCTGCCTGATGGAAGGTGTCAGCCAGGAGGCGATCACGCTCGCCGGCCGGCACCAACTGTCCAAGTTGATCGTGGTCTGGGACGACAACGACATCACCATCGACGGCAAAGTCTCGCTCGCCGATGCGACCGACCAGGTGAAGCGCTTTGAAAGCGCAGGCTGGCACGTGCAGGAAATCGACGGCCACGACCCCGAGGCGATCGACGCCGCGCTGACGGCGGCGAAGAAATCGGACCAGCCCTCGATGATCGCGGCCAAGACGCATATCGCCATCGGTTCCTCGGCGCAGGACACCTCCAAGGGCCACGGCGCGCTGACCGATCCCAAGCTGATCGAAGATGCCAAGGCCGCCTACGGCTGGACCGCCCCCGCCTTCGAGATCCCCGCCGACATCAAGTCGAGCTGGGAGGACGCCGGCCGTCGCGGCGCCGAGGCGCGTTTCGCCTGGGAAGAGGCGTTCTCGGCCCTGTCCGACCGCAAGCAGGGCGAGATCAACCGCGTCATGGCGGGCGAGGCCCCGGCCAAGCTCGCCTCGGTCATCCGCGCGCTGAAAAAGCAGGTCAGCGAGAGCCAGCCCAAGGTGGCGACCCGCAAGAGCTCGGAAATGGTGCTCGAGGTGGTGAACCCCGTGATGACCGAGACGGTGGGCGGCTCGGCCGACCTGACCGGGTCGAACAACACCAAGACGGGCGACATCAGCGTCTTCGACGTCGACAACCGCGACGGCCGCTTCGTGCACTGGGGCATCCGGGAACACGGCATGGCCTCGGCGATGAACGGCATGGCGCTGCACGGCGGCATCCGGCCCTACTCAGGCACCTTCATGTGCTTCACCGACTACGCCCGCCCGGCGATGCGCCTGTCGGCCCTGATGAAGCAGCCGGTGGTCTACGTGATGACCCACGACTCCATCGGCCTGGGCGAAGACGGCCCGACCCACCAGCCGGTCGAACACCTGTCGATGCTGCGCTCGACGCCGAACATGCTGGTCTTCCGCCCCGCCGACACGGTCGAAACCGCCGAGGCCTGGGAAATCGCGCTGACCCAGCAAGGCACGCCGTCGGTCCTGTCGCTGACGCGCCAGAACGTGCCGACCGTGCGCAAGGACCACAAGACCAAGAACCTCGTCGCCCAGGGTGCCTATGTCCTGGCCGAGGCCGAGGGCAAGCGGCAGGCGATCCTGCTGGCCACCGGCTCCGAGGTCGAGATCGCGCTGGCCGCGCGTGACCTGCTGCAGGCCGAGGGCATCGGCACCCGCGTCGTCTCCATGCCCTGCTGGGAGCTGTTCGAGGCGCAGGACGAAGCCTACCGCAAGCGCGTGCTGCCGGGTGGCGCGGTTCGCGTCGCGGTCGAGGCCGGCGTGCGCATGGGCTGGGACCGCTGGCTCTCCGGCGAACGCGGGCGCGAGGCCAAGGCCGGTTTCGTCGGCATGGACGGTTTCGGCGCCTCCGCCCCGGCCGAGGTGCTCTACGAGCATTTCGGGATCACACCACAGGCGGTGGCCGACAAGGTCAAGTCTCTGCTCTGAGACGGAAAAACAGGCCGGGCCGCAAGGTCCGGCCTTTTCATTTGCGCTGTTGCATCGGCGGCTCTGGACCCTGCCGGACGCGGGCCTAGGATGGCCGCGACCAATCCAGAGGACCCCACCCATGTCGCTTCCCAAGACCCTGCTCTTCGCCCCGAACGCCGACAGCTTCGCCGACGCGATCCGCGCCATCGCACCCGAGGCCGAGATCCTGACCGCCGTCGATGCCGAGAGCGCGATCGCACAGGCCGAGGGGATCGAGGTGCTGGTCACCATGGGCGCAGCCCTGACGTCCGACGTGCTCAAGGCCATGCCGGGCCTCAAGTGGATCCAGGCGCTGTCGGCCGGGACCGATCACATCCAGCGGGTCGAGGGGCTGTCCGAGGACATCGCCCTCACCTCGCTGTCCGGCGCGCACGGTCCGCAGATGTCGGAACTGGCGATCATGATGATGCTCGCCCTGCCCCGCAAGCTGCGCCTGACGCTCGAAAACCAGGCGGCGCACCAGTGGAAGCGGACGAACGTGACCACGATGGAGGGCAAGACGCTCTGCATCCTCGGCCTCGGCGCGATCTCCGAGGCGCTGACCGCCCGCGCCCTGCCCTTCGGGCTGACCGTGACCGGCGTGTCCGACGGGCGGACCGAGATGCCGGGCGTGAGCCGCATCTATCCCTACGCCGACCTCGCCAAGGCGGCGGCAGAGGCCGATTTCCTCTGCATCCTGTCGCCCCTCACCGAACGCAGCCGCGGCATCGTCAACGCCGAGGTGCTCAAGGCGCTTGGCCCGGACGGCTACCTGATCTCGATGGGCCGCGGCCCGGTGGTCGACGAGGATGCGCTGGCCGCCGCGCTGACCGACGGCACCATCGCGGGCGCAGGGCTCGACGTCTTCGTCACCGAGCCGCTGCCCGAGGAAAGCCCGTTCTGGGCGATGGAGAACGTCATCGTCACCCCGCATATCGGCGGGCTGTCGGACCGCTACCCGCAGCAGGCCGCGCCGATCGTGGCGGGCAACCTGCGGGCCTGGGCAGACACGGGCGCCGCCGGGCTCAAGAACCGCGTCAGGTGACAGCGCCGGCCCGCGCCCCCGGCCGCTCGGCCCCCGGGGCGCCGGCCCGGGCAAAGGCCCGGGTCGCGCCGGGCCGGTGAAACTGTTGCCGCGCGGCGCCGTCGTCGCGCGCCATGGCCGGCAGGATCGCGAGCGCGATGAGCGTGGCGAACGACAGCCAGACCACCGCCACGGACATCGACGCATCGCCCGCACGGCGGGGCATGCGGCGGGCCAGCAGGCAGGCATGGCATTCGACGATGAAGGGCTGCACCAGCGGCATGGGCCGGCCCAGCCCCGTCGGCCCTGCCGCGACTGGCGGATCGAACGACGCAGGCGTGATGGCCGTTGCGAAGACGGTCGCCGGGGCCGGATCCTGCAGGGGGTCGACAGTGGCCGCGGTTCCGGCGCCGCACGCAAGGCACAGCGCCACGAACCATGCGGCGACAAGGTACCTCAACATGACAGATCTGCCCCGTGGGGCCGGGAACGGCCCGGCCGCGTGTCCATGATCCCCACAAGGCGCCCTGTGCCGTGTCCGGCGGTCCCCAACCTGGTGCCCTGCGCGACGATCGGCGAATCCCGTTAAATGCGGATGAAGCAGTTCTGAAGATCGGGTTAAGCGCCAATCGGCCGGATTAGCCTTTATTGACGCCACCCCATCGACAGGGTTAGCGCCACCATGGCACGACGATCCGCTCGTTAACGCTAACACATTGATATTCGACGCTTATCGCCCTTTATCTTTGGGGCAATCTGCGGCATGAGAGCCGCAAAATCCCTTTCTGGAGCTGCCCCCATGACCGTCACGATTGGCATCAACGGATTTGGCCGCATTGGCCGCTGCACCCTCGCCCACATCGCCGAGAGCGGGCGCAACGACGTGCAGGTCGTCAAGATGAACGCCACCGGCCCGATCGAGACCAACGCGCACCTGCTCCGCTACGACAGCGTGCACGGCCGGTTCGGCGGCACCGTCAAGACCGAGGGCAACACCATGGACCTCGGCCGCGGCCCGATGGAGGTCTTCTCGACCTACAACCCGGACGAACTCGACTGGTCCGGCGTCGATGTCGTGCTGGAATGCACGGGCAAGTTCAACGACGGCGAAAAGGCCAAGGTGCACCTGGAACGCGGCGCCAAGAAGGTGCTGATCTCGGCCCCCGCCAAGAACGTGCAGAAGACCATCGTCTACGGCGTGAACCACCGCGCGTTGGAATCGACCGACACGATGATCTCGAACGGGTCCTGCACCACCAACTGCCTGGCCCCGCTCGCCAAGGTGCTGCACGAAGGCATCGGCATCGACAGCGGCATCATGACCACGATCCACAGCTACACCGGCGACCAGCCGACGCTGGACCGCCGCCATTCCGACCTCTACCGCGCTCGCGCCGCCGCGATGTCGATGATCCCGACCTCGACCGGCGCCGCCAAGGCCCTGGGCGAGGTGCTGCCCGAGATGAAGGGTCGCCTCGACGGGTCCGCCATCCGGGTGCCGACGCCCAACGTCTCGGCCGTGGACCTGACCTTTGTCGCCATGAAGGACGTGACCGCCGAGGACGTGAACGAGGTCGTGCGCGAGGCCGTCGCCGGTCACATGGGTGCGGTCATGGCCTATGACCCGGAGCCCAAGGTCTCAGTCGATTTCTGCCACACCGAACAGTCGTCGATCTTTGCCCCCGACCAGACCAAGGTCACTGGCAAGCGGCTGGTCCGCGTACTGGCCTGGTACGACAACGAATGGGGCTTCTCCTGCCGGATGGCCGACGTTGCCGCCGCCATGGGCCGCCTGATCCACTGATCGCGGGCGGTGCCCGAGAGGACACGCACCACGTTGCCCAAACACGAAGGCTTGCCACCCCGACAGGTGGCAAGCCTTTTGCTTTCGGAATCACGGACAGAAGCGCGTGCCCCGCCCCGTCACTCCGCCGCGACCGCCGAGATCTCCCCTTCGCGCGTGAGCCAGGCGATCACGGCGAGGCCGAGCGCGACCAGCGACAGGAGCGCCCCGGCCCAGTTCGGCGAGGCCAGCCCGAACCCGGCAGCGATCGTCGCACCCCCGACCCAGGCCCCGATGGCATTGCCGAGGTTGAACATCCCGATGTTGACCGAGGCAGCCATGGTCGGCGCGCCCGCGCGGCTCGCGCGGTCCATCACCAGCTTCTGGATGGGCGAGACGGTCGCGAAACCGAAGGCCGCCATCAGAAACACCGAGGCCGCGGCGATGGCCCAGTTGCCGACACCGAGCCAGAAGACCAGCAGAACCGCCGCCTGTGCGGCAAGGGTGACGAAAAGTGTCCCGAACAGCGACCGGTCGGCGAAGCGCCCGCCGATCCAGTTGCCGACCGCCAGCCCGAGGCCGAAGAGCACCATCAGGCGGGCGACACCGGCATCCGAGACCCCGGCCTCTTCGACCATCATCGGCGCGATGTAGGTGATCGAAGTGAAGAACGCCGCCGGTCCGAAGACCGTGATGCCCATGGCCAGAACCACCTGCGGATCGACGAAGGCGCGCAGTTCGGCCCTGAGCGCGATGGCCTTGCCCGCCGCGACCCTCGGCACGAGCAGCACGATGCTTGTCACCGTGACTAGGCCGATCCCGGCGATCAGCCAGAACACCAGCCGCCAATCGTAGGTCTGCGCCAGCCACGTCCCCGCGGGTACACCAAAGAGATTGGCCAGCGTCAGCCCCGAGAACATGAAGGCGATGGCGCTGGCCTGCCGGTCCCTTACCACCAGCGAGGCGGCGATGATCGACCCCAGGCCGAAGAAGGTCCCGTGGTTGAACGCCGTGAGGATGCGGCCCGCCAGCGCGATCGGGAAGGTCGGCGCGAGCGCGGTGACGACATTTCCGAGGGTGAAGACCAGCGCGAGCGCGATCAGCATGGTCTTGCGCGGCACCCGCGCGCCGAGGACGGTCAGGATCGGCGCGCCGACGAAGACGCCAAGCGCATAGGTGGTGGCCATCAGCCCCGCGGTCGGGATGTCGATGCCGAAGTCCAGGGCGATCTGTGGCAGGATGCCGGCGACGACGAATTCGGTCAGTCCGATACCGAATGCGCCGATCGCCAGCGCGAAGAGGGCGGCTGGCATGCGGAGGTCTCCAATAGAGGTGTTTCGCGCCGAACGATGTTCGGCTACACCGCCCATATGAGACATGGAGTTCGGAGATAAACCCGATATGGCCGAGATCGAGAAAGAAACAGATGTGGTTCGGCAGACGCGTCATCATCCGGCCGACCTGGACCGGATCGACCGAAGGATATTAGGTGCTTTGGCCGAGGACGCGTCGCGCAGTTATGCCGAGCTGAGCAAGATCGTGAACCTTTCGGCCCCCGCGGTGCACGACCGGGTCAAGCGGCTGAAGCGTGACGGGGTGATCAAGGGGACGGTTGCGGTTCTCGACGGCTGCAAGCTGGGCCGGACGCTGCTGACCTTCCTTGTCGTGGACACCAGCAGCTACAGCGCGACGCGCAACCTGCTGCGGTTCGCGGACCGGGCCGAGGTCGAGGAGCTTCACACCGTCGCGGGCGACGGCTGCGTGCTGATCAAGGTGCGCGCGGTCGATACCGAGGGGCTCGAGCGCTTCCTGATGGAAATCCAGAGCCTCGAAGGCGTGCGCTCGGTCCGGAGCTACATCACGCTCTCGACCTTTCTCGAGCGTGGGCCTGCGCCGGATTGAGGCGCGCGGCGGCCGGGGATCGCGAGGCACCGGTCAGGCGGTGCGGCTGGGGCGCTCCCCCGTCTCTCCCGAAGCACTTATGAAACGATGACGGCGGACGTCAGGACGCCGCCGCCTCACGGACGGGGCCTTCGATGAGGCCCATCAGGCTGCCGAAGTAGCCGGCGGAGCGCGCGGGCTGGTTCGGGTCCGAGGTGATCGCGATGCTGAGGCCGCGGCCCGGCATGACGCAGATGACCTGGCCACCGTAGCCCCGCGCCAGCGCGTAGCGGTCAGCCTCCTGCCCCCCAGGAACCAGCCGTACCCATAGTCGAGCCCCGACCACGGCGACCGCGCGCGCGGCACGAAGCTGGCCCTGAGCCAGTCGGCCGCGATCACCTGGCGGTCGTTCCAGCGACCGTCCTGTCGCACCATTTCGGCGATGCGCAGCATCGCGCGCGGGCTCATCGCCATCTCGTTCCCGCCCATGTAGCGGCCCTGCGGATCACGGGTCCATGGCGGGATGTCGATGCCGAGGGGCGCGCCCAGCCAGTCGCGGGCAAGCGCCAGGAGCGACCGGCCCGTCGCCTCGGACAGGATCGCGCCGAGGACGTGGAAGCTGCCGGTGGAATAGAGCATCCGCCCGCCGGGCTCAGCCACGAAATCACGCGACAGGGCGTCGGCCACCCAGTTGCCGCTCGACACCCAGGCGCCGTAGTTCGGGCCCGAGGTCCGGTCGAGCCCCGCGCGCATGGTAACGAGGTCCTCGAGCGTTAGGTCCGCGACCCGCGGATCGGCGCCGCGCGGGATCAGCGCCGGGGCGACCGTGGCCAGGGTTGCGTCGATCCCCGGCACCGCACCGCGGTCGATGGCAATCCCGGTCAGCAGCGCGACCAGCGATTTCGACACCGATTTCACATTCGCCACCCGGTCGAGGCCGGGGCCGCGGAAGGCGCGTTCCAGCACCGTCTCGCCGTCCCGCGCGACAAGGATGGCATGCATCTGCGCCTGCTGGCCCGCCGCCTCGGCCACGGCGTCCCAGCCAGTGGACTGGGCGCTGAGCCGCGGCGCGGACAGGGTGACGAGGGCGGCGGCGGTGCCAATCAGGGTGTCGCGGCGGGTGAGGTTGCGTGTGCTCATGATCCGCAGGATGCCGCGCCCCGGGGCGAAGGCAACGCGGGGCGGCGTCGCGGGCGTTCACATCCGCTTGTGTGCCACCGCCTTGACCAAATCCGCGGGCCGGATATGTTAGCGCTAACCGAAGGGACACGGGCCGCGCCCAAGCCGGATCGCGGTGCCGCGCCAGGACCGGAAGGACCCTGCCATGACCACCACTCTTGCCATCAACGGGTTTGGCCGCATCGGCCGCAACGTGTTGCGCGCCATCGCCGAGAGCGGCCGCGACGACGTCGAGGTTGTCGCGATCAACGACCTGCAGCCGGTCGAGACCAACGCGCACCTGCTGCGCTACGACAGCGTGCACGGCCGCTTCCCCGGCGAGGTGACGGTGGCGGGCGACACGATCGATTTGGGCCGCGGCCCGATCCGGGTGACCGCCGAGCGCGATCCCGCCGCCCTGCCCTGGAAGGACGTCGATATCGCGCTGGAATGCACCGGCTTTTTCACCGATCGCGAGGCGGCGGCGCGCCACCTCGAGAACGGCTCGGCCCGGGTGCTGGTCTCGGCCCCGGCCAAGGGGGCGGACCGCACGGTGGTCTTCGGCGTGAACGAGGGCGCGCTGACGTCCGAAGACCTTGTCGTCTCGAACGCGTCGTGCACCACCAACTGCCTCGCCCCGGTGCTCAAGGTTCTGCACGAGGCTATCGGCGTCACCCGGGGTTTCATGACCACGGTTCATTCCTACACCGGCGACCAGCCGACGCTCGACACCGGGCACAAGGACCTCTACCGCGCCCGCGCGGCGGCGCTTTCGATGATCCCGACCTCGACCGGCGCCACGCGGGCGGTGGAACTGGTGCTGCCGGACCTCGCCGGGAAGCTCGACGGGGTGGCGATCCGGGTACCGACGCCGAACGTCTCGTGCATCGACGTGACCTTCGACGCCGCCCGCCCCACCACGGTCGAAGAGGTGAACGACGTGATGCGCGCCGCAGCCGCCGGGCCGTTGAAGGGCGTGCTGGGCGTTACCGAGGACAAGCTCGTCTCGGTCGACCTGAACCACGTGGCAAACTCGGCCACCTTTGCGACCGACCAGACCCGTATGCTCGACGGCGGCTTTGTCCGGGTCCTGGCCTGGTACGACAACGAATGGGGATTCTCGAACCGGATGGCCGACGTGGCGGCGGCGATGGGGCGGCTGATCCGGTGAGGCGCTGCCGCTGCGGCAGCCGCACACGGCGCGCTTGATCCGTGCCCCACGCTCGGGCATAGCCGATAGGGATACCGCAACCGGGACCGGCATGACGAACCAGATCGCCCTCGTGATTGGCCTGACGCTGGCCGCGCTGATCGGGCTGGATGCATTGCTGTTCGATTGGGCCAACACACTGTTTCTGGCGAAGAAATTTGCCGATCTGGTTGAGTGGATGGCATTCTGGCGGTAACGGAGGAGGACCGGGTTCGCGCAGGAGGTGCGGCCCCGGCGCAAGACGAGGAGCCCCGCCCGGCATGAACGCCGTTCTCATCGCCATCTTCAGCGTGCTGGGGGTCATCGCCCTCGGCCTGCTGGGCCTGTTCATCTACACGCTGATCAAGAAATTCCAGGTCGAACGGGCGGTCCCGCCACGGGGCGCCTTCATCGACACCTCGGTCGGGCGGCTGCACTACCTGACCTGTGGCCAGGGTCCGGACATCTTCATGATCCACGGCCTTGGCGGGCAGATGGGCAACTTCGACTGCGGGCTGGTGGACGAACTGGCGCGAGACTACCGCGTGACGGTGATCGACCGCCCCGGCATGGGCTATTCCGAACGCCGCTACCCGACGCCGACCAACGTGACGGCGCAGGCCGCTCTGATGGAAGAGATCGTCACCACGCTCAAGCTCGACCGGCCGCTGATCGTCGGCCATTCGCTGGGTGGCGCGATCGCGCTGGCGATGGCGCTGCGCGGCAAGATCCCGATGCGCGGCCTTGCCCTCCTGGCCCCGCTGACCCTGCCGGTGGACCACATCTCCGAGGCCTTTGACGGCGTCGCGATCCGGTCGGACCTGATGCGCCGCTTCATCGGCTGGACCTTTGCCGTCCCGACCATGATCCGCCGGCCCGAGCCGGTGCGCGAGCTGATCTTTGGCCCCGAGGACGTGCCACCGGGCTACATCGTGAAGGGCGGCGGCCTGCTGTCGCTGCGGCCACGCCATTTCATCGAGACCAGCCGTGACTTCGTCCAGTCGGGCGACGACCTGCCGGCGATGGCCCGCCAATATGCCAAGCTGCGGGTGCCGGTGCGCATACTCTACGGCACCGGCGACCGGATCCTCGACCCCGAGTACCACGGGTCTGACCTCGTCGCGCGGCATCCGCAGATCGCGCTCGAGCTGATCGAGGGTGGGCACATGATCCCGGTCACGCAGCCCGTCCGCTGCGCGGCCTTCATCCGCAAGGCGATGCTGTCAATGCCCTGAGGCGACCCGCGCCTCAGTCCTTGCCGAGCTTGGCCATCAGGCGTTCGCGCACGGCGGGGGTGACGAAGTGGGTCACGTCGCCATCAAGGCGGGCGATTTCCTTGACCAGCTTCGAGGCGATCGCCTGGTGCTTGGCCTCGGCCATGAGGAACACCGTCTCGACCCGCTTGTCGAGGACGCGGTTCATGCCAACCATCTGGTATTCATACTCGAAATCCGCCACGGCGCGCAGGCCACGGACGATGATCTGGGCGCCGACATCGTGGGCACAGTGGATCAGCAGGTTCTCGAACGGATGGGCGACGATCTCGGTCCCGGTCTCTTCGCTCAGCTTGCCGACTTCGGCCTCGATCATCTCGACCCGCTCTTCGAGGCTGAAGAGCGGTCCCTTGTCGCGGTTGATCGCGACGCCGATCACCAGCCGGTCGACCAGGGCCGCACCACGGCGGATGATGTCGATATGGCCATGGGTGATGGGATCGAAAGTTCCGGGGTAGAGGCCGACGCGCATGGCAATCTCCGCAGGTTCAGGTTCCGCGGCACGCAACAATATTACGTTCGGGAATGCAAGGGGGGCCGAACCGGCTTCACATGGGCAGACAGGGCCGTATGGCCGCGGGTGTCAGCGCCCGGTGATCATGTCCTCAAGCGCGGTCTTTTCCATCGACAGCTCGCTGAGGCGTGCCTTGACCACGTCGCCGATGGTGACGATGCCGATCAGTTGGCCGTCCTCGACCACCGGCATGTGGCGGAACCGCCCCTCGGTCATGCGTTCGAGCACGGAGTGGGTGGTGTCGCCGCGCTTGCAGCAGACCGGGTTCGGCGTCATCAGCGCATCGGCCCGATCGTCGAGGCAGCTGGGACCCTTGGTCGACAAAGCGCGGACGATGTCGCGTTCCGACAGGATGCCCTCGACCGTGGAACCGTCGGAAGACACCACCACCCCGCCGATCCTGTGCTCGGACAAGAGGCGCGTGATATCGGTGATCGACGTCTCCGGGGTCGTGGTGACGACCGCGGCGCTACCCTTGGAGCTGAGAATCTGCTGGACGAGCATGGTGATGCCTCCCTTCGGCTTCCGGCCTCCTCCAACCGGAGATGTCAGGCTCACTCACCTGCGACAATCTGTCAAGTCGAACCCTCGAGTCTCGCGATTTCGCGCCGCAACCCCTCTGTCAGGGCGCTGGAAAAGCGGTTCATTCGCTCAAGACGTGTGTCGTCTGCATGCCGCACGAGGTAGAACGTCCGCGTCAGGGCAAAGGCCTCCGGCAGGACCTTTCGGACCCCGTCGGCCGAGGGCAGAGCGAAGTCGTGGACGATGCCCAGCCCCCCGCCCTGCCGGATCCAGTTGAACTGCACCGAGACCGAGTTCGAGGCGAGCGAGACACGGTCGATCCCGAGCTCTCCGAGATAGTCGAGTTCCTTGTCGAAGATCATGTCGGGGATGTAGCCGATCATCCGGTGGCCGCGCAGGTCCGCCAGCGCCCTGATCGGCGGAGCATCGGCAAGGTAGCGGTCCGAGGCGGCGAGGTGCAGGTGGTAGTCGCTGATCTTTTGCACCGTCAGCCGCCCCGCGGTCGGAGGTGACACGGTGATGGCAAGGTCCGCCTCGCGCCGGGTCAGGTTGAAGAGCCGCGGCAGCGCGACGATCTGCACCTCTAGGTCAGGGTTCTCGGCGACGATGCGGCTGCAGACCTGCGGTAGCAGGAAGTTCGCCACCCCGTCCGGCGCGCCCAGCCGGATCTGGCCCGACAACTGCCCGGCCTGCCCCCGGATCTCTTCTTCCGCAGCAAGGATCGCCTGTTCGGCCAACTCCGCGTGGCGCAGCAGGCGCTGCCCCGCCTCGGTCGGGGCGTAGCCCTGCGGCGACTTGGCAAAAAGCGTGGCCCCCAGCTGCTCCTCGAGCCGGGCGATGCGGCGTCCCGCGGTGGCCGGATCGACCAGCAGCCGTTTGCCCGCGCCCGACAGGCTCTCCTCCCGCGTGACGGCAAGGAAAATCTTCAGGTCATCCCACTGCATCTGGCACCTCCCTTTGCAAATTCGCAAAGCACGTTTGAGACCTTTCCCCTTCCAGCCCGGAAAACGCAAGCCTAGGATGCCGCCAACCGAATGGAGGATGCCATGCAGGAACTCAGCCACTACATCGACGGCGCCCATGTGACGGGCAAATCCGGCCGCTTTGCCGACGTCATGAACCCCGCCACCGGCGAAGTGCAGGCCAAGGTGCCGCTCGCCAGCGCGGACGAGGTCGCCACCGCCGTCGAGATCGCGGCACAAGCGCAGGTCGAATGGGCCGCGACCAACCCGCAGCGCCGGGCGCGCGTGCTGATGAAGTTCGTGGACCTGCTGAACCGCGACATGGACAAGCTGGCCGAGGCGCTCAGCCGCGAACACGGCAAGACCCTGCCGGATGCGGCCGGCGACGTGCAGCGCGGCCTCGAAGTGGTCGAATTCTGCATCGGCGCCCCGCACCTGCTGAAGGGTGAATACACCGATGGCGCGGGCCCGGGCATCGACATGTACTCCATGCGCCAGCCGCTTGGCGTCTGCGCGGGCATCACGCCCTTCAACTTCCCCGCCATGATCCCGATGTGGATGTTCGCCCCGGCACTGGCCTGCGGCAACGCCTTCATCCTCAAGCCGTCGGAACGTGACCCGTCCGTGCCGCTGATGCTGGCCGAACTGGCCGAGGAAGCCGGGCTGCCCAAGGGCGTCCTGCAGGTCGTCAACGGCGACAAGGAGGCGGTCGATGCCCTTCTCGACCACCCGGTGATCCAGTCGATCGGCTTCGTCGGCTCCACCCCGATCGCGGAATACATCTATTCCCGCGGGTGCGCGGCGGGCAAGCGCGTGCAGTGCTTCGGCGGTGCCAAGAACCACATGATCGTCATGCCGGACGCCGACATGGACCAGGCAGCCGATGCGCTGGTCGGTGCGGGCTACGGCGCGGCGGGCGAACGCTGCATGGCGATCTCGGTCGCCGTCCCCGTGGGTGACGAGACCGCCGACCGCCTGATCGAAAAACTGGTGCCCCGCATCGAGAAGCTGAAGGTCGGCCCCTACACCGCCGGCAAGGACGTGGATTACGGCCCGGTGGTGACCAAGGCCGCGCAGGAGAACATCCTGCGGCTGGTGCAATCCGGCGTGGACCAGGGCGCCGAACTGGTGGTCGACGGGCGCAACTTCTCGCTCCAGGGCTACGAGGACGGCTTCTTCGTCGGCCCGCACCTCTTCGACAAGGTCACCAAGGACATGGACATCTACAAGACCGAGATCTTCGGCCCCGTCCTTTCGACCGTCCGCGCCCAGAGCTACGAAGAGGCGCTGAGCCTCGCCATGGACCACGAATACGGCAACGGCACCGCGATCTTCACCCGTGACGGCGACACCGCGCGCGATTTCGCCAGCCGCATCAACATCGGCATGGTCGGCGTGAACGTCCCGATCCCGGTGCCGCTGGCCTATCACAGCTTTGGCGGCTGGAAGAAATCGATGTTCGGCGACCTCAACCAGCATGGCACCGACAGCTTCAAGTTCTACACCCGTACGAAGACGGTGACCGCCCGCTGGCCCTCGGGCCTGAAGGAAGGTGGAGAGTTCCACTTCAAGGCGATGGACTGACAGGTCGAGAGGGCGCCCCAGCGGCGCCCTCTTCGCTTTCAGGCCGGCTGCGCGATCTCGGGCGGCAGGTCGTCGTTCGCGGGTTCCGGCAGGCGCAGCGCGTCGGCCTCGGCCATCCGGTGATGACGCGCCCGGCCGCATTCGAAACTGCCCGCCCGGAACGCCCGGCAGGCGGTCGGCCGCGCCGCGTAGACGCCACAGGCCAGCGCCCCGCCGGGCAGCGCGACAAGTTGCGCGCAGTGACCATTCCGCATGGCCATGTAGACCTGCCCGTCCACACGATGCAGCGCCGCCTCGGGCAGGCCGCGGGCCAGGTCATCGTCGAACAGCTGGATATAACGATCGTGCCCGCCGAAACAGCAGGCACCGCAGGAGAGACACTCCGGCACGGGTGAATTCAAGATCGGGAACTCCGCAGGCGCCGGCCGGCGGCTACATGACCGACGGCGATGCGCCGGCGTTGGCTCTACACCGCGCCCGGGATGACGGAAAGGGGTTGCGCAACGGACGGCAACGTATTTGGATCGGGGTATTCATGTCCCTGTCTTTCCGCATATTTCCCCGTCGAGGTCTCGTGTATGTCCGGTTCACCGGCTTCATCCACGTCGCCGACAGCGCCCCGGCGCTCGAGGCGTTCCAGTCCGACCCGAACTTCCGCCCCGGCCTGCGCCAGCTGATCGACCTGACCGAGGTGACGGGCTTCGACAAGGACTACCTCGCCCTGCTCAAGGTCCATGCCAAGAAGGCCGATGTCTTCCGCCCGACCGAGGTCGAGACGCTCACCGTCTACATCGCCCCGGGCGAAGAGGCGCTGAAGCTGTCGCGGCTGATCCTGAAAAGCTGGGACGGCGTCGAGGGGATGGTCCACCGCGTCGTCCGGGACGAGGCCGAGGCGCTGCATATCCTGGGCCTGCCGCAGGACACCGTGGCGCGCTTCATCGACGAAGAGGCCTGAAAGGCCAAGGCGCGGCCCCTGCGGACCGCCCCCTGCAAACTTGTTCCGGTTGCCCGGGCCTCAGGCCACCTTGCGGCGGCGCATCAGGCCGGCACCGCCAAGCGCGCTCAGCAGCAGCAGGCCACCGGCCGGCAGCGGTACCTCGGACGGCGGCGGCACGTCGTACTCCACCGTCAGGTACTTGATCTTGAAGCCCGAGTAGAAGGTCTTTTCCTTGCACTCGTCCTTCTTCTTCTTCGACTTGTCCTTGTCACCGCCCGAGCGGGACGAACGCTTGTCGTCGCAATCGCCGGTGAAGTAGTTGTACTCCGCCGCGCCGATCCCGAAGGTCGAGGCATAGTCGGTGTCGAGGTCCAGCCATTCGTAGAAGCTCGACCCGATCGCCGAAGTGCCATCGTAGAGGCCGCCGACGTAGAGGTCGAACATGTCGCCCGCATCGACGTAGCTGAAGCCGATGCCGGTGATCTTCACGTCCTGCGCGACGCCGTCCATGCTGAACGAGAATTGCGCGACGTCGTTCAGGAAGATCGAGTCCACCTGGTGGCTGTCAAGGAAGTGCGAATTCACGCCAAGCCCGTGGTTCTTCCAGTGCTGGACATAGGCCGTGTCGCCGGTCAGCGCGTGGCTTTCGGTGGCGGTGGTCCCGGTCACGTCGAGCGTCAGGCCGTTCTTGGTCTGGCTCAGCAGCGAGGTCCAGGAGCCGTTGCCGGCCGTCCAGAAGAAGTCGAAGGTCTCGGTGGTCGCCGCCTGGCCCGAGGAGGCCGCAGCAAGCGTCACGGCAGCGGCCGCGATCGTGCGTTTGAAAGTCATTTGTGTCTCCGTCAGAGCCGTAAAACGTTTCTCAAGTCTTTCGCCTCTCTTGCCACAGTTGCGCCCGATTGCAACGGGGCCACACCGGACCACCGGAAAGTGTGCCGTATAATTATGCTATATTTTACAGATGCTTAGCATGACTGTCGCGAAGCCGGAAACGCATTGGCTCCACAATGATGCCGTATTTGCGCCCCATTTCGGCAGGTCGCGACCGTCAGCCCCAAATGAAAACGGCGGCCAGAAGGCCGCCGTTTCCGGATTGTCGTGTCGAAGGCGCTCAGGCCTTCTTGCGCCGCTTCATCACCATCGCACCGCCAAGCGCGCTCAGCAGGAGCAGGCCACCGGCCGGCAGCGGAACCATCGGCGGTTCGTTCGGCGGGGTCGGAACAGTGCCGCCAGTCTTGGACGAACCACCACGCGCGCTGCCAGGCGCACCGACCGAGGTCGTGCGGACTGCAACGGACTCGGCGAAGAAATCCGACTCGAGGATCGTTCCGCCGGTCACGCCGAACAGGAACGAAACCATCTGATAGTCGTCGCTCCCGATGCCCGAAGTGCCGATCTCGACAGCGAAGTCGAACGGCCCGCGCGGATTGACGTTACCGCCGCCACCGACATTGGACGTGGTCGTGCCCGTGTCGGTGATGGCCGCTCCGGTCGCGTAATAGCTTTCGGCCGCCGAGAAGCTCGAGAAGTCGAAGTAGAAGGCGCGCAGGTCACCGATGTTGCCGGTCGAGCTGGAGTCGATGGTCAGCGTGAACTGCACCTCGTCGCCCATCTGATCGATCGCGATAACCACTTCAACCGGGTCTGTGCCGAAGTTGTCGGAGGCCGTGAACGTGGTCAGGGCGCTGGCGGGCGTTGCACCCATCAGGCCTGCCACGAGGGCCGCCGCAGAGAAAGTACCAAAGTATTTCATTCGTGGGTCCTCAAAATGTCCGCGCGGGGGAACACCGCGCTTCGAGACCACAATATGGCAAGAATTTGGCACACCAAATGGTTACAACCTTGGCGATACGCATCAGCCAAAAGGTGTAGGTCTGGACAACCCTGAATTGTCACCGTTGACAAAAACAGTCTGGAACTGGGCCGGATTTCTTGTGTCAGTTTACGACCTGGAAACAGTCAAAACCAAACTGGAAACACCAACAGAATCACTCAGGGTTAGCGCACCCCGCCGCCGCATGCATTTCCGCAAAACGCTTTTGCCCCCTTCCCCCTTCCAGCCCGCAAAACGCAGGCCTAGGATGGCCCCGAGGACCCACGCGGGAGGAGCCAGTGGATTTCGCGCTGACAGAAGAACAGCAGGCCATCTTCGACATGGCCCACGCCTTCGGGCAGGAACAGATCGCGCCCCATGCGCGGGCATGGGAAGCCGCGGGCACGATCCCCAAGGATCTGTGGCCGCGTGTAGGGGAACTGGGGTTCGGCGGGCTCTACGTCTCAGAAGAGAACGGCGGCGCCGGCCTGACCCGGCTCGATGCCACGCTGGTGTTCGAGGCGCTGTCGATGGCCTGCCCCTCGGTCGCGGCCTTCCTGTCGATCCACAACATGTGCGCCAAGATGCTCGACAGCTTTGCGAGCGACGAGTTGCGCGCGCGGGTGATGCCGAAGATCCTGACGCTCGAGACCGTGCTGTCCTACTGCCTGACCGAACCGGGCAGCGGCTCTGACGCCGCGGCGCTCAAGACCCGGGCGGAGCGGACCAACAGCGGCTACCGGCTGAACGGGACCAAGGCCTTCATCTCGGGCGGGGGGTATTCCGACGCCTACGTCGTGATGGCCCGCACCGGTGAGGACGGGCCCAAGGGCGTGTCCACGTTCTACGTCGAGGACGGTGCCGAGGGGCTGTCGTTCGGCGGTCTCGAGGACAAGATGGGCTGGCGCAGCCAACCGACCCGCCAGGTGCAGTTCGACAATTGTGACATTTCCGAGGCAAATTTGGTCGGAAATGAAGGCAAAGGTTTCACTTATGCGATGATGGGCCTCGACGGCGGGCGTCTCAACATCTCGGCCTGCTCGATCGGCGCCGCGCAGACCGCGCTGAACATGACGCTGGACTACATGGGCGAGCGCAAGGCCTTCGGGCAGAGCATCGACCAGTTCCAGGCGCTGCAGTTCCGCCTCGCCGACATGGAGATCGAGTTGCAGGCCGCGCGCACCTTCCTGCGGCAGGCGGCGTGGAAACTCGACACCGGCGCCCCCGATGCGACCAAGTTCTGCGCCATGGCCAAGAAGTTCGTGACCGAGGCCGGATCGCGCATCGTGAACCAGTGCCTGCAATTGCACGGCGGTTACGGCTACCTGGCCGACTACGGGATCGAAAAGCTGGTCCGCGACCTGCGCGTGCACGAGATCCTCGAAGGCACAAACGAGATCATGCGCGTCATCACAGCCCGCCACCTGCTGGCCGCGCGATGAGCGACGACATCCACATCCGGCGCGAGGGCAAGGCCGGACGTATCACCCTCACCCGCCCCAAGGCGCTGAACGCGCTGAGCTACGACATGGCGATGGCGATCGACCGTGCGCTGATCGACTGGGCCTCGGACGACGCGGTTGCGCTGGTTCTGCTGGATGCAGAGGGCGAAAAGGCCTTTTGCGCCGGAGGGGATGTGCGTGGCCTCTACGACCGCGGGATCGCGGGCGACCTGGACTATGCCCGCACCTTCTGGCGCGACGAATACCGCATGAACGCGCGCATGGCCGAGTACGGCAAGCCCATCGTCGCCTTCATGCAGGGCTTCGTCATGGGCGGCGGTGTCGGCATCGGCTGCCACGCCTCGCACCGGGTTGTCGGTGAAACCACGCGGATGGCGATGCCCGAATGCGGCATCGGCCTGATCCCGGACGTGGGCGGATCGCTCCTGCTGGCGCGGGCACCGGGACGACTGGGCGAATACCTCGCGCTCACCACCGACCGGATGGACGCGCCCGACGCGATCCGCGCGGGATTTGCCGATCACTACCTGCCCGAAGGCGGATGGGATGCGCTCAAGTCCGCGCTGGTCGAGACCGGCGACCTGTCGCGCATCACCGCCGCGACCGAAACCGCCCCGGCCGCCCGCCTCGCGGCCGAACAGAACCGGATCGACCGCATCTTCGCCACGCCGGTTCTGCCCGCCATCATCGCGGCGCTCGAGGCGGAGGACGGCGATTTCGCCGACGCGACCCTTGCCGCGATCCGGCGTAATTCGCCGATCTCGATGGCCGCGACGCTGCTGATGCTGGCCGAGCTGCGCCGCAGCGCCGCCGGCATCCGCGAGGCGCTGCAGCTCGAGTACCGCTTTACCGCGCGATCCATGACCGGGGGCGATTTCCTGGAAGGCATCCGCGCGCAGCTGGTGGACCGGGACAGGACCCCCAAGTGGAAACATGGGCTGGGCGCCCTCGAAGCCGAGGCGTCCGCGATGATCGCCCCGCTGGAACAGGAACTGACCTTCTGAGGTCGGAACGGGAGGAATGAGATGAAGATCGGATTTATCGGCCTTGGCAACATGGGCGGCCCGATGGCCGCCAACCTTGCCCGGGCCGGGCATGCGGTGACCGGGTTCGACACCGCGCAGGTAAGCGTCGAGGGCGTGACCGCCGCCGCCACCGCGGCCGAGGCCGCACGCGGGCAGGACGTGGTCATCACCATGCTGCCGAACGGCAAGATCCTGCGCGCCGTGGCGGCCGAGATCATTCCCGCCATGACGGCGGGCAGCGTGTTCCTCGACTGTTCGACGGTGGACGTGGACAGTGCCCGCGCGGTGGCGAAGGACGCAGAGGCCGCCGGCCTCCTGCCCCTCGACGCCCCGGTCTCGGGCGGGGTCGGCGGTGCGCAGGGCGGCACCCTGACCTTCATGGTCGGCGGAGCCGAGGGCGCATTTGCCAAGGCCGCCCCGCTCTTCGAGATCATGGGTCAGAAGGCGGTGCACTGCGGCCCCTCGGGGAACGGGCAGGCCGCCAAGATCTGCAACAACATGATCCTCGGCGCGACGATGATCGTGACCTGCGAGGCGTTTGCCCTGGCCGACAAGCTGGGGCTCGACCGGCAGGCGATGTTCGATGTCGTCTCGACCTCCTCTGGCTACTCCTGGTCGATGAACGCCTATTGCCCCGCCCCTGGCGTCGGACCGCAAAGCCCGGCCGACAACGGCTACAAGCCCGGATTTGCCGCCGACCTGATGCTCAAGGACCTGCGGCTCGCCATGCAGGCGGCCGAAAGCGCCGATGCCGACACGCCGATCGGGCTGGCCGCGACCCGGCTCTACGAGACTTTCGTCGAGGGCGAGGATGGGTCGGGCCGCGACTTCAGCGCCATGCTGCCGCGGTTCGAAAAGCGCAGCCGCGGATAAACTGTTCACGGGATCGACGGGAACCCTGTGCGGTCGCGTATCGTTATCGTACCAAGTATTGGCCTACGGGCCGCTATAGGAGACGATGATGCGACCGATTTTCCTGATCACCGCGCTGGCCCTTGCCGCCACGCCGGCCCTCGCCGGCCCCAAGAACCACGGTCACGGCAATGGCCATGTCGTGGCGCAGAACGGCTGCCCGCCGGGCCTGGCCAAGAAGCACAACGGCTGCACGCCCCCCGGCCTGGCCAAGAAGCAGTGGCATGGCGACCGCGATCACGACCGGGATCGCGACTACAGCTATCGCTACCGCGTCGGCGACCGCGTGGTCGACGTCGACCGGCTGGTGCTGATCCGCGATCCGGGCCGCTATGGCCTTGATCCCTATGGCACCTACTACCGCGACAACGGCTACGTTATTCGGGTGGACCGCGAGACGCGCGAGTTGATGGCCCTTGTCGGGCTGGTCAGCGCGATCCTCGGCGGCTGACCGGATGCGCAGCGCCCTAACCGCCCTATCGATCATCGTGGCAAGCGCCAGCGCAGCGCAGGCGGAATGCCGCATCCAGGTCGGCCAGGCACGGTGCGTCGTTCCGGACAGCGCGGCCGGTCAGGCCGCCGCGCAATCCGGCGACGCGACCGGCGCACGGTTCGTCGAGGCTGGGCCGGCGTCACAGCCGACGGCCCCCGGGTTCGCACCGGGCGACATCCTGCCGGACGAATACACCATCCTCTTCAACCGCGCCCGCCACGGCCTGCCGCCGCCCGAGAACGGCTGGACCTACTTCGATGTGGATGGAGAGATTTACCGCGCCGACCTTTTCACCCGCACCGTCGTGGGCCGGGTCGACTGATCCTCAGTACCCGCCGGGCGGGTCGCTGGCCGGAAAGCTTTCGTCGTTGGCCTCGTCCACCCGATCCCAGTCCTTGGGCGGGTTGCGCATCTGTCCGGGGCCGGCGTCGCGCACCTTTGAGGCGTTCTTGGGACCTGCGGGCAGCGCCAGCCGCCTCTTGCCCCGCCGCATCCGGCGACGTTCAGCGGCCAGCGACAGTTCCCGCACGATCACGCCGGCAATCACGGCGACGGCGATACGTCGCGCCAGATGTCCGATCATGGTGGTCTCTCCCCTGCTGTGATGCGGGATCACAACGCGGGACGGCCCCGAAAGTTCACGCAGGGCAAATCGGCCGCGGCATCATTCCGCCGCGACCTTGGCTCCCTTGAGCATCGGCTTGAGATAGCGGCCGGTGTGACTTTCCTCGATCTCCGACACCTCGTCCGGCGTGCCGGTGGCCACGATCCGGCCGCCGCCGTCGCCGCCTTCGGGGCCGATGTCGATCAGGTGATCCGCCGTCTTGATGACGTCGAGGTTGTGTTCGATCACAACTACCGTGTTGCCCTGGTCCACCAGTTCGTGGAGCACCTCGAGCAGTTTGCGCACGTCCTCGAAATGCAGGCCGGTCGTTGGCTCGTCGAGGATGTAGAGCGTGCGGCCCGTGGACCGCTTGGCCAGTTCCTTCGACAGCTTGACCCGCTGCGCCTCACCGCCAGAGAGCGTCGTCGCCTGCTGGCCGACCTTGACATAGCCTAGGCCCACGCGGACCAGCGCATCCATCTTCTCGCGGATCGACGGCACCGCCTGGAAGAACTCCTGCGCGTCCTCGACCGTCATGTCGAGCACGTCGGCGATGGACTTGCCCTTGAACTTCACCTCGAGCGTCTCGCGGTTGTAGCGCGCGCCGTGGCAGGTTTCGCAGGTGACATAGACGTCGGGCAGGAAGTGCATCTCGATCTTGATGACGCCGTCGCCCTGGCAGGCCTCGCACCGGCCGCCCTTCACGTTGAAGCTGAAGCGCCCGGGCTTGTAGCCCCGCGCCTTGGCCTCGGGAAGGCCCGCGAACCAGTCGCGGATCGGGGTGAAGGCGCCGGTGTAGGTCGCAGGGTTCGACCGCGGTGTCCGACCGATCGGCCGCTGGTCGATGTCGATCACCTTGTCGAGGTGTTCCAGCCCCTTGATCGTCTCGCAGGGTGCGGGCGTCTGCCGGGCACCGTTCAGCCGCATGGAGGCGGTCTTGAACAGCGTCTCGATAGTCAGGGTGGACTTGCCGCCACCCGACACGCCGGTCACGCAGACGAACTTGCCCAGCGGGAAATCGACGGTGACGTCCTGCAGGTTGTTGCCGGTGGCCTTGACCACGGTGATCATCTTCTTGTTGCCCTTGCGCCGTTCGGCGGGCACGGCAATCTCCCGTGTCCCGGCAAGGTACTGGCCGGTCAGGCTGGCCGCGTCCGCCGCAATCTCCTCGGGCTTGCCGTGCGACACGACCTGCCCGCCGTGCACGCCCGCCCCCGGACCGATGTCAAAGACGTAGTCGGCCTGGCGGATCATGTCCTCGTCATGTTCGACGACAATCACGGTATTTCCCTGGTCGCGCAGGTTCTTGAGCGTGCCGATCAGCCGGTCGTTGTCGCGCTGGTGCAACCCGATGGAGGGTTCGTCGAGCACGTAGAGCACGCCGGTCAGGCCCGACCCGATCTGCGACGCCAACCGGATGCGCTGGCTTTCGCCGCCCGAGAGCGTACCGCTCGACCGGCTCAGCGTCAGGTATTCCAGCCCGACATTGTTCAGGAACCCCAGCCGCTCGCGGATTTCCTTGAGGATGGCGCGGGCGATCTCGTTCTTCTGCTGGCTCAGGTGGGCGGGCGCCGCCTCGATCCAGGCCAGCGCTTCGCGGATCGACATCTGCACCACCTGGCCGATGTGGAGCAGGTTGTCGCGGTCCTTTGCCGGGCCGATCTTCACCGCCAGCGCCTCTTCCTTCAGGCGATACCCGCCGCAGGCATGGCAGGGACGGTTGTTCTGGTACCGCTCGAACTCCTCGCGCACCCAGGCGCTGTCGGTCTCGCGGTAGCGCCGCTCCATGTTGGGGATCACCCCCTCGAAGCTGCGGCTGACCTGGTAGACGCGCCCACCCTCGTCATAGCGGAACATGATCTCGTCATCGCCGGACCCGTGCAGGAACACCTGCTGGACATGGGCCGGCAGGTCCTTCCAGCGCGTCTGGGGGTCGAATTCGTAGTGCTTGGCGATCGCCTCGATGGTCTGCAGGAAGTAGGGCGACTTGCCCTTCCGCCACGGCGCCAGTGCTCCGTCCGCGATCCTGAGCGCCGCGTCCGGCACCACGAGGCGTTCGTCGAAGAACAGCTCAACCCCCAGCCCGTCGCATTCCGGGCAGGCGCCGAGCGGCGCGTTGAACGAAAACAGCCGCGGCTCGATCTCGGGGATGGTGAAGCCGCTGACCGGGCAGGCAAAATTCTCGGAGAAGGTGATGCGCTCGACCTCTCCCTCGCCCTCCTTCGGCGCGGTTTCCAGCACCGCGATCCCGGCGGCGAGGTCGAGCGCGGTGCGGAACGAATCCGCCAGCCGCGTCTCCATGCCTTCGCGCACGACGATCCGGTCGACCACCACGTCGATGTCATGGCGGAACTTCTTGTCGAGCGTTGGCGGTTCGTCCAGTTCGTAGAACTCGCCGTTCACCTTCACCCGCTGGAAGCCCTGCTTGCGCAGCTCGGCGAATTCCTTGCGGTACTCGCCCTTCCGGTCGCGGATGATCGGCGCGAGGAGGTAGGCGCGCGTCCCCTCCTCCATCGCCATCACGCGGTCGACCATGTCCTGCACCTGCTGCGCCTCGATCGGCTGGCCGGTCGCAGGGCTGTAGGGCGTGCCCGCGCGGGCGAAGAGCAGGCGCAGGTAGTCGTAGATCTCGGTGACCGTGCCGACGGTCGAGCGCGGGTTCTTCGAGGTCGTCTTCTGCTCGATGGAAATCGCCGGGGAGAGGCCGCTGATGTGGTCCACGTCCGGCTTTTCCATCATGTCGAGGAACTGCCGTGCATAGGCGCTCAGGCTTTCGACATAGCGTCTCTGCCCCTCGGCATAGATCGTGTCGAACGCCAGCGAGGACTTGCCCGACCCGGACAGCCCCGTGATGACGACGAGCTCATCCCGGGGGATGTCCACGTCGATATCCTTGAGATTATGCTCGCGCGCGCCGCGCACTTCGATGTGCTTGAGCTCAGCCATGACCACCCCGGATCCGCAATGGGTTTAGAAATAGTTGAAGCCGCCCGGCGATCCAACAGGAAAATGAGAACAAATGGAAAACATTTGTCCTCCCTGCCCGACCTTCAGGCGGATTCACGCGGCAATGCAGAAACCGCCACCGCACCCATATAGGTGCAATGGCGGCGATTGCAGCCCCGGCCCGGCGACGCGGTGAGTCGCCACGGCGCTCCGGCCGACAGGTCAGATGTGAATGACCCGGTCGTAGGCCGCGAGCACGCTTTCGTGCATCATCTCGGACAGGGTCGGATGCGGGAAGACGGTGTTCATCAACTCTTCCTCGGTCGTTTCCAGCGTCCGCGCCACGACGTAGCCCTGGATCAGCTCGGTCACCTCGGCGCCCACCATGTGCGCCCCCAGCAGCTCGCCCGTCTTGGCGTCGAAGACGGTCTTGACCATCCCCTCCGGCTCACCAAGCGCGACCGCCTTGCCGTTGCCGATGAAGGGGAACTTGCCGACCTTGACCTCGTAACCGGCCTCTTTCGCCTTGGCCTCGGTCAGGCCGACGCTGGCGACCTGCGGCTGGCAATAGGTGCAGCCGGCTATGTCGCTCGGCCGGACGGCATGCGGATGCCCGCCTGCCGCAAGTTCGGCCACCATGACACCTTCGTGGCTGGCCTTGTGCGCCAGCCACGGCGCGCCGGCGATGTCGCCGATGGCATAGAGCCCTTCGACCCCGGTGCGGCAGTATTCATCCACCACCACGTGGGTGCGGTCGATCTTCACGCCCAGCTCTTCCAGGCCCAGCCCCTCGACATTGCCGACGATGCCAACCGCGCTGATGACGGTGTCGAACTCCATCTTCTCGACCTTGCCGCCGACCTCGACATGGGCGGTCACCTTGCCCTTGGCCCGGTCGAGCTGCTTGACCATGGCCTTCTCCATGATCTTCATGCCCTGCTTGACGAACTGCTTCTTGGCCAGCGCCGCGATCTCGGCGTCCTCGACCGGCAGGATTTGGTCCATCACCTCGACCACCGTGGTGTCGGCGCCGAGCGTGTTGAAGAAGCTGGCAAATTCGATCCCGATGGCGCCCGAGCCGATGACCAGCAGCTTCTTCGGCATCCGTTTCGGCTGCAGCGCGTGGCGGTAGGTCCAGACCAGGTCGCCGTCGGCCTCGAGCCCCGGCAGTTCCCGCGCGCGGGCACCGGTGGCCAGCACGATGGTCTTGCCGGTCAGCTCCTCGGTCCCGGCCCCGGTCTTGACGCTGACCTTTCCCTTGGCGGGGAGCGTCGCCTCGCCCATCACCACATCGACCTTGTTCTTCTTGAGCAGGTGCTTGACCCCGCCCTCCATCTGCTTGGCCACCCCGCGCGAGCGTTTCACCACGGCGTCGAGGTCATAGCCGATGCCCTCGGCAGACAAGCCAAAGTCCTTGGCCCGCTCCATCTGGTGGTACACCTCGGCCGAGCGCAGCAGCGCCTTGGTCGGGATACAGCCCCAGTTCAGGCAGATGCCGCCCAGGTTCTCGCGTTCGACCACGCAGGCCTTGAGCCCCAGCTGGGCCGCCCGGATCGCGGACACGTAGCCCCCCGGCCCTGCCCCGATCACGATGAAGTCGTAGCTCTTCGCCGCCATGAATGCCTCCGCCTGAAAGATAGTTTGATATTAAACTATCTGGAAATGGGCAGCAAGCGCCAGCCGTCACGCCGCCCCTTGCCGTTCTGTCACACCGTATTATTACCCTACTATGGACCGAGCATCGGGAAAGGACGATTCCGGAATGCCAACCCGCCGCGACCTGCTGCACATTGCCCTTTCCCTTCCGCTTCTGCCCTCGGCGCTGCGCGCGGCCGAGATCCCGTTGAGATTCGGCGTGATCGCGGATCCGCAGTATGCCGATGCGCCGCCCAAGGGCACGCGCCACTACGCCGCCTCGCTCGGCAAGCTGGCACAGGCGATCGACGTCCTGAACGAGGCCGACCTGCATTTCGTGGCGACGCTGGGCGATTTCATCGACCACGATTTCGCGAGCTTCGACCCGGTCAGGACCACCTACCAGAAGCTGTATCACCGCCATTTCGCCGTGCTCGGCAATCACGACTACGCGGTCGCACCCGAATTGCGCGACAGGGTGCCCGGAAGGCTGGGCATGACCGGCACCTACTACGACGTGCTGGGCGACGGCTGGCGGGTGATCGTGCTGGACGGGAACGAGGTCAGCACCTTCACCACCGCCCCCGGAACGGACGAACGCGCGGCGGCCGAGGCGAAGCTCGCCAGCCTCGAGGCGCGCGACGCCCCGAACGCCAAGCCCTGGAACGGCGGCATCTCGGAGGCGCAGTTCGACTGGCTGCGCGACCGGCTCGACACCGCGTCCGACAACGGCGAACGGGTCATCGTGATGGGGCACTACCCCCTAACCCCCGACGGCGATCAGCACCTGATGTGGGACGCGGAACGCGTGCGTGACCTCCTCGTCGCGCAGAAGGTGCCGCTCTACCTCTGCGGCCACAACCACGCGGGCGGCCACCAGCAGATCGAGGGCACGCATTTCCTGACGCTGTGCGGGATGGTCGAAACGGCTGACCAGACGGCCTTTGCCATGATCAGCCTCTACCCCGACCGGATCGAGGTCGAGGGACACGGGCGGGAGCCGGACAGGCGCCTCCCGCTCTGATCGCTCAGGCGGTGGCGGCCTGCAGCTCGCGCACGGTTTCGCCGTAGCCGCCGCTTTCCAGGTAGGCCCCTTCCGGCGCCGTGGTCTGGCGGTTCAGCGCCTCGTTGCGATAGGGGAACCGGCCGAACTGGCGGATCACCTCGCGGTGCGCCTTGGCGTGCAGCAGGTTGTTTTCCGCCTCGGGCATCCGCTCTTTCATCAGGCGCACGCAGCGCTCCTGGTCCGACAGGCATTCCGAATGCATCATCGGCAGGTAGAAGAACTGGCGGGCCGGCGGGTCGATCCGCATGTCCCACTTGCGCTCCACCGCGACCTTGGCGGCCGACAGGGCGGCGCGATCAGAGGCAAAGGCGCGACCTTCGCCGCGGAACATGTTGCGCGGAAACTGGTCCATCAGGATGATGTAGGCCAGCGACCCGGAGGGATAGGTCAGCCACAGGCCGTAGGACCCTTCGCTGGCCACCTTCCACGCGGTTTCGAACCGACTGCGGATCTCGTCGTCGAGGCCGTCCCAGGGCTGGTACCAGCCTTTTTCCCCGACCTCGTCGAGCCAGAACGAAAGCACTTCTTCGGGCGTCACCATGATGGTCTCCTTCACTCCCGACACCAACGCTGTCACGTTTACATATGTTTCACAAACGATCCATGGGGATGCGCCGACCGTTGTCGCTAACATCCGAAGAAGTCACATGGAATCACCAGAATCGTTTCTTCAGGCGGCATTATCCTGCGCATCGGACTGCTCTTCGGCCTTCTCGACGGCCCATTCCTGCGCCGCTTCGACCGCCACGGGCGAGGCCGACATCGACACCGGCGCATAGCTTGTGGTCTCGTCGACCGAGGGCGCCGGACGCTGCGTCATGCGGTAGACCGCATAGCCCGCCATCGCCGCCAGCAGGACCGCGATGTAGACCCAAAACCCCGGCGGGCCAAAGATCTCGAGCGCCCAGCCCGCGATCAACGGGCCCGAGATCGCGCCCAGCCCGTTGAGAAAGATCAGCCCGCCCGACGCCGCCGCCATGTCCTCGTGGTCGAGGAAGTCGTTGGCGTACGAGATCAGCAGCGAATAGAGCGGGTTCGACATGCCGCCGACGATCAGCGCCGCCACCAGGATCATGGTGAAGAGACCACCGAACATCGCCCCGATCGCCGCCCCGACCGCGCCGATGGCCGCCACCGCCATGATCAGCACGCGCCGGTCCATCCGGTCCGACAACCAGCCGAGCGGGTACTGCGCGACCGTCGCGCCGACGTAGAAGAACGCGATGAAGAGCGAGATCTGCGGCAGGGTGAAGCCAGCCGAGGCGCCGTAGACCGCCGCCATGCCGAACTGCGCCGAGAACGCGCCGCCCAGCAGGAACACCCCGACGCATGACAGCGGCGAGATGCCGTAGAGCTCCTTGAGCGACATCGGCTTGGTCAACTCGAACGCCGGCGTCGGCGAAATCGACAGCAGGATCGGCGCGAACGAGATCGAAACCAGGACCGAGGGGATCACGAACAGGATGAACCCGCCCGGGTCCGCCACCAGAAGCAGCCCCTGCGCCGCGACGATGCCGACCATCTGCACGATCATGTAGAGCGACAGTGCCTTGCCCCGGTTCTCGTTCGTGGCGGCATTGTTCAGCCAGCTCTCGGCAGTGACGTAGACGCCCGAGAAGCAGAAACCGATGATCACCCGCTCGACCGTCCAAGCGACCGGGTTGGCGTAGGACGGGTAGAGGATCAGTACCGCCGAGATGAACGAGGCGAGCGCGGCAAAGACCCGGACATGACCCACGCGGCGGATCAGCTCCGGCGCCAGCCGCGAGCCGCCGAGGAAGCCGACGAAGTAGGCCGACATCACCACCGACATCTCGGCGGTCGAGAATCCCTCGATCTGGCCGCGCACACCCAGCAACGTGCCCTGAAGGCCGTTCCCGACCATCAGCAGCATCAGGCCGAGCAGGAGCGCCCAGGCGGAATCCGAGAACCTGCAGCATACCGTCATCCTTCTTCCCGAACAGCCTGGCCCTTTTGCACCGGCCAGGTCTGGGTCGTTTGCGACTCGTCGCGTCGCCCGCGCGTGCTGACACTGCCGCGGCGTGGTTTCAAGCAGGTTTCCGGCGGAATGTTGTGTCCTGGGCGGAGGGTTGCAGGCGCCGCGGCCCCGTCCACTGGCCCGAGGATGATTTCCCCAGAATACCGGACCGGAGGTCGGTCGCAGCGGCGGCGCAGACGAGCCTCAGGCCGGGCGGCCGGGGATCAGCAGGGAGGCGTCGCCGTAGGAGAAGAAGCGATAGTCTTCGGCCACCGCGTGGGCATAGACGCGGCGCATCCGCTCCTGCCCCATCAGGGCCGAGACCAGCATCAGCAGCGTGCTCTTCGGCAGGTGGAAGTTCGTCATCAGCGCGTCGGTCACGTGGAAGGTGAAGCCGGGGTAGATGAAGATGTCGGTCTCGCCCCGCCAGGGCGCTATGGCCCCGTCACGCGCCGCGCTCTCGATCAGGCGCAGCGCGGTTGTGCCGACGGGGATGATCCGCCCACCGGCGGCCTTGGTGGCGGCAATCTCGGCGGCGGCCTTTTCCGTCACCTCGCCCCATTCGGCGTGCATTCTGTGGGTGGTCACGTCCTCGACCTTCACCGGCAGGAAGGTGCCCGCGCCGACATGCAGCGTGACATGGGTGGTCTCGACCCCGTGCGCGGCGATCCGGGCGAGCAGGTCGTCATCGAAATGCAGCGAGGCGGTCGGCGCGGCCACGGCGCCGGAGTTCCGGGCCCAGACAGTCTGGTAATCCTCGTGGTCCTGCGCGTCGGCGGGCCGCTTGGCGGCGATATAGGGTGGCAGCGGCATCTGCCCCGCCTCGGCCAGCGCCGCGTCGAAATCTCCGCCCGCCAGGTTGAAACGCAGGAGCGCCTGCCCCTCTTCCCGTCCCTCGAGCGCGGCAGAAAGCGCGTCGGAAAAGACGATGACCTCGCCGTCGCGGATCTTCTTCAGCGGCTTCAGCAGCGCGGCCCAGGTGCCGTCGGCCCGCGGCTCCAGCAGCGTGACCTCGATCCGTGCGGCGGTCGGCCCCTCGGCCCCGTCGCGGTGCCGCAGGCCAGACAGCCGCGCGGGGATCACCCGGGTGTCGTTCAGCACCAGCCGGTCACCGGGACGCAGCCAGTCGGTCAGGTCGCGCACGATCGCGTCGGTGATGGCATCGCCCTGCGCCACGAGGAGGCGCGCCGACGAACGGGGCCGCGCGGGCCGAGTGGCGATCAGCCGCTCCGGCAGGTCGAAATCGAAATCGGAAAGCTTCACTGGGTCTGGGCCTGGGATACCTGGGGGGCGGGCGGCGGAAAATCTCGCGGAACATGCCGGGTGTCAACAGCGACAGCGGGTTCACCCCGACCGAAGGCGCGGCCGCCGCGCCGCGCAGGGTGTAGTTGAAGCCGAACAGCCCCTCGCCCTTGCGGGTCAGGACCGATCCGATCCCGTTCAGCATGTAGATCGGCGAGACGACCCCCTGCATGTCCATCACCCCGCGGCTGAAGTCGTAGACCCCGTCCATCGACAGGCCGAGCGAGGCGCCGACCGCGCTCGACTCGGCGATCACCACCTGGTTCGGGGTCAGCCGGAAACGCGCATCGACATCGTTGAAGAGGATGCCGCCGCCGGCCATCTGTTCGACCAGCCCCACGACCGAGATCGCGTTGAGAAGCGCGGCCATCGCCGGGGCATCGATGATCCGCAGGCCGTTGACGCGCAATTGCCCGTCGTAATGTCCCGCCGGTCCCACCGGATTCAGCACCAGTTCCATCGCGCCGTCGCGGCCCTGTTCCAGCATCCCCGAGGCCGCCAGGACCCGCCCCGCGTCGGATGCGGTCAGGCGCAGCGCGCTGCGCCCGTTGCGCGGCATGACCTGCCCGTGCACCGCAGCCGCGCCGTTCACCAGGCCGACGAAATCGCCGTTCATCCCGCCCGAGCTGTCGAATTCGCCACGGAACTCGGTCAGGGCGATCGTGTCGCTGACCTGCAGCCGCGACAGGTGCAGCGACAGCGGCCCGCCCTTGCCCGACCCGCCGCCCAGCTTGGCCCGCCGCAGGTCGACCGTCCCGCCGGTGACCTGCACCGCCGGCGTCACGCCCTTGCCGCGCCCGGACATCGTCACGGGCGCGTCGAACCAGCCGCCGATCTGAACCCTGTCAAAGGCCGCGGACTTCAGCCCGCCCTCTTCGCTCAGAGCGATCTCGCCGCTGGCGGTCAGGCCCGGCGCCTCGACCGCGATACGGTCGATACGCATCGGCTTTTCCATCGTCCCCGCAAGCGTCAGCGTCCCCCGCGCCGCACGCGGGAGCGACCAGTTGATGTCGGGCAGGCTCAGCCCGACACCGGCGAAATCGGTCGACATGCGGAACGCGGGCGGCTGGCCCTTAGGCACATCCACCTGGATCTCGGCCCGGCCCTGCCCCTGCAGGCTGCCGGGCGGCAGGCCGATGCGGAATTCGTCCACGAAACGCTCGGACAGCTCGACCCAGCCCGCCAGCCGCGCGCTGCCGTCGCCGGCCTTGCCGATCCGCGTCTCGAGCCGGCCGCCGACCGGGACCGCGCCGATCCGCGCCTCGCCCTCGATGCTCAGAAGGTTGTCGGCCAGCCGCATGTCGAGTTGCCGGGCCGAGATCCGCCGCTCCGGCACCAGCGTGTCGCTGTGCATGCCGATGACCGTGCCGTCGACGGTCACGACGAACTCTTCGGGGGTCTTCTTTTTCTTCAATGGGAACTGCAGCAGCCCGTCGGTCTTGAGCCGCCCGTCGGCCAGCGTGACCGGCATCCCGGCCTTCGAGATGAAGCGGTAAGGCTCCATGTCCAGCAAAGCGAGCGAGGCAGTGATCGTGCCATCGGTGTGCAACTGTACCTCGGCCGGGGCCGGCTTGATCTTGGTGTCCGGCACGACAAAGACGGTGCCCGCCATAGACACCCGCCCGCCCTGCGGGGCGGTGACATGCCCCGCCTCGGCCACGGCGACAAAGCGGTTCCGGTCGAGCGTGGCGTGTCCCTTCACCCCCTCGGCAGGCGGCATCCCGCGGGCAAAGCTGAACGAGGCGTCGTCGTATTCGAAGCCGAGGTAGATGTCGGGCTTCTGCTGCGGTTCGAGCCTGAGGCCGAACTGGATGGTGTGCAGGTCGGCGGCATACATGAACTCGTCGACCCAGGCGCGGGTCTTGGCCGCGAGCGGCTCGGGCCAGAGCGCGACGAGCTGCGGCTTGGTCAGGCGCGACATCGCCCCCTCGGCGGTCACGTCCCAGCCCTCGGGCGCCGCGCGGACCTGCGCGGACAAAGTGGCGTTCTCGTCGTTCAACCCCAGCACCAGCTGGCCGACGGTCAGTTCGAACGGGTCGAGCCGCAGCCGGAAATCGCCGCGCACGTCCGAGAACACCACCGGCTCGGGCACGAGGTCGCCCGGCTGGGCCGAGAACTCGGTCATCCGAAGCTGGCCCACCATCTCGACCGGGCGGCCCTGCTCGGTCCCGATCAGCCGGACCGAGCCCTCGGCCCGGGCGGTCAGGTAGTCGCTGTCGATGCGGAAATCGTCGACCCGCAGCGCCTGGGTCTGCGGGTCGTAGGTGAAGTAGCTGGTGGCGGCATCGAAGGGGATCGGCTGGGTGCCGTTCTCGGGGCGCAGCACGCCCTTGCCGATCTGCAGCGTCGCGTTCAGCGGGCCCAGCCGCCCCTCGCCGTCCACCGAGGCCCTGAGCGCCCCCGAGGCCGGTGCCTCGAGCACCTCGAGCCAGGCCAGCGCGGCGCTTTGGGTGGCCAGGTCGGCGGCGGCCATGTCCTCGAACTGCATGCCGAACTGCGCGGCGCGGTCACCGATCCGGCTGGAATAGCTGACCGCGAGCGTCGTGGCCCAGGCCCGCCCGCCAAGCAGGGCGAAATCGCCGCGCAGCTGCAGGTCGTCGCCATCGCGTTCCAGGACCGCGCGGCCGCCATCCACCGTCCAGGCGCGGCCTGACCGGGCATCTTCATAGCGCAGGGTCAGCGCGGTCGCCTCGACCCGGCGGAGCGCCTGCAGGTCGGGCAGGTCCATCAGCGCCTCGACCTCGTCGGCCAGTGCGCCGAGGGGCGATCCGCCCTCGGTCCGGGCCAGCTGCCCCGCGGCCATCGCGGCGCCTGCCTCGCCCAGGGCGAGGTTGAACTGGCCGTCGGCCTCGCGCCGCAGGTGCATCTGCGCGCCCGATAGGTAGATGTTGTCGGGCCGGACCTCGCCCTTCAGCAGCGGTGCCACGGCGAGCGTCCCGGCGATGGTCGACAGCGTCAGCCGCGCGTCGCTGCCGGCGCGGTTGACCTGCAGGTCGCGCAGCTGGATGCGCGGGCGCCAGCCCTCCTCGACCACCAGCGCCACCTCGGCAAAGTCGATGTCGAGCCCGTCGAGCGAACGGTCCAGCGTGTCCTGCAGCCGCGCCTTGACCCAGCCGGGTGCCACCAGCGGCCGCTCGTGCGCCACGGTCAGGGCGACCAGCACGGCCAGGACGATCACGAACGAGATGGCCGCGCCGCCACACAGGCTGAGCGCACGCCAAACGTGACGGCGGCGGCGCCCGGCCACCCCCGCCCGCTCGCCGGCATCTTGGCCGGTCGGCTGCGTCTGGTCCTCTGTCATTCCCGGCCTTGGCGGCCCGTTCCCTTTTCTGGCGACCTGCCTCTGGTCGCGGGCTGTATTGTCCCCATCTCCGGGTTAGATTGAAACTCACTTTTCAGACAAAGGAGTGGCGCGACATGCCCGAAACCGGCGAAATGGCTCCAGAATTCACCCTTCCGCGTGACGGCGGCGGCAAGATCTCGCTCACCGACTTCCGCGGGCACCCGGTGGTTCTCTACTTCTACCCGCGTGACGACACGCCGGGCTGCACCACCGAGGGCAAGGATTTCACCGCCGCCGCGGCCGAGTTCCAGACCGAGGGCGCCACCGTCCTGGGCGTTTCAAAGGACAGCGTCGCCGCGCATGACAAGTTCCGCGACAAGCACGCGCTCGAGGTCATCCTGCTGTCGGACGAAGACGGTGACGTCTGCGAGACCTACGGCGTCTGGGGCGAGAAGAAGATGTACGGCAAGACCTTCATGGGGATCGAACGGGCGACCTTCCTGATCGACGCCAAGGGCACGGTGGCCCGCGCCTGGCGCAAAGTGAAGGTCGACGGCCATGTCGACGAGGTTCTGGCGGCGGTCAAGGAACTGACCTGACCCGAGGGCGCGGACGGGGATGTACCCGCTCCGCGCCTGCCCCGTCCCCGGGCACCGCAACGAAATCTTCACGAAACGCTGCAACCCTGAGACGAATCCCGACCGTGGTGCGCCCCCCGCTTGCAGCCCCATGACGCCCCGGTCACGGCAGCCCGCCTTTAACCCTGGGGAAATTGACGCAAGCAAATACCGGTGCGTAACCCGCTGGACATAAGCGGAATTTCGCCAACATTCGGGCAAATCGGCATCCCGGCGCTTCAGCCGGGCCAAAATTGTTGCCCGATGCCTGAACGGCCGGTAACACCTTCGCAAGCGCTCGGTTGGGGAATGCGGGCGTGTTGCAGGGACGGGACGAGGGCATCTCTCAGGTGAGCACCACACTCAAGCTGAAGCTAAACGCATTTCTCGAACGACATCTGCCCGAGCGCAGGGTCTTCCTCAAATCGGACACCGACACCCGCTTCGTGCGGCTGCGGCCCGGTGTGCAGCTGGCAGGCCTTGTCGGCTGCAGCGCGCTGCTGGCCTGGTCGATCATCGCGACGGCGGTGCTGTTGATGGACTCGATCGGGTCGGGCAACTTCCGCGACCAGGCCCGGCGCGACCAGCACGTCTACCAGGAACGGCTGAACGCGCTTGCCGGTGAACGCGACGCCCGCGCCGAAGAGGCGCTGGCGGCCCAGCAACGGTTCAACTCCGCGCTCGACCGGATCTCGGACATGCAGTCGGAACTGCTGGCCTCGGAAACCCGCCGGCGCGAGCTCGAGACCGGGATCGGCGTGATCCAGTCGACCCTGCGCCGCACCATGCAGGAACGCGACGGCGCCCGGGGCGAGCTCGGCGACCTCAAGTCGGCGATGGTCGAAAGCGGCAACACCCCCGCCGCCGGCCCCGGCAAGGACAGCACGCTCGACTTCCTGACCGCAGCGCTCGAGGACACCGCCGACGAACGCGACCAGATCGAGGCCAACGCCCAGGACGCCCTGCGCCAGGCCGACGACATGGCGACCGAGCTGGCCCTGCTGCGCGACCAGAACGACGCCATCTTCCGCCAGCTCGAAGAGGCGATGACCGTCTCGGTCGCGCCGCTCGACAAGATGTTCAAGGCCGCTGGCATGAACCCCGACAGCCTGCTGAACCAGGTGCGCCGCGGCTACTCCGGCCAGGGCGGCCCGCTGACCCCGATCTCCCTTTCCACCATGGGCGAGGATCCCTCGCCCGACGCTTCCCGCGCCAACCGGATCCTCGACCAGATGGACCGGCTGAACCTCTACCGCATCGCCGCCGAAAAGGCGCCCTTCGCCGTCCCGGTCAAGGCCGCCTATCGCTTCACCTCGGGCTTCGGCTACCGCCGCGACCCCAAGACCGGCGGCCGCCGGATGCACGCGGGCGTCGATTTCGCCGGCCCCGTCGGCACCCCGCTCTACGCCACCGCAGACGGCACCGTGATCCACGCGGGCTGGAGCAGCGGCTACGGACGACTGGTGAAAATCAAGCACGAGTTCGGGATCGAGACCCGCTTCGGTCACATGTCACGCATTGCCGTGAAGGTAGGCCAAAAGGTATCGCGCGGGGATCGGATCGGTGATATGGGAGCATCAGGACGTGTGACCGGCCCGCATCTGCACTACGAAGTGCGCGTCGGCGGTCAGGCTGTAAACCCCATGACTTACATCAAGGCCTCCAGAGATGTTTTCTAAGAGCAAGATCAACGAGCCCGGTCCCAAGGACACCAACGAAGCACCCAAGGCGGAGACCCCCTCCAAGCCTGCCACGCCGTCTTCGTCGGGCACCGACTACAAGCCCGCCGCGCCCAAGGCCAAGCCGCCGGCATCGGTCCTGTCCTCGGACCTGCACATCACCGGCAACGTCAAGACGACCGGTGACATCCAGATCGAAGGCACCATCGAGGGCGACATCCGCGCCCACCTTCTGACCGTCGGCGAAGGCGCCACAGTTAAGGGCGAGGTCACCGCCGACGACGTCGTCATCAACGGCCGCATCGTGGGCCGGGTGCGCGGCCTCAAGGTCCGCCTGACCTCGACCGCGCGCGTCGAGGGCGACATCATCCACAAGACCATCGCGATCGAGAGCGGCGCCCATTTCGAAGGCTCCGTGCAGCGCCAGGACGATCCGCTCTCCTCGGCCAGCAAGACCGCGCCGAAACCCGCACCGGCCCCGGCCGGCGGCCAGTAACCGGCCAAGCGGTCATCGCGACAGCATCGAAAGCGCCCCTCGGGGCGCTTTTTCCTTTTCCGCTGTCGGCATCTTTGCCCATGACATTGTCCCGGCGGCCCCGATCAGAAACGCGTCCGCCGCATCGCGCACCCGATCTTGGCCAGTCGGTCCGATGGTGGGAGGAGGCGCATGTTTTTTGGCAAAGCCGTGGCCAGCACCCATGCGCAATCTGTGCAGTCGGCACGCGTCGATGAATACACTTGACTCGTAACGGTCGTTACATTCAGATTGAGCTATGGAAAACCTGTCCTGGCTCCTTCTGACCTACAAGGTCCCTCCTGAACCTGCGGCGAAACGGGTGTCGCTCTGGCGCAAGCTCAAGGGTATGGGGGCGATCTATCTTCAGAACGGGGTCTGCCTGCTGCCCAGGACCGACGACCACGTCCGCCGCCTGAAGATGCTGGAAAACGACATCGCAGAGGCACAGGGAGAGTCTGTCCTCCTTGAAACTATTGCCCTTGATCCCGGTCAGGAAGCCAAGGTTCTGGCACGTTTCAAGGCAGAGCGTGACGACGCCTACGAGGAATTCATTGACAAGTGCGATGACTTCGAAGCCGAGGTCGCCAAGGAAGTGGCAGCCAACCACTACACCTATGCAGAGTTGGAAGAGAACGACGTCGATCTCAAGAAACTTCAGGGCTGGCTGGCGAAAATCCAGAAGCTCGACTTCTACGGCGCCGAGCGTGCCGCCGAGGCCGAGGATCGGTTGAAGGGGTGCGCCGCCGTGCTGGACGACTACGCGCGCCGCGTCTTCGACGCCCATGACGAAAACAGGTGAGGCCAGGACGATGCGCCTGCACCACCCGGCCACGTCACCGCGAAACCGCAATCACGCGTCGGTCGGACTGAACCCGAACCAAAGAGCAATGGAGATGCGCAATGCTTGACTGGTCCACGGCCGCCCCTGCGATCACCGCCGCATTCCTTGCCTCGTTGGTCGAGGTGGTCGAAGCCTTCACCATCGTCCTCGTCGTCGCCACCCTGCGCGGCTGGCGCCCCGCCCTGCTCGGCACCGGTGCGGCGCTCGCCACCCTCGCTGCTATCGTGATCCTGCTGGGCCCGGCACTGAACCGGGTGCCGCTGCACCTGCTGCAACTGGTGATCGGTGTCCTGCTCCTCCTCTTCGGGATCGGCTGGCTGCGCAAGGCCGCCCTGCGCGGCGCCGGGGTGATCCCGCTGCACGACGAGGACGCGATCTTTGCGCGCGAAAGCGCCGCGCTCGAGGCCCAGGTTGGCACCAGCCGCGCCTCGCAGGACTGGATCGCCGGGATCGCCGCGTACAAGGCCGTCCTGCTCGAAGGGCTCGAGGTCGTCTTCATCGTCATCGCCGTCGGCGCCGGTCGCGGATTGCTCTGGCCGGCGAGCCTCGGTGCGCTGGCTGCCTGCGTGCTGGTCCTTGTCGTCGGCATTGTGGCGCACCGCCCCCTGTCCCGCGTACCCGAGAACACGCTCAAGTTCGGCGTGGGGGTCATGCTCTCGGCCTTCGGCGTGTTCTGGACCGGCGAGGGGTTGGGCATCGAATGGCCGGGCGGCGACCTGGCGCTGCTGGTCTTCGCGGCGGTCTTCCTGGCCGCGGGGCTTGGCGCGGCGCGAATGGCGCGCCCAATGGCAAAGGAGGCCTGAGATGGAACTGCTGCGGGAAGTACTTTCGGAACTCTTCGGCATGTTCGTCGCCGATGCCAGGCTAACGGGCGCGATCCTAGGCGCTGTCGCGAGCACCGCCATGCTGGAGAGCATACCCGGGCTCAGTTCGCTGGCGGCAGGGCTCTTCCTGCTGGCAGCGACGGTGACGATCCTGGTGTTCAGCGTCCGGCGAGAGGCACGGCGCCGGTCGGTGGCCGCGCGTCAGGCCTCCAGCTCGGCGTCCCAGTAGAGGTAATCGACCCAGCTGTCGTGCAAGTGGTTCGGCGGGAACTTCCGTCCGTGGTTGCGCAGCTCTTCCGCCCCCGGCATCCGCGGCGGCTTGCGCAGTGCCATGCCCGCCCGGCGCAGGCTCTTCGATCCCTTGCGCAGGTTGCAGGGCGCGCAGGCGGCCACCACGTTCTCCCAGCTTGTCACCCCGCCCGAGGCGCGCGGCACGACGTGGTCGAACGTCAGGTCGCCCTTGGCGCCGCAGTACTGGCAGCAGAATTCGTCCCGCAGAAAAAGATTGAAGCGCGTGAAGGCCACGCGCTTCTGGGGTTTGACGTAATCCTTGAGAACCACCACCGAGGGTATCCGTATCTCGGTACTCGGGCTTCGGACGAAGGCGTCGTATTCCGCCACGATGTCCACCCGGTTCAGCCAGGCTGCCTTCACCGCTTCCTGCCAGGGCCAGAGGCTGAGGGGGTAGTAGGACAACGGCCGGTAATCCGCGTTCAACACCAGCGCCGGATGCTTCTTCAGCGCCGCTGGGTCCCTCACGAATTCGGTCCTGAAATCTCCGTCCATGTCTGAAATATCCTCTGCCCTGCCTACCTCGGTCCGGTATCAGGGCAGGACATCCCGCCCTCACCGTGATTCACTATATATCGCGGCTGACCTTGGGCAAGCCCCACGATATACAGAAGCTCGCAAAAGCCATACTTCGGGCGCGTAACGCCCAAATGACAGATATCCACAGGATGCGGACGCCGGCGGGGTGACGTGACACCCCCTCGTCCTATCTGTACCAGATGGACAGGATCGTGCTTCCCCCGGCCCCCGCCTTTCCCGGCGTGCTCGAGGCCGCGCTCTATGCCCCCGACCTCGACGCGGCCGAGGAGTTCTATGGTCACGTGCTGGGGCTGGAAAAGATCGCCCGCGTCGGGCACCGTCACGTCTTCTTCCGCGCCGGCGCCACGGTGCTGCTGCTCTTCAACCCGGCCGAGACCCGCAAGGGCCCGTCGAACCCCGAGATGCCCGTGCCGCCGCACGGGGCCGAGGGGCCGGGCCATCTGTGCCTGACCGCAGATGCCAAGGCGATCCATGACTGGAAAGACCGGCTCTGGGCCGCGAATGTGCTGGTCGAGGCGGATTTCCACTGGCCGAACGGCGCCCGCTCGATCTACTTCCGCGACCCGGCCGACAACTCGATCGAGATCGCCGAGCCGCGGCTGTGGTTCCCCGAGGCGTGATCAGCCGAGGTCGCGGATCCGATCTGGTTCGATCATCTTGATCTGCCGGTTGCTCACGCCAAGCGGCGCCATCCGCTCGCGGTGCGCCGCCATGTTGGGATGCGCGCCGTGTTCCTTCAGCGCGTCCTTGTCCTCCCACTCCTCGTAGACCCGGAAGAGCGTGGGCGTCTCGACGCTCTGGAAGAACTTGTAGGTGATACAGCCCCGCTCGCTCGCGGTGGCGGCCTCGGCAAGGCGGAAATTCTCGCGGGCCTTCTCGACGTGCTCGGCAGGCACTTCCATGGTGCCGGTGACGATGATCATGGGTGGTCCTCCTTGGATTGCGCGCAGCCTGTCACGGCGTGCGGCCGGACGAAAGCGCCGCCCGGCCCCAATTCAGAACCTTGGATGCCCCGACCGCGGGCGCGGCCGTCAGAGCGACAGCTTGTCCCGCATGAAGGCCAGCGCCACCGACAGCCCGTCGGGCGCGATCCCGTGGCCGGTGCCCTTCATCACGTGGGCATAGACCTCCTTGAAGCCGGCCGCCTGAAGCGCCTCGGCGGCGGCGGGCAGCGATTGCGGCGGCACCACCTCGTCCGCGTCGCCATGCACCAGCAGCACCGGCATCCGGCTCACCACCTCGTCCTCCAGCAGCTCGGGCTTCAGCAACCGGCCCGAGAAGGCGACCACGCCGGCCACCGCATCCTCGCGGCGCGGCGCGACGTAGAGCGACATCATCGTGCCCTGGCTGAACCCGAAGAGCACCACCTGTTCCGGCAGCACGTCCTCGTCGACCATCAGCGCATCGAGAAAGGCGTTCAGGTCCTCGACCGCCTGCTGCATCCCGCGCTCGGCCTCTTCCTCGGACGACCCGTCCATCCAGGGGATCGGGAACCACTGGAACCCGAAGGGCGCGCCGGGCACCTGTTCAGGCGCGTCGGGCGCGACGAAGAGCGTGTCGGGCATGTGTTCACCCAACACGTCGGCGATCCCCAGCAGGTCGGCACCATTCGCGCCGTAGCCGTGCAGGAAGACGACGACCGACCGCGTTTCCCCCGACTGCGGTTCCTTGCGTCCCGCGTTCAGCACCCTCGTCATGTCATCCCCTCACGCTGTTTTTCCGCCCTGTACCAGGCCCAGAGCAGCCGCGCCGCCACCGCCCGCCAGGGCGACCATTGCACGGCCATTGTCCTCAGGTCCCCCGTCCCCGGGCGATCCGCCAAGCCGTAGAGCATCCGCGCCGCTTCCTGCAAGGCCAGATCCCCGGGCGGAAAGACATCCGCCCGGCCAAGCGCGGTCAGGGCATAGATCTCGGCCGTCCAGGGCCCGATCCCCGGCAGCGCGACCAGCCGGGCGATGACCTCATCGTCGGGCAGCGACCGCAGGGCGACGAAATCCAGACCCGCCGTCGCGATCCCCCGCGCATAGCGCATCTTGGGCCGCGACAGGCCGACCGCGCGCAGGTCCTCCTCGCTGGCTGCGGCCACCGCCTCTGCCACGGTCAGCCCCGCCGTTTCCAACCGCGCCCAGATCGCCGCGGCCGACGCGGTCGAGACCTGCTGCCCCACCACCGCCTGCAAGAGCGTCGGGAACCCGTCTGCCCTGCGGCGCAGCGGCGGCACCCCGCAGCGCTCAAAGGCGCGCGCCATGCCCGCGTCCCGTGCCGCCAGCCATGCCGCCCCCTCGCCCACGTCCTCGAGCGTCTCGATGATCCGCCCCGTCACAGCGCCCGCACCCAGTCCATCGCCGCCTCCACCGTCCCGACCACCGTCGCCCCCTCGGGCAACGATGGCCGCGCGATCATCGCCACCGGCAGGCCAAGTGTCCGCGCCGCCGCCAGTTTCGCCGTCCCGCTCGCCCCGCCGGCGTTCTTTGTCACCAACCAGTCGATGCCGGTCAGAGCAAAGAGCGCCTTTTCATCCTCGACCGAGAACGGCGGGCGTCCGGTCACCACCTGCCAGTCCGGATCGGGAAGCTCGCGTGGCGGATCGATGCTGCGCAGAACGACCGTGCGCCCCTTCAGCCCGGCGTACCGCCCGACCTCCCCGCGTCCGACCGACAGGAAAATTCGCGCCCCCGCGGGGATCACGCGCGGCAGGTCCTCGGGCGTGGACACCTCGCGCCAGTCGTCGCCCGCCCCCGCCTGCCAGGCCGGGCGGCAGAGGATGCAGTGCGGCAGACCGAGATCGGCGCAGACCCGCGCTGTCCGTGCTGTGATCCGTGCGGCAAAGGGATGGGTCGCGTCGATCACCGCCGTCACGCCCTTGTCGGCCAGGAAGGCACGGAAACCGTCTTCTCCCCCGAAGCCGCCGATCCGCGTCGGCAGGTCCAGCGGCAGGGGATCCGCGACCGCCCCGGCCAGCAACGCCTCTGCCGCGACGCCCGACCGCGCCAGCCGCGCTGCCATCTCGCGCGCCTCGGTGGTGCCGGCCAGCAGAAGGATCATGCCCGCGCCCTGATCGCGGCGGCGCGGTCTATCCCCTCTCCCGGCCTGCCGCGCATCCGTGCCCTCCGCGTCGCGGCGGTGGCGCAGGCGTCCGTGGTCAGGCCAAGGCGCAGGTTCACTTCGGGTTTCCGGCTCATCGGCGCGGAGCATAACTGGTGGCAGCGCGCAGGCCAGAGCTTTCGCCGCCTCCGGCGGGAGTATTTTCGGCAAGATGAAGCGGCCACGACGCGCAAGATGTTCCACCGATCACCCTGAGGGGCGGACCGTGATCCATGCGCCGCACGGGCGGCAAACGCCTGTCCCTTTCGCGCCCGGCGGACTTTCCCCCGCGTCGCGGGATGCGCATATTGGGGGCCATGGACGAATCTCTGCCCCCGATCGCCGGCACCTGGCCGGTCCTGGAACCCGGATGGGTCTGGCTCTGCGGTGCCGGGCCAGGCGATCCGGGGCTCCTGACGCTGCATGCGCTGAACGGGCTCAGGCAGGCCGACGTGGTGATCTACGACGCGCTGGTGCAGGAAAGCATCCTCGACTGGGCGCCCCAGGCGGAACACATCTATGCCGGCAAGCGGGGCGGCAAGCCCTCGGCCAAGCAGCGCGACATCTCGCTCAGGCTGGTCGACCTTGCCCGCGAGGGCAAGCGGGTGCTGCGGCTGAAGGGCGGCGATCCCTTCGTCTTCGGGCGCGGCGGCGAAGAGGCGCAGACCCTGATCCAGCACGGCGTCAATGTCCGCATCATCCCCGGCATCAGCGCGGGCATCGGTGGCCTCGCCTATGCCGGCATCCCGGTCACACATCGCGACGTGAACCAGTCGGTCACCTTCGTCACCGGCCACGACCAGTCCGGCGCGACGCCGCAGTCGCTGGACTGGGACGCGATCGCCAAGGGCAGCCAGGTGCTGGTGATCTACATGGGCATGAAGCACGTCGAACAGATCTCGGCCTCTCTTCTGGCCGCGGGCCGCCCGGCGGACGAACCCTGCGCGGTGGTCTATTCGGCCACCACGCCGGACGAAAAGGTGCTGGAGACCACGCTGGGCCGAATGGCGGCGGACATCGCCGCCTCGGGGCTCGAGCCTCCGGCGATCCTCTGTGTCGGGCGGTCGGTGCTGATGCGCCAGGTCCTCGACTGGCAGGCGCTCGCCCGGGGCGAGGTGCCCCGCAACCTCGACCCGCTTGGAAGGGGACGCCCGGCCGAGGCGTCATGACCGGACTGATCCTCGCCGCGCCTTCCTCCGGCGCAGGCAAGACCACCGTCACCCTCGCCGCCCTGCGCGCGCTGTCCCGCAAGGGAATGGCCGTACGCGGCGCGAAATCCGGCCCCGACTACATCGACCCGCGATTTCACGAGGCCGCTTGTGGCCAGCCCTGCCCCAACCTCGACGCCTGGGCGATGTCGCCCGACAGGCTGCGGGCGCTGGCGGCGGGCGACGGGCTGCTGCTGATCGAGGGGGCCATGGGCCTCTTCGACGGGGCGCCGCCGGACGGGCGCGGCGCGGTCGCCGACCTTGCCCGCCTGCTGTGCCTGCCGGTGGTGCTGGTGGTCGACGCGGGCCGCATGGCGCAGTCGGTGGCGCCGCTGGTCGCGGGTTTTGCAAACCACGACCCCGAGGTTTGCATCGCGGGCATCCTGCTGAACAACGTCGGCAGCACGCGGCACGACGCCATGCTGCGCCGGGCACTCGAGCCGCTTGGCATACCCGTCCTCGGCACCCTGCCCCGCGACCCGTCCCTTGCCATGCCGTCCCGGCACCTCGGCCTCGTGCAGGCGGGTGAGCGGCCGGACCTCGACGCCTTTCTCGACCGCGCCGCCGACTGGATCGAGGCGGGCTGCGACCTCGACACCCTGACCGCGCTCGCCGCGCCCCTGCCCGGCACCCCCGGCATGCGGCGCGTGCCGCCGCCCGGCCAGCGCATCGCCGTGGCCCGCGACGCCGCCTTTGCCTTTGCCTATCCGCACCTGCTGGACGACTGGCGCGCGCAGGGGGCCGAGCTGACCTTCTTCTCGCCCCTCGCCGACGATCCCGTCCCGGCGGCCGACCTCGTCTATCTGCCCGGCGGCTATCCGGAGCTGCACGCCGGACGGCTTGCCGCCAATACCCGGTTCCTCGACAGCCTGCGTTCCGCCGCCGCGACAACCCCCGTGCACGGCGAATGTGGCGGCTACATGGTCCTGGGACAGGGCCTGACCGACGCCGACGGCACGCGTCACGTCATGGCCGGGCTGCTGGAGCTCGAGACCAGCTTCGCGACCCGCCGCCTGCACCTCGGCTACCGCCACCTGACCGCGCTTGGCGGGCCCTTCTCCGGCCGACTGACCGCGCACGAGTTCCACTATGCCACCACCCTGGCCGCGTGGGGCGACCCGCTCTATGCCGCGACCGATGCCGAGGGGGCGGCGCTGCCGCCCATGGGTCTCAGGTCCGGCCAGGTCACCGGGTCGTTCGCCCACGTGATCGACCGCGCCTGACTGCACATCGGCGCACACCGCAACGCCGCATGTGCGCTTGTGAACGCTGCTTTCCGTCACTACCCCTTGTCGGACGACGGAAGGAGCCCCCATGTCAGACGATTCCCGCGCCAAGAAGAACGTGGCGGTTCTCGTGATGGCCCAGGCGATCCTCGGCTCACAGATGCCGATGATCTTCACCATCGGCGGCCTCGCGGGCCAGTCGCTGGCCCCCAACCCCTGCTTCGCGACGCTGCCGATCTCGCTCATCGTGCTGGGCTCGATGCTGACCGCGACGCCGATGTCGGCGGTGATGCAGCGCTTCGGCCGGCGGGCCGGGTTCTTCCTCGGAGCCGCGGGCGGCACGCTCGGCGGCATCGTCGGGGCCTACGGGCTCTACATCAACTCCTTCACGGTGTTCCTGCTGGGCAGCCTGCTGACCGGCGTCTACATGTCGGCGCACGGCTTCTACCGCTTTGCCGCCGCCGACACCGCGTCCGAGGTATACCGACCCAAGGCGATCTCTTACGTGCTGGCCGGCGGCCTCGCCTCGGCCATCATCGGGCCGCAGATCGTAAAGGTGACGGCGGATGCGATGGTCGTACCGTTCCTCGGCACCTACCTCGCCGTCATCGGGGTCAACGTCTTCGGTTCCCTCCTCTTCCTGCTGCTCGACATTCCCCGTCCGCCGGTCCCCGCGCAGGACGCCCCGCGCGGCCGCACCCGGCGCGAGCTGCTGGCGACGCCGCGCATCGCGGTGGCGGTCATCGTCGGCATGGTCAGCTATGCATTGATGAACCTGGTGATGACCTCGACGCCGCTGGCCGTGGTCGGCTGCGGCTTCGAGAAGTCCTATGCCGCCGACGTGGTGTCGAGCCACGTGCTCGCCATGTTCATCCCGTCCTTCTTCACCGGCCAGTTGATCAACCGCTTCGGCGTGGAAAAGATCATGGCGACCGGCCTCGTGATCCTGGCCTGCGCCGGGATGGTGGCGCTGCAGGGGGTCGACCTGATGAACTTCTTCGGTGCGCTGGTGCTGCTCGGGATCGGCTGGAACTTCGGCTTCATCGGCGCGACCACGATGCTCGCAGGCTCGCACCGGCCCGAGGAACGCGGCCGGGTTCAGGGCCTGAACGACCTCATCGTCTTTGGCGGCGTGACCGTGGCATCGCTGGCCTCGGGCGGATTGATGAACTGTTCCGGCGGCTCGCCGGAAGCCGGGTGGCAGGCGGTGAACATGGCGATGGTGCCGTTCCTCGTGCTGGCCGGCGGGGCGCTGATCTGGCTGTTGATGCGGCCCGAGGAAGAGGCGGCCTGACCCGGGATCACCTGCGTGTGGCGGGGGGATACCCCGCCCTGTTGCGGCGCCTACCCTGCGCGTCGTGGATTGGACGTGGCCTTGAGCCCGCTGCCCTAGCCTACCACTTCCCGGTCATCGCCCGCCACGCCATCTCGGCCCGCAGGGCAAATGGGCTTGGCTCCAGCGCGCCGTCGGCCACCGCGCCGGGGGTCCTGGCCGCCACCGACAGCACGTGGCCGGTTCCGGCCAGCGGCAGCATCGCCGCCGCGGGCACACCGCCCCGCGCCTTGCGCGCCCGCGCCAGCCGCTCCAGCCCGCCGCGGGCCAGCGCCGCCACGGCCTCGGGTCGCCCGTCAGGCAGCGGCCGCTTGCTGACCGCCTCGAGCGCCGGGATCGCCCGCAGCCAGTTCGCCAGCCCCAGGGCATGGCCCGCGTCCCGCGCCGCCGCCTCGTCGTCCGGACCGGCCCCGAGCAGCCGCGCCGCCGTCCAGACCAGCCCGCCCGAGGTCAGATCGAGGTACCGCGCCAGCGCCGCCTCGTCATCGAACGGCAGCGCCTCGATATCCGAACGCCGCGCCTCGACCAGCGCGTCGAGCACGCGCGCCCCTTCGGCATCCAGCACCTCGGCCAGCGGCGTCACCACCTCGTGCCGCCGCACCTTGCCGCCTGCCGCGATCTCCTCAAGCGCGTCGCGCCACCACTGCAGGCGCATCTCGGCGATCATCGCCTCCCCGGTCACCCAAGGGGCGCGCGACACCTCGACGTTGAAGGCGTAGAGCGGGAACAGCAGCCGCCGGGCAGCGACGGGCGCGGCCATCGCCGCGCGGAACCGGGGCGGGTCGGCCTTTTCCACCAGCGCGGCGCTGGCGGTCAGGTCGGGCCCGAAGTCACTTGTAGCCATCGAGGAACCAGCTGATCCTTTCGGCCGTTTCGGGGCGGTTGACGATGTCGAGGTGCCCGGCCCCCGGCACCACCTCGTAGATCCCGTTGGCAGTGAACTCGGACATGAACGGCTTGAACGCGTCGGACAGGAAGGCCTGGTCCTCGGCGCCCGCGATCAGGACAAAGGGCGGCAGCGCCTCGATATCGCGGGTCGCGTCGCCGCGCGGCGCGAACGAGGTCATCATCCGGTAGGTGTAGGCGGTGGTCGCAAGGTCGCCCTGCGGTCCGTTCAGCACCTCTTGCGGCATGGCGAATTCCAGCACGACCTCGTCGTTCTCCGAGGTGATCCCGACCGTGTTCAGCATCGAGATGCCGATGATCCGGCGCACCAGCGGATTCGCCCACCCGCCCGAGTTCGGGCGCGTCGTCGGCGCGTCGTAGCCGAGGTAAGGCGCGATCAGGATGGCGGAATCGATCATCCCGCCGTACTCGCCCCCGGCAAAGCGCACCGCCAGCCCCCCGCCCGACGAATGGCCGGCCAGGATCACCTCCTGCCCGTCCTCGGCATAGTGGTCGATCAGGTCTGCGATATCCTCTTCGAGCTGGCCGATATGGGCCACGTCGCCGCGCGGGCCGTCGTTCAGCCCGTGACCGCGCAGGTCCGGCACCACGATCTCGGCCTGGCCCTCAAGGGCGCGGGCCAGGGTGTCGAACTCTCCGCCATGCCAGGCCGACCCGTGCAGCAGGATGAGAAGCGGGCCATCCTCCACGTCGAGGTGACGGACATGCAGCGTGCTGCCGTCGCGCATCGCGACCTCTTCGATCGGCAGCGGCTCGGCAGGGGCGGCGCCGAGGATGCTGTCGAAGTCCAGCCGGCTTGCAGCCTCGGCCGCGCCGCCCGGCGACTGCGACCAGATCATGAAGTAGGGCAGCGGGGCGAGCACCAACGCGATGATGCCGACGATGACGATGACCTTACCCATGGCGCGTGCCATCCCCTTGCACTGCAGCGGTCATCGACAAATCCCCCGTGAAAATCAATGGTCCAACAGCCCTCGCCTCTTTCGTCCGATTCCGCAAGCGCGGGGGGCCCTTCGCGCCGGACGGCGTGCAGGATAAAATCCCGCTGCACCGCAGAATGACGCAAGGATCTTTCACATTTCTGGAAAATGACGCGCAATTCCTCCCCCGATTCTCCTCGCGGGCGCCGCAGTTTGCACGGATTTTTCCCGCCCCGGATGCGATGATCTGCCCAAATCACGAACCCAGGGAGACGGAAATGCGCATCGGGTGCCCCAAGGAAATCAAGACCCACGAATACCGTGTCGGCCTGACACCCGAGAGCGTGGCCGAACTGGTCCGCCACGGTCACACCGTCAGCGTCGAGACCGGCGCAGGCGGCGGCATCGGCGCCACCGATGACGCCTACCGCGCCGCGGGCGCCACCATCGCCCCGGACGCGGCCACCATCTTTGCCGAGGCCGACATGGTCGTGAAGGTCAAGGAACCGCAGGCCGCCGAACGCGCGATGCTGCGACCGGGCCAGATCCTCTACACCTACCTGCACCTCGCCGCCGACCCGGACCAGACGCGCGAGCTGGTCGCCAGCGGCGCCAGCTGCGTGGCCTATGAAACCGTGACCGGCCCCGGCGGCGGGCTGCCGCTGCTGAAACCGATGAGCCAGGTCGCCGGCCGCATGTCGGTGCAGGCGGGCGCCACCGCGCTGGAAAAGGTGCACGGCGGACGCGGCGTGCTGCTCGGCGGCGTGCCGGGCGTGGCACCGGGCCGGGTGGTGGTGATCGGCGGCGGCGTCGTCGGTTTCAACGCGGCGCAGATGGCCGTGGGCCTCGGGGCCGAGGTGACGGTCCTCGACCGCTCGGCCGAGGTGCTGGAGCGCATCGACCACCACTACAACGGCCGCATCCGCACGCTCTATTCCACCGGCACCGTGCTGGCCGAGGCGGTGGCCGACGCCGACCTGATCATCGGCGCCGTCCTCATCCCGGGCGCCGCCGCGCCCAAACTGGTTACGCGCGAGATGCTGCGCACCATGGCCCCCGGATCGGTGGTGGTCGATGTCGCGATCGACCAGGGCGGCTGCTTCGAGACCTCGCGCCCGACGACCCACGACAAGCCCACCTTCGTCGAGGAGGGCGTGGTGCACTACTGCGTCGCCAACATGCCCGGCGGCGTCGCCCGCACCTCGACCTACGCGCTGAACAACGCCACCCTGCCGCATGCCCTGGCGCTGGCGAACCACGGGCTGTCCGTCGCGCTGACCCGAGACGCGCACCTGCGCGCCGGGCTCAACGTGCATGCGGGCCAGGTGACCTACCGCGCCGTGGCCGAGGACCTGGGCTATGCCTACCTGCCGCCGGAAGAGGCGTTGAAGGTGAACGGCGCGTAAGCGGTCGGTTCCGGATGGGTCGGAAGGCGGGGTGGACCCCCACCTTGCCCGCAAGGCACCCGGCGCCGTGGCCTATCCAAGCGTAGGGTGGGGTTGCTCCCCACCCCGGCGCCCCTCAGGCGACCGGCTTCGCCAGCATCCGCGCGATGCTGTCCTGCACCATCTCGCCGATCTGGCCCGCCATCATCGACAGCATCATCGGGACCGAGGTCACGCCGCGCACCTCGGTCTCGGCCAGTTCACCGTCCACGGTGATCGTCTGCCCCATCGCCTTGATGCTCAGCACCAGCCGGTTCTCGGGCTGCCAGTCGGCCTCCACCTCGGCCCCGCCGGGAATCTTCTCGCGCAGTTTCGGAATGCCCGCCGCGATCCGCGCGCGCACCTCGTCCAGCGCCAGCGCATGCGGCACGGTGAAATCGATCTTGGCCATGGTATTGCTCCCCCGTTCAGGCTCGTCGCAGCCTTGCCCCGGCGCAGTCTCCCGCGCCAGAGCCTTCCGCCGAACCGCCCCCGTGACGCTGCGGCGCGGGCGCGCGCTGCCTACCCGGCCAGCGCCGCAGCCGAGGTTTCGCGCAGGAGCTTCCAGCGGATCGCGTCGGTCAGCGCCTCGAAGCTTGCGTCGACAATGTTGGGCGACACGCCCACCGTGGACCACCGCCGCCCGGCGCTGTCCTCGCTGTCGATGATGACGCGGGTGACCGCCTCGGTCCCGCCCTGGGTGATCCGCACCTTGAAGTCGACGAGCTTCATGTCCTCGACCATCTCCTGCAGAGACCCGAGATCCTTGGCCAGCGCCTTTGACAGCGCGTTGACCGGCCCCCGGTCGCCGCCGTCCTCGTCCACGCTTTCCGACACCGACATGCGCCGCTCGCCGTCGACCTCGATCACCACCACCGCTTCCGACAGGCTGACCCGCCTGCCGGCGGCATTACGGCGCCGTTCGACGGTAACGCGGTAACGTTCGACCTCGAAGAAACGCGGCATGGTCCCAAGCTCCTCCCGCGCCAGCAGCTCGAACGAAGCCTGCGCGCTGTCGTAAGTATAGCCGCGATCCTCGCGCGCCTTCACCTCGTCCAGCATCCGGGCCAGCGCCGGATCGCCCTTGGCCACGTCGATCCCCGCCTCCGCCAGCCGCCGCCGCAGGTTCGACTGCCCGGCCTGGTTCGACATCGGGATCACCCGTTCATTCCCGACCAGCCCCGGCTCGACGTGTTCGTAGGTCGAGGGGTTCTTGAGGATCGCGCTCGCGTGCAGCCCCGCCTTGTGGGCAAAGGCCGAGGCCCCGACATAGGGCGCCTGCTTGGTCGGCACCCGGTTCAGGATATCGTCGAGCTGGCGCGAGATCGTCGTCAGCTCCCGCAGCGCCTCGCGGCTGACGCCGGTCTCGTAGAGGCTGGCATAGGGCTCCTTCAGCAGCAGCGTCGGGATCAGCGTGACGAGGTTCGCGTTGCCGCAGCGCTCGCCCAGCCCGTTCAGCGTGCCCTGGATCTGCCGTGCGCCCGCATCGACGGCGGCCAGCGACCCGGCGACCGCGTTTGCGGTGTCGTTGTGGGTGTGGATGCCAAGGCGGTCGCCCGGGATCCCCTCGGCGATGACTTCGGCCACGATGCGCCCGATCTCGACCGGCAGCGTGCCGCCGTTGGTGTCGCAGAGCACGACCCAGCGGGCCCCGGCGTCGTGGGCGGCCCGGATGCACTCCAGCGCATAGGCGCGGTTCGCCTTCCAGCCGTCAAAGAAATGCTCGGCATCGAACAGCGCCTCGCGGCCGTCGGCCACCAGGTGCGCGACGCTCTCGCGGATGTTGGCGAGGTTCTCGTCCAGCGTGATCTCCAGCGCCGTCTCGACGTGGAAATCGTGCGTTTTGCCGACGATGCAGACGGCCGGCGTGCCCGCGTTCAGCACCGCCGCCAGCACGTCGTCGTTCGCCGCCGACCGTCCCGCCCGCTTGGTCATGCCAAAGGCGGTCAGCGTCGCGTTCACCCGCGGCGCCGCGTCGAAGAACGCGCTGTCGGTCGGGTTCGCGCCCGGCCAGCCGCCCTCGATGTAATCGACGCCCAGCCGGTCCAGCGCCGCCGCGATCCGCATCTTCTCGGGGGTCGAGAACTGGACGCCCTGCGTCTGCTGCCCGTCGCGCAGCGTGGTGTCGTAGAGGTAGAGGCGGTCGGTCATGCCAGCCCCTCCAGCTTCGCGGCATCGAACCCCGGCCCGGCGATCAGTTCGACCCCCGACTTTCTCATCCGCACCTCGACCCCGGCCGCGACGAGCGCCGCCTTCATCTCGTCCACGCGCGAGAAGTCCTTGGACGCCATCGCCGCCTCCCGCGCCGCGGCAAGCGCGGTTTCCAGCGCCGAGAGGTCGACCTCCGCCGCAGCCGCCCAGTTCCCCAGATCGGCCGTCAACAGCCCGAGAAATTGCGCAGACGCAAGGAACTCACCAAGGGAATAGCTTCGTGGCAGATCGGCAAACTCAGGCTTCAGCTTCCCTGTCGCAACCGAGAAAATCTGGTGGAGCCAAGCAATTGCGCCGGCCGTGTTCAGATCGTCAGCAACTGAGTTTACAACCAGATCAATCGGTATTTCCGGCATGCAGCCCACAGTCGCCTCACGCCACTTCCGCAGCACAGCCTCCGCCTCGCCCGCCTTCTTCTCGGTCCAGTCCATCGGCTTGCGGTAATGCGTGCCAAGGAACACGAAGCGGATCACCTCGCCCGGCACGCCCTTGTCCAGCAAATCCCGCACGGTGAAGAAGTTGCCGAGCGATTTCGACATCTTCTTGCCCTCGACCTGGAGCATCTCGTTGTGCAGCCAGACCTTGGCAAATCCGCCCTCGGGATGGGCGCAGCAGCTCTGCGCGATCTCGTTCTCGTGGTGCGGGAACATCAGGTCGTTGCCGCCGCCGTGGATGTCGAAGGTCGGCCCGAGGATCTCGTAGGACATGGCCGAGCATTCGATGTGCCAGCCCGGCCGCCCGCGTCCCCAGGGGCTGTCCCAGCCCGGAAGGTCGTCGCTCGACGGTTTCCACAGCACGAAATCCATCGGGTCGCGCTTGTAGGGCGCGACCTCAACCCGGGCGCCGGCGATCATGTCCTCGACGGACCGCCCCGAGAGCTTGCCGTAGGCATCGTAGCTGCTGACCGAGAAGAGCACGTGCCCCTCGGCCGCATAGGCATGGCCGCTCTCGATCAGCCGCTCGATCATCGCGATCATCGGGCCGATATGCTCAGTCGCCCGCGGTTCGCGGTCGGGGCGCATCGTGCCGAGCGCCTCCATGTCCACGTGGTACCATTCGATCGTCTCGTCGGTGATCGCGCGGATGTCGCGCCCGTCCCGCTGCGCCCGCGCGTTGATCTTGTCGTCCACGTCGGTGAAGTTCCGCACGTAGGTCACGTGACCGTCGCCGTAGACCTCGCGCAACAGGCGGTTCAGCACGTCGAAGACCACCACCGGCCGCGCGTTGCCCAGATGCGCGCGGTCATAGACCGTCGGCCCGCAGACATACATGCGCACGTTGTCCGGATCGATCGGGACAAAGGTCTCCTTTGTCCGGGTCATGGAGTTGGTCAGCTTGATCTCGACCATAACGGGTCCTCGCGCGGCTTGGCCGCGGGCCTGTCATTTCATCTGGAGGGAGAACGAAGTGAACGGCCCGCGTGACGATGTCAGCAGGTAATAATGCAGCAGATGATGATGCACGTCCGGTTCATGCCGCGAGGCATAGACCGAAAGCGCAGGTCTGCCAAGCCTTGATTTGACCGCCCGGCAAGGGCACCCTCGCACCATGAGCCGCGCCTTCGTCCGATCCGTCTGCGAAACCCTGCCCGGGGCCGAGGTCTCGGACCCCTGGGGCGGCGGGCATGACGCGTGGAAGGTCGGCGACAAGATGTTCGCCTGCATCGGGGCCATGGACCAGGGCGTGGCCGTCAAGACCGCCGATCCCGACTTTGCCGCCATGCTGATCGAGGCAGGCGATGCCGCCCGCGCGCCCTATTTCCACAAGTCCTGGGTGCTGGTCGAATGGGGCGCGGACGAGGGCTTCATGCGCGACCGGATCGTGATCTCGTACGACCTGATCCGCGCCAAGCTGCCGAAAAAGCTGCGCGACACCCTCGTCGCACGCCCCGACTGACCGCTCAGGCCTGGTCGCGGATCGGGTTTGCCAGCGTGCCGATGCCCGAGATCTCGACCTCGACGTGGTCGCCATCCTTCATGAACAGCTTCGGCTCGCGGAAGAGGCCCACGCCGCTCGGCGTGCCGGTCGCGATCACGTCGCCCGGCAGCAGCTCGGTCACGATCGAGAGATAGGCGATCAGCTCGGGGATGCCGAAGGCAAGGTCCGCGATCGGGGTCGATTGCACCACCTCGCCGTTCAGCCGCGTCTCCATCGTCTGGGCGGCCGGGTCGGTCAGCTCGTCCGCCGTCACCAGCCACGGCCCCATGGCACCGCTGTCGACAAAGTTCTTGCCGGCCCAGAACTGGCTGGTGTGGCGCTGGTAGTCGCGGATCGAGCCGTCGTTGAAACAGGCATAGCCCGCGACGTGGGCCAGCGCGTCCGCCTCGGCGATGTCGCGCCCCGGCGTGCCGATGATGACCGCCAGCTCGCCCTCGTAGTCGAACCAATCCGACGCCTTGGGCCGGATCATCGGCTGCGCGTGCCCCACAACAGACGAGGGGTAGCGCGTGAAGATCGACGGCTTCTCGGGCTTGTCGCGGCCGGTCTCGCGGATGTGGGTCATGTAGTTCAGGCCGATGCAGATGATCTTGTCCGGGCTCGGGATCGGCGAGACGAGGGTCACCTCCTCCTGCGCCAACTCTCCGCCCTGCCCCGCGGCGGCGGCCAGCTCGTCCAGCGCCCCGGCGGCCAGCACCGCGCGCAGGTCGGCATGGCGGGCGCGGAAATCGGCGCCGACATCGTGCAGCCGTCCGTCCCGGGCCACGCCGTAAGAGGCCGTGCCGTCCGAAGTGATGTAAGAAGCGATGCGCATGTCCGGGCTCCCGTCTGGATGTGTCGTTCACGTCCTATCGCGGGGCCGCCCCGCTGGCTGTCGCCGCGCGGTCCGTGTCCACGCTGCGGACACGGGCTCAGCCGAGGTCGAGGATGATCTTGCCGATATGGGCGCCCTTCTCCATCTCGCGGTGCGCCGCCGCGGCGCGGTCCAGCGGAAAGACTGCCGCGACGGTCGGGCGGACCTCGCGGCCCAGAAGCGGCCAGACCTCCCGCCGCAGCCTGTCGGCCACCGCGGCCTTGCGCGCGGGGTCGAGCGGGCGCAGCAGCGACCCGGTGATCCGGATGCGCTTTGCCATCAGCGGGCGCAGCGGCACCGACAGCGCCGCACCGCCCCCGGCCGACAGGTGCGCGATCCGCCCGTCCGGCGCCATCACCTCGAGATCGGCGGCCAGGTGCGCGCCCGCCGACACGTCGAGAAGGGCACCGACCCCCTGCCCCCGGTCGCCGCCAGCACCTTGGAGGCAAGCTCCGGGTCGCCATAGCCGACCGCCGCGCGGGCGCCGAAGCCGCGCGCCGCCTCGATCTTCTGGGGCGACCCGGCGGTCGCGACCACGCGGTAGCCAAGCGCCGACAGGGCCTGCAGCGCGATGTGCCCGACGCCGCTGGTGCCGCCATGGATCAGGGCAAACTCGTCCGGGCGCAGTTCCATCAGGCCGAAGAAGTTCCACCAGGCGGTGAACAGCGCCTCGGGCAGCGCCGCCGCCTCGCGCAGGCTCAGCCCCTCGGGCACCGGCAGGGTGACCGCCGCATCCGCCACCGCGAAACCGGCATAGCCGCCGCCCTGCAGCAGCGCCATCACCCGGTCGCCCGGCGCGATCCCGGTCACGCCCGGCCCGCAGGCCACCACCTCGCCCGCCGCCTCCAGCCCCGGCACCGGGTTGCCGTCATGGTGCACGCCCGCCGCCCGCTGCAGGCAGTCGTGCCGGTTGATCCCGGCCGCCGCCACGCGGATCAGCACCTGCCCGGGACCGGGCCTCGGCACGATCATCCGGGTGGGTTGCAGCACCTCGGGCCCGCCGGGGCCCGAGATGACGATGGCCGTCATGTCATGCGGCGGGGTTGCGGCGTCGGCCATGCGCGCCTCCGTCTCGTGTCTCGGATCGGGCGGTTATTCCTGGTGCACGACGCTGTCGAGCCAGGCGCAGTTCGGCACCGGGTCGGCCGCCCGCACCCCGCGCCGCGCCGCGTCCATCCGCATCTCGCGCATCCGTTCGCGGCCCGGGTCGCCCTCGGGCAGGTGGACGCGTTCGTGGCCCCAGTAGCTCGGCCCGTCGGTTGTCTCGTGCGGCTCCCAGGTCTCGGGGTCGATCACCCGCGCGCCCCAGCCGTATTCGACGAAGAAGCCCGAGGGGCTGGTGGCGTAGAAGCTGGTCATGTGGTCGTTGGAATGCCGTCCCAGCGTGAAGGCCAGCCGGCCCTCCTCGGACTGGGCGATGTCATAGCCCTGGCCCACGTCGTCGAGCGACTGCAGCTCGACCATGAAATGATGCAGCCCCTTCCGGCCCGAACCGACCATGGCAAAGCTGTGGTGCCGCCCGTTCAGGTGGAAGAAGTAAAGCTGGTAGGGTGTCAGCCCGTAGTCGGTCACGTTGAACCCCAGCAGGTCGCGGTAGAACGGCAGCAGCGCCTGCGCGTCCTCGACATGCAGCACCGCGTGCCCCATCCCCAGCGTGCCGGTCTTGAACCCCGAGATCGGGCGCCCCGGCTGGAAAGGATCGCTGGCGATCTGCGGCTTGCAGAACACCTCGATATGGTTGCCGTCCGGGTCCTTGAACGAGATAAGCTGGCTGACCAGCCGCTGGTCCGCCAGCGCCGCCGCCTCCAGCTTCACCTTCACACCGGCGTCCTCCAGCCGTCCGGCCAGGCGGTCGAGCTCCTCGGGGCTGTCGACCTCCCACCCGAGGAAATCGAGCCCCTCGTCGCCGTCGCCGGTCACCAGCAGCCGCTGCTTGCGGTCGTCCATCCGGAAGGCACGCGAGCTGCCGCCGCGATCGACTTCCTGCATCCCGAGAAGCCCGGTCGCGAAGCCGCTCCAGTCCTCGGTCCGCGCGGACCGGATGCCGATGTAGCCGAGCGATGAGAGTGCCATCTGGGGGTCTCCTTCCTGGCCGGCGGACAGACGGCCGCCGGGCTTTGCCAGCAGGCTAAGCCGCCCGGCCCCGCGCCGCGCGGCCCGCGTGCCCGCTGTCCGGGGAATGGACAGATCCGGGCCATCCGCCTTGCCCGATGCCCGCGGCAAGGCTACCACATCCGGACCACGCAGGACGGGAGGGGCTGCGATTTCGGGGTTCGGATCAGTCAGGTCGCTGGAGCGCGGGCTGCAGGTGCTGCAGGTCGTGAACCAGCGCAACGGGTTGAAGGCGGCCGAGATTGCCGCCGACACCGGCATCCCCCGCCCCACCGTCTATCGCCTGCTCGAAACGCTCGAGGGGCTGGGCTTCGTCCACCGCGATCATTCCTCGGACAAGTGGCGGCCGACCCTGCAGGCCAAGTCGCTCAGCTCGGGCTTCCGCGACGAGGACTGGGTGACCCAGAGCGCCGTGCCCGAGATGGTGCGCCTCGGCCGCGACATCCTCTGGCCGCTCGACCTGGTGACGTTCAACGACCACCGGATGGAGATCCGCGAATCCACCCACAACATCAGCCCCTACTCCATCGACCACGGCATGGTCGGGCTGAAGCTGCCGGTCCTCGACACCTCGGGCGGGCGCGCCTACCTCGCCTTTTCGCCCGATGAGGAGCGGCAGCAGACCCTCGCCGGGCTGCGGGCGCGGATGGGCCTCGACGGGCCGATCATCCTCAAGGACGGACCGCTCGACCACATCCTCGACCAGTCGCGCGAACTGGGGGTGGGCTACCGCAAGGAAGGCTTCCGGCTGGCCACGCAGAGCATCTCGGCCCCGATCTTTCGCGGCCCGCGGGTGGTCGCCTGCCTGACGATCATCTGGACCGGCAGCGCGCTGTCCTTCGACAAGGCGCTCGAGATGTACCGCGACAAGCTGCGTGCGACGACCGGCCGGATCTCGGCCGCGCTGGAACGCACCGCGCCGCCCGGCTAACCCGCCAGCCAGTCCCGCGCCGCGGCCAGCAGCCGCTCGGACCCGGGCCCGTCGCAGACGATGCCCGGATGCAGGCTGCGGCCCGAGGTGAGCAGGCGGTAGCCGAGAAAGCGATAGGGCTCCGGCACCGTCGAGAAATCCGTCTCTGCCATGACGGCATCAAAGGCCGGGCCGGGCACCACCGGGTCAAGGCGATCCTTCTCGTAGATCGCGACACGGCTCTGGATGCGCCATCCGCCCGGCGTCCTGACAATCCGGTCGAGGAACCGCGCAAAGCTGGTGTTGTCCACCGCCACCCCCTCGATGGCGAACCGCCCGAGGATCTGGATATTTGTCTCGGCCAGCGCCCGGTCACCCATGACGTCGACCACCGGCACCCCGACCAGGTGCTTCACCCGCGGCGACGCGGGCTGGTAGGTCCGCCGCGAGGCCGCGATGAAATCGGAAAACGCGCCCGTGAACCACGTGACGCTGATCGTGCCGTCGGCGGTGAAGCAATCCGCCAGTTCGTCCCACCGGCCCTGGTCGCGGGCCAGGCCCCACCGCTGGATCAGCTGCGCGATGGCGGTCACGTCCGCCGTTCGATCCGCCATCGTCCCCTCCCCGTCACGACCGCGGCGCGGGGGCTGTCCCGCGCCGCGCCGCTGCTCAGTTCGCCGCCGCGGCCTCGTCGATGGCAGCCTTGAAGGCGTCGTAGATCGCCTGCCCGTTCTCGGTCTGCGCGATCCAGTCCTCGGTCGCGACGGACATCGCCTCTTGCCATTTCGCGGTCAGCGCCGCGTCGGGCTCCAGCAGGGTGATCTCGTTCTCGCCCAGGATGCGCTCGCGCGCCTCGGCCACGTTCTGGTCGAAGGACTTGCCGAACCGCTCCGAGAACGCCGCGCCGGAATACTGGTCGATGGCGGCCTTGGCCTGCTCCGACAGCCCGTCGTACTTGGCCTTGTTCATCACGATCAGCATCGGCGTCGCGCCGAGCGGCAGATCGACGTAGTGGCTGATCACGTCGCCCACGCGGAAGGTCTCGATCGCGCCGAACTGGGTGAAGGTCCCCGCGATCAGACCGCGGCTGATGCTCTCGGCCAACGTCGGCCCGGTGATCCCGCCCACGGGCACCGCCTCGAGGGACTGGATCGCCGACAGCATGACCGGCCCCGGCGCGCGGATGTTCTGGCCCTTGAGCGCGCCCGGCTCGGTGATCTCGACCGTGCTGGCCAGCCCGTTCGGGTAGGACGCCATGACGCCGATCAGCTTGAAGTTCGCGTAGTCACCTTCCAGCAGGCCGGATTGTGACAGCTTCCACATCGCCTCGGACCCGACGGTCGAATTCGGCACCAGGAACGGCAGCTCGGCCACCGTGCCCTCGTCGAAGCGGCCGGGGGTGTAGCCGGGGATCACCCAGGCAATGTCGGCCACGCCGTCCTCGACCAGCTTCAGCTGCTGCGCCGGGTTCCGCCCAAGCGTGCCGCCCGGAAAGATCTGGATGTCCAGCTCTCCGCCCGAGGCCGCGTTCACCTCGGCCGCCCAGGGGGTCAGGATGTTCTTGGTCACATGCGCCACCGGCGGCTCGAAGCTCGAGAACCGGAGCACTTCGGCACTGACGGTGGTGGCAAGTCCGCTGGCCAGCGCGGCGGCCAGGGCGATGTTGACGAGTTTCATGGTTTCCTCCCATTCGCGTCCTTATTGGCCACAGCTTGGCCCTGACGCGGCGTCCGCTCGACGGTCCAGCCCATTGTGTCCACCTGCCGAACAGCCCTCAGCCGATGATGCTGGGCAGCCAGAGCGTCAGCGGCGGAAAGATCACCAGCACCGCAAGCCGCACCAGGTCGGCCACCAGGAAGGGCACGATGCCGCGGTAGATCGTGGTGATGCGGATGTCGCGGTACATCGAGTTCAGCAGCATCACGTTGATCCCGATCGGGGGCGTGATCATGCCGATCCCGATGACGACCACGTTGATGATCCCCCACCAGACGAGGTCGTAGCCGAAGCCCTGGATCACCGGGATCACGAAGGGCAGCGTGATGACCATTGCCGCCACCTCGTCGAAAAAGGCGCCGAGGAAGATGTAGAGCAGCAGGATGCCGAAGATCACCGCCAGCGGGTGGACCGCGCTGTCCGAGATCGCCCCGACGATGAAGGACGCGCCCCCGGTGACCGAGATGAAGTAGGAAAAGATCGTTGCGCCAAAGACCATCAGGTAGATCATCGCGGTCGATCCGCTCGCCTCGGCCAGCACCTTGAGGAACGTCGCCCGGTCGAGCTTGCGGCGCAACAGGGCAAAGAAGAACGCGATGACGGTGCCGATGGCCGCCGCCTCGTTCACCGTGAAGATGCCTGAGTAAATCCCGCCCAGCACCACCACGGCCAGCAGGATTACCCCCCAGGCCCGGCCGATGGCGGCCAGCCGGTCGCGCATCGGCATCTTGTCGGACCGCGGCGCGGCGTCCGGGTTGCGCCAGACCATCGCCTGCACGGCGACGGCGTAGAAGGTCACCGCCAGTAGCGCCGGGATGATCGCCGCGCTGAAAAGCTCCAGCACCGACTGTTCGGTCAGCACGGCATAGAGGATCATCATCGCCGAGGGCGGCACGATGATCCCCAGCGTCCCGCCGGCCGCGATCGCACCCGCGGCGACGCCGGGATGATAGCCGCGGCCCAGCATCTCGGGCATCGCGACCCGGCCGAAGGTGGCGGTCGTGGCCACGCCCGACCCGCAGATCGCGCCGAAGCCCGCGCTGGCGACGACCGTGGTGGTGGCCAGCCCGCCCCGCCGGTGACCGAAAAGCGCACCGGCCATGTCATAGACATCCGTCGCCAGCCCTCCGGCGGCCGCCAGGCTGCCCATCAGCATGAAGAGCGGGATGACGGCAAGGTCGAGAGAGCTCATCGCCGAGGCCGGTTCCGTCGCCATCAGCGACAGCGCCGGACCCCAGCCCACCACCTGGGCGAAACCGGTGACGCCGACGAGGGCCATCGAGATGCCGATCGGCACGTGCAGCACGATCAGCAGCATCATGGCGCAGCAGCCCAGCAGGGCGAGGATGAGAGGATCCATGTCTATATCCTTGGGTCGTGTCGCCGCGTCAGAGGGCCGAGGGGGTGTCGTCGTGCGGCAGGGGCTCGTCGCCCCGGTGGAAAAGCGCCGCCACGTCGATGGCGAGGACCATCGCCTGCACGAAGGCGGCCAGCCACATCATCACCGCCGCCACGCTCCACCACGGCCAGACCGGCCAGCCGAGAACCCAGGTCCGGTCACCGCCCGCCTTGAGCGAGGCGGCATAGGGCACGAACTCCCAGGCGATCAGCACGATGAAGACCAGCGTCAGCGTGCTCGACAGCACCTCGAGCAGCTTGTGCGCCATCCGCCCGCCGAGGGCACCAAAGACCTCGACCCGGATGTTCTGCTTCATGGCGAGGTTGGCGGGGATGCAGGCGGCGATGACCACCGCCATGACCACCGAACTCACGTCGTTCACCCCCTGGATCGGCGCCTTGAAGAGCCAGCGCAGCAGCACGTCGAGCGTCGTCATCAGCGCCAGCACCAGCAGCCCGGTGAACCCCACCAGCGCAAGCCCGCGGGCCAGCGCGAGCGACCGTGTCCAGATCATGTGCATGTGTCCTCCTCCCCTTCTTCTTGTCCTGCGCGGCCTCCCCGCCGCGCTTCAGGCCGGCAGGCGGTCGGCCTGCCGTGTCCCCGCGCCCGCCGTCAGCCGGGCGGCATAGGTGTCGAGCATCGCGTCCACCGCGTCCGGTGCGGCGGCGGCGGCGCAGTAGCGGTCGGGCCGGACCAGCAGCACCTGGTCGCGATGGGTGCGGAACGGCCGGGCGATCCCCGGATCGGCAGGCACCAGCCCCTGGCCCGTGCCCATCGTGTCGATCCGCACCTTCGCCAGCGGCAGTCCCATGAAGCTGTCGCGCGCAACCCGCTCGAGCGCCTCTGCCCCCGCCGCGCCCTGCGCGATCAGTGCAAAGCCCGGGCCAAGCACGTCGTCCAGCCGCCCGCCCGCGGCCAGCACCGGCTGCGGGATCATCTCTCCCACCAGCGTGGCGTCGAACTCCGGTGCCTCCAGCCCCAGGAACAGCCCGGTCTCGTAACGCGGCCGCGGCTTGAACCGCATGTGGATCAGGTAGTCGCGCACGTTCGGAAACGGCTCCAGCGCCTTCAGCAGCAGGTCGCGGAACATGATCTGGTCGCGGCCCGCGGGCATCACGATGCTGCCCATGGCGACGGCCAGCTGGATCATGTCCCAGGCGGGCTTGCGGCGCTCGGCCTCGTAGCTCTCCATCAGGTCGCCGGCCCCGCCCCGCACCATCGCCGCGACCTTCCAGGCCACGTTGTGCGCGTCGCGAAGGCCGGCGTTCATGCCCTGCCCGGCGAAGGGCGGCGTCAGGTGCGCCGCGTCCCCCATCAGCAGGATGCGCCCGTCGCGGAACCGCTCGGCCATCCGGGCGTGGAAGGTGTAGACCGTGCGCCGCAGGATATCGCCCGGCCGCCACGGTCGCAGCGGCGCCATCAGGGTTTCGAGGAAGCCGTCCTCCAGCACCTTTTCCCGCGTCTCGCCCGGCAGCAGCATGAACTCGTAGCGCCGCCCGCCGTTCGGCGCGGGCACGCTGACCGCGGGGCGGACATCGCTGCAGAAGAACTTCGAATAAAGCGTGTCGTCCGGATCGTTCAGCGTGTCGACGACGATCCAGTCCTCCTCGTAGGTGTTGCCCGACATCGGGATGCCAAGCCGTTCGCGGATCGGGCTGCGCCCGCCGTCACAGGCCAGCACCCATTGCGTGCGGATGCGGTGTTCCGCGCCGTCCAGCGTCGTGACCACGACCACCGCGTGATCGCCGCCCTGCTCCACCGCCGTCACCTCGGCGCCGAAGCGCAGGCTGCCCGGTGCCTGGTCCTCCAGCCGGTCCCGCAGCGCGGCCTCGAGCTCGGGCTGAAAGATGAACTGACGCTTGGCAAAGCCGAAGTTGCGCGGCCCCTTCCCGGTCTCGGCGAAACACTGTCCCGCGTCATCGTAATAGCGCGACCCGCTCCCCTCCATCGGTTCGCTCAGGTAGGTCCGGTCCAGCCCGAACACCTGCAGGGTGCGCGCGCCCTCGTCGTCGATCACGATGGCCCGCGGCAGGTTCATCGGCCCGGCGTCGCGCTCCAGCAGGACGGTATCGACGCCGTAGGTCGCCAGAAGGTTGGCCGTGGTCAACCCGCAGGGGCCCGCGCCGACGATCACCACCGGCACCTCGGTCGGGAATGGGGACATCGCTTAACCTCTTCTCGGATCGTCTCGGGAACGGGTCGGTTGTCCCCCGGCGGGCGCCTGCGGATCGATCGCGGACCCGCAGGTGTTCACAGGGTGGACGCCCGCTCAGTCCCGCGGCCGCCGGATCGGCGCCGTCCGCCCCCGGTAGGCCACGGTCAGGTCGAGCGGCACGTCGTTCTCGTCGTAGACGCCCAGCACCACGCCCCGCCGCCGCAGCGTCTTACGCAGCTCGACCAGCTGGTCCTCGGTCCGCGTGGTCCGCTGCGACACCCGCCGGGTCCAGGCAAAGAGCTTGTCGTACATCGCCGCGATCACCTCGGCATGGGCGGGATCGTCGCCGAGGTCGGTCAGCTCGTCCGGGTCGTTTTCGAGGTCGAAGAGGATCGGCCGGAACCCCCCTTCGCAATGGATCAGCTTCCACCGCTTGTCCGCGACCATGAACATCACCGCCTCGCGCACCGACAGCCCCAGCCGGTCGGCCAGCGGCGTGGCGGCGAAATCGTATTCGCAGATCACCCGGTCGCGGTCCCAGCCGCCCTGCCCGTGCAGCAGCGGCAACAGTGACCGCCCCTCCAGCACGTGGCCCGGCACCGTGCCGCCCGCCACCTCGACAAAGGTCGGCGCAAGGTCGATCGCCTCGACCAGTTCGTCGCAGACCGTGCCCCGCGTGGCATCCGCCGCCGCGGAGGGGTCGTAGATGATCAGCGGCACCTTGATCGCGGCATCGTGGAAAAAGGTCTTTTCCCCCATCCAGTGATCGCCCAGGAAATCCCCGTGGTCCGAGGTCAGCACGATCATCGTGTCCTGCATCCGCCCGGTCTCTTCCAGCCAGTCGAACAGCAGCCCCACCTGGTCGTCGCACTGCTTGATGAGGCCCATGTAGGCCGGGATCACCGCCTCGCGCACCTCGTCGCGGGAAAACGCCTGCCCCACGGGCGTGGTCATGAAGGCCTTGAGCACCGGGTGGGCGGTCTCGAACTCCGCGTCGCTGCGGTTCGGGGCCAGCAGGTCGCCGGGGCCGTACATGTCGTTGTAGGGCGCGGGCACGATGTAGGGCCAATGCGGCTTGATATAGCTGAGGTGACAGAGCCAGGGCGCCGCCCCGCGGCTTTCGATGAACTCCATGCCCCGGCGGGTCAGGTAGGGCGTCTCGCTGTCCGCCTCCTCGATGTTCGCGGCCTGCCCGGCATGGCGCATGAACCAGCCCGACAGCACGTTGCCATCGTCGTCCACGCCCGAGTTGGCATGGTCATGCCAAGGGTTGTCGCCCTCGTATCCCTTTGATTTCAGGTAATCGTCATAGGCATGGCCGCCGGGTTCCCTTAATGGCCCGTCCGGCCCGGCGGCCCGCATCCCGTCGTCCCGCTCGAACACGTCAAAGCCGCATTCTGCGACCCGCGCGCCGATGATGCTGTCGGGTTCCAGCCCCAGCCGCGCCATGCCCTCGGCGTCGGCCGCCATGTGGGTCTTGCCGACCAGCCAGCACTCCATCCCGGCCCGCCGCAGGTGATCGCCCATCGTCACCTCGCCCACCTTCAGCGGCGTGGCGTTCCAGCTGGCCCCGTGGCTGTGCACGTAGCGCCCGGTGTAGGTCGACATCCGCGACGGCCCGCAGAGCGGCGCCTGCACGTAGGCCCGGCTGAACCGCACGCCCATCCCGGCCAGCCGGTCGATGTTTGGCGTCTCGAGGTGCGGGTGGCCATAGCAGCTCAGGTAATCCCAGCGAAGCTGGTCGAACATGACGAAGAGGATGTTCCTGGCCGCCATCGCCCGCCCCTCAGCGCCGCAGCAGCGGGGCGGCCGCCACGCAGGCCGACCGCGCCCTGATCCGCGCCAGGCAGGCGGCAAGATTGTCGGGGATCGCGATCCCCTCTTCCTCGGCCCAGCAGAGCAGGAAGAAGAGTGCCGCATCCGCGACCGAGAAGTCGCCCAGCAGGTAGTCGTCCGCGCCCATCGTGTCCGACAGGATCGCCAGCCCGCGCTCGACCTCCGCCAGCCCGTGCGCCCGGATCGCCGCCTGCCCCTCGTCTGTGTCGATGAACTTCTGCGGCATCTTGACGAAGGTGAAGGCCCGCATGTGCACCGACCCGATCATGAAATCCAGCGCCTCGCAGATCCGCGCCCGCGCGAGCGCATCCCCGGGCCAGAGCCCCGCGTCCGGATGTGTCTCGGCCAGCCAGCAGGCGATCGCCGGGAACTCGGTCAGCACACCGCCGTCCGCCATCCGGATCGCCGGCACCTTGCCCTTGGGGTTAAGCGCCCGGTACTCCGGCGCCTTCTGGTCGCCCTTGCGCACGTTCACGACGTGGCAGTCGAACTCCGCCCCCACCTCGTGCAGCATGAGAGCGATCCCGTTCGAGCAGCTGCCCGGCGAATGAAAGAACGTCAGCATGGTTGGCCTCTCCTCCCGCGCGGGCCCGGCGGCCCGGCCTGCGTGCGCCCGGAGCTTGGAAATCCGCCGCCCGCGCCACAAGCGCGCCGCCCCCGTTGTCCGCCAGCCGGACACCGGGCCTCACGCCTTTGAATACCACCCCGTCTCGACCGCCCGCGCCCAGCCCTCGCGCCCGTGCTTGCGGGCCCGGGTCGCCATCCGGGTCGGGTCATAGACCACGTGCCGGAAGTCCACCCGCCAGCCCGCCCCCTCTCGGATGCAGATCGCGTAGCAGGCGTCGGGCGATCCGGTCTCGACCACGTGCGGCACGGGCAGGTCGTCGGAATAGCCCGGGCACCCGACCGAGCCGGGATTGACCAGCCGCCGCCCGCCGGGCAGCCGCATCGTCAGCGGCAGGTGGGTGTGCGCGCAGAGGATCAACGCCGCGTCGATCCCGTCGGCCGCCGCCTCGATCTCGGCCCGCGGGCGCAGGGTCACGCCGCCCTCGGCCGTCGCCCGGTGCGTCCAGTAGGCGTTGTCCTGCCGCGGCATCGCGTGGCAGGCAAAGACCCCGTCGAACTCCAGCACCGGCGGCAGGCCCCGCAGCCATCCCAGCGTCGCCGGGTCCAGCGCGTCATGGGCCACCCGGTCGGACGGCCCCATCTCCTCAGGCGCCTGTTCGACAAGGTAGCGGTCGTGGTTGCCGCGCAGCGCGAACATCTCCTGCCGGGCCAGGATCGCCGCCGTGCCGGCCGCGTCCAGCGGCCCGCTGAAATGGTCGCCCAGGTTGATGACCGCGCCCACGTCCTGCCGCTCGGCATCGCGCAGCACCGCGGCCAGGGCGTCGGAATTTCCGTGAATGTCGGCGATGACCGCGATCCGGCCGGGCAGCGAATGGCTCATGCCCCGACGCTACGGCAGCCGCGCCCCCGCGCAAGCGCGTTTTTCACTTGCCCCGCGGCCAAGCCCCGCCCACCCTGCGCCCGACCGCTACAGGAGGCGCAACCATGCACGATCCCGGCCCCGCGTTCCGCGCGCTGCACCGCAAGGGCGATCCCTTCATCCTCTGCAACGCCTGGGACCTCGGCTCGGCCAAGGTGCTGGCCGCCCTCGGTGCGCAGGCGCTGGCGACCTCCTCCTCGGCCTATGCCTTCACCCGCGGCGCGCCGGACGGCGACCTGACCCGCGACGACGCCCTCGCCCATGCCGAAGAGATCGTGAAGGCCACGCCCCTCCCCGTCTCGGGCGATTTCGAGAACGGCTTCGGCGAGGCACCCGAGACCGTGGCCGAAACCATCCGCCTCGGCGCCGAGGTCGGGCTTGCCGGCCTCTCGATCGAGGACACCGCCCTGCCCGGCGACGGCGCCTACGACTTCGACCTCGCCGTCGAACGCATCCGCGCCGCCGTCGCCGCCGCCCGCGCGCTGCCGCGCGACTTCGTGCTGGTGGCCCGCGCCGACGGCATCCTGCGCGGCAGCTACGGCATCGACGAGGCGATCCGCCGCCTCAAGGCCTTCGAGGCCGCCGGCGCCGACTGCCTCTACGCCCCGATGCCCGAAAGCTTCGCCGACCTCGAACGTATCTGCACAGAGGTCGCGGCCCCGGTGAACGCCCTGATCGCCGGCCCCTTCGCCAGCTACACCCGCGCCGACTTCGCCCGCATCGGCGTCGCCCGCCTGTCGCTCGGCGGCTCGCTCGCCCGCGTCACGCACCGCGCGTTGATCGACGCGGCCGAGGAGATGCTGGAGGAAGGCAGCTTCTCGCTGCTGAAGAACTCGGTCAGCGGGGCCAAGGTGGACGGGATGCTGCGGTAGGGGGCACGTTCCGGCGTTTCCCGAGGTCGGACGCCGCACCGACCCGCGCCATCGCACCCAGGAGGAACCAACATGCCTGCATCCGCCCAAGCCGCAAGCTATGTCCTGGCCGCGCTCCTGCCGCGGCTGGAGGCGCTTTCACCGGGCCTGACCGATGATCTCGCCGCAGGCCTCCTGGCCGACCGGGAGGCCATCAGGAAAAGCGGAAGGATGACCCCGGAACTCGAAGAGGTCTTTCTGTCCGCGCAGACCATTCTCGGTCGCCCCGGCGAACAACCCTAAGACCGTCGCGGCGACACCTGAGTTGCAGGCCAACGGCCTTGCAAGTGACCTTCGGCCAATCGGATTGGCCCGGCCGCATCAAGAGCCTCGTCCCCCGAACCGGGTGAATGCAGTGTCCGGTGTCAGCGTCGGCCAATGGCACACGCGCTCACCCCTCCCCCAAAAATATTCTGGGTGTCCGCATACTGTGTCGGTCGGTTATGCGGACGAAGCTGCCGGTCGCCAACGACGCCACCGCCCGGTGAAAAGGCCCCGGGCATCGCTGGCCCGGCCCCACGGGCAGGCGATCTGGCAACGCTGGGCGCTCCGCACGTTCTGTGCGACGTGGTCGGCTGCCAAAAAGCGCCATCGATCTAAAGGGGATCGCCATCCCCCGGTCCGGCGATGCCCTTCGTTCGTGGCGTTGTTCACAAAACTCGGTACATTGCTCGCAACTCCTCAACAAACTTGAACATCTCGCACGTATCATCAAAATAGAAACCCTTTAGTATTGTGGAGATATCGGGGGAAACAATGATTCGAAAAACCGTCATTTTCGCTTTGGTGTTTCAGTTCGCTGGCGTCTTTCCGGCAGCAGCGGCAACCTACTGGAGCCTCTTCAATGTCGAAGGCGAAAGCTCCATCGGCGCCGACTACGTCACCTACGGATCGCTCGCCGACATGCTGGCCGACAGCAACAGGCTTTCCGTCAATACCTTGGGTGGCTTCGGGCGCAACATCGTCGGGTCGGGGTCAGACGGCTCGACTTACTGGAGCCTCTTCAATGTCGAAGGTGAAAGCTCCATCGGCGCCGACTACGTCACCTACGGATCGCTCGCCGACATGCTGGCCGACAGCAACAGGCTTTCCGTCAATACCTTGGGTGGCTTCGGGCGCAACATCGTCGGGTCGGGGTCAGACGGCTCGACCTACTGGAGCCTCTTCAATGTCGAAGGTGAACGCTCCATCGGCGCCGACTACGTCACCTACGGATCGCTCGCCGACATGCTGGCCGACAGCAACAGGCTTTCCGTCAATACCTTGGGTGGCTTCGGGCGCAACATCGTCGGGTCGGGGTCAGACGGCTCGACCTACTGGAGCCTCTTCAATGTCGAAGGTGAAAGCTCCATCGGCGCCGACTACGTCACCTACGGATCGCTCGCCGACATGCTGGCCGACAGCAACAGGCTTTCCGTCAATACCTTGGGTGGCTTCGGGCGCAACATCGTCGGGTCGGGCGCCTTCGTTACTCGCGACGAACCCAATCCGGTCCCGTTGCCCGCCTCAGTTCCAGCCTTGCTGAGTGGTCTTGGTGCTCTGGCCGCGCTGCGATGGCGACGCAAAACGCGCCAAACGTCCTGAACGCTTCATCCAAACGACGTGTTCGAATAGCTGTCGCGGGAGCGCTGCAAGTCTCTACAGGCCGGTCTGCTGGGGTCAGATCGGGATGGGCGACACGCGGATTGGCCCCGGCGAGTCCACTGACGTCCGAAGTTTCGCACAAATCAGAGCGAGTTCCGATTGATCGGCTGGGGCAAGAAGGGACTGGATTGACGTGCCGCTGTAACGGCAATGTCCCGATTGGGCTCATAGCCAACCTTCGCCGCGCTTTGCCCAGACGGTCCGGCACACAGGACATGATTGACCTGCACGGCATGCGGGCACCTCTAAAATATTTCTTCCCCCACAGGAACTTCCGCGCGATTCGCGTGTTATACTGCCAAAGCCCGGATGCCCCGGGCACCGAGGCCCGAATTCTTCACACCATCGCTCCCACTCGCACCCGAACGATCCCTGCCCTTGGCAGCGGGTCGGCATTGCCCTTTGCCTTGCCCGGATGCCGTGGGACCGGTCGCCTCGTTCCCTTCCCAGCCGAAAGGATGTCTACCCATGTTCAGACACGCTCCGACAGCCCTCAAGACCCGGGTGCCGGCATGAACGCCCCCCGGGACCTCGCCCGCTGGGAATGGGTGACGAGCGCCGGCGCCGCCGGCGGTGAACTGCGGCTCGAGGCCGATCACGCCTTCCGCACCGGCAAACCCGCCGCCTCGCCGCAGGACAAGACCACCGTCGCCGCGCGCGAGATCATCGATGCCGAGGCGCAGGAACGGGCCGAACGCACCGCCGCGCTCAAGGCCGCGCGCCTGGCCCGCGACGCGGCCGAGGCCAAGAAGAAAAAGCGCGCCGAAAAGGCCGCCTGACGGTTCCGGGGGGCTGCCGCAGGGCCGCCCCTTTCGCCGCAGGCGCCACCCGACCCCGGTGCAATCCCGCCTGCAACATTCCTGCCCCTTGCCCGGCCACGCCGCACGGGCCATATCGGCGGCAGAGGACGACCTCCCCACCATGGGAAATTATTTCGGGACGACCCGGCACCTGGACAGAGGTTGCCATGCGCTCCCCCTCGACCGTCTTCGCCACGCCATCAGCTTCGAACTCATCGCCCTCGCGATCGTCGTGCCCCTCGGCGCGCTCGCGTTCCACATGCCGGTGCATGACATCGGCGTCGTCGGCATCGTCAGCGCCACGCTCGCGACACTGTGGAACATTGTCTACAACCTCGGCTTCGACCACGCCCTGCAGCGGCGGACCGGCTCGACCCTCAAGTCGGGGCGCGTCCGGATCCTGCATGCCGTGCTCTTCGAGGTCGGGTTGCTGGTCGTGCTGATGCCGTTCATCGCCTGGTACCTCGGCATCTCGATTTGGCAGGCCTTCGTGATGGACCTGTCCTTTGCCCTGTTCTACATGGGCTACGCCTTCGTCTTCAACTGGGCCTACGACCGCGTGTTCCCGCTGCCGGAATGGTCGGCCGAGGCCCGCGCCTGAGGCGTCACGCCCCCGCCGGAAAGACGAAACACCTGTCGCGCCGGATGGTCAGCCAAAGGGGCTTGCCCGGGCGCGGCAGGAAGACGTTCGGCACCGTCGCCTTCAGGACGGACCCGTCGTAATCCATCCGGAACTCCACGAGGCTCTCCGACCCCATGAACCGCGCCCGCTGCACCACGCCGCGCGCCGGTGTGCCGTCCTGCGCCGTCGGCAGCGGCCCGGTCCCGTTTCGGTCGAAATCGATGCGGATGTGCTGCGGCCGGATGACGATGTCGACCTCGGCGCCATCCGGCACGCCGGGGGCCAGGAATTCGCCGAAAGGGGTCTGCGTCAGCGCGCCGCGCACCCGGCCGGGGATCACGTTGATGTCGCTGAAGAACGCCATCGCCGCCAGGTCCACCGGGGCGTTGTAGATGTTGTAGGGCGCCCCCTGCTGCACGATCCGCCCGTCCCGCATCAGCGCGATCTCGTCGGCCATGCGCATCGCCTCCTCGGGCTCGTGCGTGACCAGCAGCACCGCGGTCCCCGCCTCCTTCAGCAGGTCCAGCGTCTCGTCCCGGATGCCGTCGCGCAGCCGGTCGTCGAGGCCGGAAAACGGCTCATCCATCAGCATGATCCGCGGCTCGGGCGCCAGCGCGCGGGCCAGCGCCACGCGTTGCTGCTCGCCCCCCGACAGCTCGTGCGGCCAGGCGTCGATGTAGCGGGCCAAGTCCACCCGGGCCAGCATCTGCTCGACCCGCGCCCGGATCTCGGCCTTTGCGCCCTTCAGGCCGAACCCGACGTTCTCGGCCACGCTCAGGTGCGGGAAGAGCGCGAAGTCCTGGAACATCAGCCCGATCTGGCGCCGCTCGGGCGGCAGGTCGCGGGTCGCGTCGGAAATCACCGCGCCGTCGACCAGGATCGTGCCGGCCTCCTGCCGTTCGACCCCCGCGATCATCCTCAGCGTCGTCGACTTGCCGCAGCCCGAGGGGCCCAGCAGGCAGGTCACCTGCCCCGGCAGGATGGCGAGCGACACGTCGTCCACCACCCGGCGCCCACCGAAGCTACGGGTGAGGTTGCGGATCTCGAGGCGTGGCGCAGGCGCGGTCAAGGGCGTCCCTTCCTGACGGAAACTCTAAGGTCCAACCGGATTACCCAAGCGACCGGCCGCGTGCAACGGCTCAGACCAGCGTGAACGTGCCACGCGCGCGGATGGTGCCGTTCACCTGCACCGCCAGCCCGTGCATCCCCGGCGCCAGCTTGAAGGTGGTGGCATCCCCCTTCATCCGCTGCGCCTTCTCCAGACGCAGGGGGGTGCCCGCCCGCGCCACCGCCTGCTTCAGCTTGAAGACCTTGGGTCCGCGCCGCCCGGTCCCCTCGGGAAACTCGACCAGCCAGTCGACCAGCACCGGCACGTCTGCCCCGGCCGTCAGCGTCACGGCGAAGCGCAGGCTCTCCCCGATCGCGACCTCGGGCGTCAGCACCTCCAGCGCGACCTCGACCGCCGCGTCGGGGTCAAATCCCAGGAACGCCATCGCCGCCCGGTCGCCCGCCTTCACCTGCCCGCGCAGGGCGTGGCCCGCGATCCAGGCGACCTCGGCATCCCCCGGCGCGGCGTCGCGCCACGCCACCAGCCGCTCCAGCGCCGCGCCCGGCGCGATCTTGGTGATGTCGTTCAGATGGTTCGCCACCGACCGCGTCACGTAGCGCGTCCCGTCCCGGTGCAGCCGGTCCAGCAGCGGCAGCGCCCGCAGCGGATCGGTCGAGAGGCCGATCCCCCAGGGCAGCTTGGGCCGCGACCCCTCGCTGACCAGCCGCCGGACATGGTAGTTCCCGTGCCCCGCCCAGGTGTCGAGGCGGGCAAAGGTCTCGTCCGGCCAGCGGTTGATGAAGGGCCGGATGGCGTATTCCATGGAGAACCGCTGCGTCACCTCCCCGATCAGGTCGAGCGCGGCGTCACGGTGATCCTCGAGCCCCCGGCGGACGATGAAGTCGCCGTAGGGCGCATGGATGAACTGGCCGAAATCGTCGTCGGTCAGCGCCGGGTCTAGCGGTGGCGGCAGCGCCGCCGCGATGATCCCGGCCGCACGGTCGAAATCGTCGGGCAGCATCTCGTCCAGGACCTCGGCGATCCAGGCGATCCGCGCTTTCAGCTCCAGCTCGGGGAAGCGTTCGCAGACCCGCGCCTCGAACGCCCCGGCGTCGAACCCGTCCCAGGCGCCCGCGATTTCCCGGCCAAGGCCCGCGACCTTGACCGGGTTGAAGAGCTGGTCCTTGAGCGAAAAGCTCTCGGCCATCACATGGTCGCGTTGAAGGCGCCGCCATCCAGCAGGATGTTCTGCCCCACCATGAAGCCCACGTATTGCGAGCACATGAAGGCGCAGGTGGCCCCGAACTCCTCGGCCGTGCCGATCCGGCCCGTGGGGTTCGCCGCATTGCGCTGCGCGACCGCCTCGTCCCAGGTCAGGCCCTCGCGCTGGCGCGTGCTTTCGGTCAGCGCCTTGATGCGGTCGGTGTCATGGCTGCCGGGCAGCAGGTTGTTCATGATGACGCCCTTGCCGCAGACCTGGCGCGAGGTTCCGGCGACATAGCCGGTCAGCCCCGCCCGGGCCGAGTTCGACAGGCCCAGCTGCGCGATCGGCGTCTTCACCGAGGCCGAGGTGATGTTGACCACCCGGCCCCAGCCGCGGTCGATCATGCCCGGCACCAGCGTCTTGATCAGCGCGATCGGGGTCAGCATGTTGGAATCGAGCGCCTTGATGAAATCCTCGCGCTCCCAGTCCGGCCAGAATCCCGGCGGCGGGCCGCCCGCGTTGTTCACCAGGATGTCGATCTGGCCGCAGGCCTCGAGCACCTTGGCGCGCCCCTCCTCGCTGGTGATGTCGGCGGCCACCGCCACGACCTCGACTCCGTGCGCATCGCGAATCTCCTGCGCCGTCGCCTCGAGCGCTTCGGCGCCCCGCGCGTTGATGACGAGGTTCACGCCCTCGGCGGCCAGTGCCATGGCACAGCCCTTGCCCAACCCCTTCGACGAGGCGCAGACCAGTGCGCGCTTGCCCTTGATACCCAGATCCATTCCAGACCCTCCCGGTTCTTGCGTTTCCCGAACCGATGAAACGGTTGGCGCGAAAGGTCCGAAAACCTGCCCGCTTCCCGCCGCAATCGGCTGCTAGGGACTGTCTAACGCCCCCGCGAGGGGTGAGACAGACGAAACTTGAGCAGGCCCATGATCAGCGCCATCGCGAAACCCGCCGCCTCGGTCCCGGTGTTCCGGGCCGCCGACCTCGTGGCCGAACACGGCGCCAACATGGGCGATGACCTGGGCTTCGCGGCCGAACTGGTGCCGGGCGACGTCTACTGGATGGCAGAGGGCGCCACCCGCCGCCGCATCGCGGTCGAGGCGCAGGACGACGACACCATCCGCATCGGCGCCGAGACCGAGATCGGCACGCCCGGCGCGGCGCTGCACATCGACAGCTGCCTGACCTTCATGACCGATGCCGGTGACATCGCCGAGGTTCTCGTGCTGGTCGAAACCGATGCCGCCGGCCATGCCACGCAGGTATTTGCCCTGCCGTTCCACCCCCTCCGCGCCCGCACCGACTATCGCCTCGTCGGCATCGACACCGACACCGCCGCCCGCCGCTTCGCCGAGGTCGCCTGCGTCTCGTTCACCCGCGGCACCCGGATCACGCTGGCCACCGGCCTGCAGAAACCGATCGAGGACCTGGCCGTCGGCGACCGCGTCCTGACCCGCGACGACGGCGTGCAGGCGGTCCGCTGGATCGGCCATTCCACCGTCCGCGCCACCGGCGACTTCGCCCCGATCTGCATCCGCGCGGGCACCCTCAACAACGACCGCGACCTGGTCGTCAGCCCCGACCACCGGCTCTTCATCTACCAGCGCGCCGACACCATCGGCGCCGGCCGGCCCGAGGTGCTGGTCCGCGCCCGCCACCTGGTGAACGGCGACACCATAACCCGGCTCGACGGCGGCTTCGTGGAATACTTCCAGCTGCTCTTCGACCGGCACCAGATCATCTATGCCGAAGGCATCGCGGCCGAGACCCTGCTGATCGACACCCGCACCCGCGCCGCCCTGCCCGAGGAGCTGGCGCCGGGGCTCGCGGCCGCCCTGCCGACCCACGCCCGCCCCGCGCTGGCAGAGTTCGAGGTCGGCGAATCCCTCCTTGCCCGCCCCGATGCGGCCCTGCGGCTTAAGGCCGCCTCCGAGGGCTGACGCCTCAGATCACCTGCAGCGATTTCACCCAGATGTAGCGCTGTCCGCCGATCCGCCGGTCGACCTCGCCCACGATCCGCACGCGGGTCTCGGGCGTGACCGCCTGCCCGCCAAAGGTACGCTGCGGGATCTCGACCTGGATCTCGCCGCTGCCGTCGCTGAAGAGGTAGTAGTCGCCGCGCAGGTGCGACACGATGCTGCCCTCCAGAGTGACATAGCTGCCCAGCCGGGCCGACTGCGCCGCCGCCACCGTCGCGGGCTGCCCCCCGGCGCTCGGCCCGCTGAACTGCGCCGCCGCGCCCCCGGCCAGCCCGACGACCAGCACGACGGGCGCGATCCATCTTGGAATGCGCCATGGCCTCCTCCACCACCCTGACGCTGCGTCAACCCTGGCACGCCCGCCGCCGCCCACCCAGTCGGCGCGCCTTGCAGGGCAACCGCGGCCGACGTGCCGGTGGGCCCATGGATCGCCCCGCCCAGCGCCCTGCTGGCCACCACACGGCTCGGCGCATCTGCATGGCGACAGAGCAGGCCCAGCAGCACGCCGCCGCAGCACCGCCGTGGTTCGCGCCCGCGGCCTCCCCTACTCCAGCCCGATGAAGACCTGGATCACCACCGCGTTCGCGAGGTCCGCGAAGAAGGCCGACACCAGCGGCAGCGCGATGAAGGCCAGCGGCGCCGCGCCGTAGCGCTTGGTCACCGCCGCCATGTTCGCGATCGCGGTCGGCGTCGCGCCCAGCGTGATGCCGGTGAACCCCGCCGACAGCACCGCCGCCGTGTAATCCCCCCCGATCACCCGGAAGAACACCAGCAGCGTGCCCGCGACCACCACCAGCACCTGGGCCGACAGGATCAGCAGCAGCGGCCCCACCATGCCCGACAGCGTCCAGAACTGCATCGCCATGAGCGAGATCGCGAGGAAGATCGACAGGCTGTAATCGGCCAGCACCGCCATCGACCGCGACCTCGCGGGCCAGGGCAGCCGCGGAAAGACCAGCGGCACCGTGTTCGACACCACGATCCCCATCAGCAGGCAGGGCACGAAGAGCGGCAGGTAGAGCCCGAGGCCGGTGATCACGCCGTATAGCGCGTAGCCCGCCACCATCGTCACGTGGACAAGCAGCATCACCCGCATCAGGTTCACGTGGTCGATCACCTCGTGCGGGGCGCCGGGCGCCTCGAACTCCAGCCCCACCATAGGCGCGTCGTCATGCGGGCCGGAAAGGTCGTGCCGTTCGATCAGGAACTTGGCGATCGGCCCGCCGATCAGCGCCGCGACCACCAGCCCCAGCGTCGCCATGGCGATCCCGATCTCGGCCATGCCGGCCGCGCCGGTGATCTCCTCGACCCGCGGCCCCCAGGCGATCGTCGTCCCGTGCCCCCCGATCAGGGAGGCCGACCCCAGCAGCACCGCCGCCGCATCCGGCAACCCGAACAGCCGGGCCCCCGCCAGTGCGATCAGGTTCTGCAACACCATGAAGACCAGCGTGCAGGCCAGCAGCAGCCCGATAAGCGGCCCGCTCCTGAACAGGTCCGAGATCCGCGCGTTCAGGCCCACGGTGGTGAAGAAGACGACCAGCAGGTAGTCGCGGATCCGGGTGTCAAAGGTGATCTCGACCCCCGCGACCAGGAAATAGCCCCAGGTCATCAGCGCCACGATCATCCCGCCCGCCACCGGCTCGGGGATCGAGTAGTCCCGCAGCACCCGCACGTGCCGGGTCAGGAAGGCCCCGAGGAAGTAGACGATCATCCCCAGCGTGACCGTCATGAAATCTGGCACGATCATCTGCTGCGGCCCCTTCCCAAGAATGCGCGTCTGGCGGTCTGTGGACGCGCCTCATATCGAACAATGGTTCGGGACTTGACGGCCTACTGCATCCAAAAAATCAGCGATGACCAGCGAAATCAAATGGTTCCTGCCCGTGCCGGTCGGGGGGACCGCAATCGCAATCGATTCACCCTTGGATCATTCGCCACGGGCCGCAGCGATGATCCTCCAGACTTCGGCCAACAATGCCTCTCGTGTCGCGTCCGTTGCCAACGGGCTGTGCCAGTCGTCCGGCTTGGGCAAACCTTCCAATGGGATCTCGTGATACCTTGGGTGCTGGAGGTCGAAGGCGTAGGTGATCGTCGTTTGCTCCATCACGTCCAACGGGTCGGGGGGCGCCAATGGAATGGCTCCGGCACCGAACTCGGCGCCCATGCCCCTGCCACCCGTGATGTCCGGCATCATGACGGGCGCAAAGATGTTGTAGGCATTGCCCTCGGGGAATGGATTGCCGATCGCCAGCGACCGAACTTCGCCGCCCGAAAGGATGCGACCGGGTCGGGGCGTGGTTTGCGGCCGCGACTGGTCCGACGGCATGTGCAATTCATCCGTGCCGAACGCATGCCACAAGGTCCTGTCGTAGTTGGCGGTCGTCACGATGAGCGTTCCCGCAACCAGCGAGGATCCAAAGTACCTGCCCGCACCGGACCCATGCTCGACCACGATTGGCGGCTTGCATCTGAAGTCGTCCCGGACGAGGCACCATTGCTCGTAAGCCGGATGCCGAACTTCCATTGTTCCGCTCCAGGCGCGGATGGACACTGCCGGAATCGCGCCTTGCACCAGGATCACGGCGTCCACGCCGCCGGGAGCGATACCGGCCCGCGCGAGATTGTCGAGCGCGTCCATCGCGACCTGCGCCCCTAGGCTGTGCGCGATGACAACGATCTCTCCGACACGGTTGTCGCGGATCGCGGCAAGCAAGAGCCTGCTCAGCGGCATCGCCGCAATGGTGGCCGCGCCCTGCCGGTTGGAGAAGTTGGTGACCCAGGGCCATCCAACGCGCTTGCTTGGCCAGACAAAGCTGATCAACGCAGCGTCAGGCCGTGCGTCCCCGGTCGTGTCCAGGCTGCGCTTGATCAGGATCCCCTGACAGCGCGCCTTGGGTCCTTCGGTGTCGAACCCATGGACATGGACGACCAAGGATCGCGTTCCGTTACTTTCCGGAAACATGCCGGCGATCACTTCACTGGCCCAGGCCTCGGCCCGTTCCGGACGCACCGGCACGTCACCCGACATGAGCGGGTAGACGTCGGCAAGCCCGAAGCCATCCGGCGCGATCATTTCCCTGGCGAGGGCTTCCTCGTCACAGACGGTCGTGCCTCCCGCCGGCAGCGGTGTCGCCATCATTGTCGGAACCACGGCAACCAGCAAGAAACGCAACGCAGCATTCACATTGCACCGGATCATGGTTGCCTCCGCAAACGTGGGATTGCCGAGCGCAAGCGTACGACAGGCGGTGGAGGTCCGTCCATGACCTGATCAGGTACCCCCCTCACTCCCGCAGCGCCGCGATCAGCTCGTCCTTCGTCATCCCCGATCGCCCCGCGATCTCCAGCTCCTTCGCCCGGTCATAGAGGTCCTCCTTCGTCCATTGCTCGTAGGGCGGCGCCTTCCCGCCCTTCTCCGAGGGGTGCATGTCCGGGTTCGCCTTCGCATTCGCGATCCGGGCGGCCTTCTCCTTGGAATAGCCCTCGTCCCGCAGGTCCTCGTAGAGCTTGTCGTCCTTGATGCTGTTGCCGTGTGACTTCACCATGTCGGCTCTCCTTTCCGCATGCCGGTGAAACCCGCCGCACCCCGGCGCTGTTCCCGCTTGACCGGCGCGGGCCGAGGTCCCTAGCCTTTCGGCATTCCGCGAAAGGTCATTTCCATGCGCTTCCTCCTGCCAGGCCTCCTGACCCTCCCCCTCCTCGTCCCGCCGGTACAGGCTGGGCCCGTCCCCCGCACCGACGCCCCGGCCGAGATCGCCGAACGCCTCGCCGCCGAGGCCAAGGCGCAGGGGCTCGTCCTCGACGGCGCCATCGGGTGGGAGATGGATTTCGAAGGCGACGGCACGACCGAATGGCTGGTGCAGGGCATCTACCCCTTTCCGGGCGGCAACGCGGTTCAGGTCAGCACCTTCCTCTTCGACGGGGCCGATGCCGGCTACGCCGACCGGGAAGAGCTTGACCTGCCCCGCAGCCTCAAGGCGGTGGATCAGGACGGCACCACGATCAAGCTGGTCCTCTACGAAATGCGCGAGGGCGATGCGCGCTGCTGCCCGTCGGGCGAAAGTTACCGAATGCTTTTCATCCAGCCCTGAGCGCACCGACAAAAACACCGACGCGATACCGACGTAATACCGACGTGATACCGACGTGCGGTTCTTGCCGTTTTCCGGCGTCCTGATATATGCGCCCCATGCTCGACACCGCCACCAACCGCCCCGCCCTGCCGCCCGAAATCGCGCGTCGCCGCACCTTTGCGATCATCTCGCACCCGGACGCCGGCAAGACGACGCTGACCGAGAAGTTCCTGCTGTTCGGCGGCGCCATCCAGATGGCCGGACAGGTCCGCGCCAAGGGCGAGGCACGGCGCACGCGGTCGGACTTCATGCAGATGGAAAAGGACCGGGGCATCTCGGTCTCGGCCTCGGCAATGTCGTTCGATTACAAGAACTTCCGCTTCAACCTCGTCGACACGCCCGGCCACTCGGACTTCTCCGAGGACACCTATCGCACCCTCACGGCGGTGGATGCGGCGGTGATGGTCATCGACGGGGCGAAGGGCGTGGAAAGCCAGACCCGCAAGCTCTTCGAGGTCTGCCGCCTGCGCGACCTGCCGATCCTGACCTTCTGCAACAAGATGGACCGCGAAAGCCGCGACACCTTCGACATCGTCGACGAGATCCAGGAGAACCTCGCCATCGACGTCACCCCGGCGTCCTGGCCGATCGGCACCGGGTCGGATTTCCTGGGCTGCTACGACCTGCTGCGCGACCGGCTGGAACTGATCGACCGCAAGGACCGCAACAAGGTCGGGGAATCGATCCAGATCAACGGCTTGGATGATCCCAAGCTGGCCGACCACGTGCCCGCGCACCTGCTGGAAAAGCTCCGCGAAGAGATCGAGATGGCGCGCGAACTGCTGCCCGCGCTCGACCCGCAGGCGGTGCTCGAGGGGCACATGACCCCGATCTGGTTCGGCTCGGCGATCAACTCCTTCGGGGTGCGCGAACTGATGGACGGGATCGGCACTTATGGCCCGGAACCGCAGGTCCAGTCCGCCGAACCGCGCAAGATCGCGCCCGAGGAAACGAAGGTCTCGGGCTTCGTCTTCAAGGTGCAGGCCAACATGGACCCCAAGCACCGCGACCGCGTGGCATTTGTCCGGCTCGCCTCGGGCCACTTCAACCGCGGCATGAAGCTGACCCACGTGCGGACCAAGAAACCGATGACCGTCTCGGCGCCGGTGCTGTTCCTCGCCTCCGACCGCGAACTGGCGGAAGAGGCCTGGGCGGGCGACATCATCGGCATCCCGAACCACGGCCAGCTGCGCATCGGCGACACCCTGACCGAGGGCGAGACGCTCAAGGTCACCGGGATCCCCAGCTTTGCGCCGGAACTGCTGCAATCGGTCCGCGCGGGCGATCCGCTCAAGGCCAAGCACCTGGAAAAGGCGCTGATGCAGTTCGCCGAGGAAGGCGCGGCCAAGGTCTTCAAGCCGATGATCGGCTCGGGCTTCATCGTCGGCGTCGTCGGTGCCCTGCAGTTCGAGGTGCTGGGTTCCCGGATCGAGCTGGAGTACGGCCTGCCGGTGCGCTTCGAGGCGTCGCAATTCACATCGGCCCGCTGGGTCAAGGGCGACAAGCAGGCCATCGACAAGTTCGTCAACACCAACAAGCAGCACATCGCCTACGACAACGACGGCGACACGGTCTACCTGACCCGCCTGCAGTGGGACATCGACCGGGTGGGTCGCGACTATCCCGACATCACCCTGACCGCGACCAAGGAAATGATGGTCTGACCCGGCCGGGCCCCGCGCCCGGCCAACTGAGGTATTCCGGAAACAATCACGTCCTTGGCGACGGATTTCTCAAAAATGTGATACAATACCCCTGCGACTCGTCCCGGTTTTGGGGACGGTTTTCCTTTTGATCAAATTTTATAAGGGGGTACAGATGTTTACCTACGGACTTCCGAGTGGCCTGAGGCGTGCCGTTGCCGCATCAGCAGTCGCTCTCGCCGGCCTCGCCGGCGCGGCTTCGGCCAGTTCCATCATCACGGACGGAAATGTCAGTCTGGGCGTCGACGACTACGGCCAGCTGAATGTGCCCGGCGGCGTCGCGGACATCGTCGGACAGCGAACCGTCGGCGTGCGCTGGATCGCGCCGTCGGGCGACCAGTATGAATCCACGTCCCACGGCTGTCTCTGCGAAGGTTGGGGTGTCCTGGCCGATGGCGTCGCAGGCTCGGCAAACAACAACTTCGGCGCGCCGACCGGGTTGACACTTGTCAACTTCGCCTCGACCGCGACGACCGCCACTTCGGTGGTGAACCTCACCGGCACCGACCTCAACATCACCCACAGCTTCGAGCTCGCCTCGGGCACCGACGATCTCTACCGGGTGAACGTGACGGTAGAGAACACCGGCGCCACCGACATCGGCGCGGTGACCTACCGCCGTGCGATGGACTGGGACACCTCTCCCACCCCGTTCTCGGAATACGTGACCATCGCCGGGACGGGCACGACCACCCTGCTCGAAGAGTTCTCGGATGACGGCTTCGTTAACACCAACATGGTTTCGGTCCCCGGCCTGAACGACATCGGTGGCTGCGGCACCGCCGCCGACTTCTTCGCCTGCGGACCGTCGGACCATGGCGCGGCGTTCGACTTTGCCCTCGGCGGGATCGACGCGGGCGAAAGCTACAGCTTCGACATCTTTTACGGGGGTGCGGCGAACAAGTCGTCCGCACTGGCGGCCCTTGGCGCCGTCGGGGCCGAGCTCTACTCCTTCGGCTGGTCCGGCACCGATGCCAACCAGGACGGGTTCAACGACACGACCGGGGTGAGGACGCCGACGTTCATCTTCGCCTTCGCCGGCGTGGGTGGCACGATCATCGTTCCGCCGCCGAGCCCGACCAACCCGATCCCGGTGCCGGCCGCCGGCTGGCTGATGGTCGCGGGCTTCGGTGCGCTCGCGGCGATGCGCCGTCGTCGCGCCAAATCCTGACATCGGGACTCGCAATCCAGGGGCAACGGGCGCATTCTGCGCCCGTTGTTCTTTTGAAACCAAGGCGATTGCGATGACTTCACTACAGCTTGTCGGCCCGGCCACCCTGGCGCTGACCCTCATGGCTGCCCTCCCTGCCACGGCGCAAGACACCGCGTGGGAGCAGAAATGTTCCGACACCGAATGCGCCATCGGCCTGGCCTTCAACGAAGCGGCCTCCCAGAAACGTGCGGGCACCTTCCTTGTGGTCCTGCGGGGCGACAACCCGCCGCTCATGGGCCTCGTCACGCCCCTGGGCGTCGCGGTCGCGGCCGGCGCGCGTGTCGTCGTCGGCGACGAAGAGATCCCGGTGCCGTTCCAGGTCTGCTATCCCGACGGCTGCCGCGCCTTCACCGAAACCGACGAGGCCCAGCTTGACGCCCTCTCCCAGGCCGAGGCCGTCGACCTGCGGTTCTTCGGCTATGGCCAGGAGCGTCCGCTGGCGATCAACCTGCCGCTCACCGGTCTCGACACCGCGCTGGAAGAGGCGCGCGCCAAGATGGCCGAGTGATCCCGGCCGCCGCGGCACCGAGCCATGCCCCTGCAGAACCGCGTCCTGCCGACCGGAGAAATCGCGGCCATTGAGGCCCGCGGCACGCTGACCGGCAACCGCGGCATCCTCGACTTCGACGCGACCGGCCGGCTCGGCACGGCGCGCTGGCGCAGCCAGGCCTGGATCAGCTGCACGCTGATCCACCCGCGGGGCAAGTACCAGGGGCCGCGGCCGGTGCGGTCCTGGACGCCGCTCTTCTTCCTCGACGAGGCGGTCGCGCTCGCCGCCGGGCACCGCCCCTGCGCCTACTGCCGCCGCGCGGCCTTTGCCGCCTACCGCGATGCCTGGGCCCGCGCCACCGGCGCCGCGCCCCGCGCGCCCGCGATCGACCGCGCCCTGCACCGCGCCCGCGCCACCCGCGACCGCCGGCAGGTGCGCCTCACCGCCGTGGCCGCCGACCTGCCGCCCGGCGCGATGGTCCTCTGGCAGGACCGCCCCCACCTTGTCGCCGCCGATGCCCTGCGCCCCTGGCACCCCGCCGGGTACGACGCGCCCGTCCCCCGCCCCGACGGCCCGGTCACCGTGCTGACCCCGGCGCCCAGCCTGGCCGCGCTGGCGGCGGGCTTCCGGCCCGAGTTGCACCAAAGCGCCACCGCCTGACCCGTCCGCCCCGCCGCGCGCCGCGGCGCTTGCACGACGGGGCGCGCCCGCCGCATCCTCCGCGCCATGGCGGACAAGGGCGCAGATCGACTGACCTATCCCGGCGGGTTCGACGCCGTGCTGGCCCGGATGGAGGGGCGGCGCGACCCGATGACCTTCGGCCCGGGCGAAGGTTTCCCTTCCGCCGACGCCGACCTCGCGCAGCTGCGCGACCGCAAGCTCGGCAAGCTGCCCGAGGCGCTGCGCAAGTCGCCCTCGGGCTTTGCCGCCAAGGCGCGCGAGCTGGCACGCGAATTCCACGATGCCCCATCGCTCTGCCACCTGAACGCCATGGTCATCGCCTGCCTGCGCCGCCGCGACCAACCGCCCGGGGTGGCCGCGCTGTTCCAGGCGATCTGGCGCGATCACGGCGCGTTCCTGATCGAACATCTCGACGCCCGCTGGCTCGTCTCCTCGGTCACCACCTTCGGCGATCACGGCACGACCGAGACGCAGCGCCGCACCGGCCTTGCCCTCGCCGTCCTCTTCAACACGATGAAGCTGCACGAGACCGAGCGGCTGTTTTCCGGCACCGCGCCCGACACGCCCTTTGCCCGTCGCAAGGCGGCGGCGACGCTCGCGCTCGACATGGATCCCTTTGCCATCGTCGGTGGCGGGCTCGACGTGAACATGCTGGGCCGCCTCTGGGTCGAGGCCGGCGAGGACCCGGTGATCGCCCCCCTCGCCCATCACCTGCTGGACGCGCTGAACGCCGACCCGCGCACCGTCTTCCGCCGTCTGCACCTGATGCGCGAGGCGCGCGAGGCCAGGGCGATCGCCGCCAGCCAGTCGACGCACTATACCCCGCATCCCGAACCGCAACGCCACCCCGCCCCGGTCGATCCCGCCCGGGTCGAAACCGATCCCGCGAAACTCCGCTGGGGCGTTGTCAGCACCATCCGCGCGCCGCTGCCCGAGATCGCCCGCTTCGCCGCCTGGCACATCGCGCAGGGCGCGGCGCGGGTGTCGCTCTACCTCGACGACGCCGACCCGGCCAAGGCCGCCTGGCTGTCCCGCCACCCGGCCGTCGAGGTCACGCTCTGCGACGATGCCCACTGGCAGGCCATCGGCCGCCGACCGCACACCCACCAGGTCCGGCAGTCCACCAATGCCACCGCCTGCTACCGCGCCTCCGACCTGCACTGGCTGGCCCATCTCGATGTCGACGAATTCCTGCTGCCCAGTGAACCGCTGGCGACGATCCTCGCCGGGGTGCCCGCCGACATCGGCCTCGTCATGGTGCCGCCCGTCGAACGGCTGGCCAGCGACGCCGCCGGCCCCGCCCTCTTCAAGACCACGGCCCGGATGGCGGGTCACCCCAGCACCGTCCTGCCGCAGGTCTATCCCACCTTCGGCGCGCACCTGCGCGGCGGCTACCTCAGCCACCTAGAAGGCAAGTGCATCGCCCGCACCGCCCTGCCGGGGGTCGAGCTGAACATCCACCGGGTGAAACGCGACGGCGACGGGATCACCAACAGCGTCACCCTCACCGACAGCTACCTCGGCCACGACCATGCGCCCAGCTGGGAGGTCTTTCGCGACAAGATGGCCTTCCGCCTGACGCAGGGTTCCTACCGCAACCCCGAAGGCCGCGAATTCCGCCTCGCCGACATGCTGGCCTATCTCGAGGAGAGCGAGGGAGAGGCGGGCCTCAGGCAGTTCTACGACGAGGTCTGCACCGCCACCCCCGACCGCCTCGCCGCGCTCGAGGCGCATGGCATGCTGATCCGCCGCGACATCGACCTCGACGGCGCGGTGCGGGATGTCTTCGGCGCACCGCCGCCCGATCCCGCATGACCCGATGGGGCCTCGTCGCCACGGTGAAGGCGCCCGCACGCGCGGTCCTCGACTTCGCCGCCTGGCATCTCGACCTCGGCGCGCACCGGCTATACCTGCATCTCGACGCCCCCGACCCCGACCTTCAGGCCCGGCTCAAGGCGCATCCCCGCGTCCGCGTCACCCCAACCGGCCCCGGCTACTGGCACCGCAACGGCGGCCACCGCCCCGCGAAGCACCAGGTCCGGCAGGCGGTGAACGCCACCCGCGTCCTCGCCCGCCCGCCCGAGGTCGACTGGCTGGCCCATATCGACGTCGACGAATTCCTGCTCCCCGACGCGCCGCTGTCCGACACCCTCGCCGCGCTGCCCCCCGAAACGCTCTGCGCCCGGGTCCGCCCCATCGAGGCGCTGGCCCCGGACGTGGGCATCGCCCCGCCCGACTGGGCCTGCAAGGCCTTCACCCTCGACCGCGCAACCCGCCGCGCCCAGACGGCGCGCCTTTTCCCCGAAGACGCGCAGGCGCTCGACGGCGGCTTCCTCAGCCATGTCGCGGGCAAGCTCCTTGTCCGCACCTCCCTTCGGGGTGCCGAGTTCCGCATTCACAACGTCTTCCAGGACGGCGAACAGAACCCCGGGCAGGCCGAACTGCCCTCGGTCCCGCTCTGCCATATGCATGCCACCGATGTTGAGGAGTGGCTCGCCCGCCACCGCTTCCGTCACGCGCAGGGCGCCTACCGGGCCGAGTTGAAGCCGCCCGCCGAGGGCGCCACCACGCTGCACGATCACCTCGCCCGGATCGAGGTGGCCGACGGCGAACCGGGCCTCCGCGCCTTCTTCGCCCGCACCTGCACCGCGCGTCCCGACCTGCTGGCCTCGCTCGAGGCTGAGGGCCTGCTCCGCCGCGTCCACATCGACCTCGACGCCGCCCGCACGCGCCATTTCCCGGATCAGATCAGCAGCCCCGCCGCCCCTTCGTGACGCAGCAGCGCCACCTTCGTCTCAACCCCGCCCTCGCCCGAGAACCCGCCAAGGCCATTCGAGCCCAGCACCCGGTGGCAGGGAATGATCACCGGGATCGGGTTGCCGCCGCAGGCCTGCCCGATCGCCTGCGCAGGCACCCCGAGCTTTCGCGAAATGTCGCCGTAGGTCACCGTCTCGCCGAACGGGATCGCCCGCATCTCGTCGCAGACGGCACGCTGCAGATCGCTGCCGCGGACCTCCAGCGGAAGGTCGAACCGCTCGCGTTCCCCAGCGAAATACTCCGCCAGCTGCGCAGCGGCGCGGTCCAGCACAGCGGCGCCCCCGACCGGCGCCGCCGCCCGCCAGGACACGCGCACCAGCGCGCCGCCCTCCTCGTGCAGGGCCAGCGGCCCCACCGGTGTCTCGACAACCATCACGTTCATGCCGGCATCCTGCGCCCGCCCGCGCACGCCCACAAGCCCCGTGGCGACATTGACAATCCGGCGCGACCTGCCAGCCTGCCGCGCAACGCAAGCTTAGGAGCCGCCATGCCCGACCAGGCCCATTCCACCCACGCCGCCGACGAGGACACCCGCAACCGCGACATCCGGATCTACGTCAACGGCGACATCGTCCACCGGGACGAGGCCAAGGTCTCGGTCTACGATTCCGGCTTCCTGCTGGGCGACGGCATGTGGGAGGGGATGCGCCTCTACGACGGCGAATGGGCCTTCTTCGACGCCCACATGGACCGCTTCTTCGACAGCTGCCACGCCGTCAGCCTCGACGTCGGCATGGACCGCGCCGGCATCCACGACGCGCTGACCGCGACGGCGGCGGCCAATGACATGGTGACCGACGTCCACTGCCGCCTGATGCTGACGCGCGGGGTCAAGGCCAAACCGTTCCAGCACCCGCACCTCAGCAAGTGGGGCCCGACGCTGGTGATCATCATGGAGCATTCGAAGCCGGTAAACGCGCTCCAGACCCGGGGCATCCGCCTTGCCACCGTGCCGCAGGTCCGCGGGCTGCCGCATGCGCAGGATCCCAAGTTCAACAGCCACTCCAAGCTGAACTGCGTGATCGCCTGCCTGCAGGCCGAACAGGCCGGTGCCGACGAGGGCCTTATGCTCGACCCGAATGGCTTCGTGAACACCACCAATGCCTGCAACTTCTTCATCGTCCGCCAGGGCGAGGTCTGGACCTCGACCGGGGACTACTGCATGAACGGCGTGACCCGCGCCAACGTGATCCGCCTCTGCGAGGAAAACGGCATCCCGGTGCGGCAGAAGAACTTCTCGCTCTACGAGGCCTATGGCGCGTCCGAGGCGTTCCTGACCGGCACCTTCGGCGCCCAGACCCCGGTGGCCGAGATCGACGGCAAGGCGATCGGCACCGGCGACCGCCCGGTGACGGCCGAGATCCAGCGGCTCTACAAGGAACTGGTCGCGCGGGACGTGGCAGCGCAGAAGGCCCGGCGCGGCTAGCCACGGTGGCGGTGGCGGGGTGACGACGACGCCGGGCCTCACCCCGAAGTCGCCGACAGCCACACGCCAAGAGTCAGAGCTTCCCACCGCCTTACGCCACCCCGTAGGGTGCGTGCTCGCACGCACCACCGGAAGCCCCCCAAACGCCACGGGGCGGAGGTTCCCCCCGCCCCGCGCCAAACCGTAAGGTGCGTGCTCGCACGCACCACCCAAACCCCGTTACGACAGCGCCGCGTCGCACCGCCCGCAGACGCCCGCGTGCTTGTGCGTGCCCACGTCCGGCAGGATCTTCCAGCACCGCTGGCACTTCTGCCCCTCGGCCTTTTCAAAGACCACGCCGACACCCGGCACCTCCGGCAGGCGGAAGGCCTCGTTCGGGGCCGGATCGGCGGTCAGCGTCACGTCCGAGGTGATGCAGACATCCTCGAAGTTCACGCCCTTCAGCGCGCCCAGCATCGCGGCATCGTCCACGTGCACCACCGGCGCGGCCTCGAGCGAGGCGCCGATCACCTTGTCGGTCCGCTGCACCTCGAGCGCGGCGGTCACCGCGCGGCGCGCGGCGCGGACCTGCGCCCATTTCGCCGCCAGCGCGTCATCGCGCCAGTCGGCCGGCGTCTCGGGCATGTCGACCAGGTGGACCGAGCTGTCGTCGCCCGGGAACCGTTCCAGCCAGACCTCCTCCATCGTGAAGACGAGAATCGGGGCCAGCCAGGTGGTCAGGCGGTGGAACAGGATGTCGAGCACCGTGCGCGCGGCCTTGGCCCGCGGCGTTTCACCGTCGCAGTAGAGGACGTCCTTGCGGATGTCGAAGTAGAAGGCCGACAGGTCGAGCGTCGCGAAGTTGAAGACCGCCTGGAACGTGCCCTGGAAGTCGTAGGCCGCGTAGCCCCGGCGCACCGTCTCGTCGAGCTCGGCAAGGCGGTGCAGCACCCAGCGTTCCAGTTCCGGCATGTCGGCGGGCGCGACGCGGTCCTCCTCTCGGAAGTCCCCAAGCGAGCCGAGCATGAACCGCATCGTGTTGCGCAGGCGGCGGTAGCTGTCGGCGACGCCCTTCAGGATCTCCGGCCCGATCCGCTGGTCGGCGGTGAAATCGGTCTGTGCCACCCAGAGCCGCAGGATATCCGCGCCGTACTGCTTCACCACCTCCTCGGGGACGATGGTGTTGCCCAGCGACTTGGACATCTTGTTGCCCTTCTCGTCCAGCGTGAACCCGTGGGTCACGACGGCGCGGTAGGGCGCGTGGCCGGTGGTGCCGACCGATTGCAGCAGCGAGGAATGGAACCAGCCACGGTGCTGGTCGGTGCCCTCGAGGTAGACATCGGCGATGCCGTCCTCGGACCCGTCCGCGCGGTCGCGCAGGACAAAGGCATGGGTCGAGCCAGAGTTCGAACCACACGTCGAGGATGTCGAACACCTGCTCCCATTCGGAGGCGTCGTAGTCGTTGCCGAGGAACCGTTCCTTGGCCCCGTCCACGTACCAGGCATCCGCGCCCTCGGCCTCGAACGCCTCGGCGATGCGGGCGTTCACCTTCGGGTCGCGCAGCAGGAAGCCCGGATCGGTCGGCAGCGCCCCCTTCTTCACGAAGCAGGTCAGCGGCACACCCCAGGCGCGCTGGCGCGAGAGCACCCAATCGGGCCGCGCCTCCATCATCGAATGCAGGCGGTTGCGGCCCGATTTCGGGGTCCAGGCGACTTGGTCGATGCAGGTCAGCGCCCGCTCGCGGATCGTCGTCCCGTTCGCGTCCTGCCCGTCGCCGACGGCCTTGTCGATCGCGGCGAACCACTGCGGCGTGTTGCGGTAGATCACCGGCGCCTTCGACCGCCAGGAATGCGGGTAGGAGTGCTTGATCCTGCCCCGCGCCAGCAGCCCGCCGACCTCGCTCAGCTTGGCGATCACGGCCGCGTTGGCGTCACCCTCCCAGCTTCCGTTCTTGGCCTTGGCCCGCAGGATCCGTTTGCCGCCGAAGAACGGCAGGTCTTCGCGGAATGACCCGTCGTCCATTACGTTGTAGGTGATGACCTGCTCCAGCATGCCGAGGTCACGGTAGAGCTCGTATTCCTCCATCCCGTGCGACGGCGCGCAATGGACAAAGCCGGTGCCTTCGGTGTCGGTCACGAACTCAGCCGCGCGGAAGTCGCGCAGGTCGTCCCATTCGCCGTTGCCGCCATCGGCACCCGTCAGCGGGTGGCTCAGCCGCATCCCGGCAAGCTGCGACGGGCGCACGTCGCGCAGACGGCGGTACATGCCGTCCTCGAGCCGCGCGCGCGCCATCACGTCGGCGGCAAGGTTGTCGGCCAGGATGTAGCGGTCACCGATCCGGGCCCAGCATTCCTCGGGGCGGCCGGTGATCTCGTAGAGCCCGTAGGAGATGTCCTTGCCATAGACCACCGCCTTGTTCGACGGGATGGTCCAGGGCGTGGTCGTCCAGATCACGACGAAGGCGCCGGTCAGGTCCTCGGCAAGCTTCGCCTCGGCCTCGACAACCGCCTCGCGGTTCTCGTCGGTCGCCTCCTCGTCGGAGAGCACCATGTCCTTGCGGTCGAACTCGGCCACCCGGAACTTCACCCAGATCGTCGGGCTTTCCTTGTCGTGGTACTCGACCTCGGCCTCGGCCAGGGCGGTCTCCTCCACCGGCGACCACATCACCGGCTTGGAGCCCTGGTAGAGCGTGCCGTTCATCAGGAACTTCATGAATTCCTCGGCGATCACCCGCTCCGCGTGGAAGTTCATCGTCAGGTAGGGATCGGCCCAGTTGCCGGTGATCCCGAGGCGCTTGAACTCCTCGCGCTGGATGTCGACCCAGCCCTCGGCGAACTTGCGGCATTCCTGGCGGAAATCGACGACGTCGACCGCATCCTTGTCGAGCCCCTTGGCGCGGTACTGTTCCTCGATCTTCCACTCGATCGGCAGGCCGTGGCAGTCCCAGCCCGGGATGTAGCGCGCGTCATGGCCCATCATCTGGCGCGAGCGCACGATCATGTCCTTGAGGATCTTGTTCAGCGCGTGGCCGATGTGCAGGTGCCCGTTGGCGTAGGGCGGGCCATCGTGCAGCGTGAAGGGGGTCCGCCCCTCCTTCTCGCGCAGGCGGTCGTAGACCCCGATCCGGGCCCAGCGATCAAGCCACTCGGGCTCGCGCTTGGGCAGTCCCGCGCGCATCGGGAACTCGGTCTGGGGAAGGTTCAGGGTGTCTTTGTAGTCAGGCGTGTTGGCGCACATCTCGCGTGATCCGTCTCTTGGAAGTCGGTGAGGGAAAGGTCGGCGCGGGGTCCCATACGCCTTGTCCCGGCGGCTCGTTCGTCAGAGCGCCGGGCAGGTAATTCGAATGATGATGGCAAAGCGGGTCATCATGCGCGCGTTATAGATCCCCGCCCCCAGAGGGTAAAGCTGCGAAAACGCACAGCCCGCGCCACCGCTGCCGCCGCACGGCGGGGCTGGATCCCGGGGCCGATCCGATCAACAGTGGCCGCGGGCGACGCAGCGCCCGACATTACAGGAGGTGCGGATGGCCGGAGGCTCCAAGCTGGTGATCTACGCCGCGCTGGCCGGCAATGCCGCCATCGCCGTCACCAAGTTCGTCGCCGCCGGCATGACCGGCTCCTCGGCCATGCTGTCCGAGGCGATCCACTCGGTCGTCGACACCGGCAACCAGGTCCTTCTGCTCTTCGGCCTCGCCCGTGCCAAGCGCCCGCCGGATGCCGAACATCCCTACGGCTACGGGATGGAGGTCTATTTCTGGTCCTTCGTCGTGGCGATCCTGATCTTCGGCCTCGGCGCCGGGGTGTCGTTCTACGAGGGCCTGCTGCACCTGCGCGCGCCCGAACCGCCGACGAGCTACCGGATCAACTACATCGTCCTCGGCCTCGCCATGCTGTTCGAGGGCGCGTCCTGGCTGATCGCCCTGCGCGAGATGAACCGGATCAAGGGCCGCCGCACCCTCTGGCAGGCGGTGCAGCGGTCCAAGGACCCGTCGATGTTCACCGTCCTGTTCGAGGACAGCGCCGCCCTGCTGGGCCTCTTCATCGCCTTCCTGGGCCTGCTGGCGTCGCAGCACCTCGGCTGGCACTGGGCCGACGGCGCGGCGTCCATCGGGATCGCGGCGGTGCTGGCGCTGGCCGCGGCCGGGCTGGCGCACGAGACGCGGAGCCTCCTGATCGGCGAGGCCGCCGCCCCCGAGACCCGCGCCGCGATCCGCCAGATGATCGCCGACGAGGTCGTGGTCGAACGCATCAACGAGCTCAGGACCATCCATCTCGGCCCCGAGAACGTGCTGGCCAATATCAGCCTCGATTTCCGCGACGACGCGGCGCTGGCCGATGTCGAGGGCACGGTGAACCGGCTCGAGGCCCGCATCCGCGAGGCCTATCCCGAGTTCAAGTACATCTTCATCGAGGCACAGGCCCGCGAGGAAATGATGGGCCAGCCCTTCGGAACCAGGACGGGGCCCTGACCCCGACGCGCCCTCAGCCCCCGAACGGATCCTCGGGATAGCCGACGCCATCCAGGTACAACCCCTCGGGCGGGCAGACCGGCCCGCAGGCCGCGCGGTCGGCGGCCTCGAGTGCCGTCTTCACGTCCTCCGGCGCCCAGGCCCCGGCCCCGACCCGCTCCAGCGTGCCGACGATCGACCGCACCTGGTTGTGCAGGAACGATCGCGCCCGCAGGCGGAACTGCAGCTCGGGTCCCGACGGCCCGTCCACCGCGTCGATGGTGATCTCGTCCAGGGTCTTCACCGGGCTCGCCGCCTGGCAGATCGAGCTGCGGAAGGTGGTGAAATCGTGCCTGCCGATCAGGTGCGCTGCCGCCGCGCGCATCGGCGCCACGTCGAGCACCTGCTTCACCTGCCAGACCAGCCCCGCATCGTGCGTCGCCGGGGCCCGCCGCATCAGCAGGCGAAAGAAGTACCGCCGCTCCAATGCCGAGAACCGGGCGTGCCAGTCGTCGTCCACCCGCGCCGCCGCCACCACCGCGACCGGCTGCGGCTTGAGGTGGTAGTTCAGCGCCTCGGACAGGCGGAACGGGTCCCAGTCCTTTGCCATGTCGCACTGCGCCACCTGCCCCTTGGCATGCACCCCGGCGTCGGTCCGCCCGGCGGCGGCAATGGTGTGCTCGCCCGGTTCCAGCCGCGCCAGCGCCGCCTCGATCGCGCCCTGCACCGACGGCTGGTCGGCCTGCCGCTGCCAGCCCGCGAAGGGGCCGCCATGGTATTCGATTTTCAGGGCAAATCTGGGCATGCAGCCGGTTACCGCGCCGCCCCGGCACTGGCAAGTGCGCCGTGGCGCGCCTATGTTGCCCGGAAAGGCAAGGACGGAATGGGGCAGCGCATTGGTGATAGGCACTCTGGCCGACGAGGTGACCCGCCGAGCGGAGGCGGTCGGCGACAGGATCTCGGGCGCCTTCTTCGAACCCGTCATCCGGCTGGGCGTCACCGGGCTGGCCCGCGCGGGCAAGACGGTCTTCATCACCTCGCTGGTCGCCAACCTGATGGACCGGGCGCGGATGCCGCAACTGGTGGCGCAGGCCGACGGCCGCATCGTCGCCGCCTATCTCCAGCCGCAGCCCGACGACACGGTGCCCCGCTTCGACTATGAAAACCACCTTGCCGCGATCACCGCGGCCGAGCCGTTCTGGCCCGAAAGCACCCGCACGGTGAGCGAGCTGCGATTGTCGCTCAAGGTCCGCTCCGGCGGGCTCCTGGGCGGCTTCGGCGGGCCCAGGACCTTGCACCTCGACATCGTGGACTATCCCGGGGAATGGCTGCTCGACCTCGGTCTGCTTGAGAAATCCTATGCCCAGTGGTCCGCAGACGTGCTCGACTGGGCCGACCGGCGGGCCGAGGCGCGCGATTTCCTGGCCGTGGCCGAGGCCGCCGCCGGACAGACGACATGGGAAGAACCCGACGCCCGCGCCCTGGCCGATGCCTACAAGGCTTACCTGCGCGCCGCGCGCGACGCGGGGCACGCCGACATCACCCCGGGCCGGTTCCTGCTGCCGGGCGAGATGGAGGGCTCTCCTGCCCTCACCTTCGCCCCCCTCCGCCCCGAGGACGCGCCCGCCCGCAAGGGCCTCTGGCGCGAGATGGAGCGCCGCTACGAGGCCTACAAGGATCGCGTGGTAAAGCCCTTCTTCCGCGATCACTTCGCCCGGATCGACCGGCAGGTGGTGCTGGTCGATGCGCTGTCGGCCATTCACGGCGGCCCCCCGGCGGTCGAGGAACTGCGCCGCGCGATGGCCGACATCCTCGGTGCCTTCCGGCCGGGGCGGAACCGGTTCCTGTCCAGCCTCCTGATGGGCAAGCGGGTCGAGAAGATCCTCTTTGCCGCCACCAAGGCCGACCACCTGCACCACACCCAGCACGGCCGCCTGACCGCGATCATGGAGGCGCTGCTGCGCGACGCCGTCGACCGCGCGTCCTTTGCCGGGGCCGACACCGCCGCCATGTCGATCGCCGCCCTGCGCGCCACGGTCGAGGAAACGGTCAACCACGGCGGCCATCCCGTCGACTGCGTGCGCGGCAGGCTGCTGACCACCGGCAAGCAGGCCGCGCTCTATCCCGGCGAACTGCCCGAGGATCCCAAGCGCCTGCTGAACCCCGCCCGCTCGCTGGCCGAGGGCTGGCTGGATGCCGACTACAACGTGATGGCCTTCGCCCCCGCGCCGCTCAGGCTGAAACCGGGCGAAGGGCCGCCGCACATCCGGCTCGACCGGGCGGCGCAGTTCCTGATCGGGGACCGGCTGTGAGCGGGCTGATGCTGCGCCCGGCCCGCCCGCTCGACGCGGGCGCGGTGGCGGGGATCCTGTCGGGCTTCATCGACGAGACCGACTGGATGCCGCGCATCCACACCCGCGCCGAGGAAATCGCCTTTGCCGACACGCTGATCGCCCGCGGCTGGACCACGGTGGCGGTCGAGGATGGCGTGGTCTCGGGCTTCCTTTCCCGCAACGGCGAAGAGGTCCACGCCCTCTACCTGGCCACCGCCGCCCGCGGCCGGGGCATCGGCGCCCGGCTGCTGGACGAGGCCAAGGCCGCGAGCGCCCGGCTGGCGCTCTGGTGCTTCGAGGCGAATACCGCGGCGCAGGGCTTCTACCGTGCGCAGGGCTTCGACGAGGCCGGGCGCACCGACGGCGCGCGCAACGACGAGAACCTGCCGGACATCCGGTATGTCTGGGAAAGGGCCTGAGGCATGAGCGACGAGGACAAGCGCAGGGGCCCGATCCTGATCGAGCTGGACGAGGAGACCGGGGCCCCCGGCCCCGGCGAGGTGCCGCCGGTCCCCGACCTGCCCGGCGCCCGCCCCGAGGGTCGCGCGATGCAGACGGTGGCGACGCTCGCGGGCCGCCCGCGCTCGCGCCTTGCCCGCTGGTTCTGGTCGCTGGCCGGGGCGCTGGTCGCCGCCTTCATCTCGATCGCCGCCTGGCAGGCGGTGATGGGGCTGATCGCGACCTACCCGCTGCTCGGCTACTCGATGACCGCGCTGATCGTGCTCTTCGTCGTGGTCTGCCTGCTGATCGTGATCAAGGAACTCGCCGCCTTCTCGCGCCTGTCCCGGATGGACCGCCTGCATGCCGAGGCCGAGGCGGTACTGGCCGAGGGCGACCTGAAACGCGCCCGCGCGCTCACGGCCAAACTTACCGCGCTCTACGCTGGCCGGGACGAGCTGAAATGGGGCCTAGAACGCTTCCGCGACCGGTCCGGGGAGCAGTTCGACGCCGAGGCGCTGGTCGGCCTGGCCGAGGCAGAGCTTCTCGCCCCGCTCGATGCCGCCGCCCGGCGCGAGGTCGAGGCCGCGGCCCGCCAGGTCGCCGCGGTGACCGCCGTGGTGCCGCTGGCGCTGGCCGACGTGGTTGCGGCGCTGACCTCGAACCTGCGGATGATCCGCCGGATCGCCGAGATCTACGGCGGCCGCTCCGGCACGCTGGGGTCGTGGCGGCTGACCCGCGCGGTGATGACCCACCTCGTGGCCACCGGCGCCGTCGCGGTTGGCGACGACACGATCGGCTCGGTCCTCGGCGGCACGCTGCTGGCCCGGTTGTCGCGGCGGTTCGGGGAAGGCGTGGTGAACGGCGCGCTCACCGCCCGCGTCGGCGTCGCCGCGATGGAGGTCTGCCGCCCCCTGCCCTTCGGCGAAGGCCGCCGCCCCTCGGTCGCCGGGATCATCAAGCGCGCGCTGACCGGGTTGTTCGGAGACAAGGAAGGGTAACGGGGCGTCGGGCGGTTCGGCTGCCGTGCGCCCGTCTAACTCGGCGGCGTGAATCCCCGCCGTACGTATCACCGTCCAACCACGTAGGATGGGGTTCCCACCCCCCGCCCTCCGATCACACCACCGCCAGCTCCGGCACCTGCACCGCCGCGGCCTCCGCCGCCCATGTCACCACGATCATCGCGCAGCCCGTCACCGCTTCGCGGGCGACACAGGCCGCCAGGTCGTCCAGCCGGCAGCGCAACATCCGCTCTCCGGGTTTCGACACCTCGACCGCCAGCAACACCTCGCTTGTCCCAGGCATCCCGCGCTGCAGCAGCCCGGCCTCGATCCGCGCGGCCTGCCCGGCCGCCATGTAGAAGGCCGTCGTCACCCCCGGCGCCGCCAGCCGGGTTGCATCGGGCATCGCAGAGCCGGCCTGCCCCTGCCCGGTTGTCAGCACCAGCGTGTCCGACACCCCGCGTTCGGTCAGCGACTGCCCGGCGCGGGCGGTCGCGGCGCAGGCCGCCGTCACGCCCGGCACGATCTCGACCGCGATGCCCGCGTCGCGGGCGGCGGCCAGTTCCTCGCCCGCGCGGCCGAAGACGCCGGGATCGCCGCTCTTGAGCCGCACGACCCGCCGTCCCCTGCGCGCCTCGGCGGTGATCACGGCATTGATCCGTTCCTGCGGCCAGGCATGCGCGCCGACCACCTTGCCTACGAACACCCGCTCCGCATCGCGGCGGGCCAGCTCCAGCACCTCGGGATCGACCAGCCGGTCGTAGAAGATCACGTCGGCCTCCTGCAGCCGTTCGACCGCGCGAAGCGTCAGCAGGTCGCGCGCGCCCGGCCCGGCCCCGACCAGCGCGATGTGCCCCTCGGCCTGCGCCTCGGGCGCACCGCCCGCGGCGATGGCATCCTTGATCCGCCGCGCCGCCTCGCGCTCGGCCCCGCGGGTCCAGTCGTGGCGCGGCGCCTCGGCAAAGACCCACCGCCAGAACGCCCGCCGCCGGGCATGCGGCACCCGGTCCGCCACCGCGCCGCGCATCCGCCCCGCAAGGGCCGCCAGCCCGCCGAGGTTCGGCGCCAGCAGTTCCTCCACCCGGGTCTTGATCTGCCGCGCCAGCACCGGCGCCGTGCCCTCGGTCCCGATCGCCACCACCACCGGGTCGCGGTCGACGATCGAGGGCGTCGTGAGGTCGCAAAGGTCCGGCCGGTCGACCACGTTCACCGGGCAGCCCGCCGCCCGCGCGAGCGCGTGCAGGCTGGCATCGGTCGCCGGGCAGCCGGTGGCGACAAAGCCCATGGCCGCCCCCGCGAAGAGCGCGGGCGTGATCGCGTCCCGGTGCCAGGTCGCCCGCCCCTCGGCCACGACATCGGCCAGTTCCGGGTCGAGCTCAGCCGCCGCAATGACGATCTCGGCGTCGGTCTTGAGGATCAGCCGCGTCTTCTGGGCCGCCTGCTCGCCGCCGCCGGCGATGACCACGCGGCGGCCGGTGGTTCGGATGAACATGGGAAAGCTCTTCATGGCAGGCCTCCTCAGGCAGCGAGCGAGCGGTGACGCGCGGACCAGAGGTCGCGCGCGGTGGTGTCGGGATCGGCCACGCCAAGCGTGTCGAGCGCCAGGGCCGCGGTGCCGACGACCACCGCTTCGGCAAACGGATCGTCGAGCGTCCCGCGCCAGAGCGCGGTCAGCGCCGCCGGGTCGTCCTGGCCGTCGTCCATCCGCCGGGTGTCGGCCACGAGGGCGGGCGCGGTGTCCTCCCAGCCCGCGCCCGCGCGCAGGCCGAAGCCCGCGATCTCCTTGGCCGGGTTGCGTTCGAATTCGCCGCCACCGCCCTTGATGACGGTCAGCGCACGCCAGCCCATCAGTGCCGCCGCATCGGCCTGCAGCAGGCGGTAGGACGGGTGGAACACGCCCTGCACACTGGCCCCGGCGCGGGCCGGGTTCAGCATCCGGCAGGTGGTGTTAATGCAGGACCGCAGGCCGAAGACCGGGCGCAGGCCCAGCAGACCGAAGAGCGCGGGCGACAGGGTTTCAAGCGGCAGGTAGGCGATGCCCGTCTGGTCGAGCAGGCCCGGCACCGCCCCCGGCCCCTCAGCCGTCGGGATGCCCGCGGCCGCCAGCCCGCTGCGCACCGCCGCGTCCGCCCCGTTCCAGCCGTGGATCAGCACCCGGTGCCCCGCCTGCGCGACCAGCCGCGCCGAAAGAAGGAACCACGGCAGGCCCCGCGTGCGCCCGGCGGCATAGCTCGGCCAGTCGAGGTCGACGGCCCCCAGCGGCGGCAGGCTGTCCTGCGCCGCCCCGGCAAAGCCCGCGATTTCCTCGGCCGTCTCGCCCTTCATCCTCAGCAGCATCAAGAGCGCGCCGACCGCCTCGGGATCGGCCCGGCCCGAAAGCATGATCGCCATCGCCTCTGCCGCCTCGTCGCGGGTCAGCGAGCGTGACCGGCCCGGGCCGCGCCCCAGCGTGCGGACATGGGGGGCCAGCGCATGGTTCATTCAGCCGCTTCCTTGTGTTGCGCGCGCGCCAGCAGCGCCGCGATCTCGGGCCGGCAGGAGCCGCAGTTGGTCCCCGCCTGCAATGCCGCGCCGACGGCTTCGACGCTCATCAGCCCGTCGCTCTCGATCGCCGAGAGGATGGTGTTCACCCCGACCCCGAAGCACGAACAGAGCACCGGCCCCGGATCGGGGCGATCGGCGGGGGTGCGCCCGGTGAGCGCCTCCCCCGCCACCTCGCCCGGGAGCTGGGCGAGGTAGTCGCGCATCACCGCCACCGGACGGGGCGAGACGAAGAGGGCGGCAATCAGGCGGTCGCCGTCGAGGAAGGCCAGCCGCGCGGTGCCGCGCCGGGCGTCGATCAGGGTCTGGACCGGGGCGTCGGGCAGCCCGAAGAGCTCGCGCGCCCGCGCTTCCCAGTCCGCGACGGGGTCGAGCCCCGCCAGCTCTGCCCGCCAGCCCTGCGCGGTGCGCGCCCGGGCCCAGTAATCCGCGCGCGGCGTCATCGCGCGGGCCGACACGGCAAAGCCGTACCAGGCCGCGTCCAGCCGTTCGACCGATGCCACCGCCGCCTTGCTTTCGGGCTGGCCCGACACCGGGTCGGTGACGCCCGCGACCAGCGCGTCGATCCGGGCCGAGGGGGCGGTTTCGCCGGTCCAGTGCATCGGGGCGAACACCTGCCCCGGCGCGACATCGGTGGTGATCCGCGCCCTGAGGATCGCCTGCCCCTCGGGGCTTTTCACCCGGACGAGGTCGGCCGGGTCGATCCGCAGCCCGCGCGCGTCGTCGGGATGGATGTCGAGGAACGGTTCCGCCAGGTGCGCCGAGAGGCGGGGCGAGAGGCCCGAACGGGTCATCGTGTGCCACTGGTCGCGGATGCGCCCGGTGTTCAGCCGGAAGGGATAGCGCTTGCCGGTCCTCGCCTCGGGCGCGCGGGCGGTGACCGGCAGCATCCGGGCGCGGCCGTCGGCATGGTAGAACGCACCGTCGGCAAAGAACCGGCCGCCGTCACGCGTCGCGGTCACCGGCCAGCGCGTCGGGGCGAGCGTCGCATAGCCCTCCTCTCCGATCCCGGTCAGGCCCGAGATGTCGAAGTCGCGCCCCAGCCTGCCGGCGATCCCCGACAGCGCCGCGTATTCGCGAAAGATCTCGGCCGGCGTGGCGTAGTCGAAGGCCTCGCGCCAGCCCATCCGCTGCCCGACCTCGGCCAGTTGCGCCCAGTCGGGCCGCGCCTGCCCCGGGGCCGGCAGGACGGCGCGCTGGCGGCTGATCGTGCGGTCCGAGTTGGTGACGGTCCCGTCCTTCTCCGCCCAGGCGGTCGCGGGCAGCACGAGGTCGGCCAGCCGCGCCGTGTCGGTCTGCGCGGTGATGTCGCTGACCACGGTGAAGTCGCAGCCCGCGATCGCGTCGCGCACCCGGTCGGCATCGGGCATCGAGACGGCGGGATTGGTGTGCATGATCCAGAGCGCCTTGATCCGCCCCTCGCCGACCGCGCGGAACATGTCGACGGCCTTGAGCCCCGCCGCCTGCGGCAGGGGCCCGGCACCCCAGAAATCGCGCACGGCGGCGCGGTGTTCGGCATTCTCCAGCTCCAGGTGGCAGGCCAGCATGTTGGCCAGCCCCCCGACCTCGCGCCCGCCCATGGCGTTCGGCTGCCCGGTGACCGAGAACGGCCCGCAGCCCGGCGTGCCGATCCGGCCGGTGGCGAGGTGGCAGTTGAGGATCGCGTTGACCTTGTCGCTGCCCGACGAACTCTGGTTCACGCCCTGGCTGAAGACGGTGACGACCCGCTCTGTCCCGATCCAGAGCTTGCAGAAATCGGCGATCTGCTGCGGGTCGAGCCCGGTCTTGGCCGGGTCGTCGACCAGCGCCGCCTTCAGCGCGGCGTCGAACCCGTCGACATTGCGCAGGAATTCCTTGTCGAGCGCCCCGCCCTCGAAGATCGCGCTGAGCAGTTCGTTGAAGAGCGCGACGTCCGACCCGGGCGCGAGGGCCAGGTGCATGTCGGCCTGGTCGCAGCTGGCCGTCCGGCGCGGGTCGATGACGACGATCCTGGTGCCCCGCGCCGCCCGCGCGGTCAGCACCCGCTGGTAGAGGATCGGGTGGCACCAGGCGAGGTTCGAACCGACGAGGACGACAAGGTCCGCCTCGTCGAGGTCCTCGTAGGTGCCGGGTACCGTGTCGGTGCCGAAGGCCCGGCGGTGCCCGGCGACGGTCGAGGCCATGCAGAGCCGCGAATTGGTGTCGATGTTGGCCGAACCGATGAAGCCCTTCATCAGCTTGTTGGCGACGTAGTAGTCCTCGGTCAGCAACTGGCCCGAGACGTAGAAGGCCACGCTGTCCGGCCCGTGCGTGGCGATGGTCTCTGCGAAACGGTCTGCGACGGTTTGCAACGCCTCGTCCCAGCCGATCTCGTGCCCCTGGTAGACCGGCGCCAGCAGCCGTTCCTCCAGCCCCACCGTCTCGCCCAGGGCCGCACCCTTGGAACAGAGCCGCCCGCGGTTCGCCGGGTGGTCCGGGTCGCCCTTCACGTCAAGCCCGCCGCGCCCGTCCGGGGTCAGCAGCACCCCGCAGCCCACGCCGCAATAGGCGCAGGTCGACCGGACGGCGGGCGCGCTCACGCCGCGCTCCGCTCGGCCAGGGCCGAGGTATCGAGCAGGATGCGCCCGTCCTCGACCCGCACCGGGTAGGTGGCGATCCGGCCCTCGTCGGCGCCCTGCGCCTCACCGGTTTCGAGGTCGAAGACCATGTTGTGCAGCGGGCAGGTCACCCGGCGGCCATGTACGATCCCCTCGTTCAGCGGCCCGCCCTTGTGCGGGCAGGTGTTCGAGACGGCAAAGACCTCCGCCTCTCCCGTCCGGAACAGGCCGATGCAGCCGACCCGGGTCTTGACCAGCCGCGCGCCGCGCAGCGGCACGTCGTCGAGGGCGCCAATGTCGATCCAGTTCATTCCGCAGCCTCCAGCGAGAGATCGGCCAGCGGCGCATAGGTCGCGGCCCGGTTCCTGACGTGATCGGCCCAGGGGTCCTTCTGGTAGACCGATTGCGAGATGTCGAAGCGTTCGATCAGCCCGGCCCGGATCGCGGGGTCGAGGACCTGCGACTTCACCCAGTCGAGCCCGACCTTTGCGATCCACTTGTAGGGCCGGTCGAGGTACTTGGCGTTCTCGCGGTAGAGCTGGACGAAGGCGACAGTCAGATCGATCGCCTCCTGCTCGGTCGCGGCCTCGGCCAGGCGCTCGACCTCCTTCACGTCCATGCCCGCCGCCCCGCCGACGCCGATCTGGTAGCCGCTATCGACACAGACGATGCCGACGTCCTTGCAGGTCGCCTCGGCGCAATTCCGGGGGCAGCCCGACACGGCGAGCTTGACCTTGTGCGGCGTCCACGAGCCCCAGAGCCGCTTCTCCAGCTTGATGCCCAGCCCGGTGCTGTCCTGCGTGCCGAACCGGCACCAGTCCGAACCCACGCAGGTCTTCACCGTGCGCAGCCCCTTGGAATAGGCGTGGCCGGACACCATCCCGGCGTCGTTCAGGTCCGCCCAGATCGCCGGCAGGTCTTCTTTCTTGATGCCCAGCAGGTCGATCCGCTGGCCGCCCGTGACCTTCACCGCCGCACCGTACTTGTCGGCCGCGTCGGCAATCGCGCGCAGCTCGTTCGCGTCGGTCATCCCGCCCCACATCCGGGGCATGACGGAATAGGTGCCGTCCTTCTGGATGTTGGCGTGGTTGCGTTCGTTGACGAAGCGCGACTGCGGGTCGTCCTGGTACTCCAGCGGCCAGTCGGCGAGCAGGTAGAAGTTCACCGCCGGGCGGCAGACGTGGCAGCCGTTGACGGTCTTCCAGCCGAGCTCCTGCCAGACGGCAGGCTGCGACTTAAGCTCCTTCGACTTGATCAGGCGCCGAACGTCCTCGTGGGTGAGGTCGCAGCAGGTGCAGATCGGCTGCGCCGCAGGCTTGGCATAGCCGTCGCCCAGCGTGACCTCGAGCAGTTGTTCGACCAGCCCCGTGCAGGTCCCGCAGGAGGCGCTGGCCTTGGTCGTCGCCTTCAGCGAGGGGATGTCGGTCGCGCCGCCCTCGATCGCCTGGACGATGGTGCCCTTGCAAACGCCGTTGCAGCCGCAGATTTCCGCATCATCCGGCAAGGCTGCAACGGCTGAGAGAGGGTCCGATGCGGCACCTCCCTGGTAGGCGGGACCAAAGATCAGCGTGTCGCGCATCTCGGACACGTCGGTGCCGTCCTTGATCAAGCCGAAGAACCAGTTGCCGTCCGCCGTGTCGCCGTACATCACCGCGCCGATCAGCTTTTCGCCCTCCAGCACCAGCCGCTTGTAGACGCCGCGCGCCGGGTCGCGGAACACGATGTCCTCGCGCGTTTCGCCTTCCGCGAAATCGCCCGCGCTGAAGAGGTCGCAACCGGTGACCTTGAGCTTGGTCGAGGTCTCGCGGACCGTGAAGGTCTCCTCCTCGTCCACCAGCGTCTTGGCCAGCACCTTCGCCTGGTCGTAGAGCGGCGCGACGAGGCCGAAGACATTGCCCTCGAACTCCACGCATTCGCCGACGGCAAAGACGTCCGGGTCCGAGGTCCGCATCTGCGCGTCGACATGGATCGCGCGACCCACGGCCAGCCCGGTGTCCTTGGCGAGCTGGACCGAGGGACGGATGCCCACGGCCATCACGACGATGTCCGCCTCGAGCACGGTGCCATCCTCAAGCAGCACCCGTTCGACACGGCCGTCGCCCTGGATCTCCTTGGTCGACGCCTTGGTCAGCACGGTGATCCCGCGCCGTTCGAGGTCCTTCTTCAGCAGGTAGCCCGCGGCTTCGTCGAGCTGGCGCTCCATCAGGTGGCCCATCAGGTGGAGCACGGTGACCTCCATGCCCCGCATGCGGAGCGCGGCGGCGGCCTCAAGCCCCAACAGGCCGCCGCCGATGACGACCGCGCGGCCACCAGGCTTGCCTGAGGCATCCGTCATGGCGGTCGTGTCTTCGAGGTCGCGGAAGGCGACCACGCCGGGCAGGTCATGGCCCGGGCAAGGGATGATGAAGGCCGACGACCCGGTGCCGAAGACCAGCTTGTCGTAGGGCACCTCGCCCTTCTCGCCCACCACGACCTTGCGGTCGCGGTCGACGGTCAGGACCTTCTCGCCAAAGCGGCAGGTGACGCCGTTGGCGGCGTACCAGTCCGCGTCGTGGGTGACGATCTCGTCATAGCTTTTCTCGCCCGACAGCACCGGGGAGAGCATGATGCGGTTGTAGTTGCCGCGCGGTTCCGCGTTGAAGAGCGTGACCTCGTAGGCACCGGGATCGGCCTCGAAGAGATGTTCGAGGGCCCGGCCCGAGGCCATGCCGGCTCCGATGACGACCAGTTTCTGCATGGGTTCCATCTCCTCAGACATACCAGGCCACGATGTGGGCCAGTTCGGCGCCCTGGTAGATCGGCAGCGCCACCATCGAGCCGTAGCCGGCGGCCAGGCCCGCCGCGTCGCTGTCCACCACCGGAAGGCCGCCGCCGATGACGCGGCCGATCAGCCCCTGCCACGCGGTGACGCGGCGCGGGTTGTCCTCGTCCCAGAGCCGGCCCTCGCGGGCGCAGATGCCGTCGATCAGCTCGGCCCCGCCGCCCTTGCCGACCTTGGCGGCGCGGGCATCCCACAGCTCGAACCGGCGGGCGATCGGGGTGCCCTGCGCCGAGAGGAGCGTGAGGACGTACGTCCGCTGTGACGGCACCGGGATCGGCACGCCGAGGCCCGTGGTCAGCCCCGCCTTGGCGGCGCTGTCGGCACGGATGAAGCGGTAGCCCGACCCGAGGTCGCGCATCAGGATCGGCGTCTTGGACGCCCAGACCCCGCCGGGCAGCCCCTGCCCCGCCGGGAAATGCGTGTGCTGGCTGACCCATTCGAAATGCTTGGCGGCGCCGTAGTAGCCGTCGTCGAGCATCAGCAGGCCTTCGCTTTCGGCCCAGATCTCGATGGCGCCCGTGCGCTCGGCATCGTCGCCGCAGAGGACGACGAGCACCGCTTTCAGCTTGGCCCCGGCAAAGACCGGGATCGCGACCGCGCTGGTCAGCCCCGCCTCGGCCGCGGCCTCGGTCCGCTTGAAGTACGACCCGTCAAAGCCCTTGAGGACAACCGGCCGTTCCTCAGCCCACGCCTTGCCCGGCAACCCCTCGCCCTTGGCGAAACTTTCCCGGCGCGAAGCGGCCTCGAAGGCCTCCAGCCCGCCGTAGTGGCCGCCACCATGGACCAGTCGATCCCCTTCGGGGACCCGAGATCTCTGCGATCTGGATGAAGGTCTTGGCCGGCGTATCGAGTGCGACATCCATGATGCCTGCTCCTTTCGATCGGCGCCGCTGCGTGTCCAATCCGCCTTGGATGACGGTCAGGTGCGGGCGCATTGCGTGTCAGACGTCCCGGCCACCGCTCAGGCGGCGGCCCGGTCCTTTGCCTTCGCTTCCGGCTTGGCCTCGGCCTTGCCCTGCTTGCCGTGCTCGTACTCCTCGAGGAAGTTCAGCACCTGCTCGCGGTAGAGGTAGTAATCGGGATGCTCGAGCAGCGCCTTGCGCGACCGGGGCCGCGGCAGGTCGACGTCGAGGATCTTGCCGATGGTGGCCTGCGGGCCGTTGGTCATCATCACCACGCGGTCGGCCAGCAGGATCGCCTCGTCCACGTCGTGGGTGACGCAGATCGCGGTGACCTTGGTGCGGTCCCAGACCTCCATCAGCACCTCCTGCAGCTCCCACCGGGTGAGGCTGTCGAGCATGCCGAAGGGTTCGTCGAGCAGCAGCAGCTTGGGGCTGAGCGCAAAGGCGCGGGCGATGCCGACACGCTGGCGCATGCCGTTCGACAGCTCGCTGGCCTGCTTGTCCATCGCGTCGGCCAGGCCCACCCGTTCCAGGTAATACTCGACCACGTCCTGCCGCTCGGCCTGGCTGGCCTTGGGATAGACCTTGTCCACCCCGACCGCGACGTTTTCCTTCGCAGTCAGCCAGGGGAAGAGCGACGGCGACTGGAACACCACCGCGCGCTCCGGGTCCGCATCGCGCACCTCGTAGCCATCCAGCTTGATGACCCCTTTCGAGATCGCGTTCAGCCCGGCGGCCATGGTCAGCACGGTTGACTTCCCGCAGCCCGAGTGCCCGATAAGCGAGATGAATTCGCCCCGGTTCATTTTCAGGTTGAAGTCCTCGACCACGGTCAGCGGCCCCTTGGGGGTCGGGTAGATCTTGTGCAGGTGGTCGAAGCCCAGGAAGTTGTTGTCGATCATCCCCTGCTGCGCCGCGGCCTGGGCCTTGGGCAGCGAATGGATCGGGGTCACGTCGGGCAGCTTGCGCGTGCCCTCGACCTTGGCCTCGATGCCGACGTCCATCAGGTAGTTCGTGACCTTCGCCCTGAGCGCCTGGAACGCCTCGTCATGGTTCATCTCGCCCCGGTCGCGCGGGCGCGGGATGTCGACCTTGAAGGCCTCGGCCAGCGTGCCGTCCGGGTTCAGCGGGATGATCCGGTCGGCCAGCAGGATCGCCTCGTCCACGTCGTTTGTGATCAGGACGCAGGTCTTCTTGTCCTGCTCCCAGATGTGCTCGATCTCGTCGGCGAGGTTGGCGCGCGTCAGCGCGTCGAGCGCCGAGAGCGGCTCGTCAAGCAGCAGCACCTCGGGCGACATGGCGAGCGCCCGGGCGACGTTCACCCGCTGGCGCATCCCGCCCGACAGCTCGGCCGGGCGGCGCGTCGCGGCATGGCCCAGGCCCACCATCTTGACGTAGTGGTCGACCTTGGCCTCCTTCTCCTTCTTCAGCATCGACGGAAAGACGGTATCTACCGCCAGCCGGACGTTGCCGTTCACCGTGAGCCAGGGCATCAGCGAATAGTTCTGAAAGATCACCCCCCGCTCGCGCCCCGGGCCGGTGATCGGCTGGCCCTTGAAGGTCACGCTTCCGGTGGAGGGCTGCTCGAGTCCCGCCATCAGGTTGATCAGCGTCGTCTTGCCGGTGCCGGAGAAGCCGAGGAGCACGAGGAACTCGCCCTCCTCCACCTCGAGGTTGATGTCCTTCAGCACCTCGGTCCGGTGCAGACCTTCGCCGAAGCTCTTCGAGACATTGTCGAACTTGAGGATAGCCATGGAATTTTCCTTTCGCGCTACCGCTTCGCTGCTTGAGCGCCGCTCACCGGTTGTTCGAGAAGGTGAAGAGGGTCTGGAGGGCGTACATCACCCGGTCCAGCAGGAAGCCGATGATCCCGATGGTGAAGACCGCGACCATGATCTTGGCGAGCGAGCTGGAAGAGCCGTTCTGGAACTCGTCCCAGACGAACTTGCCCAGGCCCGGGTTCTGCGCCAGCATCTCGGCCGCGATCAGGACCATCCAGCCCACCCCCAGCGACAGCCGCAGGCCGGTGAAGATCAGCGGCAGGGCCGAGGGCAGCACCAGCTTCTGCAGCTTGGTTGAGGTGTTCATCTTGAGCACCTTCGAGACGTTGATCAGGTCCTTGTCGATCGACGCCACGCCAAGCGCGGTGTTGATCAGCGTGGGCCAGAGCGAACAGAGCGTCACGGTGATCGCCGAGATCAGGAAGCTTTTCGGGAACATCCCGTCGTTGGTGACGTAGATCGCCGAAACCACCATGGTCACGATCGGCAGCCAGGCCAGCGGGCTGACCGGCTTGAAGATCTGGATCAGCGGGTTCAGCGCGGCGTTGGCGGTCGGCGACAGCCCCGCGAGGATGCCGAGCGGCACCGCCACGATGGTCGCCAGCAGGAAGCCGAAGAACACCGTCTGGATCGAGGTCCAGATCTGCTGGTAGTAGCTGGGCGCCCCGGTAAAGGCGACCTGCTTGACCTGGTCCTCCTTGCCGGCGGCGATCAGCTTTTCGTTCCGCGCCTCGACCATCGCGTCGAACTTGGCGCGCTTCTCGGCCTTGGCGCGGGCGTCGTGGTGCAGGTTCACCGCCTCGGCCCAGACCGCGCTCGGCCCGGGCAGGGCCCCCAGCGAGGTCTGCACCCGCGGGGCCAGCGCCCCCAGAGCATCAGGAAGGCGATGATCGCGACGACGGGGATGCCCAGCAGGCGCCAGACTTCCTTCATCTGCTGCCTGGGGTTGTCCCCGGCGGCGGCCTTGGCCAGCGGCGTCAGCCAGGCCAGGCCCACGACGTTGAACCACTTGTCGGCCTTGTTGATGCGGGTGAAGAGACGCGCACGCCGCTCTTCGCGTTCGGCCTCGGCGGCGAAATTCGGATCGACGGTGGTCATTGAACTCTCCTTCGGAGATGGGGGTGGGGGGCGGCAGGTGCGTGCAGAGCACGCACCCTACGTGGGGCGCGTGCCTGCACGCACCGCGTCACCCCTGCACCTCGTTGCCGACGACGATCTGCTCACCCTTCAGCCCGATCGGCAGGCTTTCGAGGTAGGCGTTCGGCGCCTTGCCGTCGTAGGGAATGCCGTCGATGATGTCGGCCGCGGGCGTCGGCGCCTTGTAGCCGTCGCTGTCCCAGGGGAAATCGGCCTCGTTCGCCAGGCCTTCGTCGACCAGCAGCCGCGCGGCTTCGAGGTAGATCTCGGGCTTGTAGACCGACTTGGCGACCTCATCGAACCAGCTGTCGGGCTTCGCCTCGGCGATCTGGCCCCAGCGGCGCATCTGGGTCAGGTACCAGATGGCGTCCGAGTAGTAGGGGTAGGTCGCGTTGTAACGGAAGAAGACGTTGAAGTCGGGGACTTCGCGCTTGTCGCCCTTCTCGTACTCGAAGGTGCCGGTCATCGAGTTGGCGATCACTTCAGGGTCGGCGCCGACGTATTCCGGACGGCTGAGGATCTCGACCGCCTCGCCACGGTTGGCGTTGTCGTTCTCGTCCAGCCAGATCGCGGCGCGGATCAGGGCCTTGACAACGGCCAGCGTGGTGTTCGGGTTCTGGTCCGCGAAGTCCTGGGTGATGCCAAAGACCTTCTCGGGGTTGTTCTTCCACAGTTCGTAGTCGGTGATCACCGGCACGCCGATGCCCTTGAAGACGGCCTGCTGGTTCCACGGCTCACCCACGCAGTAGCCGTAGATCGTGCCCGCCTCGAGGGTCGCGGGCATCTGCGGCGGGGGCGTGACCGAGAGCAGCACGTCGGCGCCGATCTGGCCGGTGATGTTCTCGGGGCTGTAGTAGCCCGGGTTCAGGCCACCGGCGGCCAGCCAGTAGCGCAGTTCGTAGTTGTGGGTCGACACCGGGAAGACCATGCCCATGTTGAAGGGCTTGCCCTGCGACTTGTAGTTCTCGACCACCGGGGCCAGCGCGGTCGCGCTGATCGGGTGCTGCGGCTTACCTTCGGCATCGGTCGGGATGTTCGGCTTCATCTCTTCCCAGACCTCGTTCGACACGGTGATGCCGTTGCCGTTCAGGTCCATCGAGAAGGGGGTGATGATATGCGCCTCGGTGCCATAGCCGATGGTCGCCGCCAGCGGCTGGCCCGCCAGCATGTGCGCACCGTCAAGCTGGCCGCCGATCACGCCGTCCAGCAGCACCTTCCAGTTGGCCTGCGCTTCCAGCGTGACAAAGAGGCCCTCGTCGAGGAAAAAGCCCTGTTCGTAGGCCACGGCCAGCGGCGCCATGTCGGTCAGCTTGATGAAGCCGAATTTCAGTTCGTCCTTCTCGAGGTCCAGCATTTCCGCAAAGGCGGGGCCCGACAGGGTGAGTGCAGTGGTCAGGCCTAGAAGCATCTTCTTCATGGGTGTCTCCATTCCGGTTTCCCGGCGGGGCCGGGACAAAACAAAAAAGCCGCTGACACGATCCGTTTCGAATGAAACAGACGGTCGAGCGGCTTTGCTCAGCTTGTTCCCAGTCTTTGGGAGAATTGGTGTCGGTGGGCCCCGTTGCCTGCCGATGCGGACCTTCTTGCCTGACCGGGCCGCGTTTCTCAAAGAAAAACGCCTTTCGGGGGCTGTCACGGGGCGGTTACACGCCGGTCATGCTGCGGTTGCACGGTAATTGGGCAGGATTCACGCCCCGGGATCAAAAACCCGGCCATCGAAAAACGCATCCCGCGCCAGAATCAACCGCCCCGCCTCCGACGCGACGGGCGTATCGAGCGCCAGTCCGCCCTCGACCTTGGACGAGGCGCCGGGCAGATCCGCCGGGGTCCCGGCCAGCGCCTCGCGGTGCAGATCGGCCCGGAACACCGCCTGCGCGGCGCGCGCCGCCCCGGCCCTGTCGAGTCCCAGGCGCGCGGCCATCTGCAGACCGATCCATTCGGCCTGGCTGCGCCACGGGAACGTCGCGGCGCCGGCGTGAAACTCGACGAAGCGCGGCACCTCGCGCATTTCCCCGCGCGACGAGATGACAAGCCGCCCGGTCAGCGCCCGGTCGATGATCTCGGGCGCGAGGTCGAGGTAGGCGCCCCGGCTCAGCAGCTCAGCCGTCAACATGCGCGAGGCCGGGTCGGCCAGCCACCGCCCCGCCCGCCACACCGCGCGGATCAGCCGCGCGACCAGCGCCGGTTCGGCCGTGGCCCAGGCATCACGCACCGCGAGCACCTTTTCCGGCGCAAAGGCCCAGATCGCCGAACCGGGCAAAAGCAGTTCCCCCACCCCGGTCTCGACCGCCTTGGAGCCCCAGGGCTCGCCCACGCAGAAGGCGTCGATCTCGCCCGCGTCCATCGCCTCGGCCATCAGCGGCGGCGGGACGGTGCGGATGTCGACGCTCTGCGGCGCGGGCAGACCGAGCGCGGAAAGCCAGTAATAGACCAGTTCGGCGTGCATCGAGAACGGGAACGGGACGCCGATGCGCAGGCGGCCCGGCGTCGCGGCGATCAGTGCCTCTCCAGCGGCTCGGGCATTATCGAAGGCAAAGTCGTGCCCCACGTCACGCAGCCGGTCGGACAGGTCGCGGCTGACCCCGATGACATTGCCGTTGACCGACAGCACCGACACCGCCGACAGCGCGGCCCCTGCCCCGCCGATGCCAAGCGCGGCGGCGACCGGCACCGGGGCCAGCATGTGCGCGGCGTCGACGTGACCGTAGCTCAGCATGTCGCGCAGGGACGACCACGACGGCGCACGGCGCAGCTCCAGCGCGATGCCCTCCTCGGCGGCAAAGCCCATTTCCTGCGCGATGATCAGGGGCGCTGCATCCACCAGCGGGATGAAGCCGACCGACAGCGTTGCAGCCTTCATGACAGCAGCCCCGCGGTCGACACCAGTGCGGCGGCGACATCGGCCACACGCTTGTTCTGGTCCATCGCGGCCTTGCGCAGGATGGCATAGGCCTGGTCCTCGTCCACGCCGCGGGCCTTCATGATCATGCCCTTGGCGCGGTCGATCACCTTGCGCTCTTCCAGCGCCTTCTTGGTTTCGGCCAGCTCGATCCGCATCCGCTGGAACATGCGGAAGCGGGCGATGGCCGCGTCGAGAATGGGTTTCACACGCGCCGGCTGCATGCCGTCGACGACATAGGCCGAAACGCCGGCCTCGATCGCGGCGGCGGACAGGCCGTCGTCGGATCGGTCCACGAACATCGCGACGGGGCGGTCCAGCGGTCCGGAGGCCAAAGCCAACTCCTCCAGCGCGTCGCGGGACGGATTCGCGATGTCGATCAGCACGACATCGGGCTGGGTGGCCTGGATCTGGCGGGCGAGGCTGGTGGGTTCCGAGATCACCTGGATATCGAAATCCCCGGCCTCACGCAGCGAATCCACGATCTGCAGGGCGCGTTCCCGGTCGGCTTCGACCACCATGATGGAGAGGGCATTCGACATGGTCGAGCTACAGCATCCCGTCCGTTCCAAGTAAAGCGGGCGGCGGCGGCAGGTGACGCCGACCTGCCCTTTCGAGAGGCGGCGCGCCCATTTTTGCGGCAGTGCAGCATCGCGCCGGGGCGGCGCTACGGGTCCCGGTCAGCCGCCCAGCGGATGGATGCAGGCGACGCGGTGCCCCTCGTCCGGGGCCAGAACCGGACGCGCGGCCGCACACTCCGCCGTTGCCCGCGGACAGCGCGGGGCGAAGGGGCAGCCGGGCGGCGGGTTCAACGGATCGGGCAGCTCGGTCTCGCGCCCCTCGGGCGCGGTCAGCGGGCGACCGACCACCGGCGCGCTGTCGGCCAGCAGTTTGGTGTAGGGGTGCTTCGGCGCGCGGAAGATGTCCTCGGCCCGCCCGACCTCGACCACCGAGCCGAAGTAGAGGACCGCGACCCGGTCCGACACCGCCTCGACCACCGCAAGGTCGTGGGAGATGAACAGATAGGTCAGCCCCAGTTCCGTCTTCAGGTCCGCCAGCAGGTTCAACACCTGCGCCTGGACCGACACGTCGAGCGCCGAGACCGGTTCGTCGAGGATCAGGATCTTCGCCTGAGCCGCCAGGGCGCGGGCGATCCCGATCCGCTGCGCCTGCCCGCCCGAAAACTCGTGCGGGTAGCGTTCGAGGAATTCCTCGCGCAGGTTCACGCTGTCGAAGATCTCGGAAATCCGGCGATCGCGCTCGGCCTTGTCCATCCCGTGCAGGCGCTTCAGCGGCGCCTCCATCACCTGCCTGATCGTCTTGCGCGGGTTGAGCGAGCTGATCGGATCCTGAAAGACGTACTGGATGCGCTTGCCGAACTCCGCCGGGTCAGCATTGTCGAGCGGCTTTCCGTTGATCTCGATGCTGCCGGTCGTCGCGGGCAGCAGCCCCACCAGCATCCGCGCCAGCGTGGACTTGCCGCAGCCGCTTTCCCCCACGATGCCCAGCGTCTCGCCTTCCTCGACCGTAAGGTCCACGGGCTGGACCGCATGCACGATGCCCTTGGGCTTGCCGAAGAGCCGCTTTCCGACCGGAAACGCCTTCGACAGGTTCTCGAGTTTCAGCGCCTCGGTCATTCCGCCGCCTCCTGCTTGAGATCCGCTTCGGGGTAGATGCAGCGCACGGCGCGGTTGCCGAAGCGTTCCAGCGCGATTTCCTGCGTCACGCAGGTCGCCTGCTTCTTGAGGCAGCGCGGCGCAAAGGCGCAACCGGGCTCCAGCCGGTCGACCGCGGGCGGCAGGCCGGGAATGGCCTCGAGCCGCCGCCGCCCCTCGCCCAGTTCGGGCACGCAGGCGATCAGGCGCTTGGTGTAGGGATGCGCGGGCGATTGCAGGATGTCGTGGGTCGGTCCCTCCTCCACGATCCGGCCCGCGTACATCACCGCCACCCGGTCGCAAAGCTGCGCCACCACGCCGAAATCGTGGGTGATGAAGATGATCGCCAGCCCCCGCTCGCGGCGCAGGTCGTTCAGCAGTGACAGGATCTGCGCCTGAACGGTCACGTCGAGCGCGGTGGTCGGCTCGTCCGCGATGATCACGTCCGGGTCGTTGGCCAGCGCCATGGCAATGCCGACCCGCTGCCGCATGCCCCCCGACATCTCATGCGGGTAGGACTGCGCGCGGCTCTCGGCATTCGGGATACGGACCTGTTTCAGGAGGTCCACGGCGCGCGCCCAGGCTTCCTTGTTCCCGATCTTGTGGTGCACCTGGATCGCCTCGACCAGCTGGTCGCCGACCTTGTAGAGCGGGTGCAGCGTCGCCAGCGGGTCCTGGAAGATATAGGCCACCCGGTCGCCGCGCAGCGAACGCAGCCGGTCGTATTTCGCGCCGATCAGCTCGGTGTCCTTGTAGCGGACCGACCCGCCCACGATCACCCCGGGCGGCGAGGCGACCAGCCCCATAACCGAAAGCGCGGTGACCGACTTGCCCGATCCGCTCTCCCCGATCACGCCCAGGCACTCGCCCGGCGCGACATGCAGCGAAACCTTGTTCACTGCCTTGTAGACCCGTTCGCCGACATGGAACCGCGTCTCGAGGTCGGTCATCGTCAACACGCCCTCGGCATGGGGCGCGGGAAGTTCCGACTGCCGCTCCACCACCGTCGCCGCCATCGGCCGGGTCAGCGCGCCGGACCGCAGCCGGGGGTCGAGCGCGTCGCGCACCCCGTCGCCCAGCAGGTTGATGCCCATCACGATGAGCAGGATCATCACCCCCGGCACGATCGAGGTGTGCGGGTTGGTGATCAGCGCCGAGCGTGCCTCGCCCAGCATGGAGCCGAGGTCGGCCTGCGGCGGCTGGCTGCCGAGGCCGAGGAACGACAGCCCGGCGGTTTCCAGGATCATCCAGCCGATGGTCGTCGACATGGCGATCACGATCACCGGGATCACGTTCGGCAGGATCTCGGACAGGATGATCCGGGTGTGTGACAGCCCCGCAAGCTGCGCGGCGTCGACGAATTCCTTGTGCGCGATCCCAACGGTCACGCCCCGGATGTTCCGGGCGAAGAAGGGGATGTTCACCACCGCCACCGCGATCAGCGCGTTGAAGAGGCCCGGGCCCAGTGCCGCGACGATGGCCAGCGCCAGCAGGATGTAGGGAAACGCCATCAGCATGTCGATGCCGCGCATGATGAGGTTGTCGGTCGTCCCGCCGAAGTAGCCCGAGATGATGCCGAAGGCCGCCCCGATGACGGCGGCAAAGATCGCCGCCGCAAAGCCCACGGCCAGCGACAGCCGGGTGCCCCAGAGCAACCGGGAGAGCATGTCGCGGCCAAGGTGGTCGGTGCCGAGGAGGTGCCCCTCGGAGAACACCGGCTGGAAGCGGTTGGCGGTGTTGGTGACGTCCGGGTCGGCCAGCGGCAGGATCGGCGTCAGGATCGCCAGCACGATCACCACCAGCAGGATCACCCCGCCCGCGGCGGCCAGCCGGTTGCGCATGAGAAGGTGGAAGAACTGTTTCATCACCCGCCCCTCACGTCTTGATCCGCGGATCGAGGAGCGACTGGCTCACATCCACCGCGATGTTGAAAAGGACGTAGCAGGCCGCGACGATCACAACGCCCCCCTGCACCAGAAGGATGTCGCGCTTGAGGATCGCGTCGACCAGCATCCGCCCCACGCCGGGCCACTGGAACACCATCTCGATATAGACCGCGCCCGACAGCACGAAACCCGCCTGGATGCCCAGCACCGGGATGATGGTGACCATCGCGGCCTTCAGCGCATGGCGCCAGACCACCCCGCGCTCGTCCACGCCCTTGGCCCGCGCGGTGCGGATGTAATCCTGCCGCAGCACCTCGAGCATGGCGGACCGCGACAGCCGCGCCACCACACCGGTCGCCACCACGGCCAAGGCGGTCGCGGGCATCACGAGGTGGTAGAGCAGGTCCTTCAGGTCGCCCCCGCCGTAGATCGCGTACATGCCCGAAACCGGGAACCACCGCAGCTTCACCGCGAAGATCAGGATCATCATCATCCCGAGGAAGAAGGACGGGATCGAAATCCCAAGGAGCACCGCGAAGGTGATCGACTTGTCGGCCCAACTGTATTGCCGCGCGGCCGAGACGACGCCGGCCATGATCCCGAAGATCGCGCAGAGGACGAAAGAGGTCCCCGCCAGGATCAGCGTGGCCCAGAAGCGCTCCATCACCTCGTCCAGCACGGGGCGGTTCAGCGAATAGGAGCGCCCGAAATCGCCCTGCAACATGTTGCCGAGCCAGATGAAGTAGCGGGTCACCAGCGGCTCGTCGAGGCCGAGGTCGCTGTTCAGCTTGGCGACGTTCTCGGGCGTGGCATAGCTGCCAAGGATCGCGGTCGCCGGATCGCCGGGGATCATCGCCATGATGAGAAAGACGATCACGGTGATGCCCAGCAGGACCGGAATGGCCGAGAGCAGGCGCTTGACGATGTATCCGGTCATGCCGGTGTCCTTCCTTGGCTGGCCCCGTTGGCACGGCTGCGAAGGGTGATCCGGCAGGGGTCTACCCTCCCCCGCCGGATCGGCCACGCCTGTCGACGGTCTGTCGCCGCGTGGCGGGTGGCGGCCGGGCGGAGAGGAGGATCGCGCCAGCCGCCGGTGGTCAGTTCTTCTTCACGTCACCGAGCAGCAGGAAGAAGCTGGGCTGCAGTGCGAAGTCCTCGACCCGGTCGCTGGTCACCGCGTTCTGCTTCCAGTTCGCGACGAACACCCAGGGCGCATCCTCCTGCACGATCTCCTGCATCTTCTTGTAGAGTTCGGCGCGCTTTTCCTGGTCGGTGGCGACACGCGCCTCTTCCAGCAGGGCATCGACCTCGGGATTGGAGTAGTAGCCCGAGTTGAAACCGCCCTTGTCGGGCCAGGCCTCGGTGCGCAGCGCGAGGTAGGGCAGCGTGTCCGGGTCGTTCGTCATCCACGCCATCTCGGCCATGTCGGCCTTGCCTTCGAGGCCCGGGTTCACCTGGCCGAGGAAGGTGTTCCATTCGTAGGTCTCGATCTTGGTGTCGAACCCGACCGCGTTCAGGTCCGCCTGGATCGCCGTGCCCATGGCGATCGGGTCGAGCATGCCCGACCCGCCCTCGGTCACGTAGAAGGTGAGCGACAGGTCCTCGACCCCCGCCTCTTCCAGCAGCGCCTTGGCCTTCTCGGGGTCATAGGGATAGGGCTCTAGCGCCTCGTTGTAGGCCCAGGCAAAGGCCGGGGGCGTCGGGCCCGCGGCCACGTCGGCGGTGCCTTCCAGCACGTTGTCGACCAGCGCGGTCTTGTTCACCGCGTAGTTCGCGGCCTGGCGCACCTTCTTGTCGGCAAAGGGGCCTTCCTTGGCGTTCAGGATTAGGAACCAGACATGCGGCCCGGCCTGTTCGTGCACCGTGAAGGTGTCGCCCTGGAACTCGGACAGCGAGACCGGGGGCACCTCGACCATCAGGTCGATACCGCCCGCGAGCATTTCCGCCGTCCGGGTGTTGGCGTCGGTGATCGGGCGGAAGACGACCGCCTCGAGCTCGGGCGCGCCGTCCCAGTAGTCGGGGTTCTTCTCGACCACCACGGCTTCGTTCGACCGCCATTCGGCGAACTTGAACGGCCCCGTTCCGCTTGGGTTGCGACCGAAGTCGGCACCGTACTGTTCGACCGCTGCGGGCGAGACGATCAGGCCGGTCGGATAGGCGAGGTTCGACAGGAACGGCGCATAGGGCGCGTTCAGGGTGAACTTCACCGTCGTCGGATCGACCGCCTCGACGCTTTCGACCGACGAGAAGAAGAAGGCCAGCGGGAACGGCCCGGTGTTGTGGAACGGGTGATCCTCGTTCAGCATCCGTTCGAAGTTGAAGACCACCGCCTCGGCGTTGAAGTCCGAGCCATCGTGGAACTTCACGCCCTCGCGCAGGGTGAAGGTGTACTCGGTGCCGTCCTCGCTGATCTCCCAGCTTTCGGCCAGCGCCGGCTCGACCTCGAGCGTGCCGTCCTTGTAGCGCACCAGGCCGTCATAGACGTTCATCAGGATGCGGAAATCGTTGACCGCCGTCACGGCGGCGGGGTCGAGCGCCTTAGGCTCGGCGATCTGGCCGACGATCAGCACGCCCGGCGGCGTCTGCGCCTCGGCGGGCGCGGTGGCACCGAGGGCCAGGGTCATCGCGACCCCGGCGGCAAGCACGCCGCGGCGTGTCCAGTTGAGCATTCCCTGTTGCATCAGCCTCTCTCCTTGGCAGCGGGCCTTCACAAATTCATTATGATAAATTGAATGTGGTCAAATTTTCATGATAAATTCAAGAGGCAGTCTGGCAGGGAGAGCACATGACCTATTCGATCCTCGCCCGTGACGCGAAAACGGGCATGCTGGGCGGCGCCGCCGCGACCGGCTCGCTCTGCGTCGGCGGCTGGGTGCTGCGCGGCGCGGCGGGCGTCGGCATGTCGGCCAGCCAGGGCACCGCACCCTCGACCCTCTGGGGCGAGGGTGTGCTGGACCGGATGCGTGGCGGCGAGAGCGCGGAAATGGCCGTGAAGGCAATGGTTTCGCCGGATGCGGGGCGGGATTTCCGCCAGCTTTCGGCGCTGGATGCGGACGGCGGCACGGCGGCCTTCACCGGGGCCGGGTCGGTGCCTGCGGCCGGATCGCGCGAGGGGCGCGACCTGGTGGTGGCCGGGAATCTGCTGACCGGGGACTCCGTGCTCGACGCCGCGCGCGATGCTTATCTTTCCAGCACCCTCCCCTTTGCCGAGCGTCTGCTGGCCGCGCTGGACGCGGGCGCCGCGGCGGGAAGCGATTCTCGCGGCCTGCAATCGGCGGCCCTGCTGATCGTGTCGCGCGACGCGGCGCCCCTGACCCTGCGGATCGAACCTGTCTGACACGCCGCTCGCCGCGCTCAGGGCGCTTTACGAGCGGTCGCAGTCCGATCCCTACGCCGGCTGGTGCGAGGTGGTGCCGACGCTGGACGACCCGCACCGCCGCCCGAGGGACGAAGAGATGGAGGTGCTGGCCGAACAGGCGGCGTCCAAGGCGTGACGGCGCGGGAGGCTCACGGGGACTCCCCATGAGAACAAAACGTGAATATACTGGCGATCATGTTCGCCGAGCTCTGCATCACCTCCAACTTCACCTTCCTCACCGGGGCCTCCCACCCCGAGGAATACGTCGCCCGCGCGGCCGAGCTGGGGATCGACGCGCTGGCGGTGGCGGACGAGAATTCGGTGGCGGGGATCGTGCGCGCCCACCAGGCCGCGCGCGAGATCCGGCGCGAGGTCGAGGCGCGGCGCGCGTTCGAGGCCGAGCATGGCCTGATCGGCCCGCCCGCCCCGCCGGGCAGCCCGCCGCCGCATGACTGGGTGATGCCGCGCCTGATCCCCGCCGCGCGGATGCGCTTTGCCGATGGGATCGAGGTGACGCTGCTGGCCGCCGACCGGGCCGGCTGGGGGCGGCTCTGCCGACTGATCTCGCGCGGGCGGCTCAGGGCCGAGAAGGGCAGCTGCCTGGTGCGGCTGGACGACCTGGCCGAATTCGGGACCGAGGGGCTGGAGGGGCTGGTGCATGCCCCGGTCGCCACCCCCGTCGGAGAGAATGGGGCCAGCGCGCGGGATGGCGGCGCCTCGGCAGAGAGCGACGCGGCCCCCGCCCCCGCCGACCTCGCCACCTGGCGTCGGCAGGCCGCCCGTCTCTCGGCGCTTTTCCCCGGTCGCCTGCACCTCCTCCTGTCGCCGCGGTACGACGGCGAGGACGGGGCCCGGTTCGACCGGCTGGCGCGCGAGGCGGAGCGCCTGCGCCTGCCCACCCTCGCCTCGGCCCGGCCCGTGATGCATGTCGCCCGCCGCCGCCGGATGGCCGACGTGCTGACCGCGATCCGCACCGGCACCCGGGTCGATGCGCTTGGCCGTGCGGCGCTGGCCAATGCCGAGCAACGGATGCGGTCCGGGGCCGAGATGCGCCGCATCTTCCGCGGCCACGAAGGGGCCGTCACCCGCGCGGGGACGCTGGCAGACCGCCTCACCTTCTCGCTCGACGAACTGCGGTACGAATACCCCTCCGAGATCGCGCAGGGCGAGACGCCGACCGACCGCCTGTCGCGCCTGGCCCATGCGGGCATGAAATGGCGCTACCCGCACGGCGCGCCCGAGAAGGTCCGCCACCTGCTGGCCCACGAGCTGACCCTGATCGCCAAGCTGAAGTACGAGCCCTACTTCCTGACCGTGCACGACATCGTGCAGTTCGCCCGCTCGCGCGACATCCTCTGCCAAGGGCGCGGGTCTGCGGCCAACTCGGTCGTCTGCTACTGCCTCGGCGTGACCGAGGTGTCGCCCGAGGTCGGCACCATGGTCTTTGAACGCTTCGTGTCCGAGGCGCGGGACGAGCCGCCCGACATCGACGTCGATTTCGAACACGAACGGCGCGAGGAGGTGATCCAGCACATCTACGACCGCTACGGCCGCCACCGCGCGGGCCTCTGCGCCACCGTCATCCACTACCGCGGCAAGCGCGCGATCCGCGAAGTCGGGGCGGCGATGGGGCTGACGCAGGACACGATCTCGGCCATGTCCTCCCAGCTCTGGGGGTTCTTCTCGGCTGACGCGGTGGCCGAAGCGCGGTTTCGCGAGATCGGGCTCGACCCCACCGACCCGCGCCTGCGCCAGACCATGCAGCTGGTCTACGAGATCGAGGGCTTTCCGCGCCACCTGTCCCAGCATGTCGGCGGCTTCATCGTGACCGAGGGGCGGCTCGACGAGCTGGTGCCGATCGAGAACGCGACGATGGACGATCGCACTGTCATCTGCTGGGACAAGGACGACATCGACACGCTGGGGATCCTCAAGGTCGACGTGCTGGCGCTTGGCATGCTGACCTGCATCCGCAAGGCGTTCGACCTGCTCTCGGCGCACGAACAGACCGACCACACGCTGGCGACCATCCCGCCCGAGGACCCGCGCGTCTACGACATGCTCTGCAAGGCCGACACGGTGGGCGTCTTCCAGGTCGAGAGCCGCGCGCAGATGAATTTCCTTCCCCGGATGCGGCCGCGCTGCTTCTACGACCTGGTGATCGAGGTGGCGATCATCCGGCCCGGCCCGATCCAGGGCGACATGGTGCATCCCTACATCCGAAGGCGGAACGGCGAGGAAAAGGTCGAATTCCCCTCGGACGAGCTGGGCAAGGTGCTGTCCAAGACCCTCGGCGTGCCGCTCTTTCAGGAACAGGCGATGCAGATCGCGATCATCGGCGCGGGCTTCACCCCGGAAGAGGCCGACCGCCTGCGCCGCTCGCTTGCCACCTTCAAGAAACACGGCAATGTCAGCGAGTTCCGCGAACGCTTCATGCGGGGGATGAAGCGCAACGGCTATGACGAGGATTTCTCGGCCCGCTGCTTTTCCCAGATCGAGGGTTTCGGCTCCTACGGGTTTCCCGAAAGCCACGCCGCCAGCTTCGCGCTGCTGGTCTATGCGTCGAGCTGGATCAAGCACCACCACCCCGGCATCTTCGCCTGCGCGCTGCTGAACTCTCAGCCCATGGGGTTCTACGCCCCCGCCCAGATCGTCCGCGACGCGCGTGAGCACGGGGTCGAGGTGCGGCCTGTCGACATCAATGCCTCCTACTGGGACAACACGATGGAGCGGACCGAGCGCGGGCGCCTGGCCCTGCGACTGGGCTTTCGCCAGATCAAGGGGCTGGGCGAGGAGGAGTCGGACTGGATCGCCGCCGCGCGCGGCAACGGCTACCGGTCGGTCGGGGATGTCTGGCGCCGCGCCGGGGTGTCGCCCGCCATGCTGGAACGGCTGGCCGAGGCCGACGCCTTTGCCGCCCTGCGCCTGACCCGGCGCGAGGCGCTGTGGGAGGCGAAGGCCCTGACGCCGGGCCGCGAGCTGCCGCTCTTCTCGGGCGACATGGATGGCGAGGGCATCAATGAGCCCGCCGCCGCCCTGCCCGCGATGACCCTGGGCGAGGAGGTGGTCGAGGATTTCGTCGCCATGCGCCTGTCGCTCAGGGCACATCCGCTGGCGCTGCTGCGTCCGATGCTGACGCCGGGCCTCGACACCACCCCCTGGCGCGGCAGTTGATCCGCCCGACGAGGGGTGTATCGCCCGCAGCACATGCCGCAGCGCAGAGAGTATTCTCCCTGTTTTCGCGGTCCTTTTGCCTTACAATCGCCCAACCAAGGGGACACAAGGCCCGGACAAAAGGGTCAACGGCATAGACGTGAGAGAGCGTATGTCCACGCGATACGAGTACCGGGTCATCCCGGCGCCGCTCTACGGGCAACGTGCCCAGGGGGTGAAAGGTGCACAGGCACGTTTCGCCCACGCGGTCGAGGAAGTGATGAACGAGATGGCGCTCGACGGCTGGGAATACCAGCGCGCCGACATCCTGCCGTCCGAAGAACGCCAGAGCCAGACGCCGGGCGCGACCACGATGCGCAGCCTGCTGGTATTCCGCCGGCCGATCGACGACTCGGTCGCCCGCGACACCCACGCCACCGCCCGCCCTGCCGGGGACGCAGCCCCGTCCGATGCCGCCGCCATGCCCGAAGACGATTTCGACGCCGAAACCGGGTTCGACCCGATCTTCGACGCCGAGGAACCGGTCGAAGCGGCCGATGCCGTGCACGCCGCCGACATGGCGGATGGCGCAGAGGCCGACGCACAGTCCACCAGCCAGACGGGCTCAGGCCGGCGCAAGCGGCGCCACCGCTTCACCCGGACCGAGCACAGCCGCGACGCCAGCCTGTCCGGCACCCTGCGCCGCCGGGCCGAGCACATGCTGCGCACGACCCGCGACGCCTGACCCCTAGCCTTCGAGATCCAGCGCAAGGGCGTGAATGCGCCCGATCAGTTCGGGCCCGAGCGCCGCGTGCACCGCGCGATGCCGCTGCACCCGCCCCATGCCGGCCAACGCCTCGGCCCGCATCCGGACGTTGAAATGACTCTCCCCGCCCTCCTGGTAACCGGCATGGCCCCGGTGGCTTTCGCTGTCGTCGATCACCTCGAGCTCGCGCGGGTGAAAGGCCTCTTCGAGGCGGCTGCGGATCTCTGCCGTAACGGACATATTTTCTGTCTCACCCCTTCAATCTGGACGTGGAAAGCTTAAACTGCACCGCCTGACTCGGAAAGGAAGCGCGATGCCCAAGCCTGATCCCTTCGGATTCGACATGTCCGTATCATCCGCGAAGAAAAAGAACACCCGCGGACGTCGTGGCATGTCGGGTGCCTCGGAGACCTCGACCCGGCTCTGCGAACACCCCGGGTGCGAAGAGGCAGGCCTTTACCGTGCGCCCCGCGCGCCCGACGTGCTGGATGAGTACCTGTGGTTCTGCAAGGACCACGTCCGCGAGTACAACAACAAGTGGAACTTCTTCGACGGCACCACCGAGGCCGAGTTGAACGCGCAGGCATCGAAGGACCGGGTGTGGGAACGGACGACCCGTCCGATGGGCGATCCCGAGGCGCGGGCCTGGGCCCGGCTGGGCATCGAGGACCCGCACCAGGTGCTGGGCGACAACGCGACCCGCAACCCCGGCAAGGGCGCCGGTGGTGGCCGCCGCCTGCCGCCCAAGGAACGCCAGGCGATCGAGATCCTCGAGGCCAAGGACCACTGGACCAAGGCCGAGGTGCGCAAGGCTTACAAGTCGCTGATCAAGGTGCTGCACCCCGACATGAACGGCGGCGACCGCAGCCAGGAGGAACAGCTCCAGCAGGTGGTCTGGGCCTGGGATCAGATCAAGGACAGCCGCAACTTCAAGTGAACCGGACTGGTCGCGCGACCGGCGGAGCGAGGGGGCATTGCCCCCTCTTTGTTGTCGAGCCGCTCACGTCCGAACGGCGCGTCAGAGCAGCACGCTCCGGATCGCCAGGGCGATGACGCCCAGGACAAGGACGCTCATTGCCCAGAGGGCGGCGAACCAGAAGATCCGGCGCCACCACATCAGTGGTACCCCTTCTCGGGGTCCAGCTTGCCGCGGAAGACCCAGTAGGCATAGCCGGTGTAGGCGAGGATGATCGGCAGCATCACCAGCGCGCCGATGCCCATGAAGACCTGGCTCTTTTCCGGTGCGGCGGCGTCCCAGATCGTGATGTCGGGCGGGATCACGTTGGGCCACATCGAGATGCCGAGCCCGATGAAGCAGAGCCCGAAAAGCGCCAGCGCCAGCACGAAGGGCAGCCAGTCGCGGTGGCCGTGGTGGGTCAGCGACCGGGCCAGCAGCAGGGCGATGCCCGCCACCGCGATCGGGACGAGGCCCGCGACGACGATGTTGGGCCAGGCGAACCAGCGCTGGAAATACCCGGCGTAGAGGAAGGGCGTGACCAACGATTCCAGGATGATAAAGCCGATGGTGGCCAGGCCGAGCAGCCGCGCGAGGTGGCGGAAAGGCTTCTGATCGTCACCCTCGAGCTTGAGCACCAGCCAGCAGGCGCCGAGGAAGGCATAGCCCACCACCACCGCCACGCCGGTCAGCAGCGAGAACCAGGTCAGCCAGTCCCACCAGCCGCCGGCATAGGCGCGGTTCTCGACCTCGATCCCCTGCAGAAGCGCGCCCAGCACGATCCCCTGGCAGAGCGCCGCGATCAGCGAGCCGCCGAAGAAGGCCGCATCCCAGCGACGGCGGCCGCCGGGCGTGGTGGTGCGCCAGCGGAATTCGAACGCGACGCCACGGAAGATCAGCGCCAGCAGCATCAGGATGATCGGCGGGTAGAGCGCGGGCAGCAGGATCGCGTAGGCCAGCGGAAACGCGGCGAGCAGCCCGCCACCCCCCATCACCAGCCAGGTCTCGTTGCCGTCCCACACCGGCGCGACGGCGTTCATCATCAGGTCGCGCGAGCGTTTTTCCGGAAACATCGGGTAGAGGATGCCGATGCCGAGGTCGAAGCCATCGAGCACGACGTAGATGTAGACCGCCAGCGCCAGGACCAGCGCCCAGGCCACGGTCAGGTCGAAGTTCACGGCAAGGCTCATGACGTGCCCTCCTGCGCGGCGGCAAGGCCCGCGGTGCGGACCGGCGCCTCGGTCCGGTCGGGCTCATCCTCACCCGGTTCGGGCGGACGCGCCATCAGCCGCAGCAGGTAGACGACCCCCGATCCAAAGACGAGGAAGTAGACGCAGATGAAGGCGATGAGCGAGAAGCCGACCGCCGAGGCCCCGAGCGGCGAGGCGCTGTCGGCGGTGCGGAGAAGGCCGTAGACCGTGTAGGGCTGGCGACCGACCTCTGTGGTGAACCAGCCCGCGGTCACCGCGACGAAGCCCGAAGGCCCCATCACAACCGCCGAACGCAGCAGCCAGGGCGAGGTGTAGAGCCGCCCGCGCCAGCGCGCCCAGAGCGACCACCACCCGAGACCTAGCATCAGGAAGCCGAGGCCCACCATGATCCGGAAGGCAAAGAAGACGACGGCGACCGGCGGCTCTTCTTCCGCGGGCACGGTGTCCAGCCCCTCCATCGGGGCGTTCATGTCGTGTTCGAGGATCAGCGACGACATCTTGGGGATCTCGATCGGCCAGCGCATCACGCCTGCCTCCTGGTCGGGGATGCCAAAGAGGATCAGCGGCGCGCCGTCCGGGTAGCTCTGGAAATGCCCCTCCATCGCCATGACCTTGATCGGCTGGTGGTGGTAGGTGTTCAGCCCGTGCGCGTCGCCGACGTAGATCTGGATCGGCGTCACGATCGCCGCCATCCACATCGCCATCGAGAACATCTTGCGGACGCCTGGATTGTCCTGCCGTCCGCGCAGCAGGTGCCAGGCCCCCACCCCGCCGACCACGAAGGCCGTCGTCAGGTAGGCCGCGATCAGGGCATGGGCCAGGCGATAGGGGAAGGAAGGGCTGAAGATGATCTCGAGCCAGTCGGCCGGCAGGAACTGCCCGTTCTCGCCCATGACGAAACCCTGCGGCGTTTGCATCCACGAGTTCACCGCGATGATCCAGGTGGCCGAGATCGCTGTGCCGACGGCCACCATCAGCGTCGCGGTCATATGCAGCCCCGGCCCGACCTTGTGGCGGCCGAAGAGCATGATGCCGAGAAAGCCCGCTTCGAGGAAGAACGCGGTCAGCACCTCGTAGGCCATCAGCGCCCCGATCACCGGCCCGGCCTTGTCCGAGAACACCGACCAGTTGGTGCCGAACTGGTAGGACATCACGATGCCCGACACGACACCCATGGCGAAAACGACCGCAAAGATCTTCACCCAGTAGTTGAAGAGCCGCAGCCAAGCCTCGTCCTTCGTTCGCAAATACTGTGCGTTCAACACCGCGAGGAACGAGGCGAGGCCGATGGTGAAGGCCGGGAAGATGAAGTGGAAGGCGACGGTAAAGGCAAACTGTGCCCGGGCCAGGAAGACCGCGTCGAAACCGAGGAAGGTGTCCATGTGGAAAACCCGCGCACTGAAAAGGTCTTAGGGGACGATAGCACGCTATCGCCCCGATCCAAGTGCACGAGTTTGCCGCACCCCCGCAGACGGGGGTGCGGAGGGATCAGCCCAGCTTGGCCGTCATGCTGATATCGGCGTTCAGCAGCTTGGACACCGGGCAGTTTTCCTTGGCCTTGGTGGCGGCTGCCTGGAAATCCTCATCCGACATGCCAGGCACCTTGGCATCGACGTCGAGGTGCACCGCGGTGATCGCAAAGCCGCCGTCCTTCTGTTCCAGCGTCACGGTGGCCTTGGTGGCGATCTCGTCCGGGACAGAGCCGTCCTGGGTCAGGATGTTCGACAGCGCCATCGAGAAGCAGCCGGCATGGGCCGCGCCGATCAGCTCTTCTGGGTTGCTGCCGGGACCATCCTCGAACCGGGTGTTGAAGCCGTACTGCGCATCCGTCAGCACGCCCGACTGGGTCGACATCCGCCCCTTGCCGGTCTTCAGGTCGCCTTGCCACACGGCCGAACCATTGCGTTTCATCGTCGTCTCCCTTGTCCTCGGGCGGGCGGGATCGCCGCGCCGGGGAGTCAACGGGCCCGCGATGGCGGGGTTCCTCAGGCCGGCAGGAATTTCAGCGATACGCCGTTGATGCAGTGCCGCTTGCCGGTCGGCTTCGGCCCGTCGTTGAAGATATGGCCCAGGTGCGAGCCGCAGCGCCGGCAGTGGCATTCCGTGCGCGCGATCAGCAGCTTGCGGTCCGTCTTTGTGCCGATCGCCTCGGGCAGCGCCTGCCAAAAGCTCGGCCAGCCGGTGCGGCTGTCGTACTTGTGCTGGCTGGAATAGAGCGGCAGGTCGCAACCCCGGCAGAGAAACGTGCCCGCCCGCTTTTCCGCGTTCAGCGCAGAGGTCCCTGCGCGTTCGGTCCCCTCCTGCCGCATGACCCGGTACTGCAGGTCGGTGAGCATCGCGCGCCACTCGTCGTCGCTGCGCGTGACCTCGAAGGGTTCGGCCGCGACGGCCCGCCCCGTCAGCGGGGCCAGCAGCGCGCCCAGGGTGAAGCTCCGGCGGTTCATTGCATCCTCCCATCCGGAGCCAGTCCCGTGCCCCGGTCGCCTTAGACACGGGGCGCAGCATAGCGCGGTTTCACCTGAACCGGGGTCAACCTGCCGTGACCTCAGATCGGCTGCACCTCTCCGGTGGCCAGCACCGCGCCGGTCGGGGCACCTGTCGGCGATCCGCCCTCGGGCTCGTCCGAGATAGCGAGGATGCCGCGCGGCAGGGCGGCGGCCACGGGTGCGGGCAGGATGATTTCCTCGCGTTCGGACCCGTTCGGCCAGACCATGATAGAGACGGGCGCATCCGATCCGGCGACCAGCCAGATCTCGAGCGACCGGCCCGGCGCCGGACCGCCCGCCGCGCGGGTCAGCAGCAGGTTGCCGGTCTCGGTGTCGTATTCCGCGACAAAGCTCAGCCCAGCGTCCTCGGCCACGATGTCGGCGCGAAACTCGGGGTCGAAGGGCGGGCCGAGGATGTCGAACTGCACGGCGGCAAAAGCGATGAGAGCGGCCGCGGCCGCCCCCAGGACTATCTGCAGGACGCCGACGCGCGACCAGAACGATCCGCCCTGCCCGCTGGCAAACAGCTCTCGCTCGATGCGGGTCCAGATCGAGGCGGGCGGCGCGACCTCGGGCAGCGTGGCGGCCATGGCGGCAAAGTCGTCTTCCCACGCGGCGACATGGGCGCGCAGGTCCGGCTCCTGTGCCAGGCGAGCCTCGAAGGCGCTCCGCTCGGCCGCGTCCAGCAGCCCGAGGACATATTCCCCGGACAGCACGCGGTCCTCGTCGCCAATGTCGCCCTCGCCGCTCATCGCAGCAGGCACTCCTTGAGCTTTTGCAGACTGCGCCTGAGCCATGTCCGCATTGTGTTGAGCGGAACGTCGAACCGTTCCGCGAGATCGGCGTAGGTCTCGCCGTGCAAGTAGGCGAGGCGCACGGCCTGGGCCCGGTCGTCGGGCAGTTCGGCCAGGCAGTCGACCAGCCGGCCCCGTTCGGACTCGGCGATCGCCAGCGCCTCGGGCCCGGGCGAGCTGTCGGCCACACGCTCGGCCTCGTCCAGCGCACCGCCGCCCTGCACGCGGCGGGCCCGCAGCCGGTCGATGGCATGGTTCCGCGCAATGGTGATCAGCCAGGTCATCGGGCTGTAGCCACCCGCCTGATAGCGTCCGGCGTTGCGCCAGACCTTGACATAGATCTCCTGCAGGGCGTCCTCGGCCTCGGACCTTGACCCCAACACACGCAGGCAGATGCCGAAGAGTTTCGCACTGGTCGCCGCGTATAGCGCAGCAAAGGCTTCGCGATCGCCAAGCGCACAGCGGGCGATGTGGTCCTCGATGTCCTCGCGGCTGCTCATGCCCGCAGGCTGCCTCCCAGTTGGACTGCCCGGTCGGCTGGATTGCCGGGAGTTTGCTTTTGCGTCCCTCGCTCTTGTGTCCGCCGGAGATATCGGGCACGACGGGCCGTGCAATTCCGAGTGGGACGAAAGGACAAGGCGAGCATGGCGGACGGTTCGAGCGATATCAACGCCAAACCGACGGAAGAAGTTTCCGTCCGGGACGTCTTTGGCATCGACACCGACATGGTGGTCAAGGGCTTCGAGGAACGCACCGACCGCGTGCCCGAGGTCGACAGCACCTACAAGTTCGACCCCGACACGACGATGGCGATCCTCGCAGGCTTCAGCCACAACCGCCGCGTCATGGTGCAGGGCTACCACGGCACCGGCAAGTCGACCCACATCGAACAGGTCGCCGCGCGGCTGAACTGGCCCGCGGTGCGCGTAAACCTCGACAGCCACATCAGCCGGATCGACCTGATCGGCAAGGATGCGATCAAACTGCGCGACGGCAAGCAGGTGACCGAGTTCCACGAAGGCATCCTACCCTGGGCGCTGCGCAACCCCGTTGCCATCGTCTTTGACGAATACGACGCCGGCCGCGCCGACGTGATGTTCGTGATCCAGCGCGTGCTGGAGCATGACGGCAAGCTGACCCTGCTCGACCAGAACGAGATCATCACCCCGAACAAGTACTTCCGCCTGTTCGCGACCTCGAACACCGTGGGCCTCGGCGACACGACCGGGCTCTACCACGGCACCCAGCAGATCAACCAGGCGCAGATGGACCGCTGGTCCCTCGTCGCGACGCTGAACTACCTCTCGATCGACGCGGAAACCGCGATCGTGCTGGCCAAGGCGCCGCATTACAACAACGAGAAGGGCCGCAAGACCGTCAAGCAGATGGTCACCGTCGCGGACCTGACCCGGACCGCCTTCATGAACGGCGACCTCTCGACCGTCATGTCGCCGCGGACCGTCATCACCTGGGCCCAGAACGCGGAAATCTTCCGCTCGATCGGCTATGCTTTCCGGCTGACCTTCCTCAACAAGTGCGACGAACTCGAACGCCAGACCGTGGCCGAGTTCTACCAGCGCTGCTTTGACGAGGAACTGCCGGAGAGCGCGGCCTCGATGGCCAGCTGATGCATCTCGGGCTGATCGGCGGCATCGGTGTCGCGGCCAGTCTCGTCTACTACCAACGGCTCGCCGCCCGTGTGAAAGCTCTGGGCGGCGTTCTGCATATGACGCTGGTGCATGCCGATATCGACGAGCTGATCGGCAACAACCTGAACTGGCGCCCCGAGGCGCAGGCCGAGAGCTTCGCGCGCCACGTCGCCCGGCTGAAGGACGGCGGCGCGGACTGTGCGGCGCTCACCTCGCTCGGTGCGCATTTCTGTTTCCCCGAGCTGCAGGCGATCTCTCCCCTGCCCCTCGTCTCGGCCATCGCGCCGCTAGACGATCACTTCGCCGGACAGGGCCTGAAACGCGTGGGCCTTCTGGGCACGGCGAACCTGATGCGCACCCGGCTCTTCGGTCAGATGGAAAAGGTCGAGGCGGTGGCCCCCGCCGGTGACCTCGAAGCGCTCGGCAAGACCTACCAGGACGTCGCGGTCGCAGGCACCTGCGCACCGGCGCAGCGCGAGGCCTTCTTTGCCGCAGGCCGCGAGATGATCGCGACACAGGGGGCCGAGGCGGTGATCCTGGCCGGGACCGACCTGAACCTGGCGTTCGACGGGCACGACCCGGGTTTTCCCGTCATCGACGCGCTCGACGTGCATGTCGACCTTCTGGCGCGCATCGCCACGGGTGACGTCTGCCCGGGTTGATCGGCGCCCCGCTTTCCCCTACACCCCCCCAGCGCATCCTGCGCCGATGGAGTTCTCACACATGGATCACGCACTCGTTCCGCTCGCCCTTCCGGTCACGCAACGAGTCACTGTCCATGCCTGCATCCATCACGCTTTCCAACCTTTCCTGGTCCACGCCTGACGGCACGCCGCTCTTCTCCGACCTCGACCTGACCTTCGGCGCCGAGCGCTGCGGGCTTGTCGGCCGCAACGGTACCGGAAAGACCACCCTCCTTCGCCTGATCGCCGGAGAGGTGTCGCCGCGCGCAGGATCCCTGCATGTCGACGGCCGCGTCGGCGTTCTGCGGCAGGAGGTCGCGCCCGATCCCGACGCCACCCTCGCCGACCTCTTCGGAGCGCGCGCGGCGCTGGCCGTGCTGGACCGCGCCGAAGCCGGCTGCGCCAGCATCGCGGAACTGGCCGACGCCGACTGGCTGCTGGCCGACCGGATCGCCGCGGCGCTGGCCCGGCTGGGCCTCGACGCCGCCCCCGCCACGCCGCTCGCCGCTCTGTCCGGCGGGCAACGCACACGGGCGCGGCTGGCGGCGCTGATCTTCGACGCGCCGGACATCCTGCTCCTCGACGAACCGACCAACAACCTTGACGGCGCAGGCCGGGCCGCGGTGGCCGAACTGCTGGCGGGCTGGACCGGCGGCGCCATCGTGGTCAGCCACGACCGCGCCCTGCTGGAGCGGATGGACGCCATCGTGGAGCTGACGACACTCGGCGCCACGCGCTACGGCGGGGCTTATGCCGACTACCGCGCGCGCAAGGCGATCGAGCTGCAGGCCGCCGAACATGACCTCGCTCGCGCCGAACGGACCCGCGCCGACACCGCCCGCAAGGCGCAGGAGGCGGCCGAGCGCAAGGCGCGGCGCGACGGAGCCGGAAAGCGCAGGCGCGCCGAAGGCGGTCAGCCGAAGATGCTTCTCGACAAGGCCAAGGAACGCAGCGAGGCCTCGGGCGGCGCCAATGCCCGCCTGCGGGATGCCCGCCGCGCCGAGGCGGAGGCGGCGCACGATGCCGCCCGCGCCCGGATCGAGGTGCTGCAGCCGATGGCGATGGACCTGCCGCCAACCGGTCTGCATTCCGCGCGCGGCGTGCTGCGGCTGGACCACCTGACGGGCGGACAAGACGCAGCGGCACCGGTGATCCGCGACCTCTCGCTGAGCCTGACCGGCCCGGAACGCCTGGCCATCACCGGGCCGAACGGTGCCGGCAAGAGCACGTTGCTGGCGCTGCTGACCGGAGAGCTGCCGCCGCTGTCCGGCACGGCCGAGACCTTGGTGCCGATGGCGCGTCTGGACCAGCAGATGGACCTCCTCGACCCCGAGGACACGATCCTCGGCAACTACCGCCGCCTGACGCCGCGGTCCGGCGAGACCGAGAGCCACGCCGCCCTTGCCCGGTTCATGTTCCGCGCGGGCGACGGCCTGCGACGGGTCGGCGCACTGAGCGGCGGACAGCGGCTGCGCGCGGGGCTTGCCTGCGTGCTGGGGCGGGTCGATCCGCCACAACTCCTGATCCTCGACGAGCCGACCAATCACCTCGACCTCGACGCCATGTCGGCGCTGGAGGCGGCGTTGAACGCCTATGACGGCGCGCTGATCGTCGTCAGCCATGACACCGCCTTCCTCGACGCGATCGGGATCACGCGGCGCCTGCACCTCCCGCTCGCGGAAAGCGCGCAACATGTCACAAAACTTTAACATGACAGATTTGTAACGCCCGCCGGACGGCGTAGACTTGGGCCATGTCACGCGCCCTCGCCCTGCCCCTCACGCTTGCGCTCTTCGCCGCCGCCAGTGGCGCACGGGCGCTGCCGGGAATGGACAGCGGCACCGCCAGCGGGTTCGCCGCCTGCGCCGGGCGACTGGCCTCGCTGATCGAGGTGCAGACCTTTGCCGCACCGGACGCCGTCCCCCAGACACGCCAGCAGCGCGACATGATGCTCGACCTGATGGAGGCGTCGATGCCCCTCGGCACCGGCCGGGCGCTGGAATTGCTGCAGCTCGAGGCGAAGATGGCGCAGGATGACCTGCTGATGCGGGCGCGGACCGATCCCGACCCGCGCATGGCACGGGCCGCGCTGCGCCGCGCAGACCGTGAAATCGCCGCCTGCCGCGCCATGATCCTGTCCTGAGGGTCTGCTTCGGCGGGACACTGCACTGGATTGTTTTCATTTTGACCATTCGCTGGGCGGAACAAATGATGTACCGTCCAATTTATGGTCAGATTGAAAACATCACTGGCCGCCTTGGCCATCGCCTTTCCGGTGGCTCCGCTGCAGGCCCTGCCGCTGCCGGAATCCGCCCCGGCCCTGACCTTTGCCGCCTGCACCGGGCGGCTCTCGGCCCTGATGGAGCATCAATGGATCACCGACCCGCCCGCTTCGGACCGGACGCAGGCCCTGCGCGCGCAGATGATCGACCTGCTGATGGCCGCGTCCGATCCCGACGAGGGGCGGCTGATGCTGCGCCGGCGGCTGGAGGCAAAGGCGGCCTTGGCGCAGCTTCTGACCCGCGCGCGCAGCGAACGCCGCGCCGACCTCGCGCAGACCGCGCAGCGCATGGCCGATCGCGACGTCGCGGCCTGTACCTCGCTGCTGTTGCACTGACCCTTGCCGCTCCGGCGGCGATGGCCGCCGATGCAGCCCGCTGCGCCGCGCTGTGGTACGGGATGGTCGATGCGGGCGCGCGCTATCCCGGCCTGCTGCCCGACACCACCAACGCACGAACCCTGGCCGAAGGCTTTGCCGCAATGGCCGGCCCCGGTGCGGCGGATCGCATCGCGCAGGACCGCCCCGGCATGGAACTTCTGGTCCGCGGATACCTGGCAGGCGACGCGCAGAGCGTCAGGCTGTTCGAAACCCTGGCCACCACCTGCGCCCGCATTTCGGGCGATTGATGACCTTCCCCGCAACCCTGCGCTGCATCCGGGCAACAGATGCATGGCGACCGGGCATTTCCCACAATATCTGGGGGCAGGCGCGCAGAATTAATTTGACCGAAAGGTAAGCGCGTCATGAAATTGTTACATGACGCAGCGCCCCCCCGGCCGCGTCTGACCGCGGCCATCCTCACCCTCATCGCACTTGCGCCCGCAGTTTCGGCCGGCGCCCAGCCCGAAACGGCCCGCGACCGGGCCCAGCTCTTTGCCACCTGCGAGGGGCGGTTTTGGGCAATGGCCGCGCGGCAACGTGCGATCCGCGCGCCGGACGCCCCGCAGAGCGAGGCGCGGCGCCAGACCTTCGGCACGCTGCTCGAGGCGGTGATCCCGGATGTGGAAGAAGCCGCCCTGGCGACCGGGGAAGCCCGCCGCTGGCAGGCCAGCGGTTGGACCGAGATCGCCTATCTGATCAGCGACACGGTCTACGTGCGGGACGAGCGTCGCGCGGCGCAGGCCGCGCGACAGCTGACCGACCGCCTCCGGACATGCAGCCAGGCGCTGCTGCCCGAAGACTAGGCCGGGCTTCAGGCCGCTTCGGACTGCGAGGCTTCGCGCGCCGGCTTCAGCGTCGCGGCCCACCAGTAGAGATCGTCGATCATTCCGCCGACGTTCAGCTTTTCCTCGACATCGGCCAGGGTGCTTTCGCCGCCGCCGAGCGGGTGCACGGCGCGGAACTCACCGCCGCCCAGGTGCACGGCATTGGGCACGTTCACCAGGTGCAGTTCGACCGCGATGGCGCGCAGGTGCTCGACCGCGCGCGAGGCGCCCAGGCCGCCGTAGCCGACCACGGCCGCCGGTTTCCGGTTCCATTCCTTGTACGCCTGGTCGAGCGCGTTTTTCAGCGCGCCGGACAGGGAGTGGTTGTATTCCGCGACGAGGAACACAAATCCGTCGTACTTGGCGAGGTCCTGCTGCCATTTCACGGCTTGCGGGTTCTTGGAGGGCATCCAGCGGTTGGAGGCGGGCTCATCGAAGAACGGAAGCTCATACGAGGCGATGTCGAGGATGTCGGCGGTCATGCGGCCATCTTCCTCGATCTTGGACCGGATCCACTCGGCGGGGACGTGGCCCCAACGGGTCGGGCGGGTGGTTCCGACGATGACGGCGATACGCGGCTTGCTGCTCATGTTCATTCTCCTGAAGGGTGGTTTCCCAGTGTCACCGCCGATAAAGTCTGCAGCCCCGGGAGTCGCAAGGAGGCACCTATTTGAAACCGCTCGATTCTGGCCTGAATGGCCGCACAGCTTCTGCGCGCACGCACACACAGGCCGTTACGCCGCGCCAAAAAATTCATGAATTACATAAAGATGGCACCAAAGTCACCGCCGTGGCCGAGATGTTCAGCCGGGTCGGTGACAAGTGGACGATGCTGGTGGTGGCCTATCTTGGCGAGGGGCCGATGCGGTTCAACGAGCTGCGCCGGGGCATCGGGACGATCTCTCAGAAGATGCTGACCTCAACCCTGCGCACGCTCGAACGCGACGGCTATGTCAGCCGCACGGTGACGCCCTCGCGCCCGCCGCATGTCGACTATGCGCTGACCGACCTGGGGCTCAGCCTGCTGGTGCCCATCAACGACCTGGCGCGCTGGACGATCGAGAACCTCGATGCGATCCAGGCGGCGCGGGCCGATTACGACGCGCGCGAGGGCAATTGAGCGGCCTCGGCAGCCCCTGGAGCCGCCGAACGCCCCTTGCCGCGGGCGATGCGGAGTGCTTTACCAAACGCATGAGCAAGCCCAGCGACAATCCCGCCGATCCGTTCAAGAAGGCCCTGGCCGAGGCCACCAAGGTCATGGCCCACGACCCCGAGCTGAACGTGACCTACTCGGTCGATCCGTCCGGCAAGACGGCGGACAGCGTGCGGCTGCCGCAGGTCAGCCGCCGGATGACCAAGGAAGAGGTCCTGCTGGCCCGCGGGACCGCCGACGCCCTTGCGCTGCATCACCGCTATCACGACGCCAAGACCCACGCGAAATACGCTCCCCCGGGCGAGATGGCGCGCGAGCTCTACGAGGCGATGGAAACCGCACGGTGCGAGGCCATGGGCGCCCGCGACATGCCCGGCACCGCCAAGAACATCGACGCCAAGATCGGCGCCGAGGCGCGGCGCATGGGATACGACCAGATCAAGCAGGCGGCGGACGCCCCCCTGCCCGTCGCGGCCGGCTACCTTGTCCGCCACCTGGCCACCGGGCGCGACATGCCCGAGGGGGCCCAGAACGTCATGGAGCTGTGGCGCGGGTTCATCGAGAACCAGGCCGGCGACACGCTTGACGACCTGAACGCAAAGCTGTCGGACCAGACCGAGTTCGCGCGCTTCGCCCGCAAGGTGATCGACGACCTCGGCTATGGCGACCAGCTGGGCGACGACCCGGACGGATCGGACGAGGACGCGCCCGAGGACGCCACCGACGACGGCCAGGAAGAGGACCAGCCCGACTCCACCGGCAACGACGACCAGGAGGACGACCAGGCCGAGGCGAGCCCGGAGTCGACCCAGGACGATCAGCAGGACCCGACCGAGGCCGAGGTGTCGATGGACGACATGGCCGACGAGGAGATGGGCGAAGAGACCGAGATGCCGGATGGCGAGGCCCCTCTCGAACCGCCGCCGCCCCCGCCCGCCTCCGAGGCCGATCCGAACTACCTCGTCTACTCCGACGCGAACGACGAGGAGGTCAATGCCGAGGACCTCGCCGACCCGGTCGAGTTGGAACGCCTGCGCGCCTACCTCGACCAGCAGCTGGAACCGCTGAAGGGTGCCGTGGGCCGTCTGGCGAACAAGCTGCAGCGCCGCCTGCAGGCCCAGCAGAACCGCAGTTGGGAATTCGACAAGGAAGAGGGCGTGCTCGACGCCGGGCGGCTGGCCCGCGTGGTCGCCAACCCGACGACGCCGCTGTCCTTCAAGGTCGAGAAGGACACCGAGTTCCGCGACACCGTGGTGACGCTGCTGCTCGACAACTCCGGCTCGATGCGCGGGCGCCCGATCTCGATCGCGGCGATCTGCGCCGACGTGCTGGCCCGGACACTGGAACGCTGCAGCGTGAAGGTCGAGATCCTGGGCTTCACCACCCGCGCCTGGAAAGGTGGGCAGAGCCGCGAGAAGTGGCTGGCCGATGGCCGCCCGCAGCAGCCCGGCCGCCTGAATGACCTGCGCCACATCGTCTACAAGAGCGCCGACGCCCCCTGGCGCCGCGCCCGCCCGAACCTCGGGCTGATGATGAAAGAGGGCCTGCTGAAGGAAAACATCGACGGCGAGGCGCTGGAATGGGCGCACCGCCGGATGATCGGCCGCCGCGAGGCGCGCAAGATCCTGATGGTGATCTCGGACGGGGCGCCGGTGGACGACTCGACCCTGTCGGTCAACCCGGCCAACTACCTCGAGAAGCACCTGCGCGACGTGATCGCCATGGTCGAGAAGCGCAAGGCCGTGGAACTGCTGGCGATCGGGATCGGGCACGACGTGACCCGTTACTACGACCGCGCGGTGACCATCACCGACGTCGAGCAACTGGCGGGCGCGATGACCGAACAGCTTGCCGCGCTCTTCGACGCCGACCCGCGCGCCCGGGCGCGATTCATGGGGATCCGGAAGGCGTCGTGAGGGCGCCTACACAAATGATCTGTTGAAAGGCCGCCCCACCGGGCGGCCTTTCGCGTTGCACTGCCCCGCGTAGCAGCTGACGCGAGGCCGCGGCAAACGAGCCCTTGCACCTGCCCCGATATGCTGATCCCTTGCGGTCCAATCCCAAGATGATGAGCGCGCCGATGTTCCAGTCCTTCGAAACCACGTCCGAAACCGACAAGGGTGCTGCCCGGCTTGCCGACCTTCGCAAGGCGATGGCGACCGAGGGGCTCGATGGCTTCTTCATCCCCCGCTCCGACGCACACCAGGGCGAATACGTGGCTGACCACGACGCGCGGCTGGCCTGGCTGACGGGCTTCACCGGATCGGCCGGGTTCTGCATCGCGCTGGCGGGCATCGCGGGGGTCTTCGTCGACGGACGCTACCGGGTGCAGGTGAAGGAACAGGTCGACCTGGCCGCCTACACCCCGGTCGCCTGGCCCGAAACACGGCCCGCCGACTGGCTGAAGACGCAACTCGGTCAGGGCCGCATCGGGTTCGATCCGTGGCTGCACTCGGTGTCGGAGATCGAGGGGCTGACCAAGGCGCTCCACGGCTCGGGCATCACGCTGGTGCCGACCGCCAACCTCGTGGACCGGATCTGGGCCGATCAGCCGGCGCCGCCGATGGGGACGATCACCCCCTACCCGATCGACTTTGCCGGCGAGGCCCATGGTGACAAGCGCGCGCGGCTGGCAGCGCAACTGGCCGAGGCGGGTCACCGTGCGGCGGTCATCACCCTGCCCGACAGCATCGCGTGGCTGCTGAACATCCGTGGATCGGACATTCCGCGCAACCCGGTCCCGCACTGCTTTGCCGTGCTGCACGACGATGCCTCGGTCGACCTGCTGGCGGCCGCGGACAAGGTCGACACGGCGCTGCGCGACCATCTGGGCCTTGGCGTCCGGGTCCTGTCGGTCGAGGATTTCGGCCCGCTCCTGCAACGCCTGCACGGGCCGGTGCGGATCGACGCCAATTCCTGCCCGGTCTGGGTCGAGATGGAGCTGAATGCGGCCGAGGTCGCCACCGTGCGCGGCACCGATCCCTGCATCCTGCCCAAGGCCTGCAAGTCCGAGGCCGAGATCGCCGGCACCCGCGAGGCGCACCTGCGCGACGCCGCCGCCATGTGCCGCCTGCTGGCCTGGTTCGACGCCGCGGGCAAGACCACGTTGACCGAGATCGAGATCGTGACCGCCCTGGAAGGCTACCGGGCCGAGACGAACTCCCTCCTCGACATTTCCTTCGACACGATCTGCGGCGCGGGCCCGAACGGCGCATTGCCGCACTACCGGGTGAGCCACGCCAGCAACCGTGGCCTGAACGAGGGCGACCTGATCGTGCTCGATTCCGGCGGGCAGTACTTCGATGGCACCACCGACATCACCCGCACGCTGGTGGTCGGTGAAGCCGGGGCCGAGGAAAAGGCCTGCTACACCCGCGTACTGCAGGGCATGATCGCGATCTCGCGCCTGCGCTTTCCGAGGGGTCTGGCGGGGATGCACCTCGACGCCTTCGCCCGCCGCCCGCTGTGGGAAGCAGGGCTCGATTTCGATCACGGCACCGGGCATGGCGTCGGCACCTACCTTTGCGTGCACGAGGGGCCGCAGCGCCTGTCGCGCATCTCGGACACACCGCTGCAGGCGGGGATGATCCTGTCGAACGAACCGGGCTATTACCGCGAAGGCGCGTTCGGCATCCGGATCGAGAACCTGATCGTCGTGCAGCCCGCCGCCGCCCTGCCCGGCGCCGACGACCGCGAGATGATGGCCTTCGAGACCATCACCTGGGTGCCGATCGAGACCCGGCTGATCGACGTCTCCCTGATGACGCAGGCCGAGCGCGACTGGCTCAACGCCTACCACGCCGAGGTCCGCAACAAAGTTGCGCCGCGACTGGACGGCGCCGCCGCGATGTGGTTGTCTCGCGCGACCGAGCCGATCTGACGCGACCGGCACGACGGCATGTAGGCCCGGCACCCGCCAGGGCCGATACCCACCGACATGCGCCTGTTACACTAAGAGGGCACGACGCCTGAGCAATGCCACGAGGGGAGGCAGATCATGAGCGACATCACCATCCGCAAGGCCGAAGGCACCTGGACCGTCCGCGCCGGTGGCGCCGTGCTGGCCGAAAGCCGCGACGCGCTTGAACTGAGCGAGGGCAGCCTGCCCGACGTGATCTACTTCCCGCGCGGCGACGTCGCGATGGCCTTCCTCGACAAGACCGACCACAGCTCGCACTGCCCCAAGAAGGGCGATGCGACCTACTACTCGATCGTGACCAAGAGCACCGAGCTGGCCAATGCCGCCTGGAGCTACGAGGCCCCGCTGCCGGGGATGGAGCGGATCAAGGAATACCTGGCCTTCTATGCCAGCGACACGGTGACCGTGGAGCGTGTCTGACCCGGGTCAGGCCCCGGCCTGATCCGCTTCGCGGCGCGGCGCGGGCCTGGCCTGCATCCGCCGCCCGCGCCGACCAAGCAGCGTCGCGACCTCGTCATCCGTCATGTCCTGCCAGCCGGCCGTTCCGCCGACGAACCCGCCTGCGGCAAGGTCGCGCTCCAAGGCCGGGAAATCCAGCTCTCCCAAACCAAGGCGCTTGGCGCTCTCGCCCTCGGGCATCCAGGTCCGGCGCAGGCATTCCGCCGCCCGCGGGGCCCGGCCGGCGAAGCTTTCGATATGCTGCTCGATGAAGTTCGAGGCCGAGGACCGGCGCCGCAGCACCACGGCGACCTGCTGGTCCGGCCGCGCGACCATGGCAAAGAGGTGCAGCGCCGACCCCTCGGCGCCGATCACCTGCCGCGCGGCCTTGTAGCGGGCGATCTGTTCGGCCATCGAATGGCGCTGCGGGTGAAAGACCTCGTAGCCCTCGGCGGCCAGGTAGGCCTCGAGCCGCGTTTCCCCGACCAGCCCTCCCTTTCGGATGCCGAGGGCCGAACGCGAGACGTAGAGTTTCTCGGGCCCCTCCGCCGCGATATCCGCACCGAAGCGGGCATGGATCGCGGCACGGAACGCCCCCGTGCCGCGGATGATCGGCCCGAGCCCGAAGCCCTGCCCCGGCACCACCAGCGTGTCGACCCGCAGCGGCTCGGTCGCGACGCGGATCGGCAGGCCGGGGGCCAGCTGATCGACGAAATCGCGCTGGTAGCCCGCCACCTTGTCGCCGACGTCGGGGCGTTTCGGGATGAAGAGGACGCCGTCGATCCCCTCCAGCACCGGCAGCGGCCAGAGGCGCGTGGTGCTTTCGGCCAGGAAGTGACCGAAGTGCTGCCAGAGCACCCCGCCCCAGAGCCATCGTCCGGGCAGATCGGCAACCGGCCCGCCCGGCGCCTCGGGCGCGGTGGTCAGCGGCCGCCACTTCCGCCAGAGCGCGCCTTGGGGACAGTATCGCCCGTCCCCGTGCAGCACCCCTGCCGGCTGGACAAACGCGCCGGTTTCGGGCGGCACGACGACGGCGCCGGGAATGGTGAGGATATCCTCGGACCAGCCGCCATCGGGCGACGGCTGCGTGGTCGGATCGGCCGGATCGCTCACCGGACACCCGCCCGCTCGCAGGCCCAGACCCGCCGGGTCGAGACGCTGGCAATCGGGGCAAGCCCCGCGGCGCGCAGCCGGTCCTTGCATTCGATCAGCCCCGCGCGGCCATAGACACCGGGGTGGAATTCGATCACCACGGCGCGCAGTCCGCTCAGGTCGGCCTGCCGCAGGATGTCGATCTCGGCCCCTTCGATGTCCATGATCAGCACCTCGGCCCCGGCGCAGGCGGTGTCGAAATCGCCGGTCGGCACCTGGACCGCGCTTCGGACCTCCGATTTCTCGTGGACCGACGATCCGAGGTAGGAATTCGTCAGGTGCAGCGTGACCTCCTCAGGCTGGTCCGGTCCGGCCAGCAGCACCCGGTTCTCGACCGCGATCCGGTCGGTCAGCCCGTTCAGGGCATAAAGCGCCTCGATGTGCGGGATCAGCGCCGGGTTTGCCTCGAACGAGCGGACCCGCGCGGGGCGCAGGTTGCGCGCGACTATGGCGCCGACGATGCCCAGCCCCGCGCCCAGTTCCAGAACCGTGTCGCCCGGCCGCACGCAGCGCAGGGCGCCGAGGATTTCCTGTTCCTCGTAGGTGCCGGCATTGAGGCGGGCAATGCGGCGGTCGTGCAGGTAAGGCGAGGCCGGCACATCGACGCCAAGGCAGTTCGCGGCAATGCGGGGGGTCGCCTGCGCGGCGGTCGCGGTGGTCTGCATGGTCTGCCCTTCGCCTTCGACACCGCCCCCACGGTTGGCCGCAAGGCTAGCACGCCGCCTGTTACCGGGAAACGGACGTGGCCGGGACCCCGGCATTTCGTGCAACCAGCGTGCCCTGCCCGCACCGCCGCTGTCGGGTCAGGAATGCTCCTCGGCCGCCGTCGCGGCGAGTGCGCGGTTGTAGACCTTGAGCGCGTCGACATGGAACAGCGCCCCCAGGAGCTCGGGCGGGCGGTCGGCGCCGGGGATCGAGACGACGGGGATGAACGCCTCACCCGTCCGGTCGAACAGCGGCATCGCGATCTCGAGTGTCGATGAGGCGTCGAGGTAGGTGCCCGCCTCGATCAGCTCCCAGCAGCGGTCGGCCGGGGCGCCGCGATCGTGCCCCTCGGCCCGCATCACGGCGTCAACCCGGAAGACGGCCAGCAAGTAGGCCTGTGGCCCGGCCGCCAGGTGCACGTTGCGCCGTTCCAGCGTGGTCAGGAAGAATGACCGGTCGACCAGCCGGGTCCCGACCGCGGTCGAGATCGAGACCGTGACGAGCACGGCGAGGCCCGTGGCCCAGTCGCCGGTCAGTTCGAACACGATCAGCGTGGTCGAGATCGGCGCGCCCAGCACCGCCGCCGCAACCCCGCCCATGCCCGCCAGAGCGTAGAGCGTGACCGAGCCCGATATGTCCGGAAAAACCCCGGTGGCGACGAACCCGAAGGCCAGTCCCACCAGCGAGCCCACCATCAGCGAGGGCGAGAAGATGCCGCCGCCCATCCGACCGCCCAGCGTCACCGCCACCGCCGCCGTCTTGATGATCGCAAAGACGATGGCCTCGTGCAGCAAGAGGTTGCCGGTCAGCGCCAGCGATGTCGTCTCGTATCCCACGCCGATGATGTGCGGAAAGAAGATCGCGATCAGGCCCAGCACCGCGCCCGCCAGCACCGGGCGCAGCCAGCGCGGCTGGCCGGTTCGGCCCTCGACCGCCTTGGCGAAATCCTCGGCCGCGAAGATGGCGAGCATCAGCAGGCCCGCGACGATCCCGCAGACCAGCCCGAGGATCAGGAAAGCCGGCAGCTCCTGGTAGAAGCGCAGCATCGAATCCGGCGGCAGGATGTATTCCGACACGCCGCCGAACTGCAGCCGGTTGATGACCGTTCCCGCGACGCTGGCGATGACGATCGGCGCGAAGGCGTGGATCGCGAAGTGGCGCAGCACCACCTCGAGCGCAAAGAGCGCCCCGGCGATCGGCGCGTTGAAACTGGCCGACACGGCAGCCGCCACGGCGCAGCCCAGCAAGTCGCGTCCGGTGACGCCGTCGGCCCGGATCCAGCGCAGAACCCAGGTCGAAATCACGGCCGCCAGGTGCACCACCGGCCCCTCGCGGCCCGACGACCCGCCCGACCCCAGCGTGATCAGCGACGCGGCGGCCGAGGCGAGGCCCGCCCGCACCTCCACCCGCCCCTCGTGCAGGGCCGCGCCCTCGATCACGTCGGGGACGGACCGGACACGGCCGTCCGGCGTGAAATGGTGCAGGATCTGCCCCACGATCAGGCCGCCGAAGACCGGGATCAGGAAGATCACGTACCACGGCAGCGTCTCGGCATAGGAATGCAGCAGGTGGACGTCGTCGGTGCGGTAGAGCGTGCGCTGCAGCAGGTCGATCCCACTGCGAAAGAGCATCGCCGCGAACCCGCCCGCGAGGCCGACAAGCAGCGCGATCAGCCAGAACTGGAACTGGCTGGGACCACGTTCCATCAGGGTCTTCCAGGCGCGTTTGAAATGCGCCGTGCCAAAGCCGAACAGGGCCTGGAACAGGCCCCCTACCGTTCCCGTTCCCTCGTTACCCACTCTTTTCCCTGGCCGCGCCATCCCTTACACAAACCCGATCCTTCTGCGCCCTCAAGGAAAAAGCTCATGGCTCACGACGCCGCCCTCAAAGACCTTTCCAGCCTCTTAGGCGATGCACTGACCCTGTCCAAGTCGGATCTGGACCTGCACGGGCGCAGCGAGAGCCACTTTCCCGACACTCCGCCCGACGCGGTGGCCTATCCCCGCAGCACCGAAGAGGTCGCGGCCATCGTGCGGATCTGCGCGGCGCATGGCTGCCCCGTGGTGGGCTGGGGCACCGGCACCTCGCTCGAAGGGCAGAGCCAGGCCGTGCAGGGCGGCGTCGTGGTCGACTTCAGCCGCATGGACCGCGTGATCGAGGTCAACCAGGCCGACATGGACGTCCGGGTCCAGCCCGGCGTGACGCGAGAGGCGTTGAACGCGGAACTGCGCGCGACGGGCCTCTTCTTCCCGGTCGATCCCGGCGCCAACGCATCGCTCGGCGGCATGGCCTCGACCCGTGCGTCCGGCACGACGGCGGTGCGCTACGGCACGATGCGCGACAATGTCCTGGGGCTCGAGGTTGTGCTGGCCGATGGCCGGGTGATCCGCACCGGCACGCGGGCGCGGAAAAGCTCGGCCGGGTACGACCTGACCGGCCTCTTCGTCGGGGCCGAGGGCACGCTGGGGCTGATCACCGAACTCACGCTCCGCCTGCAGGGCCAGCCCGAGGCGATCAGCGCGGCGGTCTGCGCCTTCGACGACATCGGCGCGGCGGTACAGGCGGTGATCGACACGATCCAGATGGGCATCCCCATGGCGCGGATCGAATTCGTCGATACCGCCTCGGTCCGGGCCGTCAACGCCTACGCGGACATGTCCCTGCCCCAGAAGCCGCACCTGCTGGTGGAGTTCCACGGCTCGGAGGGCGGCGTGGCGGAACAGGCGGAAAGCTTCGGCGCCATCGTGGCCGAGCATGGCGGGTCGGATTTCCAATGGGCCCAGAAGCCCGAGGACCGCACAGCCCTGTGGAAGATGCGGCACAACGCCTTCTACGCCATCCTGGCCCTGCGCCCCGGCTGCCGGTCGATCGTGACGGATGTCTGTGTCCCGATCTCGCGCCTGGCCGAGGCGGTCGAGGCGACGATCGCCGACCTCGAGGCCCACGACGTCACCGGCCCGATCCTGGGCCATGTCGGTGACGGCAACTTCCACGCGATCCTGATGTTCGACCCCGCCGACGCGGCGGAAGAGGCCCGCGCGCTGGCCGCCGCGGGCCGGATGGTCGACCGCGCCCTTGCGCTTGGCGGCACCTCGACCGGGGAACACGGAATCGGGCTGGGCAAGCGCGGCTACATGGCACGCGAACACGGTGACGGCTGGGAGGTGATGGGATCCGTTAAACGTGCACTCGACCCGAACGACATTATGAACCCGGGAAAACTTGTGCCCGACCCCTGACGTTGCGCAACCCTGAGACGCGGTTCCGTGCAGGAAACATGCTTTTTCGGATAGGTTGAGGTAATTTCCTTGCCAATGACCGCCCGGATACCCAACATCCTTACGTGGGGGTAAGGACATATGAACAAGCCGACTTCGGACGCGAGTTCGACGCATGGGGATAGGCTTGGCGACAGGGTAGTGAACCGCATTTACGATGTGGCCCTGGAACCATTGAATTTTGGCGATCTGCTCGACGATTGGGATGCGTTGCTGGCACCGGAACGCCAGAAGGCGCACAGCACCGGCCGGATGCGCCTGCCGCGCCCCGACCTCGGGATGCATTTCCGGCGCCTGGCCGAACTGCTGGACCGGACCCAGACCCAGCCGATGCTGCAGGTGGAACACGCGGCGCTTGCGCCCTACCGGCGGGTCGCGGCCTTCTGCGTGTCCGACCGCCTTGCGCTCATGGCTGTCAACGACATCGCGCGCGAGGTCTATGACCTCTCCCCCGGCGAACCCCTGGCTCGCCTGCCGATGGCGAGCGAGGATATCGAGACGCTGACGCGGAACCTGCGAGAGCTGGTGACCGCGCCCCCGGGCGACACCCGGCTTCTCAAGCTGCACAGCCACGACACCGCCGACGGCACAGCGCAGCGATCGGTGCTGTTGCGGCTGCGCGGCGACCGCCTGCCCGACGGACGGGCCTTTGTCGTGGTCGTGACCTCGCACCTGCGCTGGCCCGAGGGGCTGTCGGAAACGCTCGAACGCAGCTATGGCCTGACAGCCTCGGAAACCGAGGTGCTGCGCGGACTGACGCAAAGCCAGTCGCTGCGCGAGATCGCGGATCGCCGCGGCCGGTCGATCGAGACGGTCCGTGCGCAGATCAAGTCATTGCAGCAGAAGACCGAGTTGCGCAGCCAGGGCGAGCTGGTTCGCCTGGCGCTGTCGGCAATGGACGTGGCGACGTCAGCCGCTGCCGGTGCCGCCGCCCCGCGCGGACGGCGCTGGTCGGGGGGCGGGGCGACCCTGCGGCGCCAGCCCTACCGCGTGCTCCGGCGGCCCGACGGCCGAAAGGTCGAATACCTGGTCCTGGGCGATCCGGCCGGACGCCCCGTGCTCTACCTCAACTCCTTCATGTGCCTGTCGCGCTGGCCCGCCGCGGCCGAGGCCGAAGCAGCGCGCCGCGGTCTCAGGATCGTCGTGCCGAACCGGGCCGGGTATGGCGGTTCCTGCCCCTGCCCGCCGGCACCAACCGGCGCGAGGCCATCGCGGGCAACCTGGCTGCGATCACCGGGGCCGAGGGCATGGCGCGCTTTGCCGCCCTCGTGCAGGGCCAGGACCTGGCCTACCTGTCGGCCTTCAACGCCGCACATCCGGGCCAGCTGACAGGCATCGTCGGCTGCACCGCGAACCTGCCGATCTGCCGTCCGCACGAATTCGAACGAATGGGCAAATGGCACCGCGTGATCTTTTCCAGCGCCCGGTTCACGCCGCAGATCCTGCCCTACATGATCCGCGCCGGTGTCGCGATGGCGCGGCGCAGCGGCGACGGCGGCTTCCTGCGGACGGTGTTGGCGGAAAGCCCGCTCGACCGCGAGCTTCTGAACGATCCCAAGGTGATGGAAGCTCTGACGACGGGGAACGAGGTATTCTTTCACCATCCGCATATCGCCGAAACGCTATCGGCCGAGATCCTGGCCACCCGCTTCGAGAACACCGAGGAACAGGTCGAGGCGCTGCGCGGTCCCTTCCCGGTGCACATGCTGCACGGGCAGGCGGACCTGTTCACCCCGCCCGAGACACTGGACGAACGCGAACGCGATTTTCCCTGGATCACCTTCGAGCGCCACGCCAATTCCGGGACGCTGGTGTTCTACCGGCACTGGGACCGGGCGATCGACCTGCTCGAAAAGTTTACGAAAACGTGAACTATCCCCCATTTGGGTGATGTGCCCTGGGGCCGCGAAAATTAACCTCTGATTAGTAACTGGTGATGGGTTGGCCGCGGGCCCGGGACCTTGGGTCCAAGAGGTTTTCCAGGTCCGCGGCGCACACCCAAGGGGAAGGACCTGCGGGACGTATGGGACCCGCTCACGGTACAGGGACCGGATTCGTCCGAGTTCCCGATGGTCCGGGTGGCAGGCGTTATGGGGAACAGCCGATAAGGCTGCGCGCCGCCGCCCGGGCCTCATTCGTCACCGAGTTACCCGAAATCATCCGCGCGATCTCGTCCACGCGGGCGTCGTCGCCAAGCGGCACGACGGTCGACAGGGTCTGACCGTCATCGACCTTCTTCTCGACCCGCCAGTGATGCGCCGCCAGCGCCGCGACCTGCGGCGAATGGGTGACGACCAGCACCTGCCCGCCCTCGGCCAGGTCGCGCAGGCGCCGCCCGACCGCATCGGCGGTGGCCCCGCCGACACCGCGGTCGATCTCGTCAAAGATCATGGTGATGTCGCCCGCCTCGCCCGCGAGGCAGACCTTGAGCGCGAGCAGGAAGCGCGACAGCTCACCGCCCGAGGCGATCTTGGCGATCGGGCCCGCGGGGGCTCCGGGGTTGGTGGCGACCAGGAACGACACCTCGTCGCTGCCGTCGGGACCGGCCTCGGCCGGCTGGACCAGCGTCTCGAATCGCGCGCGCTCCATCTTGAGCGGGGCAAGCTCCGCCTCGACCGCCGCGTCGAGCGATGCCGCCGCCGTACGCCGCGCCGCGGTCAGGCAACCGGCTGCCGCGTCGTAGGCCGCGATCGCCTCGGTCGCGGCCTTCTCGAGCGCCGCGATGTCGCGGGCACCGTTGTCGAGCGCGGCCAGCTTGCGCGACAGCGTCTCGGCCAGGTCGGCCAGGTCATCGGGCGCGACGTCGTGCTTGCGGGCCAGCGCGCGGATCGCGAACAGCCGCTCCTCGGCCGCCTCGAGCTCCAGCGGATCGAAATCGAGCGCGTCGAGGCAGCGCTCCACGCCATCGGCGGCCTCGGCCAGTTCCGACAGGGCACGGCCAAGTGCCTCGATCGGGGCGTCCAGCCGCCCCTCGACCCCGTCGGCCGCGCCTTCGAGCCAGCGCAGCGCGTCGCCCATCGGCCCCTCTGCCCCGTCGGACCCAAGCGCCGCATGCGCGCGCGCCACGTCGCCGCGCAGCTTTTCCGCCGATTGCATCAGCCTGCGGCGGGCGTCGAGCGCCTGCTCCTCGCCCGGTTCCGGCGCAAGCTTGTCCAGTTCGGCCACGGCGTGGCGCAGGAAGTCCTCTTCGGCCTGCACCTCGCTCAGCGCGGCCCGGGCCTTGGTCAGCGCGCGCTCGGCCTCGCCCCGGGTGCGCCAGGCGGCGCGGACCTCGGCCTTCAGGTCGTCATGGGCGGCATAGGCGTCCAGCAACGCGCGATGCCCGCGCGGGTTCAGCAGGCCGCGGTCGTCATGCTGGCCGTGCAGCTCGACCAGCAGTTCGGACAGCGATCGCAGCACCTCGCCGCTGGCGCGGCGGTCGTTGACATAGGCCGTCTTGCGGCCATCGGCGCTGTTCACCCGGCGCAGGATCAGCTCTTCGCCGACCGGCAACCCGGCCTCTTCCAGTACGGCATTGGCAGGATGCCCTGCCGCAAGCTCGAACCAGGCCGTGACCTCGCCCTGCTCGGCCCCCTGGCGCACCAGTTCGGCCCGGCCGCGCCAGCCCAGCACGAAACCGAGCGCGTCGAGCAGGATCGACTTGCCCGCCCCCGTCTCACCGGTGAGCGCGTTCAGACCGGGCCGGAAGTCGAGCTCCAGCCGGTCGATGATCAGCATGTCACGGATTTCCAGACCGCGCAGCATTGCCGCCCGTTCTCCTCAGCCTACCGGGTTGGGTTGTCGCCGTCGCAGAGCCTACCGGCCCGGGCGCAGGTTACAACCACTTACCCTGCACCATCTGGCGATAGACCTGGTTCAGCCAGTTGTCCCCGAGCGCCTTCGGCTCCAGCCCGCGGCCGGTCAGCAGCTTGTAGCTGTCGTCGTACCAGGGCGTGGACTGGAAGTTGTAGCCCAGGATCGCGCCAGCGGTCTGCGCCTCTTCGTTGAGGCCAAGGCTCAGGTAAGCCTCGACAAGGCGGTGCAGCGCCTCGGGCGTGTGGCTCGTGGTCTGGAAGTCCTCGACCACGGCACGGAAGCGGTTGATCGCGGCGGCGTAGTGTTCGCGCTTGAGATAGTAGCGCCCGATCTCCATCTCCTTCGCCGCGAGGTGGTCGAAGGCGAGGTCGAACTTCAGCACGGCCGACCGCGCATACTCGCTGTCGGGGTAGCGTTCGATCACCTGCCGCAGCGCCTGCAGCGCCTGGAATGTCAGGCCCTGGTCGCGGCCGATCTCGTCGATCTGGTCGTAGTAGCTCAGCGCCAGGAGGTACTGCGCATAGGCCGCGTCGTCATCGGCCGGGTAGATGTCGAGGAAGCGCTGCGCCGAGGCGCGGCTCTCGGGGTACTTCTGCGCCTGGTGGTACGAGAACGCGTTCATGATGAGCGCGCGCTTGGCCCATTCGGAATAGGGATAGAGGCGCTCGACCTCGGCAAAGAACTCGGCCGCGTCCTCGGGCCGGTTCCGGCCCAGCTCGTGCTCGGCCCGCTGAAAGATTTGCTCTGCCGTGTAGTTCTCGAGCGGCAGGTCCGACGCGGATTGATTCACCCCGCCGCAGCCCGCCAGCACGATCGCAAGCACCATGGGCGCCGCAAGCTTCACCCGGAAACCGCCTGCCATGCTTGCCTCACCTCTTGCCGTTTCTTCCCTGTCCCCGCCGCGATAGCGCCGAAGTTGCGGCTGGTCTAGCACAGAAAATTCCGGTGCAAAACGCCTTTACGCATTCCCGCTCACGCTCAGGCGACGGCGGGAATCTCGACCCGGCTGATGCCGCTGCCCGGCAGCAGCGCGTCGAGCCGTGCGTCGCAGGTCACCATGCGATAGGCGGTCGGATCGGCGAAGAGCGCGTGCAGCAGGCGGTTGGTCACGCCGTGCCCTGCCCGCAGCCCGACATAGCGGCCCAGGATCGGGGCACCGGTCAGCGCGAGGTCGCCAAGCGCGTCGAGCATCTTGTGGCGCACCGGTTCGTCCGCGTGGCGCAGGCCGCCCGGTGTCAGGATCCGGTCGCCATCGACGACGACGGCGTTCTCGGTCGTGCCGCCAAGCGCGAGGCCGCGGGCGCGCATCGCCTCGACATCGGCGTTGCGGCAGAATGTGCGGCTGTCGCAGAGGTCGCGCACGAAGCTGCCGTTCGACATCACCAGCGATTTCTCCTGGGTGCCGATGGCGGCATCGTCGAACTCGATGCGGAAGGCGATCTCGGGCCGCGAGGCGGGTTCCAGCCGGGCCTTGGCATTGCCGACCGTGATCTCGACCGGGCGCAGGATTTCCAGCGCACGCACCGGCACCGCCTGGGCCTGGACGCCCCGCGCGAGGAAGGCGCGGACGAAGGGCGCGGAAGAGCCGTCGAGGATCGGAACCTCGGGGCCGTCGATCTCGACCAGGGCGTTGTGGATGCCGCAACCGGCCAGCGCCGCCATCAGGTGCTCGACCGTACTGACGGTCACGCCGGCGGCGTTTTCCAGTCGGGTGCACAGGGTGGTGTCGGTGACGGAATCCCAAAGGGCCGGAATCATCGTGTCGCCGAGTTGAATGTCGGTGCGGCGGAACCAGATACCATGGTTGGGCGCCGCCGGGCGGACGACCAGCTTGACCTTGCGCCCCGAGTGGAGCGCAATGCCTGCAAAGGTCACTGCCGATTTCAGCGTATTCTGCACGTGGCGGCCTCTTGTCACAAAAAAGTCGAAAACTTCGTTCGACTTAGGTAGGACGCCCCCTCCCACCTCTCAACTCACTCTTTGCTACCGTTTGTAATACGCGGGCAAGGTTTTTGACGTGCACGGAAACCAGTGCGGCAAACCTTTGGAATTCCACGAAAAAGGCCGCCAGTGAGGCGGCCTGATCCTTCAAGTGTATCGTGGCGTCACAAAACTGACGTCAGCCCTCAGTTGGCCTGGCGGCGCAGGAAAGCGGGGATTTCGATCCGCTCCTGGTCGGGATCGACCTCGCGTGCGACGGCCTGCTGGCGCGGTTCGGCGGCCTGGACCGGCGGCTGGACGCGCGGTGCACGCGCGGTCTGCTGGGCACCGCCCCGCTCTTCGGCGTGGCCGGTCATCCGGTTGATCAGCGAGTTGATGCCAAAGCGCGACCGCTCGGGTTCCGCGGCTGCGGCCTTCTGCGGCTGTGCCACCTGCTGCGGCTGGCGCGGGGCGCGGTTGACCGCGGCCTGCAGGCGGGCCAGCGCCTCGGGCGACGGGGTCCCGGCGCGCGGGGCCTGCGGTGCCACGAAGTCTTCGGGCGCCTGTTCAGCGGCGTACTCGGCCGCGGTGCGCGGCTGGTAGGCCGGCGGCGGCAGGTCATCGGCATCCTGCGACACGAAGGCCGCGTCGGTGCGGGCCGACGGCGCCTCCTCGAGATCCTCGAAGAACGTCGGCTCTTCGGCGCGGGCAACCGGTGCAGGCTGCTCGACCGGCTCGGGCGCGACCATGGTCTCGACGGCGACGGGGGCCGCCTCTTCGACCTCCTGGGCCACCTCTTCCGGCTGCTTCAGCGGCTGGGAGAGCTTGCGGCGCGGGACTGGCATCTCGTGCGTGTTGTCGGTGGCGTCGATGCCGGTCGCAACGACCGAAACGCGCATCTTGCCTTCCATGTTGGTGTCGAGGGTCGAGCCCACGATGATGTTGGCGTCCGGGTCGACCTCTTCGCGGATGCGGTTGGCCGCTTCGTCGAGTTCGAACAGGGTCAGGTCGTGACCGCCGGTGATATTGATCAGCACGCCCTTGGCGCCGCGCAGCGAGATCTCGTCAAGCAGCGGGTTCGCTATCGCCTTCTCGGCGGCCTGGATCGCGCGGGTTTCGCCATCGGCCTCGCCGGTGCCCATCATCGCCTTGCCCATCTCGTCCATCACCGCGCGGACGTCGGCGAAGTCGAGGTTGATGAGGCCCGGGCGGACCATCAGGTCGGTCACACCCTTGACGCCCTGGTAGAGCACGTCGTCGGCCATCGAGAACGCCTCGGTGAAGGTCGTCTTCTCGTTGGCGAGGCGGAACAGGTTCTGGTTCGGAATGATGATCAGCGTGTCGACCATGCGTTGGAGAGTTTCGACCCCCTCCTCGGCCTGCCGCATGCGCTTGGCACCTTCGAACTGGAAGGGCTTTGTCACGACGCCGACGGTCAGGACGCCCAGCTCACGCGCGGCCTGCGCGATGATCGGGGCCGCGCCGGTGCCGGTGCCGCCGCCCATGCCGGCGGTGATGAAGCACATGTGCGCGCCGGCCAGGTGATCGACGATCTGTTCGATGCTTTCCTCGGCGGCGGCGGCGCCGATCGACGCCTTGGCGCCCGCGCCCAGACCTTCGGTGACCTTCACGCCCAGCTGGATGCGGCTTTGCGACTGGCTCTGCTGCAGCGCCTGCGCGTCGGTGTTCGCCACCACGAAATCCACGCCTTCGAGCTGCTTTTCGATCATGTTGTTGACGGCGTTGCCACCGGCACCGCCCACACCAAATACGGTGATCCGCGGCTTGAGATCCTCACCCCCCGGCATCGTCAAATTCAATGTCATCGCTTGTTCCGCCTGTTTCCAGCCCCGCCTTAATGACGGGTTTATCCGCATAAACTTCCGCAAGCATAGCGAGGTGCGACATACGCGTCACCCCGAAAACCACAAAATATGGCAAAATCTCGCGTGGATCTGCGGCCATATCGGCATCCGCACAAGATATTGCGTAACGTCAAGCACATGCAGACAGGAATTCGGGGCCAATAGGCACCGGCATCACAATCAAGACGCGTTCTCGCGACAAGTGCTTTCAATTTTGCGGCGACTGCTCTGCTTGCCTTTCGCCCTTTTCCGGGCTTGTGGATAAATTAACAGATTCGTCTCAATGCGTCACTGTCCTTGCTTCATGATTAGCTGCTTTCTGCCGATTTTTCGGGCTCTAACGGCTGAATCTCACCAATTATCCTTGAACCAGCGCACGGCTCGTTTCAGCGACCGCGCCGGGTAGCGGTCCATCGGCAGGTCGAAATCCCACCATTCATCCTGCGGATGCGCCGCGAAGAGGCACATGCCGACCGCGCTGGCAAAGCCCGGCCCGGTCGCGGCCTGCGGCAGGCCATGCACGCGCAGCGGACGTCCCAGGCGCACCTGCTGGCCGAGGATGCGGCTGGCCAGGCCGTCCAGACCGGGGATCTGGCTTGCCCCGCCGGTCAGCACGATCTGCTGGCTGGGCATGTGGTCGAACCCCGCGGCGTCGAGGCGATAGCGGACCTCTTCGAGGATCTCCTCGACCCGGGGGCGCATGATGCCGATCAGCTCCGAGCGGGTGACGGTGCGGCGGTCGTGTTCCCAGTCGCCGGTGTCGCCGCCGATCTCGATCTTCTCACGGTCGTCCATGCCGGTGGCGATGACGCCGCCGTAGAAGGTCTTGATCCGCTCCGCCGTCTGCATCGGGATCTGCAGCGCCATCGAGATGTCGCCGGTGACGTGATCGCCGCCCATGCGGACCGCGTCGGCGTAGATCATGTGCTTGCGCCAGAAGACCGAGAGGCCCGTCGTGCCGCCGCCCATGTCGATGCAGGCGGCGCCCAGTTCCTGCTCGTCCTCGACCAGCGCCGAGGTGCCCGAGACATAGGCCGAGGAGGCGACCCCCGCCAGTTCCAGGTCGCAGCGGCGGACGCAATGCGCGAGGTTCTGGATCGCCGCGGCGTCGACGGTCAGCATGTGCATGTCGGTCGACAGCGCCTGGCCGATCTGGCCGCGCGGGTCGTTCATCCCCGACCGGTGATCCAGCGCGAAGTTCACCGGCTGGGCATGCAGCACCTCGCGTCCGTCGCCGTAATCCGGCACCTCGCAGGCGGCCAGCACGCGGCTCACGTCCTGTTCCTCGACGACCGGTCCCTCGACCTCGACCTGCCCGGCCAGACCGTAGGACCGCGGGCCTGCGCCCGAGAAGCAGGCGATGACGTGATCGACGCGGATGTTGGCCATCTTCTGCGCGGCCTGGATCGCGGTGCGGATCGCGCGCTCGGTCTCCTGCATCGCCTCGATCTCGCCGAACTTAACCCCGCGCGACCGCGTGGTGGCGGCGCCGATCACGCGAAAGCCCGCCTGCCCCGCCAGCGACCCGACCCCGTCGGACCCAACGCGCCGTTCCGTGCTGTCAAAGCGCAGCACGAGGCAGGCGATCTTGGACGTACCGACGTCAAGGACCGCCACGACACCGCGTTGCATCGCCGCCTTGCGCAGGTTCCGCATGGCCCGTTGGGTTTCGTAAAGGTCTCTCATTCGCCGTTCAACTCCACCACGATATCCTTGATCTGCCACCAGGTGCTGGCCGCCTCCGGGTTCATCCGGATGGTCGGGCGATGCGCGAGGCGCATGTCCACGGCCGCCACGTCCCGGTCGAGCATCTCCTGCGCCTGGTGCAGCGCGATGACGCGCTCCAGCGCGCGCACCGGCTCGGCCTCGGGCAGCAGGATGCGCTGGCCCCGGTCGAGCACCACGTCCCAACGGCGTTCGCCGACCCGCACGAGGCCCCGCACCCGGCCCAGGATCGGGCGCGCGGCGGCGAGGATGTCGAGCGCTTCGGGCACGGCCACGTCGGCCCCCCTGCCCACGATGAGCGGCAGGTCCGCCCGGTCGAGCCGGGCCTGGATGCCGCCGACGACGACGCCCTCGCGGTCGACCAGCGCCAGGCCCTCGGCTTCGCGCCAGACCACCATCGGCTGACGCTCGGTCACGATCACGTCCAGCACGCCGCCGTTGCGCACGCGCAGGCTGACCGAGGCAACAGCCGGAATATCGGCAATCGTCGCGCGCAGCCCCTCGAGGTCGAGGTCGAAGGACGAGACCGGGAAATCGACCGCGGCGACCTCGCGAATGTCCTGCTCGACGCTTGTCGTAGCACCTTCGACCGCCATCAGGTTGACCATGAACTGGGGCCGGGTCTCGAACGCCTCGCGCCACGCGGCGAACTGCGCCACCACGGCGTCGCGCCGGGCATCGTTGCCGAAGTAGCCCATCACCAGGCCGGCCGAGAGCACGAAGGGCAGACCGACCCGCATCGCAACGCGATAGGTCGGGGTCAGCATGATCCGCTGCATGCGGTAGGACCAGCGCGACGGCGCCGGATCGGGCCGGGTGGCTACCTTCCGCACGATGCGTCCTCCACCAGCCAGCGGCAGAGCGCGCCGAAGGAGATGCCGATCGCCGCCGCCTGCTCGGGGATGAGCGAGGTCGGCGTCATGCCGGGCTGGGTGTTGGTTTCCAGCAGGATCAGCCCGTCGAGGCCCTTGTCCTCGTCCCAGCGGAAATCGGTCCGGCTCACGCCCCGGCAGCCAAGCGCGTGATGCGCGCGCAGGGCATAGTCGAGGCAGGCATCGGTGATCTCCTGCGGGACGTTTGCAGGAATCTCGTGACGCGACCCGCCGGGCTTGTACTTGGCGTCGTAGTCGTACCAGCCGTCAGTGATGATGTCGGTCACGCCAAGCGCGCGGTCCCCCAGGACCGATGTCGTGAGCTCCCTGCCCTTCACGTACTGCTCGACCATGACGGTGTCGGGCATCGTCTCGGCCAGCTTGGGCGGCGAATTGGCGCCCTCCTGCACGATGTAGATCCCGACCGAGGAGCCTTCGTTGTTGGGCTTGACCACGTAGGGTGGCTCCAGCAAATGCTGCGCCTCGACCTCGTGTCGTTCGGCCAGGCGGCTTTCGACGACCGGCAGACCGGCAGAGCGATAGACCTCCTTGGCGCGGGCCTTGTCCATGGCCAGCGCCGAGGCCAGCACCCCGGAATGCGTGTAGGGAATGCGGAGCCATTCCAGCAGGCCCTGGACACATCCATCCTCGCCCCAGCGGCCATGCAGGGCGTTGAAGACGACGTCCGGAGAGATGTCGGCAAGACGTGCGGGCAGGTCCGGGCCGGCATCGACCTCGACCACCTGAAATCCTTCGTCCCGCAGCGCGGCGGCGCATTCGCGCCCTGTCGACAGCGACACCTCGCGCTCAGCCGAGGGACCGCCCAATAACACCGCAACTGTCGGGGTTGTCCTGCTCGACGAACCCACTTCGTGCCTCGTTCTCCGGGCCTTGTTTTGCGGCCCTTTTTCGTTGGTTCCGGCCTTGCCCGGGCCGGGGATCATGCCGTCCCGGGTCTTAGCCCGGTTCTCCGACGCGCATGATTTCCCACTCTAACTCTATTCCAGAGCTTTGAAAAACTCTTTTTCGGACCTCCTCGCCCAAACCTTCGAGTTCCGCCGCCGTGGCCGTGCCCGTGTTGGTGAGAAAGTTGGCATGTTTGGGGTTCATCACCGCCCCGCCCATCGGAACGCCCTGCATTCCGGCGTCCTGGATCAGCTTCCATGCCTTCAGATCATGGGTATCGTCCGCCCGCCCGGTGCTGGAAAAACCGGCCGGATTGCGGAAAGTCGACCCGGCGGTGCGGTCCTTGACCGGCTGGGTTTCGTCCCTTTTGTCGAGCTGCGCCTGCATCCGCGCGGCCAGTTCCTCGGGATCGCCCGCCTCCCCTTCCAGTACCACCTGGGTCAGGATCAGGTCGGGGGGCAGCGCGGTCTGGCGGTAGGCAAAACCCATGTCGGATTTCGAGAGCGTCACCGCCTCGCCCGCCCGCGTCACACCGCGGGCCGAGACAAAGTGATCCCCGGTGTAGCTGCCGTAGCAGCCCGCATTCATCCGCGCCGCGCCGCCGAGGCTGCCGGGAATGGTGCGCAGGAAGCTGAGGTCGATCCCCGCCTCACCCGCCCGCCGCGCGACATGGGCATCGAGGGCGGCGGCACCGGCGGTCACCCGCCCTGCCCCGGCCTCGATCCCGTTGAAGCCGCGGCCCAACCGGATCACCACGCCGCGAATGCCACCGTCACGCACGATCAGGTTAGACCCGACCCCCATCGGAAAGACCGGTATGGCGGGGTCGAGGGCCGACAGGAACGCGGCAAGGTCGGCGTCGTCCGCCGGCTGGAACAGCCAGTCGGCCGGCCCACCGACCCGCAGCCAGGTCAGTTCGGACAGGTCGCGGTCGGCGGTCAGGCGGCCTCGGGTCTCGATCCGGTCGGGGGTGGGCATGGGCGGTCCTCTGTCTGCACCCTGCCGGGTAGCAAGCCGCAGGCAGGACGGCAAGCGTCGCGACGCCCTACTCCGCCGCTTCGCCGATCCCGGCCTTCCGCCGCAGCCAGCGCCAGAGGTAGATCACCGGCCAGCGCAGGATCGAGCATCCGGCGGCGAGGACGAGGAGCCCGACGATCGCGCCGTGGGTCCAGGTGACGTAGCCTAGGATCGGAACCCCGGTCGCGATGAGGGCATAGGCGCTGGTCCAGTGACTGTCCCGGCTCGGCAGCATGGCGACGAGGTTCGCCGCCAGGGCCCAGAGACAGACGAGGATCAGCGCCCATGTCATTCGTAATCTTCCCTCAGTTTCTCGCCGCGATTGCGCAGGCGGCGCAGCAGGTAGGCGACAGGCTTGCGGAAGATGGACAGGAACACGAGCGTCACCAGCACGCCCCAGATCCAGCCCTGCTCCCACCAGATTACGCCGATCAGCACCGGCGCCGTGGCCAGGAGCGCCAGCCCCGGGCCGTATTGCAACCGCAGGGGCAGGATCGCCACGGCGGTCGCGACGAGCACCCAGAGGCACCCCAGGATGAGCGATAGACTCATTCAAAACTCCCAATCGTCACACGCGGGCCGTGAGTGGATGGCCCCGAACGGGCCGGACATCGCAACCAATGAGCGAGCCTTTCCGTACAGAATCTACCTGCCATCAAAGGTGCATTCCCAACAACTCTATTCCGATACGAAAGGATAGCGGGGCGCGTGGATGTGGTGGGGCCCATGCGGCAATGCGGCCAGCTTTCCCAAGGGAATCCATACCCTTTTCTGGTTAACAGAAGAACGGGTATGCTGCATGGCGCGCCGGGCGGCATGTTGACGGAGTCATCAAAACTTCAGCTGTGTTGCAATGCAGCAACCCGCGCGGGCCGTCAGACGCTGCGCAGCGTCACCTTGCCCTGCCCCCAGTCCGCCAGACGTGCCGGCAGCGCGTTGGCCCAGGACGAGATCGTGCCCGCCCCGAGGCAGACGACCATGTCGCCCGGCTTGGCCTGTTCGCGCACGAGGCGTTCGAGGTCATCTTCGGACACGATGGCACGGGCATGGCGGTGGCCATGGGCGATAAGCCCGGCCACGAGGTCGTCGCGCGTCGCGCCCTCGATCGGGTCCTCGCCGGCGGCGTAGACCTCGGCGATGGCGACGACGTCGGCCTCGTTGAAGCAGGAACAGAAGTCGTCGAAGAGCGTGTGGAGCCGGGTGTAACGGTGCGGCTGGTGGACCGCGATGACGCGGCCGCTGGTTGCCTGGCGGGCCGCCTTCAGCACCGCCGCGATCTCGACCGGGTGGTGGCCGTAATCGTCGATGATGGCGACGCCGTTGACCTCACCCACCTTGGTGAAGCGCCGGTTCACGCCGCCGAAGTTGGCGAGTGCCACGCGGATCTCCTCGGCCTTCATGCCGAGGTGGCGGGCGACGGCCACCGCCGACAGCGCGTTCGACACGTTGTGGTCGCCCGGCATCGGCAGGGTGCAGTCCTTGATCACCCGGTCCTCATTCTGCAGCAGGATGTCGAAATGCGCCGACCCGCCCTCGTAGCGCAGGTTCACCGCGCGGATGTCGGCCTGCGCGTTGAACCCGTAAGTGATCACGCGGCGGTCGGTGATCTTGCCGACCAGCGCCTGAACCTCGGCATGGTCGGTGCAGCAGACCGCGACGCCGTAGAACGGGATGTTCGACACGAAGTCGAGGAATCCCTGCCGCAGCCGGTCGAAGTCGCCCCAGTGGTCCATGTGCTCGGGGTCGATGTTGGTCACGATGGCGATGGTGGCGGGCAGACGGTTGAAGGTCCCGTCGCTTTCGTCCGCCTCGACCACCATCCATTCGCCCAGCCCCACGCGGGCATTCGAGCCATAGGCGTGGATGATACCACCGTTCACCACGGTCGGGTCGAAATCGCCGGCGTCCAGCAGTGTGGCGACCATGGTGGTGGTCGTCGTCTTGCCGTGGGTGCCCGCGACGGCGACGTTGGATTTCAGCCGCATCAGCTCGGCCAGCATCTCGGCCCGGCGCACGACCGGCAGGCCGCGGCGGCGCGCCTCGTCCAGTTCCGGGTTGCCCGGCTTGATCGCGGAGGAGATGACGACGACCTGCGTGTTCTCGAGGTTCTCGGCCCGCTGGCCCTCGAAGACATGCGCGCCCAGTTCCTTCAGCCGGTCGGTGATCTTGGAAGCCTTCAGGTCGCTGCCCTGGACGGTGTAGCCATGGTTCAGCAGCACCTCGGCGATCCCCGACATCCCGATGCCCCCGATGCCCACGAAGTGGATCGGTCCCATGTCCTGCGGCAGTTTCGTCGCGGCTGCGTTCATGTCTCTACCCCTTTGCCCCGCCCGAGAGGCGTTCCACCATATCCGCCAGCGTCTGCGCCGCCTCGGGCTTTCCGAGGGTCAGCGCGGCCCGGGCCATCTGCTCGGCGCCGGCCGGATCGCCCAGCACCAACGCCATCTGGTCGGCCAGCGTTCCCGCGTTGAATTGGCTCTCCGGCATCAGGATCGCAGCCCCCGCCTCGACCAGTCCGCGGGCGTTCACCGTCTGCTCGTCCCGGATCGATGCCGCCAGCGGCACCAGAATCGAAGGCCGTCCAATAACGGTCAGATCGGCGACAGTCGAGGCCCCCGACCGGGTCACGACCAGCTGAGCTTCGCTCATACGTCGCGGCACATCCTGGAAGAAGGTCTGCACGTCGGCGTCGATGCAGGCGTCGGCATAGGCGCGCCCGACCCGGTCGAGGTCTTCCTCGCGGGCCTGGTGGCTGACGCGGATGTTGCGGCGGATCGGTTCGGGCAGCTGCGCCACCGCGTCCGGCACCACGTCGGACAGGATGCGTGCGCCCTGCGAGCCGCCCATCACCAGCACCGACATCGGGTAATCGCCCGGCGGGATGTAGCCCGCCCCGGCCCGTTCGCCGACCGCCATGCGCACGGGGTTGCCGGTGTGCACCGCCTCGACCCCCTCGGGCAGTTCGGTCGGCCAGGTGCCGCAGGCGATCTCGTCCACCCGGGTGGCAAAGGCCTGGTTCACCCGGCCCAGCACGCCGTTCTGTTCGTGGATCATCCGCGGCAGGCGCAGCGCGGTCGCCGCAGCCATCGCGGGGATGGCCGGGTAGCCGCCGAAGCCCACGACCACCTCGGGCCGGTCGCGCCGCATCTTCCAGATCGCCGACATCACCCCGCCCGCGATCTGGAACGGCGCCGCGGCCTTGGCCACCAGCCCGCCGCGGGCAAACGTCGCGCTTGGCAGCTGTTCGATCTCGACCGAGTGCGGGAAGCCGCTCGTGTAGCGCGCACCGCGCGCGTCGGTCGACAGCTTGACCCGCCAGCCCCGGCGCAGCATGACCTCGGCCAGCGCCTGAGCGGGAAACATGTGCCCACCGGTGCCACCCGCCGCGATGATGAGAAGAGGCGCGTTGTCGTTCATCGGCCCCGCCCGAGGATGTCGGTGATCCCGCCCTGCGGACGGCTGCGTGTAAAGGCCAGCAGCATGCCGATGGCGATCCCGGACGCGATGACAGAGGAGCCGCCGTAGCTGACGAACGGCAGCGTCATGCCCTTGGCCGGCAGGAGCCGCACCGCGACGCCCATGTTGATCATCGCCTGCACGCCGAAGACGGCGACGAGGCCGGTGCCGGCAAGGCGGATGAACGGGTCGCGTTCCCGCATCAGACGCAGCAGCGAGCGCACGACGATCACGGTGTAGAGCGTGATGATGCAGAGCACGAGGAACAGACCATATTCCTCGGCCGCCACCGCGATGATGAAGTCGGTATGCGCATCCGGCAGGTTCATCTTGACCTGCCCCTCGCCCACGCCGACGCCGAAGAACCCGCCTTCGCGGATCGCGTTGGTGGCGTATCCGATCTGGGTCGTGGGATCGACCTCGGGGTGCAGGAAGCCATCGATCCGGCGCGCGAAGTGTTCCGAGCTGTTGTAGGCCGTCATCCCGCCCAGGATCACCAGCCCGGCCATGCCGACCATCAGCACCATCGGCGCCCCTGCGACGAAGTACATCACGCCCCAGCCGAAGAGGATCAGGCAGGCCTGGCCAAAGTCGGGCTGCATCGCCAGCAGGATCACGATGATGAAGGTGATGACGAAGCTCCAGGCGCGTCCCGGCGGACCGTTCAGGTCCTGGCTGGCCGCCATCATCCAGGCAGAGGTCACCACGAAGACGGGCTTGAGGAATTCCGACGGCTGGACCGAGGCCACGCCGAGCGAGAACCAGCGCGTCGCGCCCTTGCCGAAGTCGGTGCCGAAAATCGGCAGCAGCAGGATCGCGACGAAGGCCCCGAAGAAGCCGATCACCGCCATCCGGCGCACCATCACCGGCGTCATCATCGAGACGGCGAACATCACCATCATCGCCACGCCGCCGAAGAAGGCCTGGCGCTGCACGTAGTGGAACGGCGCGAGGCCGTTCTTGGCCGCCAGCGGCGGAGAGGCCGCGAGCGCCAGCAGGAGCCCCACGCCGAACAGCATCAACACGCAGGACATCGTCCATTTGTCGATGGTCCGCCACCATTTGGGAAGAACCGGTTCCCCTGCCTGAACAGGAACCGCACCATGCACCATATCCGTCATGGGTTACCGCCGATTTTGCCTCATTCCGCCCCTTTGCGGGGTCGTTGAATGTTACAGTAGCGCGTTTGGTGTTTCAGGGCCAGCAGGAATGCGCCTGCGCGGGCATCTCCGGCCCGGTTCGGGGGCGCTGCCCCCGCCGCCCTGCAGACGCCTCGCCCGAAGGTTTCAGCGAACGATGAAGCCGGGCGTCAGGCCAGCGCGGCTCGGACGCGGGCCACGAAATCCTCGCCCCGGCGCTCGAAGCTGTCGTACTGGTCAAAGCTGGCGGCGGCAGGGGCCAGCAGGACGGTATCGCCCGGCTCGGCCTCGGCCACGGCGCGGGCGACGGCGGTCGCCATGTCGGTGCAGACCTCGGCCTCGATCCCGCGCAGATGGACGGCAAAGGCCGCCGCCTCGCGCCCGATGACATAGGCCTTGAGGACCGATCCCGCCGCCTCGACAACGAGGTCGAGCCCGCCTTCTTTCTCCAACCCTCCGCAGATCCAGCGGATCCGGTCGAACGCCGCGAGCGCCTTGGCGGCGCTGTCGACATTAGTGGCCTTGCTGTCGTTCACGAACCGGATGCCGTTGTGTTCGGCGATGGTCTGGCTGCGGTGCGGCAGGCCGGCAAAGCTATGGAACGCCTGCTCGGCCACCCGCGGCGCGATGCCGAGGGTGCGCACGGCGGCATAGGCGGCACAGGCGTTCTGGTGGTTGTGCGCCCCCGGCAGCCCCGCGACCTGCCGCAAGTCGATCGAGGCGACCTGCTTGCCCTTGCGCCATTCGGTCAGGAACCCCTTGCGCGCCGCCACCTGCCAGCCCGCGCCCACCGGTTTCTGCGTGACCGAGACGCGGATCACCCGGTCGTCGCCCGGCCCCTCGCCCAGTTGGTCGGCCATGTAGAGCCCCTCGGCCTCGTCCACGCCGATCACCGCGCGGTCGGGCCCGCCTTCGGCAAAGAGGCGGCGCTTGGCGGCGAAGTAGCCGCCGATGCCGCCGTGCCGGTCGAGGTGGTCAGGCGAGAAGTTGGTGAATACCGCGACGTCCGGGGTCAGCGCCCGCGCCAGGTCGGTCTGATACGAGCTGAGTTCCAGCACCACCACCCCGCCATCGCCCGGCGGGTCGATGTCGAGCACGCCGCGCCCGATGTTGCCCGCCAGCTGGCTTTCGCGCCCGGCTTCTTCGAGGATGTGGTGGATCAGCGCCGAGGTGGTGGATTTCCCGTTCGAACCGGTCACCGCGATCACCTTGGGCGGCACATCGAACTCGGCCCAGCCGGCCCCGGCGAGCGAGCGGAAGAAGAGCCCGATGTCGTTGTCGACCGGCACGCCGTGGCGATAGGCCTCGGCGATCACCGGGTTCGGGCGGGGATAGAGATGCGGGATGCCCGGGCTGACGATCAGCCGCGCGATCCCCTCGATCGCGCCGGCCTTACCAAGATCGGCGCAGGCAAAGCCCTCGGCCTCGGCCTTGGCGCGGGCGTCGGGGTTGTCGTCCCAGCAGACCGGCTCCGCCCCGCCGGCGCGCAGGGCGCGGGCGGTCGAGAGCCCCGAACGGCCCAAGCCCAGCACACCGATCCGCGCGCCTTCAAAGCCTGTGACTGGAATCATCTGCGTCTTCCCCTTTGCGCGGCGCCGGTCAGACCGGATCACCCGAGTCATTGTCCTTGCGCCGCCGTCTGTGCCAGAGGCCGATCAGCCCGAGCCCGGCGAGCGCCACGGCGATCGAGGCGATCAGATGCCAGTGCAACGGCACATCGCCCAGCAACCGGCGCAGGCTGAGCGCCACGCCATAGCCGAGCGCGGTCACCAGATGCGCCCAAACCAGAACCGAAATCAAGTTGAGAACGGCGAATGTCGGCCAGGCGATCCGTTTCGCCCCAAGCAGCAGCAGACCCACTGTCCGCGCCCCGTAGATGAAGCGCAGCGACAGGACCGTGCGAGCCGGGTAGCGCTCGACCATCCCCGAGACGCGTACGGCGTGACGGTGCGACAGCACCCGCTGCACCAGCGGCCAGCCCCGCGCGAACCGGCCCACGAGGAACACCGCCTGGTCGGCGATCACCGCCCCGGCGGTGGCGGTCAGCGCGGCGGCCTCGAAGGAAAACACACCCCGATGCGCCATTGCGCCACCCAGGAAGGTGGCGACCTCTCCCTCGACCATCGCGCCGAGGAACAGCCCCGGCAGGCCAAGGCTCTGCACGAGGCTTTCAAAGGACATCGCCCCGGCGCCTCAGCGCAGCTTCAGGGTGGCGAGGCCGACGAGGGCGAGGATCAGCGAGATGATCCAGAACCGGATCACGATCTGCGGCTCGGACCAGCCCTTCTTCTCGTAGTGGTGGTGGATCGGCGCCATCAGGAACACCCGCTTGCCGGTGCGCTTGAAGTAGGCGACCTGGATGATGACCGACAGCGCCTCGACCACGAAGAGGCCGCCGATGATCGCCAGCACGATCTCGTGCTTGGTGGCCACCGCGATCGCGCCGAGCGCGCCGCCAAGGGCGAGCGAGCCGGTGTCGCCCATAAAGACCGCCGCCGGCGGAGCGTTGTACCACAGGAACCCGAGGCCGCCGCCGACGAGCCCTGCGACGAAGATCACGATCTCGCCGGTGCCGGGGACATAGTGGATTTCGAGGTACTCGGAAAAGTCCACGCGGCCGACGAAATAGGCGATGATCCCAAGCGCCGAGGCCGCGATCATCACCGGCATGATCGCCAGCCCGTCGAGGCCATCGGTCAAATTCACTGCGTTGGCGGCGCCCACGATGACGATCATCGAGAACGGAACGAAGAAGATGCCGAGGTCCAGCAGCGCGTTCTTGAAAACCGGGAAGGCCAGCTGCCCCTGCAGGTCCACGGGGTGGTACCAGGCCGCCCAGGCCGAGGCGAGCGCCGCGATGATGAAACCGATCAGCAGCCGCACCTTGCCCGAGACGCCGGCGGTGTTCTGCTTGGACACCTTGGCATAGTCGTCGGCAAATCCGATCAGGCCGAAGCCGATGGTCACGAAGAGCACCAGCCAGACGAACGGGTTGTCGAGCCGCGCCCAGAGGAGCGTCGCCGTCAGCAGCGCCCCCACGATTAAGAGCCCGCCCATCGTCGGCGTGCCGGCCTTGGCCAGGTGCGATTCCGGCCCGTCGTTGCGGATCGGCTGGCCCTTGCCCTGCGTCCGGCGCAGGACGTCGATCAACGGCCGCCCGAAGAGGAAGCCGAAGATCAGCGCCGTCATGAAGGCGCCACCCGCGCGGAAGGTGATGTAGCGGAAGAGGTTGAAGACGTCCCCACCATCCGACAGACCGGCCAGCCAATAGAGCATGTTTCTTCCTCGTTCAGTTCGCGGCCGGATGGCCCAGTTTCCTGAGTGCGTCAACCACCAGGCTCACCCGGCTGCCCTTGGATCCCTTCACAAGGATGACGTCGCCCGCGTCGACCAGGCGCGCGGCGCGGTCGGCGAGTTTTCCCGCCGTGCGGGCAAAGCGGCCGCGCTTGGCCTCGGGCAGCGCCTCGTAGAGGACCTGCATCCGTTCGCCCACGCAGTGGATCACGTCGAGCGCCTGCATCGAAGGCAGATCGGCCAGGTTGCGGTGCATTGCTGCCTCGTCCGGGCCCAGTTCAAGCATCTCGCCCAGCACCGCGACGCGGCGGCCATGGGCGTGGCGGCCGACGTTGTCGCGCGGGCTGGCGGCTGCCAGCACCTCGAGAGCTGCGGCCATCGAGGTCGGGTTGGCGTTGAAGGCGTCGTCGATCAGCTCGAAGCTCAGCCCCTCGTCCAGCTGGTCGAGGAGAAGCCTCTCGCGCATGCCGCGGCCGGCCGGGGGCGACCAGCGCGCGAGGTCGGCCGCCGCCGTCGCCCGGTCGAGGCCGAGCGCATGCGCCACGGCCAGCACGCCAAGCGCGTTGACCGCGAAATGCCGCCCCGCCGCGCCGACCTTGTAGAGCACCGGCGTGCGCCAGGCGCGCGCCTCGGCGACCGAGGTCTCGTCCCCGATCCGCAGGCTGTTCAGACGATGGTGGTTCGCCCGTGTCTCGCCAAAGGTTAGGACCTGCGCACCGTGATCGCGGGCGATCCCGATCATGATCGGCGTGGTCGGGAGGTCACCGTTGATCACCGCCGTGCCGCCCGCCTCCAGCCCCTCGAAGATCGACGCCTTTTCCCGCGCGATGCCCTCGAGGTTCTCGAAGGCTTCAAGGTGCGCGGCGGCGACGGTCGTGATCATCGCGACGTGCGGCCGCGCCATCCGGGCCAGCGGCGCGATCTCTCCAGGATGGTTCATGCCTATCTCGATCACCGCCAGCTCACTGTCGCGCGGCATCCGGGCCAGCGTCAGCGGCACGCCCCAGTGATTGTTGTAGCTCGCCTCGGCGACGTGCGTCCGGCGCTGGTGGCCCAGCACCGCGCGCAGCATCTCCTTGGTGGATGTCTTGCCGACCGATCCGGTGACCGCGACCACGCGACCCTGCATCCGGTCGCGCCCGGCCCTTCCGAGCGCACCGAGCGCGTCCAGCACATCGGACACGATCAGCAGCGGTGCATCCGGCGACACGCCATCGGGCCGCCGCGACACGAGCGCGGCACCCGCCCCCTTCTGGAGCGCCTGCGCGACGAACTCGTGGCCGTCCCGGGCGGCCGTCAGCGCCACGAAGAGATCGCCACGCTGGATCGTGCGGGTGTCGATCGAGACGCCGCCGACCGACCAGTCGCCCTGCACCTCGCCACCGGTCGCGCGGGCCGCCTCCTCGGCGGTCCAGAGGCTCACGCGAGCCTCCCGTCGAGCGCCGCGACCGCGACCGAGGCCTGTTCCGCGTCGTCGAAGGGATAGATGTCGGAGCCGACAATCTGCCCTGTCTCGTGCCCCTTGCCCGCGATCAGCAGCGCGTCGCCGGGGCCAAGCGCATCGACCCCGCGCAGGATCGCCTCGGCCCGGTCGCCGACCTCGATCGCCTCGGGCGCGCCCATCATCACGGCCTGCCGGATCATCGCCGGATCCTCGGACCGGGGGTTGTCGTCGGTGACAAAGACGATGTCGGCATTCTCGGCTGCCGCCTGGCCCATCAGCGGGCGCTTGGTCGCGTCCCGGTCGCCGCCTGCGCCGACGATGGCGACGATGCGCCCCATCACGTGCGGGCGCATGGCCTTGAGCGCGGTGGCGACCGCATCGGGGGTGTGAGCGTAATCGACAAAGACCGAGGCCCCGTTGTCGCGCCGGGCGACCAGCTGCATCCGGCCGCGCACCGTCGACAGCGCCGGCAGGGTTTCGAACACCGCCTCGGGCGCCTCGCCGCTGCCGATGGCAAGGCCCGCGGCGACCAGAACGTTTTCCGATTGGAACCCGCCGATCAGCGGCAGATGAACCTGATAGTCGCGCCCGTCCCAGCCGAACCGCAGGACCTGGCCGTCGGGTTCATAGCGGTGGCTGCGGATGCGCAGCTGCGCCCGGTCCGACCGCCCGACCCCAAGAACCTGGATGCCCCGGTCGACGCAGATCTGCGCCATGTCCCCGCCGCGATGGCCATCGAGGTTGATGACCGCCACGCCCTCGGGCGGCAGCAGGCGCTTGAAGAGCCCGGCCTTGGCCTCGAAGTACTCCTCGAAGGTCGCGTGGTAGTCGAGGTGATCCTGCGTGAAGTTGGTGAAGCCCGCGGTCTGCAGCTGCACCCCGTCCAGCCGCCGCTGCGCGAGGCCGTGGCTTGACGCTTCCATGCAGCCATGCGTGACGCCGGCGCGCGCGGCCTCGGCCAGCACGCGGTGCAGGGTGATCGGTTCGGGGGTGGTGTGGGCCAGCGGCGCCTCGAAGGCGCCTTCGACCCCGGTGGTGCCGAAGTTGCAGGCCTCGTGCCCCAGCAGGGTCCAGATCTGGCGGGTGAAGGTCGCGACCGAGGTCTTGCCGTTGGTGCCGGTGACCGCCGCCATGATGCCGGGCTGGGCGCCCCACCAGAGCGCCGCGGCATAGGCGAGGACCTGCCGGGGATCCTCGGCCACGATCAGCGGCACGCCCGAGGCGCGCAGCAGGTCCGCATGCATGTAGGCGCCATCGGCATCGGTCAGGATCGCCCCTGCCCCGTTCTCGAGCGCCTGCGGAATGAACTTGCCGCCATGCACCACGCTGCCCGGCAGGGCGGCGAACAGGTTGCCCCGCGCGATGCCGCGGCTGTCGACGCTGAGGCCGGTGATATCGGCCATGGCGCCGCCCTTCGCGGTCAGGCCCAGCTCGTCCAGCGTCGCCGTCTTGCCCGATGCCCGTGCCGCCATGATTGCCCCGCCTCCGCTGGTTACTGGGATGTGAGGGTTATATCAGCCAGCTTTGCGGGTTCAATCTGGGGCCGCAGGCCGAGGAGCGGGGCGACGCGGCGTATCAGCTCGGCCGCGACCGGAACGGCCGTCCAGCCGGCGGTGCGGCGCGGCTCGTCTCCGCTGGTTTCGACGGGTTCGTCGAGGCTCAGCACCAGCACGTATTCCGGGGCGTGGGCGGGGAACATGGTGGCGAAGGTGGTGATCACCTTGTCGTCATAATAGCCGCCCGTGGGCTTCGGCTTGTCGGCGGTCCCGGTCTTGCCCGCGACGGCGTAGCCCTCGACCTCGCCGAAGCTGGCGGTGCCCTCGGTCACCACCTTGCGCAGCATCGCGCGGGACCGCGCCGCGGTGGTCGAGGACATGACCCGCTCGCCATGCTGCGGGACGTCGGTCTTGATCAGCGTCGGGTGCACCTGGATGCCGTCGTTGGCAATCGTCGCATAGGCCGCGGCCAGGTGCAGCGGGCTGGCGGACATGCCGTGGCCGTAGGAAATCGTCATCGCCGACAGCTCGGTCCATTTCGACGGCAGCAGCGGCTTGGCCTGCTGCGCCTCGGGCAGTTCGATGGTCGAGGGCACGGTCAGACCGAGGTTGCTCAGGAACGTCTTCTGGTTCTCGACCCCGAACATCTGCGACAGCCGCGCCGTGCCGATGTTGGAGCTTTTCACGATGATCTTTTCGACGGTCAACTCGTTGCCGTAGAAGTGGAAATCCTTGATCAGGTACTTGCCGAACCGGATCGGGCCGCGGGTGTCGATCACGGTGGAGGGCGAGACGAGGCCCATGTCCATCGCCTGGGCCGCCGCGAAGATCTTGAAGGTCGACCCGAGCTCGTAGAGACCCTGCGCCGCGCGGTTGAAGAGCGGGCTGTCGTCCGGTGCGCCCTTGGTCGGCGGCAGCGGCCGGTCGTTCGGATCGAAATCGGGTAGCGAGGCGAGGCTGATCACCTCGCCGGTCTTGACGTTCATCAGGATCGCCGCCGCGCCCTTGGCGTTCATCAGCTTCATGCCGCCCGCCAGCACCCGCTCCGTCGCGGCCTGCACCGACAGGTCGATGGACAGCTCCAGCGGTTTGCCGCCCTCGGCGGGGTCGCGCAGGCGGGTGTCAAAGAAGCGTTCCACGCCGGCCACGCCGATCAGTTCGGCCGAGCTGACGCCCTCTTCACCATAGCCATAGCCGCCCAGCACGTGGGCGGCGATCCGGCCGTTGGGATAAAGCCGCATCTCGCGCGGACCAAAGAGCAGCCCGGGCTCGCCGATGTCCATCACGGCCTGCTGCTGTTCGGGGCTGATACGCTTCTTGATCCAGAGGAACTTGCGCGAGCCGGTGAAATCCTTGAGCAGCCGGTCGCGGTCGAGGTCGGGGAAGATCTCCATCAGCTGGTCGACCGCGCCAAGCGGGTCGATCATCTGGTGGGGATGGGCATAGAGCGCATGTGTCTCGAGGTTGGTGGCAAGGATCCGGCCATTGCGGTCGACGATGTCGGCGCGCTCGGCAACGATGCTCGACCCGCTGGCCGAGGCGCGCGGCTCCGACGGCTCGGACCCGGCCATGGCCCCCATGCGGAACCCGATCACGGTGAAGGCGCAGAAGAACATCGCGCCCAGGACCAGCAGCCGCCCCTCGGCGCGGGAGCGGTCGCGGTCGCGCATCTCTTCATGCCTGAGGCGCAGGTTCTCACGCTCGATGGCATCCGGGTTCTCGCCCCGGGCGCGGGCCTCGATGACCCGGGCCAGCGGGCGCAGCGGGGTGCGGATCATTCCTGCACCTCGTCCAGCAGGTCGGCGTTGTCGCTCGACACCTCGATCGCGTTGTCGATCACCAGCTTTTCCTCGACCGGGTAGGCCACCTGGTCGATCCGGCCGAACTGGTCGGGGCGCAACGGCAGCAGCGACAGCGTGCCGAAGTTGATCTCGGCCAGGTCGCGCAGGCGGTCGGGACGGTTGAGGTAGGCCCACTCCGCCCTGAGCATGGCCAGTCGTCCGCGCGCCTCGCCGATCTCGCGCTGCAGGCTCTCGGCCTCGTTCAACACGTGCTGGGTCTCGTAGTTCTCGCGGTAGGCCCAGAAGGCGAGGCCGATGACCGCGAGGGCCGACAGGACATAAAGCAGGCTTTTCATGACTTACCCCTGAGTTGCGGCATGCCGAGCGCGCGGCGGTCGACCGGACCGGCGGGCGCCTCGGTGCGCCGGCCGACGCGCAGCCGGGAGGACCGGGCGCGCGGGTTGACCGCGATTTCGTCGTCGTCCGGGCCGATCGCCTTGCGGTTCACCACCTCGAAGCGCGGCGCGTCCTCTTCGGTTTCCGGCGCGTAGCGGTTCGACCGCCCCGCCCCGCCCGAGCGTTGCTGGAAGAAGCGCTTGACCATCCGGTCCTCGACCGAATGGAAGGTGACCACGGCCAGCTGCCCGCCGGGCTTCAATGCCCGTTCGGCGGCCTCAAGCCCCGAGGCGAGTTCGCCGTACTCGTCGTTCACCGCGATGCGAAGCGCCTGGAAGGTGCGCGTGGCGGGATGGGACTGGCCCGGTTTCTGCCGTGGCAGGACCGATTCCACGATGCCGGCCAGTTGCAGCGTCGTCGTGATCGGTGCCTCGGCGCGGGCCTTGCCGATGGCGCGGGCGATCCGCCGGCTGGCGCGATCCTCGCCGTAGAGAAAGATGATGTCGGCTAGGTCCTCTTCCGAGGTGTCGGCGACGAGATCGGCCGCCGACGGCCCCTGGCTGCTCATCCGCATGTCGAGCGGGCCGTCCTTCATGAAGGAAAACCCGCGCTCGGCCAGGTCGAGCTGCATGGACGACACGCCAAGGTCCAGCACCACGCCGTCGAGCGGTTCGTCGGAATACTCGTCGAGGCGCGAGAACACGCCCTCGACCAGCCGCAGCCGGTCGCCGTAGTCCGCGGCCCAGCCCTTGGCCATCTCGAACACCATCGGGTCGCGGTCGACGCCGATCACCGTGTCGGCCCCGGCCTCGAGCAGGCCGCGACTGTACCCGCCCGCCCCGAAGGTGCCATCGAGCCAGAGGCCCGACACCGGCGCGACGGTGCGGAGGAGCGGGTTCAGAAGAACCGGGATATGGGGCTGGTCGACCATCGCCTTACCGCCCCATGGCCTAGTCCCTGCCCTGCTGGCGCTGTTCGTCGCGCTTGTTGCGCGCGGCGTTCAGCAGGGACTTGGGATCGAAGTTCGCGGGCTGCGAGGCGAGGTATTCGGTGCGGCTTGCGGTGCGCACGTCCTCGAAGGTGTCGGGGTTCCACATCTCGAAGGTCGCGCCGCGACCGCGGGCCAGGATGTTCATCCCGTCCTCGAGCGCCAGCTTCTGCCGCAGATGCATCGGCAGAACGGCACGGCCGGTGTCGTCCAGCCGGACTTCCTGTGTCGAACTGATGAAGTAATCCATGGACAGCTCGCGTTCCGGACCGAAGTCCATCTGGTCCACGATCTCTTCCATCTCGTCCTGGGCCTTGATGGTGTAGACCTCGAGGCCGCCCTTCAGGTTGTCGCCGTAGTGGATGAACATGCGGGGATTGTCGCCTTCGACCCAGTCCGGGTCATTGGCTTCGAGGGCGCGACGAAACTCGACCGGGATCGACACGCGTCCCTTGCCGTCCATCTTCAGATGGTGTTCGCCTCTGAACCTTGCCCGGCTCACCCTCTGTCCGTCCCTCGCCCCCGTGTTGCGTTCTGCCCGAAACCGGGCCCCTGAAACGGAAAACGGCGGATAGGTGCTGCTGCCACTGCCCTATCCGCCGCCCTCGTCCCGTCTCCGGGTATGGTTCGTTCTGCGCGGCGCCATCTTGGGGGGATGTCTGCTCGCCCCGCGCTGTCGAACCTCTCGTGGATGAAGCGGGGTGCCTGTATGAAACACTGCCTATTTGGGAAGTTATTTTGGGGTCGTTTTGGTGCCCCGAGTTCCCGTCCTCATCTCTGGGATTAGGTATCCCATGGGAGCGAATGGGAGGCAATGGTTTTTTTTGGGAACACGCGGCCGCGAGGCACCTGTGACGCGGAGCCACTGTGGCGAGAAGGTCCCAATTTTAGCCTAAGTTGAGTAACTTCGCGTCACCCACACCACATCTAGTGGTGCAGGCCTTTCCCAATACAGTCCCAATTAATTCCAGGGCGAGGCAAATTTTCCGGTTCTGAGGCCGAAAATCACGCCCGCGCACGGCAGATCACGCCGAATCACGGCCGTTTGATTCGAGTGAGTGGGGTAAATTCCCGGCCAGGCGCGCTCGCCGCGTGTCCGGTGGCGGCCATTCCCAAGTCCGACCCGGATTTCGGCGCATGTGGCGCGAAATCCCATAAGATCGCCCGCTCAGGTCAGGGAAAGGCGCAGAAGCGGCAGGAAACGGCCCGGAATGCTGCCCGAAGCGACGCGCCCGACCCTCTCGGCGCCGAGACCTATATAGAAGTGTTCCGCGCCGGGGTCGGCCGCGATCCTCAGCGCGTGCAATCCGCGCAGCCGGGCCGCCGCAGCCGCCCAGGCCATCATCGCGCGGCCCAGCCCCTGTCCCATGGCGCCGGGCGCCACGAAGAGCTTGTCGAGCTCCCCGGCTCGCGGATCGACCTGCGCGACCGCAACCAGGACGCCGTCGCGCGCGGCCAGACCGACATCGCAGTGCAACAGCTCCACCGGCCTCAGGGTCAACTCCGCCTCGCAGGCCCGCATGACGGCCGCGTCGTAGCCCCAATGCGCCTTCGACCGAAGGCAGAGCGCCGAGAGGGCGCCCAGGTCTTCCGCCCGTGCCCGGCGGAAGACCAGCGCCATGTCAGGCCATCCCGCCCTGCACCAACCGGTCGGCGAGCTTGGCATAGGCTTCGGCCATCGGACCGTCACCGGCCGCGATCGGGGTGCCAGAGTCCCCCGCCAGCCGGGTGTCGAGGTCGAGCGGCAGCGCCCCGAGGAACGGCGCACCGATACGTTCAGCCTCCTTCTCGACCCCGCCGTGCCCGAAGGGATGGCTCTGGTGCCCACAGTTGGGACAGACGAAAGAGGACATGTTCTCGATCAGGCCCAGCACCGGGGTCTTGAGCGTGTTGAACATGTCGATGGCCTTGCGTGCGTCCAGCAAGGCGATGTCCTGCGGGGTCGACACCACGAGCGCCCCGGTCATCGCCGCCCGCTGGCAGAGCGTCAGCTGCACGTCGCCGGTGCCCGGCGGAAGATCGACGATCAGCACGTCGAGGTCGCCCCAGGCCACCTGCCCCAGCATCTGTTGCAGTGCCCCCATCAGCATGGGCCCGCGCCAGACCACGGCCTTGCCCTCGTCCACCATCAGGCCGACCGACATCATGGTCACGCCATGGGCGTGCAGCGGCTCGATCGTCTTGCCGTCGGGCGAGGCCGGGCGCTTGCTGACGCCCATCATCTTGGGCTGGGACGGACCGTATATATCAGCATCGAGTAGACCGACCCGCCGCCCCTGCCTGGCCAACGCCACGGCGAGGTTCGCGGAAACGGTCGATTTCCCCACCCCGCCCTTGCCTGAGGCGACGGCCAGGATGCGGTCGACCCCAGCCGGCCGCATCGGCGCGGCCTGCGGTTTCGGATGGCCGCCGAACTTCAACCCCTGCGGCGGCGCGTCCTTGGGAGCTGCGGCGGGGCCATGCGCGGTCAGCGCGACCTGGACAGAGGTCACGCCGGGCACATCGCGCACGAGTTCTTCGGCCGCCTTGCGCAACGGCTCCATCTGGCGGGCGATGTCGGGATTCGGCGCCTCGATCACGAATCTGACGTCGCCGCCTTCGACTCGCATAGCCCGGATCATGTCGTGCGCGACCAGATCGCCCCCATCGGGAAGTTTCAATCTCCGTAACGCGGCGTAAATTCTGTCAGCTTCTTCAGTCATGCACCCTCAGTGAGCATATAGCAGGTCAAGAGACCAAACGGCGGGCAACTTCCGAACACAATCGGAAAAATCCAATGATTCCAACTCCCGTTAGGTCAACACTTCGTATGCATTTGCCGCATAGCAGCATTGCCGAAGCGGCCATTGTGCAGGCGCAGCATGAGCGTAAATTAGGCTCAACAAACGACGCAGAGACTGGATACGCCACGTCACTGCAGACGACGAAGACGACGAAAGGCAAGACGAACATGGCCATGATGACCGACACCAACGCAGGCGCAACCCCGTCCAAGGGTTTCTTCTCGCGGTTCATCGAGAACATGGGTGAACGGCTCACCCGCTACGGCGCATATCGCAAGACGGTTGCAGAGCTCCAGGCTCTCTCGGACCGCGAGCTGCGCGACTTCGGCGCCAACCGGACCATGATCCGGTCGCTGGCCTACGAGCAGGCTTACCGCTCGATGTGATTACGGGATCAGATGGCCCTCTCCTCCTCCCTGGGTCATCTGTGAACTTGCGGCGGCTCCTCTCCTCCTCCCTGGAGCCGCCGCGACCTAAAATCGGGATCTCAGTCCCAAACGTTTCGCCGGCCCTCTCCTCCTCCCTGGGCCGGTGAATGAAAGACCGGCAGCGCCTCTCCTCCTCCCTGGTGCTGCCGGTATCTTTCTCACCCAGGGGCTGGGTTACGCTCCAAGAGTTTCGCGGGCCCTCTCCTCCTCCCTGGGTTCGCGGATGAAAGACTGGCGGTGCCTCTCCTCCTCCCTGGCACCGCCGGAGCTTTCCACCCCAGGGGCTGGGTTACGCCCCAAGAGTTTCGCGGGCCCTCTCCTCCTCCCTGGGTCCGCGGATGAAAGACCGGCAGCGCCTCTCCTCCTCCCTGGCGCTGCCGGAACTTTCTTCCCAGGGGCTGGGTTACGCCCCAAAGGTTTCGCCGGCCCTCTCCTCCTCCCTGGGCCGGTGGATGAAAGAACCGGTGGCGCCTCTCCTCCTCCCTGGCGTCACCGGTCACTTTCTCTCCCAGGGGCTGGGTTACGCCCCGAAGGTTTCGCCGGTCCTCTCCTCCTCCCTGGGCCGGTGATTGCAAGACCGGCGGTGCCTCTCCTCCTCCCTGGCACCGCCGGACACTTGCAGCTCATACCGGGGCAACCCGGGTCCGGGATCGATCACCCTCTCCTCCTCCCTGGGTGATCGTGACATGAACGGCGGCGCCTCTCCTCCTCCCTGGCGTCGCCGTTTTCGTTTTCTGCGCCCGGCTTGACGGCGGGCGGCCTCCTCTGCCAGATGGCCGGAGGATCCCCATCAGAACGGGAATTGTTGATGCTGGAGCTTGCTCTGAACCACTGATCGCCGCCGGTGCGCCGGGGTGATCCACAGCCGGGCCGGACGTATCGTCCGCTGCCTGCGCTTGCGTGATTCACGAACAGGCAACAGCATGAACATTTCCAAATCCGAACAGCGCATCCTGCATGCGTTGGCCCAGGGCGGCTGCATCCGCTATGACCGCGCCGCCAATGGCAAGATCACCCGGGCGGACTGTGTCACACATGACGGGTCGATCCTGTCCGGCTGCACGGTCGAGATGACCTCTCGACTGCGGCGCCGGCGCTGGATCGTCTCGCGCGAGTCCGCGCCCTACCGCATCTCGCCCGCCGGGCTCCGCGCCGTGCGCGCGCAGCTCGACAACCGTGTATGAGGGGACCGATATGATTATCCGACCAGAAGCCGCCGCCGACGCGGCGGCCATCCGGGCGCTCACCGATGCCGCCTTTGCCGGTGCCCCGCACAGCGACGGCACCGAGGGTGCCATCGTGGATCGGTTGAGGGCCGAGAATGCCCTGAGCCTGTCCCTGGTGGCCGAAACCGGCAGAGAGATCGTGGGCCACGTCGCCTTCTCCCCGGTCACGGTGGGGAACGCGGCGGGGTGGTACGGGCTGGGGCCGGTATCGGTCCGCCCCGACCTTCAGGGCACCGGGATCGGCAGTGCGATGATCCGCGACGGCCTCGACCGGCTGCGCGCCGTCGGGGCACCGGGCTGCGTGGTGCTGGGTGATCCTGGCTACTACGGTCGCTTCGGGTTTGTCCCCCAGAACGGGCTGACCTTTGGCGGCAAGGCATCGCCCTATTTCAACGCTCTGCCCTTCGGGGCTGAGCCGCCGTCAGGCGACGCGGTCTACCATGCGGCCTTCTACGGCTGACAGGGCGCCATGCAAGACATGCAAACGGGCGGAGGGCGACCTCCGCCCGTTTGTCATTCGGTCACGCCCGTCACGCGGCCGTTTTCAGCTCCGGAATCGGCGGCTCCAACTCGCCCGCGTAATGGCAGGCGACCCGGTGCCCGCTGCCGAAATCGCGCATCTCGGGCTTCTTGGCGCGGCACATCTCGGTCGCGAAGGGGCAGCGCGCGGCAAAGCGGCACCCCGGTGGCGGGGCGGTCGGGCTGGGGGTTCCCCCCGAGAAGCGGCCGGGCCGAGAGCGACCCACGTTCGCTTTCGGGCGACAGGGCCGCCGACATCAGCGACCAGGTGTAGGGATGCTTGGCCTGGGCAAAGAGCGTCTTGGCCGGGGCTTTTTCGACGAATTCGCCGAGGTACATCACCGCGACCTCGTCGCAGATGTACTGCACCACGGCCAGGTCGTGCGAGATGAAGACATAGGACAGCCCCATGTCGTCCTGCAGCTTGCGCAGGAGGTTCAGGATCTGCGCCTGGATCGCCACGTCGAGGGCCGAGACCGGTTCGTCGCAGACGATCAGCTCGGGTTTCGAGGCCAGCGCCCGCGCGATGCAAAGCCGCTGCCGCTGCCCGCCCGAGAACTGGTGCGGGAATAGCCGCCCGGCCTCGCGGTGCAGACCGACGGCGGCCAGCATGTCCTCGGCCACGCCGTCACGGCCCTTGTCGTCGCCGATCTCGAGCAGGTCGAGCGGTTCGCGGATCGCCGCCCGCGCCTTCTTGCGCGGGTTCAGCGACGAGAACGGGTCCTGGAACACCATCTGGAACTTGGACCGCACCGAGCGCAGGCTGTCGCCTTGCAGACCGGAAATCTGGTGATCGCGCAGGAAGATCGAGCCCTCGGTCACCGGCGCGAGCCGCATGATCGCCTGCGCGATGGTCGACTTGCCCGATCCGCTTTCGCCGACGATGCCGAAGGTCGTGCCCTCGCGCACCTTGAAGTCGACGCCGTCGACCGCATGCACGATCTTGCGCGCGCCGCCGGGGGCGCGACCGACATCGAAATGGACCTTTAGCCCGTTGACCCTGAGAATGTCGTCGCCGCTCATGCCATCACCTCTTCTTGCGTCTTCCAGCACATCGCCGTGTGCGCGGGCCCGACGTCGTGGTCTGCGGGCACAATCGCGCGGCAACGGGCGTCGGCCATGGCGCAGCGCGGCGCAAAGCGGCAGCCCTGCGGCATCTGGCCCAGCTGCGGCACCATGCCCGCGATCTCGCGCAGGTCGGCCGCCCCCTGCCCGGCTGCCGCCCCCAGCCGCAGGCGCGGCGTGCAGGACATCAGCCCGCGGGTGTAGGGATGCGCGGCATGGCTCAGGATCTCGGCCGCAGGGCCGCTTTCGATCCGCCACCCCGCGTAGAACACGGCGACATCGTCGGCCATCTCGGCCACCGCGCCCAGGTCGTGGGTGATCAGCATGATCGCGGTGCCCGTTTCCTCCTGCAGGTCACGCATCAGGCGGAAAATCTGCGCCTGCACCGTGACGTCGAGCGCGGTGGTCGGCTCGTCCGCGATGATCAGGCGCGGCTGGCAGGCCAGTGCCATCGCGATCATCACCCGCTGCCGCATCCCTCCCGAGAACTCGTGCGGATAGGAATGCAGCCGCGCCTCGGCGCCGGGGATCTGCACGGCCTTGAGCATCTCGATCGCCCGCTGCTCGGCCGCGGCGGTGTCGAGGCCCTGGTGCTGGCGCACCGCCTCGGCGATCTGTTCGCCCACGCTGAACACCGGGTTGAGCGAGGTCATAGGCTCCTGGAAGATCATCGAGATGTCGTTGCCGCGCAGCGATCGCATCCGGGCGTCTGGGACATTGGTGATGTCCTCGCCGTCCAGCAGGATCTGGCCGCTCGTGATCTCGAACCCAGGGGGCAGCAGGCGCATGATGGCCAGCGCGGTCATCGACTTGCCGCAGCCGCTTTCGCCCACGATGCCCATGGTCGTGCCGCGCCGGATCGACAGCGAGACGTCGTCGAGCACGCGGATCGCGCCCGCGTCGCCTTTCATCTCGACCGTGAGGTTGCGGACCTCGAGAAAGGGGGTCTGGTCGGTCATCCGCGTTTCCTCGTTCTGGGGTTCAATGCGTCGTTGATGCCGTCGCCGATCAGAGAGATCGCCAGCACCGTGAGGAAGATCGCCACGCCCGGGCAGGTCACGGTCCACCAGGCGTCAAGCAGGTAGTTCTGGTTCTGCCCGATGATGAGGCCCCAGCTCAGCTGGTTCGGATCCCCGAGGCCGAGGAAACTTAGCCCCGCCTCGAACAGGATCGAGGCGCCGGTGATCAAGGCCGAGGCGACGATGATCGGCGGCAGCGATCCCGGCAGGATCACCCGGAACATCAGGTAGCCATCGCGCGCCCCCGCGGTCCGGGCCGCCTTGACGTATTCGAGGTTGCCGATGCGCATGAACTCGGCCCTGGTCAGCCGCGCGATCTGCGCCCAGCCGACGACGCCGATGGCAAAGATGATGGTATAGAGACTGGGGGCGAAGATCGTCACCAGCACCATCGCCAGCAGCAGCGAGGGCAGCACCTGGAAGAACTCGGTGAACTTCATCAGCGCCTTGTCGACCCGGCCGCCGAAGTAGCCGGCAAAGGCCCCCACGGCCACGCCGATGGCAATGGTCATCACCGCCGACACGGCGCCCACGATCAGCGTCACGCGCCCGCCGATCAGGATGCCGGCCAGGATGTCCCGGCCGATGTAGTCGGTGCCGAGCGGCGTGCCGTCTCCCGGCGGCGACAACGGCACCCAGACCATTTCGTAAGGATCGACGCCGTAGAGCGACGGGCCGAAGATCGTGCCGACAAGTATGATCGCCAGCAGGATCAGCCCGAAGGCGGCCGACTTGTTCCTCAGGAAGATCCCCAGCGTCTCGCGCATCGGGTGATCGGGTTTGGCGGCGGGGGCCTGGGCGATGTCGATCTGGCTCATGGCGGGATCCGCGATCACGTTCTGGTTCATGCCTTGATCCTCCGCATCCGGGGATCGATCCGGCGATAGGCGATGTCGGTCAGGGCGTTGGCAATCATCACCAGCGCGGCCGAGAAGAGCAGGATGCCGAGCAGCGTCGGGTAGTCCCTGCGCAGGATCGAGTCGTAGGCCAGCCGCCCGAGGCCCGGCCAGTTGAACACCGTCTCGACCAGCACCGCGCCAGCGAAGAGCTGGCCGAACTGCAGGCCGACCATGGTGACGATCGGGATCAGCCCGTTGCGCAGGCCGTGCTTCCAGATCACCTTGCGTTCCGGCAGGCCCTTGGCGCGGGCCGTGCGGATGTAGTCCTGCCCCAGCACGTCGATCATCGAGGTCCGCGCGAGGCGCGAGTAATACGCGATGTAGATCAGGGCGAGCGTCACCGCCGGCAGAACGAGGTGGTGCAGGATGTCGAGGTAGTAGGCGATGCCCGAGGGCCGCCGCATCGACTGCATCCCCGAGACCGGAAAGATCGGCCAGACCGAGGCGAAGAGGATCAGCAGCATCATCCCGATCCAGAACACCGGCGCGGAGTATCCCACCAGCGAGAAGATCGTGACGAAATGGCTGCCCATGCCGTCCGGCTTCTTGGCCGAAAAGGCACCGGCGAAGGTGCCGACCACCACCGCCAGCACCAGCGCGGACATCACCAGCAGGATGGTCGCAGGCGTCCGCTGCCAGAGCAGTTCCAGCACCGGCGTGTTGAAGTAGTAGGAATAGCCCAGGTCACCGGTCAGCACCTTGCCGACATAGATGAAGAGCTGCGTCAGCACAGGCTTGTCCAGCCCGTAGGAGGCGCGGAGCTGGGCGATGAGCTCTTCCGAGGCACCGCCCATCTCGCCCACGATGACCTCGACAGGGTCACCGGGGGCCATCTGGACCAGCAGGAAATTGAGGACCACCACCGCCATGATGAGGAGGAAAGCCTCAAGCAACCGGGTCAGCGTTGGTGTCACTTTGCGGAACGTATACATCGATGGGGTCCTCTCTTTCCTGCCGTGTCAGCCTTCGCTCATTCTTCCCAGCGAAGGTCGTCCATCGGCGAAACCGGTCCCCAGATCCCGTCAGGTACGCCGACGAGGCCCTTCTTGTAGACCGTGTTGTAGGGGATCACGTTCAGGAAGTAGATCGGGGTCTCGTCCACCACGATTTCCTGGAACTCGTCATAAAGCGCCTTGCGCTTCTCCGGGTCCACTTCGGTCGCGGCCGAGGCCAGCAGTTCGTCCACCTTAGTGTTCTCGTACTGCTGGGTGTTCGACCAGATGACGCCCGGACGGATGTTCGAGCTGATGTAGGTCCGGTTCACCCCGATCACCGGGTCGCCCCAGTTGAAGACCTTGTCGATCGTCATGTCGTAGTCGTAGTTCGAGATGCGCTGCGCCCAGGTCGGGAAGTCGGGGGCGACGCGGATCTCGACGTTGATGCCGACCTTGCGCAACTGCGACTTCATGTAGTCGAGCAGGTTGCGGCCCATTTCCTCGCCGCCGTTGGTGACGTCGCCGGTCAGGGTGAAGCGGATGCCGTCGGCACCGGCCGGGTGGCCTGCCTCGTCCAGCAGCGCATTGGCCTTGTCGATATCGAGGTCGTAGTTCTCGACATTGGCATTGGCCAGCGGAGAGCCCGGCACGATCGGGCCCGGCGCGGTTTCCACCTGCCCCTGCAGCAGCACGTTCACGATGAAATCGCGGTCGAGCGCGTAGTTGATCGCCTTGCGGACACGGACATCGTCCAGCGGTGCCTTCTTCACGTTGTAGGCCAGCCAGTTGATCGGACCGATGGCTTGGCCAAGGTCGGCCTCGACCACGAGGTCGGCGTTCTCACTCAGCCGCTTCAGGTCGCGGGGGAGCTGACGAAGGGCACCATATCCAGGTCGCCCCGTTCCAGCGCGAGGATCAGGGAGTTGCTGTCGGGGAAGATCTGGACATAGACCTCGTCGAGGTAAGGCTTGCCCTCGATGAAGAAATCCTCGTTCTTGACCAGCTTGTAATATTCGCCCTGGACGTATTCCGCGAACTTGAACGGGCCAGCGCCGACCGGGCTGAGGTTGGCCGGGTTCTGCTGGATGTCGCCGTGTTCCGGTCCATAGACATGTTCGGGCAGGATCGGCATCAGCGTCGGCGACATTGCCAGCAGCAGCGCGGGGTGCGGGTGCGCAAGATGGATCACCACGGTGGTGTCGTCGGGCGTGTCGACGGATGCGACCGGCTCCAGCATGGTCTTGAACGGGTGGTTCGCCTTGATCGTCTCGATCGAGAACTTCACATCGGCCGAGGTGAGCGGCTCACCGTCGTGGAACTTCACGTCGTCGCGCAGGTGCAGCGTGACGGTCAGCCCGTCCTCCGACGTCTCCCAGCTCTCAGCGACGTAGGGCTCGGGCTCCCAGCTGTCGGAGTAGCGCAGCGGCGAGGCATAAATGTTCGACGCCGGCATGAAGGTGAAGACTCCGGACTGGATCGCCGCGTTGAAGTGGCGCGGCACGCCCGGCGTGCCGATGACGACCGACCCTTCGGCCATGGCCGAACCGGCGGTCAGGGCCGCGAGGCAGGTCGCGGCAAGCAAGGATTTCCAGTGTTTCATTGGTGGTCTCTCCTGTTGGGTCTTTTGTGGTTATCCGTGAGTGTCGAATTCATCCGGCCAGCGCCGCCATCCCGCGCGCGCCCGAGGCCAGGGCCGTGGCCAGCAGCACCAGCATCGCCAGCCGCCGGAACCCGCTTTCGCTGGTGCGTGCGAACATCCGCCCGCCCGCCCAGGTGCCGAAGAGCATCAGCGGCAGCGCGACCAGCGCCATCGCCACGCTGGCCCCCGTGACCAGCCCGCCCCAGACCAGCCCCGGCAGAGCCAGCAGCGAGGTTGAGAAGAAAAAGATGATCAGCGAGGCGCGGGTCTGTTTCGCCGGCACGTCGGTGGTCAGGAAATAGGCCACCGCCGGCGGTCCGGGCATCGCCGCGAAGCCGCCGAAGAACCCGGCCACCCCGCCGGTCAGCACCGCCAGCCGCAGGTTCGGCGGGCCGTAACCATTGGCCGGTTTCCACATCAGCATAGCCAGCCCGGCGAGGATCAGCACCGCGATCGCGATCCGCGTCACCGTCGGGTCGAGCCAGAGCAGCAGCGCCACGCCGAAGGGCGTCCCGACCACGGCCCCGGCGATCAGCCGCTTGAGCACCGGTTTGTGCCAGGTCCCGCGGAGCGTGACGCTGTCCCGGACCCCGGCCATGCTCTGCAGCAGCACCGCCATCGTCACCGCCTGCGCGGGGTCGAGGAAGAGCGACATCGCCGGCACGGCGGCCAGCGCAAAGCCGAACCCGGTCAGCCCCCGCAGGAAAGCGGCCGCCAGGACCGACAGGCAGACCAGCCCGGTTTCGGGCCAGGGAAGGATGGAAAGCATCTGTGATCTGTCCCGTCCCCATGGCCCCTTACATCGCCAGCACGATGGTCTTCTTGCGGGTGAAGTGTTCCAGCATCGCCTCGAGCGAGGCCTCTTTCCCGAGGCCCGAGTTGCCGAAGCCGCCGTAGCTGAGGTTGGGCTGGATGGTCAGGTTCTGGTTCACCTGCACGTAGCCCACGTTCAGCCGTTTCGTGGCGTCGAGCGCGATGGTCATGCTGTCGGTCCAGACCGTGGCTGCCAGGCCGTAGTCCGAATTGTTCGCCGCCGCGATCACCGCCTCGTAGTCGTTCCATTTCTGGATCATGCAGACCGGGCCAAAGATCTCCTCGCGCGCGGCGGGGCTGTCCTCGGGCAGGTCCAGCAGCAGGGTTGGCTGGGCATAGAGATCGGGGGCGACGCCCGCGGTCGGCAGGGTGCCGCAGCGAACGACGCGCGCGCCCGGCGTATCCTCTGCGATGCCGACGTAGCGGTCGATGGTCGCCTTCTGTTTCGCGTTGATGATGGTGCCGATCTCGGTCGCCTCGTCCAGCGGATCGCCGATCACCATCTTGTCGAGCCGCGCGGTCAGTTCGGCCAGGAAGGCGTCGTAGAGGCTTTCATGCACGTAGATGCGCGAGGCGGCCGTGCAGCTCTGCCCCTGCCGGGTGAACCGCATGCCCGAGATCGCGCCGGTCACCACCTTGTCGAGGTTCGCATCGGCGCAGACGATCATCGGGGACTTGCCGCCCAGTTCCAGCGACACCGGCACGATCCGCTGCGCGCCCGCGCCATAGACGATGCGGCCCGCGGCCTCGGACCCGGTGAAGGTGATCTTGGCGATGTCGGGATGCGCGGTGAGCGCCGCGCCGCAGACAAGGCCATTGCCCACGACGACGTTTACCACGCCATCGGGCAGGAACCGGTTCAGGATCACCGCGCAGGCGAGCGTGGCAAACGGTGCCTCTTCGGAGGCCTTGATGACCACCGTGTTGCCTGCAACCAGCGCCGGGGCGATCTTGAGCATGGTCAGCACCAGCGGCACGTTCCACGGCACGATGGCGCCGACGACGCCCAGCGGTTCGCGGGTGGTGGTGGCGAATACCGACGGATCGAAGGGGATCGTCTCGCCCTTCAGCTCGGAGCCAAGGCCACCGTAGAATTCCAGCAGGTCGGCCGACACGGCCAGCTCGCCCCGGCATTCGGTGGCCAGCGCCTTGCCGGTCTCGCGCGCCAGCAGGCGGGCGATGACCTCGGCCTCGGCGGTGATCGCGCGGCCGGCGGCGGCGACCATCTTGCCGCGCTTGCGGGCGTTGGTGTCGGCCCAACCCGGTTGCGCGGCCTTTGCGGTCGCAACGGCCGCGCCGACCTCATCCGCGTTCGACGCGGCAGCGGATGCGAGGATCCGCATCTGCGCCGGCTCCATCACGTCGAGCGAGGCCGCGGCCGGGGTCAGCACCCCGCCGATGAAGTTTCGATCAGCCAGGGCGGCAAGCCAATCCTCGGCGGTGGTCGCGTCCTCGGGACGCATCGGGGTGGTGAGCACTTTGTCCATGGCTCCACTTTGCCGCGTCGCAGAATCCGCCATAGGTCCAGCCACGGGGATTGAAGGGTTCCAGAGGGCCAAGGCGCGATATCGCTGGCCCCACGGCCGCGCCCGCGCCTGTTGAACAGGCACTTTCGGCAGGTCAGGCAAGGGAAACGGGACCGGTCTGCTGCCCCGAGGGCTCAATAGCAGCGCACTTCGCGGGCGGCGGCCGCGATCTCGGCGATGCCGGGGCCGATCAGCCGCGTGTCGATGGCGTTGAGACCGAGACGGAAGTACCGCCCGGCCAGGTCCGGCGCGACAAAGGGATCGCCCCGTTCCACCAGCACGCCTCGCCGGGCCGCCGCGTCGATCAACGCATCCGCATTCAGATCGCCCGGGCATTCCAGCCAGAGGCTCGATCCCCCGATGCTGGGGCTCAGCCGGAATTCAGGCAGCTCGCGCCGCACCGCGTCCACCGCCACCTGCCAGCGCTGCGCAAGCGCTTCGCGCACGACGCGGACCATGCCCTCGTAATGGCCGTGGGCCAGCAGGATCGCGGCGGTGCGCTGGTTGTTCAGCGGCGCCGACCGATGCATCAGCCGCCGCATCGCGCGGGCCTCGGCGATCAGCGGCGCGGGGGCCACGATGTAGCCGATCCGCACCCCGGGGGCGAGCACCTTGGACATGGTGCCGATATAGACGACGCGGCCGGACCGATCGATCGACTTCAGCGCGGGCGGGGTCTGGGCCGACCGGATTTCGCCCTCGTAATCGTCCTCGAGGATCAGGAAATCCTCGGCCTCGGCCAGTTCCAGCAGCCGCGCGCGACGGGCATTCGTCATCGTCACCATGGTCGGGCAGTGATGCGCGGGTGTGACAAAGACCAGCCCCGCCCCCTTCAGCCGCGCCTCGGCAGCGGCATCCAGCACCATCCCCTCGTCATCCACCGTCATCCGTCGGATGTCGGCGCGATGCGCCTCGAAGATGTTCTGCGCGTCGGGATAGCCCGGATCCTCGACCCCCACGGCATCGCCCGGCCGCAGCAGCAGCTGCGACAGCAGGTAGATGCCATGCTGGGACCCCAGCGTGATCATCACCTCGTCCCGGCGGGCAAAGATGCCCCGCTGCGGCAGCACGTGACGGCAGAGCTGTTCGACCAGCAACGGATCGTCCTCGAGCGCGCGGTCCGAGGCCCAGTAGTCGATCGCCGACCGGCCAAGCGCGTCACGCGAACAGGCGCGCCACTGGTCGACCGGGAACAGCTTGCGGTCGACCTGGCCGTAGACGAAGGGATAGCGGTATTCCTGCCAGTCCCAGGGTTTGACGATGTGGCGCATCTGGGAGGGCGCGAATTTCAGGTGTTTCTGCCAGGCGATCCCGGCGCCGGTTTCGACATGCGGCTCGCATTCGGCTGCCGGGGCCTGGTCGACCGTGCCGACGAAGAAGCCCATCCGCTCGCGCGAGTCGAGAAAACCCTGGGACACCAGCTCTTCGTAGGCCGCCGTCACCGTGTTCCGCCCGACGCCGAGGCTCTTGGCCAGGTGTCGCGTCGCGGGCATCCGCTGACCGGCCTGCAACTTGCCGTCGACGATGGCATTGACCAGCGACTGGCGGATCCAGGATTGCAGCGGCGTTCCCGGCGACCGGGGGTGGAAGAGCGTGTTGTCGAGCATGACACGATGGTGCGGCGCGGCGCGACCGGGCGCAATACGCCGCACTGCAGCACGCGAAGGGCGCGACGTCATTCCCGACCGCCGCGCCCGTCTCGTGCCCGTTTATTCAGCAGCCGAGGCCCCTGCCCCGTGTGCCCTCACGCGGCCGTGACCACCTCGGCGAGGGCCGAGTCGATGGTGTCGACGATCCGGTCGATCTCGGCCTCGCCGGCGATCAGCGCGGGCGAGAGGCAGAGCGTGTTGTTGAACCCGGGGATCGACCGGTTGGTCATGCCGATGATGACCCCGCGCCGGTCACAGGCCGCCACGACCTGCGCCACGGTGCCCTCGGCCAGCGGCTCGCGCGTCTTCCGGTCCGCCACCAGTTCCGCCCCGGCAAAGAGGCCAAGCCCCCGCACGTCACCCACGCAGGCGTGTTTCTCTTTCAGCCCCTCAAGGCCCATCATCAGCCGCGCGCCCATGGCCCGCGTGTTGGCCAGCAGGCCCTCGTCCTCGATGATGCGCATGTTCTCGATCGCCGCCGCCGGACCGCCCGTGCAGCCCCCGAAGGTCGAAATGTCGCGGAAATGGTCGAGCGGGTCCGAAGCGTCGCTGCGGAACATGTCGAACACCTCCTCGGTGGTCACGAGGCAGGCGATGGCCGCGTAGCCCGAGGCGACGCCCTTGGCCATCGTCACCATGTCGGGTTTCACGCCGTAGTTCTGGTAGCCGAACCATTCGCCGGTCCGGCCCACGCCGCAGACCACCTCGTCGATGTGCAGCAGGATGTCGTACTTGCGGCAGATCTCCTGCACACGTTCCCAGTACCCCTTCGGCGGGGTGATGACGCCGCCGCCCGCGGTCACCGGCTCAAGGCATATCGCGCCGACGGTGTCGGGGCCTTCGCGCAGGATGACCTCTTCGATCGCGTCGGCGGCGCGTTCGCCGTAGTTCTCGACGTCCCACTGGGCGCGGTACTCGAGGCAATGGGGCACCTGCACGAAATCCGGCGCAAAGGGGCCGTACTGCGCCGCCCGCTGCTCCTGCCCGCAGGCCGACAGCGCGCCGATGGTGGTGCCGTGGTAATCGCGTTCGCGGTAGAGGATCTTGGTCTTCTTCCCGCCATAGCGCTTGTGGGCGATCTGGCGGACCATCTTGAACGCCTTCTCGTTCGCCTCGGAGCCCGAGTTGGTATAGTAGACGCGGGTCATCCCCGGCATCTTGTCCGTAAGCATCTCGGCGAACCGCGCGCCGGGGATCGAACCCGCGCTGCCGGCGAAGTAGTTCATCCTCACCACCTGGTCGCGGATCGCGTCACCGATGCTTTCGCGGCCGTAGCCCACGTTCACCGTCCAGACCCCGCCGGACACGGCATCCAGGAACTCGGTCCCGTTCTGGTCCCAGACGGCCATGCCGCGGCCTTCGACGATGATGCGCGGGTCCTTGGCGTCGAACGCCCGATGCTGCATCAGGTGGTGCCAGACATGGGCGCGGTCGGCCTCTACAATCCCGCTCAGGTCGTTGTCGTACATTTCCGAACTCCGGTCAGATCGCTGTTGCCGGCATCAAGCGCCCGGAGCGGATTTCGCGACAGCGCCAGCGGCTGCGAAAGGGGGGACCAACGCGTGGCGGGCCCGGATCGGGGCCGGATCGCAGGCGGCATCAACCACCCGAGGTTGAGTACCCCAAACCCCTGACACAAATTGGATAATTGACGGGCCATCGAAAATCGGGCCGACTGGGGGTGTCCCTCAGTGACGCTCCCTCCCCCATGAGGGTGGCCCCGGCCTTGTCCCCAAGAATGCCGGGGCCGACTTTCGCCCTGCGTTTGAAAACAGGCACTTACCCGTCCAGCGTGTGCCGGGCGGCATCCTCTGCGTCATCCGGCCGGTCGCGGTGGCGCTGGATTGGCGATGCCATTTCCTGCACCAGCAGGGCCAGCGCCGCCAGGTAGGTGACCACCGCGCAGGCCAGCACGACCAGGGCGATCACGCCGTTCACGCTGCCGAAAATGCCGCTGCCGTCCTGCGGTCGGACCGCGAAAAACGCGAACCAGCACAGCGATCCCACGACGATGAGGGCGACCATTCGCCTTAAATTCCTGCGGTGCATCGCCAAGACCCTCTCTCTAAAGGAAAAATCCGCGTCCACCGGGCGCGAGAAAGTTACCCCAACGGAAACCGACACTGTCGCGTTGTGGCATGGATGGGCCGATTCTGCCAAGTCGCGGCGCTGACGGCGCACCGGCAAAGCCCTCAGGATGCACGCGAATTGCACGCTCGCGCCCCAGCCGCCACGGTACGGTCCGGACGCCCCGGTTCAGCGGAAATATCGCATAGGTTGTGCTGCGTTTGCACAATGCACATGCAGGAGCGGGCTTCCGCCTGCGATTTCCGGGCCTGATAGCGATAAAGCCTCTCTCATCCACACCATTGACCTTTACCTAACGGCACGACCGGACTAGGTTACACTCATGGCGGGTGGACCCTGCCATCCACGTCCAGGTCTTAGCCAGTGACCAACGGTTAGAACACCAGTTCCGTCCCCACCCCGATGTATCAGGCTTACTAAGTTTCTGGAGATTGAATATGAAACCCATTGCCTTTGGCGCTGTTGCGGCAGCCGCTTTGTTCCTTTCGGCCCAGCAGGGCCTGAGCGCGACTGTCTCGCTCACCATCGATGATTTCGACTCCTTCCAGGAGGTCAAGGACACGCCGAGCGCGATCTCGACCAACGCCTCCGAACTCGCGGATCCGGCCGTCCTCGGCGGCTATCGCGACCTCAGCATCGAGAACACGGCCGCAACCGGTTCGACGGTTGAGGCCACCGAACTGTCCTCGGACAGCGGTCTGCTCTCGTTCTCGAACATCGCCGGGGCCCGTGGCCGCGGCTACATCACCTATGATGGCAACGACAGCCCGATGTCTGTCGACACCACGGGTCTTGGCGGTATCAACCTCGATATCGGCATCGACCCCTATTTCGCCTTCGACGTCGCCTACTTCGACCGCGATGTCTTCATCATGATCCAGGCTTGGGACATGTTCGGCAACACAGTGTCCTACGCCGAAACCCTGACCGCGGGCTTCAACCCGAACCTGCCCTTCACGGACCTGACGGGCGATCCGGGCTTCGACTGGACGCAGGTTGGCGCGCTGCAGTTCTTCGTCGACTCGACGTCCACCGATGTGAGCGTCGACGGACAGCTCTACTCGATCAAGGTCATCGCGACCGAGATCCCGCTGCCGGCCTCGGGCCTGCTGCTTCTGGCAGGTGTCGCGGGCGTGCCGCTGCTGCGTCGCCGCAAGAAAGCGTAGCACGCCTGATCGCAGCGTGGGACAAGGTTAGGACCTGAAACACGAAAGCGGCGCGTCGAGAGACGCGCCGCTTCTTTGTTGTCGCCAGTGATGCTGCGGCGTCGCGCGGTGGATCGCCTTGCCAGATCAGGCCCGGCGTTCGATCGGATCTTCGAACAGCAGGGACCCCGCCCCGCGCCGCGCCCGGACATGGCGGGTGAACTCGGTGATCTGGCGCAGGGTGACCGCCTCGCCGTACCACTGGGCCGGCGCGGGCTCGAACCCGTGCAGCTCGGCCAGGGCCGCGATGTGGTCGGCATCCGCCAGGCTCAGCCGCGACCCGATGCTGAAATCCCGGATCTCGCGCGCCAGCGCCAGCAACAGGGTTTCCCCCAGGCAGCCCCAGCAGAGGTTCTTGGGCAAGGTCTGGAACGGGCCCAGGTCGATGTCGAACGGCGGCCGGATCAACCCGGCATCAAACACCATCACGCGGTCCAGCCTGCGTGCCGCCGGGGCGACGTTCGGCGGGCGTGCCACGTCGCAGACCAGCGTGCCGGGCTTCAGCGCCAACGGGTCGATCAGCGCGGTGTCGGCGCTGGTCGCGACCAGCACGATGTCCGCGGTCTCGAGCGCCTCTTCCAGCGGCGTGGTCCAGTCCAGCAGCGGCGCCTCGCCCCGCGACTGGAGAAGGTCGCACATCCGTTCGGCCAGCCCGCTGCCGGAACCGAGCCGTTCGGGCCCGAACGCCTCGGTCGCCCGCACGATCTGGCGCCGCAGTTCGCCCGAAGCACCGTCGCGCCGGGCCTGCGCCGGCAGTTCGGCGCAGACTTCGTCGGCGACGCGGGACAGCAGGCCCGGCGTGAACGGGTTCGCCGCGTTGCCGACAAGGGTCAGCCGCCCGGCAGACCGCGCCAGCATCAGCGAGGCCAGCCGCCCGATCGCGCCCGAGGCGCCGATGACCGCGACATGCGCGTCCTCGATCGCAAGGCCGGTGCGCATCGCCATGTTCTCAAGCGACTTGACCGCCGAGACGGTGGTCAGGGTGTTGCCGCTGGTGATCGGGGCGCCGCGTCCGGTGACGGCCTCGCCGCCGCGCGTGACGATCGAGGTGAAGGCACCCAGCCCGACGCGCGATGCCCCCTCGGCCACGGCCAGGTCGACGCCTTCTCCGATCATCCGCTTGGCGGCCTTGCGGCCCTTGCCGCGCATCTCGCCCGGCAGCATCGGCACCGACACGAGCCAGCCGTCGGCCAGCGCCCCGGCCTTCGACCGCACCGGCGGGATCCGCCGCGCAAAGCCGGGCCCCAGCCGCTTGACCCAGTCGCACCAGTTGGCCAGCTCGACATCGCTGAACTGTTCGAAGGACGGGTCCGACCGGAAGATGTCGGCCTCTTCGGTGTAGTGGATCAGGAAGGCAAAGCTGCCGTCGCGGGCCGCGGGCGCGTTCTGCATCGCGGCAAATTCGACAGGATCGGGCTCTGGCAGGGCATCGGGGAGCATCCGCGGACCCGAGACCAGGTGGCGCACCAGCCGGTAGCTGTCGGACGCCGCCAGCACCTCGCAAAGGTCGCGCAGCGCGGCCAGCGCGCGGTCGATCTGCGCCAGGCTCACGGTCAGGGCCGGCTGCAGGCGGATGACCCGCGTGCTGTTGAACACCGGGGCCGTCACGATGGCATGGCGGTTCAGCAGGTAGGAGCTGATCAGCGGGGTGATCCCGCCGTTGAGGCTGGCAAAGCCCAGCACGGCCGAGTGCGACCAGGCTTCGAAGGCCTGGAACTCGAGCCCGATCATCAGCCCCTCGCCGCGCACGTCGCGGATGACGGTCGGGTACTCGGCCTGCAGCTGGTCCAGCCCGGCCCGGAAATGCGCGCCCTTGGCGGCGACGTCGTCGATCAGCTCTCCATCGTCCTGCAGCAGCCGGTCGAGCGTCGCGAGGCCCACACGGCAGGCCAGCGTGTTGCCCGCAAAGGTCGAGCTGTGGCGCTGCCCGAACCGGTCGTCCCAGGCCGAGGGCCGCACGACGCAGGCCCCGATGGGCACCACGCCGCCGCCAAGCGCCTTGGCCAGCAGCAGCATGTCCGGCACCTCGCGGCTGTCCGAGCAGGCAAAGAGCCGCCCGGTGCGGCCAAGGCCGGTCTGGATCTCGTCAAAGACCGACAGGACCCCGTGTTCGCGGCAGAGCGCGACGACATCGTCAAGGTAGCCGTCCGGCGGGCAGATCACCCCGCCCTCGCCCTGGATCGGTTCGACCAGGAAGGCGGCGATGCGATCGCCGTCGCGGTCCAGCACGGCCCGCAGCGCGTCGAGGTCGCCGTAGGGGATATAGAGGTGATCGGCATGGGGAACGGCGAACCCGTCCTGGTAGAGTGGCTTTCCGGTTGCCGACAGCGCGCCGAGCGTCTTGCCGTGGAACCCGTTCTCGGTCGACAGGATCAGGCGGCGGCCGGTGCGCACGCGGGCCAGCTTGATCGCCGCCTCGACCGTCTCGGCGCCGCTGTTGGCGAAGGTGGTGATCGACAGGTCGCCCGGCGTGACCTCGGCCAGGCGGTCGGCCAGCGCCTCGGCGGCGAGGCCACGCAACGGCTGGATCATCAGCGGCGCCTGCTCTTCGGCGACGCCTTGGATGGCGGACCATATCTCGGGCGGGTTGTGGCCGAACGGCAGCGCCCCGTACTGAGAGAGGAAGTCCAGATACTCCCGCCCGGCCGCGTCCTGGACGGTCGGTCCGGACCCGCGCGTCATCTCGATATCGAGAGCGAACAGCGCGAGGAGTTCTCGTCGGGAAGGGTTCAGGGTGGGTTTCATGAGATGCATGGGTAAAGTCGCAAATCCGAGCGACGGCTGCGGCGACTTTGCCGAGCCATGGTTAACGAACAGTTGCCTTGGGTCTAACTTCCTTGTCCTGTCCACGAGGCCAAACCGAGTGCAGCAGCCCCGCAGGAAGTTACCCCCGATGTGGAGGAATTTCCTTTGTGTGGCAACCTATGCTGACGAGGGCGAAACAATCCCGGCAGGTTCCTGCTTTTCGATACCCGAAGACGTTGCAGTTCATTGCCACCCGAGTTCGCGGCCTCCCCGGCCTGGGCGGAACCATGCCAAAATCGGGGGTCGGTAGGAGAAATCACGCCGCAACCTTAAGGGTACGATTAAATCTTCGGCAGCAATTACAGGCTGAAAACAAGGCGCTAGGTTACCCCACGTTGCCGTAGGGTAACCCCTCGCAGCCCACTGACAGCACGACGAAAATCCGGACACCGCGATACACGCAAGGGGAGAGCCCCAGACAGCTGCTGCGGTCGAACGCGCCTTGCTTTTCGTGTCAGACGCGCACAGGCAGGCGGTCGGACCGAGAGCGCACCGTTCGCAGCCGTCACGAAGTTCTGATGCCGCGTGAAGCCCCGCATCACGCCTCCGAAATGGCGCTACAGCCCACCAAAAAACGGGTGGCCAAAAACCGCCGATGACGCAACGGCATGCAATTTTTAGGCGAATCGCCGCGCCGAAGCACCCGCCTCTGAGCTTGATCTCGGGACCCGCGGCACGCGGGGTCATTTGCACGGCCAAAGGTCTCGCCCGGCAGCGGCGGCACACGAACCACCACCCTTCGACCGTTTCGGAATGGGAAACAGTGGCGGAAACGCACCGCCAAACCGAGCCGCCCCGGACGGGGGACACCTCCGCGCGATGCAATTGCAACGCCGCGGCGCACCTCCTATCGTCGGCTAAAGTGACAATGACGGGGCTGACCGCCTCGCAGGGGGCGCAGCCAGCATGGCTCCGGAAAGACAAGACCGCCGTGTGCCCAAGGGGTTTGCCCCGGCACCCGTCATCACCGCCCTGCACTCTGCCAATTTCGTCCCCGCGCTGCTGCATGCGATCGACGCGATCGTGCCCTTCAACGGCGCCCTTCTGACCCGGCTGCACGTCGACCGGAAGCCGTCGCATGTCTACGACACGGTCCGCGCGGAACGACGGCAGGTTGTCGTGGATCAGTACCTCGATTCCGCCTACCTGCTCGATCCGATCTACAACGGCTTTGTCCAGGGCCTGGGCGACGTGGTGCTGCGCTTGCGGGATGTCGCGCCGGACCACTTCCGCCGCTCGACCTATTTCAAGCACTACTACGGCAACATCGACCTGGCCGACGAACTGGCGATCCTCGTGCGGCTGCCGCAGCAGAGCGCGCTTTTCATCTCGCTCGGCCGGCTCGGCGGCGAGCCCCGCTTCACCACGCGAGAGATGACGGCGCTCCGGCGCGAGCTGGACGTCATCGCGGCACTGGTCCGCAAGCATTTCGACCGCGCCGCGCCCGTGCTGCCGCAGCCCGACATCGACAGCTCGATCACCGAGGCATTCGAATCCTTCGGCGACGGCGTTCTGACCGCGCGGGAGCGCGAGATCGCGACCCTGATCCTGCGCGGCCATTCCTCGGCCTCGATTTCCGAGGTCACCGGCACAACGGTCGGCACGGTCAAGATCCATCGCAAGAACCTCTACCGCAAGCTCAGGATTTCATCGCAATCCGAGCTTCTTGCGCGGTTCCTCGGGGCGGTCGTCGCCTGACCGCCTATCCCCTTTGGGATATTTACGCGCGCCGTGCCACGCTCCTAGCCTTGGAAGACGACAAGGTGAGGATCGCGTGCCCGCATTACCCCAATCCACCGCCCCAGAGACGACCGCCCCCCGCGCCGCGATCAGCGCGCGCGACCTGGTCAAGACGTTCGGACAGGGCGACAACGCCGTCCACGCGCTCAAGAACGTGGACATCGACATCCGCGAAAACGAATTCTTCACCCTCCTCGGCCCGTCCGGCTGCGGCAAGACCACGCTGCTCAGGATGATCGCCGGGTTCGAGCTGCCGACCAGCGGCACGATCCTGCTCGACGGGCAGGACATCACCGCGCTGCCGCCCTACAAGCGGCCAGTCAACACGGTGTTCCAGTCCTACGCCCTCTTTCCGCACATGACGGTGGCCGACAACATCGGCTTCGGGCTCAAGATGCTGGGCCGCCCCGCGTCCGAGATCGGCGACCGTGTCACCCGGATGCTGGACCTCGTGCAGTTGCAGCCGATGGCCAACCGGCGCACCGACCAGCTGTCGGGCGGCCAGCAGCAGCGCGTGGCGCTGGCCCGCGCGCTGGCGCCGGAACCCAAGGTGCTACTGCTGGACGAACCGCTGGCCGCGCTGGACCTCAAGCTCCGCAAGAACATGCAGCTTGAGCTGAAGAGCCTGCAGGCCGAGACCGGGATCACCTTCGTGTTCGTCACCCACGACCAGGAAGAGGCTCTGACCATGTCGGACCGCATCGCGGTGATGCGGTCGGGCGAGATCCTGCAGATCGGCTCGCCCCGCGACATCTACGACCGTCCGACACACCGGTTCGTGGCCGACTTCATCGGCGACATCAACATCCTCGAGGGCCACGTGACCGGCACCGACGGAACCATCGCCCATGTCCGGCTCAAGGACGGGACGGGGATCGATGCCCGGCTGCCCGACGGCGTCCAGACCGACGGGGCGGTCGCGGTTGCCATCCGCCCCGAGGCCGCCCGCATCACCGCGGGCGGAGACGGCGCGGCCCTGACCGGCACGCTCGAGAACATCGTATACTTCGGCGCCGCCAGCTACCTGCACCTGCGGCTCGGCTCGGGCGAGGAATTCGTGCTGCGCCATGCCGGAGCGCTGGACGGGCATGATCTGAGCCCGGGCACGCAGATGGGGATCGCGATCCAGCCCGGCACCGCGCGGGTGCTGGAATGAGCGACGCCGCCCTCTCAGAGGCCCACAGCAAAGCCGCCCGCCGCACCAGCCGGACCCGCGCCGGCCTGCTGGCCCCGGCCCTCCTGATCATCCTCGCGATCTCGATCCTGCCGCTGGCGATCACGGTCGTCTATTCCTTCCTCAAGCCCGGCACCTACGGCGGCGTGATCTGGGAGTTCTCGACCGACGCCTATGTCCAGTTCCTGTTCGAAGAAGACATCTTCGACGGCTCGCTCGCCTTCAACCCGGCCTATCTGTCGATCTTCCTGCGTTCGATCGGGCTGGCCTTCGGGGCGATGATCGGGACGCTGATCCTGGGCTTTCCGACCGCCTACTTCATCGCCACCAAGCCGCGACAGCAGCGGACGCTCTGGCTCTTCCTGATCACCCTTCCGTTCTGGACCAACCTGCTGATCCGGACCTACGCCATGCTGCTGATCATCCGCGACGAGGGCTTCATCAACATCTCGCTGATGCGGCTGCGGCTGATCGACCACCCGCTGTCGATCCTCTACACCGACACCGCCGTCTTCATCGGGCTGATCTATTCCTACCTGCCCTTCATGGTGCTGCCGCTCTACGCCAGCCTGGAAAAGCTCGACTTCCGGCTGGTCGAGGCGGGCTATGACCTCTACGCCAGCCGCTGGAAGGTGCTGCGCCACGTGATCGCGCCGCTGGCAAAACCGGGGATCATCGCGGGCTGCATCCTCGTCTTCATTCCCGGGCTCGGCGCCTACATCACGCCCGAGCTCCTGGGCGGCGGCAAGAGCCTGATGATCGGCAACATGATCGCCATCCAGTTCGGATCGTCGCGCAACTGGCCCTTCGGATCGGCCGCGGCGCTGATCCTGATGATGCTGGTGATCGTCGTCCTTCTTATCTACGCGGCCTCGGCGGGCCGGGGAAGCGGTTGCATGACTGACGTGACGCCCCCGCCCCCCGCTCGCACCCGGCGCCCCAGGGCCCGTGACCTCAAGGCCATGCCCGGCTTCAAGACGATCGCCTGGCTCTGCATCATCGCGCTCTACCTGCCGATCGCGGTCCTGATCATCTTTTCGTTCAACGACAACCGCTCAGTGGTGAGGTGGACCGAATTCTCGTTCCGCTGGTATCAGGAGGCCTTTGCCAACACCGGGATCCGCAACGCGGCATGGATGTCGGTCAAGGTCGCCTTCGTCGCCACCGTCCTGTCGACCATCGCGGCCACCATGGCGGCCATCGCCACGACCCGGACCGCCGCCTTCAAGGGCCAGGGCCTGGCCTACGGCATCATCAACCAGCCGCTGATGATCCCCGAGATCGTGACCGCGATCGCCACCCTGTCGCTCTTTGCGCTGGTCAAGACGGCGACCGGGATCAACGGCATCGGGTTCCTGATGGCGGCACACACCGCCTTCTGCATCCCCTTCGCCTTCATGCCGATCCGCGCCCGGCTCGAGGACATGACGCTGGTCCTGGAACAGGCCGGCGCCGACCTCTACGCCACGCCCTGGCAGAGCTTCCGGCACATCACCCTGCCGCTTTTGGCCCCCGGCATCGTCGCCGGCGCCATGCTGGCCTTCGTGGTCTCGCTCGACGACGTGATCATCACGCTGATGGTCGCGGGCCCCGGCGAGACGACGCTTCCGATTTACATCCTCGGCGCCATCCGCCGCGGTATCACGCCCGAGATCAACGCCGTCTCGACGATCCTCGTCGTGGTCTCGGTGCTCCTGGTCGCCCTGCTCTTCACGGTGCAGCGGCGGATGCAGAAGTGACGGCCCAACAGGAGAGTGAGAAAATGAAACCAACCATCCGCATCGCCGCCACCGCCTCGGCACTGGCGCTCGCCGCCGGGACTGCCTGGGCCGAGGGCGAGCTCAACATCTACAACTGGGGCAACTACACCAACCCCGAGCTGATCGAGAAATTCGAGAAGGAATACGACGTCACCGTCAACCTCGACAGCTACGATTCCAACGAGACCATGCTGGCCAAGGTCCAGGCCGGGAACACCGGCTACGACATCGTGGTGCCCGGCGACTACATGATCAAGGTGATGATCGAACAGGGTCTGCTGGAAGAGGTGAAGCCGAACGAGATGGAGAATTTCGGCAACGTCAATCCTGACTGGGTCGACGTCTGGTGGGACGAGGGTCGCAACTACTCCATCCCCTACCAGTGGGGCACCACTTCGTTCACCGTCGACACCGAGGTCTACGGCGGCGACATCGACACGCTCGCCCTCATGTTCGACGCGCCCGATGAGCTGAAGGGCCGCATCAACATGCTCAACGACATGAACGACGTGATCAACGCGGGCCTGCGCTACCTCGGCTACGGCCGCTGCAACGGCAACGAGGACGAGATGCGCGAGGTCATGGAGCTCCTGCTCAAGGCCAAGGACGACTGGCGGACGATGGACTACTCGACCATCGAAAAGCTGACCTCGGGCGACGTGGACCTCAGCCAGACCTGGAACGGCGCTGCGATGCGCGCCCGGGCCCAGCGTCCGACGCTGAAGTACGCTTATCCCAAGGAAGGCTTCACCGGCTGGATGGACAACGTGGCCGTGCTGAAGGACGCGCCGAACCTCGACAACGCCAAGCTCTTCATCAACTTCATGATGGAGCCGGAAAGCGCGGCGATGACCTCGAACTTCGCGCGCTACGCCAACGGCATCACCGGCTCGGAAGAGTTCATGGATGCCGAGATGCTCGAAGCGCCCGAGATCGTGATGCCCGAAGGCGCGCCGACCCCGGACTTCGTCACGCCCTGCTCGCAGGAAGTCGTGGACCTCTACAACAAGGTCTGGACCCGGCTGAAGCAGTAAATGCCCGCGCGCGGGGGGATGTCCCCCCGCGCCCTTTCCCGACCTCCCCCAAGGACCTGCCATGACGAACGCGACGCTGCCCCCCAAGCCCGCGCCCAAGACGGCCCGTCAGCTCGGCATCATGCAGGGCTTTCCACCGCCGCCCGAGAAACGGCCGACGCTTGAGAACTGGGACCTGGCGCCGTTCAATCGCTGGAGCTTCCAGAACGTGCGCAGCCTGATCCCGACGGTCGACGTCTTTCGCGGTTTCGGCCCGGAAGCACGGCTGGACGAGGCGCCGGAACCGCTGGACGACCTGTCCGTCCCGCTCGACGCCGGGCGCGTCCCGCTCGGCCGCGTGCTGGCCGACACCTACACCGACGGCTTCCTCGTGATGCACCGCGACCGGGTGGTTTTCGAACGCTACTTCAACGGCATGGCTCCGGAAACGCTGCACCTGTCGCAATCGGTGGCAAAATCTGTCGTGGGCCTTCTGGCCGGCGCGGTGCACGGCGACGGACGCCTCGACCTCGACGCGCCCCTGGCCGATGTCGTCCCCGAGATGCGCGGCTGCGGCTATGCCGGCGCCACCCTCGACCAGGTGCTCGACATGCGTTCGGGCGTCCGCTTCACCGAGGATTACAACACCCCGGGCAGCGACATGACCCGGATCGACATCGCCAGCGGCTGGCGCCCGCACGACAGGGGCCAGGCCCCGACGACGATCCGCGACGTCATCCTGACGCTGCCGCAGGTCCGGCCCCACGGCGGGATGTTCGACTATCGCTCGATCGAGACCGACGTCGCCGCATGGGCCGTGGAACGCACCGCCGGCCGCGCCCTCGCCCCGCTGCTGAGCGAACGCATCTGGCAGGCGATCGGCCCCGCCCGCGACGCCTATTTCACGGTCGACACTGCCGGCACCGCCCTGGCCGACGGCGGTTTCAACGCCACCCTGCGCGACTACGCCCGCCTTGGCCGGCTGGTCCGCAACCGCGGCCGCGCGGGCGGCGTCCAGCTGGTGCCCGAACCCTGGATCGACGCCATGCGCCAGGGCGATCCATCCGTCTTTGGCGAGCCGTGGTCGCTGGCCTCGCCCCGCGGGGCCTACCGCCGTTTCTGGTGGATCCGTGACGCCTGCCGGGGTGACATCTGCGCGGTGGGGGTCTTTGGCCAGCTGATCTACGTCGACCCCGAAAGCGACCTGGTGATCGCCAAGCTCTCGACCTGGCCGGACTTCCTGATGGCCGAGCTCACCCGCGACACCTTCCGCGCCATCGACGCCATCCGCGCCGCTCTGACGGACGGGTGACGGGCGGCTCGGGGGCCGCCGCTACAACGATCATCTTCTGGGAAGAAGTGGTGCCCGGGGGCGGAATCGAACCACCGACACGAGGATTTTCAATCCACTGCTCTACCCCTGAGCTACCCGGGCACGGGTGAAGGTCTCGCCTTCGGGTTCACGCCTTCTAGGCGAGGGTTTCGGGAGTGTCCAGAGGGTTTTTCGACCTGATTTCAGTGCAGGCCGGATGACGTGTCGGTATCCCCGCGGGCGAGGTGGCGCTCGGTTTCCTCGAGCGCCTTTTCAAGGTCCTCGGGGTCTTCGGACGGCACCGCGTAGGACCCGTTGAACCAGCGCGCTAGGTCGCGGTCGGCGCAGCGGGCCGAGCAGAACGGGCGGTAGTCGGCGGCGGTCTTCTCGCCGCAGATCGGGCAGGTCATCGCGTCTTGCCTCCCTTCGCGGGCAGCGGCGCGCGGGTGCGCTGGCGCTGCAGTTCGACCAGGCCCAGCTGGGTCCAGCCGGCCAGGATAGTTTCGGCCGGATCGCCCTTGAGCGCGGCGCGGAGCTGGCCCTCGAACTGGCGGCGGTCCTTCTTGGGCATCGGCGCGGGATCGACGATGATCTGTCCGCCGAGACCGCGCAGCCGCAGCTGGCGGGGCAGTTCGCGGGCCGCGGCCAGGTTCGCCTTGAGCCCCGCGGCGGGCGAGGTGTCGCCGCCGGTGTTCACGTCCACCGCGACCAGCGCGCGGGTCGGCTCGATCGTCATGTGGCCGCCGCCGGGCAGTTGCACCTCGGCGCGGTAGAGCGCGGCGATCATCTCCTCGGCCTCGTGCTCCTCGAAGCAGCCGGGCTCCGACACCATCTCGGTCACCGGCCATTCGCGCCAGGCCAGGTCGTGCGGTCCGTCGCCCTCGACCAGCTTTTCGGGCGCGCCGTCGAGGTCGGCCAGAACGTTCACCGCGAGCGTCGCCATGGCGAGGATGTCGTCGGCGACGTCCTCGTCCTCGGCCTCTTCGCAGTTCGACCGCAGGATGAGCCCCGCGGGCGGATCGAGCGCCAGCACCGGATGGCCTTCGAGCACGTCATGCGCGATCGCCAGAAGGGCGTCGCGCCGGTCCTCGTCGCGGATCGCGCGGCTGACGTTCAGCCCGGGTGCACCGGGCGTCACGATGGCATAGCGGCTCTTGAACAGCAGGCGCGTGGTGACCGGGATCGCCTTGCCCGGCTCGGCATGGCCCGAGACCTGGACCAGCAGCGGCTCGCCCGGCTTCAGCCCCTTGACCTGGCGCAGGAAGGCGCTGCCGTCGGGGGTGGTCAGGAACATGCCGCCCTGCCCCTTCACGGGGCGGTCCGCGCGGGCGCGGTAGATCGTGCCCGGGCGCGGCGCGTCGGAATCGATCAGCAGGTCGTCGAGCTGCCCGTCGCGGATCAGCGCGGCCGCCTCGGCGCCCTGCCACTGGTCCAGAAGGATCGTCGTTCCCTTCATGCCGCCCTCCAGATCTCGATGCCGGCCGCCTGCAGGAGGCCCGCGGTTTCGGCCACGGGCAGGCCCACGACCGCAGTATAGCTGCCCTGCAGCCAGGGAATGAAGGCCCCGGCGGGCCCCTGGATGCCGTAGGCGCCGGCCTTGCCCTGCCAGTCGCCGGTGGCGAGGTATCCGTTCACCTCGTCGTCCGAGAGGTGCTTCATCTTCACCTGGGTCACGACATCGCGTTCCCAGAGCCTCTCGCCCCGGCGGACGGCGACGGCGGTGATCACCCGGTGGCGCCGGCCGGACATGGCATAGAGGAACTCGGCCGCTTCGCCCGCGTCGCGCGGCTTGCCCATGATGCGGCGGCCAAGCGCGACGGTGGTGTCGGCACAGAGCACGACCTCGTCGGCCGCGGCCGTGACCGCCAGCGCCTTCTCGCGCGCCATGCGGGCGCAGTAGGGACGCGGCAGCTCGCCCTTGGCGGGCGTCTCGTCGATGTCGGGGGGGCGGATGTCGTCGGGCGCGAGGCCCAGCTGGGCAAGCAGTTCGAGGCGTCTGGGGCTGCCGGAGCCGAGGATGAGTGTCACGCCTTGCCTGTCCCTCGCAGTGAAAAGGGGCCCGACTGAGCGAGCCCCGATCGCGGCTTACTTGAAGCGATAGTTGATCCGACCCTTGGTCAGATCGTAGGGGGTCATTTCGACCTGCACCTTGTCGCCGGCCAGAACCCGGATGCGGTTCTTGCGCATCTTGCCTGCCGTATGTGCGATAATCTCATGGCCGTTCTCGAGCTCGACCCGGAATGTCGCATTGGGCAGGAGTTCCTTCACGACGCCGGGGAATTCGAGAATGTCTTCCTTGGCCATGGGGTCTCCTTGAGTAATGTCCTGCGTGATAGCGCGCAGGTGCGCGTTACATGGTCCCATCAGGGGCGATTTTCAAGCCAATAGTGCGTGAAACGCCGCTTTCGCGGGCGCGATGCGACCCGCGCGCCGCCGCGTCATCACCTGAGGTCGATGCGCTCCACCGGCTCCAGCCCGGTCTCGGCCTCGCTCCAGTGCGCGCGGTTGCGCACGTTTCCGGCCGCGCGGACGGCGCGGATCGTGTCGAGGTCGACATCGGCATAGACCCAGCCCGGCGCGTTGGCCGAGCCCGCGGCGATCACCCCGTCGGCCGGAAAGCCCTTGTCCGGCGGCCCGAAAACCCCGCCTGCGCCATGGCTCGTCTCGAGCAGGTCGAGCTTGGGATAGGGCCCCACGGTCGAGGACATGACCGTCACGCATTGTGCTTCGAGCGCGCGGGCCTGCGCGCCGATCCGCACCCGCCAGTAGCCTTCGGCGGCCTCGGTGGTCGAGGGGATCAGCAGCAGTTCCGCGTCGCGCTGCGCCCGCGCCAGCAGGGGAAACTCGCTGTCGTAGCAGATGTTGATCGCGATGGTGCCGAGCGCGGTGTCGAAGACCTTGAGCGGCCCCTGCCCGCTGACCTTCATCTGGTCCCGCTCCCAGAGCGTCATCACCATCTTGTCCTGGAACACCGTGTCCCCGCCGGGGGTGTGGAAATGCGCGCGGTTGACCACGCGATCGGCCAGCACGACCGAGGCCGAACCGCCGAGGATGTGCACGCCATGCGCCCGGGCCAGGTCGCGGTGCAGCGCATTGGCGTCCTGCATCCGGTCCGACACCGCGCGCATCGCGGCGGGCGTGTCGGCGGCCACCGCCTCGCCCGAGAGCGAGACAAGCTCCATCGCGGCATATTCGGGAAAGACCAGCAGCTCCGCCCCCTGCCCGGCGGCGCGGGCGACCCAGTCGGTCAGCTTGGCTTCAAAGTCCGACCAGGTGTCGAACCAGTCGAGTGGATAGGCGGCGGTGGCGAGTTTCATGGACGCAAACCTAGGCGCGTGGGGCCGGTCGGGCAATGGGGGCGCTGCTTTGCCGTTATTTGCTCTTCTCGTGGCTCGTGCACTGCAACATCGGATGTACCTTCGAAGAACCTCGCAACACAAGGTTACTGAAGCGTTGTTCCCGCGGTTCGAAACCCTGATTTTCTGACTCCTACGCATTTGCGAACAGCTTTGCCCGGCGCCTCCCTCGAGGCGCCGGGTGATCGTATGGGAGAGTTCGAGGCGTCGGGACCAGTATCACTGAGCCGTAGGCATCTCCGGCAGCGGCTGGGTCTTGAGCCGCTCCGCGAGGATGCCGTCGGTCCCTTCAGGGCGGAGATCGTGGCGGCGAATGAGCTTCGCCGCGCTCTCCGGAGCGATGTGCTCGAGGTCGGCGAACAGCTCTGCGGCCCGCTGCTCAGGCATCTGGTCCAGCAGCTGTTCCAGCGCCTTGACCATCGCCGCGCGGATCTTCGCGCGGGTTTCAGCGTCCTTCTCGCCATCCTGACGGGCCGAGGCCTTGAGGGCCTCGATCAGGCGGTCGGTCTTCTTGCTCATGGGGTACTCCTTTGTGAGCGATGGGGTGAGCGTGACTGAGGTCACGGGGAGGAAATGGAAGCGATCGCTTCCGGACGGAAAGAAATCAGTCGCGGTCGGGCGGATGTTCTTCGCCATGGTCAGCTGCCTCATGCCGTCGAAGGGCCATGAGGCTACGCGTAAGGCCCTTCAGCGTGGCCTTCCCAGAGGTCGCGACCTCCCCGGACAAGCGCGATACGAACCCTTGCAGCAGGTCTCGCGCCTTGCCGATCTCGGCGATGTCACGGCGCAGGGCCTGCTCCGCATCCTCACGCGCACGACGTTTCAGGCCGCCGAAGAGGCGGCCGATAAGCGCTGTGGCGCGCGTCCTGCCCTTCGGGGATGCCATCAGACGCTGCATCAGCCGTGCTGGTTCGGGCGCGAGTTTCTCCTCCGGAGTTGTGGCTTCCAGGCGGGGAACATCGCCGCTCTCGTCGAAAGTGAGGGCCCCACTTTCGACCCCTTCGAATGCGGCATCGATGCTATCGATTTCCGCTTCGCGCACGGCCAGAGCCGCATCCCGTGTGTCCAGGCGTCCATCACGCTGATCGAGTGCCTTTTCGCGTTCGTTCAGGTTCGCCTTCCGGGCTTCCAGCTTCAATTCCTGCTCGGCACGCCATTCTGACGTGCGGGCGTGGTAGCGTCGCTTCGGCAGCGGCTGGCCCGCAGCCCGCGCCTGCCGGATCACGGCGGCGCGACGCTCACCGCGCTGCAGGTTCACGACGCTGAACGCGGCCCCTGCGCTGTCCTGCGCCTGCTCGTAGTCCTTGATCAGATCGTGCTTCGACGGCTGCAGCATTTGGCGCACAGCGATCACCTTTGTCTCGCCGGTCTTCTTGTTGGTGCGGGTCATCTCGACCCGCTCGATCGGCAGCAGAACGGCGTGAACATGGAACGCCGTCTCGTCGCGATCGACGCGCGCGTGGATGATGTCGCCCTTGAACTCCTTGCGCAGCCAGTTTTCGGCACAAGCCTGGAATTCGGCCTCGCGGTTTTCGCCGAAGAATTCGGCCACCTCGTCCTCGAAGTAGGCGCGATTGGCCGTCAAGATGATCTCCCGAAGGGGCCCGTGGCGCGTCGCTCGCCACGGGTCCTTCGGCCCTTCAGCAAGGCGCCGCTCGGCATCCTTCTTGCGTTTTCGTTTTCGCAACGCAGTAACCTCGTCGAGAAAGTTCTGCAGGCGGATCTCCTGGATCTTGTCCTGCGCATCGGCGGCCCAGGTTTCCTTGCCGATGAATGACCTATTCAGGTGGCTACGAGTCTTGTCGATGTGGCTGATATCACCGCCCTTGCGCAGGCGGTGTGCTTCGTATCCGGCGAGATCCTTCGGAAACATTCCCCGCATGCGAAGCACCACGCGGAACTTCTCGTTTTGCTGATGTGAAGGGGCCATCTGCCGATCTCCTGCTGCTCGATGAGCAGGAGATCGGTCGATGTGGGGAGGCTCGGAAACTGTGGGGGAATAGGGGCTCAGGCCGTCGAAGCGCGCCAGGATGAGGAGGAGCGGTATGGCGGGGGAAGTTGGGCTGTGGAAAAGGCTCGGCGATATCACAGAGAAGCAAGAACGCGGCGCCATACTGATGAGGCCAGCAGGGCCCTGAGGTCCCGACAGCGTAGCATTCGTGGTCACAGATTGGTCTGGATACGGTGGATTCCCGACATCTGCAGTGCCCCCTCACCCACGGCGGCTCTGCGCAGGAAACTGACACACCTGAGCCCGTCCAGGAACGTCAGCTACGCGCAGGAAGCGGACGCGCTTGAGCGCGCCCAGGAACGTCAGCAATGCGCAGGGAACAGACATGCCGATGCAATGCGACAGACGGCAGGTAAGCGCAGTAAGTGGACACGCCTAATCCCGCTCCCATATGTCGGCAGCGCGCAGCAAGCAGCCTCGCCCGGGCCTGCCCTCGAATGTCCGCTACGCGCAGGAAGCGGACATGCTACCGGACACCGTTTTGGTCTCCATGGTTGCCGCTTGCGGCCCGTAAAAGAGATTCGGCACGAGCTTGCGATGCTGCGGTGTGGCCCGTCGAACCAGCCGTTCGTTGCGGGCGCAACATCAAGCCGCCAGCGAACCCGGCGCGGTTCAGGTTGATCCATTCGAACGCATCGAAGTGGATCGCGTCGTCTGAGCTATGACCTTCGTCGGTCCAGAAGAAGCCTCGTGCTATACCTGACCGATAGTTACCTGGCGGTGAATGGCGGCTCCGTCCGCACCTTTCTCGGCTTTGACGCCTTCTGGCTGAACTTCCAACTAACGTCTTCTCTTACCAGTGCTCATGCAGCACAACGTTGCCTCTCGGCTGACAGATAGCACGGCTTTGAAAGAACCCGGAGGCGATTGGATTTGTTCAGTTTTCCGCCCGGGTGTGCGCGCAAAAGTAGGAGGGCAAAACGTGACAGTTTAGGCGCTTTTCGATCGCATCAATGTATGTCTACAGACCTCATATGAAGCACGGGGCCGATCATCGCGGCCCCGTGCTTCAAAATTTGTTGGCGCTGTAAGTCGCTCGTACCTTCAGTGAGATTACTTCATCTCAACACTATGATCTTTGTCGCGGCTTTCACGCCACTCTCTAGCACGTTCGAAGTCGGCTTGCGACGCTTTCGATGTTTGCTCGTAGTCCTTGAGGGTCTGCGCAAATGAACTTGAGAAATCGAACTGCGGGGCCTGTTCTCGATTCTGCATGGTCTCTCCCTGTCAAGATATTGTGGACAGTGTTGCACACGTACACTAGCGTGTCACGCGGTCATTGGGGGGTGAGTGTATGGAGAAAGTAGTCGACGCGGAACTGGTAGTCGGTCTTGTGGGACGTTTGGGCGCTGACATGCCGACGGTCATAAAGCGCATTCAAGACACGCTGCACAGTCTTCATTACAAGCACTACCACATCAAGTTGACGGACTTTGTGAAGGACCCCAAGTTTCGCTTCGAACTGGTCGAAGCACCGGTCGAAAAACGATACGAAACATACATCAGCGCATGCAACGACGTGCGAAATCTCACCGGCCGCGACGACTTTTTCGTGTCGTATGCAGTCGAAAGAATTCGAGCCGTCAGGCGCGAGAAAAACACGGATGGCAACGCGGCGCTACCATTGAGGCGGACCGCATATATTATTGATCAGATCAAACGCCCTGAGGAGGTCGCGGCACTTCGCTCCATTTACGGACAGCAATTCATTCTAATTTCATGCCATTCGCCAAGGGATTTTATCAAGCAAACTTTGGCTCAAAAAATTGCGGATGGGCATTCTGACAGCCCAAAATCGGACAAATGGCAGGCAGCAGCTATGGAGCTCGTAGCTAGAGATGGCGACGAATTTTCAGTGCCCCACGGCCAGCGTGTCAGTGACGTATTCCCGCTAGCCGATGTAGTGGTTGATACCTCCGATGGCGACCAGCTTGAGAAGCTTTTGAAGCGCTTTTTCTTTGCTCTGTTTGGAAACTTTGTGATTTCGCCGACAAAAGGCGAGTTTTTCCTGAACTTGGCCTATCAAACATCGCTGACTTCTTGCGATACTGCTCGGCAAGTCGGGGCTACAATTTCAAGAGATGGTGATGTAATTTCGACTGGCTACAACGAAGCTCCGAAATCTCAGGGTGGGACGTATTGGCCTGAAGACGGTGAGGATGGTCGCGACATTGTATTGGGAAAAGACCCAAATACTATTCGTAAACGCCAAATGTTGATTGAGGTTGTCCAGAGGTTGGCAAGGGCCGGTGAACTGAAGCGAAATTTTGATGATGACGTCGCTATCGCCGAAGCCTTCATTGACGCAAAGGACTCACCGCTCGAGAAAGCTCAAATCTTGGATACTCTCGAATATGGGCGGGCAGTCCATGCGGAGATGGCGGCGATTTCCACCGCTGCGCGATTGGGGCTTGGCTTGGCGGGTTCAAGTCTATATTGCACGACCTTCCCGTGCCACAATTGTTCAAAGCACATTGTAGCGACCGGCGTCAGGGAGGTGTCTTATCTAGAGCCGTACGCAAAAAGCTTTGCCGATGACCTTTATCCCGACTCGATATCGATTGACCAAAAGAAACCCGACAAGGACAAGGTGGTTTTTAAGCAGTTTGTTGGCATTACCCCACAGCGCTACAAAGCCCTGTTTTCAAAGTCGAAGCTAAAAGATAAGGCGGGGCACGTGAAGACTTGGAATGCAGAGTCTGCGCAGCCAATTATCGAAAAGCTTGACCAAGGTCATACCTCACGAGAAGTGCTGTTTCAAAAGACCATCGCAAATTCGGTTGCTGACGACGGACGTCATCTTTTGAACGGTCGCGACCAAAAGGAGATGGCTTAGTTAGTCTTCTTAGACATATCTGAGCGTTTTCTCAGAATGAACTATACCAACCGCAACGCTGAGCGACGTACAGTCGGGTTCGCAATGTCATGTTCTCAAGTCGCGAATGTTGCCAGTGCTTGTTTGGCCTGCCTGCCCAGACCAAAGGCCTGCGTGACACGAGTACACCATCTAAGTCATACAAAAAATGTGAATCGAGTACCGGAATAGAACCGGTGTTCACGGACTCCCCAAGTGTCGCGAGCCGCGCTACGCTGACCTTGATGCATCGTGCAGCATCGTCGCAATTATCCAAAGTGCCGGTGAATGGCCGCGTGCACCTCCTTGGCACGGGCCTCTCGCGGTTGCGGCGGATAGCCGAACCCGCCTTCGGTGTCAGAGCTCTGTCGCACTCCGCGCTTAACACAAGTGTCGTGAACGGGCTGGCTGCGGACCTCCGCTTCTCTTAGCCCCAGGGTCCGCTATGCGGACATCCCGTCCGGGCACTCTGCCTTCACCAAGGGCGAAAGGCCGGCTCATTGCTGCCTTTCGACGGCCTCCACGCCAACGTCCGCTTCGCGACCCAACTCGGTGTTTCAAGACTTCAAGCGCGCTGCCCGGAAGCTGCAGTTCGATACCGCTAGAAGCCGTGGCTAGATCAGCTAGGAACTCGACCCAGTAGGAAGAAAGAACGGCGACTTCGCCAGTGCTTTGACGGGGTAAAGTAGGATGAGAATATTGTGAGTTGTATCAAAGGCCTCAGCTACGCATTCGTGTGAGACGCCGTTCTTGTCTGTAATCGAAAGCGTCGTCGGCCGGGTCATCTTACGGCCAATTGGTAACATGGGTCCGAGCGGGTGATCGAGTGTGATTGCTGTCGCGTGTGGCTGCCCGAACTGCGACACGTAGCTTTTGGATACCTCGATGCGACGAACCCTAGCCTGCGCTCCGGCTCCCTCGACATATTCAATCGGCTCAAGCACAAAGACCACGCAGGCTCTCGAATTGGTGCGCACAAACTCACGCGCTGAGGCATAAATCGAGGCACCGAATTTCTTGGCTAATTTGATCGGTGTTTTGATCTCGAACGGGTGATCCGCGGCGCACTCCATAAATGCATCACCCTTGAACAGGGCAAACCGAGCAAAGTTGTTGGCTTCCCGCTCGAATTGATCCGCGATGTCGGGCGCGAGGGTCTTTTCGCAGTCCTGAAACAAGCGAAAGACTTTCTTGTGCGTCGGAATGTCGTGATGTCCGGTTTCGTGCAGCTTCAGGAATGTCTGTTTCGATTCAACGACCGTTTCATCGATGTGGATCAAATTGTCGTCGGCATCATAGATGCCAAAAATCTTCGATACTGCGGACTTGATATTTGTTGCGGCATCGCCGGCCTTCCCATTGATGTAGGCGAGAATACTCGCTGGGTTGAAGGCGCCGTACTTGGCAACGGTCACGTCAGCGGCCGCCAATAGATCATCGATGGGAACGGGGTACCGGTCCCAGGCATCTGCGCGGTCAAGCAAATGCGCAGCGCGTCGTTCAATCGCGATCAAATCGTGCGGGTCAAGGCGACTATCATCTGGTTTCACGAGTTCTTTTCTCTTCGTCGGATAAATTCCAAGTACTGCATCAGTTCGCGTTCTTCTGCTGGCGTCAAATTATGCTCCGCAAACGTTGCCACGCGACCGTGCCGGGACTCCTTCGCACGCTTAGAGGCAGACGTAATATACCCTGCCTTCTCCATCAGCGCCTCGAACGCGATTCCATATAAGTCGGCGAGCGCGTTCAGAATATTTGGTGAGGGTTGCTGAATCTTGCCAGTCTCAATCTGACTCAAATAGGCATTCGAGACCTGTTTATGGGTCTTTTCTTCGACAGCGCGCAGGCTCAACTTCCGGTCGTTGCGGATCGAGGCGAGGTATTCTCCGAGCGTGACGTTATCTGAAATCTGAGTATCTCCATGGCGTTCTCCAGTGCGGGACATGGCAGCAACCTCCCTTAAGCTGTTGTTCTACAGCCAATTTTACGCCCGCACGCTTGATCTGTCAAGCGCGCTAATCAGTGCTTGATATACCAAGCGCGCTATGCTAAGACGGTGTTGTTCTTGGGATTGGCCCGAGACGCGCCCCGAAGGAGGGGGAGTGATATGACCAAAGACTATGAGAACGACGGGCGTGACCCGGGCACGGAAGCTGTGCTCGACGACATCATCGACCTGGAAGAGTATGCCAAGCGCGGGGAGCGTCTGCCGTTGGCCAAGGGGTACCGCATCAAGATCAACGGCACCGTCTACGTGGTGCACGACCCGAAGCCGACCGGCCGCGAGGTTTTGACGCTTGCCGGCTTGCTCCCGGTCGAGAACTACACGCTGCGCGTCAAGGCAGCGGGATCGAAGCCGGAAAAAGTTGGCCTCGACGACAAGGTCGACCTCCGCCAGCCCGGTGTCGAAAAGTTCAAAGCGCTGCCGCGCGACCAGACGGAGGGCTAAGCGATGAAGCTCCGGCGCGACTTTGACCTGCTGCCCGAGGATGCACGTTTCCTCGATGACTATGGTCTTCCGTGGGAGACGGTGATTGATGGATCGCAATGGGTGCTGATCCATCAGTTTCCGTCCCAGCACGAAGGCTACAACCACCCTACGGTGACCATCGCGATCCGGCTGGAGACGGGCTACCCCAACACAGAGCTCAACATGGTCTATGTCCACCCGGCACTTGCGCGGAAGGATCGGCGTCCCATCGGGGCGACCCAAGCAAAGCAGACGATTTCCGGGACGGTCTACCAGCGCTGGTCGCGGCATCGGACGGCCCAGAACCCCTGGAACCCCACTCAAGACGGTATCGGCTCTCACATCTTTCTGATCGAGGACTGGTTTGTGCGGGAGTTTGAAAAATGCCCGCAGACATAAACCTTGCCCTGACGGGGGATCAGCACGCGCATCTAACTGCCTTTCTCTTTCCCGGCGACGGCAAGGAAGCAGTCGCGCTTCTGTTATGCGGCCGTCGTGATGGGGAAAGGCGCCACCGTCTGGTGGTGCGTGAGATACACGAGATTCCCTATGGTCATTGCACAAGACGGACCACCAACCTCGTCACATGGTCGCCCGACTATATTGACGGCATTCTGGAGCGGGCCGCCGCGGAGCGCTTGTCCGTGATCAAGGTCCACAGCCACCCCAGCGGCTATGCGGCGTTCTCGGAAACCGATGATGTCAGTGATCGCCAGTTGCTGCCGATGATCCGGGGATGGGTGGAGGCGGATGTTCTCCACGGTAGCGCCGTGATGTTGCCCGACGGACAGATGTTCGGCCGGGTCTATGACGGCACCGGCTTTCAGCAGATCGCGTGTATCAGCGTTGCGGGTGACGACCTGCACTTCTGGTACCCGAGAGCCGGGCAAGGTTCGGTACCGAGCTTCGCCGCCTCGCACGCGCAGGCGTTCGACGAGGGGACCATCGAGCGCTTGCAGCGCCTCTCTGTCGCGGTGATCGGGGCATCCGGAACGGGTAGCCCGACGGTCGAACAACTCGTCCGCCTAGGCGTCAGTGAGATCGTCAACGTCGATCACGACGTGATGGAAGAGCGCAACGTCAACCGCATCTTGAACTCGACTATGGAAGATGCCGCGCAGGCGCGAGCCAAAGTCGATGTCATCGCCGATGCCATCAATAGGACCGGCCTCGGTACGCGCGTCATTGTTATGAGGAAAAATCTCTGGGCCCCAGAGGTCGTCCGCGCCGTCGCGCAGTGCGATGTCGTGTTCGGCTGTATGGACAGCATCGACGGCCGCTATCTGCTGAACGCGATTTCTGCTTTTTACAACATTCCGTACTTCGACATCGGAATCCGGCTCGTGGCCGATGGCCAGGGCGGCATCACTGAGGTGTGTGGCACGGTCAATTATCTCAGGCCGGGACGGTCCAGTCTGATGAGCCGGGGGCTGTTCTCGATGCAGGACGTGGCCGCAGCAGGGCTCGCCCGGAATGATCCGGAGGCACATGCGCGGCAGGTCAAGGACGGCTATATCCGCGGGAGTATCGGCAGCCGCCCGGCCGTGATCAGCGTCAACATGTTCGGCGCGTCACTCGCCGTGAACGAATTCCTGGCCCGACTTCACCCATTTCGGGAGGAGGTCAATGCCGAGCACGCAGCGGTAATGTTCAGCCTCGCCAGCATGGAACTCATCAGTGACCCAGAGGAGGGCATCTGTCCGCTCCTTATTCGCTCGGGCGGGCGGGGGGATCAGGTGCCGCTGCTCGGGCTCATGGAACTCGCAGAAAGGCGGCAGGATTGAACCGGCTCATCAATTTTTTCCTTCTTGTTTGGAGAGCGATCCTCTCCTGGTTCGACCCGCCCTATCGGACGGTCGTCGCTGAAGACATACTCCCGCCCACGCTGAAAAAGCGCACGCTCTACATCGTCGAAGAGGACGGGTTCGAAGAGCAGGCGGCGATGCTATGTCCGTGCGGCTGTGGACGCGTCCTACATATGAACCTGCTACAGGATGAACGGCCCTGCTGGCGGGTCACGCGTCACAAAGACGGATTGGTCTCCCTTCACCCATCGGTCTGGAGGAAGAAGGACTGCGGCTCTCACTTCTGGTTCAAAAGAGGCCGAGTCAAATGGTGTCGCCGATCCCAAGAGAAAAGCCTCGACTCGTCTCAGTCGAGCATTGGGACCTGATAGCACCGCTTCCACAGTGGTCGTCGCCAACTCCTGACAATCCTTTTTCGGCTCCGAAGCGGCCGTTCGTTGACCCTGCAGCGAAGATCGGCTTCCCGCCCTTCGGGCCGGAGCCTTTCGTCACACTGCGTCTCGCACGTATGTCGTAAAGGGGCTGGCTGCAGACCTTCGCTTCGCCTGGCACCGAGGACCGCCATGCGGGACAAGCCTGCCGTTTAGCGCACGGCAGGTCTCCGTGACGGACGGAAACGATGGATTGAGTTCACCGTGAGACGGTACAGCTCACCTCGACTAGCTCGTGGCCGCACATCCCGCCCGGCATTGCGAAAAGGCGTTTCTGTAGAGCTTTACCGAGATCAGCGCAAAGACCGGCAGCAGTTTCTTGGAGGCCAATTGGTCCACCAGCTTGTGCGCAGCTCACATAGGTCGAATTGGACGGGCAGGCACTGGGATTATCCCCCCTGCAAATCAAAAAAACTGTTTCCAATTCGGTGGTTGGCATTGCTCTTGGCGGGTTGAGATAAATGTAGGCCGTCCACACCGCTGCCAGAAGCGCAGCCAACCCTCCTGTTATGATCCCCAGAGCACCTCGGTTTTGCTCATCCCTGAACCATGCAAAGAATCGCCTCAAGTGTTTCCTCCAAAGAAATTCTTGAGCCAACTTACCACGCAAGATTGCAGTGCACATCTGCTGACGCGCGCGTCAAAAACGGTGGTTCTTGTCGCGCGCATGGCTCCACGCCGCATCAAAGCCCGAGCTCGGACAAAACCCGGGGGCAAAACGTCTATGGTCTTGGAACGTTTTTGCCTCACCTGTGGGAGCGGCCGTCCGCTGCAACCTGTCCGAAACGGAAGTCGGGCTCGCAGCAGACCTTCGCCGCTCCCTGTACGGATGACCGTTTCGGGCTGGCAGCTGCCGCTAGCCGCGGTTCCCATGAAGGTCGAGTGCCGGCCGTAACCGACTGTCAGCTTGCGCTCATGGTATCCTGCTCCCGTACCGAAGGGGACGATACGCGGCACTGCGATCATGCTCATCTCCCGCACCGCTGCGCGAGCCGGGGTGCGGAGGACATTACTCACTAATCAGCTCGCACTCCGACGATAAATCGTCTGCGTTCGAGCTGTCGTTCGCCGGGGGCTACCGCCCCCGGACCCCGGCGACGCTGACGCGCCGCGCGAGAGACGCTCCGCCCTCCCGCACCCGCCAGGGGCCTTCAGCCGGACCGAGGGTCATCGTTCCGCACTCCCCCTCTGGACACCCCCTGCTCGCAGGGGCGTCGTTCGCCACTCCCCCTGCACTCCCTGGCAGCCTCCCGCTGGGCCAAAGAGGCGCGCCGCCCTCTCTGGACTTTCCCGGGCATGGACCACTCGCCGTCCGTCCCTGCACCCTTTCCGGCGTCTCCGACGGCTCGAGGCATCGTTCTGCACGGCCCCGAGACCCCACTGCGCCCGGGGACGTCGCTCCGCGCGCCTCCCCGAACCCCTCCTGCGTGCCATGCGCCCGAAGATTGGCCGAACGGGGAAAGCGGGTCCGAGACTGACCTTGTTCCGGGCTGCGCGCTCGTTGTGACGCGCAGCCCGGAACAAGGTCAGCCTCTCAGGAGGGACAAGGTGCTGCGGGTCTCAACTTAACCATCCAGGAGACGATCCATGTTTCACCCGCTCAAGGCCTTCGACGGCTTCCCCCTCTGGCAAGCCGAGCTCCGTCGTGGAGACATCGTGCTCTTCCGGTTTCCGGTGGCCGAAGCTCCCGATGACAGCGACGAGGCGGCCATGCCGAAGCTGCGCCCCTGCCTCGTTCTCGACGTGCATGAACGTCTGGGTCGCCGCACCGCTACAATCGCCTATGGCACCTCTGCTCGGACGCGTGCGAACCGAGGCTACAACATCATCGCTGCAACCAAGTCGGGCATGGAAACGGCCGGCCTCGATCGGCCGACACGTTTCGTCGGCATTCGACGGATTACGGTCGGGCTCGATCACAGCGGCTTCGAGCCTGCAGAAGGCACGGCATCGCCGATCATCGGGTTCCTGGATGACGACCTCCGCGAGCGCATGAACGCCGTCCGCGCCCGTATCCAGGCGGAAGCGGACATCGCCCGGGAGATGCGCCGGGAACGCCGGGAAGAGCAGCGCCGCTGGCAGCAAGAAGAGCGCGATTTCCTCGAGCGGAACCGCGCCCTTCACGCCGCCAGCCAGAAAAACAAAGGACATGCACATGACTGACCTGCTGCCGATCACCTACGACAACATCGACGCCCTGGCCGCTTCGGCCTTCGCGAAATCCCGCGATGTCGCAACCGCCATCCAGGAGGACGTACTCCACAATCTCAAACCTCTCGAACGGTCTGGCCCGGAACGGCTTCTCGGACGCATCGAGCGTCGACGCATTTTCGACGAAGAGACTCTCGTCGAGATCGACGTGCTGACCGATCGCATCGCGCGGCTGGTGCAGGAGGGGACGACAACCGTCGAGTATGTCGATACCGACGAATGCAACGTCACACCGGCATACTGGACAGCGCAGCGCCGCACGCGGGAGGCAGATGAACTCGGTCGCGCGCTGATGTTCCTCTATGACCTGCACGAGACGCTTCTTGCCGTGCATGACCTGATGCACGCCGAGCGTGCGATCGAAGCGATGCGCATGGCTTCATAATTCGGAACACGCGGGCCCAGAACACCCGCGTCAGGACGCGCCGGCGACTCCTGCTGCTGCCCGGCCGGCGCGTCCGCTTTTCTTCTCGAAATTACAGTGGGGTAAGCTGTGCCTCTCGGAAACCTGGGCCGAAAAGCCGGGCCAGCGTTTCCGTGTGGACCGCAATCATCCCCCTTCCTGTCTGAGCCCCGTTGCTCATCCCGCAACCTCGGAAGGAGAACTCTCATGACCACCGAGACCCGTCGCCTCGTCGCAGCCAACGACGTTCCCGGAGGCACGACCGACGCGCAGATGGCGTTCAAGTCGCTTGCGGTCCTGCTTGCCCGGGCCGAACTTCGCGCGCAATCCCGCGCGGCTGCGAACACGGACCGTGCTCCGCGCAAGGAGGTGCAACAGTGATCCGTCCCGTTGCACGCGGCCGCCGGGCCGCCATCTATGCGCGCTACAGCTCCACCCAGCAGGAAGACACCTCGATCGAGGACCAGCTCCGGATGTCGCGCGACCACTGCGAACGCCAGGGATACGAACTGGTTGAGGTCTACACGGACCACGCCATGACCGGACGGAACAAGGACCGCCCGGGCTTCCTGAAGCTTCTGGCAGACGCCGAAGCCGGGGCCTTCGACACAATCGTGATCGAGGCAGTGGATCGGCTCAGCCGCAACCTCACCCATACGCTGGAAGCCTGGGACCTGTTCAAGTTCCAGGGCATCCAGCTCTATTCCGTCACCGAGGGCCCGCAGAGCTTCGTGACTGTCCTGTTGCAGGGCTACGGCGCGCAGATGTTCTCCGAGATGATCGGCGTGCACACCAAGCGCGGCATGCAGGGCGCGCTGTCCCGCAACCGGACGCATTCCTCGGCCTATGGCTACGACATCGTGGAAGATGCGGCACCGGGCGAACCGAACCGCCGGATCAACCCGGACGAGGCTGTGGTCATACGCCGAATTTTCGAGGACACCGCCGAGGGTCTGTCTGCCGTGACCATCGCCCGGGCGCTGAACGCCGAGGGCGTGCCCGCGCCGAAAGGAGGGACCTGGGATTCATCAACCATCCGTGGCCATGCAGCTCGAGGTTATGGCATCCTGCACAATACGCTCTATCTCGGGCGCGCGGTGACCTGTGCCACGACGCGGCACTACCACCCGAAGACCGGCGTGAAGCGCACCGAGGTGACCCCGCTGGAAAAGCGTGAACAGGAGATCCCCGGTCTGCGGATCATCTCCGACGACCTCTGGGCGCGGAGCCGGGCGCAGATTACTCGTGCTGCGCGGCGTGTGTCCGACAAGCCCGGCGGTGCGAACCCCGAGGCCGCGCGTCGCAATCGATACCTGCTGTCGGGACTGATGGTCTGCGGGTGCTGTGGTGCGAACTACGTCAAGGTCAGCGCCACCAGCTTCCGCTGCAACGAATCCCGCAAGCATGCCTGCGAGAACCGGGTCAGCATCTCGCAAAGGCGCATCGAGAGGCGCGTCTTCGGCCGCATCCGCGATGCCTTCCGTTCGCCGGAGATGCTTGAGGCCTTCTCGGCTGCTCTCGAAACGGAGCGCCGCAAGATCGAGGCATCGGACCCGCGTCGGGACATCGTCAGGCTGCAGCAGCGGCTCGGCAAGGCGGAGAGCGCCCGAAAGGCCATTCTCGACGCCATCGAGGACGGAGCGCCCTTCGCGCTCTACAGGTCACGCTCGGAAGAAGTAGAAGCCGAGATCGCCGACCTGGAGCAGGCGCTGCACAAACTCCGCGCGAAGGCAGAGACTGCGGCCGCCGTGATGCCGGACCCGGCCGTTCTCTTCGAGAGCGCCATCGAACGGATGGAGCAGCTGCTCGGGGATCCTGATCTCGTCGACCAGGCGAACCAGTTTCTGCGTCAGATCATCCAGCGCATCGTTCTGGTCCCCGATGCTCAGGCCAAGCATGGTCTCGTGGTCAAGCTGGAAACCGACTTCGCCGCGCTCCTCGCGCCGGAACTCGAGAGCATCGCGCCCGCACATCTCGTGTGCTGAAACCCTTGCGGCATTGGCCCAGCGGGATCAGGATGCACTTCCCGACCGGTCGCCGGAGAAAACTGCAAATAACGGCAAAGCAGGGGGCGCTGCCCCCGCCGCGCTGACGCGCAACTCCCCGGAGTTTTCCCGGCAAGATGAAGCAGCGGGCGACGTCAGAGATCACGCATCCAGAACTGGAGCGCGTGGTCCGACTGATCTTCTGCCCCGATGTCCTTCCAGCGGAACCGGGCGACGACGCCCGGCAGCGGGGCATAGCCGCGCTTGCGCCAGAACGGGTCGAGCGGGGCGTAGGTGGCGGGGCGCGCCGGGTGGTCGTCGGGGCGGATCACGGCACAGAAGGCCGCGTGGCGGCGGCCGAGCCGCCGGGCATGGGCCTCGCGCGCGTCGAAGAAGGCGTGGCCGATCCCCTGCCCCCGGTACTCCGGCAGCAGCACCAACTCGGCACAGTAGAAGATGTCCGCGAACCGTTCGGGCCTGTCGGCAAAGGGGGCGGCGAAATCCTCGGCATGGTCCTCCATCGCGGAGCCGGTCGCGGCGCCGACGATGCGGGTGCCGTCGAAGGCCGCGACGAGGATCGCGCTCTCGGCCCGGTAGGCCGCGAGATAGCCGCGCTCGTAGTCGAGATCGCCGTCGTAGAGATAGGGAAAGGCGCGAAAGACCTCGATCCGCAGCCGCGCGACATCGTCGAGCGCGGCCTCGAGCGCCGCGCCCGCCAGGACCCGGACCTCGGTCACCGGACCTGCGCCATCCAGTCGGCGAGGTTGTAGTAGGTCGTCACCCGCGCGATCAGCCCGTCCTTCAGCGTGAAGAACGACCCGGCCGGCAGGCGGTAGCTCTGGCCCCGCGCCTCGGGCAGGCCCGCGTCGGTTTCGAGGTAGGTGCCGTTGACCATGAACTCGGCCGCCGCGCGGGTCCCGCCCTCGGCGTCGAAAAGGACCATCTCGGTCAGCGTCTCGTCGTAGCAGCGGGCCATGTGGGCGCAGAATTCGGCGAACGCCGCCTTGCCGATGCGCACCTGGCCCTCGTTCACATGGTGGGCCACGTCGTCGGACAGGCAGGCCAGCATTGCCTCGGTGTCCTTGGCGTTGAACGCGTCGAAGTAGCGGCGGATCGTGTCGGTCATTTCCCCTCCGGCCGGCCCCAGCGGGAGACGAGATGCGTGACGATCTGGTCCCGGCTCTGCCGGTAGGCGTTGAGTTTCGTCTCCCGCGTCTCGCCGATCCCCGTCGGATCCATGATCGGCCAGTAGTCCACGGTCAGGTGATAGTATTTCGTCAGGTCGAGCGCCCGGTGCTGCGATCCGGGCGACAGCGCCACGATCAGATCGAAGGAGCCGAGCGTGTCGCCCAGTTTCTCCATCTCGTCGAAGCTGCGCGAGCGGTGGCGCGACAGCTCGACCCCCATCTCCTGGCACACCGCGATGGCGAACCCGTCGATCTCGAGGTCGTTCGACACGCCGGCGGACTGCACGTAGGTGCCGGTCCCGTAGAAATGCTTCATGATCCCTTCCGCCATCGGCGAGCGGACCGCGTTGTGGTCGCAGCAGAACAGCACCGATTGCGGAAGGGGTTGCACGCTTCAGCCCCCGAAGTGCAGCACGCAGATCAGGGTGAACAGGCGCCGCGCGGTGTCGCTGTCGACCACGGCCTTGCCTTCGAGCCGCTCCATCAGGATGTTCGCGCCCTCGTTGTGGATGCCGCGCCGGGCCATGTCGATCGTCTCGATCTGGTGCGTCGGCAGGGTCTTCACCGCGTCGAAGTAGCTCTTGCAGATGGCGAAGTAGTCCTTCACCACCTGCCGGAACGGCCCGAGCGACAGGTGGAACTCGGCCGCCGGATCCCCGGATTCCGTGCGGATGTCGAAGACGAGCCGCCGGTCGCGGATCGACAGGCCCACCTGGTAGGGACCATCCGGCACGAGCCGGTCGTCCCGCTTGGGCAGGCTGAAGGAATTCTCTTCCATCAGGTCGAACATCGCGACGCGGCGCTCCTGTTCGATCTCGGGGGTGGGCGGCGGCAGGTTCGCGTCGTCCAGTTCTATATGAGAAATGTGGGACATTTCCGACCTCTCCAGCAGGCGTTGAGCCTCCCTTTCGCCCGACAATCTATGCTGCGTCGCAGCAAATTGCCACGAGAACCCTGCGGAACAGTGAATTCGTCTGGCGACTATTCACTCTTCGTTGAGCTTGTTCAAGCGGGCACGAACCGAAAGTCCATGCGCCTCAAGGCTTTCCGACTGCGCCAGCGTCTCGGCCGCCGGACCGATGGCGGCCAGCGCCTGCGGGGTCATCCGCGCCAGCGTGGTCCGTTTCAGGAAATCCATCACCGACAGCCCCGAGGAAAAGCGCGCCGAACGCGCCGTCGGCAGCACGTGGTTGGGCCCGCCGACGTAATCGCCGATCGCCTCGGGCGTCCACTGGCCGAGGAAGATCGCCCCGGCATGCACGCAGTCCGCCGCCAGCGCCTCGGGGTCGGCCACGCAGAGCTCGAGGTGCTCGGGCGCGATCCGGTTCGAAAGCCGCGCCGCCTCGCCCAGGTCGCGCACCACGATCACCGCGCCGTAGTCGCGCCAGGAGGCCCCGGCGATAGCCCGGCGCTCCAGCGTTTCCAGCCGCGCCTCGACCGCCTGTGCCACCGCCCGGCCAAAGCCCGCGTCGGTGGTGATCAGCAGCGACTGCGCGCTTTCGTCGTGTTCCGCCTGGCTCATCAGGTCGAGGGCGATGAAATCGGGATCGTTGTCACCGTCGGCGATCACCAGGATCTCGGACGGGCCGGCGATCATGTCGATCCCCACCTTGCCGAACACCCGCCGCTTGGCCGCCGCGACAAAGGCGTTGCCCGGCCCGGTGATCTTGTCGACCGGCGCGATGCTCTCGGTGCCGTAGGCCAACGCGGCCACCGCCTGCGCGCCGCCGACGCGGTAAATCTCGTCTACCCCCGCGATCTGCGCGGCCAGCATGACCAGCGGGTTCACCACGCCATCCGGCGTCGGCACGGCCACGGCCAGCCGCCCCACCCCGGCCACCTTGGCCGGGATCGCGTTCATCAGCACCGACGAGGGATAGGAGGCCAGCCCCCCGGCACGTAAAGCCCGGCCGCCGACACCGGCGTCCAGCGCCAGCCCAGCGTCGCGCCCTCGGGGTCGGTCCACTGGGCGTCTTCGGGCAGTTGGCGGACGTGGTAGGCACGGATGCGCTCCGCCGCCTGCTCCAGCGCCGTGCGCTCGGCGGCGGGCACGGCGGCGACATGGGCCGCGACCTCCTCGGCCGAGATGCGCAGGGTGTCCGGCGTCAGCGCCAGCCGGTCGAACTTCGCGGTCAGCTCGATCACCGCGGCGTCGCCCCGGGTGCGCACGTCCTCGATGATCGCGGCGACGGTGGCGTCCACGTCGGGACTGTCCTCGCGCTTGGCCGCCAGCAGCGCGGTGAACCGGGCCTCGAAATCGGCGTCTTCGGTCGTCAGGAACTGGGGCATCTCGCACTCCTCGGAACTCCGGCTTCCCTTAGCGGGCGGCGCGGATGCCCTCAACCCCGGCCACGCCCGCGCGGTCACATCCCGCCGGATTGCCCCCGCCGCGCGCCGCGCTAGACTGGCGGCCATGTGTGGACGTTTCGCCGTGACCCTCCCGCCTGACGCCATGGCGCAGCTCTTCGCGGCCGCGCCAGCCAACGACCTGCCCGAGGTGCCCGAATACAACGTCTGCCCGACGACGCAGATCAACGTGATCTCGCGCGCCGACACCGGGCGGCGGCTGAGCGGGATGCGATGGGGGTTCCTGCCGCACTGGTACAAGACCCCGACCGACGGCCCCCTCCTGATCAATGCCCGGGCCGAGACGATCGCCGAGAAGCCCGCCTTTCGCGCCGCCTGCCGGGAACGGCGCTGCCTGATCCCCTCGGCCGGGTTCTACGAATGGGACCGAGCGGGGGACACCAAGCTGCCGTGGTTCATCCACCGCGCCGACGGCGAGCCGCTGGTCATGGCGGGCATCTGGCAGGACTGGACGCGCGGCGACGAAAGCTTCACCACCTGCGCCATCGTCACGATCGAGGCGACGGGCCGGATGGCCGAGATCCACCACCGCATCCCCGTGATCCTCGGCCCCGACGACTGGGCGCTCTGGCTGGGCGAGGACGGAAAGGGCGCGGCGCGACTAATGACAGCCGCGCCGGACGAGGTGATCGAGATGTATCGCGTGGACACCGCGGTCAATTCCAACCGCGAGCACGGGCCCGAGCTAATCGCGCCGCTCTGACCGGCGGCTCAGCCGGTGACGAGCTTGGTGATCCCCAGGAGCTTCTGCTGGGCCGCGACGGCGGTCAGCAGCTTGTTCAGCAGGGTGCTGGGCACGCCGTGTTCCGAGATCAGGTCGTTCAGCGGCATGACCGCGTCCCAGTAATCCGCCTTGGCCGGCAGGCTGTCGATCTCGAAGGACCCGTGCACCGCGAAGGTGCAGGAGTACTTCCCGCAGCTCTGGTCGCCGCCTTCGAAATCGGTATCGACGCCGTTCTGCACCAGCAGGAGGTAGCCGCCGCCATCCGACATCTTGCCGGTGGACCAGCTGTCGTCGGACGAAATCAAGGTCATGTCTTCGCCAGACATGTTCACGAACATGATCCGGTCGCCCTTGCTGGCGTAAGTGCGGCGCGGAAAGACGCCGGAGTCGTAGATCATCACCAGGTGGGTCTGGCCGGTGTAAGACACGGATTCCTCGAGCACCGAGTAGACCGGGTTGGTCGGCAGGACCTCGGGGTCCGCATTCTTGCTGCCACCGCCGCTCTTGGCCCAGGCCTGTGCGCTCATGGTGATGATCGCGGCGCAGGTCAGCGTCGTGGCGATAAACTTTCTTGCGCTCATGGTCATTCCCTCTGCCAGTTGTGGCCAATTCCAGCCAACGGGACGTCAAAACCGTATCGGTTTGGACCGATGCGCTTTAATCTGTAGGCTTCAAATGCGGCGTCTTTATGGTCCCGGCGCGCCGGAATTTGTCCGTGTTTTTGCTGGAACTTCAGTATATTCGCCGCGTTATCATTCAGGAATTGTTCTGGTCAGAAAGGCTTTTGAGATATGGCACAAGCACCTTCCAACGGCGGCAAAAGCGTCGCCTCCGCAGTGAAATCGACAGATACCGACGACATTCAGAAGCAGCTTTCGGCGTTGCAGGCCGACATGTCGGAACTGACCAAGCTGGTCGGCGACTACGGCAAGTCCCAGGGCAGCCGGTTCCAGGCCGCCGCCAAAGACACCGTGGACAAGCTGCGGCACGATGCCGAGGCGCAGTACCACAAGGCCGAAGCCCAGATGCACGACAGCTACGCCAAGGCCGAGCAGGCCGTGCGCGAGAACCCGGGCATGGCGCTTGGCATCGCGGCCGGTGTCGGCTTCGTCGTCGGCCTCCTCGCCAGCCGGCGCTAAGGGACCCGGATGTTCGGGAACGTCATCTACTCCGCCAAGGTGACGGCGCAGAAGGCCGCGATCAGCATGGGTGGCGTGATCCTCCTGCTGATCGGTCTGGCCTTCCTGACGTCCGCGGCCTGGATCGCCCTGTCCGAGGCGCGCAGCACCCTCTTTGCCGCCACGGTGATCGGCTGCGCCTACTTCGGTCTCGGGCTCATCCTGCTGGCCGTCGCCTCGATGCGCCGCCCGGTGCCGCCGCCGGCACCCGCCGCGGTGGCCGCCGATCCGGCATCGCAGGTCACCCTGACGCTCGGCACCCTCACCGGGGCCTTCGTGCAGGGGCTCGGGGCCGGTATCGCCGCCCGGTCAGCTGCCCCCAGGCGGCCCACGCCGCCCCCTCCGCCGCCACCGGCCGAGTAGCACATTCATAGCGAAGTGACCTGCGGGTATTGGTTTTGACCCGCAGGTCAGCATCATGCCTCCCGACCCCGCCGCACGGCGGCGCAGGATGGGAGGATCCGATGACCACACCCCGCACGCACCCCCCGCAGGGAGCCCCGGCATGACGGCCGCCGTCCCCTCTGCCTTCGCGCTCGACGGCAAGGTCGCCGTCGTCACCGGCGCCGGGTCGCGGTCCGACGGGATCGGCAACGGCCGCGCCGCGTCGATCCTGCTGGCCCGCCACGGCGCCCGCGTCGCGCTGATCGACGAGAACGCCGACTGGGCCGAGGCCACCCGCAAAATGATCGAGGCCGACGGCGGCACCGCCCGCGTCTACCGCTGCGATGTCACCGACGAAAGCGCCTGCCGGGACACCGTCGCGCAGATCACCGACGACCTCGGCGCCCCGGATATCCTGGTCAACAACGTCGGCATCGGCGGTCCGGACGGCACCGCGCTCGACGTCGACATGGCCGCCTGGGACAAGGCCATGGCGGTCAACGTCAGCTCGATGGTGCTGATGTCGCGCGCCTGCCTGCCCGCGATGATCGACCGGGGCGCCGGATCGATCGTCAACATCGCCTCGGTCGCGGGGATCCTCGGCGGCCATACCAAGCTGCTCTACCCGACCTCGAAGGGTGCGGTCGTCCAGATGACCCGTGCCATGGCCACCCACCACGGCCGCGACGGGGTGCGGGTGAACTGCATCTGCCCCGGCATGGTCTACACGCCGATGGTCTACACGCGAGGAATGGATGACAAGCTACGGGAATCCCGCAAGAACCGCTCTCTCCTTCAGGTAGAAGGTGAAGGCTGGGATGTCGGCAATGCCGTGGCCTTCCTTGCCTCGGACGCGGCGCGCTGGATCACCGGCGTGATCCTGCCCGTGGACGCCGGCGCAACCGCAGGCCGTCACCGCGAAGGTTGAGCAAATCCAGAAGGATACCAAGCGACATGAAAGCTGCCGTCGTCACCCCCAGCGGTCCCGAGATCCGCGATGTCGCCATGCCCGAGCCCGGCCCGACCGAGGTGCTGGTTAAGATCCGCGCCGCCGCCCTGAACCGCGCCGACCTCGGCATGGCCTCGGGCCACATGCACGGCGCCTCGGGCGGCGAAGGCTCTCCTCTCGGCCTCGAATGGGCGGGCGAGGTGGTCGAAGCAGGCACCGACGCAGGCGGCTACAAAGTCGGAGACCGGGTGATGTGCTCGGGCCTCGGCGGTTTTGCCGAATACGCCGTCGCCGACCACCGCCGCTGTTTCCCCGTTCCCGACAGCATGACGTGGAGCGTGGCGACCTGCTTCCCCGTTGCCCTGCGCACCATGGCGGACGCGGTGCTGATTAACGGCGGCATGGTCGCGGGCGAAAGCGTGATGATCCTCGGCGCGTCCTCCGGCGTTGGCCTGGTGGGGATGCAGATCGCCCGCCACGCCGGTGCCGCCCGGGTGATCGGCACTTCGACCACGCCGGACCGCCGCGCGCGGCTGGCCGACTACGGCGCGGACCACGCCGTCGATCCTTCGGCCCCCGGCTGGGCCGACGAGGTCCTGGCGCTGACCGACGGCCGCGGCGTCGACCTCGTGGTCGACATGCTCTCGGGCCCCTACATCAACGACGCGTTGGCCTGCACCGCGCTTGGCGGGCGGATCGTCAACGTCGGCCGCCTTGCCGGGACGACCGGCGACTTCAACTTCGACCTGCACGCGCTGCGCCGCATCTCCTACATCGGCGTCACCTTCCGCACCCGCACGGTCGAGGACGTCGCCGCCATCAACACCCGCGTCATGCAGGACGTCTGGCCGCATTTCGCCGCCGGGCGCTACCACCTGCCGCATGACCGCGAGATGCCGCTGATGCAGATCGCCGACGCCCTGCGTGAGATGAGTGCCAATACCCATTTCGGCAAGATCACCGTCACGCCTGGCAACTGATCCTCAGGGCATCAGGACCGCCGCACGGGCAAATGTCTCGCTGTCCTGGGTCAGGTCGTCGTAGATCAGCTCGACCTCGAGGCTCCGGATCGATCCGACCGGAAAGCCCTGGTAGATGACGGCGTCATCGGGGATCACGTTGGGATTGGTCGGGTCGCAGTCGGGCATCGGCCAGTCCTGCGGTTCGCCACCGTTGATTCCGACCCGCAGCCCCATCAGCCCACAGCGCCACGACATCACCTGCGTGACGTAAACCAGATCCTGCCCGCCATATTCCCTGAGCGCGACCCAGGATCCGCGCGTCGCGTCTAGGATCGGCCGCACCTGCGCCGCCGTGGTGAACGGGGCATCCTGTGCCGCCGCGGGGACAGCCACGGCAAGAAAGGCCGCCAGCCTTGCGAAATGTCTCATGAAAATGTCCTTCCCTCGTGCAAGAATGGCGCCGCACCACAATCACCGTACGGTCGCCGCCCTGTCGCCATCCTGACCGCCCACACGGCGGCAAGGGCCCGGGGCGCACGCGGCAGGACGAACAGGCCCATATGACGACAGGCGAGACGGAAAACCAAGCGTTCAACATCGCGATCGTGGCGCAGTCGGGCCGCCTGCAGTTCGAAGCGGTGCTGTTCGCCGCCTCGCTCCGGGCCATGTCGCCGGGGTTTTCCGGCCGCCTCCTGCTGATGGAGCCGCAGGCCGGTCCGCTCTGGGATAGCGATCCCGCCGTCACCGATCCCGAGGTCCGCGCCCTCCTGACCGACCTGGGGGCGGAGTTCGTGCCGTTCGCATCGCGCCATTTCGGCCAGACCTACCCGCAAGGCAACAAGATCGAGGGGCTTCTGGCCCTGCCGACCGACGCGCCCTTCGTCTTTTTCGACACCGACACGCTGGTCACCGGTGAGATCACGCAGATCCCCTTCGACTTCCACCGCCCCACCGCCTCGCTCCGCCGCGAGGGCACATGGCCGCAGCCCGCGCTTTACGGCCCCGGCTACGCGGCGATCTGGAAATCCCTCTACGACCGCTTCGGGCTCGACTTCGAAAGCTCGCTCGACCCCTCCGAACCCGACGAATTCTGGCGCCGCTACCTCTATTTCAACGCCGGGATGTTCTTCTACCATGACGCGAAGACTTTCGCGGAACGCTTTCTCCAGATTGCACTTTCCATCCGCGACGACCCGCCCGACGAACTCGCCTGCCAAAGCCTCGATCCCTGGCTCGACCAGGTCGCGCTGCCCTTGGTGATCCACGGCCTTGGCGGCGGGCGCGACACCCTGCCGCCCGGCCTGATCGACGGCAGCGTCACCTGCCACTATCGCCTGATGCCGCTGCTCTACGCCCGCGAGGACGACCATGTCGTCGAGGTGCTCGAGGCCGTCACCGCCCCCAACCCGGTCAAGAAGGTGCTGAAGCGGTACGAGCCGTTCCTGCGGATGATCTACCAGGGTCGCGGCGCCAAGGCGCGGGCGCTCTTCGACCGGGCCGCCCTGCCCCGCCGCGAACAGGCGATCCGCAACCGCCTGCGCCGCGAAGGGCTCTGGCTGCGCTAGCGGTCCATCGACCCCGCGCCCAGCTCGGCCGCCCAGGCGTCTCGCCGGACCCTCGCCACCTCCTGCCGCGCCATCGGACCCAGCTCGGGGTCCAGCTCTTCCAGCACCTCGACATCAAGCGTGTCGTCGAACGCCGCCTGCATGCCCGGCACCCGGCACTGGCCCTGCCGCAGGGTGAAGCCCAGCCGGTTCTCGGCCGCCGCCACGTCGTTGCTGATCCCGACCCAGACCTGCCCGCCGGTGCGCGCCGCATAGATCACCCATGCCTCGGTCCGGTCCTTCCACGCGGCCCGCGCCGCCCGCTTGTCGACTGCCATGATCGGCCTCCCTGGTTCGCGCCGGGCAATTGACATATTTTTACCCGGGTGTAAATAGTAGCCATGACCCAGACCTTCACCGCCTTTTTCGACCGGATCCGGATCGCCCATGGCACCCAGGCCGAGGTCGCCGCCGCCCTCGTCGCCGCCGGCCAAGCGCCGCAGCCGCAGGGCGTGCTGATCTTCGACGACGCCACCGGGCGCGAGACCGACCTCGACCTCTCCGGCGGGCCCGACGCCGTCGCCGCCCGCCATGCCGAACCGCCGCGCGGACGCGGGCGCCCGAAACTCGGCGTCACCGCGCGCGAGGTCACGCTGCTGCCTCGGCACTGGGACTGGCTGGCGGGCCAGCGCGGCGGTGCCTCGGCCACCCTGCGGCGCTTGATCGACGCCGCCCGGGCCGAGGATGGCGGCGCCTCGGAACGCCGCGATGCCTGCTACCGCTTCTGCTCCGCCATCGCCGGCGACCTGCCCGGGTTCGAGGACGCCATGCGCCACCTCTACGCCGCCCCGCCCGCCGCGTTCCTCGCCGCCATCGACCACTGGCCCGCCGACATCCGGGGCCATGCGGAAAGGCTCCTCACCCCATGAGGCACATCGCCCCCACCGATGCCGCCGCCCGCGCCCTGATCGCCCGCGGGATGGGCACGCCCGTCACCATGCTGAACCTCCTGCGCTTCCGCGACACCGCCGACTATGCCCATGCTCCCGACCTCGCCCCGCCCGCGCCAATCACCGGTGCCGCGGCCTACGACCTCTACGTCGCGGGCCTCGCACCCCTGCTCGCCGCCAGCGGCGGAGAGGTGATCTTCGACGGCACCGGCGGCCCGTGGTTCATCGGCCCCGAGGGCGATGAATGGGACCGTGTCCTCCTGGTCCGGCAGGCCTCGGTTGCGGCCTTCCTCGCCTTTGCCCGCGATCCGAAAGCACAGCACATCGGCCACCACCGGACCGCCGCGCTGGCCGACAGCCGCCTCCTGCCGCTCGACCCGGTTTGACCTTCCCCCGCGGCACAGGCAGAAGGATCGGGCAGCCCCGACGGAGTCGCCCATGTCCCTGCCCCTCGCCTATCTTTTGCTGGCCGTCGCCATCGTGTCCGAGGTCATCGCCACCACGGCGCTGTCCCTGTCGAACGGCATGTCGAAACCGCTGCCGCTCGCGATCTCGATCGCGGGCTACATCCTCGCATTCGCGCTGCTGGCGCTGGTGATGCGGGTGATGCCGACCGGCCTCGTCTACGCGATCTGGGCGGGCATGGGCATCGTGCTGATCGCCGCCGTCGCCTGGGTCTGGCAGGGCCAGCGCCTCGACCTGCCCGCGATCATCGGCATGGCGCTGATCATCGCGGGCGTCGTCGTGGTCAACGTGTTCTCGGGCAGCGTCAAGCACTGACCGGGGGGCTCAGGCCGCCGGTTCCGGCCCGAAGCGGTTGTCGCCCTCGGTCCCCCGCCGGACGTAGAAGATCAGCAACACGATCCAGCCCACAAGCGGGATCAGCCCGATCAGCACCCACCAGCCGCTCTTGTCGATGTCGTGCAGCCGTCGCACCGCCACCGCGAGGTACGGCAGGAACACCGCCAGCGCAAAGAGCGCCGAGAGCGGTTCGCTCTGCACGCTGTACCCCGCCGCGGCCGATGCCGCGTCGCTCGCGCCGAACAGCATGGCGTCAAGGATGCCGACCACGAGCCCGGCCAGGATGACGAAAAGGACGAACCACCAGAACTCCGGCCGCTTCGCACGGCCCGAGAATGTCGCGTACTTGCCAAGCACCATCTTGACCGCCGTGACGAAATCCATCGCGTGAACCCTCCCTGTCGAATGCCCCTGCGTCAGCCTCGCCCAACACGGGGTGCCACGACAAGGAAATTCACCAAGCCGCGGAAGTCGCGCGGGATCTTCGCCGCGGGCCCGTCAGTGCGCCAGCATGCCCGCCATGTCGCGGAAGCCCTTCACCTCGATCGGGTTGCCCGAGGGGTCGCGGAAGAACATCGTCCACTGCTCGCCCGGCTCGCCCTCGAAGCGCACCTGCGGCTCCAGCACGAACTGCACGCCCGCGGCCTTCAGCCGCTCGGCCAGCGCCTTCCAGTCGTCCAGCAGCAGGACAAACCCGAAATGCGGCATCGGCACCATGTGCTCGCCCACCTTGCCGGTCGCGGCATTGGCAAAGGGTTCGCCCAGGTGCAGCGACAGTTGGTGCCCGAACAGGCCGAAATCCACCCAGGTCTCGGTCGAACGGCCCTCGTCCCCGCCCAGCACGTCGCCGTAGAACCGGCGCGCCTCGTCGAGGTCGGTGACATGGAAGGCGAAGTGGAACGGCGTGATCATCGTGGCGTCTCCGGCATCAGGGATTCGCCGGCACGCTGACCGCTCAACCGCTCCTTGGCAAGGGCAAGGCCGCCGTTGCCGGGGCGCGCGCCTTGGCTTACCCATGGGCACCGAGGAGACACGAGAGGAGACATCCATGACCCTTGGCTTCGACACGCTGCAGGTGCACGCGGGCAGCCGCCCCGACCCGGCGACCGGTGCCCGGCAGACGCCGATCTACCAGACCACCGCCTATGTGTTCCGCGATGCGGACCACGCGGCCGCCCTCTTCAACCTGCAGGAAGTGGGCTACATCTATTCCCGCCTGACCAACCCGACCGTCGCGGTGCTGGCCGAACGGGTCGCCACGCTCGAGGGCGGACAGGGCGCGGTCTGCTGCTCTTCCGGGCACGCGGCGCAGATCATGGCGCTCTTCCCGCTGATGGGACCGGGGCGCAACGTCGTGGCCTCGACCCGGCTCTACGGCGGCACGGTCACCCAGTTCAGCCAGACCATCAAGCGCTTCGGCTGGTCGGCCAAGTTCGTCGATTTCGACGACCTCGACGCGGTCAAGGCCGCGATCGACGACGACACCCGCGCGGTGTTCTGCGAATCCATCGCCAACCCCGGCGGCTACATCACCGACCTCGACGCGATCTCGGCCATCGCCACGGACGCGGGCCTGCCGCTGATCGTCGACAACACCTCGGCCACGCCCTACCTCTGCCGCCCGATCGAACACGGCGCGACGCTGGTGGTGCATTCGGCCACCAAGTACCTCACCGGAAACGGCACCGTCACCGGCGGCGTGGTGGTCGACAGCGGCACCTTCGACTGGTCGGCCAGCGGCAAGTTCCCCTCGCTCAGCGATCCCGAACCCGCCTACCACGGCCTCAAGTTCCACGAGACCTTCGGCCCTCTCGCCTTCACCTTCCATTCGATCGCCATCGGGCTGCGCGACCTCGGCATGACGATGAACCCGCAGGCGGCGCACTACACGCTCCTCGGGATCGAAACGCTGTCGCTGCGCATGGACCGGCACGTGTCGAACGCGCTCACGGTCGCCGAGTGGCTCGAGAAACACCCGGCCGTGGCCGAGGTCACCTATGCCGGGCTGCCCTCCTCGCCCTATGCCGACCGGGTGCCGCGGATCTGCCCAAGGGGGCCGGCGGGCTTTTCACCTTCCGGCTCAAGGCGGGCTACGAGGCCTGCGTCAAGCTGGTGAACGCGCTCGACCTATTCAGCCACGTGGCGAATCTGGGCGACACCCGCTCGCTCATCATCCACTCGGCCTCGACCACTCACCGTCAATTGACCGCGGAACAGCAGGTCGCCGCCGGTGCCGGGCCCGACGTGGTCCGGCTCTCGATCGGGATCGAGGATGCGAATGACCTGATTGCCGATATGGATCAGGCACTTAGCGCCGCGACCGCCTGACCGCGCCCGGCATCGCCTCCCGGACCGGCGCGGCAACCCGCGCCGGTCTTTTCCTTTCCTCCCGCCCCCGCTGCGATAGACTTCCCCCCACACCAGTTGCGGCCCGGGGCGCCGCGTAGCAGGGCACGAACCGACCAGCTGCATGAAACCGAATTTCGCTCTGTCCCTGTCGATGGAGGGGATCACCCTTCTGCATCGGGTCCCCGAGGGTTGGGAACCGCTGGGCGAAGTGCGCCCCGACACCGAGGACCTGGCCGAGGGCATGGCCGCCCTGCGCGCCCAGGCCGAGGCCCTCGCGCCCAGCCCGCCGCTCTGCAAGCTCGTGGTGCCCGAGGACCAGATCCGCTTTCTCACGGTCGAGACCGGCACCGCCCCCGCGGCCGAGGCGCGCGCCATCGCCAAGGACGAGCTTGCCGCCGCCACGCCCTACGAGCTCGACGAACTCGCCTATGACGTGGTGACCGGCAACGGCATCGCGCAGGTGGCCGCCGTCGCCCGCGACACGCTGGACGAGGCCGAGGATTTTGCCCGCGCGCACGGCTTTGCCCCGCTCAGCTTCGTCGCCCGGCCCGACCCCGCCGATTACGACGGCGAACCCTTCTTCGGCGCCAGCGCCGCCGCGGCCGAACTGCTCGGCCCCGACACCGTGGTTGTCCCGGACGAGGGCGTCATGGTGATCCTGCCGCCGCGCGCCGCCGCCCCCGAGGTCGCGGAACCGGACGACCTCGCCTCGCCGGACGAAAGCGACGACGACGCCCCCCTCGCCGACGCCATCGACGACACCGACGCGGATGCGCCCGCATCCGCCGCTCCCGCCGATCCGCAGGGCACGCCGCCGTCCTTCTCCTCGATCCGCGCCCGCCGCGATCCCACCGAGGGCAGCGCCCCGCCGCTGGCCGGCGTCAGCCGCGATGCCCCCGGATCGGTCGCCGCCGCCTCCATCGACCTGGGCGACGAACCGCCCGCCAACCTGGCCGAACCGCCGCTGACCCGCGACACGGTTTCGCCCGGCGCCTCGGCCGCCGCCGCGACGCTGGCCGTCCCCGCGACCGACGAAAAGGTCACCGGCGGCATCGCGAGGCTCAAGCGCCCCTCGGGCAAGCGCGAACCGACGCTGCAGGCCGAACCGCCCGCCCCCGCCGCCGCACCCGCCGGCAAGCAGGCGCGCGAGGCTGAGGCGGCGCGGATGACCGTCTTCGGCGCCCGCCCGACACAGGTGGTGACCGGGCCGAAGTACCTCGGCCTCCTGCTCACGCTGGTCCTGATCCTCTTCCTGATGGGCGTTGCCGCCTGGGCCTCGATCTTCATGTCTGACGAGGTCTCGGACCTCCTGCGCCCCGGTGACCTGCCGCAGGTCGCGGGGATCGAGGATCCGCAACGCGCGCCGCTGGCCACCTCGACCGGGATCGAGGAAACCGCCCTGCCCGCCGCCGGTGACACGCCGTCCCCCGACGCCGCCGCCTCGGTCGAGGCCGAAGAGGCCGCCGATGAGGCGCTTGGCGAAACCGGCCCGGTGGCGATGTTGGAAGAGGTCGATCCCGGCCTCTCGGACACCGGCCTGCCCGCACCGATCCTGCAGCCCGGCAGCAGCGCCGCCGTCGATGCCCCCGCGCCGCCGCCCGCCCCCGACCCCGAGGCCGAGGCGCGCTATGCCGCGACCGGGGTCTGGACCGACGCGCCCTTCGCCACGCCCGCACCGCCGCCCGGCACGATCGAGGACCTCTACGTCGCCTCGATCGACCCGACCGTGCCGAACCTCGACGCGGTGGCCCTGCCGGTGCCCGACAGCGAAGGCCGCGACAGCCGCCCCGGATCTCAGCCCAACCCGGCCCCGGCCGGCACCACCTTCGATTTCGACGAGAACGGACTCGTCCGCGCCACGCCCGAGGGCGCGGTTACGCCGAACGGCGTCACCATCTTCGCGGGCCTGCCGCAGCGCACCCCGCCGGACCGGCCCGCCGAAACGCTCGTCACGCCCGAGGAAGAGGCCGCCGACGCCAGCGCGGCCATGTCCGCCAAGCGCCCGCGCCTGCGGCCCGGCGGCCTGGTCGAACGCAACGAACGGCTCAAGCTCGGCGGCTACTCCCGCTCGGAACTTGCCACCTTCCGCCCGCGCGCGCGGCCCGAACTCCCCTCCGCCAAGCGCGAGGCCGAGGCCGAGGCCGACGCACCTTCGGCCTCACCCACCGAAACCGGCACCGACCTGGCCATCGCCAGCTCCAAGCGCCCGAACGAACGGCCCGGCAACTTCGCCTCGATCGTGTCGACCGCGCAGGCCGCCGCGATCCGCCCGGTCGCCGTCGTCGCGCCCAGCCAGGCGATCGCGCCGCAGATCCCCTCGAACGCCTCGGTCACCAAGACCGCCACCGTACGCGACGCGATCAACCTCAGCACGATCAACCTGATCGGCGTCTATGGCCAGCCCTCCAGCCGCCGCGCGCTGGTGCGCATGTCGGACGGACGCTACCGCAAGGTGAAGGTGGGCGATGCACTCGACGGCGGGCGGGTGTCCTCGATCAGCGACGGGCAGCTCAGCTACACCAAGGGCGGCCGCAGCCACCTCCTCAAGATGCCGAACGGCTGACCGTCGGCCCGCAGGACACATCCGACCTGTTCTGAAAATGCGATCCGGGCGGCGACCGGGCCCTAGTGGCCCTTCGCCCGCGCCGCCACCGCTTCGCCGGCCTGCACCAGGTCATGCACCAGCGTTCCGGCCATCGAGCGGAAGCAGAGCACGCGCAGCTCCTCCGCCCCGGTGCGCGCGATCGCGGCCTGCATGTGATAGACCTCGGTCCGCACCACGCTGCCGACCGGGAAGGCCGAGGCCCGCAGGTCCACCGGCACCAGCCGCGCCATCACCTCGGCCCCGGCCGCACCGCCGACCGAGACGCTGACCCAGGCGTCCGACTGGTCGGTCACGGCGGCATAGCGCGCCACCTCGCCCAACCCCTCGGCCCCGATCACCAGCCAGCGGTTCCGTCCGAACCACATCACCGCCACCGCGCCCGCGACACCCATGCGGCCCGGCCCCGGCAGGGACAGCCCGCAGGCCGTCTCGAGCGCCGAGGACGCCTGCGCCACCTCGCCCGCATGCGGAGAGATCCCCCACATCGGTACCATCGGCGCCTCGGTGAGCTTCAGCGCGCCCACGGTCTTCGGCAAAAGCCCCTCGGCGGGGCTGCGTGCGATCAGGTCAGCCACGGGTCCGCTCTCCCTTCGGGTCGAAGAAACAGGCAGGCCCGATGACGCAATAGGTCTCGTGCCCGCGCAGGTGGTCCACCATGCGCAGCGTCTCGCCGTGACGCTCGGGCCCGGACTTGACGAAAGCCAGCGCGAGGTTGGTCTTCAGCGTCGGCGAATAGCAGGCCGAGGTGATGTAGCCCTGGTCGTTCTCGCGCACCGGCGGCATGTCGTGCTCGAACAGGTGCGCGCCGGCCGTCAGCGTCTTGGCGATGCCCACCGGGGTCAGCCCCACCAGCCGCTCGCGCGCCGGATCGACCAGACCAGGCCGCGCTGCCGCCGCCTTGCCGATGTAGTCCTTCTTGGTCGACATCATCCCGGTCAGCCCCAGGTCGTAGCCGGTGGTCCGGCCGTGCAGCTCGGCATGGGTCAGCAGCCCCTTCTCGATCCGCAGGACGTTCAGAGCCTCCATCCCGTAGGCCCCGCCGCCCATGGCCTCGGCCCGCTTGACCAGTTCGCGGAACAGCGTGTCGCCGTAGCGCGCAGGCACCGCGACCTCGTAGGCATGTTCGCCCGAGAACGAGATCCGGAAAAGCCGCCCCGGCACGCCCATCACGCGCACCGCCCCGCAGGCCATGAAGGGCCAGGCCGCCGGGTCGACGGCCTCGTCCAGCACCGCGTTCAAGAGGTCGCGCGACTTCGGCCCGGCCAGCGCGAACTGGGCCCATTGCTCGGTCACGCTGACCATCTGCACGTCCAGCTCAGGCCGCAGCACCTGCGCCACGTATTCGAGGTGCCGCATCACCGGCCCGGCCGCGGCGGTGGTCGTGGTCATCACGTACTGCCCCTCGCCCAGGCAGGCGGTGGTGCCGTCGTCCATCACATGCCCGTCCTCGCGCAGCATCATGCCGTACCGCACCCGCCCCGGCTTCAGGGTCGAGAAGGTGCCGGTGTAGACGAAGTCGAGGAAGGCGCCCGCGTCCGGGCCCTGGATGTCGATCTTGCCAAGGGTCGAGACATCGGCCACCCCGACCGCGGTCCGCACCCAGCCGACCTCGCGGTCGCAGCTCTCGCGCCAGGTCGTCTCCTCGCCGCGCGGGAAATAGGACGGCCGGTACCAGAGCCCTGCCTCGATCATCGGCGCGCCCATCTTCACGCTGGCCGCGTGGCTGGTGGTGCGCCGCTCGGGCGCGAACCCCTTGCCCTGCGCGCCCGCCCCCATCGCCGCGATGGCGACCGGGCTGTAGGGAGGCCGGTACGTCGTCGTCCCGGTCTGCGCGATCGCGCGGCCGGTGGCATCCGCCAGCACCGCCAGCGCGCCCAGGTTCGAGGTCTTGCCCTGGTCCGGCGCCATGCCCTGCGTGGTGTAGCGCTTCATGTGCTCGACCGAGCGGAAGTTCTCCTGCGCCGCGCCCTTCACGTCCTTCACCGTCACGTCGTTCTGCAGGTCGAGCCAGGCGCGCCGCTTGCCCGGCACCGCCCAGAGCGGCTTCAGCCGGTAGGGCGCATCCTCCGCCGCCGGCACCGCCAGAGACGGCGCCGAAAGGCCCAGCGCGCCCAGCGCCACGCCCGCCGCCCGCGCCCCGTCGGCAAAGCACCCGGCGGTCGAGAACACCCCTGCCGCCGCGCCGCAGGGCGTCAGCCCCGGCACCGCCCCCTCGGCCGGGCCAAAGGCCGCGATCGCCTCGTTCCAGGCCGGGCGTCCGTTCAGGTGACAGGTCAGGTGCACGTTCGGGTTCCAGCCGCCCGACACCGCCAGGCAGTCGCACATCACCTTGTGCGTGCCGCCCTGTCCCTCGACCGTCACCGCCTCGATCGCGCCCCAGCCATGGGCGGCCGACACCACCGCCCCCGGGTAGAACGGCACGTCGAGATGCGTGGTCGCCTCGGGCCGCGCGTCGATCAGCGCGGTGACATGCACCCCCGCCGCCAGCAGGTCCGCCGCCGTCCGCTGCGCCTCGTCGGAATTGCCGAACACCGCCACCCGCTTGCCCGGCGCCACGCCGTAGCGGTTGAGGTAGGTGCGCACCGCGCCCGCCACCATCACGCCGGGGCGGTCGTTGTCGGAAAACGCGATCGGCCGCTCCAGCGCGCCCGCCGCCAGCACCGCCTGCCGGGCCGCGATCCGCCAGAAACACTCCAGCGGCAGCGCCTCGGGCCGCCCGGCCACGTGGTGGCCCACCCGTTCGAGCGCGCCATAGGTCCCGCCGTCGTAGACACCGGTCACCGTGGTCCGCCGCATCACCCGCACGTTCGGCATCGCGTCGAGCCGCGCGATCGCCGCCGCCGCCCAGGCCGCGCCCGCCATGCCGTCGATCTCGTGTTGTTCCGCGTTCAGCCGCCCGCCCGGCAGCGCGTCCTCGTCGGCCAGGATCACGTCCGCCCCGGCCTCGGCCGCGGTCAGCGCCGCCATCAGCCCCGCGGGTCCCGCGCCGATCACCAGCACGTCGCAGAAGGCATAGGCCTTCTCGTAGCGGTCGGTGTTGGCTTCGCCCGACAGCGCGCCCAGCCCGGCGGCGCGGCGGATCATCGGCTCATAGACCCATTCCCAGAACTTCCGCGGCCACATGAAGGTCTTGTAGTAGAACCCCGCGCCGAAGAACGGCGCCATCAGGTCGTTGACCTCCATCACGTCCCAGTTGACCGAGGGCCAGCAGTTCTGCGCCCGCGCGCTCAGCCCGTCGTAGAGCTCCTGCACCGTCGCGCGCACGTTCGGATCCTGGCGCGCGCCCGCGCCGATCGTCACCAGCGCGTTCGGCTCCTCGCTGCCGGCGCTGAAGATGCCGCGCGGCCGGTGGTACTTGAACGACCGGCCGACCAGCCGGATGTCGTTGGCGATGAGCGCCGAGGCCAGCGTGTCACCCTTGAAGCCCGAATACTCGTGCCCGTCAAAGCTGAACTTGAGCGGGGTGCCGCGGTCGATCAGACCGCCCTTGTCGAGCCGCATCACCGCCCCCCGCAGCCAGCGTGACCGAATGGATCTCGTGCGTCACCGTGTTGCGCTCGACGACCAGCCAGGCGGTGCAGCCGCTCTCGTGGTACCAGAGCTCGCGCGACCGGCCGGCCGGGTTGTCGCGCAGGTGCAGGTAGTCGTCCCAGGCGGCCGCGCCCGCATCCTCGGACGGACGCTCCAGCGCCGCGCCGCCGTAATAGAACTCGCGGCGATCCCTCTCGCCACAGACCGGACAGCTCAGCCTCATCTCGCGCTTCCCTGCTTCATCTTGCTCAAAAAACTCCCCCGGAGGGCCGCTCTCCACCCGCACCTCAGTGCAGGTTGTGCTGCGCCCCGGTGCCTTCCTCGTCCATCAGCCCGACCCCGTCGCGGAACCGGTCCAGCCGGAACCGTGCCGCCGGGGCGTGGTGCTCGCCGGTGGCGATCAGGTGGGCGAAACTGAACCCCGATCCCGGCACCGCCTTGAAGCCGCCGTAGCACCAGCCGCAGTCGATGAAGAGGCCCTCGGTGTCCGTCTTGTCGATGATCGGCGATCCGTCGGGGGTCATGTCCATGATCCCGCCCCAACTGCGCAGCACCTTGGCCTTGCCGATGGCCGGCATCAGCGTCATCGCCGCCTCCATCACGTGCTCGGCCATCGGCAGGTTGCCGCGCTGCGCGTAGGAGGGATAGAAATCCAGGTCGCCGCCGAAGACCAGGCCGCCCTTGTCCGACTGGCTGATATAGAAATGCCCCATGCCGAAGCTGACGACGTGGTTGATCACCGGCTTCAGCCCCTCGGTGACAAAGGCCTGCAGGATGTGGCTTTCGATCGGCAGCCGCATGCCGGCCATCGCCGCCACCTGCCCCGACCGCCCCGCCACCACGATCGCCACCTTCTTGGCCTTGATCGCGCCGCGCGTCGTCTGCACTCCGGTGACCTTGCCGCCCGCGATGTCGATCCCCGTCACCTCGCAGTTCTGGATCAGGTCGACGCCCCGGTCGGACGCCCCCCGCGCATAGCCCCAGGCCACCGCGTCATGCCGCGCCGTGCCGCCGCGCTTGTGTAGCAGCCCGCCGTAGACCGGAAAGCGCACGTTGTCGAAATCGAGGTAGGGCAGGTATTTCTCCACCCCCTTGCGATCCAGGAGCTCCGCGTCGTCGCCCTGGTTCTCCATCGCGTTGCCGCGCCGGGCAAAGGCATCGCGCTGCCCGTCCGAATGGAACAGGTTGATCAGCCCGCGCTGCGAATGCATCACGTTGTAGTTCAGGTCCGCCTCCAGCCCTTCCCAGAGCTTCAGCGAATGGGAATAGAACTCCGAGTTGCCGGGCAGGAAGTAGTTGGCCCGCACGATGGTGGTGTTGCGCCCCACGTTGCCACCGCCGAGATACCCCTTCTCCAGCACCGCGACATTGCTCAGCCCGTGTTCCTTGGCCAGGTAATAGGCGGTCGACAACCCGTGCCCGCCGCCGCCGATGACCACGATGTCGTATTCGCCTTTCGGCGCCGGGTCGCGCCAGTGCGGGCCCCAGCCCCGGTTGCCGGTCACACCTTCCTGGAACAGTCTCAGGGCGGAAAAGCGCATCTCGAACCTCGTGTATCGGCCGGCAGCATATTCCCCTCAGGAATATTCAATTCCCAAGGGGAAGCAAGACCCAATGCCGCCAGTCAAGCAACTTGGCGCCAGCTTGTCCATCCGTTGCGGCGAAGCGCCGCCGGTCGCGACACCAACGGGTCTGCCAGCGACGCCACCTTCAGCGGATGCGCCGCGCCCGGCAGCCGGGGCCATGCCGGGGCTCAGTAGTATCCCAGCCCCATCGACACCATGATCGCGATCACCAGCACCACCACCGCGACATGCACCAGCGCGTCGCGGCGCACGATGCGCGGGGCGTTCAGGGCAAAGGCTTCCGGGTCCTCGGTCAGCGCCTTCAGCCGCGCGCGCGACGGGCCGCCGCTGCCCTCGGCGATGGTGACAAGGACCAGCGCCGCGATCACGTGCAGGCCATAGGGTGTCACCCAGTCGCCCCAGGTCGTGATGCCGCCGCCGTACCAGGCCCGCGCCACGCCCAGCACCATGACCAGCACGCCCGAGGCGCCCATCACCGGTGCCGCGCGGCGCGCGATCCGGTCCAGCGCCCGCGCCGCCTCGGCCGCGGGCATCGCGGCGATGCCGGGCATCACCGCCAGGCCGAACACGACCGAACCGCCGGCCCAGATCACCCCGGTCAGGATATGCAGGTATTGCAGCAGGTAGAGCATGCGCGGCCTCCTCCGATCGACGCGGAAGGTGACAGGCCGCAGCCCCGCTGGCAAGGACCGGCCCGCAGACGGCGCGCCGGTCCGCGGGGGATCAGAGCCCCTTGGCGCGGTAGCTCGACGCCACCCGGTCGATCGACACCAGGTAGGCGGCGGTGCGCAGGTCCTTGACCTCGTCCCGGCCGTGCCAGACCTCGCGCATCGACTGGTAGGCGACCCGCATCGTGTCATCGAGGCCCGAGCGCACCAGTTCCAGCTCGTCCGCGCCGCGCAGGTACTTGGACTTGAAGTCCGGCGTCATCGACCACGCCCCGCCCAGGTGCTTGTCCAGCCGCTCCAGCTCAGCCACGATCAGCTCGTGCCGGGATTCCTCCTGCCGGCGCTGCATCCGGCCAAACCGGATGTGGCTCAGGTTCTTCACCCATTCGAAATAGGACACCGTCACGCCGCCCGCGTTGGCGTACATGTCCGGCACGATCACCACGCCCTTCTCGCGCAGGATCTCGTCCGCGCCCGCCGTGATCGGACCGTTCGCCGCCTCGATGATCAGCGGCGCCTTGATCCGGGCGGCGTTCTCCATGTTGATGACGCCTTCCATCGCGGCGGGGATGAGGATGTCGCAATCCTCCTCCAGCACCTTCGCGCCCTCGGCGGTGTGGGCCGCGTCGGGGAACCCCTTGACCCCGTCGTGCTTGACCAGCCAGTCGCGCACCGCCTCGACGTTCAGGCCGCGCGGGTTGTAGAGCGCGCCGTCGCGCTCGATGATCCCGACGATGATCGCGCCGTCCTCTTCCGACAGGAACTTGGCCGCGTGATAGCCCACGTTGCCCAGGCCCTGCACGATCACCCGCTTGCCGTCGAGCTTGCCCTCGAGGCCCGCCGCCGCCTTGTCCTCGGGGTGGCGGAAGAACTCGCGCAGCGCGTACTGCACGCCCCGCCCCGTCGCCTCGCTCCGGCCCTGGATGCCGCCCGCGTTGGTCGGCTTGCCGGTGACGCAGGCGCGAGAGTTGATGTCGGTCGTGTTCATCCGGTTGTACTGATCCGCGATCCAGGCCATCTCGCGTTCGCCCGTGCCCATGTCGGGCGCGGGCACGTTCTGCGCCGGGTGGATCATGTCGCGCTTGATCAGCTCGTAGGCAAACCGCCGGGTGATCGCCTCGAGCTCGTGCTCGTCCCAGTCGCGCGGATCGATGCAGAGCCCGCCCTTGGATCCGCCGAACGGCGCCTCGACCAGCGCGCACTTGTAGGTCATCAGCGCCGCCAGCGCCTCGACCTCGTCCTGGTTGACCGACGTGGCATAACGGATCCCGCCCTTGACCGGCTCCATGTGCTCGGAATGGACCGAGCGATAGCCGGTGAAGGTGTGGATCTGGCCCCGCAATCGCACCCCGAACCGCACCGTGTAGGTCGAGTTGCAGACCCGGATCTTCTCCTCGAGTTCCGGGGCGAGGTCCATCAGCGCCACCGCGCGGTTGAACATCAGATCGACGCTCTCGCGAAACGTCGGCTCTTTGATGTGAGCCATGAGTCACTCCAATTTCCAGTATGCCCAACACTTCACCTTTAGATCACAATTTCAACCAACCTGTGACCGATTGCCCGGGAAAATGCTGGACACCGCTGCCGGCCGGGCCCGATTCCCGGCCCCGCCACGCATTGTCAGCCCCCCGCAGCCAATGCCGTAAGGTCAACCGGGTATGACCTTCGGACGGAAACAAAGCTCCACTGCCACCGCCAAATGGCCCCAATTAGGCCATCATCCCCTCCTAACCCTTTCCGTAAGGATAAGAAGCGTTTGCAGGCAAACCCTGGCACGTGGACAAGGATTGGTAGAGATGCGCCGCACCGATTTGACGGACATGCGACTCCAGCTGCGCCGCCGACTGGCCGCCCGACTCACCCGCTTCGCGCGGGACGAGGACGGCGTCATGATCGCCGTCGTCATCACCTTCATGCTCATCATGCTGATCGTCGGCGGCGTCGGCGTCGACATCATGCGGCAGGAGATGGTGCGCGCCCGGGTGCAGACCACCCTCGACCGTGCGGTCCTCGCCGCCGCCGACCTCGAACAGGAGCTCGACCCCGAAGCGGTGGTCCGGGACTACTTCGTCAAGGCCGGCATCGGTGAATACCTGACCAACGTGACCGTGGATCAGGGCGAAGGCCACCGGATCGTGTCGGCCACCGCGAACGGCACCATCTCGACCCAGTTCCTCAGCACCATCGGCTTCAACGCCTTCACCGTCAGCGCCTTCGGCCAGGCCGAGGAAAGCCTCGGCGACGCCGAGATCTCGCTGGTGCTCGACATCTCGGGCTCGATGCGGACGAACGGCAAGATCGGCAACCTGCAGACCGCGGCCGAGGAATTCATCGACACCGTGATCCTCGACGACACGCTCGGCGCCGTCTCGATCAACCTGATTCCCTACACCGCCCAGGTGAACGCCGGGGCCGAGATCATGAACCGGCTGAACGTGCCGCGTAAGCACAACTATTCCAGCTGCGTGCTTTTCGAATCCGCGGATTTCAACAGCACCGCCATCGACCCGGCGACCGAATACGAACAGGCCGAGCATTTCGAGCTCTACGGCGCCGTCGACAGCGACATCACCAATCCCGGCTGCCCGATGCGCAGCTACGAAGAGATCACCGCCTATTCCGAGGACAAGGATGCCCTCAAGGACCAGATCGGCGACCTGACGCACCGGTCCAACACCTCGATCCACCTCGGGATGAAATGGGCGGTCGGGATGCTCGACCCGTCCTTCCGCCCGGTGATCTCGGACATGATCGACAACGGCCTCGTCGACGAGGTCTTCGAAGGCCGTCCCACCGACTGGGATGTCGGCGCGCTCAAGACCGTCATCCTGATGACGGACGGTGAGAACGTGAACACCTACGGGCTGACCGAACAGGCCTACGGCACCCCCTCGATGCGGGCGCACTGGGCCAAGAACGCGGTCATCGACTGGCTCGACGACAACGACGTGCCGTCCAGCGACTACGACGAATACTACTTCACCCGCTCGACCTGGCGGCAGTCCGACACCCAGCTGCAGACGATCTGCGACGCCGCCAAGGACGCCGGCGTGCTGGTCTGGTCGGTCGGCTTCGAGGTCGGCGACCACGGCGCCTCGGTGATGCGCAACTGTGCCTCCTCGGCCGCCCACTTCTTCCGCGTCGAAGGCGTCGAGATCTCCGAGGCCTTCCGCTCCATCGCGCGGCAGCTGAACAAGCTGAAGCTGACCCATTGACCCGAGGCCTCACGATGTCCATCCGCCTGCCCCGCCGCCTCCGCCGCTTCCTGCGCAGGGAAGATGGCTCCATGGCCGTGGTGGAATTCGCGATCATGTTCCCCGTCGTGCTGACGATGTTCCTGTCGGGCGTCGAAATGGGGATCATGACCGTCCGCCAGACCCTGCTGGAACACGCGCTCAACCTCGCTGTGCGCGACCTGCGGATCGGCACCGGCGCCGCGGTGACCCACGATTCCCTGCGCGACCGGATCTGCGGCTATGCCGGGATGCTGCCGAACTGCGAGGATGCGCTGCGGCTCGAACTGCGGGCCACCGACCTGCGCAACTACACCAACACGCTGTCGAACGAACCCGACTGCCTGAACCGCGCCGAAGAGATCAACCCGGTGCTGGCCTTCTCGAACGGGCAGCGCAGCGAACTGATGCTGATGCGGGCCTGCTTCATCTTCACCCCGATCTTCCCGAACATCGGCTTCGGCTACAACGCCAAGAAGGACGATGCCGGCGACATCCGCCTCTACGCGACAACCGCTTTCGTGAACGAGCCGACCTGACCATGCCCAGACGCCTGATCCACACCCCCGCCGCCGCCCTTCGCCGGTTTCGTGACGGCACCTCCGGCACCATCGCCATCGAGGCGGTGATCCTGCTGCCGATCCTGTTCTGGGCCTACCTGGCGATGTTCAGCTTCTTCGACATGCTGCGCCAGCAGGCGCTGAACCAGAAGGCGGCCTATACCCTGGCCGACATGGTCTCGCGCGAGACGGATTACATCAACGACACCTACATCGACAACGCCGAGAGCCTGTTCCGGTCGATGATCCGGTCCGACGACACCACCGCGATCCGCATCAGCGTCCTGAAATGGGACGAGGACGCGGGCGTGTTCGAGGTCGACTGGTCCGAATCGCGCGGTCCCTCCACGGCGATGGACAACGACGGCTCGGCCACGCTGGCCAACCGCCTGCCGGTCGTCCCCTCGGACGAACGGGTGATCCTGCTCGAGACCTGGACGACCTACCAGATCCCCTTTGCCATCGGCATGGACGATTTCGGGATGAACACCTTCACCTTCGTCCGCCCGCGCTTCGCACCACAGGTCTGCTTCTCGAACGCGGCCGAGCCGGTGAACTGCGTCGAAGTCTGACGCCTGACCGGCGCGGGCAGCAGGCTCAGCCCTGCCCCGCGCCCGCCCGTTCCGCCAGCATCACCGACAGCGCATCGGCCATCGCCTTGGCCTGCGCCGCATGGGCCACGCCGCCGATGCCCACGCGCCTGCCGATCCGCCAGTAGAGGCCCGGCCGCCAGACCCGCGGTCCCGGCTGGCTCAGCCGCACCAGGAACCCGTTCGACGGCTTGAAGGCAAAGGTCCCCCGGTCCACCGCCTCGATCTGCTCCATCGGGGCGATCACGGTGCCGGTGCTCTCGACCAGCCCGGCCTCGGTCAGGATCACCGCCTGCGCCGTGGCGCGCCGCATCTCGCGCGCGGCCCAGATCGCCAGCGCGCCGATCGCCAGCACCACGATCCGCAGGAACATCGACCCGCCCGGCTGGCTCAGCGCCAGCCAGAACAGCAGCAGGCCAAGGCAGATCAGCACCCCCAGCCCGAACATCCGCCGCCCCGGCGAGGCCTCGACCCGCGCCACTTCCGTCATTCCGGCCATCCGGCCCTCCCCTCTCGTCCGTCGCGCGGGCATAGAGGATTTCCGGCCCGCAGGCCAGCGCCTCAGCCAAGCCGGATCACCGTGCCCCAGTCATCGCGATACTCGGCCACCGGCCCCGGCACCCGCCGCCGCAGGTCGACGAAGTCGAGCCCCGTCTCGCGCACCGGACGCAGCCCGGCCCCGGCGCTCATCCACGCGTTGACCGCGACGTGGTGGTGGTAGCCGCCGGTCGACAGGAACACCGCATCCTCGCGCGTGCGGACCGCGTCGAATCCCAGCGTCTCGCGCCACCACTGCCCGGCCCGCGTGGCATCGCCGACCTTGAGGTGGACATGCCCGATCCGCGTGCCCGACGGTGCCCCGGTCCAGCGCGGCGGCAGCAGGCCCAGCGTGCCGAGGATGTCGTCCACGTCCAGCGGATGGGTGCCCATCTGCACCTCGCCGCCGACCCACTGCCACTCTGCCTGCGGCCGGTCGGCATAAATCTCCACGCCGTTGCCCTCGGGATCGGTGAGATAGATCGCCTCGCTCACCCGGTGATCCGCGGTGCCGGTCACCGGCACCTGCCGGTCGATGGCCATGGCGATCCAGTGTCCGAGGTCGCGCCGGGACGGCAACAGGAACGCGGTGTGGAACAGCCCCGCCTCGCGCGGGCCGGCCAGGGCCAGGCCGGTGTCCTCGGTCAGGCACAGCAGCTGTACGCCGCCCGCCCCCAGCCAGATCGTCGCCCCGGCCCGGCCGACCTCGGCCAGGCCGACGGCCCGTTGATACCACGCCGACAGCGCCTCGGCGTCGCGGGTGCGAAGGCCGACCGCGCCGACATGCACCGGCGCCTCCAGCGGCAGGCTGTTCGCCGCCGCCGCCCCGCCCGCGAGAACGGGGGTGAGCGCCGCGGCGCCCACTCCCTTGATCACCTCTCTCCGGCGCATCACAGCTCTCGCTTCAGCAGCCGGTCGAGCGAATACTGCCCGCCGCCCTTGGCCACGAAGCTCAGCGTCACCGCCGACCAGATCAGCGCCAGTTCGGCCCCGCCATAGCCCTGCCCCAGCTGGACCCAATGGAAATAGGCCGCCACCAGCAGGATGACCGAGGTGCCCGCCGCCGCCAGCCGGGTCAGCAGACCCAGCACCAGCAGCAGCCCGCCGGTGAACTCGGTCACCGACAGCAGCACCGACCAGAAGGGCGCCGGCGCAAACCCGAGGCCCGCGACCATCTCGGCCGCGCCGGTGGGGTTCTGGATCTTGGGCCAGCCGTGCACCATCAGCGCCACGCCGCAGATCACCCGCAGCCAGAGCTCGGTCAGGGGCACGGCCGCCGCGTAGAGCGGGCCGAAGGCCGGCACCAGCAGGGCCGGACGGTCGTCAGTGTTCATCGTCATGTGTCATGTCTCCATCATGCGCGCCCGCGGGCGTCGCGAAAATCCGGGCGCCGGTGGCGCCGTGTCAGTCTCAGGGGGGATGGAGGTCAGCCGCGCGGTGGTCGGTCGTCCGGCCGCACCGACCGGCCCGGGGCATGGCCCGCGGCCGCCGTGCGGTCCGCCGCGATCTCGGTGGCGGCGGGCGGCGCCACGACGATGCCCGCCGACAGGATGCAGGCATGGCAGCCCGGCTTGTCGGGCACCCGCGGCGCAGGCACCGCGCCGGGCGCCACACAGGTCTCGACCCCGATCCGCGGACCGCCGCAGCCGGGCGACGGCTCCGCCTGCACCGACCGGAAGGTCGAGGCCAGCACGACCACGAGGGTCAGGCAGAGCACCAGTGTTCGCAACATGATAAGTCCCGCGGGCCGGATTGCCCGGCCTTCATGGCCGCCCCGGCTCCGCACGGCAAGACGACGTCGCGGGCGGTCACGCAGATGTCAGGACGGCGCGGGTCCGGCTGCCCGGCCCTTGGGCATCCGCCCGCCGTCAGTTCCCCGCCACCGCCGCCGTGCGCCCGTCCGCCGCCTCAGGTGACAGCAGCCCATGAAGGACCGGCAGCAGGCCCGCCGCGATCCGCTCGGCCCCGGCCATGCTCACATGCGTCGGGTTGAAATAGAGCACCCGTCCCCCCGCCACCAGCGGGCAGAGGTCCGCTGCCCGGTCGCAGAGCCGCGCCGCCGCGTCGAACCGCAGAACGCCGGGCCGCGCGGCCAGCGCCGCCTCGGCCTCGTCCCAACCCGCCACCTGCGCGCGACTGCGCGACAGCGCGTTTCCGATCCGCGCCGGGTCGCGCCCCAGCCGCGCGGCGATCCCCGCCACCTGCCCGGCATCGACGCCGGCGTTGGGGATCTGCCCGACCAGCACCACCGCCCGGCCCTGCGCCGCCAGCCGCTCCACCGACCGGCGGAACCCGGCCTGCAGGGCAGCCTCATCCACCTCGCCGTAGGCCTCGCGGTTCAGCGCCAGCACCACGACCCGGGCGGTCCGGTCCGCCGCCAGCGCCGCGATCACCGCGTCGTTGATACCCCGGCACAGCGGCCGCCGCGGGAAATCCACCCCCAGCACCGGCGGACAGGCCGACCCGGTGACCTGCCGCACCGGCAGCGCGTCCGACAGGGCCGCCGCCAGCTCCGTCCCGTGGCTGTCCCCCAGACGACCACCGCCGCCTCGGCCCCGCCCAGCACGCAGCTTTCGGCATAGCCCTGCACCACGCCCTCCCTCCGGTGGCAGTCTGCCCGCCACGGGCTGTGATCCGCACCGCTGTCGAAATAGGCCAGCGTCTGCGCCGGGAACCGCCCCGGCATCCCGTCCCGCTGCCAGACCGCCGTGCCGGCCACCGCGATGACCGCAATCGCCCCCAGCCCCATCGCCATCACCGGTGCGCGCCCGACCGCGAGCCGGGCGAACGGCTGCTCGATCCAGCGCCAGCTCAGCCAGCCCACGAGAACCGAAACCACCACCGCGCCCGCCATCACCGCCGCGCCCGGCTCGTGCGGCGAAAGGATGCGCAGGTAGGCCATGATCGGCCAGTGCCACAGGTAGACCGAGTACGAGATCGCCCCGAGCATCACCAGCGGCCGCAGCGACAGCGCCCGCGCCACCCGCCCCGCGCCCGGCCCCCGCCCGGCCCAGAGCAGCAGCGCCGCGCCCCCGGCGGGCAGCAGCGCCCGCAGCCCCGGGAACGGCATCGCGGCCGAGATCGCCCAGACCCCCGCAGCGATCATCACCAGCCCGGCCAGCGCCAGCGCCTCCCGCGACCGGCGCGGCGGCGGCGCATAGGCCGCCAGGGCGCCCAGCAGGAACTCGAACACCCGCGCGGGCGACAGGAAGAACGCCGCAGCCGGTGCCTGCACCGCCTGCCACTGCGACCACGCCAGGCAGATCAGCATCGCCCCCAGCGTGACCGCCACCAACCGCCGCCGCGCCCGCGCCATCACGACCCAGAGCGCCAGCGGAAAGACCAGGTAGAACTGCTCCTCCACCGACAGCGACCATGTGTGCAACAGCGGCCTCAGCTCCGCCGCGCGGTCGAAATACCCGCTGTGCAGGTAGAAATCGACGTTCGACACGAAGACGGCCGAGGTCGCCGCCGTCCGGCCCAGCTCCGCGAAGGCATCGGGCGACAGGATCGCCGCCCCGACCGCCAGCGTCACCGTGACCATGACCACCAGCGCCGGAACGATCCGCCGCAGCCGCCGGCGGTAGAAATCGCCCAGCGTAAACCGCCCCGCAGCCATGTTGCGCCGCAGGATGCCGCCGATCAGGAAGCCCGAGATCGCAAAGAACACGTCAACGCCGGTAAAGCCCCCCGGCAGCGCCGCGGGCCAGGCGTGGAACAGCACCACGCCCGCCACCGCGATGGCGCGCATGCCCTGGATGTCGTCGCGAAATGCACCGGCCGTCATGCCCTGCCGTACCGCCTCCGAAACCGGGCCCCCGGGCGTCGTCTTGCACCACGAATGTGGCAACAAGGCGTTGAAACCGGACCGATCCGCGCCAGAGCCGCGTCAGCGGTTCTCGACCACCACCGGCGTCTCGAAATACTGGAACCGCGGCACGCTGCCAAAGGTCGCGGCCACCCGGTCGAGGAAGGCCGCGCCATGCGCCTCCCGCGCGTCGGCCACGCTGTCCCAGGTATAGACCCCGCCCGCAATCCCCGCCTCGGCATCGTAGAGATAGCTCTTGCGGCGCAGCTTCGGATGCGCCCGCCAGAGCACGGCGCTCTCCTCGAAGAGCGCAACCACACGGTCGCGCCCCATGCCGTCGGGAATGTCGAAAGTGACGATCTCGGTGATCATGGCGGTCCCTCCCTCGCGGTCAGGATGCCACGCCCGCCGCCGCGCGGCCAGCCGGGCGCTCAGCCCCCGGCGCGGGCCTTCTCGATCGCGGGGCGGATGCTCTCCTCGATGATCCGCTGGGTCACCGGCCCGGCATGGCGCAACACGATGGTCCCGTCGCCGTCGATCACGTAGGTTTCGGGCACGCCGTAAAGGCCCCAGTCCAGCCCCATGCGCCCGCTCTCGTCCTGCCCGACGGCGGCATAGGGGTTGCCCAGCTCCTCCAGGAACCCCAGCGCGTTCGGCGCCTTGTCCTTGTAGTTCACGCCGTAGATCGTGATCCCCTCGTCCGCCAGCGCCTCGAGGTTCGGATGCTCCACCCGGCAGGGCGCGCACCAGCTGGCCCAGAAGTTCACCAGCTTCACGCCGTCCGCCTCCAGCGCCGCCCGGTCAAAGCCCGGCAAGTCGCCCAGCGGCGTCACCTCGACCCCGGGCGCCGCCTTGCCCGCCAGCGCCGAGGGCAGCGCATCCGGGTCGTCCCGCTGCATGCCGACAAAGAACACCGCCGCCAGCCCGGCAAAGATCAGCGGCGGCGCCAGCATCAGGGGTTTAAGCTTGGCCATCGCGTCGCGCCTCCACCTTCTCGAGCGCCGCCTTCACCCGCCGGGCCCGCCAGACGCTGACCGCGACCAGCACCACCAGCAGGGCGATCGACACCGCGTAGGCGCTCAGCACGGTGTCGGCGTATTTTCCAAGATCGGGCATCATGCCATCCGCTCCCGCGCCAGCAGCGCCCGCATCCGCCGCGCCCGGATCTCGGTCCGCGTGCCCAGCAGCACCAGCGCCACGAAAAGCAGCACGAACCCCGCGATGCAGACCAGCAGCGGGAAATAGAACACGTCCGCCACGTTCTCCTCCTTGTCGAGCGAGAGCGAGGCGCCCTGGTGCAGCCCCTGGTTCCAGAACAGCACCGCGTAGCGGCTGAGCAGCGCAAAGACCGACCCCACGAGGCACAGCACCGAGGTCAGGTCCGCCGCCGCGTCGTCGCTCTCGATCGCGGCCCAGAGCGCCATGTAGCCGAGGTAGAACAGGAACAGGATCAGGAACGAGGTCAGGCGCGGGTCCCAGGCCCACCAGGTGCCCCACATCGGCTGCCCCCAGATCGCCCCGGTCACCAGCGCGATCACCGTCATCATCGCCCCCACGGGCGCGGCCGCCCGCGCCGCCAGCGCGCTGACGTGGTGCCGCCGGACCAGCCAGATCAGCGAGGCGACCAGCATCATCAGCCAGGCGTTGATCGCGATCAGCGCGGCCGGCACATGTAGGTAGATGATCTTGACGGTCGAGCCCTGGCGGTAGTCGTCGGGGGTGAAGAAGAAGCCCCAGACCAGCCCGACGGCCAGCGCCACGCCCGCACCCCACGCCACCCAGGGCAACACCCTGTCCGAGGTCGCCATGAACTTGCGCGGATTGGCATATTCCCAGATCGAGGCCATGTCGCTCCCTTATCCCGCCGGCGCCCCACGCGCCAATCACATCACCGCAGGTTGACCCGCAATACCGCAGCCGAGGCAAAGGGCAAAAGCGCGATTGTGCCGCAGGTCACCGCCGCCAGCAGCAGCAGCGGCGTGCCCGGTGCCACGCCCTCCGCCCCGCGCCGCGCCACCTCGGCGCCAAAGATCAGCGTCGGCACGTAGAGTGGCAGCACCAGCAGCGACAGCAGCAGCCCGCCCCGCTTGATCCCCACCGTCAACGCCGCGCCGAAGGTGCCGATCACGCTCAGCGCGGGCGTCCCGATGGCAAGGCTCACCAGCAGCCAGGGGTATCCCGGCCCCGGCAGGCTCAGCAGCAGCCCCAGCACCGGCGCCGCGATCACCAGCGGCAGGCCCGTCGTCAGCCAGTGCGCCAGCGCCTTCACGCTGACCGCCGCCTCCAGCGGCAGCGGCGCGGTCGCGATCAGGTCGAGCGATCCGTCCTCCCAGTCCAGCGCAAAGATCCGGTCGAGCGACAGCAGGCAGGCCAGCAGCGCCCCGACCCAGAGCATCCCCGGCGCGATCCGCGCCAGCAGCGCCGTCTCCGGCCCCACCGCAAAGGGCACCAGCACCACCACGATCAGGAAGAACGCCAGCCCCAGGCCGAACCCGCCGCCCGCCCGCACCGCCAGCCGCAGGTCGCGGATCAGCAGCGCCTTCACAGGAAGCCCCCGTCGTCGTCGGCAGGCTCCGGCAGCCGCGCCTTGAAGGGCGCGAGGTCCAGCACCTCGGCCTCCAGCCCCAGCTCGATATGCGTGGCGATCAGCGCCAGCCCGCCGCCCGCAAGGTGGGTGCGCACCGCCGCCGCGAACATCGCCACCGCCTCCCGGTCGAGCGAGACGGTCGGCTCGTCCAGCACCCAGACGCGCCGCCCGGTGACCAGCAGCCGCGCCAGCCCCAACCGCCGCTTCTGCCCGGCCGACAGCGCCCCCGCCGGCCGCTCCGCCAGCCCCTCCAGCGCAAAGGCCCCGAGTGCCGGCCCGATCCCGCCGGTGCGGTAGAGATCGGCCCAGAACGCCAGGTTCTCGCCCACGCTCAGCACCGACTTGATGCCGTCCGCATGGGCGGCATAGACCATCTCTTCCCGTTCCAGCGAAATCCGCCCCAACAGCGCTGGCTGCAACCCGGCCAGCGTGCGCAGAAGGGTTGTCTTGCCGATCCCGTTCGGCCCGCGCAGCACCAGCGCGCGGCCCGCCGCCAGCCGGAAGGAGACCCCCTCCAGCACCGGCACCCCGCCCCGCGCAACCGCCAGATCTTCCACGACAAGTTCCATCGCCAACGGGTTATCCCAAAACCCGCAGCCGCGATAGCCCGCCCATCTTCATCTTGCCCCAAATACTCCCGCCGGAGGCATCGTGCCGCAGGCACGACCCCGCCCCGCGATGCGCGCCGCGGACCGGGTCCGCCCCCGGGCCCCTCGCCCGGCGCCGCCCCTCAGACCGGGATCAGCGCCGCCGCCACCCGCCGGCCTTCCGACAGCAGCACGTTGTAGGTCCGGCAGGCCGAGGGCGTGGGCATCGGCTCCACCCCCACGCCCGCCGCCTCCAGCGCCTCGCGCAGGGCCGCGGGCACCGGCGCGATCTCGGCCCCGGTGCCCAGGAACAGCACGTCCACCTGTCCGGCCAGCGCCACCAGGCTCTCGCGGTCCTCGATCCCCGCCCAGGGCGCCACCGCATCGGCGGTCACGATCTGCGGCCCCCGGTGCACCTCGCCCGCGACGCGGAAGAACCCCGGCCCGTAGCCGTCGATCGGCCGCGCCCGGCCATAGTCGATCTCGTTCATCTGCATGACGTGTCCTTTCAGTCGAAGAGCGGCAGCCCGGCCAGGATCGCCAGCCCGATCACCGCATAGGCCAGCCCGCGAAACAGCCGCTCGCGCGCGGGATCGAACAGCGCCTGCCCGGCCAGGACGCCCATCAGGTAGGGCATGGCAAGCAGGAGGCCAAGCCAGATCGCGTCCACCGTCACCAGGTCCCGCAGGAAGAGGTTGACGATGATCCCGACCTCAAGCGCCGCCAGGAAGAGGATGGTGTTGGCCCGCACCGCCTCGGCCCCCGACGGCCCGGCCAGGTAGAACAGGATCACCGGCGGCCCGGTCAGCCCGGTGGCCCCTCCCAGCACGCCCGCCGCGCCGCCGATCGCGCCCAGCCCCGGCCAGCCGACCCGCCCGCGGTAGCGCCAGCCCGACACCAGCGCCGCCAGCGTCACCGCCGCGGCCAGCGCCACCAGCCAGCGCAGCAGGTCACGCTCCAGCACCGTCAGCAGCCAGACCCCGACCGGGGCGGTCAGGACCGCGGCCAGCGCCAGCACCCCGACTTGCCGCTTGTCCGCCGCCGCCCAGGCCCGCGGCAGCATCGCCGGCCAGGAAAACACCCCCGTCACCGACAGGAGCACGATCGCCACCGGCAGCGGCAGCAACGCCGCCGCGACCGGCATCACGATCAGCGCGGTGCCGAAGCCGGTGAAGCCGCGCACCAGCCCGGCGATCAGGTAGGCAAGGATGAGGATGGGCAGCCCCGGCACCGAAAGTGCCAGGGCCAGCCCGTCAGGCATCGATGTTGGCGAACTGGTTGCCCGCGTTGGCGTCAGGCTTGGACCAGTCCCGCTTCACGCCCAGCCACAGCACGATGTTCTTGGCCACGTAGACCGAGGAATAGGTCCCGACGATGACGCCCCAGGTGATCGCAAAGACAAAGCCCCGGATCACGTCGCCGCCCAGCACCAGCAGCGCGATCAGCGCCAGCAGCGTGGTGCCCGAGGTCATGATCGTCCGGCTCAGCGTCTCGTTGACCGAGAGGTTCATCACCTCCTGCAGCGGCATGGTCTTGTACTTGCGCAGGTTCTCCCGCAGCCGGTCGAAGATCACCACCGTGTCGTTGATCGAGTAGCCGATGATCGTCAGCAGCGCCGCGATGGTCGCCAGGTCGAACCGGATCTGCAGCAGCGAGAAGATCCCGATCGTCACGATCACGTCGTGGAACAGCGCCGCCACGGCACCGATCGAGAACTGCCATTCAAAGCGCAGCCAGATGTAGAACAGGATCGCCGCCAGCGCCGTCATAACCGCGATGATCGCGGTCTGGATCAGCTCGCCCGACACCTTGGGCCCGACGGATTCGACCGAGGTGAACTTGATCGTCGGCTCGACCGCCTTCAGCGCCGCCTCGACCTGGTTCACGGTCTCGGCCGACACGCTCTCCTGCCCGTCCTGGGCCTGGATGCGGATCATCGCCACGTGGTGGTCCGAGGCAAAGGAGGGATCGAACACCTCCGAGATCGACACGTCGCCCAGGTTCAGCGCCTGCAGCGCGTCGCGGTACTCGGACACCACCACCGGGTTCTCGGACTGGGTCCGGATGGTCGTGCCGCCGCGAAAGTCGATGCCGAAGTTCAGGCCCATCACGGCCCAGATGATGATCGAGGCGATCATCGCCACGACCGAGGCGCCGAAGGTCACGTAGCGCGCCTTGAAGAAGTCGATGTGGGTCTCGTCGGGAACCAGTCTCAAGCGCATCTCACACCTCGATCGTCTTGGGCCGCGCCCGTTCGAACCACATCACGACAATCAGTCGCGTCACCCAGATCGCGGTGAAGACCGAGGTCAGGATGCCGATCCCCAGCGTCACCGAGAACCCGCGCACCGGGCCCGAGCCCAGCACGAAGAGGATGATGGCGACGATGAAGGTCGTGATGTTCGCATCCACGATGGCCGACAGCGCGCGTTCATAGCCCAGCTCGATCGCCCGCGCCGGCCCTTTGGCCGTCCGCGCCTCTTCCCGGATCCGCTCGAACACCAGCACGTTGGCGTCCACCGCCATGCCGATGGTCAGCACGATCCCCGCGATGCCCGGCAGGGTCAGCGTCGCACCGATCAGCGACAGCAGGCCAAAGATCAGCCCGACGTTGATGATCAGCGCGATGTTCGCGAAAAAGCCGAAGAGGCCATAGCTCAGCCACATGAAGCCCAGCACCAGCACGAAGGCGACCGCCACGGCGATCTTGCCCGACTGGATCGAATCCGCGCCGAGTTCCGGCCCGATGGTCCGCTCCTCGAGGAAATCGAGCCCCGCGGGCAGCGCACCGGCGCGCAGCAGGACGGCCAGGTTGGTGCTTTCCTCGACGCTGAAGTTGCCGGTGATGATGCCGGACCCGCCGGGAATGTGGCTCTGGATCACCGGGGCCGAGATGACCTCGTCGTCCAGCACGATCGCGAAGGGCGACCCGATGTTGCCGGCGGTGTAGTCACCGAACTTGCGCGCGCCCGCCGGGTTGAACCGGAAGCTGACCGCCGGGCGGCCGTTCTGGTCGAACGACGGCTGCGCGTCCACAAGCTCCTCACCGGTGACGACGGGCGCCTCCTCGAGGATGTAGTAGACCCCTTCCTCGTCGAGCGAGGGCAGAACCTCCTGCCCCGCGCCGACCCGCTCGTCCGCGCTCGACGCGCGGCCCACGACCGGCTGGAAGGTCAGCTGCGCGGTGGTGCCGATGATGTCCTTCAGCTCCGACGCGCTGCCGAGGCCGGGGACCTGGATCAGGATCCGGTCCGAGCCCTGGCGCTGGATGGTGGGTTCGCGGGTGCCGACCTCGTCGATCCGGCGGCGGATGATCTCCAGCGACTGGCGCACCGTGCGTTCGTCGGTGGCGGCCTTCTCGGCCTCCGACAGCGTCACGATCAGCACGTCGCCCTCGGCGCGGACCTCGATGTCGTTGGCCCCCGCCCCGGTGAGCGAGGTCACCGGCCGCGCGATGCCGCGCACGGCGGACAGCGCCGCGTCCATCTGGTCGGCATTGCCGATCCGGATGCGCAGCTCGTCCGGCGCGCCGTCCTGCAGGCGGATGGTGCCGATCGTGTCGCGCTGGTCGCGCAGCACGTCCCGCACCTCGGGCCAGAGGCCCTGCATCCGGCTTTCATAGACGTCCTGGGTGCGGACCTCGGCCAGCAGGTGCGCCCCGCCCCGCAGGTCCAGCCCCAGGTTCACCAGGTTCGAAGGCAGGTATTCGGCCCAGCCCTCGGCAGGTTCACCGGCCGCGACGGCGTCGTTGTAGCGCTCGACCCTGGGATAGAACGCGTTCGGCAGCGCGAGCACCAATCCGGCGATGATGATCGCCCAGATCAGGACGCGCTTCCAGGTTTCGATGTGAAGCATGTCGCGGCCCCCGGCCGTAGTGTCAGGACTTGGCCGGCTCGGTCTTGCTGCGGACGTGGGCGAGCGTGGATTTCACGACGCGCACCTTGACGCCCTCGGCGATCTCGAGCTCGATTTCCTCGTCCTCGCGCACCTTCACGACCTTGCCGACGATGCCGCCCTGGGTCACCACCTCGTCGCCGCGGCGCACGTTGTTGACCATTTCCTGGTGCTGTTTCAGCTTCTTCTGCTGCGGTCGGATCAGCAGGAAATACATGATCACGAAGATCAGGATCAGCGGCACGAATTGTGCGATGGCGCTCCCGTCCATGGGGCCTCCTCTGGGTTCGGCGGGGACCCCCCGCGAAAGTTTGGCGGAACCTATGTCCCGGAAGGGTGGATTGCAAGGCTCCGCCCATGCCTGCCGCCGGGTGAACCACCGCGGCGAGGTGTCGCTCGTGCGGGGGCGCGGGGCGGCACTCCACCCCGTCCTGCCCCCGCACCCCTGCCCCACAGACGACACCCCCTCCCAAGGGGCGGGGTTCCATCCCGCGGCCGCGCTGCCCGTCCGAATGCGGACCCCGACACCTGCAAGCCACCGCCGCCTTAACCCCTCCCTCCCCCACCCCGTTCGCACCGACGCGATACCGACGTGATACCGACGCAATACCGACGTCCCGTGCGCCCCGTTTACCGCCCGGCCCTTTCGGGGCATAACCCGGCCACGAATCCGACCCCGAAGGGAGACACCCGATGCACGACATTCGCCAGATCCGCGACAACCCGGCCGCCTTCGACGCCGCGCTTGCCCGCCGTGGAGCCTCGGCCCTGTCGTCGTCGGTGCTGGCCCTCGACGAACAGCGGCGCGCGAAGATCCATGCCGCCGAAACCGCGCAGGCCGACCAGAACGCCGCCTCCAAGCAGGTCGGCGCCGCCAAGGCCAAGGGCGACGAGGCCGAGTTCGAACGCCTCCGCGCGCTGGTCGGCGAGAAGAAGGCCGAGGTCGCCGCCCTGCAGGACGAGGCCAAGGCGCTCGACGCGCAACTCACGGAACTCCTTATGGGAATTCCGAACCTGCCGCTCGCCGAGGTGCCCGAGGGCGCCGACGAGGCCGACAATGTCGAGCTGCGCAAGACCGGCACGCCGCCGGGCTTCAACTTCGAGGCGAAGGAGCATTACCAGCTGCCCGGCGTCGCCGCCGGCATGGATTTCGAAACCGCGGCCAAGCTCTCGGGCGCGCGCTTCGTGGTGCTCTCGGGCGCCGTGGCGCGCATCCACCGGGCGCTGGCGCAGTTCATGCTCGACACCCATGTCGACGAGAACGGGCTGCAGGAAACCTGGACCCCCGTCCTGGTGCGCGAAGAGATGATGCTGGGCACCGGCCAGCTGCCGAAATTCGGCGAGGACAGCTACCAGACCACCAACGGCTGGTGGCTCGTCCCGACCGCCGAGGTCAGCCTGACCAACATCGTAAACGGCGAGATTGTCGAGGAAAATTCCCTCCCCCGCCGCTACGTGGCGCACACCCAGTGCTTCCGCTCCGAGGCCGGCAGCGCCGGCCGCGACACCGCCGGCATGCTCCGCCAGCACCAGTTCGAGAAGGTGGAGATGGTCTCGATCACCCGCCCCGAGGACTCGCTGGCCGAGCACGAGCGGATGACGAAATGCGCCGAGGGCATCCTCGACAAGCTGGGCCTCGCCTACCGCACCGTCGTGCTCTGCACCGGCGACATGGGCTTCGGCGCGCAGAAGACCCACGACATCGAGGTCTGGCTGCCGGGGCAGAACACCTACCGCGAGATCTCGTCGGTCTCGGTCTGCGGCGATTTCCAGGCCCGGCGCATGAACGCCCGCTTCCGCCCCGCCGGCGGCAAGCCGGAGTACGTGCACACGCTGAACGGCTCGGGCCTCGCCGTCGGGCGGACCCTGATCGCGGTGCTGGAAAACGGCCAGCGCGACGACGGATCGGTCGAACTGCCCGCGGTGCTCGTGCCCTACCTGGGCGGCAAGAGCGTGCTGACCGCCGAGGGCACCCTCGTCTAAGGCATTGATCCAACCGTGCGTTCCATGCGTAATCGCCGCATGGAACGCATGAAGGCCATCCTCGTCCTCGTCTCCTCGATCGCATTCGCGGTCGCGCCGATCGTGTCGCCGCCCTTCGCGGGCTACCGGCCCGACCAGTTTCCCGTGCCGCAGATCGACCCGCCGATCCAGCCGCCGGGCTGGACCTTCTCGATCTGGCTGTTGATCTACGTCTGGCTGATCGTCAGCGCGGTCTACGGCCTGGCCAAGCGGGCCGATGACCCGGCCTGGGATCACCCCCGCTGGCCCCTCTTCCTCAGCCTGTGTTTCGGCGCGGCCTGGCTGCCGGTGGCCACGATCTCTCCGATCTGGGCCACGGTCCTGATCTGGGCGATGCTGGTGGCCGCGGTGCTGGCCCTTTTCCGCGCGCCGCGGAGCGAGACGCCCTGGCTCGCCGCCCCCCTCGGGCTTTACGCCGGCTGGCTGACCGCCGCCGCCTGCGTCTCGACCGCGATCACCTTCACCGGCTACGGGATGGAGCCGGTGATGCCGACCCACCTGGGCCTGCTCTGCCTCGCGCTTGCCATCGGGATCGGCGTGCTGCTGCAGCGGGCCGAACCGTTCTACGGCCTAGCGCTCGCCTGGGCGCTGGTCGGGGTCATGGCCTCGAACCTCTTTCCGCCGCAATACCTGTTCCTGATCGTCGGCGGTGCCGGACTGCTGATCATCGGCTGGCTCTGCCTGCCCCGCGACCGCGCGGCCTGAGCCCCGGCCACCCGCCACGCCCCGGACGCCCCCGCTTTGCGAAATGGTGTGTTTCCACAATGGAAACCGCCAGTGAATTAAGGCTTTTCCCATGGGAAAAGTCGAAATGACCTAAAGGCAATTAAAAACTCAATATTGCCACAAAAATGCCCCAATCCTAACTTGCCCAAGATTTTCTGCCGACCGGCAATTACTATGGGGAGAGTTAGCCATGAAAATCGCCCAATCCGCGTTCCTTGCAATCGGGCTCGCGGTTCTTTCGGGAACCGCACAGGCGGGGACCATCACCAGCCAGACCTTCGACACCGACCCGGTGCTGGGCAGCAGCCAGGCCGCGGGAACCTGGTACACCGACCGCTATGCGCCTGCCGGGTTCTCCTCGCAGGACTTCATGGGCGACAGCCGCCTGGCTCTCGAACTGTCCGAGGACGACGCACAGGGCAACCGTACCAGCTCCTACAGCAGCGCGTTCTACAACACCCAGGGCCGCAAGTACGACACCGACGGCGCGACCTCGGTCTCGGTCGAGATGTACATCGACTCCGCCTGGCAGAACGACGCGTCGCGGATCGCGGGCATCTGGGGCAGCGCGATCGACGCCGCCAGCGCGATTTCGTCCTACCCGATCATCGAATTCGCGAATGGCGGTTTCCAGGTCTACAGCAACGGCGTTTTCACTTCGGTGGCCGCGACGTTTGCCTATGACGCCTTCGCGAAACTCGAAATCGCGCTGTCCGGCGCGTTCTTCGATATCTTCATCAACGATGACAAGGTGCTGAGCTTCGACAGCAACGGCTCGACCTCGATCGCGAATGCCATTCTTCAGGGCTACAACACCGGCGTCGAGCGCACGATCTACTTCGACAACTTCGTCGCAAGCACCCCGGCCGAGGTGCCGCTGCCCGCGGGCCTGCCGCTGCTGATCTCGGCGCTCGGGGCCGCCGGCCTGATCGCGCGCCGCAAGAAGGCCGCCTGAGCACGCGCCGCCGCCACCGCGCGGCGATGGTGAGCGCATGATCGAAACGCCTCCGCAGACATCTGCGGGGGCGTTGTCGTCTGTCCGTTCGGGGCGGACCCGGTGAACCGGCTTGTCTGCGCGGTCCGGGATGGCTACGTCAGGTCATGCTGCATCAAGGCCTCTGGCGGGAAGCACGATCACATGACGAAGAGCCTACTGCTGACCGGCGCAAGTCGCGGGATCGGACATGCGACGGTCAAGAAGTTCTCGGCCGAGGGGTGGCGGGTGCTGACCTGTTCGCGCCAGCCCTTCGACCGCAGCTGCCCCTGGCCCGGCGGCGAGGAGAACCACATACAGATCGACCTCTCGGACCCCGCCGACACGATCAACGCGGTCGAGGTCATCCGCGAGCGCCTCGATGGCCGCCTCGACGCGCTGGTGAACAACGCCGGCATCTCGCCCAAGGGCGCGGACGGCGCGCGGCTCAACACCTTCGACACCGACCTGATGGACTGGGGCAAGGTGTTCCACGTCAACTTCTTCGCGCCGATCGTGCTGGCCCGGGGGCTGCGCGACGAACTGGTCGCGGCGCAGGGCTCGGTCGTGAACGTGACCTCGATCGCGGGCGCCCGCGTGCATCCCTTCGCGGGCGCGGCCTATGCCACGTCCAAGGCGGCGCTGTCGGCCCTGACCCGCGAAATGGCGCATGATTTCGGGCCATTGGGGGTTCGCGTCAACGCCATCGCCCCCGGTGAGATCGCGACCTCGATCCTCTCGCCCGGCACCGACAAGATCATCGAGACGGTGCCGATGAAGCGGATTGGCCAGACCAAAGAGGTGGCCGATGTCATCTACTTTCTCTGCACCCAGCCGTCGAGCTACGTGAACGGCACCGAGATCGAGATCAACGGTGGGCAGCACGTCTAGGGGCCGACAGGCGCCCCCTACTCCGCCTGTTCGGGCTGCCGCAGCCGTTCCGCCGCCTCGCGTGCCAGCGGCCTCAGCCCGGTGCCGCCCCCGTCCACGTGGGCCAGCAGCGCCGCGCGCATCCGCGGCTCCCAGAAATCAGTCAGGTGCGCGGCCACGCGTTCGGCCCCGTCATCGCCCGGCTGGGTCTCGAAGAAGGTGGCGATCTGGTTCGCCATCATCACTAGTTTCTCAGGCAACATGCCATTCCCCCGCAATCCGTTCCGCCCCCGACCAGAGCTCGAAGCCGCCGTCGCGCGCCGCCGCGGCCAGGGTGATCCCCGCCGCCTGCGCCACCTCGACCGCCAGCGTGGTCGGTGCCGACACCGCGACGATCGCCGGGATCCCCGCCATCGCGCATTTCTGCACCATCTCGACCGAGACGCGGCTGGTCAGCACCGCCGCCCCCGCGCCCCTGTCGGCGCCCTCGCGCGCCAGCGCCCCGATCAGCTTGTCGAGCGCGTTGTGCCGTCCGACATCCTCGCGCGCTGCGACGATCCCCTGCCCCGGAACAAGGAACCCCGCCGCATGCACCGCCCGCGCCCGGTCGTGCATCGGCTGCAGCGCCCGCATCGCCTCGGGCGCGCCCGCCACCTCGCTTGCGTCGAACATCGGCCCCGGCCCCACGCGCGGCACATCCCGCATCGCCTGGTCGAGGCTGTCGATCCCGCACATGCCGCAGCCCACCGGGCCCGCCATGAACCGCCGCCGCGCGGCCAGCGCCTCGGCCCGGTCGGACGCCAGCCACAGCCGCACCTCGATCCCCTTGGCCTGCTCGGCGATCTCCAGGCTCTCGACCTGCGACAGCGTGTCGATGATCCCTTCCGTCAGGCAGAACCCGAACGCGAAGTTCTCGAGATCGGCGGGCGAACACATCATCACCGCCACCGACGACCCCTGCGCCACGATGGCGACAGGCCGTTCCTCGGGCAGCATCCGGGACGCGTCCAGCACCCGCCCGCCGCGAAACGCGGTCATGGAGGACGAGACGACCCCCTTCATTCCGCCGCCGGCAGGATGCGCCGGGCCCGTTCGCTGAGCGCGGAATAGTCCTCCTGCCAGTCCGACGGCCCGTTCGAGGCCGAGATCTGCACAGCCGTCACCTTGTATTCCGGGCAGTTGGTCGCCCAGTCCGAATAGTCGGTGGTGATCACGTTGGCCTGCGTGTCGGGGTGGTGGAAGGTGGTGTAGACCACGCCGGGGCTGACCCGGTCGGTGACCTCCGCGCGCAGCGTCGTCTCGCCGGACCGCGACGCCACCTTGACCCAGTCGCCGGTCTTCAGCCCCCGGTTCTCGGCATCGTGCGGGTGGATCTCCAGCACGTCCTGATCGTGCCAGACCACGTTCGCCGTCCGCCGGGTCTGCGCGCCGACGTTGTACTGCGACAGGATCCGCCCCGTGGTCAGCAAGAGCGGGAAGCGCGGGCCGGTCTTTTCATCCGTCGCAACATATTCGGTCACGATGAACCGCCCCTTGCCGCGCACGAAATGGTCCACGTGCATCAGCGGCGTGCCCTCGGGCGCGCTGTCGTTGCAGGGCCACTGGACCGATCCCTTTTCCTCGAGCATCGGGTAATCGACACCGGCGAAGGACGGCGTCGTCGCCGCGATCTCTTCCATGATCTGGGCCGGGTGGGTGTAGTGCCAGTCCGCGCCCATGGCATTGGCCAGCAGCTGCGTGACCTCCCAATCCTCGTAGCCGTTGCGTGGCGCCATCACCTTGCGCACCCGGTTGATCCGGCGCTCGGCGTTGGTGAAGGTCCCGTCCTTCTCGAGAAAGGTCGAGCCCGGCAGGAAGACATGGGCGTAGTTTGCGGTCTCGTTCAGGAACAGGTCGTGCACGATCACACAGTCCATCGCGGCGAGGCCCGCCGAGACATGTTTCGTGTCCGGGTCGGACTGCAGGATGTCCTCGCCCTGGCAATAGAGGCCCTTGAAGGTGCCATCGACCGCCGCGTCGAGCATGTTGGGAATGCGCAGGCCCGGCTCCGGGTCGATCGCCACGCCCCAGAGGCTTTCGAAGATCTCGCGCACATCGGCATTCTTCACGTGGCGATAGCCCGGCAGCTCGTGCGGGAAGCTGCCCATGTCGCACGATCCCTGCACGTTGTTCTGGCCGCGCAGCGGGTTCACCCCGACGCCGGGCCGGCCGATGTTGCCGGTCAGCATGGCGAGGTTGGCGATCCCCATCACGGTGGTCGAGCCCTGGCTGTGCTCGGTCACGCCGAGCCCATAGTAGATCGCCCCGTTGCCGCCCCGGGCAAAGGTCCGCGCCGCGGCGCGCAGCTCGGCCGAGGGCACGCCGGTCAGCATCTCGTTCGCTTCCGGGCTGTGGCGCGGGTCGCGGACGAACTCGGCATAGGCCAGGAACTCGTCCCAGTCGCAGCGCTCGCGGATGAAGGCCTCGTCGAAGAGCCCCTCGGTGACGATCACATGCGCCAGCGCGGTCACCACGGCGACGTTGGTGCCGGGGCGCAGCGCCAGGTGATGCGCCGCCTCGACATGGGCCGAGCGGACCAGGTCGATCCGGCGCGGGTCGATCACGATTAGCTTGGCCCCCTGCCGCAGCCGCTTCTTGAGCCGCGAGGCAAAGACCGGGTGGCCGTCGGTCGGGTTGGCGCCGATGACGATGACGACGTCGGTGTGCTCGACACTGTCGAAATCCTGCGTGCCGGCCGAGGTGCCGAAGGTCTGGCCCAACCCGTAACCCGTGGGCGAATGGCAGACCCGCGCGCAGGTGTCGGTGTTGTTGTTGCCAAAGACCGCGCGGGCAAGCTTCTGGACGAGGTAAGTCTCCTCGTTGGTGCAGCGCGACGAGGTGATGACGCCGATCGACTTCTGGCCATAGGCCGCCTGGATGCCGCGCATCTTTCCGGCGGCAAAGTTCAGCGCCTCGTCCCACGACACCTCGCGCCAGGGATCCTCGATCCGGTCGCGGATCATCGGGTTCAGGATCCGGTCGCTGTGCGCGGCGTAGCCATAGGCAAACCGCCCCTTCACGCAGGAATGGCCCCGGTTCGCCTTGCCGTTCTTGTAGGGCACCATGCGAACCAGCTCGTCGCCGTTCAGCTCGGCCTTGAAGGAACAGCCGACCCCGCAATAGGCGCAGGTGGTGATGACCGAGCGGTCCGGCGTGCCCAGCTCGATGACGGAAGTTTCCTGCAGCGTGCCCGTCGGGCAGGCCTGCACGCAGGCGCCGCAGGACACGCAGTCCGACGACAGGAAATCGTCACCGGCCGCACCCGGCGAGACCCGGCTTTCGAACCCGCGCCCTTCGATCGTCAGCGCGAAGGTGCCCTGCACCTCCTCGCAGGCCCGCACGCAGCGCGAGCAGACGATGCACTTGGCCGGGTCATAGGTGAAATAGGGGTTGCTCTCGTCCTTCGGCAGCCATTCCGGGTTCGCCCGGCCCGAGGTGTCGCGTGGCGCGAAATGGTTGGCGAGGCCGCCGCCCTGCGGCGCCTCGTAGCGCACGTCGCGCAGGCCGACCATGCCGGCCATGTCCTGCAGCTCGCAATCGCCGTTGGCCGCGCAGGTCAGGCAGTCGAGCGGGTGGTCGGAGATGTAGAGCTCCATCACGCCGCGACGGATCTTCTTCACCTTGGAGGACTGGGTGTGCACCACCATGCCCTCGGCCACCGGCGTGGTGCAGGAGGCAGGTGTGCCGCGCCGCCCCTCGATCTCGACCACGCAGAGCCGGCAGGAGCCCCAGGCCTCGAGGCTGTCGGTCGCGCAGAGCTTGGGGATGCGCAGCCCGGTCTCGGCCGCCGCGCGCATCACGCTGGTGCCCTCGGGCACGGTGATGGCAAAGCCGTCGATGGTCAGGCTGACGGGCGTGCCGGTCTTCAGCGGCGTGCCCATGTCCCAGTCGGCGGGGGAATGATGAAGTCTTTCATGTCCGGACCTCCGGGATTGCAGAGAGGGTGGCCGGGGGCTCTGCCCCCGTCGCGACGGGGTCGCGACTCCCCCGGGATACATCGACCAGGAGAAGGGTGGGCCGGCGTGCGGGATGGCAGGCGGCGCGCGTCATTCCGCGGCCTCTCGGCGGGGTGCGAAGTCCTCGGGCGCGAGGCGCAGGGCCGAAAGCACCGGGTAGGGCGTGAAGCCGCCGAGCGCGCAGAGCGAGCCGTCCTTCATCGTCTCGCAGAGATCCTCGAGCAGCTCGATCGCGCCGGCATCGCCCTGGCGGATGCGGTCGATGGTCTCGACGCCCCGCACCGCGCCGATCCGGCAGGGGGTGCACTTGCCGCAGCTTTCCACCGCGCAGAACTCCATCGCGAAGCGCGCCATCGCGCCCATGTCGGCGCTGTCGTCAAAGACCACGAGGCCCGCGTGGCCGATCAGCCCGCCCTCGCCGTCGAACTCCTCGTAGCCGAAGGGCGTGTCGAACTGGTGCGGGCCGAAATAGGCGCCGAGCGGCCCGCCGACCTGCACCGCCTTGACCGGGCGGCCCGAGGCAGTGCCGCCGCCGATCCCCTCGACGATCTCGCCGAGGCTGAGGCCGAAGGCGGTCTCGAAAAGCCCGCCGTGCTTCACGTTGCCGGCGATCTGCAGCGGGATGGTGCCGCGCGACCGGCCGAGGCCGAAGTCGCGGTAGTGGTCCGCGCCCTTTTCGAAGATCACAGGCACGGTGGCGAGCGAGATGACGTTGTTGACCACGGTGGGCTTGCCGAAGGCGCCTTCCAGCGCGGGCAGCGGCGGCTTGGCGCGGACGGTGCCGCGCTTGCCCTCGAGCGAGTTCAGCAGCGACGTCTCTTCGCCGCAGACATAGGCGCCCGCGCCGACCCGGACCTCGAGGTCGAAGGCGCGGCCGGAGCCGAGGATGTCGGGCCCGAGCAGGCCCGCGTCACGCGCAAGCCCGATGGCCCGGCCCATCACCTCGATCGCGTCGGGATATTCCGAGCGGATGTAGACGAAGCCCTTTTGCGCTCCGGTGCCGAGGCCCGCGATCACCATGCCCTCGACCAGGCAGAAGGGATCGCCCTCCATGATCATCCGGTCGGCGAAGGTGCCGCTGTCGCCCTCGTCGGCGTTGCAGACGATGTACTTGCGGTCGGCCTGCGCCTTGCGGACCGTGTCCCACTTGATGCCGGTCGGGAAGCCCGCGCCGCCACGCCCGCGCAGCCCGCTCTGGGTCACCTCGGCGACGATGGCCTCATCGGTCATCCCGAGCGCGCGGCGCAGCCCGGCGAAGCCGCCATGCGCCTCGTAGTCGGAGAGCGACAGCGGATCGGTCAGCCCGCAGCGGGCAAATGTCAAGCGGGTCTGTTTCGCGAAGAAGGGGATCGCCTCGACCGGGCCGAGCGCCAGGGGGTGATTGCCGAAGCCCGCGTCGAAGAGGGCCGGCACATCCGCCGCCGTCACCGGGCCGAAGGCGGTGCGGCCCGCATCGGTCGCGACCTCGACCAGCGGTTCCAGCCAGACCATGCCGCGGGTGCCGTTGCGCACCAGCTCGACCGTCACGCCGCGCGCGGCGGCCTCGCGCAGGATCGCCGCGGCCACGGCATCGGCGCCAAGCGCGCGGGCGGCGGCGTCGCGGGGGACGTAGACCTTCATGCCCCCTCCTCCATCAGCGCATCGAGCCGCGCGGCATCGACCCGCCCGTGCAGCACGCCGTCGACCTGCACCGCCGGCCCGCAGGCGCAGAGGCCGAGGCAGTAGACCGGCTCAAGCGTCACGGCCCCGTCGGCGGATGTCTCGCCCCAGTCGAGCCCGGTCAGCCGCTGCGCCGCCGCTTCCAGCGCCGCTCCGCCCTGCGCCTGGCAGGCCTCGGCCCGGCAGACGCGCAGCACCCGGCGCCCGGCCGGCTCGGTGCGGAAATCATGGTAGAAGCTGACGACGCCATGCACCTCGGCGCGGCCGAGGTTCAGCGCCCGGGCGATCCGGTCGACGGCGGCGGCGGGCACATGGTCGAACGCCGCCACCAGCGCGTGCAGGATCGGCAGGACCGGCCCCTCCATCTGCGCGTGATCGGCGATGATCCGGTCGATATCCGCATCTGCGGGCGGGGTATGGGGCATGGCGGCCTCGGCACGGAGGTGGCTGTCTTGCCCCGCTTCTGCGCCCCGTCACGCGGGAAATCAATATCGCATATCCGTCAGTCGATAGATAACGTCTATCAATCCGCCAGCCGCTGCCCCGCCTCGATCAGCGCCTCGAGCACCGGGGTATGCGGTTCGCGCCAGGGCGCGATCAGGCCCACCGAATGCATCGCCGCGGCGCCCCGGATCGGCACCGCCTTCACCGCCCGGCCCGCCGACAGGAACCCTGCCATCTCGCGCGGGAGGATGGTGGACCAGCCGCCCTCGGCCACGTGGCTCATCAGCACGACGGTGGAGTTCGACTCGACCCGCACCTCGGGCGTGACGCCGGCCTCGAAGAGGCGCTGGTTCACGATCCGGCGGTTCTGCATGTCGGGCGTCAGCAGGCAGAGCGCGACGCCGGCGATCTCCTCCCAGGTGACCTCGTCCCGTGCGGCCAGCGGCGAGTCCGCCGGGCAGACCAGCTGGTATTCCTCGCGGTAGAGCGGCACGGTCACCATCCGCCCCAGCGGTTCGTTGTCGAGGTAGGTGACCCCGGCATCGGCCTCGAGATCCTCGATCATCGACAGGATCTCGACCGAGGAACGCGACAGCACCGACACCCGGACGCCGGGATGCGCGGCGCAGAAGCTGGCGGTCAGCCGGGCGGCGACGGTCAGCGCCGTGGGGATCACCGCGATCCTGAGCGTGCCGGAGAGGCCGCGGTGCACCGCGCGCATCTCCTCGCGCAGGGTGCGGGCATCGCCGACGATCCGCCGCGCCCAGTCGAGCGCGCGGGCGCCTTCGGGCGTCAGCCCGCCGTAGCGCGAACCGCGCCAGACCAGTTGCACGCCCAGTTGCGCCTCGAGCTGCTTGATGCCCGCGCTGAGCGTCGGCTGGGTGATGCCGAGGCTCTCGGCGGCGCGCCCGAAATGTTCCTCTCGCGCCAGGGCGATCAGCATTTCCAGCTTGTCGATCATCGTGCAAGGCCCCGGGCGCGGCATCGGGGCGCCCGGGGGGCCAGCCCCCCATCGGCCTGCGGCCGATCCCCCCGGGATACGTGGACCAGGGGAAGGGGGCGGGCCGCGTCATCCTACTTCTTGCCGGTGCCGGGCTTGTCGAGGTGCTTGCGCAGGCGCGAGGGGGTCGATTTCTTGCGGCCCTTGTAGGGGTTCTTGTCGCCCTGCCCGCGCAGCGTCAGCCGGATCGGCGTGCCCGGCATGTCGAAACTGTCGCGCAGCCCGTTCACCAGGTAGCGGTTGTAGCTCGCCGGCATCTTGTCGGGATGCGAGCACATCACCACGAAGCCCGGCGGCCGGGTCTTGGCCTGGGTCATGTAGCGCAGCTTGATCCGGCGGCCCTGCGGCGCCGGCGGCGGGTGCTGTTCCAGCATGCCCGTGAGCCAGCGGTTCAGCTGGCCGGTCGAGACGCGGCGGTTCCAGACCTCGTGCGCCTTGACGATGGCCCGGTGCAGCCGGTCGAGGCCGCGGCCCGTCTTGGCGGACACCGTCACCAGCGGCGCGCCGCGCAGCTGCGGCAGAAGGCGCTCGAAGGCTTCCTTGAGCCCGGCCAGCTTGGCCTGCTTCTCGTCCTCGAGGTCCCACTTGTTCACCGCGACCACCACCGCGCGCCCCTCGCGCTCGGCCAGGTCGGCGATCCGCAGGTCCTGCTGTTCGAACGGGATCGCGGCATCCAGCAGCACGACGACCACCTCGGCGAACTTGACCGCGCGCAGCCCGTCCGAGACCGACAGCTTCTCGACCTTGTCCTGCACCTTTGCCTTCTTGCGCATGCCGGCGGTGTCGAAGATGCGCATCGGCACCTCGTCCCAGGTGATCGGGATCGAGATGGAATCGCGGGTGATCCCGGCCTCGGGCCCGGTCAGCAGCCGGTCCTCGCCGAGGATGCGGTTGATCAGCGTCGACTTGCCCGCGTTCGGGCGGCCCACCACGGCGACCTGCAGCGGCCGCTTCTCGGTCGGGCGCCAGGCCTCCTCGGCCGCCTTCAGCGCGTCGTCGGAAAGTTCCTCGTCCTCGTCCTCGGCGATCGTCACCTCGGTGTCGGGCGCGGCCTCCTCGGCGACGGCGGCGCGGTCGGCAAAGCTGTCGGCCAGCGGCATCAGCGCGGCGTAGAGATCGGCCATCCCCTCGCCATGCTCGGCCGAGATGCGGACCGGCTCGCCCAGGCCCAGGCCGTAGGCTTCCAGCACGCCGGCATCGGCGGCGGACCCCTCGCCCTTGTTGGCGGCGACGATCACGTGGCCGGCGCGCTTGCGCAGGATCTCGGCAAAGATCTCGTCGACCGGGGTGACGCCGGCGCGCGCGTCGACCAGGAACAGGCAGATGTCGGCCATGTCCACCGCGCGTTCGGTCAGCCGCCGCATCCGGCCCTGCAGGCTGTCGTCGGTCGCGTCCTCGAGCCCGGCGGTGTCGATCACGGTGAACTTCAGGTCGCCCAGACGTGCGTCGCCCTCGCGCAGGTCGCGCGTGACGCCGGGCTGGTCGTCGACCAGCGCCAGCTTCTTGCCGACGAGACGGTTGAAGAGCGTCGATTTGCCAACGTTGGGCCGGCCCACGATGGCGAGGGTGAAGGACATGGATCAGACTCCAGAGCTGCCGAAGCGCCCCGATACACCATTCCCCCGGCCACGGAAAGCGCCGCGGTCAGCGGTAGGCCACGAGGTCCCCGTCCGAGGTCACCAGGTACAGCGTCCCGCCGGCCACGACAGGGTTGGTCGTCGCGCCGTCCGGCAGGTCGATCACCCGCACCTGCGTGCCCGACACCGGGTCGAAGAACCGCAGCTTGCCGTCGTTCGAGGCGACCACCAGCTGCCCGCCCGCGAGGATCGGGCCGTAGTGGCGATAGATCTCGGACTGCTTGCGCGCGCGGGTCCGGGTGAAATAGGGCAGCTCCACCCCCCAGATCCGGTCGCCCGTCGCCGCGTCGAGGCGCACCAGCTCGTTCCGGTCGGACACCAGGAAGACCGAGCCGCCGGTCGCCACCACCGGCGACAGCGCGCCCTCGTCCGCGGTCCACAGGCGGTCGCCGGTGTTCATGTCGATCGAGGCGAGGCGCCCGGAGTTGGTGCCGACGAACACCCGGTCGCCCACGACCACCGGGTCCCCGGTCACGCCCGAGACGTTGGCGACGGTAAAGCCGTCGCGCCGCCCGGCGACATAGGTATCCCAGCGGCGCGCGCCGCCGTTGCGGAAGGCCGCCACGATCTCGCCGCTGCCGTAGGGCATGACCGCGAACTGGCCGGTCACCGCCGGGGCCGCGCCGCCGACGGTGGCATTCATCACCGGGGCGGTGCCGAGCTGCCAGCGGATGCGCCCGTTGGCCGCGTCCAGCGCCCAGCCGGTGCCGTCGCCCGCCACCAGGTAGAGCACGCCGTCGGAATAGCTCGGCGCGCCGCCGCCGACGGACCCGAGGTCCTGCTGCCAGGCCACCGCGCCGGTCGCCGGGTCGATCGCCGTGACCTCGCCGAAACCGGAGGTGGCGTAAAGCCGCCCGCCGCCAAGCGCCAACCCGCCGCCGACCGCGTCGGTCGCGCCGTCACGGGCGGGCACCAGGCTTTTCTGCCAGAGCGTCTGGCCGTTGGTCGAGGTCGCGGTGACCTGCGATTCCGAATCCATCGTGAAGACCCGGCCGCCGCCCACCACCGGGTCGGCGGTGATGCGCTGCCGGCGGCCGTCCCCGGCGCCGATCGGCGCGGTCCAGGCCAGCTGCGGCGCGGGGCGCAGGGCGGGATGGGTGGTGCGGGTCGCGGGCGTGCCGGGGCCCTGCGTCCATTCGGCGTTCACCGTCGCCGCGGGCAGCGAGATCGCCGCGCTGCGGTTGGCGGGCGTGGGCGCATCGGGCCCCTCGGTCAGCAGCACGGCGCGCGGATCCTCGCGCTTGCCGGGCAGCAGCACCTCGCGTTCGCCGCAGGCGGCCACCAGTGTCAGAACGGCCGCCATGCCCAGGCTCAGCCCACGCCGCGTCGCTTGCCGGGCCAGGGGCCCGCCCGAAGTTTCGCCTGCCTCAGCCATTGCTCACGGCCCCTTTTGTCATTCGCTCGCCGCGGGGGCCTGCCCCGCGTTCGGATCCTCTCCGAGCGCCACCATCAACTGAGTGACCCGCTGACGCAAGCCCGAGGTGACCTCGGCATCTGCCCGGATTCGCTCAAGAACCTCGACGGCGGCGGCGGTGTCGCCCTCTTCCACGTAGGTCAACGCGATCTGTTCCTCGGCCAGCAGGCGCATCGCCGCACCCGGCGCGGCCAGCGCCTCGTAGCCGGCGCGACGCTCGGCCGGCGTCATCGCACCACCGGCGATGGCCAGCGCCTTGAAGGTCGCCAGGTCGCGGTAGACCTGCGGCACGTCCGCCATCTCGGACACCTGCATCAGCGTGGCATGGGCCGCGGTCGGATCGCCGGCATTGGCCTGCTCGGCCGCCTCCAGCATCGCGGTCACGGCCTTCTGCCCGGCGGTCTCGGCCGGCACGGTTTCCAGCGCCGCAACCCGCTCCTCGGGGCTGCCCTGGTCCAGCGCGCCAAGCAGCGCATCGCCAAGCGCCTGCGCCGTCGCCCGCGCCTCGGCCTTGCGGTATTCGTTCCACGCGGCCCCGCCGACCAGCAGCACAACCAGCACGATCGCGATCCATCCGTAGCGCTTCATCAGCGCGAACAGCCGGTCCCGGCGGACCTCCTCGGTGACCTCGTCGATGAAGCTGTCGGTATCGCTCACGCGGAATTCTCCCTTGATTTCCGGCCTCTCTTACAGCTTTGACCCGGCCCTGCCAATACCCGCTCACGGCGAGGTCAGGCATGGTGCAAGCCCTTGCGCCGCGTTGCAGAAATGTCTAATCTGAACCGGATAGTTCAGAAAATTTCCCGACGCACCTTGCGTCGAGTCATCCGGCAGCCAATCTCATGCCGTATTGCCTGCGAGGCTCGCGACAAACCGGATCAAGACATGCGCCTAGTACCCCTTATCACGGCCATCGTGGTCGCCCTCTCCCTGACCATCGTCATCCTCTACCGCGATGCGCTTGTCGCCTTCGCCACGGGGTCGAGCCTCGAGGAGTCGGTCGCCATCGCCCAGGGCGAAGCCGCTCCGGCGATGAGCGCGGCCGCCGCCCAGCCGGTCGAGGACACCGCCGAGGTCGAGACCCCCAAGGACATCCGGCACAAGCCGGTCGGCGTCGTGGCGGTGCACTCGACGGCAAGCGAGGTCGACGGCGCGGTCATCCTGCGCGGTGAGACCGAGGCCGCCCGCCAGGTCGAACTGCGGGCCGAGACCTCGGGCCGGGTGATCTCCACCCCGCTGCGCAAGGGCGCCGAGGTGGCCGAGGGCGACCTGATCTGCAAGATCGACCCCGGCACGCGCGAGGCCTCCCTGGCCGAGGCCGAGGCCCGCCTGGCCGAGGCCCGCGCCACCGTCCCCTCGGCCGAGGCCCGGGTCGAGGAAGCCAAGGCCGCGCTGGAAGAGGCCAACATCAACCAGAACGCGGCGGTGAAACTGTCCGAGGGCGGCTATGCCTCCGACACCCGCGTGGCCTCGGCCCGCGCCGCCGTCCGTTCGGCCGAGGCCGGGCTCGCCTCGGCGGAATCGGGGCTGTCCACCGTGACCGCCGCGATCCAGTCGGCCGAGGCCGCCGTCGCCGGCGCCCAGCGTGAGATCGACCGCCTGACCATCACCGCCCCGTTCGGCGGCCTGCTCGAATCCGACACGGCGGAAATCGGCTCCCTGCTGCAGACCGGCGGGCTCTGCGCCACGATCATCCAGCTCGATCCGATCAAGATCGTCGGCTACATCCCCGAGACCGAGGTCGACCGCGTCGAGAAGGGCGCCCGCGCCGGCGCGCGCCTGGCCAACGGCACCCGCGAGGTGGTGGGCCAGGTGACCTTCCTGTCGCGCTCCGCCGACCCCGCCACCCGCACCTTCCGGGTCGAGATCGAGGTCCCGAACCCCGACATGGCGATCCGCGACGGCCAGACCGCCGAGATCGGGATCGAGGCGGCGGGCGAAAAGGCCCACCTGCTGCCGCAGTCGGCCCTGACGCTCGACGACGAGGGCACGCTTGGCGTGCGGATCGTCACCGCGGACAACATGGCCGACTTCGTGCCGGTCGACGTGATGCGCGACAGCGCGCAGGGCGTCTGGCTGACCGGCCTGCCGGAAACCGTGGACGTGATCATCATCGGCCAGGAATACGTCGTGCCCGGCGTATCGGTGGCGCCGACCTTCCAGGAGCCGACCCAATGACGGGTATCGTCGACTGGGCCGCCTCGCGCGCCCGCATGATCCTCGCCTTCATCGTGCTCTCGCTGGCGGCGGGGGCCTATTCCTACATCAACCTGCCGAAAGAGGGCGAACCGGACATCGAGATCCCCGCCCTCTTCATCTCGGTCCCCTTCCCCGGCATCTCGGCCGCGGATTCCGAGACGCTGTTGATCAAGCCGATGGAAACCGAGCTCGCCGATCTCGACGGGCTGGACAAGATGACCTCGACCGCCGCCGAGGGCTATGCCGGCGTCGCGCTGGAGTTCGAATTCGGCTGGGACAAGACCAAGACCATGGCCGACGTCCGCGACGCCATGTCCAAGGCCGAGGCCAAGTTCCCCGAAGGCTACGACAAGTACTCCGTCAACGAGATCAACTTTTCCGAGTTTCCCATCATCATCGTGAACCTCACCGGCCAGGTGCCGGAACGCACGATGACCAAGGTGGCGCAGGACCTGCAGGAAAAGGTCGAAACCCTCGATTCCGTGCTCGAGGCCGGGATCGCCGGCAACCGCCAGGAGATGGTCGAGGTCATCATCGACCCGCTCCGGCTGGAAAGCTACAACGTCAGCGCCGACGAGCTGATCCAGGTCGTCACCAACAACAACCAGCTCATCGCCGCCGGCGAGATCGAGAGCGAGGGCGGCACCTTCTCGGTCAAGATCCCCGGCTCCTTCGACGAACCGCGCGACATCTACGCCCTGCCGGTCAAGCGCAACGGCGACCGCACCGTGACGCTGGGCGAACTGGCCGACATCCGCCTCACCTTCGAGGACCGCACCGGCACCGCCCGCTTCAACGGCGAACCGACCGTCGCGCTGCAGGTGGTCAAGCGCAAGGGCTACAACCTGATCGACACCGTCGACCAGGTGAAGCAGGTGATCGCCCAGGCCCAGGACGAATGGCCCGAGGAACTGCAGGCCGCGGTCACTGTCGGCGCTTCGAACGACCAGAGCCGCGTGGTCGGCTCCATGGTCCAGCAGCTCGAAGGCTCGGTCCTGACCGCGATCGCGCTGGTGATGATCGTCGTGCTCGGCGCCCTCGGCCCGCGCCCCGCCCTGCTGGTGGGCTTCTCGATCCCGACCTCCTTCCTGCTCTGCTTCGTGCTCCTGGGGATCATGGGGATCACCATCTCGAACATCGTGATGTTCGGCCTGATCCTCGCCGTGGGGATGCTGGTCGACGGCGCCATCGTGGTCGCCGAATACGCCGACAAGCGCATCGCCGAGGGCAGCGGCCCGATGCATGCCTATGTCGAGGCCGCCAAGCGGATGTTCTGGCCGGTCGTCTCCTCGACCGCGACGACGCTCTGCGCCTTCCTGCCGATGCTCTTCTGGCCCGGCGTGGTCGGCGAATTCATGGGGATGCTCCCCGTCACGCTGATCTTCGTGCTCTCGGCCTCGCTGATCGTGGTGATGATCTACCTGCCGGTCGTCGGCGGCGTCTCGGGCCGGTTCAGCCGGGTGATCTGGCGGATCTCGGACTGGATGCGCGCCAACTGGCCGTGGTGGCTGCGCGCGATCCTGGTGCCGGTCGCGATCTACGGCCTCTTCATCGGCGCGATGCAGACCATCAACCCCGGCTACCTGACCGGCAATGACGAGATCTCGGACGGCGCCATGGCCCACCTGCCCGGCGCGCTGCTCTTCATCGCCGCCTGCGTCTTCGCCACCATCGCCCTCGGCGCGGCCAAGTTCGAATGGCGCAAGCCGCGCATCCGCGCCGGCCACCGCCGCACGCCGTTCGGCTACCTGATCAAGTTCATCACCGGCAACCCGATCATGCCGCTGGTGACCATCGGCGCTGTGATCGCCTTCGTGATGGGCACCTTCACCCTCTACGGCCAGAACAACAACGGCGTCGAGTTCTTCACCGAAAGCGAACCGGAACAGGCCATCGTCTACGTCCGCGCCCGCGGCAACCTCTCGCTCGACCAGAAGGACGACCTCGTCAAGCAGGCCGAAGAGATCGTGCTGGCCCATCCGGGCGTGTTGAACGCCTTCGCCTTTGCCGGTGACGGCGGGCTCGACACCAACACCGGCGGCGCGCAGCCGCCGCTCGACACCATCGGCCAGATCAACCTCGAGATCGTCCCGTGGGAGGACCGCAAGGACCAGCCCGAGCTCGACGGCGACATCGTCATCGACGAACTGACCGAACGGCTCGAGGCGATCCCCGGTATCAAGGTGGAAATCCTCAACGCCGCCATGGGCCCCGCCTCGGCCAAGCCGGTGCACCTGCGCATCAAGGGCGACGACTGGGAAGACCTGATCGCCGCGACCGAGATGGCGCGCGCCCGCTTCGACGAGACTGCGGGCCTGTCGCTGACCGAGGACACGCTGCCCCTGCCCGGCATCGACTGGCAGATCGACGTCGACGTCGAAAAGGCCGGCCGCTACGGCGCCAACGTCGCCGTGGTCGGCGCGATGGTCCAGCTGGTCACCCGCGGCCTGCTGCTCGACACCATGCCGGTCGACAGCTCCGACGAAGAGGTCGACATCCGCGTCCGCCTGCCCGAAGCCGACCGCGTGCTCTCGACCCTCGACACCCTCAAGGTCCGCACCTCCGAGGGCCTCGTGCCGCTGTCGAACTTCATCACCCGCGAACCGGTCGAGAAACTCGCCCAGATCAAGCGCGTCGGCCAGAAACGCTTCTTCGACATCAAGGCCGCCGTCACCCCCGGCCTGACCGTCGAGGGGCCGAACGGCAACCAGGTCCCGATGACCCCGCAGGAACGGATCGAGACGCTGACCGCCTGGCTCGAAACCGCCGACTTCCCGGCCGGCATCGAATGGGAATGGACCGGCGACCAGGAGGACCAGTCGGAATCCGAACAGTTCCTGATGACCGCCTTCTCGGCTTCGCTGGCGCTGATGTTCATCATCCTGCTGGCGCAGTTCAACTCGTTCTACAACTCGATCCTTGTGCTGCTGGCGGTGGTGCTCTCGACCGCCGGCGTGCTGATCGGCATGCTGGTGATGGGGCAGTCCTTCTCGATCATCATGACCGGGACCGGGATCGTCGCGCTGGCGGGGATCGTGGTGAACAACAACATCGTCCTGATCGACACCTATCAGGAATACTCCGCCTACATGCCCCGGATCGAGGCGATCATCCGCACCACCGAGGACCGCCTGCGCCCGGTGCTGCTGACCACGATCACCACCATGGCCGGCCTCGCGCCGATGATGCTGGGCCTCAGCCTCGACTTCTTCAACGGCGGCTACTCGATCGACAGCCCGACCGCGCTGTGGTGGAAGCAGCTGGCGACCGCGGTGGTCTTCGGCCTCGGCATCGCGACGGTGCTGACGCTGCTCTTCACGCCCTCGATGCTGGCGCTGCGGGTCTGGGCCGTGACCTACGTCCGCTGGATCGCCCGCCTGCTCGCCCGCCTCTCCTTCGGCCGCGGCAGCCAGGCGGCCGAGGACTGGGCCCTGCGCCGCGCCGCCCGCCGCCTCAAGGCGCCCGAGATCATCTGGGACGACGAGGGCCCCGGTACCCGGGTGCTGCCCGACACCGGCGGCCTGAAGGCCGCGGAATGATCCCACCGGGCGCCCCTGCGGCGCCCGGTTCGTTTCCGGCGGGTCCCGTGCTAGGCTGGCGACATTTCACCAAGGGATTTGCCATGACCTCCGCCAACAGCGACGAACGCGCCTTCTGGAATGCCGATCCCGGCGAGACCTGGGTCGCCCGGCAGGACATCCTAGACGAACTGCACGGCCGGGTCCTCGACCTCGTGCTCGACGCGGCCGGCCTCTCGCCCGGCGACCGCGTGCTCGACATCGGCCCCGGCGCGGGCGCCACCATGGTCGCCGCGGCCCGCGCGGTCGGCCCGGCGGGCCGGGTCCTCGGCCTCGACATCTCCGAACCGATGAGCGCGCGCGCCAACGCCTGGCTCGCGCAGGAGGGGCTGTCCCAGGCCGAGGTCCGCGTCCTCGACGTGCAGACCGACACCGCCGGAGAAACCGGCTTCGACGTCGCCCTGTCGCGCTTCGGGGTGATGTTCTTCGACGACCCGGTCGCGGCCTTCACCCGGATCCGCGGGCTGCTCCGCCCCGGCGGCCGCCTCGCCTTCGCCGCCTGGGCCCCGGCCGAGCACAATCCCTGGTTCGGCGAGGCGCTCGAGGCCGCCGTCGCCCGCCTCGGCCGCCCGCCCGCCGGCGATCCCGACGCCCCCGGCCCCCTCGCCTTCCGCGACCCGGCCCGCGTCACCGCCATCCTCGACGCCGCCGGCTTCACCGCGGTCACCGCCACGCCCACCGACACCCACCTGCCGGTCGCCGCCGGCCTCGACGCCGCCGTCGCACTGGCACGCCACATCGGCCCCGGTGCCCGCGTCATGCGCCTGATGCAGGGCACCGAAGCCGACCTCGAGGCCATCCTCGCCGACATCCGCACCCGCTTCGCCGCCTACGACACGCCGCAAGGCCTGCAGATCCCCGCCCGCGTGAACCTCGTGACCGCCACCGCGCCCTGACCCGCGCTTCATCTTGCCGGAAATACTCCGGGGGGCCGGGCCACCGGCCCGGCGGGGGCAGCGCCCCCTCCATCACCCCAACCGCACGCCCCACGTAGGGTGCCTGCTCCGCACGCACCGCCCCGGCTTCACGCCCACACGCCGGCTACGCGCTCCCCACGCACCGCCCCGGCCTCAAGCCCACACGCCGGCTACGCACTCCCCACGCACCGCCCCGTCCCCACACCCCCACGTAGGGTGCGTGCTCCGCACGCACCGCCGGCACCGTCACGACCCCCCCCCGGCCTCAAGCCGCCTCGTCCGCCTCGGCCTGCTGCCGCGACCAGAGCGCCGCGTACCGTCCGCGCTGCGCCAGCAACTCAGCGTGGGTGCCCTCCTCGGCGATCCGGCCGGCCTCCAGCACCACGATCCGGTCGGCATCGGCCACCGTCGACAGCCGGTGCGCGATGGTCAGCACCGTCCGCCCCTGCCCGGCCCGCGCCAGCGCGGTCTGGATCGACCGCTCCGTCTCGGTGTCGAGCGCCGAGGTCGCCTCGTCCAGCAGCAGGATCGGAGGGTCCTTCAGCAGCGTCCGGGCGATCCCGACCCGCTGCTTCTCGCCACCCGACAGCTTCAGCCCGCGCTCGCCCACCTTGGTGTCGTAGCCCTCGGGCAGCGACAGGATGAAATCGTGGATCTGCGCCGCCTGCGCCGCCGCCTCGATCTCGGCCTGCGAGGCGCCCGCGCGGCCATAGGCGATGTTGTAGCGGATCGTGTCGTTGAAGAGCACGGTGTCCTGCGGCACCACCCCGATCGCGGCATGCAGGCTCTCCTGCGTCACGTCGCGCACGTCCTGCCCGTCGATCCTCAGCGCCCCGCCGGTCACCTCGTAGAACCGGAAGAGAAGCCGCCCGATGGTCGACTTGCCCGCGCCCGAGGGCCCGACGATCGCCACCTTCTGCCCCGCCCCGACGGTCAGCGACACGCCCTTCAGGATCGGCCGCTCGGGCTCGTAGCCGAACTTCACCCTGTCGAACGTGACCTCGCCGCCGCCGACCTGCAGCGCAGGCGCATCCGGCTTGTCCCGGATCTCGGCCGGCTGGTCGAGCAGCGCGAACATCTCGCCCATGTCCACCAGCGCCTGCCGGATCTCGCGATAGACCGTCCCGAGAAAGTTCAGCGGCATGGTGATCTGCAGCATGTAGGCGTTGACCATGACGAAATCGCCCACCGTCAGCTCGCCCGACTGCACGCCTGTCGCGGCCAGCACCATGACCCCCACCAGCCCCACGGTGATCAGCACCGACTGGCCCGCATTCAGGAAGGCCAGCGAATAGGCCGTCTTCACCGCGGCCTCCTCGTAGCGTTCCATCGCGTGGTCATAGCGCGCCGCCTCGCGGGTCTCGGCGCCGAAGTACTTCACCGTCTCGAAGTTCAGCAGGCTGTCGATCGCCTTCTGGTTCGCGTCGGTGTCCTGGTCGTTCATCTCCTTGCGCAGCTTCACCCGCCACTCGGTCACCTTGAAGGTGAAGGCGACATAGGTGGCCACCACGACGACCACGACCAGCAGGTAGCGGATGTCGAACACCCACCACAGGATGATCGCCACCAGCGCGAGCTCCAGGATCAGCGGCCCCATCGAAAGCAGCATGAAGCGCAGCAGGAAATCGACGCCCTTCACCCCGCGCTCGATGATCCGGGACAGGCCCCCGGTGCGCCGCGTGATGTGATAGCGCATCGACAGCGCGTGGATGTGCTCGAAGGTCTCCAGCGCCAGCTGCCGCAGCGCGCGCTGGCCGACGCGCGCAAAGGCCACGTCGCGCAGCTGCTGGAACACCACGTTCAGCGCCCGCGTCATGCCGTAGGCCACCGTCAGCCCGATGGCGCCCACGCCCACCAGCCAGGCGACCGACTCGCCTTCGCCGGTCAGCGCGTCCACCGCCGCCTTGAAGAAGAACGGCGTCACCACCGCCACCAGCTTGGCCGCCAGCAGCGCGATCAGCGCCAGCACCACGCGCCGCTTCACCCAGGGCGCGTCGTCGGGCCAGAGATAGGGCATCACCCGCTTGATGATGGCCATGCCGTTCCGCGGCATGTCGGAGTCGGTGGGTGTGGTTCTGCGCATGGGGCGTCCGTCTGCGGGTCCGGCACTTGCCTGACCGAAAGGATCAGGGTATCACGGATAACAATTCAAGAGTCGTTGAGTAATTGAAATATGGAGAAAGGTCCAGCCCTCGCCGCCCTGTCCGCGCTCGCCCACGAGACGCGGCTCGACATCGTGCGGCTGCTGGTTCCCCGGCGCGAGGCCGGTGCCAGTGCGGGCGAGATCGCGCGCGCCGTCGGCATGTCGGCCTCGGCCCTCTCCTTCCACCTGCGCCACCTGGAACATGCCGGGCTGATCACCCCCCGGCGCGAGGGCCGGCAGGTGATCTACGTGGCGGACCGCGCCCGCATGGGTGCGCTGATCCATCACCTGCTGAACGATTGCTGCGCCGCCGATCCCGACATCCGCGCCTGCTGCACCAACCCGGCGCACCACGGCCACGGCGGGCATGCCGCTCAGTCGGCGGCGGGCGCCGCCTCGGCCCCGGGTACCGTGAAGATCTGACCCGGATAGATCAGGTCGGGATTGCGGATCCGGTCGCGGTTGGCCTCGAAGACCTGCACGTACTGCAGCCCCTCGCCGTAATTCTCCCGCGCGATCGCCCATAGGGTAAAGCCCGGCTGCACCGTCACTTGCATCAGCCCGTTCTGCATCTGCGCCTTCAGCGCGTTGCGCACCTCGGCCCGGTCCTCGCGCTCGAACGGCGTCTCGGTGCGCGAACGGACCTTGCCCTCGGCATCCAGCTCGTCGACCCGCAGGGTGTAGACCCCGGTCGCCACCTCGGGCAACTCGCCGTGCCAGGTGCCGTCCTCGCCGATCGCGATGTCCGAGATCGGGCGATTGTTGAGGTAGACCCGCACGAAGCCTTCCGGCAGGCCGCGCCCACTCAGCGCCACCTCGCCCGCCTCGGTATAGGCGATGGTCTCGATCTCGACGTCGCGCGGCGCGTCGGGCGCGGCCGCCGCCGGATCCTGCAGGACCCGCGCCGTGCCCTCGCCAGCCAGGATGACCTTGGGCGCGGCCGGGTTGGCCGGGGCCTCGGGCGTCGCCTCGGCCGCCGCCGTCTCGCCCGCCGCCGATCCTGTCGGGGCCGGCGCGCTGCCGGTCTCCGCCTCTGCCGACTGCGTGTCACCCGCCGTTGCGCCACCGTCGCCCGCGGCCGCCACCTCGGTCGTGGCGCCTCCGGCCGCGGCCGGGGCGTCCGCCGCCGGGGCTGTGGCCGCCGCCGCATCCGCGGCCGCGGTGCCACCCTCGCTCGTGGCCACCACCGCGCCTGCCGTCGCCGCACTCTCCTCGGCACCCGCCGCGGACGGCGCCGCCGCCGGAGACGTTTCACCCGTTGCCGCAGCGACCATCTCGGTCGACGCCGCCGGCGCATCCGCCGCCGCGTCCGCCGTGTCGGCAACTGTCGTTGTCTCTCCCGCGTCCTCGGCAGCCTCTGCCGCAGCCACGTCCGCCCCGGTACCGGCCTGCGCCTCCGGCGCCGCCGCCCCGGTCTCGGCCGCCGCGACCTCCACCGCGCCGCGCGGTTCCAGGATCACCCGGTCGGTCGAGGCGATCGGCCCCTGCCCGTCCGGCCCGATCATCGACAGCGTCAGCACCTGCGGCTTGTCCGACAGGCCCAGCGACAGGAACGCCACGAAGGTGCCCTGGTCGTTGGCCTCTTCCCGGCTCTGCTCGACCCCGTCGAGCTCGATCACGATGTTCCAGTTGGGCTCCGCGTTCCCCGCGACCAGGGTGAAGCCGTCGGCCTCCACCCGCACCACGTCGAACTTCGGCGGCTCCGGCCCCTCGGCCACCGCCGCGGCGTCCGCCGTCCCGGTGTCGGCGTCGCTTTTCGCCTTGGGCGCGGCGCCTGCGCCGCCGGCCTCCGGGGCCTCCGCCTGTGGCAGCGCCGCCTGGCTGCCGCCCTCGGGCACCGCCGGCATCGTCACCTCCGGGGCCCGGGGATAAAACCAGTACGCAACGACCGCAGCCGCCGCCACGGCGGCCACGGTGGCAAGAGGCCAACCGCCCATCCCCGCCGATTTACTCATCAAAGGTCCCCTTCAGGCAGAGCCTCCCCGGCTCTGCGGTTGAGCACGTATATCAACAAGGCTATCACGGGTCAAAACAAGCGTGCCCCTGCGCCGCAGCTTCCAGAAAAAGAGTGTTGTATGTCCGTGACTTCGATCTGCGTCTTCTGCGGCTCCCGCGACGGGACCCGCCCCGCCTACGCCGCCGCCGCCGAAGAGCTCGGCCAGTCGATCGCCGGCCGGGGCTGGCGGCTGGTCTACGGCGCGGGCGATGTCGGGCTGATGGGCCGCACTGCGCGGGCCGCCCAGGCCGCCGGCGGAGACACCTTCGGCGTGATCCCGGTGCACCTGCTCGACCTCGAGGTCGGCAAGCGCGACCTCACCCGCTTCATCGTGACCGAGACGATGCACGAGCGGAAGAAGGTCATGTTCATGAACTGCGACGCGATCGTCGTCCTGCCCGGCGGCGCCGGCTCTCTCGATGAATTCTTCGAGGTGCTGACCTGGCGCCAGCTCGGCCTGCACGACAAGCCCATCGTGCTGCTCGACACCGAAGGCTACTGGCAGCCCCTTATCGGCCTCGTCGACCATGTCGTGACCGAAGGCTTCGCCGCGCCCTCGCTGGCGGGAATGGTCGACAGCGCCGCGGACGTGCCCGCCCTGATGACGCTGCTCGACGCCCGGCTCTAGGCCCGGCGCCCGGCACGGACGGGGGGCCGCAGCCCCCCGCCTCGGCGGGCCTTCAGGCCGCCGCCAGCTCCGCCTTCACGATCTGCTCGATCTTGTCGAGCTGGTGGTTGGTCAGCACCTTCGGCACCTCGCCCACCACCTTGTCGCTGACCTCCTTGTGCAGCGCCTGGCGCAGGTCGCCCAGCACCTGCGGCGCGCAGGCCAGCACGATCCGGTCGAACTCGCCCCGGTGCGCCCGGCGATAGAGGATGTCGGCCAGGTCGGCCGCGAACCGGTGCTTGGCCAGCTCGTGCCAGTCGGTGTCGTCCAGCGCCGACCGCTGGCCCACGCCCACGTCCTTCATCCGCCCCGGCCGGTTCGCCCCCTGCTCGCGGTCCGACGGGTTCTCCTGCGCCTCCTCGGCCCGCACCACCAGGTGCGGATCCTCACCGTCTGCGATGTTCTCGAGAAACAGCGCCTTCTCGCTGTCCGCCACCAGCACCCAGGTGCCCGTTTTCAGCTCTGCCATGATGATCCTCCTTTGGTCACTTTCTTCACCGGAAAAACCGCCGCGCCCCCGCCGCGGTTCCGTTCCCGCTTGACCGACTCGCAGATATGTAATTATGTAATTACATGATTACCAATGATGACATGGATTCGGTCTTCGCGGCCCTCGCCCACACCACGCGGCGGCAGATGCTCGACATCATCCGCGACACGCCCGGCATTGCCGTCGGCGCGCTCGCGGCCCGGTTCGACGTCTCCCGCATCGCGGTGATGAACCACCTCGCGGTGCTCTCGGCGGCCGGTCTCGTCATCAGCCGGAAAGAGGGACGCTCCCGCCGGCTTTTTCTGAACGCCGTCCCGATCCAGCAGATCCACGCGCGCTGGCTCGGCACGTACGAGGCATTCTGGGCAGATCGCGTGCTGTCACTGAAATCCGCGGCCGAGGCCGCAGCATTGGAAAGGAAAGAGAATGACGATGACGATTGACGCCCCGCGCCACGCTTCCGCCGCCGCGACCACCCATGTGAACCGCACCTTCATCGCCGCCCCGGTCGACACCGTCTGGTCGCTGCTGGTGGCCACCGACACGGTGCTGCCGTTCTTCTTCGGCGCGATCTGCGACACCCGGGACGGCCTGCGCCCCGGCGCCCGGATGCGCATGGTCCACCCCAACCGCAAGATCGCCATGGTGGTGGGCGAGGTGCTGGCCTTCGAGCCGCCGCACCTCTACGCCCACACCTTCCGCATGACCCACATCGACGAGCCGCCCGCCACCGTCACCTATCGGCTGACCCCCGCCGACGGCGGCACCATGTTCGAGCTCGAGATCGCCGAGGCCCGCCGCGGCGGCCGGCTCGAACGGGAAATGCTGGGCGCGCAGAAGTTCATCGGCACCAACCTCAAGGCGCTGGCCGAAACCGGCAAACCCGCCTTCAGCGGACGCATGGTCATGGCACTGTCGCCCCTCATCGCCATGACGGCAAAGAAGGAACAGCGCATCGCCAACTGGCCGCTGGAATGACACTCTCATGACATCTGCCGCCGGGGCTTGAGCCGCCGCGCACATCAAGGCAGGCTCCTCCCACGCTTTGGGAGGAGCCCACATGACCAAGATGCTGACCGCCGCCGCCGCCGCGGTGCTGATGACGACACCGCTGATGGCCGAGAACCGCATAGACCTGCAACGCCCCGACGCCCCCGAACTGGCCGCCCCGGGCGATCACGTCATCGGCGTCCGCACCCTGACCTTCACCGATCCCGGCCGCCCCGACGTGGTCAATGCCACGGCCGAGGGCGAGGTCCCGACCTACGACCGCGAGATCACGGTCGAGGTCTGGTATCCGGCCGCCGAGGGCACCGAACCGGGCGGCACCTACGACGGCGTCTTCCTGCGCGACGGCACCACCCAGGTCTCGCTCACCGGCCAGGCCGCCCGCGACGCCGCCCCGGCCGAGGGGACCTTTCCGCTCATCCTGATCTCGCACGGCTATCCCGGGAACCGCTTCCTGATGAGCCACCTGGGCGAGAACCTCGCCACCAAGGGCTATGTCGTGGTCTCCGCCGATCACCCCGACAGCACCTACGACGACATGAACGCCTTCACCTCGACCCTGGTGAACCGCCCCCTCGACCAGGCCTTCCTGGTCGAAAGCATGGCGACGCTCGACGACGAGATCGGCGCCATCACCGACGCCGATCAGACCGGCGTCATCGGCTATTCGATGGGCGGCTACGGCGCGCTGATCTTCGGCGGCGGCGGCCTCAGCCAGGAGGCGGTCACCCGCGACGCCCCCGATGCCTTCGTCCCGCCGCAGGACCTGCTCGACCGCAACGCCACCGGCAGCGAAGAGCTGACCGCCCTGGTCGACCCGCGCGTCAAGGCGATCGTCGCCATCGGCCCCTGGGGCCGCAACCGCGCCTTCTTCGACGCCGACAGCCTCAAGGGCCTCGAAAAGCCGCTGCTGCTTGTGGCGGGCAGTGTGGACGACGTGTCGCAATACGACGCCATCCGCCAGATCTTCGAGGAAACCACCGCCACCGACCGGATGCTGCTGACCTTTGCCGGGGCCAACCACAACGCCGCCGCCCCGATGCCCGCCCCCGCCGAAAGCTGGGCCATGTCCGAGGCGCTCGGCTGGGCGCCGTTCGAGCACTACGCCGACGCGGTCTGGGACACCACGCGGATGAACAACGTGCTCCAGCACTTTGCCACCGCGTTCATGGACACCCACCTGAAGGGCGACGCGGACAAGGCCGCCTACTTCGACCTCATCGAAAACGCCGAGGACGGCGTCTGGTCGATGGACGACGCGGGCCAGCCCAAGCCGGACAACACCTATTGGAAGGGCTTCGGTAACCGCACCGCCAAGGGCCTGACCTTCGAGAAACGGACGGCCGAATAGGCCACCCCTACCGGCGCGACCCCTTGGGCCGCGTCGGATCCTGCCGGGCCAGCCGCTTGGCATTGGCCCGCGTCGCGGTGCGATAGGGCGCCAGCGCCGCCGCCGTCACCGCCGCGGGCCCCTTGTTCGCCGCCAGCGCCCGCGCCGAACGCTCGGTCGACCGCGCCAGCGCCGTCTGCTTCTCGAACACCATCCGCGTGGCCTCCGCCGGCGACATCGTGCCCAGCGCCATCTGCATCATCCGCATCTGGATCACCATCGCCGCCGAAACGCCGATCTGGGCCGCGCTCATCGCCGCCGACTGCCACTGCGCCATCGCGCGAAACATCTCACCGTACATGGGCCATCTCTCCGCTGCCGCCGCCGCCGGAACCACCCGCCGGGATAAGGATCGGTAGGACGCCCCGCGCCGCCGTCAAGCATCGCCGCCGTAGGGTGGCACGCCGCGGCCGCCGCGTCCGACCGCGCGCACCGTTCACCCGCCGCCCCGCCGCGGCCCGCACCGACGCGATACCGACGCGATACCGACGCAATACCGACGTGATACCGACGTGCCGCAACGCCCTCCAAGCCCCTGTTAACCCGGCCAAACCCGGCCCGATTCGCCCGATCCGCCGCCCAGCGCCCCGCCCGCGCCCGCCACCTTTGCTTAACCACGAAAAACGCCCGCCGGTCTCCCGGCGGGCGTTTCCCGAAATCCGATGTCGTCGCGGCTTACATGCGCGAGGCGACGTTTTCCCAGTTCACCAGCTTGTCGAGGAAGTTCGACAGGTAGGCCGGGCGCTTGTTGCGGAAGTCGATGTAGTAGGAGTGCTCCCACACGTCGCAGCCCAGCAGCGCGGTCTGGCCGAAGCAGAGCGGGTTCACGCCGTTCTCGGTCTTGGTGATCTTCAGCGCGCCATCGGTGTCCTTCACCAGCCAGGCCCAGCCCGAGCCGAACTGGCCGGCGCCGGCGGCGCTGAAGTCTTCCTTGAATTTGTCAACCGAACCAAAGGCTTCGACCAGCGCCTTCTCCAGCTCGCCGGGCATCTTCTTCTCGCCCGGGCCCATCATTTCCCAGAACTGGTTGTGGTTCCAGAACTGCGAGGCGTTGTTGAAGATGCCGTTCTGCGCAACGGCCTTGGGGTCGTAGGTGCCCTTGATGATCTCCTCGACCGACTTGCCTTCCCACTCGGTCCCGGCGATCGCCTTGTTGCCGTTGTCGACATAGGCCTTGTGGTGGATGTCGTGGTGGTATTCCAGCGTCTCCTTCGACATGCCGAGGTCGGCCAGCGCGTCGTGGGCGTAAGGAAGATCGGGAAGTTCGAATGCCATGGGACAGTCCTTTCGGGTTTGTTGAGAGGGTGTTGCCCCTAGATGTTACCCCAAGGCGGGGAAGGTCAAGGGGGTGCCCCCCTCCATCCACCCCCGCAGGGCCACATCCCCCACACCCCCTGTGCGCTCAGGCGCGACGGTGCGGGGCAACATGAGGCAACCGCCTGATTTGGCGTCACATAATCCCGCGCCATCCCGGCCGGCGGCACAGCGCCCGGCCTCAGAAGTAGCCGACCGCGCCATCCTCCGCCGCCGCCCCGCCAAGCGCCGCCAGCACGTAGCGGGCCACGGATCGGAAGCACATCACCCCGAATACGCCCTCGCCCTCGCACCAGAACGCCGCAGGCACCTGCGCCTGCCGCGAACGGCGGAACGTGCCCGCCGGAAAGGCCGCGGGCGAGAAATCCACCGGCGCCAGTTTCGACAGGCTCTCCCGCACCGCCGCATCCGGCCCGCTGATCCTGAGGAGCGCCCGGGCATCCGTCAGCTCCACCGCCAGGTGATGACTGCCGGCCAGCGCCTGCCCGATCGCCTCCAGCGCGGCCGCCACGCCCTCGGGCGGCAGCATCAGCATCAGCTCGTCCGGCGACATCCAGCCCGCCAGCGCCGCGCCGTCGATCTCGGCCCGGCCCCGCGCAGGAACCGCCAAGCCATTGACCGCATTGACCGCTTCGGCCGTGCCGGCCGCGCCCAGGTCGCCGCGCAGGGTGATCATGCCGCGCCGTGGCAGCTCTTCGACCCGGACACGTCCGTCGATCGCCGCGCCGCCGAGCGGGGTGATGGGTTCAGACATCCTGCTTCTCCCCTTGCTTGTCGTAGAACACCGGATCGACGATCCGCGCCTTGATCCGGCCGCCCTCCACGGTGGCGAACTCGATCACCTCGCCCATCCGGTCCGGCCCATGGTGCACCAGCCCCATGGCGATGCCGCGACCCAGCGTCGGCGAGTGGTAGGTCGAGGTCACCCGCCCGATCGTCGCCAGCTGGCCATTCGCGTTCACCCCGGTCCCGACGGCATAGGCGCCGTCCGGCAGGGTCGTCCCGTCAAGCGTTTCCAGCCCCACCAGCTTCCACCGCTCCGGGTCCGCCATGTGGCTGCGTTCCTGCGCCCGCTTGCCGAGGTAGTCGTCTTTCTTCTTTGAAATCGCCCAGTTGAGCCCAAGGTCCTGCGGGATCACCGTCCCGTCGGTCTCGTCCCCGATCATGATGAAGCCCTTCTCGGCCCGCATCACGTGCAGCGCCTCGGTGCCGTAGGGCATGACCCCGTGCACGGCGCCCGCATCGTGCAGCGCCTCCCACAGCGCCAGCCCCTGGCTCGCCGGCACCGCGATCTCGTAGGACAGTTCCCCAGAGAAGCTGATCCGGTAGATCCGCGCCCCGATCCCGGCGACCTCGCGATCTTCCCAGGCCATGAACGGGAAACTCTGGCTGTCCATCCCCTCGGCGCCCAGGCTCTCGATCACCTCGCGCGCCTTCGGACCGACCACGGCGATCTGGGCATACTGTTCGGTCACGTTGGCGACGTAGACCTTCCAGTCCCACCACTCGGTCTGCAGCCATTCCTCCATGTGGGCATGGATGCGCTCCGCCCCGCCGGTGGTGGTGTGGCACAGGAACGTCTCCTCGTCCCAGCGGGCCACCACGCCGTCGTCAATCAGGAACCCGTTCTCGTTGCACATCAGGCCGTAGCGGCATTTGCCCGGCTTCAGCGTGGACATCATGTTGGTGTAGAGCATGTCGAGGAACTTCCCCGCGTCCGGCCCCTTCACCACGATCTTGCCCAGAGTCGAGGCATCGAGCAGCCCGACCGCCGCGCGGGTCTGGGTGATCTCCCGCGCCACCGCGTCGGCATGGCTCTCGCCCGCCTTCGGATAGCAATAGGGCCGCCGCCAGTGGCCGACCGGCTCCCAGTGCGCGCCGTGGGCCTCGTGCCAGTCATGCATCGGCGTGCGCCGCAACGGCTGGAAGGTCTCGCCCCGCGCCTCGCCCGCGATCGCGCCCATGCTGATCGGCGTGTAGGGCGGGCGGAAGGTCGTCGTGCCGACCTGCGGGATCGGGGTGTTCAGGCTCTGCGACAGGACGGCGAGGCCGTTGATGTTGCTGAGTTTCCCCTGGTCCGTCGCCATGCCGAGCGTGGTGTAGCGCTTGGCATGCTCGACGCTTTCGAACCCCTCCTGCGCGGCCAGCATCACGTCGCTGACCTTCACGTCGTTCTGGTAGTCGAGGAAGGCCTTCGACCGCAGGTCCTTGCCCGCGCCCTGCGGCATCATCCAGACCGGTTCGATCGCGGCCTCCTCGGTCGCGGTGGCCTCCGCCGCCGCACCGGGCGTCCCGCTGGCCCCGACCCGCGCCGCCGCCGTCACCCCCGCTGCGTGGGCATCGGCCAGCGCAGCCGCCAGCCCCAGCTCGCCCGAGGCGCTGCCGGCAGTGATCACGTAGGGCGCGCCGTCGTGGCCCGTGGGGGCCCGGTCGGGATCGGGCCGGAACATCGCGCCCGCCTCGTCCCAGGTCAGCTTGCCGCCGCAATGGGACCACAGGTGCACCACCGGCGACCAGCCGCCCGACATGGCGACCGCATCGCAGGCCACCGTCTCGATCACCGCGCCCTCGCCTGCCTGGTGGCAGACCTCGACCGCGGTCACGCGCTTGCCGCCCTTGACCTTGGCGATGCCCTTGCCGGTCTCGACCCGGATGCCCGCGGCCTTCGCCGCCTCCATCAGCGCGCCGCCGCCGCCCGCGCGGGCGTCGAGGATCACGGGCACCGACAGCCCCGCCGCCTTCAAGCTCAACGCCGTGCGGTAGGCATCATCGTTGTTGGTCACCACCACCGTCCGGTCGCCCGGCGAAATCGCCCAATTCTCAACGTAATCGCGCGCGGCCGAGGCCAGCATCACGCCCGGCACGTCGTTGCCGGCAAAGCTCAGCGGCCGCTCGATTGCGCCTGTCGCGGTCACGATCTGCCCGGCCCGGATGCGCCACAGCCGGTGGCGCGGCCCGGCCTTGGCCTGCCGGTGGTCGGTCAGCCGTTCATAGGCCAGCGCATAGCCGTGATCGTAGACGCCCGCCCCCATGGTCCGGGCGCGCATCGTGACATTGGGCATCGCCTCGAGCGCGGCGACCAGCGCCGCGATGTGGCTGTCGACCGGGGCACCCGCGACCTCGCCGCCATCGGTCATGCTGCGCCCGCCCCAGTGCGCGGTCTGCTCCAGCAGCAGCACCTCGGCGCCCGCCTCGGCCGCCGCCCTGGCCGCCGTCAGCCCGGCGATCCCGCCGCCGATCACCAGCACGTCGGTGAAGGCGTAGAAGTGTTCGTAGTGGTCTGCGTCGCGGTCCCTGGGCGCCTTGCCGAGGCCCGCGGACTGCCGGATCACCGGCTCATAGACATGCTTCCAGAAGGCGCGCGGGCCCATGAAGGTCTTGTAGTAGAACCCCGCCGGGAAGAACCGCGAAAGCGAGGAATTCACCGCCCCGATGTCGAAATCGAGGCTCGGCCAGTGGTTCTGGCTCTCCGCCGTCAGGCCCTGGAACAGCTCCTGCGTGGTGGCGCGCTGGTTCGGCTCGAAATACCCGTCGGTGCCGATGCCCATCAGGGCGTTCGGCTCTTCCGCGCCCGAGGCAACGATGCCGCGCGGCCGGTGGTACTTGAAGCTGCGGCCCGCCAGCATCTGGTCGTTCGCCAGCAACGCCGAGGCCAGCGTGTCGCCCGCGTAGCCGCGCAGCGTCGCGCCGTTGAAGGTAAAGGTGATCTGCGCTGTGCGGTCGATCAGTCGCCCGCCCTTGGCCAGCCTGGTGCTCATGCCCGGACCTCTTTCATCATCGTCATTGCCCGTCTCACGCGAAATCCCGCCAGGTCCAGCCCGGCCGCTTGGCGCTGATCGCCGCCCGCAGGTCCTGCGGCGGCTCGGTGGTCTGCGCGGGATAGGTGCCGAACACCTCCAGCGTCACGGTGCAGCGGGCGGCGTGGAACCACTTGCCGCAGCCGTTCACGTGGCGCCAGCGTTCGAAATGCACGCCCTTCGCGTTCTCGCGGTGAAACAGGTAGCCCTCGAAATCCGCGTCATCGCTGCCCGGCCCGTGACGCGTCAGGTGCGCCTCGCCGCCGCCATGAAACTCTGTCTCTTCGCCCCGTACGCCGCAGTAAGGACATTCAAGCAGCAACATCGTACACCTCCTGACCGCGCGGCCCCACGGGCGGCGCGGCACGAAAAAGGGGCGGAGGCACGAAGCCTCCGCCCGAGGGGACAGGTAAGGGACAAGGGAAAATTGGATAACCCGTTGGGGGCAGACCCGCGGGGCAAATATCTTCCCAGGCAGTGAAGGAGTAACGTCGCGAACCTGCGAAAGGTTCCGGGACGTTACAAAAAAAGTTCGGGATTTCGGGGCGAACTTTTGCAAACCGTGCGACTGACGTTTGCAAACCCCGGAACGCAGGAAGGAGCGGGCCGCATCGTGCGCCCGCTCCTTCGCGCCGCCCGTGGGCGGAAAATGGTCAGTCGCTGGCCGTGGCGGCAGCGCCGGCATCGGCACCCGAGGTGTCGGCCGTTGCGGCCGCACCGGCATCGGCACCGTCCGTGGCGGCCGCGTCATCCGAAGCAGCGCCGGCCGCGCTGTCGGCCGTGGCGTTGATCTCGACGTTCGGTGCGCCGGTCGTTGCCATGTCGGCACCGCCGAAGAGGAAGTAGAAGACAAGCCCGACCGCGACGACGAGACCGCCGACGATGAACGCGATGGTGCCGGTGCTCCGGCCTTCGGTGGTGCGGGTTTCGTGGTAATGATGTTCGGCCATGATGAGACCTCCGGGTTGGTTGACGTTTGCTCCCAAACGCCACCGTACCTAAGCAGGTTCCCAAGAAATCGACTCGGGCCGGATGCGGGTATTTTCACCACATATCGCCGGATTGATCCGTTTTTGCCCCCGACCGACCACAATATCTTGGTTTGCGGCCGACATGCGGTACGCTCGATGACAGGCGTCACAGCAAAGGGACAGGCAACATGCCCGCTACGCAGCCACGCCTCGACAGGCATTTCCACATCGGCGGCGCGTCCGGCCGGATCTACGACTTCGCGCTCTGCCCCTCGCTCCACCACCTGCCGAAAAGCCCCGGCCTTTTCGCCTATCTCGCCGTCCCCCGGACGAGATCGCGCCGCCCCGGGTGCTGTTCTTCGGCCAGGCGGAATGCGGCCTCGCCGACACGATCCCGCGCCACGTGAAGTTCGAGGCGGCGATCATGATGGGGCTGAACGCCTATGCCGTCCTGCCGATGGCCGGCACGCTCGACGACGTGACCGAGGACCTCGTCGCCGGCACGCCAACGCCGCTCAACGCGCAGTACGACGCGCTGGCCGAGATCGCCGAGCTGACCGAGCGCCACCGCCGGATCACCCGCCGGGTCGCCGCCGAATAGGATATGCCGCGCGGCGGGCGTCATCAGTGCGCCACCCCCGCCGCGACGCTTTCGTCGATGAAACGGCCCGCGCGGAAGCGGTCCAGTCCGAACGCCTCGGCCAGCGGCCCCGGTTCGCCCTTGGCCATCATCTCGGCCATCGCCCAGCCCGAGCCGGGGATCGCCTTGAACCCGCCGGTGCCCCAGCCGCAGTTGATGAAGCAATTGCCGAGCGGCGTCTTGGAGATGATGGGCGAGCGGTCGCCGGTCATGTCGACGATCCCGCCCCATTGCCGCAGCATCTTGAGGCGCGAGATCATCGGGAAGGTCTCGACCAGCGCGCGCACCGTCTCCTCGATGTGGTGGAAGCTGCCGCGCTGCGTGTAGTTGTTGTAGCCGTCCGCGCCACCGCCGATCACCATCTCGCCCTTGTCGGACTGGCTCATGTAGCCGTGCACGGTGTTCGCCATCACGACGACATCCATGCAGGGCTTGATCGGTTCGCTGACCAGCGCCTGCAGCGCGACGCTCTCGATCGGCAGGCGGAAGCCGGCCATCTCGGCCAGAACGCCGGAATGGCCCGCAACGACGATGCCCAGCTTGTCGCAGCCGATGTCGCCCTTGGTGGTCGAGACGCCGGTCACCCGGCCGCCCTCGGACCGGACGCCCGTGACCTCGCATTGCTGGATGATGTGCATCCCCATGGCCGAACAGGCCCGCGCATAGCCCCAGGCCACCGCATCGTGCCGGGCGGTGCCGCCGCGCGGCTGCCAGAGCGCCCCCAGCACCGGGTACCGCGGCCCGTCGATATTGATGATCGGGCAGAGCTCCTTGACCCGGTCGGGGCCGACATATTCCGTCTCGACCCCCTGCAGCGCGTTGGCATGGGCCGTCCGCAGGTAGCCGCGCACCTCGTGTTCGGTCTGCGCCAGCATCATCACGCCACGGGGCGAGAACATGACGTTGTAGTTCAGGTCCTGGCTCAGATCCTCGTAGAGCGCGCGCGCTTTCTCGTAGATCGCGGCCGAGGGATCCTGCAGGTAGTTCGAGCGGATGATCGTGGTGTTCCGCCCGGTGTTGCCGCCGCCGAGCCAGCCCTTTTCGATCACCGCGACATCGGTGATGCCAAAAACCTTGCCCAGGTAATAGGCCGTGGCCAGCCCGTGTCCGCCGGCACCCACGATCACCACCTGGTAGCGCGATTTCGGCGCGGGCGAGGCCCAGGCCCGTTCCCAGCCGGTGTGATGGCGCAGGGCTTCGCGGGCGATGGCGAAGGCGGAATAACGTTTCATGGGCGGGCGACTCCGGCAGTGACCTGAGGGGCTTTCTGGACCCATAGCGAAATCCGCCGCCGACCGGGAGCGTCATGTCGCATCACCTTTGCGACATGCGCGCTCGGGTCGCGGCATTCACCCTTTTGCGGGGCCGCCGCACGGGGTAAACGGGCCATCAAACAAGAGGTTCGCATGCTCTTCTGGATCATCGCCGCAGGCTTGGCCATCGTGGTCGCCGGTGTCATCGTCGCGGTCGCGCTGTCGGCCCGCGGCGACGCGCCCGCCACCGGTGGCGCGGACGTGGCCGTCTACCGCGCGCAGCTGGCCGAGGTCGACCGCGACCTCGCCCGTGGCGTGATCGGGGCCGACGAGGCAGAGCGCCTGAAGAACGAGATCGCCCGCCGCCTGCTGGCCGCCGACGCCGCCGCCAAGGCGCCGCGACAGGCCGGCACCCGGGCCCGCCCCGTCCTGCTGGCGGGCGTCGGGCTGGTCGTCGTTGCGGGGGCCCTGGGCCTTTATGCCGTGATCGGCGCACCGGGCTATCCCGACCTTCCGCTGCAGGACCGCCTGGCGCGGGCCGAGGCCTTTCGCGCCTCCCGCCCTTCGCAGGCCGAGGTCGAGGCCCGCCTGGCGCAACAGCCCGTCGACACCACCGACCCCACCCTCTCCGCCGAGGTCGCCGAGCTGACCGCGCGGCTGGCCGAGGTGCCGGACGACCGCGCCGCGCTCGAGGCGCTGGTCCGCGCCGAGGCGCAGCGCGGCGATTTCGCCGCCGCCCACAGGGCCCAGCAGAAGGTGGTCGACCTCAAGGGCGAGGCGGCGGATGTCCGCGACTACCTCCTCCTCGGCGGTTACATGATCTTTGCCGCGCAGAACTATGTCTCGCCCGAGGCCGAGGCCGCCGTGCGCGCGGCCCTCGAACTTGATCCCGGCAACGGGCTGGCGCGCTTTTACCTCGGCTCGATGTGGCAGCAGGTCGACCGGCCCGATATCGCCCTGACGGTCTGGGACCGGCTCCTGCGCGAGGGACCCGAGACGGCGCCCTGGATCCCGATGATCCGCGCCCGGATCGGCCTGGCCGCCCAGATGGCAGGGATCGACTACACCCCGCCCACCGCGGCCGCGCCCCTGGCCGGCCCGTCGCAAGAGGATATCGAGGCCGCCCGCGACATGAGCAGCGAGGACCGCGAGGCGATGATCCGAGGCATGGTGGCCTCGCTGTCCGACCGGCTGGCGACCGAGGGCGGCAGCGCGGCGGAATGGGCCCGGCTGATCGGCGCCTACGGCGTCCTGGGTGAAACCGAACAGGCCCGCGCGATCAGGGACGAGGCGCTCGAGGTCTTTGCCGGCGATGACGGCGCGCTTGCCATGATCCGCGCGGCCGGGGAACAGGCGGGGCTGGACGGATGATTTACGAGGACCTGGCCGAGTTCGCCGCCGCCCTGCCCCCGATGGCCCCGATCGTGGGCCTCGACCTGGGTGACAAGACGATCGGCGTCGCGATCTCGGACCGGCTGCTGTCGGTGGCCACCCCGGTGACCACGATCCGCCGCAAGAAATTCACCCAGGACGCCGAGGCGCTGGCCAAGCTGCTGCGCGACCGCGAGATCGCGGGCATCGTGCTGGGCCTGCCGCGCAACATGGACGGATCGGAAGGGCCCCGCTGCCAGTCGACCCGTGCCTTTGCCCGCAACTTCACCCGCGTGCTGGAGCTGCCGACGACCTACTGGGACGAACGCCTCTCTACCGTCGCCGCCGAACGCGCCCTGCTCGAGGCCGACACCTCGCGCAGGAAACGGGCCGAGGTGATCGACCACGTCGCGGCGGGCTACATCCTGCAGGGTGCGCTGGACCGGCTGCGCCACATGCGGAGCGGGTCATGAGCGACGAGGTCTGGAAACGCCCCGAGATCGCATCGCCCTGCGTGAAGATCTGCCTGATCCACCCCGACGCAGGGCTCTGCACCGGTTGCCTGCGCACCCGGGACGAGATCGCGATGTGGTCGCGGTATTCGGAAGCGGAACGGGCCGAGATCATGGCCGCCCTGCCCGACCGGCGGCCGCAGCTGGTGCGGCGGCGTGGCGGACGGGCCGCGCGGTTGAAGCGCGAGCTTTAGGCCGCGGCGGTGTCTTCGAGCAGCCGCATCTCGACGTGGTGGCGCTGGACGAGGCCGTAACCGAACGGCACGAGCGCCACGACCTTGCCCCCCAGCGTCACCCGCGCCGTGCCGGGCGATGTCGGGTCCTCGGTGATGGCAATGCGGCCGTCGCCGGCCTCCCCGCGGTAGTAGCCGATGACGATCTGGTCCTCGTCGGGATCGAAATCCTCGATCACCGGAGGGCCCTGGTAGAGCTCCGGCGGCGCGGTGCGGTTGCGTTCGTGTTCGGCCATCTCGGCCCGGATCGCGGCGCTGAGCGCGGCATCGCGGGCGGCCTGACGCCTCGGCTCCTCGGCCGGCGCGGGGGCTTCGGCCACCACCGGCGCGGCTTCGGGTTCGGGCTCCGCGGGCTTCAGCGGCGGCAGGTCCTCGGCCGCGCTGTCGGGGACAAATAGGTTCTCTTCGGCCTCGGCGGGTTCGGGCGCAGCGGAAAGTTCGGCGCCGTCCTCGATCAGGAGGCTGCGGACCGCGTCGTCGACGGATGCCTCGGCCGCCAACGGTTCGGGCGCGGCCACGGGGGACACGGCGGCCTCTTCGGCCTGGCGCTTGGCCTTGATCGGGCGGCGCTGCAGCAGCGCGATACGGTCGCGGGCGGCGGCCCCGGCGCGGCGCACCGTCTTGACGTTCCGGCCGACATCGACGCCCAAGATGCCGATCCCGCCGTCGTCGTCTTGCGCCCCATCCTCGGCATAGTCGTCGTCACCGCGCGACCGGTCCATCGACTCGGGCGTCATGGTGGTGAAGTAGATGCCGATCGTCGCGAGGACAAAGATGACGAGAAGCTCGATCATGGCCGGTTCCAGCTGGTTATGCCCTACCGTATGGAAGCGAAATCTGACGGTAAGATGGCGCTGTCACGACCTAATGCGGGAATGTAGCCGTCGAACTCAACCCCAGATTGCTTTTCGCAGCATGTTCAACGCCACAAGTAGCAGGAAAACCGCAAAGATCCGCCGAAGCGGCTTGGGGTCGGTGGCATGGGCCAGCTTCACCCCCAGCGGTGTGGTGATCAGCGTCATCGCGATCACCACGAGGAAGGCGGGCAGATTCACCGCGCCCACAGTCAGCGGCGGCACCGGCTGCCCCTCGGGCGGGGTGTAGAACAGGAAGCCGATCACCGAAGGCACCGCGATCGCCACGCCGAATCCCGCCGCGGTGGCGACGGCGCGGTGGATCGGGCGACCGTAGAGCGTCATCAGCGGCACGCCGAACGACCCGCCGCCGATCCCCATCAGCACCGACAGGAACCCGACGAGCGGCGACAGCACCGCGCGCTTGATCCCCTTGGGCATCGCATCGCCAAGCCGCCACTCCGGCTTACCCAGCAACAGGTAGAGCCCGATGACGAAGGCCAGCACGCCGAACAGCACCTGCAGCGCGTGCGACTTGACCGACGCCGCCGTCAGCATCCCCAGCACCGCGCCGATGACGATCCCCGGCCCCCAGGATTTCAGGATGTCCCAGTCGACCGCGCCCTTGCGGTTGTGAGAATGCAGGGACCGTAGGGAGGTGACGATGATCGTCGCGAGCGAGGTCGCCAGGCAGATCTGCATCAGGTTCGGCCCGTCGTAGCCAAGCGTCTGGAACGCATAGAAAAACGCAGGCACCAGGACGATGCCTCCGCCGACGCCGAGCAGGCCGGCCAGCACGCCGGCGAACCCGCCGATGACCATCAGGAGGACCAGCATCCAGGCGATCAGGGTGGGGTCTTGCAGCATGGCACTCGCTCTTTGTTCACAGGTGGCGAGAAGAACCAGTTTTTCACGCCGCCTGCAAGCGCCCGCCGCCGTGCCGCACAGCGGCATGCGCGTGCGTGCGGGAATGCGGGGTACACTTTCGGGCGGCTGCCTTCTAGCTTGCGCGCGATTTCGGCCCCCTCCCCCCGAAAGGTTTCCCATGGTCCGCCTTGCCATCATCCTGGGCCTTCTCGGCCTGGTCGGTCCCTTCGCGATCGACATGTACCTGCCCGCGCTGCCCACCATCGCGGGCGACCTCGGCGCGACCGAAGCGCAGATCCAGACCACGCTGACGGCGTATTTCATCACCTTCGGGATCGGCCAGCTCTTCTATGGCCCGATGGCCGACCAGACCGGGCGCAAGGCGCCGATCGTGCTGGGGCTGGCGATCTTCCTCGCCGGGTCGATCGGCGCGGCGTTCGCCACCTCGGCGGGCTCTCTCACGCTCTGGCGCGCCCTGCAGGGGCTGGGCGGCGCGTCGCTGATGGTGGTGACCCGCGCGGTGATCCGCGACCGCTACACCGGGCCGGACGCGACGCGGCTGATGGCAATGCTGATGCTGGTGATCTCGGTCTCGCCGATGCTGGCGCCGCTGGCGGGCTCGCTCGTCATCGCGCTCAGCGGCTGGCGGGCGGTCTTCGGCACCCTGGCCGTCCTGGCGGCGGTGAACCTGGTCCTGGCGGTCTTCCTCCTGCCCGAAACGCTGCCGCGCGACCGCCGGGTGCCGGTGAATCTCGCCTCGATGCGGCGCGGCGCCGGCGTGCTGCTGCGCGATCCGCTCTTCATGGGCCTGACCTTCATCGGCGGTTTCGGCATGGCCAGCTTCTTCGTCTTCATCGCCTCGGCCAGCTTCGTCTACACCGACCAGTTCGGGATGAGCCCCACGGGCTTCTCGCTGGCCTTCGCGCTGAACGCGGTCGGCTTCTTCGGGGCAAGCCAGGTGGCCGCGGGCCTCGGCGCGCGTTACGGGATCACCCGGGTCGTGCGGCTGGCGGTGGCGGGCTTCTTCCTCGTCACCGTGACGCTGGCGCTGTTGGCGCTGGCGGGGCTGGCCAGCCTGCCGGTGATCATGGCGCTGCTTTTCTGCGGCAATGCCTGCCTCGGCCTCGTGATCCCCACGACGATGGTGCTGGCGCTCGACGAACACGGCGACATCGCGGGGCTGGCCTCCTCGCTCGGGGGGACGCTGCAGATGCTCGCGGGCGGGCTGATGATCGTGGTGTCCGGCCTCTTTTTCGACGGCACGGCGACGCCGATGCTCCTGGCCATCGCCATGTGCTCGACGATCAGCTTCGTGCTGACGCTGGTGGTGCTGTCCGGACGCAGCCGGGCAGCGGCCTGAGCCTGCGGCGGGGCAGCCCCGCCCTAGGCCGCGATGCCGGTGACCTCGGCCAGCGCACGTTCGACCAGTTCCGGCCCCGCGCCGGGGCGATGCGCGCCCTCGGACAGCACCCGCCGCCAGTTCCGCGCGCCTGGCCGGCCGGCGAAGAGCCCCAGCATGTGCCGCGTGACCTGCGCCAGCTTTCCGCCCGCGGCGAGGTGCGCCTCGATGTAGGGCAGCATCTGCATCACCGCCGTGACAGGGTGGGCATCCCCGGCCGCGTCGTCAAAGATCCGCCGGTCCGCGGCCGACAGGATATCCGCGGGCGCATGGTAGGCCGCACGACCGATCATCACGCCGTCCAGCCCACGGGCCAGCAGGTCCTCGGCCAGGTCGAGCGATCCGATCCCGCCGTTGATCGAGACATGCAGGTCGGGAAACGCCTGCTTCATCCGCACCACGAGGTCGTAGTCGAGCGGCGGGATATCCCGGTTTTCCTTGGGGCTCAGCCCCTGCAGCCAGGCCTTGCGGGCGTGGATCTGCACCCGTTCGACCCCCACGGCGGCGACCCGCGACAGGAAGTCGGGCAGCACCTCTTCAGGCTCCTGATCATCCACGCCGATGCGGCATTTCACCGTCACCTCGACATCGACCGCCGCGCGCATCGCGGCGACGCAGTCGGCCACGAGCTCGGGCGTGCGCATCAGCACCGCGCCGAAGGTGCCCGACTGGACCCGGTCCGACGGGCAGCCGACGTTCAGGTTGATCTCGTCATACCCCGCCTCTTCCCCCAGCCGCGCGGCCTGTGCCAGTTCGTCCGGGTCCGATCCGCCAAGCTGCAGCGCCACCGGATACTCCTCGGGCGAGAAGTCGAGCAGATGCACCGCCCCGCCCCGCACCAGCGCCGGCGCCGTCACCATCTCGGTATAGAGCAGCGCGCGGGCCGACAGCAGCCGATGCAGGTAGCGGCAGTGCCGGTCGGTCCAGTCCATCATCGGGGCGACGGACAGGCGCGCGGCGCTCCGCGGGTCAGAGGGGGTCGTGCGGCGGGTCATGGCGTCCCTTCGGGCGGCGGTCACGGGCTTACTCTATCGCGGCCCCCGTCCGGGTGCGAGGGCACGAGACCGCGCCGCCTATCAGCAAACGCGGCCAAGTGCCAATCCCTTCCGCTCCATGTGGAGTTTCAGCCGCCGTAGTCCGCGTCGTCCACCGGTTCGAGCCAGGTGACCGCGGCACCGTCGATCTCTTCCTGGATGGCGATGTGGCTCATCGCGGTGTCCGGCCCCGCGCCGTGCCAGTGCCGTTCGCCCGCCGGGAACCAGACCACGTCGCCGGGGCGGATCTCTTCGACCGGGCCACCCTCGCGCTGGACGCGGCCGCAGCCGGCGGTGACGACCAGGCTCTGCCCCGCCGGGTGGGTGTGCCAGTTGGTCCGCGCCCCCGGCTCGAAGGTCACCAGTGCGCCCCGCACCCGTGCCGGTGCCTCGGTCTCGAGCAGCGGGTCGATCCGCACCGTCCCGGTAAAGTAATCCCCGGGCCCCTTCCCCGAGGGGCGCGATCCCGCTCGCATGATCTTCATTCCGTCCTCCTGTCCGTGACGATCCCACCGGGATCCTAGCACGGCCGACACATATGTCTCGACCGGCGACACAGGCATGAAACCCACGGGGCGCGGTTTGACAGCCCGCCCTCGCATCGACCGAGATATCGCGGGACGGGAGGATGCCAGATGGACCAGGTGATCGAGACCAGCGACCGCAGCTTCGGCTCTTGGGCGATGCCCGACGAGTACCGCGAGATGCAGGCCACCGTGCGCCGGTTCGTCCAGGGCGACGTGAAGGCGGTCGAGGACACGCTGGAGCACGACGCGACCTACTGCCCGCCCGAAAAGCTCGCCCCGCTACAGGAGAAGGCCAGGTCGCTCGGGCTCTGGTGCGTGCGCACGCCCACCGAATACGGCGGCGCGGGGCTGAACCTGCTGGGCCAGGCGGTCTGGGCTGAGGAAGCGAAACAGGTTCGGATGGGCCTTTACAACCCGGCCATGGGGGCCTTCGGGATCGATCCGCCGAACGTGATCTGGGAAGGCAACCGCCAGCAGATCGAGACATACGGCCTGCCGGGCGTCGAGAAGGGATCGAAATGCTTCGTCGCGATCTCGGAAAGCGGCGGCGGGGCCGATCCGGGCCGGGCGATCCAGCTGAAGGCCGAGCGGGTCGGCGGGAAGTACGTTCTGAACGGGTCCAAGATGTGGATCACCGGCGCGGGCAAGGCCGACTGGGGCATCGTCTATGCCCGGACCGGCGGGCGCGGTCGGTCGGGCATCACCTCTTTCATCGTCGACCGCGACACGCCGGGGCTGTCGCTGAAGGAAATTCCCGTCATCCGCGCCTATGCCCCCTACGAGCTGCATTTCGACAACGTCGAGGTGCCCGTCGAGAACCGGCTGGGCGAAGAGGGCCAGGGCTTTGCGCTGGCCGAAAAATGGCTGGTCGACAACCGAATCCAGTATTCCGCCGGCACCCTTGGCGTCGCGCAGGCGGCGCTCGACATCGCGGTGAAATGGGCGAACGAGCGGGAAACCTTCGGATCGAAGCTGGCCGACAAGCAGGCGGTCCAGTGGATGCTGGCCAACAGCGAGATGGAGCTGAGGGCCGCGCGGCTCGTGGTCTACGACGCGGCTTGGAAGGGTGACCGGGGCGGTGACTTCAAGCTCGAAGCCTCGATCGCCAAGGTCACCGCGACCGAGACGGCAGGCCGGATCGTCGACCGGGCGATGCAGATCATGGGCGGCCTCGGCGTGTCGAAGGAGCTGCCGCTGGAACGCTGGTACCGGGAGCTGCGGATCCACCGCATCGGCGAGGGTCCGTCCGAGGTGCACCGCATGGTCGTGGCCCGCAACGTGCTGAACGGGCGGCGCTGATGTCCATCGATTTCGATCTCTCCCCCGCCGGCGTCGCCACCGTCACCATCAACCGGCCCGAGGCGATGAACGCCCTCGACGCCGCGCATTACAAGGCGCTGTCCGAAGCCTGGATCGAGGTGCGCGACAACCCCGCCGTGCGCGTCGCCATCGTGACAGGCGCGGGTGACAAGAGTTTCTGTGCCGGGGCCGACCTGAAGTCGGTGATCACCGCGCAGCAGGACTGGTCCGAGAACTGGCTGACGCAGCGCGACCAACTGCTGAACCGGGGGCTCGAGGTCTGGAAACCGGTGATCGCGGCGGTGAACGGCTATTGCCTGGGCGGCGGGGTGACGATGCTCTACGCCACCGACATCCGCGTGGCCGCCGAGGGCGCGACCTTTGGCCTGTCCGAGGTCAAGCGCGGGATCATCGCCGCCAACGGCGGGACCCAGCGGACATTGAAGCAGCTGCCCTATTGCCTCGGGATGGAGTTCTTGCTGACCGGCGACCGGATCGACGCCGAGACGGCGCTGAGCTGGGGGCTGATCAACAAGGTCGTCCCACAGGCCGATCTGATGGCCGCCGCGATGGACTATGCCGACCGGATCGCCGCCAACGCGCCGCTCGCCGTGCAGGCGTCGAAAGAGCTGGCGGTCCGCTCGCTCGACATGGACCTCACCACCGGCCTGCGGATGGAGGCGATGGTCTCGCGCAGCCTGCGCGAAACCGAGGATGCCAAGGAGGGCCCCGCCGCATTCCGCGAGAAACGCAAGCCGGAGTTCAAGGGGCGATGACCCTCTCGGGCCAGTGCGTCATCGCGGGGATCGGCGCCACCGCGTTCGGCAAGCTTCCCGGCCGATCTTCGGTTTCGTTAAACGTCGAGGCCATTCGCGCGGCCCTTGCCGATGCAAATGTTGAAAAAGGGCAAGTCGACGCGCTTTTCGTCAAGCCGCCGACCTCGGACTTCCAGATGCTCTACGCGGTCAAGATCGCCTCGGCCCTCGGCATCCAGTCGAAGATGGGCGGCGCCTGGGACCAGGGCGGCGCGGCCAATGCCACGCTGATCTCGATCGCCTGCATGGCCATCGCGGCGGGGCAGATCGACGTGGCGGTCGTCAGCTTTGCCGACACCCCCCGCAGCGGCAGCCGCGATGTCTATGCCCGGCCACGGGGCGACGACACGCTCTATGGCTGGTTCGGCACCCTGCCCGGCTACGCGATGATCATGCAACGCCACATCGGCCAGCACCACACCCCGCCCGAGGCTTTCGGCGAGATCGCCATCGCCGCCCGCGGGCACGGCGCGACCAATCCCGATGCGCAGGTCCGGAACCCGCTCACGATGGACGACTACCTTGCCGCCGATCCCATCGTGGCCCCGCTCAAGCGTGACGACTGCACGCTGATCTCGGACGGCGGCGGCGCGGTGGTGATCATGTCGGCCAGGCGCGCGGCGGAACTCGGCGTCGCCGCGCCGGTGCCGATCCTCGGCTGGGGCTACGGCCAAACCTTCTGGGAGGTCGCCTATCGCGAGGACCTGACCACGACGATGGCCGCGACCTCGGGCGCGACCGCGATGAAGATGGCCGGACTGACCCCCGACAAAGTCGATTGCGTCCAGCTCTATGACTGCTTCACCATCGCGGCCTTGATGACGCTCGAGGACTACGGCTTCTGCAAGAAGGGCCAGGCGGCGGATTTCGTGCGGGACGGCGCGCTTCAGGTCGGCGGCGCCCTGCCCTTCAACACCTCCGGCGGGCTCCTTTCCGAAACCGGGATGCCGGGCATGCAGCTGATCCACGAAGGCGTGCGCCAGATGCGCGGCACCTCGGTCAACCCGGTCAGGGGCGCGCGGAACGTGGTGATCTCCAACCAGGGGGGCGTGATGCAGACCCATTCGACGCTGGTGCTGGGGCAATGAGTGGCATCGCCCCCGACCGCTCCGGCCCGGCGGCGGCCTACTGGGACGCGCTCGACCGGGGCCGCCTCTGCTTCCAGCGCTGCTGGTCCTGCGGCGCGGCGCAGCTTCCGGCGCGGGAGGAGTGCACGACCTGCCTGTCGCCCGACCTCGCCTGGGAGGCCGCCGCAGGTGGCGCAAGGCTCATCTCGTGGGTGGTCTACCACCGGGCCTACCACGACGCCTTTGCCGACATGGTGCCCTACAACGTCGCGGTGGTCGAGCTCGACGAGGGGCCGCGCCTGATCTCGAACATCCTGGCGCCGAACGATACGCTGCGCATCGACATGCCGTTGCGGCTTGAACTGGGCCGCCGCTTCGACCAGGCGATCCCGCAGTTCCGGCCGGCCTGACCGCTCAGATGCCGTGTTCGTCCAGGAAATCGCGCACCGCGGCCATGCAAACGGCCCAGGCCGGTTCATAATCGACCAGCACGTGGTTGCGGCTGTCGAGCGGCACGAACTGCGCGTTCGGGATCCCCGAGGCGAGCGCGCGGCCCGTGTCGAGCGGGATCCGCTGATCGCCCTTGGAATGCAGCACGATGGTCGGAACGTCGATCTGTCCCAGCCTGTCGCGGACGTCGATGGCGCCAAAGGCGTCCTGGAACCGCGCCGCATTCGCGGCCGAGGTGGTGAGGCGCTGGAACTCGTCGAACCAGGCCAGTTCCTGCGCGTCGGCATCGGGCATGAAGGTCTGGGAGAAGATGTGGCGATAGGCCGGGTTGTCGGTGCCCCAGCCGACCTCGGTCAGGGTGCGCACCGCCTCGCGCCGGGCACGTTCCTCGGGGGTCGAGGTGTGCTGCCAGCCCGCCGCGTAACCGCCGACGATGATCAGGCCGGACACCCGTTCCGGGTGACGCACGGCGTACTCGATGCAGACCGCCGCCCCCTGCGAGATGCCGAGCAGCGGGAACCGCTCCAGCCCCAGCTTGTCGGCCACGATCTCGAGGTCCTCGACGAAGGCGTCGAAGCTGAGATCGCCGACCTCCCAGTCCGACAGGCCGCAGCCGCGTTCGTCATAGCGGATGAAGGTGCGGTTGCGCGCGATCTCGGCAAAGCACTTGCCCCAGATCGGACTGGTCCAGTCGAATTCCAGGTGCGTGAGCCAGTTCGCCGCCTTGAGCAGCGGAGCCCCTGTCCCCAACGTGGCATAGGCGATCTTGGTGCCGTCCGGCACGTCGCAGAACCCGATCCGCTGGGTCCTGAGCGCCCGGGTCGATCCCCGCGTCGGGGCGCGGTTCACGTTGGTCGCGGCCACCGGCCCCGGCGCCCGCGTCACCGGGTTGTAGCGGCCGAACTGGGCACCGGCGGGTTCTGCCAGCGCATGGGCCTCGGCCCCTTCGGGGTCGGCCTCCTGCCAGAGGCGCCGCCACTTGGGCGCAGCGATCGCCGGCAGGTCAGGATGGGTCGCCAGCAGGCGGAGGATCTTGATCCGGGCGATGCGGGCATCCTCGCGTTCGGCCATCAGCCACGAGGCAAAGGACTCGTCCCCCGCCGCGTCGAGCCCGTCGAGCAGCACGGCGTCGAGCCGCTGCGCCATCTCCTCGAGCTCGGGCAGCGCCAGCCCGGCCTCGTCCTGCCTGAGCCGGGCGTGCACCTCGTGGATGTCGACGTCGAGCCCCTCGGCATCGAAGGCCACCCGCTCGCGATCGGCGACTATGCGAACGCGGTCCGGGCCATCGACCACGCCGCGCAGTTTGCTGAGCGACCAGCGCAGCGCCGCCTTGGGATCGTCGGGCAGGTCCCAGAACAGCTCGCACAGCCGTTCGCGCCGGTGCGGGCGACCGGTGGCGACCAGGAACGCCAGCAGCGCGCGCGCCTTGCGCGACGCCGGTAGCGGCAGGTCGGAGCCGCCGCGCGACACCCGCAATTCCCCCAGGAGGGAAATGCTGAGCCTGTCGTCCGGCACCATCAGCCGGCCTGGGTTTTCCTTGGGCACCATTTTTCAAATCCGAAAATACATTCCCGACCGGAGAAATCGGACATTAAATCCTAATGCACCGATCCGGCCGCGCCGATCCACATATTTCGACTGCCTGGCACACGATTTTGCGACTCGCGGCGATATGCTGCCTAGATCATTTCCTCGCCATCGCGAAGCCCGCACGGCAATTACAACGGGCCGTTCGGTCAATAACCACCCCAAATACAACGCTGGCGACAACGCCCCGGCCCGATACGCCGCCTGCAACCGCAGCGGGTGCATCCCCGGGACACCGTCCCCGCCCCGCGGCGGTCGCACGTATTGGAGCGACCCATGTTTGAACGCAATTCATTGGTGGCCGGGGGGCCGCCGCTGATCGATCCCAACTCGCTGCAGGCCGACCCGCATCCGCGGCTGGCCGAACTGCGGGCACACCATCCCATGGTGTTGATCGGCGAAAATCAATTTCTCATCCTGCGGGCCGACGATGTGCTCCGCCTGCTCGGCGATCCGGCCACGCGCCAGATCGAAGGGCCGGAATACGTGGCCCTGAACCGTGTGCCCGAGGGTATCACGCGCCGCTTCCAGGCGGGGTTCTTCATGTTCTCGAACGGGGCGGCGCATCGTCGGATTCGCGGGCTTTTCGCCACCAGCTTTGCCCACCGTCCGATGCGCGCCCTGCGGGCCGACATCCGCGCCACGGCCGACCGCATCGTCGCCGAACTGCCGCGTGACGGCAGTTTCGACTTTCTCGAAAAGATGGCGGGCCGCGTCCCGGCCGAGATGATCGCCACCGTCCTCGGCCTGCCGGTCGATCAGCACCGCTATTTCGCGGGCCTCGTGCAGGTTGTCACTCACGCGATCACGCCGATCTATCCGCACCAGCACCATGACGAGATCGAGGATGCGACCGAGGCGCTTTTCAACTTTGTCGCCCATCACCTCGAACTACGCAGGGTCCGCCCGGGCGCCGACCTGCTGTCGCGGCTGATGGCGGAATGGCAGTCCGAGACGGCGATCCCGTTCGACAGCCTGGTCTTCCAAATCATGGGCCTCGTGGTCGCGGGCAGCGACACGACGCGGACCGGGCTGGCGCGCATGGTCTCTCTCCTGCTCGAACGGCCGGCGGACTGGGACCGCCTGCGGGCAGAGCCGGACCTGGTGCCTGGCGCGGTGGCCGAGGCGCTGCGCTTCGACCCGCCGGTCGGGTCGGTCACCCTCGTCGCCGCCGCCTCGGTCCGGGTCGCCGACACCGTGTTGCCCGCGGGCAGCGTTCTCACGCTGTCGGTCATGTCCGCGCTGCGCGATCCCGCGCTCTGTGCCGACCCGGACCGCTTCGACCTTGCCCGTGCCGACCACCCCCGCCCGCATCCGGCCTTCGGCCTCGGCCCGCATCGCTGCCTGGGCGAGGTGCTGGCCCGGATCGAGATGGAAGAGAGCCTGTCCGCGCTCCTCGCCGACGCGCCGGGCCTGACCCTGACGCTCGCCCCCCGGATGACGGGCCTTGGCGGGCTGCGCCAGATCACCCCGATGCGGGTGGCACGCGCCTGACAGCGTTTTCCCGCGCCGTGGCGGCACCCGCCGCGATCCGCGACCGGGTCCGCCCGACCCTCCCGGTCGCCGCCAACGACAGCCCCCGGTCCGCCCGCTGCACCGTCACTGGCCGGTGAAAACCGGCTTTCGCTTTTCCATGAAGGCGCGCCGTCCCTCGGCATAATCGCGGCTGTCCATCGCCTCGGCCCCCAGCTTCTTCAGCCGGTCGAGGTCGCGCTTGGCCTCGTCCTTGGCCAGCTCCCGCAGGGTCTGCTTGGCGCCCTGGATCGACAGCGGCGCGTTCTCGGCGATGGCGCGGGCATGGCGCAGCACCGTGGCATCTAGATCCTCGACCGTCGTCACCTCTTCGATCAGCCCCATGCGCAGGGCCTCGGCGGCGGGGTAACGGAAACCGGTGAAAAGGATCTTGCGCGCGTTGCCCGGCCCGACCAGTGCCGACAGCGCCTTGATCCCGTCGAAGGGATAGACGATCGACAGCTTCGCCGCCGGGATGCCGAACTGGCTGTCGTCCGAGGCGATGCGGATATCGGCGGCCAGCGCGACAGCCAACCCGCCGCCGATGCAGTAACCCCGGATCCGCGCGATCAGCGGCTTGTCCAGCGTCGCCAGCAAGCCCCGCGCATGTCCGGCGATGCGGTTGTACTCGGCCGATGCGGCGGCGCTGTTGCGATGCGTCTCGAACTGCGAGATGTCCGCGCCCGAGATGAAGGCCCGGTCGCCCGCACCCTGCATCACCACCACCCGGACCTCGGGGTCGGCGGCAAAGGCTTCAAGCACCTCGCCCATGCCCTGCCACATCTCGAGGCTCATGGCGTTGCGCTTTTCCGGCTGGTTGAAGGTCAGCCAGCCGATGCCCTCGCCCTTTTCGGCGATGATCTTGGGCGTGCTGGTCTCAAGTCTCTGCATCTCTGCCTCCTCAGATGATCTTCTGGTCGCGCAACGCGGCAATCCGGTCGGGGTCGAGGCCAAGCGCCCCGAGCACCTCGTCGGTGTGTTGGCCCGCGTCGGGTGCCGCACGGCGGATGTCGCGGTCGGCTCCGGTCATCTGCAGCGGCGAGGCGACGATCCGGATCTCGCCCAGGGCCGGGTGCTCTACCGGGCGCGCAAGGCCAAGGTGCTGCACCTGCGGGTCGGCAAAGGTCTGATCGATGGAATTGATCGGCCCGCAGGGCACGCCCGCTTCCATCAGCAGATCGACCCAGTATTGCGAGGGCTGGCGCACCGTGACCTCGCCGATCAGGGCGTTCAGCTCGGCCCGGTTCCGCGACCGGCCGCGCGCATCCTCGAACCGCGGATCGGTGACAAGGTGCTCGATCCCCGCCGCCTGCGCGAAGCGTTCCCAGAGCCGCTGGCCCGAGGCCGCGATGTTGATATGGCCGTCGGCGGTCGGAAAGACGCCGGTGGGGATACCGGTGGGGTGGTCATTGCCCGCCTGCTGCGGCACGTCGCCCGCCATGGTCCAGCGCGAGCCCTGGAAATCCAGCATCGCGACCATCGCCTCGAGAAGCGAGGTCTGCACCCAGCGGCCCTGCCCGGTGCGGGACCGGTCGAAGAGCGCCATCGAGATGCCCATGGCGAGGTATCCGCCGGCGCAGAGATCGGCGATCGGTATGCCGACGCGCACCGGTCCCTGCCCCGGCAGGCCGGTGATCGACATCAGCCCGCCCATGCCTTGCGCGATCTGGTCCACCCCCGCCCGCGCCGCATAGGGACCGTCCTGCCCGAAGCCCGAGATCGAGCCGTAGACGATCCCCGGGTTCACCGCCCGCACCGCGTCATAGTCGATCCCCAGCCGTGACTTGACGGTCGAGCGCATGTTCTCGACGATCACGTCCGCCTCGGCGGCGAGCTGCATGAAGATCGCGTGGCCCTCGGGGCTCTTGAGGTTCAGGGTCATCGCCCGCTTGTTGCGGTGCAGGTTCTGGAAATCCGGCCCGTGCCGCGCCCCCGCCGCCGGGTCCGAGTTGGAGTCGGCCGCGGGCGGTTCGATCCGGATCACGTCCGCGCCCCAGTCGGCCAGGTGGCGCACGGCGGTCGGCCCGGCCCGCGCGAGCGTCAGGTCGATCACCTTGATCCCCGACAGGGGGCGTCCGGTCGCGGCCTCGGCCTCGCTCCATAGGTTGGTCATGTCGTCCTCCCTCACTCGGTCTGCGGCGAAGTCTGCCGCCGCGGGGCCCGCGGACAAGCGCCGCGGGGCAAGTCGCACGTTCCTGCGGTCACCTCTTGGGAAAACGGCCCGCGCCGAGGGGACGCGGGCCGCCTGTCACGCCGCCCGACGGGCCGCGATCAGTTCTCGACCCAGGCGCGGGTCACGTCGATGATCCCGCCCCAGGGCTTGTCGACCCCCTTGAGCCGGGGCGAGGTGAAGGCCCAGTAGCGCCCCCCGCCCATGTAGAGGATCGAGGCGTCCTGGTTCATCAGCTCGATCATGTCGCACTGCATCTCCAGGCTCTTTTCCCGGTCGGTGAGCGACTCGAGTTCCACCGCGATCTTGTCGAGCTCGGGGATGTTCATGCCGGTCAGGTTGTAGTTGCTGTCCGACTTGCCGGTGGCGATCAGCGAAGGCCCCATGTCGACATCGTCGGCAAAGCGCCAGCCCGACATCTGGTAATCCCGCGACAGCACCCGCTTGACCAGCGTGGTCTGGTCGACGGGTTCGAGGTTCACGGTGATCCCGATCCCCTTCATCAGCTGCTGCATCAGCTCGCCCAGCTCCCGCCCGCGCGGGGTGGTCGTGTTGATGAAGTTGAACTCGATAGGCTTGCCGTAGGCCGCGACGTATTCCTTGGCCTTGGCCTGGTCGAAGGCGCGGTACCCTGCCTCGCCACAGTCCTTCTGCGGTCCGAGCGGATGGGTGACCGACGGCCGCGTGTCGCGGAAGCTGATCTTGACCAGCGCCTCCTGGTTCCAGCCATGGGCAATCGCCGCGCGCACGTTCGGGTCGTCGAACGGCGGCATCTTGTCGTTCAGCAGGATCGTCGCGGCGCCCGCGCCGTCGGCGAACATCGACACCACCTTGGGATCGTTCTGCGCCTCGACGATGGTCGGCCCGCGGTCGGTCCAGATCGCGTCCACCTGCCCGGACTGGAGCGAGGCATAGCGCGTCTGGGTGTCCGGCAGCACCCGGAACACGATCTTGTCGAGGTTGATGCTGTCGGCATCCCAGTACTCGGGGTTCTTTTCGACCACGATCCGGTCGCCCGAGGCCCATTCCACGAACTTGAAAGGCCCGGTGCCGACGGGGCTGCGGTTCTGCTCCCCCTTCTCGATCTGTTCCGGAGAGGGGATCGGCCCGCTCATGCCCAGGTCCGCCATCGCCGGAAGGAAGGCCGACCATGGGTGGTTCAGGTGGAACTCGACCGTCAGGTCGTCGATCGCCTTGACCTCCTTGATCGCGGCGATGCCGGTGCGGCCGGCGAACTTGTTCTCGGGGTCGATCAGGCGGTTGTAGTGGAATGCCACGTCGCCCGCGTCGAAGTCGGTGCCATCGTGGAACTTCACCCCCTCGCGCAGCTTCAGCGTCCAGACGGTCTGGTCGTCGTTCACGCTCCACTCGGTGGCCAGCAGCGCCTCGGGTTCGCCGGTGTTGTAGTTCCAGCGCAGCAGCGGCTCTTCGATGGCCAGCGCGACGGTCGATCCGGTCTGGCCAAAGATGCGGCCCTCCAGCGGCTCAAATCCGTTCGGCTCGGTCTCGATGGCGACAGTGGCGGTGCCTCCCTTCACCTTTTCCTGCGCCAGGGCCGGGCCCGCGATGGCCAGCACGGCCAGTGTCACCGCGGATGACACGCACGTGATCGTGCGCCTCTTGGTCGTCGGTTTCATTGAATTCCTCCCATGCGATCCCGATGCGGAATCGACAGTCTCATCGTGCCAGATTGCCGAATTTTGTGAATACTCAATCTTTGGCGAGCAACGTTATGGGCAACTATACCATGTATCTGGTGCCATACCCTGAAATCGAAAGCGGGATTTCCGGCAAAGCCGTTCGCCCTGTCAGGGCCAGGCGGCGAACGACGGTGCCTCGGCAGCGCGCGGACGGGTGCGGCGGCGGTACCGGCTGGGCGGGACGCCCTCCATCCGCTTGAAGAACCGGTTGAAATAGGCCGGGTCCGAGAAGCCTAGGCGAAAGGCGACCTGCGCGACCTGCAGGCTGGAATGGCTGAGCAGCTCGGTCGCCTCGCGGTGCAGTGCCTCGTGCAGCCAGACCTGCGGGGCGCGGCCGGTGGCGCGGCGCACCGCCGCCGACAGCCTGTCGCGCGACACCCCGAGCGCGGCGGCATAGTCCGCGACCTGCCAGTGATCGCGCAGGTGCAGCCCGGCCAGCTGCACGAAGCCCTGCGCCACCCCGCGCGCGGCCACGTCGGGCCGCACCCGCCCGGCGCGCGCCGCCCGCCAGAGCCGGATCAGGACCACCGACAGCAGGTGTTCGGCCACCATGTCCGCCGCCGGCGCCCCGCCGCGGGTTTCCTGCTGCAGGTCGGCCAGCTGCGCGGCGATGGCCTGGCGCTCTCCCTCGGCCGCGACCGACAGGTCGGCGCGCAGCATCCGGTGCATCTCCTGCCCGAAGGCGCTTGGCGGCAACACCCGCGACAGCGTCGCCTGCGACAGGACCAGCAGCGCCCCGCGGCTGCCCGGCGCGACCCGCAGCACGCCCTGCCGCCCGGCCAGCCACACCACCCGTGGCGCGGCGATCGGCGCCTCGCCCGCGGCATCCCGGCAGACCGCTTCACCGGCCTCGAGCACCAGCAGGCAGGCGGCATCGGGCTGCAACCCGAAACTCGTTTCCGACAGCGGGCTGCGGATGCTGTGGACCGTGGCCGAAAACCGGTCGGCCCGGGAGGGGGCGGGCGCTTTCATCGTGCCAGCAAATTAGACCGCTTTCGCCCGATCCGTCCAACAAAATGGCGCAGGAGTGCATTTCTTCGCCCCGGAACTGATTTAGGGTATAGCGCATCCGGGACACACGCGCGGCCGGGCCGCGCATGGAACCGGACCGCCACTGGCCATCGCTGCCGACAGGGAGGAGTCGCGCAGGATCGGACCGGGCGTCGCGGCGCAGGTGTTGCCTGGCGTCCGCCCGCCCGCAGACCCACCGACACCGTTTCGCAACGCATGGCCTGCCGGGCCCCGGCACACGGGGCCGACCACGACGCCGGATCGCGCGGGATACCGCCCGACGGCACACAGGCACCGCCCCGCGGCGCCACCATGGGAGGAGAGAGAATGACCAAGACACTCACCGGCGCCGCACTGGCCGCCGCCCTGTCCTTTGCCGCCGGCGCGGCCGCGGCACAGGACTACACCCTCAAGCTGCACCATTTCCTGGGCGCCAAGGCCCCGGCGCAGACCGACATGCTGGAACCCTGGGCCCGCCAGGTCGAAGAGAACTCCGGCGGCAAGGTGAAGATCGAGATCTATCCCTCGATGACCCTCGGAGGCCGCCCGCCCGAGCTGATCAACCAGGTCCGGGACGGCGTCGTCGACCTGGTCTGGACGGTGAACGGCTACACCCCCGGCCTCTTCCCGCGGACCGAGGTGATGGAACTGCCCTTCGTCTACGTGAACGACCCCGTCGCCGCGAACCTCGCGCTCTACGACATGTATGCCGACCACCTGGCCGAGGAGTACAAGGGCGTCGAGCCGATGTTCCTGCACGTCCACGCCGGCCAGGCGATCCACACCGTCGACAAGGAGGTCCGCAGCCCCGAGGACATGGCGGGCATGAAACTGCGCATCCCCACCCGCACCGGCGCCTGGGTGATCGAGGCGCTTGGCGCGACCCCGGTGTCGATGCCGGTGCCCGACCTGCCGCAGGCGCTGTCCAAGAAGGTCGTCGATGGCGCCCTGATCCCGTGGGAGATCATTCCCGCGCTCAAGATCCAGGACCAGACCGATTTCCAGATCGAGGGCCATGACAAGACCCGGCTCGGCACCACGACCTTCCAGGTCTCGATGAACAAGGCCAAGTGGGACAGCCTGCCCGAGGACATCCAGAAGGCGTTCCGCGACGCGTCGGGCCGTGACTGGGTGGCCGAGGTCGGCCAGATCTGGCGTGACATCGACGAACGCGGGATCACCGTCGCCACCGACGCGGGCAACACCCACGTCACCCTCAGCGAAGAGGAAACCGCCGCGTTCCAGACCGCGCTCGAGCCGGTGGTGCAGCGCTGGATCGACGAGGTCTCGGGCAAGGGGATCGACGGCGCCGCGATGGTCGAAACCGCGCGCGAGATGATCGCGAAGAACGCGGAAGGCATGTGACTTGATCTTCGAAGCCGAAACCCATGACCGCAGCGGACTATCCGCTGCGGTCGCAAGGATGGTCACCCTCTGGGCGCTGCTCGGGGGTGTCCTGTTGCTTGGCGTCGTCGCGATCAACGTGGTCTCGGTGCTGGGCGTGATCGTCCGCCACCCCTTCCCCGGCGACTTCGAACTGACCGAGATCGGCGTCGCCGTCGCGGTCTTTGCCTTCCTGCCCTACTGCCAGCTGATGGATGCCAACGTGACCGCCGACATCTTCACCGCCCGCGCGCCCGCACCGGTGCTGGCCGCGCTCCGGGCGCTGGCCTCGTTCGTGGCCTTCGGCTTTGCCTGCATCCTCGCGTGGCGGATGTACCTCGGGATGCTGGACCAGAAGGAATACGACTACACCACGGCGATCCTGCAGGTCCCGATCTGGTGGGGCTTCGTGCCGATCCTGCTGTCACTGGCGCTGCTGATCGCGGCCGCCCTCGTCACCCTCATCGAATCCCTGCGCGGGGTGCGGGCATGACCGACCCGATCACGCTCGGCATCCTCGCGCTTGTCATCCTCGTCGCGCTGATCGCCATCCGCCTGCCGATCGCCTATGCCATGATCCTCGTCGGCGGCGTCGGCATCGCCATGCTGAACGGCCCGCAGCTTCTGCTGAGCCAGCTCAAGACGCTCGCCTACGGCCAGTTCTCGATCTACGACCTCTCGGTCGTGCCGATGTTCGTCCTGATGGGCGAACTCGCCACCGTCGCGGGCCTGTCGCAGGCGCTTTTCCGCGGGGCGAACGCCTGGCTCGGCTGGATGCGCGGCGGCACGGCCATGGCGGCCATCGCCGGCTGCGCGGGCTTCGGCGCGGTCTGCGGCTCGTCGCTCGCCACCGCCTCGACCATGGGCAAGGTCGCCCTGCCGGAACTCAAGCGCTACAACTACTCTCCCGCGCTGGCCACCGGATCGCTCGCCGCCGGCGGTGTCCTCGGTATCCTGATCCCGCCCTCGGTCGTGCTGATCGTCTACGCGGTGATCGTCGAGGCCAACATCGTCACCATGTTCGCGGCCGCCTTCCTGCCCGGCATCCTGGCGGTGATCCTCTTCATCCTGACCATCGCCATCTACGTCGCGATCCGCCCCGAGGCCGGGCCGCCGGGCGGCGCCACCTCGCGCCGCGATTTCATCCATGCGACGCTGGGCCTGCTGCCCGTGATGGTGATCTTCGGCCTCGTCCTCGGCGGCATCTACGCGGGCTTCTTCAACCCGACGCCCGCCGCGGCCATCGGCGTCTTCCTCGTCTGGGTCTACGGCGCGTTCAAGCGCAAGCTGGGCCTTGGCCCGATGGTCACCGCGCTCAAGAACACCGCCAAGACCAGCGGCATGATCTACCTGATCCTGCTGGGGGCGGAGCTGATGAAGATCTTCATGTCCCGCATCGGGCTGCCGCAGCAGGCCGCCGCCTGGATCGCCGAGTCGGGCCTGGCCCCGATGACCGTGATGGTGGTCCTGCTGGTCGCGCTGATCCTGCTGGGCTGCCTGATGGACAGCCTGTCGATGATCCTGCTGGTGATCCCGTTCTTCTGGCCGATGCTGCTCGAGATCAACGGCGGCCTCTACCAGGTGGCCGACGGCGCGGGCTTCGGGATGAGCACCGAGGACCTCAAGGTCTGGTTCGGCATCCTCGCATTGATCGTCGTCGAACTGGGCTTGATCACGCCGCCCGTCGGGATGAACGTCTTCATCATCTCGGCGCTGGCCAAGGACACGCCGATGATCGAAACCTTCAAGGGCGTCATGCCCTTCTTCTGCGCCGAACTGCTGCGCGTGGCGCTCCTGCTGGCGTTCCCCGCGCTGACGCTCTGGCTGCCACGCATCCTCGGAGGCTGACCATGAAAGACAGCACCAATGTCACCGCCGGCGGCGCGATCTTTCCGCGTCTGAAGGCACTTGGCGTCGATTACGTCTTCGCCAACTCCGGCACCGACTTCCCCCCGATCATCGAGGGGCTGGCCCAGGCCGCGGCCGCCGGCATCGATCTGCCTGAGGCGCTGGTCATGCCCCATGAACACGCGGCCATGGGCATGGCGCACGGCTATTACCTGATGGCCGGGCGTGCGCAGGCGGTGATGCTGCACACCAACGTCGGGCTGGCGAACGGCGCGATCGGCGCGATCAACGCGGCCTGTGAACACGTGCCCATGATCCTGATGTCGGGCCGCACCCCGGTGACCGAGGCCGACCGCTTCGGGGCCCGCACCGTCCCCATCGGCTGGGGCCAGGAGATGCGCGACCAGGCCGCCCTCGTCCGCGAGGCGTCGAAATGGGAATACGAGCTGAAGTTTCCCGAACAGGTGCCCGGCCTCCTGGACCGTGCCCATGCCATCGCCGAATCCACGCCGAAGGGCCCGGTCTACCTGTCGATCCCGCGCGAGGTGCTGTGCGAGGAGATCCCGGCCGCGGGCCTCGAGAACCCGCCGACCATCCGCCCCTCGCGCGCCGCCCCCGACCCCGAGGCCATCGCGACCCTCGCCGGGTGGTTCGCCGAGGCCGAGGCGCCGCTCGTCATCGCGCAGCGCGGCGCGGGCGATGCCGAGAGCTTTGCCGGCTTCTCGGCCTGGGCCGAGGACTGGGGCATCGCGGTCTGCTCGTGGTGGGCCACCCACCTCGCCATTCCGACCGATCACCCCTGCCACGTCGGCGCCGATCCCGGCCCGTGGCTCGCCAAGGCCGACGCGGTGCTGATTCTCGACTGCCTCGCCCCCTGGATGCCCGACGCACACCACCCCGCGCCCGGTGCCAGGATCGCCAACATGGGCCCCGACCCGATCTTCTCGCGCTTCCCGGTGCGCAACTTCCGCTCGGACCTCTCGATCACCGGCGAGAATGCCCGGACCATCCCCGCCCTCATCGCCGCGATGGCGGAGCTGCCGCGCGACGAGGGCAGGATCGCCGCCCGACGCGACGCGCTCGCCACCGCCAGCGCCGCCAGCCGCGCCAGGCTGGCCGAGGCCGCGCAGCCGCGCGGGGAACACCTGACCAAGGCCATGGTGAGCCGCGTCCTGGGCGAGGCGCTGGATGCGCAGGAGGCCGAAAGCTCAGTCTTCTCGGAACTCGGCACGATGCTCGGCACCCTGCCCCGCCGTGCGCCGAAATCGTGGTTCCAGGAACCGCATTCCGGCGGGCTCGGCTGGTCCTTCCCCTGCGCGCTCGGCGCGCAGCTCGCGGACCGCGACCGGCTCTGCGTGGCGACCATGGGCGACGGCAGCTACATGTTTGCCAACCCCGTCGCCTGCCACCAGATCGCCGAGGCGTTGGAACTGCCGGTGCTGATCGTGATCCTGAACAACGGCGAATGGGGGGCGGTCCGCCACTCGGTCACCGGGCTCTACCCGGACGGGGCGGCGGCCAAGGCCAACCGGATGCCGCTGACCGGCCTCACGCCTTCGCCGGACTTCTGCAAGGTGGCCGAGGCCGGGCGCGCCTTTGCCCGCGAGGTCCGCGCGCCCGACGACCTGCGCCCGGCGCTGGACGAGGCCCTGCGCGTGGTGCGCGAGGAAAAGCGCTGCGCCCTGCTAAACGTGATCGTCGCGCCGGATTGAGGAAACGGTCCCGCCGGACCACGCCGCTCAGGGCGGGGTGCCACCCCGCCGCGATGCCCCGCACCTAACGCGCGGCAAACCCCTCGGGCTCACCCGCCGCGGCCGGGTCGTAGGCGCGGAAGGTGATCCGGCAGACCATCCCCTCGGGCCGCAGGTCGCGGTCGAGCGTGCCGCCAAGCTGCCCCTCGATCACCAGCGGCAGCAGCGTCGAGCCGAAGCCGCCCCCGCCCTCGGGCGCCGCGTCCTCGTCCGGGCCGTCCGACCGCTCGTGCCAGTCGATCACGACCATGCCGTCGTCCATGTGCGCCCAGTCGACCCGCAGCGTCCCGCTCCGCGCCGACAGCGCGCCGTGCTTGGCGGCGTTGGTCACCAGCTCGTGCAGGATCATCGCAACCGCCTGCGCCCGTTCTGAATTCAGAGGGACCCGCGGTCCCGACAGGTGGATGCGCTCGGCTTCGGCCGCGCCGTAGGGCTCCAGCTCCTGCTCCAGGAGCTCGCCGAGGGTCACGTCGCTCCAGCGCTTGCGCGACAGCAGCGAATGGGTCCGCGACAGCGCGAGGATCCGGTCGGACGCCTTGTCGCGCAGGCTCTCTGCATCCTCGGCCCGTGTCAGCCGCAGGATCGAGCGGACCACCGACAGCAGGTTCCGCGCCCGGTGGTCGATCTCGCGCGACATGACCTTTTCGCGGTTCAGCGCGCGTTGGCGTTCGGCCCAGGTCTGCATCCGGGTCAGCACGTCCTCGGCCGTGGCGGCATGGATGTCACTCCAGCGCTGAGGCTGCTCGGAATGGATCACCAGCAGCGCCTCGACCAGCTTGCCCCGTTTCCAGGGAAACACCATCGCTGCCTGCGCCCCGCACAGCACGTCACCCGGCGCGCCGTCGCCTGCCTCGACCCGGACCACGTGGCCGTCCATCAGCCGCGCCCCGTCCGTGCCGAAGGACGCGAGGTCCACCGCCTCGTCGATCGGGACGCCCTCGTCACCGACCCACTGTGCCTCGGCCACGAAACGGCCGGCGGCATCGCCATCGTCCCGCGCCATCAGGGCAACCCGGCTGGCCCCCAGCCATTCGCCCAGCTCGCGCAGGGCAATCTGGAGGATCTGCCCCTCGTCCGTCGCCTGCCGGAACGCATCGCTCAGCCGCAGGAGCAGCTCGGCCCGACGCCGTTCCAGGACATGGGCCGTGGTTTCGTTGCCCGAGTTGAAGATCCCCGCGATCGCCCCGTCCTCGCCCCGGATCGGGGTGAAGCTGTAGTTCCAGTAGGTTTCTTCCTCGAAGCCGAAACGCCGCATCGGCAGCATCTGGTCCTCGACGTAGAGCCCCGCTCCGGTCTGCAGGATCTCGTCGAACTGCGGCGCGATCACGTGCCAGATGTCGGCCCAGACCTCGCGCGCGGGTGCGCCGAGCGCGGCGGGATGGCGCGGCCCCGGGATCGGCGACCAGGCGTCGTTGTAGAGCAGCCGCAGCTCCGGCCCCCAGTAGATCGCCGTCGGAAAGGCCGAGTTCAGGCAAATCCCGAGCGCCGAGCGCAGCGATTGCGGCCACGATTCGGGCGGCCCGAAGGGATGATCGCTCCAGTCATGCTCACGGGTGAGCCGGGCCATCTCGCCGTCTCCGGCAAGAAAGCTCATGGGATCGGGCTGTCGGATGTGACGGTCCAGCGCGGGCTCTTTCCTGGGTTGCGAAAGCAACGTGGGTAGTTGCCGAATTGTATCTGCAGCGGAGAGTATTTCGACAATCAATTTAACACGCAAGCGGCCTGACGTGCGGGCGACCAAACGTCAACGTGAACGCCGGCCCACGCACGGGGCAGCCGGCCACTTCCGCCCGCCCGCCCGGCGCGCTAAGCAGGCACATGGCCCGCACGATCCTGTTCAACAAGCCCTTCGGGGTGCTGTCGCAATTCACCGACCGGGGCAATGCCGACAGCCCCCGGGCGACGCTGTCCGACCACATCGACCTGCCGGGTGTCTACGCCGCGGGCCGCCTCGACCGCGACAGCGAGGGGCTGATGATCCTGACCGACGACGGCCGCCTGCAGGCCCGCATCGCGGACCCGAAGCACAAGATGCCGAAAACCTACTGGGTGCAGGTCGAAGGGCTGCCCGACGACGCCGCGATCGAGGCGCTGCGCAAGGGCATGCGCCTCAAGGACGGGATGACCAAGCCCGCCGGCGTCCGCCGGATGGACCACCCCCCGGCGCTCTGGGACCGCGACCCGCCGGTGCGGTTCCGCAAATCGGTGCCGGACAGCTGGCTCGAGATCACCATCACGGAGGGCCGCAACCGGCAGGTCCGCCGGATGACCGCCCATGTCGGCCACCCGACCCTCAGGCTGATCCGCGAACGCATCGGCCACTGGCACCTCGGCGGGCTGCGCCCCGGCGAATGGCGCGACGCCTGAGCACCGCTCGACAGCGCCGCCCCGATCGGTCAGACTCGGGCCCGAGAGGATGACCGCCACCGCATGACCAAGCAGAAGCCCAGCCCCCTGTCGCAGGATCCGCACCGCGTCCGCGAGCGGCGCGAGAAGTCGCTCGAGGCCGCCATCGGCCGCGAGGTCCGTGCGCAGCGCAAGCGGCAGCGGATGACGGTCGCCGACCTCGCCACCCAGACCGGGCTGTCGGTGGGGATGCTGTCCAAGATCGAGAACGGCGTCACCTCGCCTTCGCTCACCACGCTGCAGACGCTGGCCCATGCCCTCTCGGTGCCGGTCACGGCGCTCTTCACCGGTTTCGAGGAAGAGCGCGGCGTGATGCACGTGAAGGCCGGCAAGGCGGTCGAGATCGAGCGGCAGGGCACCCGCGCCGGGCACCAGTACAACCTTCTGGGCCACATTGGCGCCAATGCCTCGGGCGTGGTCGTCGAGCCCTACCTGATCGTCCTGTCGGAAAGCTCGGACGTCTTCCCGACCTTCCAGCACGAGGGGATCGAACTGATCTACATGCTCGAGGGCCTGATGACCTACCGCCACGGCGACCGGCTCTTCGACATGGCGCCGGGCGACTCGCTCTTCTTCGACGCCGACGCCCCGCACGGGCCCGAGGTGCTGGACCAGCTGCCGATCCGCTATCTCTCGGTCATCTCCTATCCGCAGAGCACCTGAGGCTCAGGCATAGCGCCGGTCGGGCCGGAAGGCGGCGACATCGAGGTTCGGCTGCCGCCCCTCGGCCATGTCCGCCACGATCCGCCCGGTGATCCCGCCCAAGGTCAGCCCGAGGTGCTGATGCCCGAAGGCATGCAGGATGCGCCGCGATCCCGGCGCGGGGCCGATGGCCGGGCGCGAATCCGGCAATGTCGGGCGAAAGCCCAGCCAGTGGCTGGTCGGCTCCGGCAGCGGCCCAAAGAGCGCCTCGCCCCGCCGCCGGATGTAGTCGAGCCGGGCGGAGTTCACCGGCGCGTCCAGCGCCGCGATCTCAACCGTGCCTGCCAGCCGCAGCCCCATGGCCATCGGCACGGAATAGAACCCCGCCTCGTTCCACCCCACAGGCCGGCTGATCCGCCCCTCCTCTCCGGCGAAGAGCAGGTGATACCCGCGTTCCACACCCAGTGGCAGCCCCTCGGCCCCGCCACCCGCGATCCGGCGCGAAAACGCCCCTGCCGCGACCACGGCGCGGCCCGCGGTGACGGCATCCGCACCCACCGTGACCTCGACCAGGTCATCCGCCTCGCGCATCCGCGCGACCGGGGCCTGCCGCCACTGGCCGCCAAGCGCCAAGAACCGCGCGTGCAGGCGCTGCACCAGCGCCTCGGGGTCCCACACCTGCCGCGCACCGGTGAAATGCACCGCCCGTTCGATCGGGATCGCCAGGTTCGGCTCCAGCGCCCGCGCCTCCGCCGCCGTGAGTTCCTCGAAGGCGACCCCCAGCTCCCGCTGCCGCGCCAGGTCGTCCGTCGCGCCCGCCGCCCCGTCCTTGGTCGACCAGACCGTCAACTGCCCGCGCGCCAGGACAAGGTCCTCCGCCCCCGCCTCGGCGATCAGCGGGTTCAGCCCCGCATCCGCATGCGACAGCAGCATCGCGAGGTCCCGCGCGATCCGGCCCGAGGGCCCTGCCCGGCAATTGGCCAGGAACGACAGCATCCAGCGGAGGTTGCGCAAGGCGTGGCCATAGCGGATCGCCAACGGGCTGTCCGATCCGAACATCAGCCGCGGCAGGCCGGTCAGGATCGACGGGTCCTGCACCGGCAGGCAGCCATAGGTCGCGATCGTGCAGGCATTGCCCGAAGACGTCCCCGACCCCGGCGGGTTCGGATCGGCCAGCAGAACCGACAGCCCGCGCATCCGCGCCCAGAGCGCCGTCGACACGCCGACGATCCCCGCCCCTGCCACAACAAGATCGAAATCCGCCACCGCGCCCCGCATCATCTTGCCCCGTGGGCCCTGCCCGTTCCGGGCTGAAACCCTCCACCGGGCGGTTTCCTTTCCGCCCATCACAGTCTCGCCAGAGGCATCGGTCGCCCCGCGGCCGGCCAAACCTCAGATCGGCAGCGCCGTCGTCGACTTGATCTCCTCCATCGACAGGAGCGCGGTGACATTGTGCACCTTAACCTCGGAAATCATCGCCTGGTAGAAGGCGTCGTAGGCCCGCGCGTTCCTGACCCGGACCTTCAGGATATAGTCGATCTCGCCCGCCAGGCGGTGCGCCTCCTGCACCTCGGGGCGTTTCCTGAGCACGTCGAGGAACAGCTTCTGCCACTCCCCGTCATGCTCGGAGGTGCGGATCAGGACAAAGAAACAGGCCTCGAACCCAAGCGCCTCGGCGTCGAGGATGACGGTCTGCGGACCGATCACACCGGCATCCCGCAACTTGCGGATCCGGTTCCACACCGGGGTCTTCGAAGACCCCACCTTCCGGGCGATTTCGTCCAGCGACTGGCCCGCGTCCTGCTGCAGTTGCGAAAGGATTTTCCGGTCTGTGTCGTCAAGGCGGACGGACATTTCGCTTGGCTCCCGATCCCCGGAACACTGGCCCACTTCGCCACCCGCTCGCGAACCGTGTTCTTATTTCCCCGCCCCACTGGCGTCAAACCGGGAATATTTCCTAGATTGAGGGGCAAGTCAAACCCAACCGAGGGACTCCCCATGCGGCACTTCCCGATCTTCGTGAACATGGACAAGGCACGCATCCTGCTGTCCGGCGGCAGCGATGCCGCACTGGCAAAGCTGCGCCTGCTGATGAAGACGTCCGCCCGCATCGAGGTCTATGCCGAAACGCCCGCGTCCGAGATCGCCGGATGGGACCGCGACGGCGCCCTCGTGTTGATCCGCCGCCCGCTGGCGCAGGACGATCTGGCGGGGGCCCGGCTGGTCTATGCCGCCGACGAGGATCCGGTCCGCGACGCGGAGATCGCCGAGATGGGTGCAAAGGCGGGTGTGCTGGTCAACATCGTGGACAACCTCGATGACAGTGACTTTATCACTCCTGCGATGGTGGACCGCGATCCGGTCTGCATTGCCATCGGAACAGAAGGCGCGGCGCCGATGCTCGCGCGGTCGATCAAGGCGGATCTCGAGGCCAAGCTCCCGGCCTCGCTGGGTCTGCTGACCCGGGCCGCGCAGGGCTTCCGAAAGGCGGTCGAGGCGCTCCCCCACGGCCGGCCCCGCCGCGCCTTCTGGACCGAGTACTTCGACCAGGCGGGCCCCGAGGCCTACGATGCCGGCGGCGAGGTGGCACTCGACCCCGCGCTGACCCTGTTGCTTGACCGGCACCTCAAGGCCGCGACGCCCGAAGGCCGGATCACCCTGACCTGGACCGGATCGGACGATCCCGACCTGCTGACGCTCAAGGCGCGCAAGGCGCTCGACACCGCCGATGTGGTCGTCCACGACGCGGGCGTCGCGCCGGCTGTGCTGGAACTGGCCCGGCGCGAGGCGCGCTTCGTCGCGCTCGAACGGCCGACCGACGTGCCGCCGATGCCCCGCCTGCTGACCGGCCATGCCGAGAAGGGGGCGCATGTCCTCTACATCGCCGCCGCGCCCCTGCCCGCCTCGCTGGCCGAGGGCTGTCGTGCCGCCACCCTTCCGGTCACCGAGATTCCCGGCCTCCCCGGCCCCGTCCCCGAACACGCCCTGAAGGAAACCGCCTGATGCCCCGTGCCTTCACCCCCAAAGTCGTCACCGCCAACGCCCTCCTCGAGGGCGATGTCGTCTACCTGACCAAGGACGACCGCTGGACCCGCGAGCTGTCCGAGGCCGAGCTCCTGACCGACGAGGCCCATGCCGACCTGCGCCTGATCGAGGCCGGCCGCCGCGCGGGCGAGATCGTCGGCGCCTACCTCGCCGACATGAAGCCCGGCCCGAACGGCCCGGAACCCACGCACTTCCGCGAGGATTTCCGCCGCACCGGGCCCTCCAACTACTTCCACGGCAAGCAGGAGACCCGCGCCTAATCCGCGCGGGCTGAGCAAGCATGTACAGCTACAACGAGTTCGACCGCGACTTCCTCGCCGCCCGCAACGCGCAGTTCCGCGCCCAAGTGGAGCGCCGCATCGACGGCTCGCTCACCGAGGACGAGTTCAAGCCGCTGCGCCTGATGAACGGCCTCTACCTGCAACTGCACGCCTACATGCTGCGGGTCGCCATTCCCTACGGCACGCTGAGCGCCACCCAGATGCGCCAGCTGGCGATGATCGCCGACCGCTGGGACCGCGGCTATGGCCATTTCACCACCCGGCAGAACATCCAGTACAACTGGCCCAAGCTGCAGGATGTCCCCGACATGCTGGACGCCCTGGGCGATGTCGGGATGCACGCCATCCAGACCTCGGGCAACACCATCCGGAACGTGACGGCGGACCATTTCGCCGGCGCCGCGCGGGACGAGATCGCCGATCCCCGCCCGGTCGCGGAACTGATCCGCCAGTGGTCCACCGACCACCCGGAATTCCAGTTCCTGCCGCGCAAATTCAAGATCGCCATAACCGGCAGCCCGACCGACCGGGCCGTGACCCGCGCCCATGACATCGGCCTGCGCATGGTCGAGAAGAACGGTCAGCCCGGCTACGAGGTTCTGGTCGGCGGCGGCCTCGGCCGGACCCCGATGATCGGCAAGGTGATCCGCGACTTCCTGCCCAAGGAATACTTGCTGCCCTACCTCGAGGCGATCGTCAGCGTCTACAACGTGCTCGGCCGCCGCGACAACAAGTACAAGGCCCGGATCAAGATCACCGTGCACGAGAACGGCATCGACACGATCCGCGAGAAGGTCGAGGCGCGCTTCGCCGTGCTCAGGCCGCTGTTCTCCGGTGTCGACCAGCAGATGCTGGCCGAGATCGAGGGCCATTTCGCCCCGCCCGCCTTCCGCAACGCGCCGACCGACGCCTACGACGCCGCCTACCGCGCCGACCCGGTGTTCCGCTCCTGGTGCGACACCAACCTCTTCGCGCACAAGCAGGCGGACTACGCCATCGTCTCGATCAGCCTGAAGAAGCATGGCGCGACCCCGGGCGACGCGACCGGCGACCAGATGCGCGTGATGGCCGACATCGCCGAACGCTTCGGCCATGACGAGCTGCGCATCAGCCACGAGCAGAACGTGATCCTGCCGCATGTCCACCGCTCCGACCTGCCGGCGGTCCACGCCGCGCTCAAGGCCGCCGACCTCGCCACCGCGAACATCGGCCTGATCTCGGACATCATCGCCTGCCCCGGGATGGACTACTGCGCCCTGGCGACCGCCCGGTCGATCCCGGTCGCGCAGGAGATCGCCGAGCGGTTCGAGGACCTCAAGCTCGAACACGACATCGGCCCGCTCAAGCTCAAGATCTCGGGCTGCATCAACGCCTGCGGCCACCACCACGTCGGCCACATCGGGATCCTCGGCCTCGACCGCGCGGGGGTCGAGAACTACCAGATCACCATCGGCGGCGACGGCACCGAAACCGCCGCGCTTGGTGAGCGCATGGGCCCCGGCTTTGCCTATGACGAGGTGACCGATGCGGTCGAACGCATCGTGCAGGCCTACCTCAAGACCCGCCGCAGCCCCGAGGAGACCTTCCTCGAGACCTTCCGCCGTGTCGGCGCCGATCCGTTCAAGGACGCGCTCTATCCCAAGGAAACGGTTGATGCCTGAAGCCGCGCTGGAATTCGCGGACGAGCCGCCCGAGGAACAGGCGGCCCGGATCGCCGCGCTCAACGACCGCTACCGCCACCACGGCGCGACGGCGGTGCTGGATGGCGCGCTCAAGGACCCGCAGGCGGGACGGCTGACGCTGGTCTCCTCCTTCGGGGCCGAAAGCGTGGTGCTGCTGCACCTCGTCTCGATCATCGACAACCGGACGCCGGTGCTCTTCATCGACACGCAGATGCTGTTTCCCGAGACGCTGGTCTACCAGTCCGAGGTGGCCGAGCGGCTGGGCCTGCAGAACGTGCGCATCATCCGTGCCGCCGACGAGGCGCTGTCGCGCGAGGACCCGGACGGCACGCTGCACCAGTTCGACACCGACGCCTGCTGCGACCTGCGCAAGACCCGGCCGCTGCAGCGCGCACTGTCGGAATACGACGGCTGGATCACCGGGCGGAAACGCTTCCAGGGCTCGACCCGCTCGACCCTCGAGTTCTTCGAGGCGGACGGGCCGAACCGGATCAAGGTGAACCCGCTGGCGCACTGGGCGCCGGACGACGTCCGCGCCTACATGGAAGAGAACCGTCTGCCGAAGCACCCGCTGGTCGCCAAGGGCTATCCCTCGATCGGCTGCGCGCCCTGCACCTCGCCGGTGGCACCGGGCGAAGACCCCCGTGCCGGACGCTGGCGCGGATCCGACAAGACCGAATGCGGCATCCACATCGTCGATGGCAAGGTGGTCCGCACAGGAGTGAACGCATGAGCATTATCGTCACCGACACCGGCTTCGCCGCCGACGACTGGCCCGCAGGCGCGCCGATCCTCGACCTCGCCTCCGACGCCGACCCGGCCGAGGTCACGCTCGACCCCGCGCCGGCGATGATCCGGGTGGCCTTTCCGTCCTTCGCGGACGGGCGCGGCTTCACCATCGCGCGCCAGCTGCGCCTGCGCGGCTACACCGGCCGCCTGCGCGCCCAGGGCCACGTGATCGCGGACCAGTACGCCATGGCCCGCCGCTCGGGCTTCGACGAGGTCGAGATCAGCGAGGACCTTGCCGCCCGCCAGCCGGCCGAACAGTGGAAATTCCGGGCAGACTGGCGTGCGCACGACTATCAGTCGCGCCTGCGCGCGGGCTGACCCCTTTCCATCCCCGGACCGAGACAGTAGAGGGGGGCCTGACCGGCTCCAGAGACGACATGACGATGGTAGACACCCAAACCGACATTCCCAAGGTCCCGACCCTGCCCGACGCCCAGACCGTCACCGAGGTGACGCACTGGACCGACCGGCTGTTCTCGTTCCGCGTGACGCGCCCCGCCTCGCTGCGGTTCCGCTCGGGCGAATTCGTGATGATCGGCCTGATGGGCGACGCGGACCCCAAGACCGGCAAGCAGAAGCCGCTGCTGCGCGCCTACTCGATCGCCTCTCCCTCCTGGGACGAGGAGCTGGAGTTCTACTCGATCAAGGTGCAGGACGGCCCGCTGACGTCGAAGTTGCAGCACATCCAGCCCGGCGACCAGGTCATCCTGCGGCCCAAGCCCGTCGGCACGCTGGTCCACGACGCCCTGCTGCCCGGCAAGCGGCTGTGGTTCTTCGCCACCGGCACCGGCATCGCGCCCTTCGCCTCGCTGATCCGCGACCCGCAGACCTTTGAGGACTACGACAAGGTCATCCTGACCCACACCTGCCGCGAGCTGAAGGACCTCGAGTACGGCCGCAGCCTGGTCGAGACGGTCAAGAGCGACGAGATGCTGCGCGAGCTGATCGGCGACGGTCTCGACAAGCTGGTCTATTACCCGACCACCACCCGGGACGAGAGCCCGCGCATGGGCCGTATCACCGACCTGCTGAAGGACGGCACCGTCTTCCGCGACCTCGGCATCGACGACTTCGGCCCCGAGGCCGACCGCGCCATGGTCTGCGGCTCGATGGGCCTGAACCTCGACATCAAGGAAATCCTCGAAAGCCACGGCCTGCGCGAGGGCGCGAACTCCGACCCCAAGGAATACGTGGTCGAGAAGGCCTTCGTCGGCTGACCGACACGCACACCCCGAAACACCGGAACGGCGGCCCCCACGGGCCGCCGTTTCCCGTTCCGCCCGCGTGATCCGACCCCGCGCGCTCCGGCGCGACGCGAGACGCAGGCCACGAACCGCAGATCCACGCCAACCCGCCCCCGCTCGCGCGCGACCCCACCTTCATCTTGCCAGTAAAACTCCCGCCGGAGGCACGATGCGCACAGCGCATCGTCACCTGACATGCAAAAGGCCCCGGACAGTGCCGGGGCCTTTCTGTTTCCGCGTCCGAGGCGATCAGCCGCCCAGGTTCGTCTGGTTCGGGTCCAGACCGATATGGGTGCCAAGCGCCACCATGTCCGACAGCAGCTTGGCCGCGTCGTCCACCGGGCCGGGCTCGTTCTTGAACTCGTCCGCCTTGGCCTTCGCATCGCGCGCCTCGGCGACCCAGTCGTTGAACAGCTCCTGGTGCATCTCGTCGCGACGCACCGCGCGTTCGGCCAGCACCGTGAGCCCGTCGCCGTTGATCTCGGCAAACCCGCCAGAGACGAGGTAATCCTCCTCCCCTTTCGGGCCTTCGACCCGCAGGATGCCGGGACGCAGCGTGGTGATGACGGGCGCGTGCCCGTACATCACCGTCAGGTCACCATCGGTGCCGGGGATCTGAACCGCACTGGCTTCGCCGGAGACGAGGCTCCGTTCCGGCGACACCAGGTCGAATTTCATGTTCTCGGCCATCTAACGCCCCTTACGCAGCTTCGGCTGCCAGTTTTTCGGCCTTGGCTTTCACGTCCTCGATGCCGCCGACCATGTAGAAGGCCGCTTCGGGCAGGTGGTCGTACTCGCCGGCAACCACCGCCTTGAAGGACGAGATCGTGTCTTCCAGCGGCACCTGCACACCGTCCGAGCCGGTGAACACCTTCGCCACGTCGAACGGCTGCGAGAGGAAGCGCTGGATCTTCCGGGCGCGGGCCACGGTCAGCTTGTCCTCTTCCGACAGTTCGTCCATCCCGAGGATCGCGATGATGTCCTGCAGCGACTTGTAGCGCTGGAGGATACCCTGCACGTCACGGGCGACGTTGTAGTGCTCTTCGCCCAGGATCAGCGGATCCATCAGGCGCGAGGTCGAGTTCGAGCGGGTCCACCGCCGGGTAGATGCCCAGCTCCGAGATGGCGCGGTTGAGAACCGTCGTCGCGTCGAGGTGCGCGAAGGTCGTGGCCGGTGCCGGGTCGGTAAGGTCGTCCGCGGGAACGTAGACGGCCTGGATCGAGGTGATCGAGCCGTTCTTGGTCGAGGTGATCCGTTCCTGCATCGCGCCCATGTCGGTCGCCAGCGTCGGCTGGTAACCCACGGCGGACGGGATACGGCCCAGCAGTGCGGACATTTCCGAACCGGCCTGGGTGAAGCGGAAGATGTTGTCGACGAAGAACAGAACGTCGGTCCCGGTCGCGTCGCGGAACTGCTCGGCCATGGTCAGGCCGGTCAGCGCGATACGGGCACGGGCACCCGGCGGCTCGTTCATCTGGCCGTAGACCAGGGCGATCTTCGAATCCGGCAGGTTGTCCGGGGTCAGAACGCCCGACTCGATCATCTCGTGGTAGAGGTCGTTGCCCTCACGGGTCCGCTCGCCCACGCCGGCGAACACGGACAGGCCCGAGTGCACCTTTGCGATGTTGTTGATCAGCTCCTGGATCAGAACCGTCTTGCCCACGCCGGCACCGCCGAAGAGGCCGATCTTGCCGCCCTTCGCGTAGGGGGCCAGCAGGTCGATCACCTTGATGCCGGTGACGAGGATCTCGGCCTCGGTGGCCTGGTCGGCGAAATCCGGTGCCGCGGCGTGGATCGGACGGTACTCGTCCGCCTCGACCGGGCCCTTTTCGTCCACGGGCTCGCCCACGACGTTCAGGATGCGGCCCAGGGTCGCGGTGCCGACCGGCACGTTGATCGGGCCATCGGTGTCGACCACTTCCTGGCCGCGGACCAGACCTTCGGTCGCGTCCATGGCGATGGTGCGGACGGTGTTCTCACCAAGGTGCTGCGCCACTTCCAGAACCAGCTTCTTGCCTTGGTTGTCGGTGGTCAGCGCGTTCAGGATCTCGGGCAGGTGGTCGTCGAACTGGACGTCCACCACGGCGCCGATGACCTGGGTCACTTTGCCTTTTGCGTTTGCCATCTAATTGTCTCCGGTTCGGTCAGAGCGCTTCCGCGCCCGAAATGATTTCGATCAGCTCGTTGGTGATCACGGCCTGGCGCGAGCGGTTGTATTCGATCGTCAGCTTGTCGATCATCTCGCCCGCGTTCCGGGTGGCGTTGTCCATGGCGGACATCTGCGCCCCGTTGAACGACGCGTTGTTCTCGAGCAGGGCCGAGAAGATCTGCGTCGCCACACCACGCGGCAGGAGGTCGGCGAGGATTTCCTCTTCCCCGGCTCGTAGTCGTAATCGACCGCCGGGCCCGCCTCTTCGGCCACTTCGAACGTCGCAGGGATGACCTGCTGCGCCGTCGGGATCTGGCTGATCACCGACTGGAAGCGGCTGTAGAAGATCGTCGCGACGTCGAACTCGCCCGCGTCGAAACGGTCGAGCAGCTCCTTCGCGATCGCCTGCGCGTTCGAATAGCCGATCTGCTTCACCTGGCTCAGGTCGACATGGCCGATCAGGCTGTCGGCCCAATCGCGCTTCAGCTGTTCCCGGCCCTTCTTGCCGACGGTCAGGATCTTGACCGTCTTGCCGGCGGCGCGCAGCTCGGCTGCGCGCGTCCGGGCAAGCTTCACGATCGACGAGTTGAAACCGCCGCAGAGGCCGCGCTCGCCGGTCATGACGACCAGCAGCTGCACGTCATCCTTGCCCGTGCCGCTCAGCAGCTTGGGCGCGGTGTCCGAACCGCCGACCGAAGCCGCCAGCTGCGCCATCACCGCGTTGAAGCGTTCGGCATAGGGCCGCGACGCCTCGGCCGCTTCCTGTGCCCGCCGCAGTTTCGCGGCGGCCACCATCTGCATGGCCTTGGTGATCTTGCGGGTCGACTTGACCGACGCGATCCGGTTTTTCAGGTCCTTGAGGTTGGGCATGTCTCCCCCTCTTACGCGAAGTCGGCTGCGAATTCGTCGATGGCCGCCTTCAGCTTGTCCGCCGCATCGCCCTTGATCTTGGGATCGTCGTTGGTGATCCACTCAAGCACGTCTGCCTTGGAGTTGTGCATGAAGCTCAGCAGCTCTTTCTCGAAGCGTGCCACGTCCGAGAGCGGCAGCTTGTCGAGGTAGCCGTTGGTGCCGGCAAAGATCGTCACGACGATCTCGGCGTTGGTCAGCGGCGAATACTGCGGTTGCTTCATCAGCTCGGTCAGGCGCGCACCGCGGGCCAGCAGACGCTGGGTCGAGGCGTCGAGGTCGGAACCGAACTGGGCGAATGCCGCCATCTCGCGGTACTGGGCGAGCGACAGTTTCACCGGACCGGCGACCGAGGACATGGCCGAGGTCTGGGCCGACGAACCGACGCGCGACACCGACAGACCGGTGTTCACCGCCGGGCGGATGCCCTGGTAGAACAGTTCGGTTTCCAGGAAGATCTGGCCGTCGGTGATCGAGATCACGTTGGTCGGAATGAACGCCGACACGTCGCCGCCCTGGGTTTCGATGATCGGCAGCGCGGTCAGCGAGCCCGAGCCGAAGTCGGCGTTCAGCTTGGCCGAACGCTCCAGCAGGCGGGAGTGGAGGTAGAACACGTCGCCCGGGTAGGCTTCACGGCCCGGCGGACGGCGGAGCAGCAGGGACATCTGGCGGTAGGCCACGGCCTGCTTGGACAGGTCATCGTAGATGATCAGGGCATGACGGCCGTTGTCGCGGAAGTGCTCGGCCATCGCGGTCGCGGTGTAGGGCGCGAGGTACTGCATCGGCGCCGGGTCGGACGCGGTGGCCGCGACGACGATGGAGTAGGCCATCGCGCCGGTTTCTTCCAGCTTCTTCACCAGCTGCGCCACGGTCGACCGCTTCTGGCCGACGGCGACGTACACGCAGTAGAGCTTCTTGCCCTCGTCGTCGCCGGCGGCGTCGTTGTAGGACTTCTGGTTCAGGATCGCGTCGAGTGCGACGGCGGTCTTGCCGGTCTGACGGTCGCCGATGATCAGCTCGCGCTGGCCGCGGCCGATCGGGATCATGGCGTCGATCGACTTGAGGCCGGTCGCCATCGGCTCGTGCACCGATTTACGCGGGATGATGCCCGGTGCCTTGACGTCTGCCAGGGCGCGGTCGGTCGTCGCGATCGGGCCCTTGCCGTCCAGCGGGTTGCCCAGGCCGTCGACAACGCGGCCCAGCATCGCGTCGCCCACCGGGACGTCCACGATAGCGTTGGTCCGCTTGACCACGTCGCCTTCCTTGATGTCGCGGTCGGAGCCGAAGATCACGACGCCGACGTTGTCGGTTTCGAGGTTCAGCGCCATGCCCCGGATGCCGCCCGGGAATTCGACCATCTCGCCGGCCTGGACCTTGTCCAGCCCGTGCACGCGGGCAATACCGTCACCGACGGAGAGCACCCGGCCGACCTCGGCCACTTCGGCCTCCTGGCCAAAGTTCTTGATCTGGTCCTTGAGGATCGCAGAGATTTCGGCTGCTTGGATACCCATCTTATCCGACCTCTTTCATTACATTCTGGAGGGAATCGAGCTTCGACCGGATCGAGGTATCGATCATCCGCGAGCCCACCTTGACGACAAGACCACCGATGAGGCTTTCATCGACGGTCGCATTGATCTTGACGTCCTTGCCGATCGAGGCGGCAAGCGTCTTGGAGAGTTTTTCCGACTGGGTCTTGGTCAGCGCCTTGGCGCTCACGACGTCGGCGGTCACCTCGCCCTTGTGCTCGGCGATCTTGGCGCGCAGCTCGCTCACCAGTTGCGGCAGGACGAAGAGACGGCGCTTGGTGGCCATCAGGCCCAGCGTGTTCTTCACGGTGCCCGAAAGCCCCATCTTGTCGGACAGCGCGGCGATCGCCTTGCCCTGGTCCTCGCGCGAGTAGATCGGCGAACCGATCAGGTCCCGGAAATCCGCGCTTTCCTTGAGAGCAGCGTCCAGCGCATCGACGTCTTGCTCGAGGGCATCGAGCCCGTTGTCACCCTTAACGATGTCGAAGACGGCAGTCGCGTAACGCGCGGCGATGCCGGAGGAGATCGAAGCTGGTTCGGACACGTCCACCCTTCCGCGTTGTGGCCCCGGGCAATCGCGCAAGCGAATGCGGCCCCCGAGGCGTTGGAGCCTTGAATTTTGTCAAAGCATCAAAATCGGCGTGGGTGTAGCAGAGGGTTTCGGGGCGGGCAACCTTCCATAAAGGCTTTTCCACACACGTCAGGGCCCTGTTTTCCTGCCTTGCGGGGCGGCGGGCGAACATGCGTCAAATTGGACCGCGTCCGTTAGCGCTCTCAGGCGCTCATGACGCCCGGTCAGGTCGATTCTGCACCGGATGGCCGGCCCGCCGTACGGCAGGGTGGTTCACGCGTCGCCAAGGCCGGTGCGCGCGGTCTCGGGCTTGGCCGCGCCCAGCCCCTCGAGCACCTTGAGACCCTTCGGCGCATGCGCCTTCACGCCGGGCCCCGACGGCAGCTGCACGCGCTTGGTCGCCTCGACCATCAGCACGCCGCCCGCCATCACCATCGAGAACCGTTCACCCAGCCTTTCCCAGCTGTTGCCGGTCTTGCGCCAGAACCGTTTCGGCGAGGGCGGCTGGAACAGCGTATGCAGGTGGCGTTCCGGCAGGAAGGCATGGCGTTTCAGCTGCGCCTCCAGCTGGCCCTGGGTATAGGGTCGCCCGTGGCCGAACGGCGTGCCCTCGGTCCGCGCCCAGAGACCGGAGCGGTTCGGCACGATGAAGAGCGCCCTGCCCCCCGGCCCCAGCACCCGGAAACACTCCTGCAGCAGGTTCGAGGGCTGTTCGCTCATCTCCAGCCCGTGCATTACCACCAGCTTGTCGACATGCCCCGTCTCGATCGGCCAGAGCACCTCTTCGCAGAGCACGCTCACGTTCGGCATCCCCGCGGGCCAGGGCATCACCCCCTGCTGCGCCGGCATCAGCCCGATCACCCGCCGCGCGTCGCCCAGGTAGGGCCTGAGCAGCGGCACCGCGAACCCGAAGCCCGCAACGGTCTGCCCCTTGGCCTCGGGCCAGAGGCTCAGCATCTTGCCGCGGATATGCTGCTGCGCCGACCGGCCGAGCATCGACCGGTAGTAGAAGTTCCGCAGATCCGTCACATCCTGATGCATTGCACCTCCGCCCCGCATGGGGTTCCATGGCAGAGCATAGCGACGTGGAGGTCTTTTGCCATGCCCCTGGAACTTGTCACCATTCCCTGCCGTAGCGACAACTACGCCTACCTCTTCCACGACGCGGCCAGCGGCGAAACCGCCCTGATCGACATCCCCGAGGCCGCGCCCATCCTGGCCGAGCTCGACCGCCGGGGATGGAAACTGACGCAGATCTGGATCACCCACCACCACCCCGACCACGTCGAGGGGCTGGCAGGTGTCCTCGCGCAACACCCAGCCCCGGTGACCGGCGGCAAGGCCGACGCGCACCGCCTGCCACCGCTCGACCGCCAGGTCGAAGAGGGCGACACGCTCGAGATCGCGGGCGAGACCGGCCATGTCATCGACGTTTCGGGCCACACCGTCGGCCACCTCGCCTTCCACTTTCCCGAAAGCCGCGTCGCCTTCACCGCCGACAGCCTGATGGCCTGGGGCTGCGGCCGCGTCTTCGAGGGCACGATGGAGCAGATGTGGCAATCGCTGCAGAAGCTGGCCGCGCTGGCGCCCGACACGATCATCGCCTCGGGCCACGAATACACCGCCGCGAACGGAAAATTCGCCATGACCATTGAACCGGACAATCCAGACTATATCTCTCGAAAGACGTCGGTCGAGGCCGCCCGGGCCGCCGGCAAAGCCACCGTTCCTTCCGTCCTCTCGGAGGAACTCCTCACCAACCCGTTCCTGCGCGCCGATACGCCAGACCTCCGCGCCGCCATCGGGATGCCCGATGCGCCCGCGTCCGAGGTGTTCGCCGAGGTTCGCCGCCGCAAGGACAACTTCTGACCCGAACCGGGCCGCGGCCACGCCGCAAGCTGCCACAAAGACGCGCGGCGCTGCATCGGTCCCGGGAAATGTGAACGTTAAACGTCAAATAATCCTTGAAGCGCGGCCGCAATCGACCAAACTTTAAGACTATGAGGCCATGGTTGGGACCGGGGCCCTCGGCTCCGCTCCGACCCAATTCAGAAGGAGCACCCAGTTGCCTTCATTCTCGACGACACTGGAACAGGCAATCCACGCCGCGCTGGCCCTCGCCAATGCGCGACGTCACGAATTCGCGACGCTGGAGCACCTGTTGCTGGCGTTGATCGATGAACCTGACGCCGCCAAGGTCATGAAGGCCTGCTCGGTCGATACCGAAGACCTGCGCAAAACCCTCGTTGAATTCATCGAGGACGACCTGTCGAACCTCGTGACGGACGTCGACGGCTCCGAAGCCGTGCCGACCGCCGCATTCCAGCGCGTGATCCAGCGCGCCGCGATCCACGTGCAAAGCTCGGGCCGGACCGAAGTGACCGGCGCCAACGTGCTGGTCGCCATCTTTGCCGAGCGTGAGTTCGAACGCCGCCTATTTCCTGCAGGAGCAGGAGATGACCCGCTACGACGCGGTCAACTTCATCGCGCACGGCGTCGCCAAGAACCCCGCCTTCGGCGAAAGCCGCCCCGTCAGCGGCGCCTCCGAGATCGAAGAGGATTCGCCCACCACCGCCCAGGCGGAACAGAACGACGGCAAGGAAAGCGCGCTCGACAAGTACTGCGTGAACCTGAACGCCAAGGCCCGCCACGGCGACGTCGATCCCCTGATCGGCCGCGCCTCCGAGGTCGAGCGCTGCATTCAGGTGCTCTGCCGCCGGCGCAAGAACAACCCGCTGCTCGTGGGCGACCCGGGCGTCGGCAAGACCGCCATCGCCGAGGGGCTGGCGCGCAAGATCGTCAACGGCGACACCCCCGAGGTGCTGTCGAAGACCACGATCTTCTCGCTCGACATGGGCGCGCTGCTGGCCGGCACCCGCTACCGCGGCGATTTCGAGGAACGGCTCAAGGCCGTGGTCTCCGAGCTTGAGGAGCATCCCGACGCGGTCCTCTTCATCGACGAAATCCACACCGTGATCGGCGCCGGGGCGACCAGCGGCGGGGCGATGGACGCCTCCAACCTGCTGAAACCCGCCCTGCAGGGCGGCAAGCTGCGCTGCATGGGCTCCACCACCTACAAGGAGTTCCGCCAGCACTTCGAGAAGGACCGCGCGCTCTCCCGCCGGTTCCAGAAGATCGACGTGAACGAGCCGACGGTCGAAGACACGGTGAAGATCCTCAAGGGCCTCAAGCCCTACTTCGAGGAACATCACAGCGTGAAATACACCGCCGACGCGATCCGCACGGCCGTCGAGCTCTCGGCGCGCTACATCAACGACCGCAAGCTGCCCGACAAGGCCATCGACGTGATCGACGAGGCCGGCGCCGCGCAGCACCTGGTTGCCGAAAGCAAGCGGCGCAAGACCATCAGCGCGAAGGAGATCGAGGCCGTCGTCGCCAAGATCGCCCGCATCCCTCCGAAATCCGTCTCCAAGGACGATGCAGAGGTGCTGAAGGATCTCGAAGGCACGCTGAAACGCGTCGTCTTCGGCCAGGACAAGGCGATCGATGCGCTCTCCTCGGCGATCAAGCTGGCCCGCGCGGGCCTGCGCGAACCCGAGAAGCCGATCGGCAACTACCTCTTCGCCGGCCCGACCGGCGTGGGCAAGACCGAGGTCGCCAAGCAGCTCGCCGACACGCTCGGCGTGGAGCTCCTGCGCTTCGACATGTCGGAATACATGGAGAAACACGCGGTCTCCCGCCTGATCGGCGCGCCTCCGGGCTACGTCGGCTTCGACCAGGGCGGCCTGCTGACGGACGGCGTCGACCAGCACCCGCATTGCGTCCTCCTGCTCGACGAGATCGAGAAGGCGCATCCGGATGTCTACAACATCCTGCTGCAGGTGATGGACCACGGCAAACTGACCGACCACAACGGCCGGACGGTGAACTTCCGCAACGTGATCCTGATCATGACCTCCAACGCGGGCGCACAGGAACAGGCCAAGTCGGCCATCGGCTTCGGCCGCGACCGGCGCGAAGGCGAGGATACCGCCGCGATCGAGCGGACCTTCACGCCCGAGTTCCGGAACCGTCTGGACGCCGTGATCTCCTTCGCGCCGCTGCCGAAAGAGGTCATCATGCAGGTGGTCGAGAAGTTCGTGCTCCAGCTCGAGGCCCAGCTGATGGACCGCGGCGTGACCATCGAACTCACGAAGCCCGCCGCCGAATGGCTGGCCGACAAGGGCTACGACGACAAGATGGGCGCGCGGCCCCTGGCCCGCGTGATCCAGGAGAACATCAAGAAACCGCTCGCGGAGGAACTGTTGTTCGGCAAGCTGACCAAGGGCGGGATCGTGAAGGTCGCCGTCAAGAACGGCGAGATCGACCTTCAGATCCAAGGCCCCGACAGCCCACGGCTGTCCGGAAACAAACCGCCGTTGCTCACGGCAGACTGACAAAGGGGCGCTTCGGCGCCCCTTTCCATGTCACCTACCCGGAACCACCGGCACCCCGTGGGGGTGGGGTTCCCCCACCCGCCACAACACCTACCCGAAAAACGCCCGCGCAACCTCGCCCGCGCAGTACCGCACCTCGCCCCCGGCGATCACCGCGCCAACGGTGCCGCTCTCCCGTTCCAGCACCACGAGGTCCGCGCGCATCCCGGCCGCCAGCGCCCCGCGGTCCGCCAGCCCCAGCACCTCCGCCGGCCCGGTCGATACCAGGTGCCACGCGGCCTCAAGCCCGATCTCCCCGGCCAGCGCCAGCGCCGCGATCCGGGGCGCCGGGTAGTGGTAGTCCGAGGCCAGCGCCCTGCACTGCCCCGCCCGCACCACATCCCCGGCGGAGATCTTGCCCGCGTGCGATCCGCCCCGCATCACGTTGGGCGCGCCCATGATCACCGGGTCGCCGGCCCCCGCCGCCGCCTCGACCGCCGCCCAGCTCTCGGGGAACTCGGAAATCGCGACGCCCCGCGCCCGCCAGCCGTCCCGCGCCGCCGCGTCCACGTCATCATGGCTCCCCAGCACCACGCCGCGCGCCGCCAGCCGCGCCGCCAGCGCGGCCACCGCCGCCGGCACCTCCGGCCCGCGCGCATGCAGCGCCTCGATCAGCGCCAGGTGCGCCTCCGGGCTGCGGCCGGATTTCAGCGCCTGGCCGGTCAGCCGCGGCACCTTTTTTCCGGCCGCCAGCGCCGCGTGCGGCAGGTGATCGTTGAAGACGACATAGGGCACGCCGAACCGGTCCACGACCTCTTCGATCCGCGCATAGTCATCGACCAGGTGCGTCTCGACCCTGAGCTGCGGCAGCAACGCGGTGGCGAACCGCGCCTGCGCGCCCTCGACCGCCTCGAGCATCGCGACCGCGAACTCAGGCCCGCGCATGCCGCCTTCCCAGCTCCAGAACTGCGCCAGCACCGCCGTGGTGATCCCGTTCGCCGCCAGCTCGGCTTCAAGCGAGACGAGACCCGTCCGCAGGTCCCGCACCGCCCCGCGGCGCGGCGCAAGGTGGCGTTCGAACCCGTCGCCGTGGATGTCCACGATCCCGGGCAGCACCGTCCAACCCGGCAGGTCGACCGCCCGGCCGGGCGCGCCTTCCACGATCATCCCGCTCGCGACGCCAAGCGGCGCGCGATCGATCCCCTCGGGGCGCAGCACCTCGGCGCCGGTGATATGCAGATCGGGCAACATGGCCCGCAGCCCTACCCAAGCCGCGCGCGGTTGGAAAGCCTCTCAGAACGACATGAAGGCGTCGGCATATTCCAGGTGGCCCGCCGTCCCCGCCGTGCCGGGCGCGATCGGGTAGACCAGCGTGTGCTCTTCGGGAAAGGGTGAGGTCAGGTTTTCCGCCGCCTTCCGGGTGAAGCCGAAGCGCCGGTAATACCGCGCGTCGCCCAGCACCGTGACCGCGTCCAGCCGCTGCCGCCGCACGTAGTCGAGCCCGTAGCGCACCAGTTCCCCGCCGACCCCGTGCTCGCGATACCCCTTCTCGACCGCCAGCGGCCCCATGCAGGCCCAGTTCCGCGGCGCGTAGTGGCGCGAGAACCCGACATAGCCGCGGATCGCGGAATGGGCGACGGCGACCAGCTCGATCACCATGTCACCCGCGTCGCGCAGATCCACCACCAGCCGCGCCTCGGCGTCGGTCGGGAAGGCTTCGAGCAGCAGCTTGGTGACCGGCACGCGGTCTTCGGGAAGGACAAATCTCAGCAGCATTCCAATTCAGTCCGGGGGCCGGCCGACCTATCCTGGCCCGGCCCGGATCACAGCCTAGCGCGCCGCGCCGGGGTTGCCCGCAATTTGCGACAGTTTTTCGGCAGCGCGCCGCGTGCGGCCCCGCCGCCCCCGTCGAATGCCCACGATTTGGGCGGGCGCGAAGGCAAGCGCCCGTCCACCCGCCCGAACGCAAAAGGGGCCCGCCGCAGCGGACCCCTTTCGATCTCAAGGGTTGGTAAGCCGGTGTCGCCGAAGCGAGACCGTCTTACATCATGCCGCCCATGCCGCCCATGTCGGGCATGCCGCCGCCAGCGCCTGCGCCTTCTTTCGAGGGTTTGTCAGCCACCATCGCTTCGGTGGTGATCAACAGGCCAGCCACCGAGGAGGCGTCTTCCAGCGCGGTGCGCACGACTTTCGCCGGGTCGATCACGCCGAACTTGAACATGTCGCCATATTCTTCGGTCTGCGCGTTGAAGCCGAACTTCAGGTCGTCGCTTTCGCGGATCTTGCCGGCCACGACGGCGCCGTCGACGCCAGCGTTCTCGGCGATCTGGCGCAGCGGGGCTTCCAGCGCGCGGCGCACGATGGCGATGCCGGCGTTCTGGTCGCTGTTCGCGCCTTCCAGGCCTTCGAGCGATTTCGCACCCTGCACGAGGGCGACGCCGCCGCCGACCACGATGCCTTCTTGCACGGCAGCGCGGGTGGCGTTCAGGGCGTCATCGACGCGGTCCTTGCGCTCTTTCACTTCGACTTCGGTCATGCCGCCGACGCGGATGACGGCCACACCGCCTGCCAGCTTGGCAACGCGTTCCTGCAGCTTCTCGCGGTCGTAGTCCGAGGTGGTTTCCTGGATCTGGGTGTTGATCTGGGCCACGCGGGCTTCGATCTCGGCCTTGTCGCCAGCGCCGTCCACGATGGTGGTCTCGTCCTTGGTGATCGAGACTTTCTTCGCGGTGCCGAGCATTTCCATGCCGACGTTTTCCAGCTTCATGCCCAGGTCTTCCGAGATCACCTGGCCGCCGGTCAGGATCGCGATGTCCTGCAGCATGGCCTTGCGGCGGTCACCGAAGCCCGGTGCTTTCACGGCGGCGATCTTCAGGCCACCGCGCAGCTTGTTCACCACGAGGGTCGCCAGGGCTTCGCCCTCGACGTCTTCGGCGATGATCAGCAGCGGTTTCTGCGACTGGATGACCGACTCGAGCAGCGGCACCATCGGCTGCAGCGACGAGAGTTTCTTCTCGTGCAGCAGGATCATGCAGTCTTCCAGCTCGGTGACCATCTTGTCGGGGTTGGTCACGAAGTAGGGCGACAGGTAGCCACGGTCGAACTGCATGCCCTCGACGACTTCGACGTCGGTTTCCATGCCCTTGTTCTCTTCGACGGTGATGACACCCTCGTTGCCGACCTTCTGCATCGCGTCCGCGATCATCTTGCCGATCGAGGCTTCGCCGTTGGCCGAGATGGTGCCGACCTGCGCGACTTCGGCGCTGTCGTTCACTTCGCGGGCCGCGGCCTTGATCTGCTCGACGACCTTGGCGGTGGCCAGGTCGATGCCGCGCTTGAGGTCCATCGGGTTCATGCCGGCAGCAACGGCCTTCATGCCCTCGGTCACGATGGCCTGGGCCAGCACGGTTGCGGTGGTGGTGCCGTCACCGGCTTCGTCGTTGGTGCGGGAAGCGACTTCCTTCACCATCTGGGCGCCCATGTTCTCGAACTTGTCTTCCAGTTCGATTTCCTTGGCGACCGAGACACCGTCCTTCGTGATGCGCGGTGCGCCGAAGGATTTGTCCAGAACCACGTTGCGGCCTTTCGGGCCGAGGGTCACCTTCACCGCGTCGGCGAGGATGTTGACACCCTTCAGCATGCGATTGCGGGCGTCGGTGTTGAACTTGACTTCCTTAGCCATGCTCTTCTCCTGAATATGTCAGAGTTGATCCGGGGTTACGCGCGCTGGCCTCAGGCCGCGGCGGTGATGCCCAGGATGTCGCTTTCCTTCATGATCAGCAGCTCTTCGCCGTCGATCGTGACTTCGGTGCCCGACCATTTGCCGAACAGGATGCGGTCGCCGGATTTCACCGACATCTCGATCAGCTCACCGCTGTCCTTGCGCGCGCCTTCGCCAACGGCGACGACTTCGCCTTCGGCGGGTTTCTCTTTTGCGCTGTCGGGGATGATCAGCCCGCCCTTGGTCTTCTCTTCGCTTTCGACGCGACGGACCAGCACGCGATCATGCAGAGGTTTGAATGCCATCTCTGAGGCTCCTTGGCTCAAAGTTTCTCCCTTGAGGCCCGGCGGCGCAAGGAAGCGCCGGGGCCATTATCACTCCCCTCGGGCGAGTGCTAACGGCGCATAGCTAGGCACGGGCTCCGAGTTTGTCAAGCAAGTCGCCGGGAAAATCCACCGCCCCGCCGCACCCTGCGCGGCACATGGCCCGAAACGGCCCGGACCGGCAGGCGATGGCCGATCCCTATCCGCCGGTCACGACGGTTTGGTGACGCGCGGGCCGCGCCGCGCATGAAAAGACCCGGCCCCTCGCGGGACCGGGTCGAATCTCTTGCCGGGCGCGGCTGACGCGCACGCCCCGGTCGGCTTACGCCAGCTGCAGGTTCGCTGCGGCTTCGCGGCCGTTGCGGCCGGCTTCGATGTCGAAGCTGACCTTCGCGCCTTCCTCGAGCGAGGTCAGGCCAGCGCGCTCAACGGCGCTGATGTGGACGAAAACGTCCTTTGCGCCGCCATCGGGGGCGATGAAGCCGTAGCCCTTGGTGGCGTTGAACCATTTCACGGTGCCAGTGGCCATCGTGATACTCCTTTGTCTTGCTGCCCGCGGAAGTGCGGCAGCCCGGCAGTCCAAGCATTCGAAGCCTGGCGCCTTTGAGGAGCGTCACAAGGTCGAAAGTCGCAAACGTGCAGCCCTCCACATCACTTTTTTTGAGCGTTTGCGCAAGAGATTCTTCGAGAATCAGCTTCTGACGCTGCGATTCCAGCCGATTATCGCCGATTTAAACCTGCCGCAGGGGGAACCGCCCCCGCGACCCATGCGTCTGTCCCCCGAGACGGAGGCACACATGACCGACGACGACGACATCTGGACGGCCGAGGAACTGCTCTGGACGGGCGGCACCGACGCCTTCCGCAATCGCCTCGCCCCCGCCTGCCTGATGGCCTTTCCCGGCATCGGCGCCCTGGAGGGTGAGGCGATCCTCGACAGCCTCAAGGACGCGCCGCGCTGGCAGACGGTCGAAATGGCGGGCCGCCACCGGGTGGAAACCGACGGCATCGCGGTGCTGGCCTATACCGCCACCGGGCTGCGCGACGGCGACGCGCCCTACACCGCGCTCTGCACCTCGACATGGGTGTCCACGCCGGACGGCTGGCGGCTGGCGCAGCACCAGCAGGCGCCGCTCCCTGACCCGGCAGCGCAATAGCCCCCCGGCACCAACTCCCTGCTTGACCCGCCGGGCGCAAGGCCTCATCGCGGCGGGGCACCCAACCGAAAGCTTCGCGCCGAAATGACCCACCGTCTCATCTATGTCAGTGCCGCCCGCCGCGCGGTCGACAGCAGCGATCTGGACGCCATCCTCGAAACCTCGCGACGGAACAATGCGCGCGACGGCATCACCGGCGTGCTGATCTACCACGACCTCACCTTCGTGCAGATGCTCGAAGGCGATGCCGGCACGGTGCACGACTGCTACGCCCGGATCGAGGGCGACAGCCGGCACGGAGAGATCGCCCGCATCATCGACGATCCGATCGCGACGCGTGCCTTCCCGAACTGGTCGATGGGCTTTGCCGCGCCCGCCAACCTCGACGCACCGGCCCGCGAAGGGGTGCATTCCCTGGCGGCGTTGCGGCGGACCGGGTTTGCCGGCCTCGCCGACGATCCGGTGATGACGCGCCTTCTGGAAACCATCGTCTCGGGCCTGCGGCACTAGGCCGGTCAGTCCGGCAGGGCGCCGTCCCAATCCGCCAGCCCCTGCCACCCCCCGGCGCTCAGGCCGTAGACACCGCGCTCCACCCTCTCGAACCAGCCGTAGTGGTCGTCGCGCATGATCCGCGTGGCCGCGGGCACGCCGGTCGCCTTGGCGATCGCCGCGCCGCGGTCCGGCCCGGTCTCGGCCAGGTAGCGGGCGCAGCGCAGGGCGTCCTGCCTATAGCTGGTGACGATCCCGTGCCGGGTCGCGCCGCCGTCGTTCGGATCACCCGCCCGGCGCTCGAACTCCCGCAACAGCCGCGCCTTCTTCTTGGCCGACTTGCGGGGGGCATACGGGCCGGGATCGCACAGCACCTCGACATGGCCGTCGCGCGGGCGGACATGGATCAGCCCCAGCCCCAGGCGCCGGCAGAGCGCCGCATCCGCCGCCAGCGCCTTGCGCCCCTTCTTGGGTTTCGGCACGGCGAGATAGACATGGTCGCTGACCGCCAGCCGCGCGATGCCCTGCTGCAGCAGCGACAGGGTAAAGCCGGTCTTCAGCTCGATCAGCAGCGGCTCGCCCGGCGCGTCCGGGGCCACCGCCACCACGTCCGCCGCGCCGACCTCGCCCTTCACGACATAGCCGCGGGCCTCCAGCCAGCGCTTCACCGGCGCGTAGAGATCCGCTTCCCTGCCCTTTGCCATATGCTTGTCCCGCCTGCCTTTCCCCCTATCTAACCGCACCGGCCCGCCCTGCAAAACCGGAAAGCCATGACCCTCGTCCTCGTCGTTCTCGCCGTCTCGGCCGCCCTGATCGTCGGCGCGCTCTGGGGTCTCTACGGCCGCCTGCCCGCGCCGCTCGAAGGCTTCCTGATTGCGCTGGCGGGCGGCGCCCTCATCGTCTCGGTGATGGAGGAGCTGATCCGCCCGGCGCTCGACACCCTCGACTTTGCCCTGCTGGCCGCCTGCGTGGCGGCGGGTGCGCTCGCCTTCACCGTCGCCGACCGCTGGCTGCAGCACTCGACCGAGGGCAACGAGGGTGCGGGCCTGCTGCTGGCGATCACCTTCGACGGGGTGCCCGAGAACCTCGCCCTCGGGGTCGCGCTGATCGGCACCTCGGCGCCCGAGGTGGCGGCGCTGGCAGGCTCCATCCTGCTGTCGAACCTGCCCGAGGCCGCGGGCGGCGCCAAGGAGATGGCCGAGGGCGGAATGGCCCGCGGCAAGGTGCTGCTGCTCTGGTCGCTGACCGCCGCGCTGCTGGCCGCCGCCGCGATCCTCGGCAACCTCGCCCTGCGCGACGCCGGGCCCGCCTGGCTGGCCGCGATCCGCTGCCTGGCCGCCGGCGCGGTGACCGCCTCGCTCGCGACCGAGGTCTTTCCCAAGGCCTTCCGCGAGGACCGTTTCGGCACCGGGATCGCCATCGCCGCGGGTCTTCTGACCGCCCTCGCCCTGTCCCAGCTATCGTCCGGGTGACGATGGGTGACAAGCGCCGGGGGCCTCTGTATACCCCGCCGCGACTCCTCATTCACCAATGGACGGACAGACATGACGATCAAGGTTTTCGGCCACAAATCCCCCGACACCGACTCCACCGGCTCGGCCCTCATCTGGGCCTGGTACCTGTCCGAGGTGCGCGGCCAGCCGGCCGAGGCGAAACTGCTGGGCGAACCCAACACCGAAGCCGCCTTCATGCTCGAGAAGTGGGGCTTCGATAAGCCCGAGATCATCACCGACGTCGCGGCCGACGACAAGGTGGTCATCGTCGACACCAACAACCCCGCCGAGCTGCCCGCCTCGATCAACGCGGCCGACGTGATCCAGATCATCGACCATCACAAGCTGGCCGGCGGGCTCGAAACCAAGGGCCCGATCGACATCACGATCAAGCCGCTGGCCTGCACCGCGACCATCATGCACAACCTGATGGGGCCGAACGACGCCAAGATGACCGACCCGATCAAGGGCCTGATGCTGTCGTGCATCCTGTCGGACACGCTGGAATTCCGCTCTCCCACCACGACCGACCAGGACAAGGCCCTGGCCGAGCAGCTGGCCGGTGAGCTGGGCATCGACCTCTCGGCCTACGCCTCCGAGATGTTCGAGGCGAAATCCGACGTCTCCGCCTTCTCGGACGCCGAGCTGATCCGCATGGACAGCAAGGAATACGCCGTCGACGGCACCAAGTTCCGCGTCTCGGTCCTCGAGACCACCGCGCCCAAGATCGTGCTCGATCGCAAGAACAGCCTGATGGAGAGCTTCAAGGCCGTCGCGGCCGAGGACGGCGTCGACCAGGTCCTGCTCTTCGTCGTCGACATCCTGAACGAGGAAGCCACCCTCTTCGTGCCGAACGACCTGGTGAAGGGCCTGGCAGAAAAGAGCTTCGGCGCCACCGTGGCGGGCGACACCGTCGTCCTGCCCGGCATCATGTCGCGCAAGAAACAGATCATCCCGTCGCTCAAGGTCTGATCCCGGCGATCACGGATTTCCGGAACGGGCGTCGCGACAGCGGCGCCCGTTCTGCTTGGGGGGCCTACCCGCGCCGCGCCGCCTCGATCTTGGCGACGTCGATCTTGCCCATCTCCATCATCGCAGCGAAGGCCCGCTGCGCCTCGTCGCCGCCCGCCGACAGCGCCTCGGTCAGCACCCGCGGCGTGATCTGCCACGACACGCCCCAGCGGTCCTTGCACCAGCCGCAGGCGCTTTCCTGCCCGCCGTTGCCGACGATGGCATCCCAGTAGCGGTCCGTCTCCGCCTGGTCGTCGGTCGCGATCTGGAACGAAAACGCCTCGGACTGCTGGAAGGTCGGGCCACCGTTCAAACCCATGCAGGGAATGCCCAGAACGGTAAAGTAGACCACCAGCACGTCGCCCGCCTTGCCCGACGGGAAATCCCCCGGCGCGCGGCTCACCTCGGTCACCTCGCTGTCGGGAAAGGTCTCGGCATAGAACCGCGCCGCCGCCTCGGCGTCCCGGTCGTACCAGATGCAGATCGTGTTCTTCGCGATGGCCATGGAAACCTCCTCCTCCAGCCCGGGCCCGCGCCCGTCACCGCCCGAACGCCGGCCGGGGGCCGCGCGTTCCATCTTGACGTCCGGGCCCGGGGCGGGCCTAAGGCGGTCATGTCCACCCCCGACCGCACGCCCTTCGGCCTCGTCCTCCTGCTCTATGCTGCCGGTCTCGGCGCGGCGGCGCAATACGGCAAGGCCAGCGTCCTCTTCCCCGCGCTGCGCGCCGCCTATCCGGACGCGGGCACCGCCGTCGGCTTCATCGTCTCGGGCATCGGACTGCTCGGCATCGTCTTCGGCCTGGCCGCGGGCCTGCTGGTCGCCCGCCTCGGCACCCGGCGGCTGCTGCTGGCGGCGCTGGTCTTCGGCGCGGCGATGTCGGCGTACCAGGCCACCCTGCCCGCCCTGCCCCTGATGATTGCCAGCCGCGTGGCCGAGGGGCTCAGCCACCTCGTCATCGTGGTCGCCGCCCCCACGCTGATCGCCCAGGTCTCGGCCCCGCGCCACCGGGTCTTCACCCTCACGCTCTGGAGCACCTTTTTCGGCGTCTCCTTCGCCGTCCTCGCCTGGGTCGGCCAGCCCTTCGCCGCCCGCCACGGCACCGGCGCGCTGATCCTGGCCCACGCGGCCTTCATGGCCGCGATGGCCGTGGCCCTCGCCATCCGCCTGCCGCGCACCACCCCGCCGCAGGGCGGCCCGCGCCTCGGCCTCGCGGCAATCCTCGACCAGCACCGCCGGATCTATGCCTCGCCGCGCATCGCGGCCCCGGCGGCGGGCTGGCTCTTCTACACGCTGGGCTACGTGTCCATCGTCACCGTCCTGCCCGACTTCGTCGATCCCGCCGCCCGCAGCCTCGTCACCGGGGCGATGCCGCTGGCCGGGATGATCGTGTCGATGACGCTCGGCGTGGTCCTCGTGACCCGCTTCACCGCCGTGCCGGTGATCGTGGCGGGCTTTGCGCTCGGCACGGCGCTCGCCCTCGCCTTCGGGCTCAGCGGCGGCGATCCGATCCTCGCGATCCTGACCATCGCCGCACTCGGCCTCGTGCAGGGGGCGAGCTTTGCGCTGGTCCCCCAGCTCAACACCACCACCGAAACCCAGGCCGAGGCGAACGGCGCGCTGGCCCAGATGGGCAACCTCGGCAACACGCTCGGCACGCCGCTCCTGCTGCTGGCGACGGGCGGCTTCGGCATGGCCGGGCTGACCGCCTTTGCCATGCTCTGCTTTGCCGGCGGCGCGGCGATCCACCTGCGGCTCGCCGCCGCGCGCCGGGCCACGGATCAGTAGGCGATCACTCCCGGCCGCCCGCCGGTCGCGGTGATCACCTCGCCGTTGATCGCCGAGGACAGCGGCGAGGCGAGGAAGACGATGATGTTGGCCATGTCCCGCGCATCCGGCAGCACGCCGTTCAGCGTGGCCCCCGCCAGCACGCCCAGTTCCTCGTCAAAGCTGCGGCCCGCCGCCGCGGCCCGCGCCTCGAGCATCGCGTCCACCTTCTCGGTCCGGGTCATGCCGGGGTGCACCACGCTGGTCGTCACCCCCGTCCCCGCCAGGTCATGCGCCAGGTTCTTGGTCAGCGCCACGACCCCGGCATTGCGGATCGCGCCCGCGGTGTCGCCCGGCCGGTACATGCCCGTCCCCGAGACGTTGATGATCCGGCCCCAGCCCGCGCCGACCATGTGCGGCATCGCCCCCTGCGCCACCCGCAGGTAGCCCATCACCTTCACGTTCATGTGCCGGTCGAGGTGCGCGTGGTCCAGCTCTGCCGTCGACGGCGGCTTCTTCTGCCCCGCTGGTTCCGCGGCGCAGTTCACCACGATGTCGATCCCGCCAAGCCGCTCCGCCACGTCCGCCACCATCGCCGCGACCGAGGCATCGATGCCGGTGTCGCAGGTGCTGGCGATCGCCCGCACCCCGTGCGTCGCCGCGATCCCGGTCGCCAGCGCCTCGGCCGTCTCGCGCGTGCGGCCGACGATGGCGACATCCACGCCCTCGGCCGCCAGCCCCTCGGCCACCGCCTTGCCGATTCCCATGCTGCCGCCCGCGATCAGCGCGCGCTTGCCCTTCAACTGCAGGTCCATGACACCCTCCCTCTGGTCCGGCGCCAGACTTGCCCGCGCGGCACGGAACCTCAAGGCCCGCGTTGGCGATCGGCCCCGCCTTCGCTATCCTGCCCGCAGGCAGCCTGGGGAGGACTCGCCATGATCACCCAAATCGACCACGTCGTCCTGGTGGTCGCCGACATCGACCGCACCATCGAATTCTACACCCGCGTCCTGCAGATGGACGTCGAAGAGTTCGAGGGCGGCCGCCGCGCCCTGCGCTTCGGCGGTCAGAAGTTCAACCTGCAGACGCCCGCCAGCGTGAACCACGACCACGCCGCGCCCGGCTCGGCCAACCTGTGCCTGCTGTCGGACTGGCCGATGAAGAAGATCGTCGCCCAGCTCCACCACGAAGGGGTCGAGATCAAGGTCGGCCCCGAGGAACGCGAAGGCGCGGTTGGCCCGATGCTCTCGGTCTACTTCACCGACCCGGACGGCCACCTGATCGAGGTCTCGCAGCCGCTGCCCGCGCGCTGACCGCCCCCGCCCGGCAGGGAAATCCGCTGGCCTCCCCCGGCCCGATCGGTCATTGATGCACCGCGCGCGCGGCGGTCCCGAAAACACCGACGCGATACCGACGTAATACCGACGCGATACCGACGTTGCGTTCGCGGCCTTAACGGGATGCCCATGACCCAGATCATCACCGCCCTGTCCGAGATCTCCACCCGCTACGACGCCATGTTCGTCGACCTCTGGGGCTGCGTGCATGACGGGGTCAGGGCCCTGCCCGAGGCGGTCGCCGCCTTGCAGGCCTATCGCAAGGATGGCGGCGTCGTGGTGCTGGTCACCAACTCCCCCCGCCCCCGCAGCTCGGTCGAGGTGCAGCTCGATGGCTTCGGCGTGCCGCGCGACGCCTGGGACGCCATCGCCACCTCGGGCGACAGCGCGCGCGCCGCGCTCTACCAGGGCACCGTGGGCAACAAGGTATTCTTCATTGGGGAACAAGAGGATACCGGGTTCTTTGAGCCGCTGCACATCCAGGAAAACCCGGTCAAGATCGACCTCGTCCCGCTGGACGAGGCCGAGGGCATCGTCTGCCTCGGACCGTTTGACCCGCAGGCCGATCCCTCGGTCCTGCGGCCCGAACTGCTGCTGGCCAAGACCCGCGGTCTCAAGCTGCTCTGCGCCAATCCCGACATCGTGGTCGACCGCGGCACCCGCCGCGAATGGTGCGCGGGCGCCATCGCGCGGCTCTATACCGAGATGGGCGGAGAAAGCCTCTATTTCGGCAAGCCGCATCCGCCGATCTACGACCTCGCCCGCCGCCGCCTCGCCGCGATCCTGCCCAAGGTCCCGCCCGAGGCGATCCTGTGCATCGGCGACGGCATCGGCACCGACGTGGCCGGGGCGTTAGGGGAAGATTACGATTCGCTCTTCATAACCGGCGGCCTCGCGGCCGAGGAAACCCGGACCGAGGCCCATCCCCACCCGGATTCGTTGCAAGCGTTTCTGGAAAAGAGAAAACCACCCCGACCTTTGCCATCGGGAAACTGCGCTGACCGTCCTTTAGGGGTTGATTTTCTGCGCCCGCGAAGTAATTAAGTTGCTCACGGCGTCAGGAATACGTGCGAAAATTACCGTCACGTCATCGAAGGAGGGCCCGGATGTTGGACAACATGCCCCGCGGCACGATCTGCATCGAGGATATCGAGATGGGGATGACCCGCCACGTGCGGAAGGTCGTCACCGACGAGGATATCGAGATGTTCGCCCAGGTCTCGACCGACCGGAACCCGGTGCACCTCGACGACGCCTATGCCCGCGACACCATCTTCGAGGGCCGCATCGCCCACGGGATGCTGACCGCCGGGCTGGTCTCGGCCGTCATCGGCGAACAGCTTCCTGGCCACGGCACGGTCTACATGGGCCAGACGCTGAAATTCCTGGCCCCCGTGCGCCCCGGCGACATGGTCACGGCCGAGGTCGAGGTGATCGGCATCGACCACGCCAAGCGCCGCGTGCAGCTCGACTGCCGCTGCATGGTCGACGGCAAGAAGGTCCTGGTCGGCGAAGCCACCGTGCTGGCGCCCTCGCGGAAATTCGACTGATTTCAATTAGTTAGCATTACGCCGCCCGCCGCGCGGCGCGCCGGAACTCGCCACGGGCCTCCGCCCCCGCGGGGACCGTCCGGCGCGATGCCCTCGGCGAAAGCGCGTGCGGAACCCTGACGCCCGGATGCGGCGCCCGGTTCCGCGGCGGCGCGGTCTTCAGACACGGGCAAAGCGGGCCGAGGGGCCTTGCACCTGCCCGCACCGGGGGCTACCCCTTCGGCCCATGCGGATCGTGCGCGACCATACCTTCGTTTCCGGCCAGGATCGCGGCGCGAGCGCCGCCATCGGCAATTTCGACGGCGTCCACCTGGGCCATCAGGCGGTGATCGACCTGGCGCGCACCGCCGGAAAGAAGATCGGCGCCCCCCTCGGCGTCGTCACCTTCGAACCGCACCCGCGCGAGGTCTTCGCCCCCGACGCCGCCCCCTTCCGCCTGACCGGGTCCGAGGCGCGGGCCCACCGGCTGGAAAAGCTGGGCGTCGACGTGCTCTACGAGCTGAACTTCAACAAGGGCCTCGCCGGCCTGACGCCCGAGGACTTTGCCCGCCACGTGCTGGTCGACGGTCTGGGCCTGCGCCACGTGGTGGTCGGCAGCGATTTCCACTTCGGCAAGGGCCGCGCCGGGGATCCGGCGATGCTCGCAGAGTTGGGCGCGCAGATGGGCTTTGGCGTCACCGTGGCCGAGATGGTCGGAGGCGAGGCCGGGCGCGTCTCCTCCACCGCGATCCGCGTGGCGCTGGCCGAGGGCCGCCCCCGCGATGCCGCTGCGATGCTGGGCCACTGGCACCGGATGGAGGGCCCGGTGATCCGCGGCGACCAGCGCGGCCGCCACCTGGGTTTCCCGACGGCGAACCTGTCGATCGAGGGGCTGCACCGGCCGAAGTTCGGCGTCTACGCGGTCCTGGTCGATGTCCTCTCAGGCCCCCACGCCGGCAGCTACCGCGGCGCCGCATCGCTCGGCCTGCGGCCGCAGTTCGGGGGCGAGGTGCCGAACCTCGAAACCTTCATCTTCGACTTCAAGGGCGATCTCTACGGCACCCATATCTCGGTCGCGCTGGTCGAGTACCTGCGCCCCGAGATGACCTTTGACGGGGCCGACTGGCAGGACCAGCTGATCGCCCAGATGGATGCCGACTGCGCCCGCGCGCGCGACATCCTGGCCGCGGAATGAGCCGGGATCCCATCGACCGCACGGGCCTGCGCGAGGGCTTCTGGGAGGACACCCCCCTCGAACGCATGACCCAGCGGGAATGGGAAGCGCTCTGCGACGGCTGCGGCAAGTGCTGCATGAACAAGCTCGAGGACGAAGAGACCGGAGAGGTCGCCCTCACCCGCGTCGCCTGCCGCCTGTTCGACGACGGCAGCTGCCGCTGTTCGCAGTACCCGATCCGCCACCAGTTCGTCCCCGAATGCATCTCGCTGACGGCCAAGGACCTCGACAAGCACATGTACTGGTTGCCGCAGACCTGCGCCTACCGGCTCCTGCGCGAGGGCCGCAAGCTCTACGACTGGCACCCGCTGATCTCGGGCACGCCCGACAGCGTGCACCGCGCCGGCGTCTCGATGCGGCACATGACCGTGCCCGAGTTCGAGGTCGACGAGGAGGATTGGGAGGATCACATCATAGAGGAACCCGTCTGATGCATTTCCGCTCCGACAATGCCGGCCCCGCCCATCCCAGCGTGCTGGAGGCGATGATCGCCGCCAACACCGGCTATGCGCCGGGCTACGGGGCCGAGCCGCTGATGGCCGACGTCGCCGACAAGAACCGCATGCTCTTCGAGGCGCCTGAGGCGGCGGTCTACCTCGTCGCCACCGGCACGGCCGCGAACAGCCTCGCGCTCGCCACCTATTGCCAGCCCTGGCAGACGACCTACTGCGCCCCCGTCGCCCACGTGCAGGAGGACGAATGCAACGCACCCGAGTTCTTCTCGGGCGGGGCAAAGCTGACGCTGGTCGGGTCGGGCGACAAGTTCACCGCCGACGAGCTGAAGGCCGTCATGGCCGAGCAGGAAGTGCGCGGCGTGCACGGCGCGCAGCGCGGTCCGGTGACGATCACCCAGTCGACCGAGCTGGGGCGGCTCTACACCCTGGACGAGATCGCGGCGATCGCCGAGGTCACCCATGGGTTCGGCCAGAAACTCTACATGGATGGGGCGCGGTTCTCGAACGCGGTGGCCGCGCTCGGTTGTTCCCCGGCCGAGATGACCTGGAAGGCCGGCGTCGACGCGGTCAGCTTCGGTGGAACCAAGAACGGCTGCGTCGGGGTCGAGGCGGTGATCCTCTTCGACCCCGAGAAGGCGTGGGAGTTCGAACTGCGGCGCAAGCGCGGCGCGCACCTCTTTTCCAAGCACCGGTATCTCTCGGCCCAGATGGCGGCCTACCTGGCCGACGATCTCTGGCTGACCTGCGCACGGGCCGCGAACGCCAACTGCGCCCGGCTGGCCGAGGGGTTGAAGGGGGTCGACGGCGTCAGCTTCCTGCACGCGCCCGAGGCCAACGCGCTCTTTGCCGAGATGCCGCGCGAGATGCACCGCCGCCTGGTGGAGGGTGGCGCGGGCTACAACCTCTGGGGCGAACCGATGTCGGCGATCCACGAGGACGGAGGCCCGATCCTGGCGCGCTTCGTCTGCGACTGGTCGCTGCCCGCGATCGAGATCGACCGCTTCGTGGAAATCGCGCGCGGCTGACCCCGCGCGAGCGCCGGGGGCCCTGCCCCCGGTCTGCGACCTGTCCCCGGAAGACTGCGGCGCTCAGGCGTCGAGGTTGGTGAGGAAATCCCGGATCGCGGCGCCGACCGGCGCCGGATGGGTGATCGGCACCATGTGCGCGGCGCCGGGGACGATCACCCGGGTCGCGTTCGGGATGCGCCGTTCCAGCCCGCCCTGGATGATCCGCATGTGCGGCGGGCTGTCCGCGCCTTCGATCAGCAGCGTCGGGATCTGCAGCGCCTCGAGCTTGCGCTCGGCCAGCATGTTGCCCGGATCGCCGTTGTTGCTGCGCTGGACCGCCCCGATCATCGGGATGCGGCGGGTCAGCCCGGCGCGCTGGCGGTCCGTCATCTCGTCCCAGTTGCGGCCGTCGCCCCATTCGGCGTGGAACGCCCGCGCCGCGGTTTCCAGGTCGCCGCGCTCCATCGCCTGCATGAAGGGCCGGTTGTTGCCGTCCCCCTCGCCCAGCGTTTCGGGCGCATCGGCCCGCACGATCGAGAAGAACACCGTCTCGATCAGCGTCAGCGAGGCGACGCGCTCGGGCGCCTCGACCGCGAGGCGCAGCGCGACCGTGGCGCCGAAGCTGTGGCCGAGCAGGTGGATCGGCCCCTCTCCCATCAGCTCGCGCCCCATGGCACAGGCGACATCCTGGTAGGGCGTGACCCCGTCCCAGTCCGCCGAACCGCCGTGCCCCGGAAGGTCGTAGGCCCGCATGGTGACGAGGTCGCCGATTTCCTCGGACAGGCCCTGGAAGGCCCCGCCGTGCGCCAGCGAACAGTGCACCGCCAGCATCGGCCGCGCCCCCTGCCCCAGCTCGCGCCAGTGGGTTTCGACCCCGCCCAGCAAACCGTCCGGCATCAGAGCCGCCCGGCGAGGTGGGATTCGAGATCGTCGAGCCGGTCCTGGCCCCAGAACTTCTGCCCGCTGTCGACCACGTAGAAGGGCGAGCCGAAGACGCCTTCCTGGATCGCCTCCTCGGTATAGGCCTCGTAGGTGGTGGCCCCGGCCAGCAGCCCGCTGTCGGCCAGCCCCGGATCGAAGCCCGCGGCCGAGAGGCAGTCGCGGATCACCTCGTCCTCGGCGATGTTGCGATCCTCGGCCCAGCAGGCGCGCAGAACGTTCTGCACCAGCGCCGCGGTGTCGCCCCCGGCCTTCTGCGCGGCGATGATCGCATAGGACGACGGCGCCGGGTTGGTCGGGAAATGCGCCGGATGGATGGTCAGCGGCAGGCCGGTCTTGGCCTGGGCGCGGGCCAGTTCCTGCAGGCGGTAGTCCTGCCGCGCCTGGGAACGCTGCTTGAGCGGCAGCCCCCCCGTCGCCGAGAAGACCTTGCCCAGGTCGACGGGCTTGTAGGTCACCGTCGCGCCGTGCCGGGCCGCCATGGTTTCAAGCCGGTCACCGGCCAGGTAGGCCCAGGGCGAGACCGTGGTAAAGTAATAGTCGATGTGGGCCATGGTCTTCCTTCCCCTCCCGGCAATGTTTGCAAGACCGTATCGGGGTGGTAAGCGGTGTCAACGTCACGATTCCGTCACCCTACGGGAAGCTGCCCATGCCCAACATCGTCGAACCGAAACTCATCGCCGGGAATTCCAACCTGCCGCTGGCCAATTCCATCGCGCGCCGCATGTCTATGCATCGCGGCATGACGGTGGACCTCGTCAACGCGCGGGTCGAGCGATTCAACGACGGCGAGATCTTCGTAGAGGTGTTCGAGAACGTCCGCGGCGAGGACATGTTCATCATCCAGTCGACGTCGAACCCGGCGAACGACAACCTGATGGAGCTCCTGATCATCGCCGACGCGCTGCGCCGCTCCTCGGCCCAGCGGGTCACCGCGGTGATCCCCTACTTCGGCTATGCCCGGCAGGACCGCCGCACCAAGGCGCGCACCCCGATCAGCGCCAAGCTGGTCGCCAACATGCTGGTCGAGGCAGGCATCGCGCGGGTGCTGACGATGGACCTGCACGCGGCGCAGATCCAGGGCTTCTTCGACATCCCTGTCGACAACCTCTATGCCAGCCCGATCTTCGCGCTCGACATCAAGAACCAGTTCAAGGACAGCATGGGCGACCTGATGGTCGTCTCGCCCGACGTCGGCGGCGTGGCCCGCGCGCGGGAACTGGCAAAACGGATCGACGCGCCGCTGGCCATCGTCGACAAGCGGCGCGAGAAGCCGGGCGAAGTGGCCGAGATGACGGTGATCGGCGAGGTCGCCGGCAAGAAGTGCATCATCGTCGACGACATGGTCGACACCGCCGGCACCCTCTGCAAGGCCGCCGACCTGTTGATGAGCAACGGAGCGACCGAGGTTCACGCCTACATCTCGCACGGCGTCCTGTCGGGCCCGGCGGTCGACCGGGTGTCCAAGTCGGTGATGAAGTCGCTGGTGATCACCGACTCGATCGCCGCAACCCCTGCGGTCCAGGGCTGCAAGAACATCCGCATCCTGCCGACCGCGCCGATGTTCGCGCAGGCGATCCTGAACATCTGGAACGGCACCTCGGTGTCGTCGCTGTTCGAGACCGAGACGTTGGAACCGATCTACGAGGGCTTCTTCAAGGGCTGAGGCCTGCGCCCGATGCCGCGGGTGCAGCCCTGCGCGGCGGCGCAGAAATGCATGTAAACCGCATATAAACAACACCATCGCATATGTGCGATTGCCCCGGCCGCGGCCCGCGCGCCGGGGATTTCCTTGCCTGAAAAGTCGACACGCGCTTACGCTTTCGCCACGAAGCGGCGCGTCGCGTCGCGGGATCGGCGCCTTCAAGAGCGGTTAACTGCCACCGCCGGTCCGGCTCTTGGGAGGAAATGATGAAGACCAAAATGCTGTCCCTGACAGCCGCGGCGGCGCTGTCCGCCGGGTTCATGGTTCCGCAGGCCAAGGCGCTCGACCTGACCTTCGGCACCTATGTCTCGCCCACCTCGACCACGTTCCGCGCCGGGACCGAGCCGTTCCTGCAGCGGCTCGAAGAGCAATCGAACGGCGACATGAAGTGGGAGGCCTTCACCGGCGGCGCCATGGGCGGGCCGAAGGAGCTTCTGGGCAATGCCGGGTCCGGCGTGCTCGACGCGTCGGGCGTGGTGGACATCTACGTCAAGGCATCGCTGCCGCATTCCTCGCTGGTGTCGGGGATGTTGATCGTGGGCGAGGATCCGGCCGCGATGGCCGGTGCGATGAACGAGTTCCAGCTGCTGAACTGCCCGAAATGCCTCGAGGATCACGAAAAGAACAACGTGATCGCCATGGGCTTCACCTCGACCGGGACCTACCACCTGATCTGCAAGGACGAGGTCCACACCAAGGACCAGCTTGCCGGCAAGAAGGTCCGCGCGGTCGGCGGCATGGGGCGCGCGATGCAGTCGCTCGGCGCCACCGCCGTGTCGATCACCACCGCCGAGATGTACGAGGCGATGCAGCGCGGCCAGATGGACTGCGCCACCGGCTCGGCCGCCTGGCTCGACACCTACAACCTCAAGGACTTCTCGAAATCCATCGTCAGTGACAGCCTCGGGTCCTACTTCGGGATCATGGGCTTCGTGATGAACAAGGATGTCTGGGAAGAGCTCAGCGACGAGAACCGCGCGATCATCAAGGCCAACATGCCCGCGCTGGTCGCCGACATCGTCTGGGCCTACGAGCCCGAGGGCGTCGAGGCGATCAAGAACCTAGAGGCGGCGGGCGGCAAGGTCTACGAGTTCGACCAGACGCTCAAGGACGAGGTCGCGGCCCTGCGGGATGCCGAGTACGACACCACCATCGCGGTCGGCAAGGAAGGCGGGCTCGACAACTCCGAGGAGCTGGTGACCACCTTCAAGACCCTCGTCGAGAAGTGGACCGGCATCATGGAAGAGGTCGGCGACGACAAGGAGGCCTTTATCGAGGCGCTCCAGCGCGAGGTCTACGACAAGATCTGAGGCATTGCCGGGGCGGTCCCCGGGCCGCCCCGGCGATCCGGCCGGCTCCGCGCCGGCCGCGACGTTCCGCAGGGCATGGGGACCGGGATGGGTCCTGCGGGACGACGGCACCCGGCACGCGGGCCGGGCGATCCGCGGCAGAGGCCCTCTCCACCCACATGGCAAGGATATGGAATCTGTTGTTTACTCACCGGTCAAATCTTAGTCTTCTGATACAAGAGCTTGGAAACCGGCTCTGAGGCACGGCCACCGCGGGGAGGAGACCGCGGCCCGGACGCCTGCAAACGGTTTCAAGGGAGGAAGAAAATGACAATTCGCAAGACCACCATGTCCGCGCTCGCCCTAGCGGCGGCGACGGCCGCGCCGGCGTTCGCGCTGGAACTGACCTACGGCGCCTACACCTCGCCCACGCACACGACCAACGTCGCCGGCATCCAGCCGACGCAGAAGCGGATCACCGAGGCGACCAACGGCGAGATCACGTTCGAAACCTTTGCCGGCGGCGCCATGGGGGGCCCCAAGGACCTGCTGGGCAATGTCGGCAACGGCATCCTCGACAGCGCCTCGGTCGTGGACATCTACGTCAAGGCCTCGCTGCCGGTGTCGGCGATGATCTCGTCCATGCTGGCGATCGGCGACGATCCCAAGGTGATGGCGGCCGCGGTGAACGAATTCCACCTGCTGGCCTGCCCCGAGTGCAAGGAAGAGGACGAGAAGAACAACGTCATCGGCCTCAGCTGGTCGGCCACCGGCGCCTACCACGTGATCTGCAAGGACCCGATCAAGGGGCTCGAGGACCTGCAGGGCCGCAAGATCCGCGCCACCTCGGGCATCGGCGTCGCCATGCAGGAGATCGGGGCCGCCCCGGTCTCGATCACCACGGCCGAGATGTACGAGGCGATGCAGCGCGGCCAGATCGACTGTGCCGTCGGCGCGACCGCCTGGCTCGACACCTACAACCTCAAGGACTTTGCCAAGGGGGTCTGGACCAACGCGCTCGGCTCCTACTTCGGCACCATGAACTGGGCGATCAACCTCGACGTCTGGAACGACCTGACGCCGGAACAGCAGCAGGTGTTCAAGGACAACATGGCCGAGGCCGTGGCCGACATCATGTGGGCCTATGTCGAGGACAACGAAACCGCGATGGAGTGGCTGAAGGAGAACGGCGGCACCGTCGAGGAATCCGACCAGGCCTTCAAGGACGCCTGGGAGGCGCAGCAAGCCAAGGCCTACGAGACGGCGCTGGCCGCGGCCCAGGACGACGGCATCGAGAACGCCGAGGAACTGCTGAACACCTTCAAGGGCCTGGTCGAGAAGTGGACCGCCAAGATGGAAGAGATCGGCGACGACAAGGAGGCCTACCGCGAGGCGCTCCAGCAAGAGATCTTCTCGAAAATCTGATCAGTTGACCGGGGCCGTCCCACGTGACCGCCCCGGTCCGTCTTGTCTGAACAACGGGTAGTGCCATGCTACGTGCGATCGAATCCGTCGCCTCCCGCGTGTCCGGCCTTGTGGCCATGATCGGCGGCATCATCCTCTTCGTGATGATGGTGCAGGTCTCGCTGGACGTCGGGATGAAATACATCCTCAACCGGCCGATCCCCTCGACCCTGGAAATCGTCTCGGCCTACTACATGGTCGCGCTGGTCTTCCTGCCGCTCGGGGTGGTGACACGCGACCACGAACACCTCGAGGTCGAACTTTTCACCCAGCACCTGCCGCCGCGCAGGATCGCCTTTTTCAAGCTGCTCGGCTGCGTCATCGGCGCGGTCTACGTCGGCTTCATGTTCTGGGAAGGCGTCCACGAGGCGCTGCACAAGACTGAGATCGGCGAGGTCTGGGAAACCGCGACCTTCGACATCCCGGTCTGGGGCGCGCGCTGGTTCTACCCGATCGGCACCTTCCTGACCTGCGTCTACCTGGTGCTCTACGCGATCGACAACTTTGCCTTCATGACGCGCGGCGAGCACGTCCTGCCGGACCGCAGCCTGAAATCCGCGGTCGAGGCCGCGGTGGCCGAGGCCGACAAGATCGCCGGACACACCCGCACCACCGGCGACGACGGACGGCTCGGGGTCGGCAAGGACGGCGGCTCGGCCGAGTGATTCACGGATTTGGGAGGAGCCCGGACGCGCCGGTCAGAAGGCGGCGCCGGGATTAGGGAACAGTTACCATGGAACCATTGACTATCGGCTTTCTCGGCATCGTGGCCATTCTCGTGCTGCTGGCCGCCCGGGTCCCGATCGCCTTCGCACTCGGCTCGGTCTCGCTGGTCGGGATCATAATCGTGCGCAACGAACGCGCGGCCTTCGCCATGCTAGGCGGCCTGCCGCACGAATTCGCCTCGAGTTGGGAGCTTTCGGCGATCCCGATGTTCCTGCTGATGGGGGCGGTGGCCTACAAGACCGGGCTGACATCGTCGCTTTATGCCGCGGCGCGGGTCTGGCTGAACAACCTGCCGGGCGGGCTGGCGGTGGCCACGAACTTCACCGCCGCCGGGTTCGCCGCCGCCTCGGGCTCCTCGGTCGCCACCTCTGCCGCGGTCGGGCGGCTCGCCATCCCGGAGATGCTGAAATACGGCTATGACAAGTCGTTGGCGACCGGCACGGTGGCGGCGTCGGGCACGCTCGGCGCGCTGATCCCGCCCTCGATCGCCTTCGTGGTCTACGGCTTCTTCACCGAGCAATCGGTCGGCCGGCTGCTGATCGCGGGGCTGATCCCCGGCCTGATGACCGCCGCGGCCTACACGATCATGATCGTGGGACGCTGCACCATCTGGCCCAAGCTCGCCCCCAAGGTCGCGATCGAGGTCACATGGGGCGACCGCTGGCGCGCCCTGCGCGACGTCTGGCCGCTGCCGCTCCTCGTGCTTGGCGTGGTCGGCTCGATCTACGCCGGCATCGCCACCCCGACCGAGGCGGGCGCCCTCGGCGCGCTCTTTGCCATCCTGATCGGGCTGGCGCAGGGGCGCTGTTCCTTCGAGGTGTTGAAGGAGGCGGTGATGGATGCGCTGCGCACCACCTCGTCGCTCTTCTTCCTCGCCATCGGGGCGGTGCTGCTGACCCGGTTCCTCGCGCTGGCGGGGGTGCCGACCTACATCGCCAACCTCGTGTCGGACATGAACCTGAACGAACTGGAACTGGTGATCGCACTGGCGGTGATCTACCTGATCCTCGGCATGTTCCTCGATCCGCTCGGGGTGATGCTGCTGACGCTGCCGGTCTTCCTGCCGGCCTTTGACGCGCTGAACGTGAACCTGATCTGGATCGGCGTGATCGTGGTCAAGATGATCGAGATCGGGCTGCTCACGCCGCCTGTCGGGTTGAATGTCTACATCGTCAAGAACGTGGTCGGCGACGCGGTGCCGCTGTCGACCATCTTCAAGGGCGTCGGCTGGTTCCTGGTCTGCGAGTTCTTCATCATGTGGCTGCTGATCTGGTACCCGCAGTTCTCGCTGTGGCTGCCGAGCCTGATGATGGACGGCTGATCACCGAACGACCGACGCCAACAGAAAGGCCCGCCTCGACCGGCGGGCCTTTTCACATCATTCACCTGTATTCGGTCCGCAGATGTTCCCGCCGGAGGCAGACGCGCCCTACCACCGCACCCCGTAGCGCAGCGCTTCGTAGATCGCCGCATGCACGTTCCGCGCCGCCACCGCGTCGCCGATGCGGTAGAGGTCGAACGCCCCCTCCCCGCGACGGGAACAGCGGCCCCTCGCCCGACACCAGCGCGGACTGGTCCACGGCGCCCCGGTTTCGCGACCGCGGCCTGAGGTCGAAGTAGAGCTCGTCCAGCGGCGCGGTGCCTGCGTTGACCACCACCTGGTCGACCTCGACCTCGTAGCTGTGCGCCGAATAGTCCGTGCCGATCCGCGCCGTCAGCCGGTTCCCCGCCCGCGCGATCGACAGCAGCCGTCGCGCGACGGTGAAGGTGGTATCGCGCGCCTGCAGGCTGCGCATGTAGGGGACGAGGTTCATGCCCATCACCTCGGGCGCAAAGCTCCGGTCGCGGGTCATCACCTCGACCCGGCCACCGGCCGCCGCGATGACCTCGGCCGCCTGAAGTCCGACGTGATCGCCCACGTCGTCGTAGACTAGGACCTCCGCCCCCGGTGCCACGTCGCCCGACAGGATGTCCCAGCCCGTCACCGCGAGGTCATTGCCCGCGTCGAGGATCGAGTCCTCGGGCAGCCCGCCGGTGGCGATCACCACCATGTCCGGGTCCAGGGCCAGGACGTCCTCGGCCTCGGCCAGGGTGTTGAACCGGAACTCCACCTCGCGTGCGGCGCATTGCGCCATGCGCCAGTCGACGATGCCCCTCATCTCGGCCCGGCGCGGGCTGCGCGCGGCCAGCCGCAGCTGCCCCCCGGGTTCGTCCGCCGCTTCGAGCACGGTGACGCGGTGCCCGCGCTCTGCCGCGACCCGCGCCGCCTCGAGCCCGCCCGGCCCGGCGCCGACGATCACCGCGCGCCGGACCGTCTCGGCCGGGGTGATCACGTGCGGCATCTCCAGCTCCCGCCCCGTCGCCGCGTTGTGGATGCAGAGCGCCGCACCGCCCGCATAGATCCGGTCGAGGCAGTAGGTCGCCCCCACGCAGGGCCGGATGTCATGCTCCCGCCCCTCGGCGATCTTGGTGACCAGGTGCGGGTCCGCGATGTGCGCCCGGGTCATGCCCACCATGTCGAGCAGCCCCGCCGACACGGCATGGCGGGCGGTGGCGACATCCGGGATGCGGGCGGCGTGGAATGTCGGCAGGCCGACCTCGGCCCGGACCTGCCCCGCGAAATCGAGGTGCGGTGCGCTTTTCATCCCCTGCACCGGGATCACGTCGGTCAGGGTCGCGTCGGTGTCGACCCGCCCCCGGATCACGTTGAGGAAATCGACATGGCCGCTCGCCTTCAGCGATTGCGCGATCCGCATCCCCTCCTCGGCGTTGATCCCGCCGGGCTGCAGGTCGTCGGCGGTGAAGCGGACGCCCACGATGAAATCCGGCCCCACCCGGTCGCGGATCGCCCCCAGCACGTCGAGCGGGAACTGCATCCGCGCGTCAAGATCGCCACCGTAAGGCGCATCGAGCCGGTTCAGGTAGCCCGACCAGAACGCATCCAGCAGGTGGCCGTAGGCCTCGAGCTCGATCCCGTCCAGCCCCGCGGCCTGCATCCGTTCCGCCGCGTCGGCATAGTCCGCGATGACCCGTTCGAGGTCCCAATCCTCCATCACCTTGGGAAAGGCGCGGTGTGCCGGTTCGCGGCGCGGGCCCGGCGCCAGGGTCGGCAGCCAGTCGCCCCAGTCCCAACGGGATCGCCAGCCGAGGTGGGTGAGCTGGATCATCACCGCGCAGCCATGCGCATGACAGGCATCGGTCAGCTCGGCCATCCACGGCACGACCTCGTCGCGGTAGGCCAGCACGTTGTTGAAAGCGGGCGGGCTGTCGCGCGACACCAGCGCCGATCCGGCCGTCATCGTCAGTGCCACGCCGCCCCGGGCGCGTTCCTCGTGATAGGCCCGGTAGCGCGCCTTGGGCATCCCGTCTTCGGGATAGGCCGGCTCGTGCGCGGTCGTCATGATGCGGTTCTTGAGGGTGAGGTGTTTCAGCCGGTAGGGCTGCAGCAGGGGATCACGGGACATGGCGCCTCGGCTTGTCGGTCCGCGGCAGTCAATCAGGTTCGCTTTCCGATGACTAGGCCCGGGTGCAACACCCCGCGCCAAGGATCCGCACTTGCCTTGATCCCCGTCACCGATCCGCTGCACAGTCGTCCGGACGCCGCGTCAACGCGGCTTCGCCCGCCTCCGCCCTGCCCCGGGGCCGGGCCGACGAAACCTGAATCGGATGCTGCCATGACCCTCTCCCCTCTCCGTGCCCTCGCCCTCTGCCTCGGCGTCGGCTCGCTTGCCGCCTGCGGCGCCCCAACCGAGGACATCGACACCCTGCCGGCCGAACTGAGCGTCTACGGCGCGATGGAGGATGACGACATCACCCTGCCGCCGGTCGAACCGATGTACCTGGCCGAACCGAACCACCGCGCCGCGGTCCTTTACACCGGCCCCGAGGAGCCCGGCACGATCGTCGTCGATCCCTATGCCAAGTTCCTCTACTACGTCGACGCGCCCGGCAGCGCGACGCGCTATCCCATTGCGGTCGGCCGCGAAGGCCGCGGCTTCTCGGGCCGGGCCACCATCCAGCGCAAGGAACACTGGCCCGGCTGGACCCCGACCGCGAACATGCTGCGCACCGAACCCGAGGTCTACGGCCCCTTCGCCGGCGGCATCCCCGGCGGCGTCGCCAGCCCGCTCGGCGCGCGGGCGCTCTATCTCTACCGCGGCGGCAACGACACCCGGTTCCGGATCCACGGCACCAACGACATGGCGTCGATCGGCAACTCCAGCACCGCGGGCTGCATCCGCCTGTTCAACCAGGACATCATCGACCTCTTCGACAAGGCGCCGATGGGAACCGAGGTCGTGGTGCGGACCTACGACGAATCGATCGCCCAGGAGGGCATCGAGATGGCCAACCGCGGCGTCGAACTGCCGCCGACCATCGTCGACCCCGAAGTGGTCTATGCCGCCGTCGAAGCCGAGAAGGCCCGCCGCGCGGCCGAGTGAGCCGGTGGAAATCGGATGACAGGGCGGCCCCCCGGGGCCGCCTTTTTCGTGCGCGGTCAGCGGTCGGCGAAGAACCGGCGGCGAATCGCCACCATCGCCAGCACCACGAGGCACAGCCCGACGACGTCGCCAATGGCATAGAACACCGTCACCGGCCCCCAGATCGCCTGCGGCATCAGCCCGCCAAAGACAAAGCTCTGCCCGAAGGAGTTGAAGAGCGAGGTCACGACCCCCACCACCAGCAGCGCGCGCCAGGTCGGCCGCGTCTCACCGCCGGCATAGTCGATCGACCCGGCGATGCGCAGCAGCTCGAACCCGAGGTAGGCGCTGAGCATCCCCACGGCGATCGAGGCATAAAGCACGGGCTCGGTGATCGCCGCGGCCGCGTCGGGGGTAAAGATCAACTCGGACAGGTAGGCCCCGATGCAGAGCGCCGGCAGCGCCTTCCAGCCCCAGAGCCAGATCGACATCACCCGAACCCCGTGCGGGAGGTAGGCGATGCTGGCAAAGACGGTGATGTCCTGGAACAGCATCGACTGCAGCGGCGTGACCACCAGTGCTGTGATGCCGTGGCACAGCACGTAGGCCGCAACGATGACCCCGCTGGCGGCGAGGAAGCGGCCCGCGAGGGGCGGCGCGTCGAGTTGGCTGTTGTGCTCGCTCAATGTCCGTTTGCGGTACGATGAAGTCCTGGCGCCGTTTCGTAGACGTCGCCCGAGGTCTTCATATCCTGATCGATCTGGCGCAGCAATTCCTCGACATCGGCGCGGGTCTTGTCGTCCGCGACGTAAGCCATGACCTTGGTGATGACCCACCGGGCCTTGGAGAGGTGAAGCTGGAACTTGAGTTGCGTGTCCACCAGGTCGTATTGCAGCCGCGAATTCTGTTCGCGCAGCCTGGCCACGACCTCGGCGTCGAAATCCGACATACTCGTCAACCTTTCCGGTACAGGACCGATGCCTTGCGACCAAGGCGGAACACGCAGATCATAGGTCGCCTCCGCGCGAAGATCAATCGAGATCACCCCACTGAATCAGTAGTTTAAAGAAGTTTTACATTTGAAGCTATTTTGTGGCGACGACGTGGCGAGGGTCTGTCAGACGACCGCGGCGGGCCGGAAACACGCGTTGACCCGAGGGACGGCATTCGCCTCATGCGGGAAGTTTCCGCAAGTGGATTTCAGCTGGAGAGGGAAGTGGCGCACCGGGGAGGATTCGAACCCCCGACCCCTTGATTCGTAGTCAAGTACTCTATCCAGCTGAGCTACCGGTGCGTAGGCCGTGCATTTAGATCCCGGGTGCGGGGAGTGCAAGAGGAAATTCTGCCTGCCGCCACGTCGACTTCGGCGAACCGCCTATTCCGCCGCGTCCTCGAGCGCGACCATGGTCTTGGGCAGCACGATGCGGAAGCAGGTCCCCGTCTCGCCCGTCCGCAGAAGCAGCAGCTGGCCGCCATGGCCGCGGATCAGCTCGGCCGAGATCACCAGCCCCAACCCCGCACCGCCCTTTCGGGCGCCGCCCTGGAACGGCGTGAAGAGGTTGGCCTGCGCCTTGGGGGGCAGGCCCGGCCCGGTGTCGGTCACGGTGATCGTCCACTGGTCGTCATCCTCGGTCGCGGCGACCGAGATCTCGCCCTCTTCCCCGGTCGAGACGATCGCCTGCCGTGCGTTGCGCACGAGGTTGAAGAGCACGCGGTAGAGCTGCTCGGGATCGGCCCGCAGCGTCATCGTGGCGGGAATGTCCTCGGCAAAGCTGACCTCGCCGTCGCCGACCGCCAGGCGTTCGCTATCGATCACGTCCGAGACCACGTCGAGCAGGCGGACCTGTGTCAGCTTCGGCGCGGGTTCCTCGGCCCGGCCGAAGGCCAGCGTGCTTTCGCAGAGGTTCACCGCCCGGCTGATCGAGTTCACCAGCTTTGGCGCCAGCCGCTGCACCGCCGGGTCCTCGCTCAGCTCGATCCGGTCGGTGAAGAGCTGGGCCGAGGTCAGGATGTTGCGCAGGTCGTGGCTGATCTTGGCGACCGCGCCGCCAAGCTGGGCCAGCCGCTCCTTCTGCCGCAGGGACGCGGTCAGCTGGGTTTCGAGCGACTTCAGCGCCTCCTCGGCCTCGCGCAGTTCGCGGATGGCGGCATTCGGCTCGATGATCCGGCGGGCATCCTCGGGCGCCTCGGCATAGAGCTGCATCTGCCGGACGACCTCCTTGATCGGCTTCACGAGGAAGACTCGGACGGCCAGGAACAGCAGCACCGCCGTCATGATCGAGATCACAGCCGACAGCAGCAGGACCCTCAGGCCGTAGTCGATCATCGCCGCGCGCATCGGCGTGGTGTCCATCGCGATCTCGATCAGCTGGCCCGCCTCGTTCACCGGGTAGCCGATCACCCGGATGATCCGCCCGTCCCCGTCGAAGAGCACGGCGAGCGCGTCGCGGATCAGGTCCCAGGCGCCGGCTTCGCGCAAGTCGTAGGTCGCGTCGATGGCGGCCGGCACCGGCGAGGACAGCACCAGCTGGCGCACGTCGTCGCGCCGCAGGACCACGTTGTAGACCTCGGCATTGCGCAGCAGTTCCTCTTCGAGGTCGGCGTCGATCCCGTCGTTGGCCAGCAGCGCGAGCGAGGCGATCTGCGCCCGTTCCAGCCGCGAGGCCAGGTAATCCTCGCGGAAACGGGCCAGCGACGGGACGAGGATCAGCACCTCGGCCAGCATGACGAATGCCATCGTCAGGATCAGGAAGCGTCCGGAAAGCGAGTTCAGCATGGTTTCCGTGCGGTACGAGCCCTCAGGGCAGCAGGCGCTGCACGGCCCTGACCACCCGTTTGACCCAAGGATTATCAAACAGTCTGGGTGAGAAATAGGTGCCCGATGCCGCTTTTCCCAGTTCCGACAGCGTCGGGTACGGCAGGACCATCCCGCTGATGTCGCTGAGTTTCAGCCGTTTCGACAGGGCGAGCGACCAGGGTGCGACCAATTCGCCGGCCTCTGCGCCCAGGATGGTGGCGCCCACGGGGCGGCCCTTGACGACCATAAGCTTGATCTGCCCGGTGGTCTGCCGGGTCGCGATGGCGCGGTCGTTGCGGGCGTAGGGGGCGGTCACGACCTCGAGCCGGTCACCATTCGCCGCACGCGCCTCGACCTCGGTCAGGCCGACATGGGCGAGCTCGGGATCGGTGTAGGTGACACGCGGGATGTGATCGCGCCGCGCCATGGCGGGCAGTCCGAAGAGGATCGAGCGGAGGACGACGCCGCCCTCGTAGCCCGCCACATGGGTGAACTGCAGCCCGCCGTTGATGTCGCCGATGGCATAGACGCGGCGGTTCGAGGTGCGCAGCCGGGCATCGACCTTGATCGCGCCCTTCCCGGTCTCGATGCCCGCGGCCTCCAGCCCCAGCCCGTCGATGTTCGGCCTGCGCCCGAGCGCGACGAGGAGGTGGGAGCCCTCGAAGCTGCGGCCATCCTCCGCCTCGACCCGGATCGCGCCCTCGCCGCCAACGACCCGCGCCGCACGCGCCCCTTCGGCGATCTCGACACCCTCGGCCCGCAGCCGCTCCAGCACGCCTGCCGCCATGTCGGGATCCTCCCGCCCCATGGCACGCTCGGCCTCGATCACCGTCACCCGCGCGCCGAGGCGGCGGTGCGCCTGCGCCATTTCCAGCCCCACCGGGCCGCCGCCGAGGATCAGCAGGTGGTCGGGCCGGTCGCGCAGGGCAAACAGCGTCTCGTTGGTCAGGTAGGGCACGGTGTCGAGGCCGGGGATCGGCGGGACCAGCGGCGCGGCCCCGGCGGCGATGACGATGCGGCGGGCGGAGATGTCCTGCCCGCCCGCGCGGACGGTGCGCGGGCCGGTGAAGGTGCCATGCGCGCGGATCACCGTGACGCCCAGGCCCTCGAACCGCTCCTGGCTGTCATGCGGGGCGATGGCGGCAATGGCGTCCGCGACGTGGTCCATCACGGCGGCATGGTCGATCTGCGGCTCCACCCCGGCGATGCCGAATCCCCCCGCGTCGCGCATCGCCTGCGCCCGGGACGCGGCCGCCAGCAGCGCCTTGGACGGCACGCAGCCGTAGTTGAGGCAATCGCCGCCCATCTCGCCGCGCTCCAGCAGGACGACCCGCGCCCCCATCTGCGCCGCGCCTGAGGCGACGGTCAGCCCGGCGGCCCCCGCGCCGATCACCAGGACGTCACATTCCATCACAGGCCCCGCCCCTTCCGTAAAGGCCGCAGCACCAGGGGCAGCGCCGCCAGCGCGCAGAGCCCGAGGAGCGGCAGCAGGATGCGCGGCTCGAAGATGATGCCGAGGTCCGGCGTCTCTCCGGCGGCAAAGACCGCGCCCAGCCCGGCGCCGACCGAGGTGTAGACCAGCGTGCCCGGCATGATGCCGAAAAAGGTCGAGATCACGTAGCGCCGCAGCGGCACGTTCACCAGCGCGGGAAGCAGGTTGGCCACGAAGAACGGCACCGCCGGCACCAGCCGGATCAGGAACAGCGCGGGCCACTGCGCCTCGTCTATGGCCTGCTTGATCTGGCGCACGCGCCCCTCGCCCGCATCCATCCGCGCGGCCAGTCGCTCTCCCAGCCCCCAGCGGGCGGTCAGGAAGATCAGCGTGGCACCGGTCGTGGCGGCGGTTACATTGATCAGGACGCCGGGCCAGGTCGAGAACAGGAAGCCCCCGGTCAGGGTCGCGACAAGCGCGCCGGGCAGCGAAAACGCGACGATCAGGATGTAGAGGGCCATGAAGCCCGCCACGCTCAGCAGGTAATGCGCATCGCGAAAGGCGATCAGCGCCTCGTGCCGCTCCTGCAGGGCCGCAAAGCTCAGCGTGTCGCGCAGGAGGTAGCCGCCGATCAGCGCCACGAGGGCGATGGCGGCCAGCGGCAGCAGCCGCGCGGGCGAGGTGATCGGGGTCGAATGGCCGGACATTGCTGATCTTTCCGTGGTCTGCGCCGCAGGATGCGGCAGCGGGCGGCGTTTGCACAGGGCCCTCACGCCGGGTTGATGTGACGGCACCCGGGCCCCATCTGTCCTTACGCGGCCAGCCGGAATTCGTTACACAAGGCGGGTCGGCGCGAAAAAGCTGCGGATCAGGCCCCGGACGGGTTTGACTTGCCCCGATGGCGGCGGTATAGCCCGGCCTCCAACCGAATTTGCGGGCGCGGGGCGATTCCCGGATTGCACCCGCTTGACCCAAGGCCCAGCCACAGCCGGGCGCAACTGAAACGGAGACGGCGCGATGAAACGCACCTACCAACCCTCGAACCTGGTCCGGAAACGGCGCCACGGCTTCCGCGCACGCATGGCAACCAAGGCAGGTCGCAAGATCCTGAACGCCCGCCGTGCCCGCGGCCGCAAGGAACTGAGCGCGTAAACCGCGCCAGCACCTGCGAAACGATGATGCCGCCGGAGGCCCCCGCGAACGACGCATCCGCGTCCGCGGACAGGCCCCCGGCGGCTTCCGTTTGCGCGGGCCCTGCCTATCGCATCCTGCGCAACCGGCCCGATTTCCTGGCCGCCGCGCGAGCAAGGCGACAGGGCACCCCCTCGATGAACGTGCAGGCCCGGCACCGGGCCGAGGGCGAGGCGGCGGGCATCCGCGTCGGCTTCACCTGCTCCAAGAAGGTCGGCAACGCGGTGGCCCGCAACCGGGCCAAGCGCCGCCTGCGTGAAGCCGCCCGCGCGGTCATCCCCGAACTGGGGCGCGACGGCTGGGACTACGTGCTGATCGGCCGGGCCGGGATCACCGCCGACCGCCCCTTCGAGCAGCTGAAGGACGATCTGCGCCACGCGATCCGCAAGCTGCACGCGCCGGGCGGACCCCGGACATGACCCCGCTGGCGCGTGTCTTCGCCCTGCCCTTCCACCTCTACCGCGCGACCTTCTCGCCCATCGTGGGCCACAACTGTCGCTACCACCCGACCTGTTCGGCCTACGCGCTCGAGGCGCTCGAGAAGCACGGGGCGTTCAAGGGGATGTGGTTGACCATCCGCCGGGTCGCGCGCTGCAATCCCTGGGGCGGCAGCGGGATCGACAACGTCCCGGATTGACCCCTCCACCGCCGCGTTCCCCCTTTCCCGCGGCCCTGCCTTCTGTCATGAGAACGCCCATGCTGGACGATAGCGACGACATCCATCCCCTGTTCTCGGGCGCGCCCGACACGACCAACTTCCGCAAGCTGCGGAAGCGGATCGTGCGGCAGGTGCGCGAGGCCGTCGATGATTTCGGCATGATCGAATGGGACGTCCGCCGTGGCGAAGGCGACGGCAAGAAACCGAAGTGGCTGGTCTGCCTCTCGGGTGGCAAGGACAGCTACACCCTGCTGGCCGTCCTGCATGAGCTGCAGTGGCGCGGGCTGCTGCCGGTGGACATCCTCGCCTGCAACCTCGACCAGGGTCAGCCGGGCTTTCCCGCGACGGTCCTGCCCGAGTTCCTGCAGAAGATGGGCGTGCCGCACCGGATCGAATACCAGGACACCTACTCCATCGTCGTCGACAAGGTGCCCGCCGGCCGGACCTACTGTGCGCTCTGCTCGCGGCTGCGGCGCGGCAACCTCTACCGCATCGCGCGCGAGGAGGGCTGTTCCGCCGTCGTGCTGGGCCACCACCGCGACGACATCCTCGAGACGTTCTTCATGAACCTCTTCCACGGCTCGCGGCTGGCCACCATGCCGCCGAAGCTGGTGAACGAGGAGGGCGACCTTTTCGTCTACCGCCCGCTCGCCTACGTGGCCGAGGCCGATTGCGAGAAGTTCGCCCGCGACATGAACTACCCGATCATTCCCTGCGACCTCTGCGGCTCGCAGGACGGGCTGCAGCGCCAGCAGGTGAAGGGCATGCTCGACCAGTGGGAACGCAATGCGCCGGGCCGCCGGCAGAAGATGTTCCGGGCGCTGATGAACACGCGGCCGTCGCACCTCCTCGACTCCGGCATCTTTGATTTCGTCGGCCTTAGCCGGGGCACCCCCAGCTCAACCGCCGCCGACGACGGCGTTCCCGACCTGCGTTAAGCTGGCATTGACCCTTCGGCCCTAGCCTGTCCGGGCATCGTCCGGGGGATTTCCCATGACACGCCGACCCATCCGGGGCCGCGCTGACCTGCGCCGGGTCCTTACGCATGTTCTGACCGGCCCGCAGGCGCTGGCCTTCCTGCCCGCGCTCGTCCTCACCGCCTTCTGGGTCGGGGGGAGGCGTGGCTGATGGCCGCGGCGTTGACCGTGCCGGTGGTCTACGGGCTGACCGGCCTCTTCCGGCCCGCCCCGGCTGACGATGCCGACCCGGACCGCGACAGCACGACCGGCCTGCCGCTGGCCGAAGCGCTGGAAGAGGCGCTGGACGACCGGCTCGCGATGTCGCTGACCCGCGGCCGGGCGACCGCCTGCTTTCTCGTCGCGCTCGATGACCTGCCCGAGCTTGCCGACCGTCACGGCCAGGCGGCGGTGGAACAGGTCCTCTCCCGCACCAGCCAGCGCCTGCGCGACGCGGTGCGCGAGGGCGACATCGTCTGCCGCACCGACCAGGACGGGTTCGGCGTGGGCCTTGCGACGGTCACCCACCTCGACCTCGAGATCGCGATCCAGCTCGCCGCCCGCCTGCAGGCCACGGTGGAGGAGCCGATCGCCGTAGGGTCCGGCAGCATCTATGTCAGCTGCTCGATCGGGTTCTGCCTAGGCGCACGCGCGCCCGAGGCCACCGGGCGCGGGCTGATCCACGCCGCCTCGCTCGCGCTGGACGAGGCGCGGCGCAACGCGCCCTCGGCGATCCGCGCCTTCTCGCGCGAGATGAGCCGCCGGGTGCCTGCGCGCGCCGTCGGGCAGGAGGACGTCATGGCCGCACTGGAAGGCGGCCAGATCCTGCCGTTCTTCCAGCCCCAGGTCTCGACCGATACTGGCCGCGTCACCGGGTTCGAGGCGCTGGCGCGGTGGTGCCACCCCGAACGCGGCGTGATCCCGCCCGACGCCTTCCTCGAGGCGCTGCGCGCGCGCGGCCAGATGGAACGGCTGGGCGAGGTGATCCTGACCCGCGCGCTCGAGGCGCTGGCCGGCTGGGACCGCGCGGGCCTTACCGTGCCGAGCGTGGCGGTCAACTTCTCGTCCGAGGAGCTTTCGGATCCGAAGCTGGTGGACAAGGTGCGCTGGCAGCTCGACCGCTTCGACCTCGCGCCCGAACGGCTCTGCATCGAGGTGCTGGAAACCGTGATCGCCGCCTCGCCCGACGATTCCGTGGTGCGCAGCGTGAACGGGCTCGCCAAGCTGGGCTGCCGGGTCGATCTCGACGATTTCGGCACCGGCCATGCCTCGATCTCGTCGCTCAGGCGCTTCGCGGTGCACCGGCTCAAGATCGACCGGAGCTTCGTCACCAAGGTCGATCGTGACCCGGACCAGCAGCGCCTCGTCGCCGCGATCCTGTCGCTGGCAGAACAGATGGGCCTCGACAGCCTGGCCGAAGGGGTCGAGACGCGCGGCGAACACGCGATGCTGGCACAACTCGGCTGCGGCCATATCCAGGGTTACTGCATCGCCCGGCCGATGCCGGTTGAACAGACCGGCGACTGGCTGCGCGCCCATGCAGGGAGCCTTGCCGACGCGCCGGCCATCGGGCGCAAGCTGGGCTGACCGAGCGCCTGGGTCATCGGGTTTGGAAGCAAGGCGCAAACTTTTGCGGGCTTGGTGGTCGGGTGGACCCTGCGACCTGGGCCCTGCCGCTTTGTATCGGGCGCCGAATGCGCGCAAACACGTTGGAGTGACGGTCATCGCGCCACTTGCACGTGCCGACGAAGGCATCACACCTCGCGGTTGTCGCCTGACTGTATCGCCACCCGGTCATCTATTCTCCCGCCTCCTCGGGTGCAGGGCGCAGCACGTAACCGCCCCGCCCTGCCGATGGCCCGAGAAAGCTACCCCCTCCGCCCCGTTAGTACCTGACCGCCACTCTACCCCATCTCTCGCGCACCGCTCCATGCGATGCCTTCGTGGCACCGCCCCGCCCCGGCCGACCGCCGACAACCGCGGAGCGAGGCTTGCTTCCCCGCAGCCATTCGCCGCCACCCCGGACGTCACCCCGTCCGTCCGATCACGTCAGGGCACCGTGACGTGACCGCGCACGCCGCCCTGCGGCGGAGAATGCCCTTGACCTTTGGCGCTGCGATCTGTTGAACCGCCCCTTGACTCTCAGTAGACGGGCGGCTCCTCCACATGGACGATCAGAACAAGAACCTTCTCTTGGCAACGGTGCTCAGCTTCGTGGTCATCGTGATATGGTTCGTGCTCTTCCCCCGCCGGAACCGGCGACCGATCCGAACGCCCCGACCGAGACGGCCCAGACCGAGGCGACCGGCGGCACGACGACCACGATGGCGCCCTCGGCCGGCACCGCGGGCACCGGCACGGCGACCGCCGGCGGTGCCGAGGCGGCCGCGAACGAAGCGCCGCGCGTCGCGATCGACACGCCGCGCGTCACCGGCTCGATCTCGCTCCGTGGTGGTCGGATCGACGACCTGCTGCTCAAGGATTACAAGACCACGCTTGAGCCCGATGCCGAGATGGTGCGCGTCCTGACCCCCGTCGGCCAGCACGACGCCTATTATGCGCTGCACGGCTGGGCCGCGAGCGCCGGTGTCAGCCAGGACCAGGTCCCCGGCCCGGAAACCATCTGGACCGCCCCCGAGGGCGCCACGCTGACCCCCGACACGCCGGTCACGCTGGAATGGACCAACGACGCCGGCCTGACCTTCCAGCGCGAGGTCGCGATCGACGACGACTACATGTTCACGATCAGCCAGACGGTCGTGAACAATTCCGACACCGCCGTCACCCTGCGCCCCTACGGTCTGATCCGACGCCACGGCGAGCCCGACAACCTCAAGAACTTCTTCGTCCTGCACGAGGGCCTGATCCGCATGTCGGACGGCGAGCTTGAGGAAGCCGACTACGACAACATCGCCGACTACGACGTGGACGCCCGCGAAGGCGCCCCGGCCGAACGGATCGACGTGGGCGGCAGCGGCTGGATCGGCTTCACCGACCACTACTGGATGTCCACCCTGATCGCCGACGGCCCGTTCCGGTCGACCGCGAAGTATTTCCCGAACGCCGACATCTACCAGACCGAGGCCGTGCTGCCCACGCAGGAGGTCGCGCCCGGCGCCTCCTCGACCGTCACCAGCCGCTTCTTCTCGGGCGCGAAGGAATGGGACACCATCCGGTACTACCAGAACGAACAGGGCGTCGACCGTTTCATCGACGCGATCGACTGGGGCTGGTTCTTCTTCCTGACCAAGCCGATCTTTGCCGTGCTGCACTGGCTGCACAGCTTCATCGGCAACATGGGCTGGTCGATCATCGCCCTGACCTTCCTGCTCAAGCTCATCGTCTTCCCGCTGGCCTACAAATCCTACGCCTCGATGGCGCGGATGAAGGAGCTCCAGCCCGAGATGGAGAAGCTGAAGGAGCGCGCCGGCGACGACCGTCAGCGGATGCAGAAGGAGATGATGGAGCTGTATCGCAAGGAAAAGGTGAACCCGGCTTCGGGTTGCCTTCCGATCCTGATCCAGATCCCGATCTTCTTCTCGCTCTATAAGGTGATCTTCGTCACCATCGAACTGCGCCACGCGCCCTGGATCCTGTGGATCAAGGACCTTTCGGCGCCTGACCCGTCGTCGATCCTGAACCTCTTCGGCCTGCTGCCCTATGCGCCGCCGGACCCGACCTCGTTCCTGGCGATCCTCAGCCTCGGCATCCTGCCGATCCTGCTGGGCATCTCGATGTGGCTGCAGCAGAAACTGAACCCGGCGCCCACCGATGCAACCCAGGCGATGATCTTTGCCTGGATGCCCTGGGTGTTCATGTTCATGCTCGGCTCGTTTGCCAGCGGCCTGGTGCTCTACTGGATCACCAACAACACGATCACCTTCACGCAGCAGTACCTGATCATGCGGAGCCACGGCTACAAGCCGGACGTGTTCGGCAACATCAAGTCGGGCTTCAGCCGCAAGAAACCCGTGAGCGAGAAGAAGTGAGCCTGCGCGTCGCCTCGATATGGCGGCATCCGATCAAGGCGATCGGACGCGAGGAGGTCGCCGAGGTGACGCTGGCCGAGGGCCAGACGCTGCCCGGTGACCGGCTCTGGGCCGTCGCGCACGAGGCGTCGAAGGCCGTCGACGGGGAATGGGCGCGATGCATGAACTTCCTGCGCGGCGCCTCGACCCCGGCGCTGCAGGCGGTGAACCTGAAGACCGAGGGCGCGATGCTGCACCTGTCGCATCCCGCGCGGCCCGCGATCGCCGTCGACCCGGCGTCCGACGGCGCGGCGCTGGTCGACTGGCTGCAGCCGCTGGTGGGTGAAGGCCGGGCACAGCCCGTTCGCCTGGTCCCCGCCCCCGCGGGACGCGGCATGACCGACACCGGCGAGGCGTCGATCACCCTGGCCAGCACCGCGAGCCACGCGGCGGTCGAAACGGCCGCCGGCCAGCCCCTGTCGCGCCTGCGTTGGCGCTGCAACCTCTGGATCGAGGGGGCCGAGGCCTGGCAGGAGTTCGACTGGATCGGCCGCACGATCCGGCTGGGCGAGGCCGAGGCCGAGATCTACAAGCGCATCGACCGCTGCATGATGACCACCGCCAACCCCGAGACCGGAGAACGCGACGTGCCGATGCTCGACATCCTCGACGGGTTCGGGCACCGCGATTTCTCGGTCGGGATCCGGATCACGCGCGGCGGCACCCTGCGCGCGGGCGACTTGCTGGAGGTTCTGCCATGACCACCCTGCCCTTCCCCCTGGCCGAGGTCACGCCCGAGGCCGAGGAAACCGGCCGCCTGCTCTTTGCCGGCGAGACCGAGTTCCTGAAAGGCGTCGTGGCGATGAACGGCCTGCCGCCGGACGACCGGATCGAGGTCTGCTTTGCCGGGCGCTCCAACGTCGGGAAATCCACGCTGATCAACGCCCTCACCGGGCGCAAGGGTCTGGCGCGGGCGTCGAACACGCCGGGCCGGACGCAGGAAATCAACTTCTTCAACCTGGGCGAAAGCCACTACCTCGTCGACCTGCCGGGCTATGGCTATGCCAACGCCCCGGTGGCAGTGGTCGAGAAGTGGCAGAAGCTGCTCAAGCAGTACCTGTCGGGCCGGGCCAACCTGCGCCGCGCCTTCGTGCTGATCGACGCGCGGCACGGGATCAAGGCCGTGGACGAAGAGATCATGAAGCTGCTCGACAGCGCCGCGGTGACATTCCAGTGCGTGCTGACCAAGGCCGACAAGGTGAGGGCCGCGGATCGCGACAAGACCCTCGACCAGGTGCGGGCCAAGCTTGCCAAGCACCCGGCCGCCTTTCCCGAGATCATCCAGACCTCGAGCGAGAAGGGCGACGGTATCGCCACCCTGCGCGCGGTCATCGCCACGCTGATCTGACGGTCAGAATCGGAACGAGACGCGGGCACTGAGGCTCTGCACGTCGTGCCGGCCGCGGTCGTCGAAATCCGGGAAATGGTGAGTCAGCAGTTCGCCCCCGACGGTCAGGTGCTCGAACAGCCGGTACTCGACCCCGGCGCCAGCCAGCAGGCCGAATTCGCCGCCCGTTGTGCCATCGCTGCGCACCCCGCCCGCGGTGCCGTAGATCAGCGTCCGTCCGGTAGCGTAGCCGACCCGCAGCTTGGCGCGCAGCATCCAGTCGATGGACCCGCCGGGCGCGCCCGCATCGGCATTGGCGTATTCCAGTTCGCCCCCCAGGACCATGTCACCCATCTGGTGGTCGTAGCCGGCGTGCAGGCTGATCAGGCCCTTGCTGTCCGGCACCCCGCGCTGAAAATCGAGGTTGCCGCCCACGTAGGGGCCGGTCCAGCTTTCGCCGGACAGGGGGTCGGCCAGCGCCACGCAGGGTAGCATGGCGAGGGCCAGTGCGCCGCAGAGATGGTGTTTCACAGCTCGAGTCACGATGTCTTCGCCCGTATTGGGGAGATCGTGCCATCAACGCACGTTTTAGGCTAGCGGTTCCTTAAGAAAGAACGCCCCGGGTGACCAAAATCACCCGGGGCTTCGTGACGCAACGGTTGGGCGCGGGCGCGTGGCCCCGCGGACCCGATCAGAAGCGGTAGTTCACCTTGGCCGAGAAGGTGTTGGCCTCGAGGTCGCTGCCGGTGCCGTTGAAGTCGTCGAACTTGTGGTAGAGGTATTCACCCCCGACCGAGACGTTCTCCATCACCTTGTATTCAGCGCCGACGCCAGCGACCCAGCCGGTGTCGTCACCCAGCGAGGTGTCGGCCCGGGCACCACCGGCGGTGGCGTAGATCAGCGTGCGGCCGGCATCGTAGCCGAGACGTGCCTTGACGCGCATCACGCTGTCGACATCCGCGCCGCCGACGCTCACGTCCGCGCCGGTGTAGTCGAACTCGCCACCCAGCACCCAGCTGCCGAAGTCGTAGTCGTAACCCAGCTGCACGCCGCCGACGAGGCCGTCACCCGACGCCCCGCCAAGGTCGAAGTCGCCGTAGCCGAGCTGCACACCGCCGTAGCCGCCGGTCCAGTCCGACGCGGGGGTGATGATCGGCGCAGGGGCGATCGGAGCCGGCTCGATCGGAGCGGGCGCCGGGCTGCCGGCAAATGCGGGGGCTGCGACGATCGCGCCGGTGGTTGCGGCGAATGCGAGAGTGCGGAACATAGTATTCTCCTTCTTGGTGGGCATTCTTGGCCCTCGTTGCGCCCCTCCGCGGTACTGCCCGGTGGAGAGGCATGGTGTTTCGCCCGGGTCTCGCCCTGGGCGTCATGTCCACAACGGGGAGCTAATCCTTTGGTTTCCGACTTGCATCAGGGCGTGCGAAGGTGTGGCGCAAATCCGCCACGGTCCGGCGCAGGGGCGCGCAGCAGGCGTGAGAAATGTTACGAACACCGCACGGGGCCGCGACCGGCAAGCCAATTCCCCCGGCAGGAGCTGGGAAATCACGATCGCATGATCAGCGGGAAACCCCGCGCCACGGATCGGGCCGATTTCAGCAAGGGGTTGGAAAGACCGGACATCCGCCGTATCAGATCCGAAACCCATGGATGATCGCATGAGAAAACAGACGATGAATCGCGACTGGATCGCCACTGCCCGCACGCTCAGCCAGGCCCTGCCCTACCTGCAACGCTACGAGGGCGCCATCGTCGTCGTGAAATTCGGCGGCCATGCCATGGGCGACGACGAGGCGATGGAGACCTTCGCCCGTGACATCGTCCTGATGCGGCAGGTCGGGGTGAACCCGGTCATCGTCCACGGCGGCGGCCCGATGATCAACGAGATGCTCGACAAGCTCGACATCAAGTCCGACTTCGTGAACGGCAAGCGCGTCACCGACGAAGCCACGGTCGAGGTGGTCGAGATGGTGCTCTCCGGCCGCGTGAACAAGCGCATCGTGCAGGCCATCAGCTCCCAAGGTGGCAAGGGCGTCGGGCTGTCGGGCAAGGACGCCAACCTGATGATCTGCGAAACCACCGACCCCTCGCTGGGCCTGGTCGGCACGCCGGTCGAATGCGACACGACGATCCTGCACGCCATGTTCAAGGCCGACATCATCCCGGTGATCGCCCCCCTCGGCATGGGCCGCGACGGCGAGACGTTCAACGTGAACGGCGACACCGCCGCCGGGGCCATCGCCGCCGCGCTCAAGGCCGACCGCCTGCTGCTGCTGACCGACGTGGCCGGCGTCAAGAACGCCAGCGGCGAGGTGGTGACCGAGCTGACCGCCAGCCAGATCCGCGAATGGACCGCCGACGGCACCATCGCGGGCGGCATGATCCCCAAGACCGAGACCGCGCTGATGGCGATCGAGGGCGGGGTCCGCGCGGCGGTGATCCTCGATGGCCGGGCGCCGAACGCAACGCTGCTGGAACTCTTCACCGAACACGGCGCCGGGTCGATCATCCGCAAGGGCTGACGCGCCGCATTGCCAAGCCCGGCCGGCGCGGTCCATCCTTCGGGTATGGAACATGAAACGCTGATCCGGCTTGGCTTCTTCCTCGGGCTTTTCGCCGTCTTTGCCTTGGCCGAGGCCGCCCTGCCGCGCCGCGCGCGGGTCGAGAGGCAGTGGCGCCGCTGGGGCACCAACTGGGCGATTTCGATCAGCGACGCGGTGCTGGTGCGGCTCATGGCGCTGGCCCTCCCGGTGCTGTCGGTCGGCGCGGCGCTGGACGCGGCAGAGCAGGGATACGGCCTTTTCAACCGCACTGGCTGGCCGGGCTGGATCGAGGGTGTGCTGGCCTTCGTCATCCTCGACCTCGCGATCTGGTTCCAGCACTGGGCGACCCACAAGGTGCCGCTGCTCTGGCGGCTGCACCGGGTGCATCACGCCGACCGCGACATGGACGTGACCACCGCGATCCGGTTCCACCCGCTCGAGATCGGGCTGTCGATGCTATGGAAGATCGCGGTGATCTACGCCATCGGCGCGCCGGTGGCAGCGGTCGTGATCTTCGAGGTCGCCCTGAACGGCTGCGCGATGTTCAACCATGCCAACATCGCCCTCCCCGCAGGGGTCGACCGCTGGCTGCGGAGGATCATCGTCACGCCCGACATGCACCGCGTGCACCATTCGGTCGACCGGGCCGAACACGACACCAACTTCGGCTTCACCCTGTCGGTCTGGGATCACCTGTTCCGCACCTACACCGCGCAGCCCGGCGGCGGGCACAACGGGATGACGCTCGGCCTCGAATGGCAGGACGATCGGCCCGCGCGGCTGGGGTGGAGCCTGTGGCTCCCCTTCCGGCGATGACCTACGACGACCTCGCCCGGGCGGCGGGTGCGCGGCAGCTGGCGATCTTCGCGGCCCTGCATCCGGGGGCGGAGGACGGGCTTGACGGTGTCGGCACGCTCCTCCTCCTCGGGCCGGGGAACCGGGGTACTGGGCCGCGCTCACCGCCAGCCCCGAATGGCAGGACGGTGCGCCCGACCCGGTGGACCGCTGGTCGCGGAGGGTGATCGGGGGCTGGGCGGACGAGATCGGGGGCCGGGCGATCTATCCCTTCGGCGGGCCGCCGTTCCACCCGTTCTTCAGCTGGGCCACCCGCAGCGGCTGGATCCACCAGTCCCCGGTCCGCCTTCTGGTCCATGCCGACGCCGGGCTCTGGGTGTCGTTCCGGGGCGCGCTGGCCCTGCCGGACCGCATCCCCCTGCCCCCGCCGCCACCATCACCCTGCCTGACCTGCACGGCGCAACCGTGCCGCACGGCCTGCCCGGCGGACGCGTTGACCGATGCCGGCTACGACGTGCCCGCCTGCAAGGCGTTCCTTGCGGCGCCCGAGGGACAGGTCTGCATGAAGACGGGGTGCGGCGTTCGGGCGGCTTGCCCGGCGGGGCGGGGCCATGGCAGGCTGGCCGCGCATTCCACATACCACATGCAGCAATTCATTTGATCCCAATAGGTTCCATGACGCGACGCCTGATCCTGATCCGCCATGCCAAGTCGAGCTGGTCCGACCCCCTGCTGGACGACCACGACCGTCCCCTCAACCCGCGCGGCGGCCGGTCGGCCGACGCCATCGGCGACTGGCTGCGAAAGAACGCCTACATCCCGGACCAGATCCTCTGCTCGACGGCCACCCGCACACGCGAAACCTGCGACAGGCTAGCGGTTGACGCCCCAGTCACTCACCTGCCCGAGCTCTACCATGCCGGGCCGGACGTGATGCTGGCCGCGCTTCGCCGAGCCGAAGGCGCCTGCGTCGCGATGATCGGCCACAACCCCGGCATCGGCGCCTTTGCCAGCATGCTGGTCCGGGGTACCCCGGCCCATGCACGGTTCGCCGACTACCCCACCGGCGCGACGCTGGTCGCCGACTTTCCGGTGGACGACTGGGCCGATGCCACGATGCACACGGCCGCGGCTGTGGCCTTCGTGGTGCCGCGCGAGCTGATCGGCGACTGACACCCTGAACGAAAAGACCCCCGCCGATGCCTCCACATCGACGGGGGTCTCCCTCGCTCGCGTACCGGCCGTCTCCTCCGGACCGGTGCGCCCTGTTCAGTGACCGAGGATCTGCGACAGGAACAGCTTGGTGCGTTCCGACCGCGGGTTGTTGAAGAACTCCTCGGGCTCGTTCTGTTCGACGATCTGGCCCTGGTCCATGAAGATCACGCGGTTGGCGACCTTGCGGGCAAAGCCCATCTCGTGCGTGACGCAGAGCATGGTCATGCCCTCCTGCGCCAGCTCGATCATCGTATCGAGGACCTCCTTGATCATCTCGGGGTCGAGTGCCGAGGTCGGTTCGTCGAACAGCATGATCCGCGGCTTCATGCAGAGCGACCGCGCGATGGCGACCCGCTGCTGCTGACCGCCCGAAAGCTGGCCGGGGTACTTGTCGGCCTGCTCGGGGATCTTCACCTTTTCGAGGAAGTGCATCGCGGTTTCGATCGCTTCCTTCCGCGGAACCTTGCGGACCCAGATCGGCGCCAGCGTGCAGTTTTCCAGGATCGTCAGGTGCGGGAAGAGGTTGAAGTGCTGGAAGCACATCCCGACCTCGGACCGGATCTTGTCGATGTTCTTCAGGTCCGACGTCAGTTCCGTCCCGTCCACGATGATCCGGCCCGACTGGTGTTCCTCGAGCCGGTTGATGCAGCGGATCAGGGTGGACTTGCCCGACCCCGACGGCCCGGCGATGACGATACGCTCGCCCCGGTTGACCGTCAGGTTGATGTCTCGCAGCACGTGGAAGGTCCCGTACCACTTGTTCATGTTCGAGATTTCGATCGCGACCTCGTCCGAGACCTTCATCTGCGAACGGTCGATGTCGGAGAGCTCCATGGCGGTGTCAGTCATATCGAATACCTCTTAGCGGTGCCCGGTCCGGAGCTTGCGCTCCAGATACATCGAGTAGCGGGACATGGAGAAACAGAAGATGAAGAAGACGGCGCCGATGAAAATGAACAGCTCCCAGTAGATGCCGTTCCAGTTGGCGTCGGCCCGGATCGCATTCGCCAGACCCAGCGGGTCGAGCAGGCCGATGATCGACACCAGCGTGGTGTCCTTGAACACCCCGATGAAGGTCGACACGATCCCCGGGATCGAGATCTTCAGCGCCTGCGGCATGATGATCAGACGCTGCGCCTGCCAGTAGTCGAGGCCGAGGCTGTCGGCCCCCTCGTACTGGCCCTTGGGCAGGGCCGCGAGGCCGCCGCGGATCACCTCGGCCATGTAGGCCGACGCGAACAGCGTCACCATGATCATCACCCGCAGGATGATGTCGAAGTTCGTGCCCGGCGGCAGGAAGATGTTGAGCAGCGTCGAGGCCACGAACAGCAGCGTGATCAGCGGCACGCCGCGAATGAACTCGATGAAGCCCACGCAGAGCCATTTCACCAGCGGCAAGTCGCTGCGGCGGCCAAGCGCCAGAAGGATGCCGATCGGCAGCGAACACATGATCGCGGTCACGCCGATGGTGATCGACAGGAGGAAGCCGCCGAACTGGCGCGACTGCACCGATTCGAGGGCGAGCGGCAGCACCCGCGCGAGGTCGGGCGTCATGAACGGCGAAATCACCGCCCACCACACGATCGCCGCCAGCACGCCGACCCAGAAGGCCAGCCCCGGCGCGATCACCCGCTGCACGAGGGCGAAGGCGAAGTAGCCCGCAACGAAGCCGAGGGCGGCCATCACCGGCCCCCAGATCGTGCCGCCCCAGAGCAGCCAGGCCGCGAGAAACGGATAGGCCGCCGAGAACGCGAGCAGTTTCGGGGTCACGTAGCCGGCGAAGAGGATCGGCGCGAGCGCCACGAACAGCAGCACCAGCGCCAGCACGGGGCGCCAGTAGAGCTCGGACGGGTAGAACCCGAAGAGCAGCTGCGGCCAGCGTTCCCGGATCACGCCCCAGCAGGCGCCCGAGGTGCCCTCCAGGAGCTCGCGGCACTGAGTGAGCGATGTCGCGTCCCAGGTGGGAGAGATGAACCAGGGCACGATGTGCAAAACGATCCAGATGATGAACAGCGTGGAGAGAACCGTCAGGACGGTGTTCATCCATCCGCCGAACAGGTTCCCCTTGGCCCAGCCGACCATGCCGATCGTGTTCGACGGCGGGTCCTGCTGCTGCAGCATGGTGTCACGGACATAGGCGACGGTATCAGCATGTGTGTTCGACATCTTACCGCTCCACCAGTTTCACGCGGGAGTTGTAGAGGTTCATGACCCCCGAGATGATCAGCGAGATCGTGAGGTAGATCAGCATCCCCAACAGCAGCGTTTCGAGTTCCCGGCCCGTCTGGTTCAGAGTGATCCCCATCAGCGTGCCGGTGATGTCCATGTACCCGACCGCGATCGCCAGCGACGAGTTCTTGGTCAGGTTCAGGTACTGCGAGATCAGCGGCGGGATGATCACCCGTAGCGCCTGCGGCAGGACCACCAGGCTCATCACCCGGCGCGGGCGCAGGCCCAGGGCCGAAGCCGCCTCGGTCTGCCCGTGCGAGATCGCCATGATCCCGGCCCGGACGTTCTCGGCGATGAAGGCCGCGGTGTAGAGCGACAGCGCGAGCCAAAGGGCGATCAGCGAGTTCCGCATGTAGATGCCGCCGCCGAAGTTGAAGCCCTTCAGCTCGGGGTACTGCAGGTTGAAGCCGAGGATCGTCAGGACGGCGATCAGCGGCACCAGGATCACGCCGGCGCGCAGGTGCCAGGTCCGCGGGCGGACGCCGGTCTGGTTCTGGATCGTGTCGGCGCGCTTGCGGATGATGCTCGACAGCCAGATGCCGCCAATGAAGACCAGCAGCGCGACGATGAAGTTCATGCTGATGTGGAAGGCATCGCCGACCGGCATCGCGGGCAGCCCGCGCGAGAACTCGACCCCCGGGACATAGATCCCGCGGTTGGTGATCGCGACGCTGTCAAAAAGCTTCATCGTGGCTTCCGGATCGTCGCCCCGGAAGGCGCTTGGCGCCGGCAGGCTTTCGATCAGGATGGCCATGGTCAGCACGATCCACATCAGGACCGGCACGTTTCGGAACATCTCGACATAGACGGTCATCAGCCGCGCGACGAGCCAGTTGCCCGACAGGCGCAGCACGCCGACCACCACGCCGACGACCGTGGCCGTGATACAGCCGAGAACGGCGACCAGAAGCGTGTTCAGGATCCCGACGAACGCGGCACGCAGGTGCGTGTCCTGCGAATTGTAGGGGATCAGCTGCTGGTTGATGTCATAGCCCGCTGGCTCGCCCATGAAACCGAACGACGGCTGTTTGCCGAGGTCGGCAAGGTTCTGGGCCGTGTTGTTGATGAGCCAACCGACAAAGGACAGAAAGCAGATCAGCGCGATGATCTGGAAGGTGATCGAACGATACCGCGTATCGTAGATCAGCATCGATAGCTTGAACGACTCCGACGGTGGGTCGGTGATGGTTGTCATCCTGAAGTTCCCCGTTGTTCCGGCCTTGTGATACGGCGTCTGCTGCGCCTGTGGCCGGATCATTACCGCCCGGATGTGCCCCCGGGTCCAGTGGAATAGCGAAGGGCGCGGGGTTTGCCCGCGCCCTTGCCGATTGTATTAGCGGAACGGCGGCGTGTAGATCAGGCCACCATCGGTCCACTGGGCGTTCAGGCCACGGGCCAGACCGATCGGGGTGTTCTCGCCGATGGTCTTCTCGAACAGCTCGCCATAGTTGCCGACGGCGGTGATCGCCTTGACGGCCCAGTCGTTGCTGAGGCCCATCATCTCGCCGAGGTTGCCCTCGGTGCCGAGCAGACGGTTGATCTCCGGGTTCTCGCCCGCAGCCGATGCCATGTCAGCCGCGTTGGCCGAGGTGATGCCCAGCTCTTCGGCCGCGATCAGCGCGTTCAGGGTCCAGCGGGAGATGTCCGCCCACTCGTCATCGCCGTGACGGACCAGCGGCCCGAGCGGCTCTTTCGAGATGATTTCCGGCAGGATGACGTGTGCCGAGGGATCCTCGAAAGTGGCGCGGGTCGCGGCGAGGCCCGATGCGTCCGTCGTGTAGACGTCGCAGGCGCCGGCCAGGTACTGCTGCTGCGCTTCGGCGTTGGTCTCGATCGGCACCGGCTCGTAGCTCATGTTGTTCTTGCGGAAGAAGTCCGCGAGGTTGAGCTCGGTGGTGGTGCCGGTCTGGATGCAGACGGTCGCGCCGTCCAGTTCCTTGGCCGAGGACACGCCGAGGGCCTTGGGCGCGATGAAGCCCTGGCCGTCGTAGTAGTTGATGCCGACAAAGGTGAACTTCAGGTCGACGTCGCGCGAGAAGGTCCAGGTGGTGTTCCGGGCCAGCAGGTCGACCTCGCCCGATGCCAGGGCGGTGAAGCGGGTCTTGCCGGTGGTCGGCACGAATTCGACGGCTTCCGGATCGCCCAGCACGGCGGCAGCGACAGCGCGGCAGACGCCGACGTCGAAGCCTTCCCAGCGACCGTTCGCATCGGGGGCGGCAAAGCCCACGAGGCCGGTGGTCACGCCGCAGTTCAGCTTGCCACGTGCCTTGACGTCTTCAAGGGTCGTGGCGCCAGCTGCGCCGGCCATCAGGCCTGCGACTGTCAGCGCTCCAAAAATTGCGGTTTTCTTCATTTTTACCTCTTCCTGATTGTCCGCCCGAGTCTCCGGCGGTTATCTCCGTCCCTTTTTGGCAGGACGGGGGTCGAATGGTGCAGTCGAGGGGCAGGCCCTCGCAGCATGGACCGAAGTGTGGGCGGATTCATCCATTTTGGTCAAGGGTGTCATCAGCAAAATCGATGGCGATCACCACCGCTTTCCCCAATGTCATGGCCCCGGCAGCCGCGGAATCAATCGGCTTGCAATTCAACATCTTGCCAGACGGAGCGCAGGCAACACCTTCTCGCCCTATGGGCGAGTAAGATCATGGAATCGCTTGGCGGCCAGGAACGAGCCGCGCTTGATTTCGGCGATCTCCGCCGCCTCTTCGTCGTGGCCCCACTGTTCCTCCTGCCAGCGCTCGTCGATCCGGGACAATTCCCAGAGCTCCTCGGCCGGCAGATGGTCGTGCAGCGCGGCCAGTCCCAGCACCAGCGACCCGCTGAGCCCCACGAGATCGTGAAACGCGGTCAGCTCGAAATTCGACAATTTGCGCACCTCGGCACCCAGCCGGGCCAGGGCCGCGGCGTCCTGCGCGGCGTGCATGATCCCCTGCCGCGGCTCGAGACGCGCGCCAAAGGTCTCGGCCGCCCAGTCGAGCAGCGGATCCCAGGCCGCCGCCTGGCGCTCGGCCAGCTCCTGCGGGGCGTCGGCGCGATAACAGAGCAAGTCGCTGTCACCGTAGGCGGACAGCAGCTCGGCCACCTCGTCGAACTGCACCGCGACCTTGTCGATGGCCGCATTTGCCGCGCGGGTCGCGGGCATGGTGCGGGGGTCGATTTCGGCCTCCTGGGCCTGCCATTCGTCCGCCACGGCCTGTGCGAGGGCGCGGGTCGGCAGGTGCATCGGCGCCTTCGCCGGCGTCCGCACCGGGCGCGCGTCGAGCAGCACGGCAAATCCGTCGGGCGTTTCGTCGACGGTGACCTCTTTCCAGAACCGCTTGGCCTTCCAGTCGCTCATGCCGCCGTCTCTCCCGCCGGGGCGACCAGCGCGTCGATCGCCGCAGGCAACGCGTCGACGGCGGCGACGTGCCCGGTGGCCCCGCGCAACTCGGACGCCGGGTGATAGCCCCAGGCGACGGCCAGTCCGCGCATCCCCGCCGACCGCGCCATGTCCATGTCAAAGCTGGTGTCGCCGATCATCAGCGCCCGCTCGGGCCCGATCCCGGTTTCCGCCATGGCCGCCATCAGCATCGAGGGATGCGGTTTCGACGGGTGGTGATCGGCGACCTGGACCGTCACGAAATGCTGCCGCAGCCCGTGCCCTTCCAGCAGGGCCTCGAGCCCGCGCAGCGACTTGCCCGTGGCGATGCCCAGCACCGTCTGCGGCTCGGCCGCCAGCCCCTCGACCACCTCGCGGATGCCGGGATAGAGCGGCGTCGCGCCGATCCCGCCGGATTCGCGGCGCTGGCGAAATCCCGCGCGGTAGCCTGCGACCATCGCCTCGTGCGCGTTTGCATCCAGCTCCGGCGCCAGCCGCGGCATCGCGACCTCGAGCGACAGGCCAACGATCGACAGAACCACCTCGCGCGGGGGAGCGGCCGGCCGACCACGGCAAAGGCATCCTCCATAGCGGCGAGGATATGGCCCTGGCTGTCGGACAGCGTACCGTCGACGTCAAAGATGATCAGGCGCGGATCGGTCATTCTTCCTCTTCGAACGGGTCTTCGGGCACTTCGTCCTCGGCCCAGCCGAGCGAGTCCCAGGTGCGTTGCATGTGCTCGGGCAGCGGCGCGACGAGGTGCAGCGGCTTCTTGGTGAAGGGGTGCTCCAGCGTCAGGGACCGCGCGTGCAGGTGCAGCTTGCGGCTGATGTCGCCGCCCAGTTGCGCGCCCCACCCGTCGCCCAGGTTTTCCTGCCCGGACCCGCCGTACTTGCCGTCGCCGACGATCGGATGCCCGATCTCGGCCATGTGGGCCCGCAGCTGGTGCGTCCGCCCCGTGATCGGCACCAGGGCACACCAGGACGCGCGGCGCCCCAGCCCGGACAGGACCGCGTAGTCCGTGACGGCACGCTTGGCGCCGGGGGTGCTGCTGACCTCGTCGGGATGCAGGCAGAGCATCTTTTCGCCCTCCCCGCCCGCGCCGTGACCGGGCGCTTTCACGAGGCCGTACTTGATCGTGCCCATCTTGGGCGCCGGCACGCCGGCGACCGCGGCCCAGTAGATCTTGCGCGTGGCCCGGTGGCGAAAGCTCTCGGTCAGGGCCGCCGCCGCCTCGCGTGTCTTGGCCAGCAGCAGGAGGCCCGACGTGTCCTTGTCTAGCCGGTGCACGAGGCGCGGCTTTTCCCCGTCGCCCTCGCGGAACGCCTCGGCCAGGGCATCGACGTGGCGGGTCAGCTTGGAGCCACCCTGCACGGGCAGACCCGGCGGCTTGTTCAGCGCGATGATATGATCGTCCTGCCAGAGCACGCAGGACTTGATGAACCGCGCGTCGGCCTCGGTCACCCGGGGCTTGCGGATCGGCTGCTGCGGGCCCGGATCGGGCAGCGGCGGGATGCGCACGTCCTGCCCGGTTTCCAGCCGCGTGTTGGCCTTGACCCGCGCGCCGTCGACGCGGAGCTCGCCCTTGCGGCACATCTTCTCGATCCGGCCCTGCGGGACATGCGGGAACATCCGGCGCAGCCAGCGGTCAAGCCGCTGTCCGCCGTCGCCCGGCCCCACGGTGATGGTCTGCACGCCGCTCATGCGATCAAAGCCCTCGCAAAGGTGATGCCGAACGCCAGCGCCGCGAGCGACAGGATCAGCGACAGCGCCACGTAGAGCACCGCCAGGTGGACATCCCCCTCTCCCAGAGCGTGAACGCCTCGAGAGAGAAGGACGAAAAGGTGGTGAACCCGCCAAGCACACCGGTCAGCAGGAACGGGTTCAGGTGCGCCCAGCCCTTGTACCCGATCAGGACGACAAGAATTCCCATCAGGCCGCAGCCCAGGATGTTGGCCAGCAGCACCCCGGTCGGAAAGCCGCTCAGCCCGACGGTGCGCGTGACCGCGACGCCCACGAGATAGCGCAGGGATGCCCCGATGGCACCGCCAAGGGCCACTTGGAGAAGGGTTCCGACCATGCCGCGTCTGTCGCGCGGAGGGGGTGGATTGTCAAGCGGGGCGGCCCCTCAGCCGCGCTTGGCGCGCTGCTTCGTGAACCAGTCGAGCCGCTTCTTCAGCTCGCGCTCGAACCCGCGTTCGACCGGCAGGTAGTAGGCCTCGCGCTTCATCGTCTCGGGGAAGTAGTTCTGGCCCGAGAACGCGTCTTCGGCATCGTGGTCGTAGGCATAGCCGGCACCGTAGCCCTGGTCCTTCATCAGTTTCGTTGGCGCGTTCAGGATATGCTTCGGCGGCGGTTCCGAGCCGTATTTCCGGGCCGAGACCATCGCCGCCTTCCAGCCCACGTATCCCGCGTTCGATTTCGGCGCGAGCGCGAGGTAGGTCACCGCCTGCGCCAGCGCCAGCTCACCCTCGGGCGAGCCGAGCCGTTCATAGATCTGCCAGGCCTCGAGGCAAAGCGACTGCGCCTGCGGGTCGGCCAGCCCGATGTCCTCGATCGCCATGCGGGTGATCCGCCGGGCTAGGTAGCGCGGGTCCTCGCCCCCGCCAGCATCCGCGCCAGCCAGTAGAGCGCGGCGTCCGGGTCGCTGCCCCGAACCGATTTGTGCAGGGCCGAGATCAGGTTGTAATGCTCGTCGCCCGACTTGTCGTACTTCGCCGCCCGCCGCTGCAGGCGCGTAGTCAGGGCGGTGGTGTCGAGCTTGCCCTCGACCTTCCAGGCCGCGACCTGTTCGACGAGGTTCAGCAGCGCCCGGCCATCGCCGTCCGCCATCTCCTGCAAGGCCTCGCGCGCGGCACGGTCGAGCGGCAGGCTGCGGTCCAGTTCCTTCTCGGCCCGCTGGGTCAGGCGCTCCAGGTCAGCCAGTGACAGCCGTTCCAGTACCATCACCTGGCTGCGGCTCAGGAGTGCGGCGTTCAGTTCGAACGATGGATTCTCGGTCGTGGCGCCGACCAGCAGGATCGTGCCGTCCTCCATGTGGGGCAGGAAGCCGTCCTGCTGCGCCTTGTTGAAGCGGTGGATCTCGTCAACGAAGAGGAGCGTCCCCTGCCCGTTCGTGCGCCGCATCTTGGCGGCCTCGAACACCTTCCGCAGTTCGGGCACCCCGGTGAAGATCGCACTGATCTGGACGAAATGCAGGTCGGTCTCGGCTGCCAGCAGCCGGGCGATGGTGGTCTTGCCCACGCCCGGCGGCCCCCAGAGGATCAGCGAGGACAGCGCGCCCGAGGCCAGCATCACGCCAAGCGGCGCGTCCGGGCCCAGCACCTGGCCCTGCCCGATGACCTCGGAAAGCGTGCGCGGCCGCAGCCGGTCGGCCAGCGGGCGCGGGGCGCCGTCGCCCGACGGCGCGGCCTGCGGTGTCGCGAAGAGGTCGTCGCTCACAGCCGGAAGCGGAGCGCCATGCGCTCGCGCCCCCTCTGGATGTCGAGCGCCAGCCACCGGCCGGTCGCCTTCAGCGCGGCCTCGGCCGCCTTGCTGCCGGTCATCGCCTCGTCGTTGATCGCGGTGATCACGTCGCCGGCCCTGAGCCCCGCGCGCAGGCCGACGGGGCCGGGGGCGGTCACCACGACGCCCTGCACCGACAGCGGCAGTCCGAACTCGGCCAGCACCGCGGGGTTCACCCCGGAAAGGCCCAACCCCGGGATCGGCGTGTCCTCTCCGGTGACCAGAGCATCGCGCGGCGGCGTTTCGGGCGGCGCGGTCAGGGTGACGTTCAGCACGATCTCCTTGCCCTGCCGCAGGCACCGCACCGGCACCTCGCTGCCCTCGCCGGCCACCGACATGCGATAGATCATCTCGGCCGGGGTGTTCACCGGCTGGCCGCCCACGTCCATGATCACGTCCCCGGCTTCGAGCCCGGCGGCGCGGAACGGGCTCTCGGCGTGGATCTCCGAGATCACGATGCCACCGGGCCGCGACAGTCCCAGCCCCTCGGCCATGGCCGCGTCGACCGGTTGGCCATTCAGCCCCGCCCAAGGGCGGCGGAACACCTCGGCCCCGTCGCGGGCCTGGGCCACGAATTCCTTTACCAGTGAGGCGGGGATGGCAAAGCCGATCCCGTTCGAGCCGCCCGACCGCGACAGGATCGAGGTGTTGACCCCGATCAACTGCCCGTTCAGGTCGATCAGTGCGCCGCCGGAGTTGCCTGGGTTGATCGGCGCGTCGGTCTGGATGAAGTAGCCGCGCGCGTTGCCGGTGGCCGTGCCCGACCGGGCCAGTCCCGACACGATGCCCGACGACACCGTCTGGCCCACGCCGAACGGGTTGCCGATCGCCAGCACCAGCTCGCCCACCTCGACGCCGTCGCTGTCGCGCAGGTCGAGATGCGGCATGTCCTCGGCGCCGTCCAGCTTGAGGATGGCAAGGTCCGCCTCGGCATCGGCCAGCAGCACGCGCGCCTTGAACTCGCGCCGGTCGTTCAGCACCACGCGGATGTCGTCGGCCTGCCCCACCACGTGATGGTTCGACACGACGATCCCGTCGTCGGACAGGATCACCCCGGAGCCGAGCGAGTTCTGCACCTGGGGCCGGGTCGGGCCGGTGTCGCGGAAGAACTCGGAAAAGAACGGGTCGTTCGCAAAGGGCGAGCTGCGCGTCTCGACCACCCGGCTGGCGTAGATGTTCACGACGGCGGGGGTCGCCTGTTTGACCACGGGCGCGAAACTGAGCGCTATATCGGCCTGGCTTTGCGGGACGGCCTGCGCCACCACGGCGGCGGGCGCAGAGAGAACCCCGAGGGCGATCACGGCGGAAAGAACCTGCTTCATGGCCGCAGGATATGCGGAGGGGCGCGGCGGAATGCAAGCGCCGCACCGGGCCTTCGTGGTTCCGCCCGTCCTCCCGGCAGGGTCCGAGGGCCCGCCGCGCAACGAAAAACCCCGCCGGATGGGGCGGGGGTTCTCGAAATCGTGACGCGGAAGGCGCGGCCGGGATCAGTCCTCGGCGGCTTCCTCTGCCGCAACGCGGGCCTTGTCGGCTGCGCCCTTGGCATCGACGTCGCGGTCGACGAACTCGATGATCGCCATCGGCGCCATGTCGCCATAGCGGAAGCCGGCCTTCATGATCCGGACGTAGCCGCCCTGGCGGTCCTTGTAGCGGGGGCCGAGCACGTCGAACAGTTTCGCGACGTATTCGTCCTGCTTCAGCTGGGACGCGGCCTGACGGCGGGCGTGCAGATCGCCGCGCTTGCCGAGGGTGATGAGCTTCTCGACGATCGGACGCAGTTCCTTTGCCTTCGGCAGGGTCGTCTTGATCTGTTCGTGTTCGATGAGCGAGCCGGCCATGTTCGCCCAGAGAGCCTTGCGGTGCTCATGGGTACGGTTCAGGCGGCGGTAGCCACGTGCGTGACGCATTGTCTTTCTCCAATCATGTGCCCTCTACGGGCGTTTTGCTTTGTCCGACCGGCGATGCGTGTCACCGGCTCTCCTTGGGGCGGGATGCCCGGGTCTTCCGGGGTGGGACGGTGCGTGACAAGCACGCACCCTACCCCGGTGTCGTAGGGTGCGTGCTCTGCACGCACCGCACGTCTCAGAACTGGTCTTCGAATTTCTTCGCCAGGTCCTCGATGTTGTCCGGCGGCCAGTCCTCGACATCCATGCCGAGGTGCAGGCCCATGCCGGACAGCACTTCCTTGATCTCGTTCAGCGACTTGCGGCCGAAGTTCGGGGTGCGGAGCATCTCGGCTTCGGTCTTCTGGATCAGGTCGCCGATGTAGACGATGTTGTCGTTCTTCAGGCAGTTCGCCGACCGCACGGAGAGTTCCAGCTCGTCCACCTTCTTGAGGAGGAGCGGGTTGAACTCGAGGCCGTCGTCGTCGTCCTGACGGGTGGCCGATTCCGGCTCGTCGAAGTTGACGAAGATCGACAGCTGGTCCTGCAGGATGCGCGCGGCAAAGGCCACGGCGTCATCCGGCGTCAGCGAGCCGTCGGTTTCCACCTTCATGGTCAGCTTGTCGTAGTCCAGCACCTGGCCCTCACGGGTGGGCTGAACGTCGTAGGAGACCTTCTTGATCGGCGAATAGATCGCGTCGATCGGGATCAGGCCGATCGGTGCATCCTCGGGCTTGTTCTTGTCGGCGGCGACATAGCCCTTGCCGGTGTTCACGGTGAGTTCCATGAACAGGTCCGCGCCCTCGTCGAGGTGGCAGATGATGTGATCCTTGTTCAGGATCTCGATGCCGGCGGTTTCGGCGATCTCGGCGGCGGTGACGACGCCCGGACCCTTGGCATTGATGGACAGGCGCTTCGGCCCCTCGACATCCATGCGGATCGACACACCCTTGAGGTTCAGGACGATGTCGGTGACGTCTTCGCGGACACCGGCGACCGAGGAGAACTCGTGCAGCACGTTGTCGATCTGGACCGAGGTGATGGCCGCGCCCTGGAGCGAGGACATGAGGACACGGCGCAGGGCGTTGCCGAGGGTCAGACCGAAGCCGCGCTCGAGCGGTTCGGCAACCACGGTCGCCTGTTTCTGCGGGTCGTTGCCCGGTTTGACATCAAGCTGCGTCGGCTTGATGAGTTCCTGCCAGTTCTTGTGGATCATGCGTGTCTCCTCAATTCCTGTTGCTGCCCCATGTCCAAAGGCCGCAACGCCCGAGGTTGAATGACGTGCGGGAGGCCGCGCATCGGCGCAGCCTCCCGAAAGCCGAAGATCGTAATCAGACGCGGCGGCGCTTCGGAGGGCGGCAGCCGTTGTGGGCGATCGGGGTCACATCACGGATCGAGGTGATGTTGAAACCGACAGCCGCCAGAGCGCGCAGTGCGGATTCGCGGCCCGAACCGGGGCCCTGCACTTCGACTTCCAGCGTCTTGACGCCGTGTTCCTGTGCTTTCTTGCCCGCGTCTTCCGCGGCCATCTGGGCGGCGTAGGGGGTCGATTTCCGCGAACCCTTGAAGCCCATGGTGCCGGCCGACGACCAGGAGATCGCGTTGCCCTGCACGTCCGAGATCAGGATCTTGGTGTTGTTGAACGACGAGTTCACATGTGCCACGCCTGCGGCAATGTTCTTGGAGACCTTCTTCTTGGTCCCGCCACGACGAGTATCGCGTGCCATTGGTGCGGTCCTCCCTTACTTCTTCTTGCCGGCAATGGCCTTTGCGGGGCCTTTGCGGGTGCGAGCGTTGGTGTGGGTCCGCTGGCCGCGGACGGGGAGGTTGCGGCGATGGCGCAGGCCACGGTAGCAGCCGAGGTCCATCAGGCGCTTGATGTTCATCTGCGTCTCGCGGCGCAGGTCACCTTCCACGGTATAGTTGGCGTCGATGTGCTCGCGGATGGCCAGAACCTCGGAGTCCGAGAGTTCGTTCACCCGGCGGGCCGCGTCGATGCCGACGGCTTCGCAGATTGCCTTGGCCGAGGTATGGCCAATGCCGGTGATGTAGGTGAGTGCGATCGGCACCCTTTTTGCAGTCGGGATGTTAACGCCGGCGATACGTGCCACGTGTCACTTTCCTTTGGTTGCGGTTCCGTAGCTCCAGAACCTTTTTTCACAACATCTGACCAAGGGCAGCGTGCCGGAGGTCATGTCGAATTTCGGTGGTCCAAACGGCACCCGGCGGCAATGGGAATCGCCGCCGGGGTCCGGGATAGGGCTGACTATGTAAGATTGTGCGGGGCGTCAAGGCCCGATTCAGGAATTGTCCAGAACCTGCGCAATCGCGGATTCGACCTCGCCGATATCCGCCAGTCCGTCGACCGCCTTGAGCTTGCCCTTGGCGTGGTAATACCCAAGCAGCGGCGACGTCTTCTTGTAGTATTCCATCAGGCGGACCTTGAGGCTTTCCGCGTTGTCGTCAGCGCGCACCGGCTGACCGTTGGCGGCGGCCTCCTTGGCGCGGTTGACGATGCGGTCGACCAGGACCTCGTCGTTGACCCGCAGCTCGATCGCGGCGGCCAGCCCCTGCCCCATCTCGGACAGCAGCTGCTCAAGCGCGTCGGCCTGGCCCAGGGTGCGCGGGAAGCCGTCGAAGATGAAACCGCCGCCGGTGTCGCCTTCGAGCTTCTCGCGGATCAGGCCGATGACGATCTCGTCCGTGACCAGTTCGCCCGCATCCATGATCGCGGCAACCTTCTGCCCCATCTCGGTGCCCGAGGTCCGGGCTTCGCGCAGCATGTCGCCGGTGGAGAGCTGGACCATGCCCCGCGAGGACACAAGTTTAGCGGCCTGGGTGCCTTTGCCGGCCCCAGGCGGTCCGAGCAGAATGATGTTCATCGACGTGCACTTCCTTTGCGACCGCGCCGCTTGCCTTTGCCGCGCAGCTTGGATTTCTCAATCAGGCTCTCGTACTGGTGCGCCTGCAGATGGCTGTGCACCTGCTCGATCGTGTCCATGGTCACCGACACCACGATCAGCACGGAGGTGCCGCCGAAGTAGAACGGAATGGCCAGCTGGTTGCGCAGGATCTCGGGCAGCAGGCAGACCGCCGCAAGGTAGGCCGAGCCCAGCACCAGGATCCGGTTGACCACGTATTCCAGGTACTCCGCCGTCCGCTTGCCGGGACGGATCCCCGGGACAAAGCCGTTCTGGTTCTTCAGGTTGTCCGCGACGTCGTCCGTCTTGAACGAGACGTTGTGCGTGTAGAAGTACGCGAAGAACACGATCATCGCGCAGAAGAACAGCAGGTAGAGCGGCTGGCCCGGCCCGAAGTAGGCCAGGATCGTCGACATCACGGCACCGGTCTGGTTGCCCGAGAAGGTCGAGATCGTGACCGGCAGCAGCAGCAGCGAGCTGGCGAAGATCGCCGGGATCACGCCCGCCGGGTTCACCTTGATCGGCAGGTGGCTGGAACCGCCGTCGTAGATCTTCATGCCGACCTGGCGACGCGGGTACTGGATGTGGATCTTGCGCAGGGCGCGTTCCATGAAGACGACGAAGGCAATGGTGGCGATCACCATCACGATCACGCCCACGATCACCGCCGGGCTGATCGCACCCGACCGGCCCGAGGCGAAGAACTGCGCCAGCGCTGCCGGAACCTCGGCGATGATGCCGACGAAGATGATGAGCGAGATGCCGTTGCCGACGCCGCGCTGCGTGATCTGTTCACCCAGCCACATCAGGAACATCGTGCCGCCGACCAGCGTGATCAGGCACGAAATCCGGAAGAACATGCCCGGATCGGTCACCAGGTCGCCCGCCTCGAGCGAGATCGCGAGGCCATAGGCCTGCACCGTCGCCAGCGCGACCGTGCCGTAGCGGGTGTACTGGTTGAGTTTCTTCTGACCCTGCTGGCCCTCTTTCTTCAGCGCCTCCAGCGACGGCACCATGGCCGCGAGGAGCTGCACGATGATCGAGGCCGAGATGTAGGGCATGATCCCGAGCGCGAAGATCCCCATCCGCCCGAGCGCACCGCCGGTGAACATCGTCAGGATGCCGCCGAGGCCGGATGCCGCGCCTTCCATGAAGTTGCGGAGCGCCGCGCCGTCGATCCCGGGCACCGGGATGTAGGTGCCGAGCCGGTAGATCACCAGCAGCGCAAGCGTGAAGATGATGCGGTGACGCAGTTCAGTGGCCTTGCCGAGCGCCGCCCAGCTTGTGTTGGCCGCCATCTGTTCTGCTGCAGATACCATGCAAAGGTCTCTTTCGATGCGATAACGCCGCCGGGGCCGTTTCCCGGCTCGGCGGCGTTTCAGGAAAACACGGGAGCTATGTAAGCGGCACGGCGGCCGCTCACAACCTCTTACTCAGCGGCGGCTGCCGCGCCCGTGACCTTCAGCGAACCGCCGGCCTTCTCTACGGCCTCGATGGCCGCCTGCGAGGCACCGGTCACTTCCAGGTTCAGCTTGGTGGCGATGTCGCCCTTCGCCAGGATGCGGACACCGTCCAGCTTGCGGCGGATGGCGCCGGCTGCAACCAGGGTGTCTTCGGTGATGGTCGATTTCGCGTCCAGCTTGCCGCTTTCGATGTACTTGGCGATGATGCCAAGGTTGATCACGGCGAATTTCTTGCGGTTCGGCTTGTTGAAGCCACGCTTGGGCAGACGCTGGTAGATCGGCATCTGGCCGCCCTCGTAGCCCTTGATGGCCACGCCCGAGCGGGATTTTTGACCCTTGATACCACGGCCGGCGGTCTTGCCCTTGCCCGAACCGGGGCCACGTGCAACGCGCTTTTTCTTCGGTGCCGCGCCGGGATTGTCGCGGAGTTCGTTCAGTTTCATGTCGCTTCTCCTTGCCGGACGACCTTCCCGAAGCGATGCGGAAGGGACACGGCATTTCTGGTTGTTTGAGTCGGGCCCGGGAAGGGCCACCGGGGGCGTATATGCGATGCCGCGATGCGGTGCAAGCAGGCGCACGGGCGACGTGCCGACATGCCACACCGGCCGCTGCCCTGCCCGGATCCCGTCCCGGTTCCGCGAATGCAGGTTGACAGCGCCGCCGCCGCCCCCCATATGCGCCTGCGTGCCGATACTGCCGCGTGAGCAGGTTCGCCCGGCCCAAGATGGCCCCGCCGGCACGATTTCCACATGGTTCCCACTTCACGCGGGGGTCCGGCGCTCAGACGGCTTCGGCGGCAATCCGGCCCCGGGGGCGAATTCCGGGCGCAACCCACGAGTGACGTTCCCGGGCAAGATCCCGGGCACACGCTTGTTCGCGCCGCACATTCTTCCGGCGCCGAAAGGACAGTCTTTTGGACTTTGACATGCTGGGGCTTCCGCCCCGCCTCGCCGCCAACCTCGCCGAGCTTGGCCTGACCGAACCCACGCCGATCCAGAAACAGGCGATCCCGCACGCGATGAACGGGCGCGACGTCATGGGCCTGGCCCAGACCGGCACCGGCAAGACGGCCGCCTTCGGCCTGCCGCTGATCTCCGCCCTGATGCGGATGGAGGGCAAACCCGAGGCCAAGGCCGTGCGCGGCCTGATCCTCGCCCCCACGCGCGAGCTGGCCAAGCAGATCCTCGACAACCTGCGCGCCTTTGCCGAGGGCACCAATGTCCGCATCGGCCTGGTCGTCGGCGGCGGGTCCATCAACGCGCAGGTGCACCGCCTGCAGCGCGGCACCGACCTGCTGGTCGCCACCCCGGGCCGCCTTATCGACCTGCTGGACCGCAAGGCCGTGCGCCTCGACCAGACCCAGTTCCTCGTCCTCGACGAGGCGGACCAGATGCTCGACCTGGGCTTCATCCACGCGCTGCGCCAAATCGCGCCGCTGCTGCCGGCCGATCGCCAGACGATGCTCTTCTCGGCCACCATGCCGAAGCAGATGAACGAGATCGCGTCGACCTACCTCAAGAACCCGATCCGCGTCGAAACCGCGCCTCCGGGCAAACCGGCCGAGAAGATCGACCAATGCGTGCACTTCGTCGCGCAGTCGGAGAAGACCGGCCAGCTGATCGAACACCTCGACCAGCACCGCGACGAATCCGCGCTGGTGTTTGCCCGCACCAAGCACGGCGCCGAACGGTTGATGAAACAGCTGGTCGCCGCGGGCTTTGCCGCTGCCTCGGTCCACGGCAACAAGAGCCAGGGCCAACGCGACCGCGCTCTGCGCGAGTTCCGCGAAGGTGAGACACGCGTCCTGGTGGCCACCGACGTCGCCGCGCGCGGCATCGACATCCCCGAGGTGCGGTATGTCTACAACTACGACCTGCCCAACGTGGCGGACAACTACGTCCACCGCATCGGCCGGACCGCGCGCGCGGGCCGCGACGGCACCGCGATCGCCTATTGCGCCCCCGGCGAGATGGGCGAGTTCCGCGACATCCAGAAGCTGATGGGCCGCCAGATCCGCGTGGCCGGCGGCACCCCCTGGCAACCGATGGACGAGGCTGCGGCCCCGAAACCCGGCCGCGGCAAGGGCAAGCCCGGCGGTCGTCCCGGTGGCGGTCGGCGTCACGGCCAGGGCGGCAAGCCCGGCGGCCAGCAGCAGCGCAAGGCCGAAGCCAACGGCAACAGCAACGGCGGTCAGAAGCGTCGCCAGCGCTCGCGCAACCGGTCTCGCGCGGCCTGATCCCGACGATTGATTTTTGACCGGGGGCGGTGTGTCATCGAAGGATGCACCGCCCCTTGTCACATCTGCCGGGCTGGACCGCGTGCCTTGCCCTCCTCCTCGCGCCCGGCACCGCCCGCGCCGCGCCCGACTGCATCGCCGACGCGATGCTGGTCTTCGACGGCTCGGGCTCGATGTCCGAGATTGGCTTTGACGCCAGCGCCGCCACCCGGATCGAGGAGGCGCGGATCGCCGTCGCCCGCGCCCTGCCCGAGATCGCCGAGCTGCGGCGGGTGGGGCTGGTCGTCTACGGGGCGGGTGCCGACAGCTGCGCCACCGACCTCAGGCTGCCGCCGACCCTCGACGCCGCGGCACCGATCATCGCGGCGGTCGACGGGTTGCGCCCCGGTGGGCTGACGCCCCTGGCCCAGGCGGTCGAGATGGCGGCCACGGCGCTCGATTACCGGCGGGAGCCGGGGATCGTGGTCGTGGTGACCGACGGCAACGAAACCTGCGGCGGACGTCCCTGCACCCTCGGCGCGCAGCTGGCGGCCGAGGCGCAGGACCTGACCATCCATGTCATCGGCTTCCGGGTCGAGGTCGACTTCTGGACCTGGGACAACCCGGAACAAGAAAGCTATGCCAACGACCGCAGCGTGGCGCGGTGCCTGGCCGAACGGACGGGCGGACAGTTCGTGACGACGGAAACGGTGGATGAACTGGTCGAGGCCCTGCGCGAGACGCTGGGCTGTCCGGTGATCGGCGCCCTGACCTCTTCCCTGTCCCGCCGCCCGCTTTGACCCCACCCGGGCCTCATGCCTGCGCCGCGACCCAGCCGAAATCGTAGGCCTCGGACGATGCGCCGCGGCGCGCCAGATCGGCCAGTCGCGCCTGTCCTTCCTCGACGGTCGGGATGTATCCCGCGGGCACCGGCCATATTACGTAGTTCGGCCCGTCCCAGGGCTCGAACCATTCGGCCCTCCGCCGCAGGAACCCGCCGTGTACCGTCTGCTGGACGAAGAAGCGCAATGCCTCGGGGCTCAGCCAGACCGACAGCGACACGGCCAGCCGCGGATCGCCAAGCAGCGCCTCGTAGGCGCCGGCCCCCTCGGGCGCGGCCGCATTATCGACCAGCCGCCAGACGAATCCGTCCGAGCGTTCGGCCACCGCGTTCACGCGTGTCACGTTATCGACAAAGCCCGCCACCCGGGGATCGCCCGGCGGATGGCGCAGCCTTGCGATGTTGTAATGCGCCACCGGCATGGGCGCGCCTCCTCCTCTAGCCGGGACATCCTAGCACGGCCACCGCCCCTGCCCCGCAACGAAAAACGCCCCCGGCGGAACCGGGGGCGTTCGAAGTCATCGAACCCGATGCGGGGTCAGGCTTACGCCTTTTCCTCGACGATCGTGACCAGGTGCGGGATCTTGTTGATCATGCCGCGCACGGCCGGGGTATCTTCCAGCTCGCGGGTCTTGTTCATCTTGTTGAGGCCCAGGCCGATCAGCGTCTGGCGCTGCACGGCGGGGCGGCGGATCGGAGAGCCGATCTGCTTAACGACGATGGTTGCCATCTATCAGGCCTCCTCGGTTTGCGCGGCGTCCGCGGCAGCGTCGTCACGTTTCGGCAGGATGTCGGCGACTTTCTTGCCGCGACGCTGCGCCACCATGCGGGGCGAGCTTTCTTTCTGCAGACCGTTCAGCGTGGCACGGATCATGTTGTAGGGGTTCTGCGACCCGATCGACTTGGCGACCACGTCGTGCACGCCCAGCATCTCGAACACGGCGCGCATCGGACCACCGGCAATGATCCCGGTGCCGTGCGGTGCCGAACGCATCACGACGCGGCCCGCGCCATGGCGGCCTTCCATGTCGTGGTGCAGGGTGCGGCCTTCGCGCAGCGGAACTCGGATCATCTGGCGTTTCGCCTGCTCGGTCGCCTTGCGGATCGCCTCGGGGACCTCTTTGGCCTTGCCCTTGCCGAAGCCGACACGGCCCTTCTGGTCGCCGACGACGACGAGCGCGGCGAAGCCGAAGCGCTTACCACCCTTGACGGTTTTCGACACGCGGTTGATCGCGACGAGGCGATCTGCGAATTCCGGGGCTTCCTCGCGTTCGCGGCGATCCCGGCGGTTATCTTCACGAGCCATTGGCTCTCCTCTTCATCAGGTGGGCGGCATGCGCCCGGTTGTCCGATCCTTGGTGAGGGCGCGGCCCTCCCGGATCATCGGGGCACGGGATGCGTGCCCTCGGAAATGCAAGGCGCGTGACAAGCACGCACCCTACGGAGCTGCGGTAGGGTGCGTGCTGCGCACGCACCGCCCCGTCAGATTTTCAGGCCGCCTTCACGCGCGGCGTCGGCCAGGGCCTTCACCTTGCCGTGGAACAGGAAGCCACCACGGTCGAAGTATGCTTCTTCGACGCCCGCTTTCTTGGCGCGCTCGGCGATCGCGGCACCCACCTTCTGGGCGGCCTCGATGTTGTTCTTGCCGATGACGCCCAGGTCCTTCTCGAGAGAGGAGGCCGCGGCGATGGTCACGCCCTGCACATCGTCGATGAGCTGGACGCTGATGTTTTTGTTCGAACGGTGCACCGACAGCCGAAGACGGCCGGCGTTCACCGCGCGGAGCTTGTTCCGGTTGCGCAGACGGCGCTTCAGGAACAGTTGACGTTTGCTGTTTGCCATGTTCGCCGTCCTTACTTCTTCTTGCCTTCCTTGCGGAAGATGTACTCGTTCTTGTACCGGATCCCCTTGCCCTTGTAGGGCTCGGGCCGGCGCCATTCGCGGATGTTGGCCGCGACCTGGCCGACGAGTTGCGGATCGGTGCCCTCAACGACGATTTCGGTCTGCTTCGGGGTCGTGACGGTCACGCCCTCCGGCACTTCGAAATTCACGTCGTGGGACAGGCCGAGGTTCAGGACCAGCTTGTCGCCCTGCATCTGGGCGCGGTAACCCACACCCGTGATCTCGAGCTCTTTCTTGAAGCCGGTGCTGACGCCCTGGACCATGTTCGCGACCATCGTGCGGCTCATGCCCCACTGCTGGCGCGCCCGCTTGGACTTGCCGCGCGGGGTGACCGACACGGTGTTGTCCTCGATGGTGATGGTGACGTCATCGGTGGCGGTGAAGGTGTGGGTGCCTTTCGGACCCTTCACTTCGACCGTCTGACCCGAAAGGGACGCGGAGACGCCGGACGGCAGTTCGACGGGTTTCTTGCCGATACGAGACATAGGACCCTCCTTAGAATACCGTGCAGAGCACCTCACCGCCGACATTGGCGGAGCGTGCGTTTGCATCCGACATCACGCCCTTCGGCGTGCTGACAATCGACACACCCAGGCCCTGACGGACCGACGGGATGTCCTTGACGCCCATGTAGACGCGGCGGCCGGGGGTCGAAACCCGCTTGAGCTCGCGAATGACAGGGGTGCCTTCGAAGTACTTCAGGCTGATCTCGAGGGTCGGGTGACCGTTGGTGTCGGTGCCCTTCTCGTAACCGCGGATGTAACCTTCGTCCGCCAGCACGTCGAGAACCCAGGCCCGCAGCTTGGAAGCGGGGGTGGACACGGTCGACTTGCCGCGCATCTGCGCGTTGCGGATCCGGGTGAGCATATCGCCGATAGGATCGTTCATCTCTATGCTCTCCTTACCAGCTCGATTTCACCAGACCGGGGATCTGGCCGTTGGAGCCCAGTTCCCGCAGCATGATCCGGGACACCTTGAGCTTACGGTAGTAAGCGTGCGGGCGGCCGGTCAGCTGGCAGCGGTTGTGAAGACGGGTCGCGGACGAGTTGCGGGGCAGCTCGGCCAGCTTCATGGAGGCGCGGAAACGCTCTTCCATGGGCTTCGACTGGTCGTTGATGATTTCTTTCAGCGCTTCACGCTTGGCGGCGTACTTCTTCACCAGCCGTTCGCGTTTCTTTTCGCGCTCGATCATGGATTTTTTAGCCATATCAATCTCTCCTTGGCGCGATCAGCTGTTGAACGGCATGTTGAAGTGCTTGAGCAGCGCTTTCGCCTCGGCATCGGTCCCTGCAGTGGTGCAGATGATGATGTCCATGCCCCAGACCTCGTCGACCTTGTCGAAGTTGATCTCGGGGAAAACGATGTGCTCTTTCATACCCATGGCATAGTTGCCACGGCCGTCGAAGCTCTTGCCCGAAACGCCGCGGAAGTCGCGGACGCGGGGCATGGCCACAGTGATCAGGCGATCGAGGAAGTCGTACATGCGATCGCCACGCAGGGTGACTTTCGCGCCGAGCGGCATCTCTTCGCGGACCCGGAAGCCTGCGATCGATTTCTTCGCCTTGGTGACGACAGCCTTCTGGCCGGCGATGGCGGTCAGGTCTTCCTGGGCCGACTTCGCCTTCTTGCTGTCGCGCACGGCTTCGGCACCGCAGCCGATGTTCAGAACGATCTTGTCCAGACGCGGGATCTGCATGTCGTTCTTGTAGCCGAACTCTTCTTTCAGAGCGGCCTTGATCGTCTCGCGGTACTGCGCCTTCAGACGCGGGGTGTAGTTCGCGGTATCAAGCATCGATCACATCCCCGGTGGTCTTGGCGAAACGGACCTTCTTGTCACCTTCCATGCGGAAGCCGACGCGGGTCGCTTTGCCGTTTGCATCGATCAGGGCGAGGTTCGACAGGTTGATCGGCATCGCTTGCGGGATGCGGCCGCCCTGGCTGGTCTGGCTCTGCTTGGTGTGGCGGATGGCCATGTTGATGCCCGACACGACGGCCTTGCCGGCCTTGGGGTCGACGGAGGCGATTTCGCCTTCCTTGCCCTTGTCCTTGCCGGCGAGCACGACGACCTTGTCGCCCTTACGGAGTTTCGCAGCCATTACAGCACCTCCGGTGCGAGCGAGATGATCTTCATGAAGTTCTTCGCGCGCAGCTCACGAACCACCGGCCCGAAGATACGGGTGCCGACCGGCTCGTTGTTGTTGTTCAGGATGACGGCAGCGTTGCGATCGAAGCGGATCGCGGTGCCGTCTTCACGACGGACTTCCTTGGCGGTGCGCACGACGACGGCCTTGCGGACGTCACCTTTCTTCACGCGGCCGCGCGGGATGGCTTCCTTGACGGAGACGACGATGATGTCGCCCACCGAAGCGTACTTACGCTTGGAACCACCCAGGACCTTGATGCACTGCACCCGGCGAGCGCCGGAGTTGTCAGCGACATCCAGATTGGTCTGCATCTGGATCATGTGGTTTCTCCCGACCTTTGGGGGCTGTTCTGGTTGTTGGCCCCCAGGGTTTCGCTAAAACTGCGAAGGGGTGGCTTATTCAGCCACCACTTCCCAGCGTTTCGTCTTGGACTTCGGCGCGCATTCCTGAATGCGGACGGTGTCCCCACCTTGAAGGTGTTGTTCTCGTCGTGAGCCCGGTACTTCTTGGACTTACGAATGGTCTTCTTCAGAACCGGGTGCGTGAAGCGGCGTTCCACCGACACGGTCACGGTCTGGGCGTTCTGGTCGCTGGTCACGACCCCTTGCAGGATACGTTTGGGCATCTGGTGTTACTCCGCGGCCGCTTTGGCTTTTTCGTTCAGGATGGTCTTCACGCGGGCTGCCTGACGGCGGGCTGCGCGCATCCGTGCGGGGTTTTCCAGTTGGCCGGTGGCCTGCTGAAAGCGCAGGTTGAACTGCTCTTTCTTCAGAGTGACCAGCTCCTCGCGGAGTTGATCCGGGGTCTTGTCCCGGAGATCTTGAGCGCTCATGCTCTATGTTCCTTTTTCAACATCACCGGAAGGCCCCTTGCAGGGTTACCCTGATTCCGGCGGAGTTCGGTATTGGAGGCTGCCCGATACATGGCTTGCGCCAGCATGGCAACCCCTTATTCCAAAGGCCGCGGCGTTTCGCGTCCCCCTGCCGGCCATATCGGGGTGAACGGGGTGGGGTTTCAATCCGCCGCGGGCGGCGTGACCCCACGTTCCGGCCTTCCGCTGCGTTCCGCCGATCACAGCACCGTCAATCCGCAGGCCATCGTCTTGCGCGACAGGCGCGCTAGGTGAATATCGCGCTTTGCGCTCAGTTCAAGCGCCCTGTCCGAGTCGTCCCTGCCCCGTCGAGGTTTCCAAATGTCGTTCCGCCCTGGCATCCTGTCTGCCGCCTTCCTGACCCTAGCCGCGCCCGCGGCGCATGCCGGGATCTGCGACTACCGGCTCAGCAACCTGCTGGGCGGGGCCGGCACCAAGGCGGTCGAGCTGGCCAAGGACGGCGGGGGCGTGCTGAAGGAGGCGGGCGTCCTGACGCTCAACAACGCGGTGACCGGCGCGGGCATGCTGGGATCGGCCTTTGCCGGCAGTTCGGGCGCGGGTGTCGCGGGCGCCGCCGCCAGCGCGGCCCCGATCGGCCTGGCCGTCGGCGCCGCAGTACTGGGGTCCGAGGCGATCTGCTACTTCCTCGACGAACGGATCACCGACTACGACCAGGTGATGATCATCATCAACCTGCTCGCCGCTGATGCCGACCCGCAGTACTTCGAACTTGTCGTGCCCGACACACCGATCGACATGCAGGAATACATCCTCGTCAAGGACCCCGAGAAGGGGACGGTCGACAAGTACATGGTCACCGACCTCTACATCGTGAACGGCGTGCTGAAGAACCGCGACAAGGGGCGGAACACCGTCATCGGCAACATCGGCTTCGTCGCCTTCGAATAGGCGCTAGAGCACCTCGTGCACCGTGTAGCGGACCTCGGACCGGGTGCGTTCGCCAATCCCGACCGCGACGACGCGGTTGAGCCAGTCGTAGCGGTCCGCTGCCGTCTCGAACATCGGGGCGGTGCGGAAGTAGTAACTGGCCGGGTCGAGGTCGCGCCCCGCCGCCAGTTCGGCCCGGTGTTCGGCCCCCAGCGTGTGCACCCCGCGGTAGGTCATGTAGACCAGCGCGCCATCGTCCGTCTCCAGGAGCAGCCGCACGTCGACGCGGGACTGGCCCGGCGCCGCGACCACCCAGTCACCGCTGACCGGCAGCACCCTGCCCCGCAGGCGGTCACCGTCGAACCGGCCGCCGGTGACGTGGAAGATGAGCTTGCCGTGCCCGTCCGCCCCGCGCAGGTCGTGCGGCGCGCCGACCTCGAGCGACAGGTCGAAGAGCGGCCGCGTTGGAACCCCGGTCATCGCCTCACCCCCAGCTGTAGTTGAAGCTGACCGAGATGCGGTCCTCCTCGGACATGTTCATCGGCACCTCGTGGCGCAGCCAGCTTTCCCAGAGCAGCACCTCGCCCGGTTTTGGCGCGACGTAAATGAAGCTCTTCAGCTCCTCCCGCGCGCCCTTCACCCGGGTCGGGGCCGCCATCATCATCGGCAGGCGCGGGTCCTCGAGCTTGAGCGCGCTCGCGCCCTCGGGCATCGCCACGTAGGTCGTGCCGGAAATCACCGAGTGCGGGTGGATATGGCTGGAGTGCGTCCCGCCTTCGGGCAGGATGTTGATCCAGATGTCCTCGAGCTTCAGTTCCCGCTCGCCGAGGTCGAACTCCAGGTCCTTCGCAAACGCCGCGACGTGCTGGTCAAGGACCTTCACCAGGTCGGCAAAGATCGGGAACCGCCAGCCGAGGTCGGTCAGCGAGGCGTAGGAGGTGTAGCCGGGATAGTCGTTGTCCTCGCACCACTGCTGGCCCGCCTCGTCATCCTCGGCGATCGAGTAGCAGGAGTTTTCCAGCTCCTCGGCCTCGATCGGATCGCCGAGTTCGGAAAGCGTGGCGCGGTAGAGGCGTGTGGCGAAGAGAGACTTGATCTCGGACATGGGGGCGACTCCGGTGGGCGTTTGGCCCCTCCCATACCGTGGATCGCGGGCGCGGGCCAAGGGGGGACATCCACAGCCGCGCCGCCCCTCCGTAGGGTGCGTGCTCGCACGCACCACACCGATCCACCCGCCACAACCCCAAACGGAAAACCCCCGCCGGTCTCCCGGCGGGGGCTATCTCAGGTACCGTAGGGTGCGTGCTTGCCACGCACCGCCCGGATTACCAGTCCTCGCGGACCACGACCCGGGTCTTGACCGGCAGCTTCATCGAGGCCAGGCGCAGCGCTTCGCGTGCGATGTCCTCGTTGACGCCGTCGATCTCGAACATGATCCGGCCCGGTTTCACCTTGCAGGCCCAGTAGTCGACCGAACCCTTACCTTTACCCATACGGACTTCGGTGGGTTTCGAGGTCACCGGCGTATCCGGGAAAATCCGGATCCAGACGCGGCCTTGACGTTTCATGTGACGCGTCAGGGCACGACGGGCGGCCTCGATCTGCCGTGCGGTGACCCGCTCCGGCTCGGTGGCCTTGAGGCCGTAGTGACCGAAGTTCAGGTCCGAGCCGCCCTTGGCCACACCATGGATGCGGCCTTTGAACTGCTTGCGGAACTTCGTACGTTTCGGTTGAAGCATCTCGAGATCCTCCTTACCGGCCACGTGCGCCACGGGGCGCCGGACCGTCCTGGATTTCCTGAGCGCGACGGTCACGAGCCTGGGGGTCGTGTTCCATGATCTCGCCTTTGAAGATCCAGACCTTGATACCGATGATCCCGTAGGGGGTCGTGGCTTCGGAATGTGCATAGTCGATGTCGGCACGCAGGGTGTGCAGCGGCACGCGGCCTTCGCGGTACCATTCGGTCCGTGCGATCTCGGCACCGCCGAGACGGCCCGCGACGTTCACACGGATGCCCAGGGCCCCCATGCGCATCGCGTTCTGCACGGCGCGCTTCATCGCGCGACGGAACGAAACCCGACGCTCGAGCTGCTGCGCGATCGATTCACCGACGAGCTGCGCGTCCAGTTCCGGCTTGCGGACCTCGACGATGTTCAGGTGCAGCTCGCTGTCCGTCATCTTGGCCAGCTTCTTGCGCAGGACTTCGATGTCCGCGCCTTTCTTGCCGATGATGACACCCGGACGTGCGGTGTGGATCGTGACGCGGCACTTTTTGTGCGGACGCTCGATGATCACGCGGGCGACGCCAGCCGCCTTGCACTCTTCCTTGATGAACTCACGGATCTTGACGTCTTCGAGGAGAAGATCGCCGTAATCCTTCGTGTCGGCGTACCAGCGGCTGTCCCAGGTGCGGTTGACCTGCAGGCGCATGCCGATCGGATTGACTTTCTGACCCATCAGGCTTGCTCCTCGATCTGACGCACCTTGATGGTGAGTTCGCTGAACGGTTTCATGATCTTGCCATAGCGACCACGGGCACGCGGACGGCCACGCTTCATGACGAGGTTCTTGCCCACGTAGGCCTCGGCGACGACGAGCTCGTCGACGTCCAGGTTGTGGTTGTTCTCGGCATTCGCGATGGCGGACTGAAGGCACTTCTTCACGTCCTCGGCGATCCGCTTCTTCGAGAAGGTCAGGTCCGTGAGGGCCTTGTCCACCTTCTTGCCACGGATCATCGCGGCGACCAGGTTCAGTTTCTGCGGGCTGGTGCGAAGCATGCGGGTTTTGGCCATCGCTTCGTTGTCAGCCACGCGGCGGGGATTCTTATCCTTGCTCATGGCTTATTTCCGCTTCGCTTTTTTGTCCGCGGCATGACCGTAGTAGGTCCGAGTCGGGCTGTATTCGCCGAACTTCTGACCGATCATGTCCTCGGTGACATTGACGGGGATATGCTTGTGGCCGTTGTAGACGCCAAACGTCAGACCCACGAACTGGGGCAGGATCGTTGAGCGGCGCGACCAGATCTTGATGACTTCGTTACGCCCGCTTTCGCGTGCTGCTTCCGCCTTCTTCAGGACGTAGGCATCGACGAAGGGGCCTTTCCATACTGCGCGAGACATGATCAGCGCCCTTTCTTCTTGGCGTGACGCGAGCGGATGATGAGCCGCGAGGACGCCTTGTTCTTGTCACGGGTGCGTGCACCCTTGGTCGGCTTGCCCCAGGGCGTGACCGGGTGACGACCACCCGAGGTCCGACCTTCACCACCGCCGTGGGGGTGGTCGATCGGGTTCATCACGACGCCGCGGACGCTCGGGCGGATGCCCTTGTGGCGGTTGCGGCCGGCCTTACCGATGTTCTGGTTCGAGTTGTCGGGGTTCGACACGGCACCGACGGTGGCCATGCACTCCTGACGGACCATGCGAAGCTCGCCCGAGGACAGGCGGATCTGCGCGTAGCCACCGTCACGGCCGACGAACTGGGCGTAGGTGCCCGCGGCGCGTGCGATCTGGCCGCCCTTGCCGGGCTTCAGCTCGATGTTGTGGACGATCGTACCGATCGGCATGCCCGAGAACGGCATTGCGTTGCCCGGCTTGATGTCCGCTTTGGCCGAGGCGAGCACCTTGTCGCCCACACCCAGACGCTGGGGGGCGAGGATATAGGCTTTTTCGCCATCGGTGTACTGGATCAGCGCGATGAACGCGGTCCGGTTCGGGTCATATTCGATCCGCAGGACGACGCCTTCGACGTCGAACTTGTTCCGTTTGAAATCGACGATCCGGTAAAGGCGCTTTGCGCCACCGCCACGACGGCGGGAGGTGATACGTCCGGTGTTGTTCCGGCCGCCCGACTTCGTCAGACCCTCGGTGAGGGCTTTGACGGGGCGTCCTTTGTACAGCTCCGAACGGTCGATCAGCACCAGCCCGCGCTGGCCCGGCGTCGTCGGCTTGTACGACTTGAGTGCCATGCTTTCTGTCTTCCGTTTGCTACGGCGGGATGCGGCCAGGCCGGCCCGCCTATGTATGTGGCCCCCCGAAGGTGACCGGTGATGTAGGCCCCCGAAGGTGCCCGAGTGACGTGGTGCGTGCGTGCACGCCCCCTGTGGCCGGATGTGGATACGTGCTTGTCACGCACCGTCCGGCAAAAGCACGAGGCCCCGGATACCCGGGGCCACGCGAGATTCGCGGCTACCTATCAGAGACCGGTGGTCACGTCGATAGTGTTTCCCTCTTCGAGGGTCACGTAAGCCTTCTTGACGTCGTTGCGACGGCCGAGCTGGCCGCGGAACCGCTTCTGCTTGCCCTTGGTGATGGTCGTGTTCACGGCCTTCACCTTGACGTTGAAGAGGGCCTCGACGGCCTCCTTGATCTGCGGCTTGTTCGCGTCGATCGACACTTCGAAGACGACGGCGTTGGCTTCGGAAGCCATCGTTGCCTTCTCGGTGATGATCGGCTTGCGGATCACGTCGTAGTGTTCTGCCTTCGCGCTCATTTCAGTCGAGCCTCCAGTGCTTCGACACCCGCCTTCGTGAGCACCAGGGTGTCACGCTTCAGGATGTCATAGACGTTGGCGCCCATCGACGGCAGGACGTCCAGGCCATCGATGTTGGCCGCGGCGCGGGCAAAGCCCTCGTTCACGGTGGCGCCATCGATGATCAGGGCGCGTTTCCAGCCCAGGTTCTTCACCTGTTTGGCCAGAGCTGCGGTCTTGCCTTCGGATTCCGCGACGTCGATGATCACCAGCGAGCCCTCTTTCGCTTTCGCGGAGAGTGCGTGCTTGAGACCAAGAGCACGGAACTTCTTGGGCAGGTCGTGTGCGTGGCTGCGCGGGGTCGGGCCCTTGTAGATACCACCCTTCCGGAAGATCGGCGCCTTGCGGGAGCCGTGGCGTGCGCCGCCGGTGCCCTTCTGGCGATAGATCTTCTTGGTCGAGTAGCTCACCTCGGACCGGCCCTTGACCTTGTGCGTACCGGCCTGCGCCTTGTTGCGCTGCCAACGGACGACACGGTGCAGGATATCGGCGCGCGGCTCGAGATCGAAGATCTCGTCCGTCAGCTCGACCGACCCGGCCTTGCCGCCGTCCAGTTTGATCACGTCGAGTTTCATTCGTCGCCTTCCTTCTTCTCGGCCTCGATCGAAGCTTCCGCTTCTTTCAGTGCGGCCTCTTCGGCGGCTGCCTGCTCGGCTGCGGCGGCTTCTTCAGCGGCCTTGGCTTCGGCTTCGGCGGCTGCGGCGGCTTCCTCGGCGGCCTTGCGGGCCTCCTCGGCTGCGGAACGCAGTGCGGCGGGCAGGATCGCGTTCTCGGGGAACGGCTTCTTCACGGCGTCTTTCACCGTGACCCAGCCACCCTTCGAACCCGGGACGGCGCCCTTGACCATGATCAGGCCACGTTCGCTGTCGGTGCGCACCACTTGCAGGTTCTGCGTGGTGACGCGGACGGCGCCCATGTGACCGGCCATCTTCTTGCCCTTGAACACCTTGCCCGGGTCCTGACACTGACCGGTCGAACCGTGCGACCGGTGAGAGATCGAGACACCGTGCGAAGCGCGCAGGCCGCCGAAGTTGTGGCGCTTCATGCCACCGGCGAAGCCCTTACCGATCGAGGTGCCGGAGACATCCACGAACTGGCCTTCGAAGTAATGGTCGGCGGTGATTTCCTCACCGACGGCGATCAGGTTCTCGGGGTCGACGCGGAACTCGGCAACCTTGCGCTTGGGCTCGACCTTCGCAGCAGCGAAGTGGCCGCGCATGGCCTGGCTGGTGCGCTTGGCTTTCGCCGAGCCTGCACCGAGCTGCACGGCGGTGTAGCCGTGTGCGTCGGCCGTGCGCTGTGCAACGACCTGCAGGCCGTCGAGTTGCAGCACGGTCACCGGGATCTGTTTCCCGTCTTCCATGAACAGGCGGGTCATGCCCACCTTCTTGGCGATGATACCGGAACGGAGCATCAGTGGATCCTCCTTAAACCTTGATCTCGACATCCACGCCGGCGGCGAGGTCGAGCTTCATCAGCGCGTCCACCGTCTGCGGGGTCGGGTCCACGATGTCCAGGAGCCGCTTGTGGGTGCGGATCTCGAACTGGTCGCGGGATTTCTTGTCGACGTGAGGGCCACGGAGAACCGTGAACTTCTCGATCTTGTTCGGCAGCGGGATCGGGCCACGGACCTGAGCGCCGGTGCGCTTGGCCGTGTTGACGATTTCCTGCGTGCTGGAATCCAGGACGCGGTAATCGAATGCCTTCAGCCGGATGCGAATGGTTTGACCTTGCATGTCATTCAGCCTTCTTCGGCGTTTGAGTTGAGAGGAAGAAACAGGACCACCCTGCCCCTTCATCGAACCCGTAAGTGCGGCGCCACGGCACTGAGCCGTGGCGCGTATTCCAGGTTGCAGCGGAGGTCAAGCCCCCGCCGCGGGACCCATCACTCGATGATTTTCGAGACGACGCCGGAGCCGACGGTGCGGCCGCCTTCACGGATGGCGAAGCGGAGCTTCTCTTCCATCGCGATCGGGGCGATCAGCTCGACCGAGAACTTCAGGTTGTCGCCGGGCATCACCATCTCGGTGCCTTCCGGCAGGGTCACGGTCCCGGTCACGTCGGTGGTCCGGAAGTAGAACTGCGGACGGTAGTTCGCGAAGAACGGGGTGTGACGGCCGCCTTCGTCCTTGGTCAGGATGTAGGCCTCGGCCTCGAACTTCGTGTGCGGCTTCACCGAACCCGGCTTGCAGAGCACCTGGCCGCGCTCGACCGCTTCACGGTCGATGCCGCGCAGCAGCGCGCCGATGTTGTCGCCCGCTTCGCCGCGGTCCAGCAGCTTGCGGAACATCTCGACGCCCGTGCAGGTCGTCTTCTGCGTCGCCTTGATGCCGACGATTTCCAGTTCGTCGCCGACGTTCACGACGCCACGCTCGACACGGCCGGTCACAACCGTGCCGCGGCCCGAGATCGAGAACACGTCTTCGATCGGCATCAGGAACGGCTGGTCGACCGCACGTGCCGGCTGCGGGATGTACTCGTCCACGGCCGCCATCAGTTCGCGGATCTTGGTCTCGCCGATTTCCGGGTCACGGCCTTCCAGCGCGGCCAGGGCCGAACCGGCGATGACCGGGATGTCGTCGCCCGGGAAGTCGTAGGCGCTCAGCAGTTCGCGCACTTCCATCTCGACGAGCTCGAGCAGCTCCTCGTCGTCGACCTGGTCGACCTTGTTCATGAACACGACCATGGCGGGGATGCCCACCTGGCGGCCCAGCAGGATGTGCTCGCGGGTCTGCGGCATCGGGCCGTCAGCCGCGTTCACCACCAGGATCGCGCCGTCCATCTGCGCCGCGCCGGTGATCATGTTCTTCACGTAGTCGGCGTGGCCGGGGCAGTCGACGTGCGCGTAGTGACGGTTCTCGGTCTCGTACTCGACGTGCGCGGTCGAGATCGTGATGCCGCGGGCTTTCTCTTCCGGCGCGCCGTCGATCTGGTCGTAGGCCTTGAACTCGCCGAAGTACTTCGTGATCGCCGCCGTCAGCGTCGTCTTGCCGTGGTCAACGTGACCGATCGTGCCGATGTTGCAGTGCGGTTTGGACCGCTCAAACTTTTCCTTTGCCATGATGGCCTCCTTTGTCGGTGCGGCGGGGTGTCCCCGCCCTACAGATGGTGGGTAGGGCGGGGTTCACCCCGCCACCCCGTTATGCGTATTTCTTCTGGATCTCTTCCGAGATGTTCGACGGGACCGGATCGTAGTGGTCGAACTGCATCGTGAACTGCGCGCGGCCCGAGGACATGGAGCGCAGGGTGTTGATGTAGCCGAACATCGATGCCAGCGGCACGAAGGCCTGGATCGCCACGGCGTTGCCGCGCGGTTCCTGACCCGACACCTGACCGCGACGCGAGGTCAGGTCGCCGATGATCGAACCGGTGTACTCTTCCGGCGTGATCACTTCGACCTTCATCATCGGTTCCAGCAGCTTGGCGCCAGCCTTGCGCATGCCTTCACGCATGCACATCCGGGCCGCGATCTCGAACGCGAGGACCGAGGAGTCGACGTCGTGGAACTTGCCGTCGATCAGGGCCACCTTGAAGTCGATCACCGGGAAGCCTGCCAGCGGACCGGAATCCATGACCGACTTGATGCCCTTCTCGACGCCGGGGATGTATTCCTTCGGAACCGCACCGCCGACGATCTTCGACTCGAACGAGTAGCCTTCGCCCGCTTCGGTCGGGCTGATGACCAGCTTGACCTCTGCGAACTGACCCGAACCACCCGACTGCTTCTTGTGGGTGTAGGAGTGCTCGACCTCGTGGCCGATGGTCTCACGGTAGGCCACCTGCGGCGCACCGATGTTGGCCTCGACCTTGAATTCGCGCTTCAGGCGGTCGACGAGGATGTCGAGGTGAAGTTCGCCCATGCCCTTCATGATGGTCTGACCGGACTCGAGGTCGGTCTCGACGCGGAAGGACGGGTCCTCGGCAGCCAGACGCTGCAGGCCCTGGGACATCTTCTCCTGGTCGTTCTTCGTCTTCGGCTCGATCGCGATCTCGATCACCGGATCCGGGAAGGTCATGGTTTCGAGAACCACCTGCTTCTGCGGATCGCAGAGCGTGTCACCCGTGGTGGTCTCTTTCAGACCGGCCAGGGCGATGATGTCGCCGGCGAATGCCTCTTCGATCTCTTCGCGATCGTTCGAGTGCATCATCATCATCCGGCCGACGCGCTCGCGCTTGCCCTTGGTCGAGTTCATCATCGAGTCGCCCTTCTTGATCACGCCGGAGTAGATCCGGGTGAAGGTCAGCGAACCGACGAAGGGGTCGTTCATGATCTTGAACGCGAGGCCCGAGAAGGGCTCTTCGTCCGAGGCATGACGCTCGATGTTGCGGGTCTCGGTCTCGTCATCCGGCGAGAAGCCGGTGTAGGCGGGAACGTCGAGCGGACCGGGCAGGAAGTCGATCACGGCGTTCAGCAGGGGCTGCACGCCCTTGTTCTTGAACGCGGAGCCGGCCAGGACCGGAACGAAGGACAGCGACAGGCAGCCCTTGCGGATCAGTTTCCGCATGGTCGGCACGTCGGGCTCTTCGCCTTCCAGGTAGGCTTCCATCGCGGCGTCGTCCATCTCGACCGCGTTCTCGATCATGTTGGCGCGCCATTCGTCGGCGACATCCTTCAGATCGTCACGGATCGGCTGACGCACCCAGCCGGCGCCCAGGTCTTCACCGGTCCAGACCCACTCTTCCATGGTGATCAGGTCGATGATGCCTTCGAGCTTGTCCTCGGCACCGATCGGCAGGGCCACGGGCACGGGGGTCGCGCCGGTGCGGTCCTTGATCATCTTCACACAGTTGAAGAAGTCGGCGCCGATCTTGTCCATCTTGTTGACGAAGACGATGCGCGGAACCTTGTACCGGTCGGCCTGGCGCCACACGGTTTCGGTCTGCGGCTCGACGCCGGCGTTACCGTCCAGAAGGCAGATCGCACCGTCGAGCACGGCCAGCGAACGCTCGACTTCGATGGTGAAGTCGACGTGGCCGGGGGTGTCGATGATGTTGAAGCGGAACTTCGTGTCCGAGGTGCCCTCGGCGGTCGGGTCTTCCTGCCACTGCCAGAAGGTCGTGGTCGCGGCGGATGTGATGGTGATCCCCCGCTCCTGCTCCTGCTCCATCCAGTCCATGGTCGCGGCGCCGTCGTGGACTTCGCCGATCTTGTGGGACTTGCCGGTGTAGTAGAGGATACGCTCGGTCGTCGTGGTCTTGCCGGCATCGATGTGAGCCATGATGCCGAAGTTACGGTAGCGGGTGAGCGGATAAACGCGTGCCATGAGGGGCCTGCCTTTCGGGTATTACCAGCGGTAGTGGCTGAACGCTTTGTTGGCGTCGGCCATCTTGTGGGTGTCTTCGCGTTTCTTCACGGCAGAACCGCGCGAGTTCACGGCATCCAGCAGCTCGCCAGCGAGGCGCTCTTCCATCGTGTTCTCGTTACGGGCGCGCGAGGCGGTGATCAGCCAGCGGATGGCGAGGGCTTCGCGGCGCTCGGGGCGGACTTCGACGGGCACCTGGTAGGTTGCACCACCAACCCGGCGGGAGCGGACCTCGACCGACGGCTTGATGTTGTCCAGGGCCTCGTGGAAGATTTCCACCGGCGCGCGCTTCACCTTCTCTTCGATCCGGTCGAGCGCGTTGTAGACGATCTTCTCTGCGACCGACTTCTTGCCGTCGATCATCAGGTTGTTCATGAACTTGGTCAGAACCCGGTCGCCATACTTGGCGTCGGGCAGGATTTCGCGCTTCTCTGCAGCGTGACGACGAGACATCTCGGATTCCTCTTATTTCGGACGCTTCGCGCCGTATTTCGAACGGCGTTGCTTACGATCCTTGACGCCTTGGGTGTCGAGAACACCGCGCAGGATGTGGTAGCGGACGCCCGGAAGGTCTTTCACCCGGCCGCCACGGATCAGGACCACGGAGTGCTCCTGAAGGTTGTGGCTTTCACCCGGGATGTAGGAAATCACTTCGAAACCGTTGGTCAGGCGGACCTTCGCAACTTTCCGCATAGCGGAGTTCGGTTTCTTCGGCGTGGTCGTGTAGACGCGCGTGCAGACGCCGCGTTTCTGCGGGCACTGCTCCAGGTGCATCGACTTGGACCGTTTGACTTTGGGCTGCCGGGGCTTCCGGATCAGCTGTTGGATCGTAGGCATTGGGCTTTAGTTCCCCGTTATTCTCTCAACACATGTGTTGCGGGACATCCCGCGGTTTCATCGCTACGCCGCGTGCGTCCACGCAACGTAAAAAACCGCATGCGTCCCCTCGTTCACGGGGAACGACGCGGCGGTATTCCAGAGGATCGGGCCCCCTCGGACCGGATCGTGACCACTTCGGTTTTGAAAGGCGGCGGGGCGACCCCCTTGCCTGATTGAGCGGGCATATAGAAAGAGTCGCGCGCCTTGTCAACATGACGGCCGGCGGTTTGGCGCCAGACATCTCAGCTACGCGGCGTCTTTTGAGGCGCGGTCGGAGGCAGTCCGAGCCGCCGTTCGCGGTAAAGCATGAACAGCCCCGAGCTCACGACGATGGCTGCGCCAAGCAGGGTTGGCCATTCCGGCCAGTGGCCGAAGGCCACGAAGCCAAGCACCAGCGCCCAGAGGAGGCCCGTGTAGCGGAAGGGCGAGACAAAGGAAATCTCACCGGACCGCATTGCCGCGACGGAACAGAGGTAGGCAAAGAGCACCGCGATTCCCGCCGCCGCGATCAGCCCGCCGGACCTGACGTCGAGCGGCACCCAGGGGTCGCCGCCCAGGCTCCCGATGGCAAAGGCCAGCGTCACCCCGACCGCGGTCACGAAGGACACCAGCATCGACGGCACCTCGCGCGACAGCCGCCGGGTGACGAGGTCGCGGGTGGTCACGAACCCGACCGAGACGAGCGTGTAGAGCGCGTAGAGGTTGAACCCCTCGGGTCCCGGCCGGATGATCAGCAGGACGCCACAGAAGCCCACCAGGATCGCCGAGAGGCGCCGCCAGCCCACGGGCTCCTTGAGGAACAGCGCGGCCGCCAGGGTCACCACCAGCGGCGCCGACTGCAGCACCGCCGTCACGTTGGCCAGCGGCATGTTGAAGAGCGCGGTCAGGAAGAAGTAGGCCGCGCCGACCTCGGCGATCATGCGGACCACGACCAGCACCCAGTCGCGCCGTGCCACCTTGCCCCGGAACGCGCCGAGCCGCCAGGCGATCAGCGCGGTGCCGACCGAAGTCAGCACGCCCCGGAGTGAGATCACCTGCGCCAGGGGCACCTCGCCCGCCAGCAGCTTGGTGAAGGTGTCGTTCAGCGTGAAGAGCGCCATCGACGCCATCATCAGCATCGCGCCACGCATATTGTCGGTCATGCTCGCTCCCCTGCCCTCCGCCGGGCGACAGACACCGGGCTGCGCGGAATTGCAAGCCTTGGCGAACGGCATTCCCGCTCTTGCAGGCAGGTGGAATGACGACGGCCCGGCATCACCTGCCAGGCCGCCGCCTGTGCTGTTGATCTCACGGCCGAACCGCGCGCGGGGTTCAGTTGCCCGCGCCACCCTCGGGCAGGGCAAAGGCGATGATGTGATCGCCCCGCACGTTCGACTGGCGCGCGCCGCCGGCCGAGACGACGACGAACTGCCGCCCGGTCTTGGGCGAGACATAGCTCATCGGCGTACCCTGCGATCCTGCCGGCAGGCGGTGATGCCAGAGCACCTCGCCCGTCGCCACGTCCATCGCCCGGATCGCGAAGTCGAGCGTGCCGGCGTAGAACACCAGCCCCGAGGCGGTCGAGAACGGGCCGCCGACGGTGGGCATGCCGACCGGGATCGGCATCCCCATGCGGATGCCGAGCGGCCCGGTGTCCTCGACCGTTCCCATCGGCACCTGCCAGGCGATCTGCTGCGTGGTCAGGTCGATGGCCGTCAGGGAGCCGTAGGGCGGCTCCTGGCACGGGATCCCGAGCGGCGACATGAAGGTGTACTTGGACGCGCCGTAGGGCGTGCCGTACTGCCCCGAGAGGCCGCTGTGCGAATCCTTGGCGTCGGCGGCGTCGGCCTCTTCACGCGGCACCAGCTGCACGCGGTGCGGCGAACGGGTGTCGTTGATGATGAAGTAGCCGCCGGGGGTGAAGACCGTTCCGCTGCCCCAGTTCATGCCGCCGAAGTAACCCGGCCATTGCAGGCTGGGCGTCAGGCCCGGGGGCGTGAATTCGCCCTCGTAGCGCATCTGGCGGAACTGGATGCGGCACCAGAGCTGGTCGAAGGGCGTGGCACCCCACATCCGGCTCTCGCTCAGCGGTTCGGCCCCGATGGCGGGCATGCCCACCGAGTAGGGCTGGGTCGGCGAGAGGTAGTCGCCCTCGACCGCGCCCTGCGGGACCGGCCGTTCCTCGACCTCGGCCACCGGTTCGCCGGTGGCGCGGTCCAGCATGAAGATCTGCCCGCGCTTGGTGGCCTGGATCAGCACCGGCGTGGTGCCGCCCTGCCCGTCGGGCAGATCGAAGAGCGCCGGTTGCGACGGCACGTCGTAGTCCCACACGTCATGGTGCACGGTCTGGAACTTCCAAGCCTCGCGCCCGTCCTCGAGCCGCAGCGCGACGATCGAGGAGTTGTACGCGTCAGCGACCTCGGAGCGGTGGCCGCCGAAGAAGTCGGGTGTCGCGTTGCCGGTCGGGATGTAGACCAGCCCGAGGTCGAGATCGACGGCCGGGGTCGACCACATGTTGGGCGTGCCGCGGGTGTAGGTCTCGCCCTCTTCCGGGGCACCGACGCGATCCGGTGCGCCCATGTCCCAGGCCCAGACCAGGTCGCCGGTGCGGGCGTCAAAGGCCCGGACCACGCCCGAGGGTTCGCCCACCATCACGTTGTCGACGACCCAGCCGCCGATGATGATCAGGTCACCGGCGACGGTGGGGGCCGAGGTCTGGAAGTAGAAGCCGGGCTTCACCTCGCCCATGCCCGCCTTCAGGTCCACTGTGCCATCGGTGCCGAAGTTGGCGCAGGGTTCGCCGGTTTCGCTGTCCAGCTCGATCAGCCGCGCGTCGATGGTCGACATCACGATCCGCGTGGCGCAGGCCTGCGGGCCCGCGTCGGCCACCGGCGCCTCGGGCGCGGACGGCGTGGCCGGCGCCTCGGAGGTGGCGTCCGCGCTGCCCTCCGTCGACGCGGGGTCGGTCGTCGGGGCCGGCATCTCCTCGACCGCCGGGGCCGCAGAGGCGTCGTAGTAACTCACCCCGCGGCAGCGCTGCCAGAAGGGAGAGGATGCTTCGGGGTCGAAGGTCCATTTCTTCTCGCCCGTGTCGACGTCCAGCGCGTGCACGATGTTGGTGACGGTGCAGACATAGAGCGTGTCGCCGACCTGCAGCGGGGTGTTCTGGTCCTCGGCCCCGCTGCCCGCGTTTGCGCCGGGCACGTCGCCGGTGTTGAAGGTCCAGGCCACTTCGAGCGCGCCGACGTTGCCGGGGGTGATCTCCTCGGCCGACACGAAACGGCGTCCGCCAAGGTCGTGGCCGTAGTTGGCCCAGTCGTCTCCGGTGCCAACCTCGGGCGCGGCAAAGGCGACCTCGGGCGGCGTGCCGGTGGCGGCGATCAGCGGCACCGCCTGGAACGCGCGCCAGGTGCCGGCGGCAAGGATCACGATCAGCACGGCGGCCACGGTCCAGGCCGGGCCACGGCCGATGTGCACGGGCCGGCGGCGCATCAGCGGCGCGGCCAGCGCGACGAAGACCCCGATCACCAGCGGTGCGGTCAGCCGCGACACCAGGGGCCAGAATTCAAGGCCCGAGTCCCAAACCGCCCAGATCGCGGTGCCGATCAGGATCAGGAAGTAAAGCCATGCGCCGCCCGGTCGTTCGGCCGCGATCAGCCCGCCCGAGGCGATCAGCGCCAGCCCGGCGATGCCGAAGTACCAGCTGCCGCCCAAGGCGATCAGCCAGCCGCCGCCGACCAGCAGGGCCAGCCCGCCGACGACCAGCACGGCCGCCAGCACGTAAAGGGCGCCGCGCGCCCATGGTCCGATCGGACCGCGTTGCGGCCCGCCATCTTGAATGCTCATTGGATATCTCGCTCAATCTACGGCGGCACGGGGGCCGTCACGTACACCGCGACCCTCGGTCCAAAGACGGGCGTTGACAATGTCGTGTCCGGGTATGTTCCCGGGGTGATTGACAATTCCCCGATCGGCGAGGACAAGGACCGATCCCCCATCCCTGTCACCCTGCACGCGCCGCGCTTGCGAGGTGGGCGCGGCCGGTCTAGGCTCCGGCCACAGGCTTGGCCCGCGCCTCCCCCCTCCGACCGGGGAAGTCTTGCACATTCGGGGCACCTTGGAGCATCGAACCACCTGTTCGGGCCTTTCGCAGTAGGAGGGAATGCGGATGCGGCCCGGAACGGAGGTTCCCTGATGCGGCTGTCCGCACCGATCTATCAACTCAAGCGACGGGCCAAGACACTGGCGCGCACCGAAACCATTCCGCTGGCCCAGGCCCTCGACCGCGTCGCTCGGAAAGAGGGCGTGGCAAGCTGGAGCCTGCTGGCCGCCCGCGCCGACAGCACCGCGCCGGCGAGGCCCCTGCTGGGGCGGCTCCGCGACGGGGACATGCTGCTGATCGGCGCGCGGCCGAGCCAGGGCAAGACGCGGCTGGCGCTCGACCTGCTGCTGGCAGCCGCCGCGGCCGGGCGGCGCGCGGTGTTCTTCACGCTGGAATACACCGAGGCCGAGGCGATGGCCCGGCTCGACACCCTCGCGCCCGATGCGACCGCCCCCCGGCCCGAGGTCGTCACCTCGGACGAGATCGATGCGGACTACATCATCCGCCGCCTTGCCGGGGCACCAAGGGGCAGCGTCGCAGTGATCGATTACCTCCAGCTGCTCGACCAGCGGCGCAGCACGCCGCCCCTGGGCGCGCAGATGGCCGCGCTGCGCGATTTTGCCCGAAACTCCGGCGTGATCCTCGGCTTCATCTCTCAGATCGACCGCCGTTTCGACCCGGCGGAACGTGCCGTGCCGGGCATCGCGGACCTGCGCCTGCCGAACCCGGTGCCCGAGGGCGTGTTCACGATGGCCTGCTTCCTGCACGCGGGCGCCGAGCGGGTCGGGCCACCCCGCTGAGCGATCCGCAGGGCGCCAAACGAAAAGGCCCCCCGCTTGCGCGGGGGGCCTTTCCGACACTCAATCGACGACCGGTCAGTCGCGGCTTTCCGGGGTTTCCACCAGGATATCCGCTTCGGTGTTCTCGTCGTACTCCTCGACCGGGGCTGCCAGCGCGGCGGCCGCTTCGGCCTCCTCGCGGCGGGCCTCGATGACCACGTTGTCGCGATCGCCAGCGATGCGGCGGACGCGCTGCGTCGCCCCACCGGTGCCCGCCGGGATCAGGCGGCCGACGATGACGTTCTCTTTCAGGCCGACCAGCTTGTCGCGCTTGCCCTGGACCGAAGCTTCGGTGAGCACGCGCGTGGTCTCCTGGAACGACGCCGCCGAGATGAACGACCGGGTCTGCAGCGAAGCCTTCGTGATCCCGAGCAGGATCGGCTCGCCCGATGCGGGGCGGCGGCCTTCCTTCTCGGCCCGTGCGTTGGCCTCGTCGAACTCGATCTTGTCGACGTGTTCGCCCTTCAGCAGCGTGGTCTGGCCGCTGTCGGTGATCTCCCACTTCTGCAGCATCTGGCGAACGATCACCTCGATGTGCTTGTCGTTGATCTTCACGCCCTGCAGTCGGTAGACGTCCTGGACTTCGTTGATCATGTAGTTCGCCAGCGCTTCGACACCCATGATGGACAGGATGTCATGCGGCGCGGGGTTGCCGTCCATGATGTAGTCGCCCTTCTGGACGTAGTCGCCTTCCTGCACCGGGATGTGCTTGCCCTTGGGCACCATGTATTCCACGGGTTCCAGGGTTTCATCCACGGGCTCGATCGCGATCCGGCGCTTGTTCTTGTAGTCGCGCCCGAAGCGGACGTAGCCGTCGATCTCGGCGATGATGGCGTGGTCCTTGGGACGGCGTGCCTCGAAGAGTTCGGCCACACGCGGCAGACCGCCGGTGATGTCCTTCGTCTTCGCACCTTCGCGCGGGATACGCGCAACCACGTCACCGGCCTTGATGTCTTGCCCGTCCTCGACGGAAAGGATCGCGTCCACCGACATCGGATAGGTGACCGGGTTACCCGCGTCGTTGCGGACCGGTTCGCCATCCTCGTTCACGATCAGAAGCTCGGGCTTCAGCTCGTTGCCTTTCGGTGCGGCGCGCCAGTCGGACACGATCTTCTGCGTCATGCCGGTGGCATCGTCGGTTTCCTCGCGGACCGCGATACCCGTCACCAGGTCGACGTAGCGGATCGCACCGGCCTTCTCCGCGATGATCGGCAGGGTGTACGGGTCCCATTCGAATAGCTTGTCGCCGCGGACGACCTTGTCGCCTTCCTTGACGAAGAGCTTGGTGCCGTAGCCGAGCTTGTGGCTCGCCCGTTCCTCGCCCTCGCCGTCCAGGATGCGCAGCTTCATGTTCCGGCCCACGATGAGCATTTCGCCCGCCGCGTTCTCCAGAAGCTGGGCGTTCTCGAAGGCGATGACGCCCTCTTGCGACGCCTCGAGGAACGACTGCTGACCACCCTGGGCCACGCCGCCGATGTGGAAGGTCCGCATCGTCAGCTGGGTCCCGGGTTCACCGATCGACTGTGCGGCGATGATGCCGACAGCCTCGCCGATGTTCACCTGCGTGCCGCGCGCCAGGTCGCGGCCGTAGCAGGCGGCGCAGACGCCGTCGTCGCTTTCACAGGTCAGCGGCGAACGGATGCGGATCGAGGCGAGGTTCGCCTCTTCCAGCGCGTCGGCGGTGCGTTCGTCGATCAGCTGGCCCTTCGAGACGATGACCTCGTCGGTGCCGGGACGGATGATGTCGTCAGCCGCAACCCGGCCGAGCGCACGTTCGCCCAGGGTCGCCACGACCTCACCGTCGTTGACGGCCGTCTCGATGGTGATCGCGTTCTCGGTGCCGCAGTCGGGCTCGCGCACGATGCAGTCCTGCGCCACGTCGACGAGGCGACGGGTCAGGTAACCCGAGTTCGCGGTCTTCAGGGCGGTATCCGACAGACCCTTACGGGCGCCGTGGGTGGAGTTGAAGTACTCCAGCACGGTCAGACCTTCCTTGAAGTTCGAGATGATCGGCGTCTCGATGATGTCGCCGTTCGGCTTCGCCATCAGGCCGCGCATCCCGCCCAGCTGTTTCATCTGCGTGACCGAGCCCCGCGCACCGGAGTGGGCCATCATGTAGACCGAGTTCGGCTCCATGACCGCGCCATTCTCGTCGCGCTTCTCGTTCGAGATGGTCGACATCATGGCCTCGGTGACCTTGTCGTTGCACTTCGACCAGGCATCGACGACCTTGTTGTACTTCTCACCCTGGGTGATCAGGCCGTCCATGTACTGCTGTTCGAAGTCCTTGACCTGTTCCCGGGTCTCTTCGACGATGTCCCACTTGGTGTCGGGGATGACCATGTCGTCCTTGCCGAACGAGATGCCCGCCTTGAAGGCCTCCTTGAAGCCCATCGACATGATCTGGTCGCAGAAGATGACCGATTCCTTCTGGCCGCAGTAGCGGTAGACGGTGTCGATGACCTGCTGGACTTCGCGCTTGCGGAGCAGGCGGTTGACCAGTTCGAACGGCGCCTTAGCATTCAGCGGCAGCAGCGCGCCCAGACGGACCCGGCCGGGCGTCGTCTCGTAGCGCTTGACCACTTCCTGGCCTTCCTCGTCGATCTGCTTGATGCGCGCCGTGATCTTGGCGTGCAGGTGCACGGCGCCGGAATCCAGCGCGTACTGCACCTCGTCGATCGACGAGAACGACATGCCCTCGCCCTTCATGCCTTCGCGCTCGATCGTCGTGTAGTAGAGACCGAGGATCATGTCCTGCGACGGAACGATGATCGGTGCGCCGTTGGCGGGCGACAGGACGTTGTTGGTCGACATCATCAGCACGCGTGCTTCCAGCTGCGCTTCGAGCGACAGCGGGACGTGCACGGCCATCTGGTCACCGTCGAAGTCGGCGTTGAACGCCGAGCAGACGAGCGGGTGCAGCTGGATCGCCTTGCCTTCGATCAGGATCGGTTCGAACGCCTGGATGCCGAGACGGTGCAGCGTGGGCGCACGGTTCAGCAGCACGGGGTGTTCGCGGATCACCTCGTCGAGGATGTCCCAGACCTCGGGACGCTCTTTTTCGACCAGCTTCTTCGCCTGCTTCACGGTCGAGGACAGGCCCTTGGCTTCCAGCCGCGAGTAGATGAACGGCTTGAACAGCTCGAGCGCCATCTTCTTCGGCAGGCCGCACTGGTGCAGCTTCAGCTCGGGGCCGGTCACGATGACCGAACGGCCCGAGAAGTCGACGCGCTTGCCCAGAAGGTTCTGGCGGAAGCGGCCGTGCTTGCCCTTGAGCATGTCCGACAGCGACTTCAGCGGGCGCTTGTTGGCACCCGTGATGACGCGGCCGCGACGGCCGTTGTCGAACAGGGCGTCGACGGATTCCTGCAGCATCCGCTTCTCGTTGCGGACGATGATATCCGGCGCGCGAAGCTCGATCAGGCGCTTCAGGCGGTTGTTCCGGTTGATCACCCGGCGGTAGAGGTCGTTCAGGTCCGAGGTCGCGAACCGGCCACCGTCGAGCGGCACCAGCGGACGCAGTTCCGGCGGGATGACCGGGATCACGGTCATCACCATCCACTCGGGACGGTTGCCCGACTCGAGGAAGGATTCGACGACCTTGAGCCGCTTGATGATCTTCTTGGGCTTCAGTTCACCCGTGGCTTCGGCGAGGTCCGCACGCAGCGTCTCGGCCTCGGCCTCGAGGTCGATGTTGGCCAGCATCTCGCGGATCGCCTCGGCGCCGATGTTCGCCGTGAAGGCGTCCATGCCGTAGGTGTCCTGGGCGTCCATGAACTCTTCTTCGGTCAGCATCTGGCCGTACTGCAGGTCGGTCAGACCCGGCTCGATGACGACGTAGTTCTCGAAGTAGAGCACGCGTTCCAGATCGCGCAGCGTCATGTCCAGCATCAGGCCGATGCGGGACGGCAGCGATTTCAGGAACCAGATGTGCGCGACGGGCGCGGCCAGTTCGATGTGGCCCATGCGCTCACGGCGGACCTTCTGCAGCGTGACTTCGACGCCGCATTTCTCGCAGACGACGCCGCGATACTTCATCCGCTTGTACTTGCCGCAGAGGCACTCGTAGTCCTTGATCGGCCCGAAGATACGGGCGCAGAACAGACCGTCCCGCTCGGGCTTGTAGGTCCGGTAGTTGATCGTCTCGGGCTTCTTGATCTCGCCATACGACCACGAAAGAATCCGCTCGGGCGAGGCCAGCGAGACCTTGATCTCGTCAAAGACCTTTTGCGGGGCCAGCGGGTTGAACGGGTTGTTCGTCAGTTCCTGGTTCATGTCGTTTCCTAATCAGACAGGGCGCGGAGGGGAGGAGATGGCAGGTGCGTGACGAGCACGCACCCTACGGCCGGGATCGGGTGCGCGCCTGGCACGCACCGTCACCCGATGGCCGATTATTCCTCGCCCTCCTCGTCCAGGAGTTCCATGTTCAGGCCGAGGCCGCGGACTTCCTTCACGAGCACGTTGAAGGATTCGGGCACACCGGCCTCGAAGTTGTCCTCGCCCTTGACGATGCTTTCGTAGACCTTGGTACGGCCTGCCACGTCGTCCGACTTCACGGTCAGCATCTCCTGCAGGGTGTAGGCGGCGCCATAGGCTTCCAGCGCCCAGACCTCCATCTCCCCGAAACGCTGGCCACCGAACTGCGCCTTACCACCGAGCGGCTGCTGGGTGACGAGGGAGTACGGGCCGGTCGAACGCGCGTGGATCTTGTCGTCGACCAGGTGGTGCAGCTTGAGCAGGTACTTGACCCCCACCGTCACCGGCCGCGCGAACTGTTCGCCCGTCCGGCCGTCGAAGAGGATCGACTGACCGCTCTCGTTGAAGCCGGCACGCTTGAGCGCGTCGTTGACATCGGGCTCTTTCGCACCGTCGAAGACCGGCGTGGCGATCGGAACACCGCGGGTCACGTTGCCCGCAGCTTCGACCAGCATGCCTTCGTCCATGCCCTCGATGCCCTCTTCGTAGACGTCCTCGCCGTAGGCCAGCTTGAGCGCCTCGCGCACAGGGGTCAGGTCACCCGACCGGCGGTAGTCGCCAAGCGCCTCGTCCACGTTGATGCCGAGGCCGCGCGCGGCCCAGCCCATGTGGGTTTCGAGGATCTGACCGACGTTCATCCGCGACGGCACGCCGAGCGGGTTGAGGCAGATGTCGACCGGGGTGCCGTCCTGCAGGAACGGCATGTCCTCCATCGGCACCACGCGCGACACCACACCCTTGTTGCCGTGACGACCGGCCATCTTGTCGCCGGGCTGCAGCTTGCGCTTCACAGCCACGAAAACCTTGACCATCTTCATCACGCCCGGGGGCAGGTCATCGCCGCGGCGGACCTTCTCGACCTTGTCCTCGAACCGGGCGTCGAGCGCGCGCTTCTGCGCCTCGTACTGCTCGTTCAGGGCCTCGACGTGCTGCGCCTCGGCGTCCTCGCCCAGGGCGAGCATCCACCAGTGGCTGCGCGGCAGGCTGTCCAGCAGTTCCTCGGTCACTTCCGAGTTCGCCTTGACGCCTTTCGGGCCCTTCACCGCGACCTTGCCCAGAAGCATCGACTTCAGGCGGGCATAGATGTTGCGGTCGAGGATCGCGAGCTCGTCGTCACGGTCGCGGGAGAGGCGTTCGACCTCTTCGCGCTCGATCTGCAGCGCACGCTCGTCCTTGTCGACGCCGTGGCGGTTGAAGACCCGGACCTCGACGACGGTGCCGTAATCGCCCGGCTTCACGCGAAGCGAGGTGTCACGCACGTCCGAGGCCTTTTCACCGAAGATGGCGCGGAGGAGCTTCTCTTCCGGCGTCATCGGGCTTTCGCCCTTCGGAGTGATCTTGCCCACCAGGATGTCGCCCGGCTCCACGTCGGCGCCGATGTAGACGATACCGGCCTCGTCGAGGTTGCGGAGCGCTTCCTCGCCGACGTTCGGGATGTCACGGGTGATCTCTTCCGGCCCGAGCTTGGTGTCACGGGCGGCGACTTCGAATTCCTCGATGTGGATCGAGGTGAAGACGTCGTCACGCGCGATGCGCTCGGAGATCAGGATCGAGTCCTCATAGTTGTAGCCGTTCCAGGGCATGAACGCGACGACCACGTTCTTGCCGAGGGCCAGTTCGCCCATATCCGTGGACGGACCGTCGGCGATGACCTCGCCCTTCACGACGGTGTCGCCCACCTTCACCAGCGGACGCTGGTTGATGCAGGTGTTCTGGTTCGACCGCTGGAACTTGCGCATCCGGTAGATGTCGACGCCCGCATCGCCCACCTTCAGGTCCTCGGTCGCGCGGATCACGATCCGCTGCGCGTCGACCTGGTCGATGATGCCTGCCCGCTTGGCCATGATGGCCGCGCCGGAGTCACGTGCGACGATTTCCTCGATCCCGGTGCCGACCAGCGGCGCCTCGGCCCGCAGGAGCGGAACCGCCTGACGCTGCATGTTCGAGCCCATCAGGGCGCGGTTGGCGTCGTCGTTCTCGAGGAACGGGATCAACGAAGCCGCGACCGACACCAGCTGTTTCGGCGACACGTCGATAAGGTCGACGCTTTCGTTCGGCGCGAGCGTGTATTCACCCGACTGGCGGGTGTTCACCAGCTCGTTCACGAACTTGCCGTTCTCGTCGAGGTTGGCGTTCGCCTGGGCGACGGTGTGGCGCATCTCCTCGGTGGCGGACATGTACTTCACTTCGTCCGTCACCTGACCGTCCTTCACCTTGCGGTAGGGGGTCTCGATGAAGCCATACTTGTTCACCCGCGCGAAGGTCGCGAGGCTGTTGATCAGACCGATGTTCGGGCCTTCCGGCGTTTCGATCGGGCACATCCGGCCATAGTGGGTCGGGTGCACGTCGCGCACCTCGAAGCCGGCACGTTCGCGGGTCAGACCGCCCGGCCCGAGGGCCGAGAGGCGCCGCTTGTGCGTCACTTCGGACAGCGGGTTGGTCTGGTCCATGAACTGCGACAGCTGCGAGGAGCCGAAGAACTCGCGCACGGCGGCGGCGGCGGGTTTCGCGTTGATCAGGTCCTGCGGCATGACGGTGTCGATCTCGACCGACGACATGCGTTCCTTGATCGCGCGTTCCATCCGCAGCAGGCCGACGCGGTACTGGTTCTCCATCAGCTCGCCGACCGACCGCACCCGGCGGTTGCCGAGGTGGTCGATATCGTCGATGTCGCCGCGGCCGTCACGCAGGTCGACCAGCGCCTTGATGCAGGCGACGATGTCTTCCTTGCGCAGCGTGCGCACGGTGTCCTCGGCGTCGAGGTTCAGGCGCATGTTCATCTTGACGCGACCCACGGCCGAGAGGTCGTAACGTTCGCTGTCGAAGAAGAGCGTGTCGAAGAGCGCCGATGCGGCCTCGACGGTCGGCGGCTCGCCCGGGCGCATGACGCGGTAGATGTCCATGAGCGCGCTTTCGCGGTTCATGTTCTTGTCCGTCGCCATGGTGTTGCGCATGTACGGGCCGACCGAGACGTTGTCGATGTCCAGGACCGGGATCTCGGTGATGCCGGCGTCCAGCAGGTCCTTCACGGTCCCGCCGATGAACTCGCCGTCCTTGTCGTATTCCGCCGTCAGTTCATCACCGGCTTCGACGTAGATCGCGCCGTTTTCCTCGTTGATGATGTCCTTGGCCGCGAACTTGCCGACGATCCGGTCGAACGGCACCAGCAGGCTCTTCACCGTGGCGTCGTCGATCAGCTTCTTCACCGCGCGCGGGGTGATCTTCTTGCCGGCCTCGGCGATCACTTCGCCGCTGTCGGCGTCTACCAGGTCATAGGTCGGGCGAGTGCCGCGGACCCGTTCCGGGAAGAACTTGGTGACCCAGCCCTGGCCCTTGCGGAGCTTGTAGTCGACGGTCTCGTAGTACGCGTCCATGATCGCTTCCTGGCCCATGCCGAGGGCATAGAGCAGGGTCGTCACCGGCAGTTTCCGGCGGCGGTCGATCCGGGCGAACACGATGTCCTTGGCGTCGAACTCGAAGTCGAGCCAGGAGCCGCGGTAGGGAATGATCCGGCAGGCAAAGAGCAGCTTGCCCGACGAGTGAGTCTTGCCCTTGTCATGGTCGAAGAACACGCCGGGCGAACGGTGCATCTGGGACACGATCACGCGCTCGGTGCCGTTCACGATGAACGTCCCGTTCGGGGTCATCAGGGGCATGTCGCCCATGAAGACGTCCTGTTCCTTGATGTCCTTGACCGACTTGGCGCCGGTGTCCTCGTCGATATCGAACACGATGAGGCGAAGCGTGACCTTCAGCGGGGCGCTGTAGGTCATGTCGCGCTGCATGCATTCTTCGACGTCGTACTTCGGCTCTTCGAGTTCGTATTTCACGAATTCGAGATGCGCCGTTTCGTTGAAATCCTTGATCGGGAAGACCGACTGGAAGACGCCCTTGATGCCTTCGCCGTCGGTCGGGTCGGGCTGGTCGCCGGATTTCAGGAAGAGTTCGTAAGAGCTTTTCTGGACCTCAATAAGGTTCGGCATCTCCAGCACTTCGCGGATCTTGCCATAATATTTCCGAAGACGTTTCTGACCGAGGTAGGTCTGAGCCATGACGGGTGTCACCTTTCGTTTCTCTTCAGGCGCGATCGCCGCCGGGCCTCGGCGCCGCGTCCATACGAGACAGGGGGTTCGGATCCATGCCTGGCAACCGTCCCAAGGGTTGCCTCCCGATCCTTGAACCTCGCCTTAGAAAAGACTTTCGCGGGAAAGCCCTCTCTGAGACAGGTTCGGCTGGACCCGGATTTTCCCGGATCCAGCCTTGATTTCCGTCGCCCGGGCTTGCGCCCGGCCCGGATTACTTGAGTTCGACCTCGGCGCCGGCTGCTTCCAGCTTGGCTTTGATGTCTTCGGCTTCGGCTTTCGAGACTTGCTCTTTGACAGCCTTGCCGCCGGCTTCAACCAGGTCTTTGGCTTCTTTGAGGCCCAGGCCGGTGATGCCGCGGACTTCTTTGATGACGTTGATTTTCGAAGCGCCAGCCGATTTCAGGATGACGTCGAATTCGGTCTGCTCTTCAGCAGCCGCGCCAGCGTCGCCGCCAGCAGCCGGGCCGGCCATCATCACTGCGCCGCCAGCTGCGGGCTCGATGCCGTACTCGTCTTTCAGGATGGTTTTCAGTTCTTGTGCTTCGAGAAGCGTCAGACCAACGATCTCTTCAGCCAGTTTCTTCAGATCAGCCATTTTCAGCTCTTTCCGTATCTAGATGTGTTCTAACGTCAGGGGTTGCAACCCTAGACCGTCTCGCGATTGCCTTACGCCGCCGCCTTGTCCTCGATCGTGGACAGGATGGAAGCGATGTTGGAAGCAGGTGCGCCGATCGCACCGGCGATGTTCGAAGCGGGCGCGCCGATGCAGCCGACGATGGAAGCGATGAGCTCCTCGCGCGACGGCATTTTCGACACGGCCTCGACACCGGCCCGGTCCAGAGCGGTCTCGCCCATGGCCCCACCAAGGATTTCAAACTTCTTGTTGTCCTTGGCGAAGTCCTCGACCACCTTGGCTGCTGCCACGGGGTCTTCGGAATAGGTGAGAACCGTCATGCCCGACATCAGGTCACTGATGCTTTCGCAGGGTTTACCCTGAAGGGCGATCTTGGCGAGCCTGTTCTTGGCGACGCGGACCAACGAACCTGCCTCACGGGCTTTGGCGCGCAGAGTCTGCATCTCGGCAACCGTGAGGCCGGTGTAGTGTGCAACTACAACGACGCCAGAGCTTTCGAAGATCTGGCCGAGTTCCTCGACCACTTTCTCTTTCTGGGCTCTATCCACAGTTTCACTCCAGTTGGGGAGGTGTGACCCTCCGGCTCGTTTCGCCGCGGCTTGCGCCACGACAATCAAGTCCTTTACGGGTCCTGCACATCCCCCGGACAAGGCGAGAGGCCAGGTCCGAAGAAACCTATGTCATTTCCCGTCTCGGGCAGGAATTATGACCGGCATATCCCGGTCACCCACCGTCTCGGACGAATCGACCGGCGGCTGCGCACGCGCAACCGACCGGACAAAGGAGGCTGTTAACGGGTTTCGAATGGAATGTGAAGAGGGGGCCGCGAAATTTTCGCGCCCCGACTGGATCGCGCCGGGACGGCCCGCGGTTCGGGCACCGGCGAATGACAGTAAGTCTATCATGTTCCGACGGGAATTGGAACTGTCGACGCAAGCGCCCCGTCGCGTCACCCGCCCTGCCCCCCTTGTGAAAGGCCGCGCCGCCTCAATAAGCTCGGCCCGTAACCGACGAGGCACCCGATGGCACCCGCAGGCAAGTCCCTCCGCCCGGCATCCGGCCGCCCCCCGATCTGGGCGCGCTGCGCGCCCGCGCCGCCAAGGCAAGGCCGCGCGGTCCGGGCCGCGCCACGACCGAACGCGCGCGCCGGATGCTGCTGGCCTACCTAGACACCGCGATCCGGCAGGGCATGCCGGCGGCCCAGGTGATCGCCGACATGGCCACGGGCCGCGCGGCGCTGCGGCTTGCCGACGTGGCGCGGGATACGCTGCTTCAGGCACCGCCGCCGGTGGTGACCGAAGCGGCCTGCGCGCGCGGCTGCGCCTTCTGCTGCATCCTGGCCGGTGGCGACGGCGGCACGGTGACCGAGGTCGAGGCGCGCCGCCTGCACGCCGCCCTTGAGCCACTTGCCGGAACGCCGGACGGTCGCGGCTGGCACCCCTCGGCCTGTCCCGCGCTCGACCCCGACACCCGCGCCTGCCGCGCCTACGACGCCCGCCCCACGATCTGCCGGTCCTTCGTCTCGACCGATGCCGAGGCGTGCCGCACCAATGCGGAGGGCGGAGAGGCGGCGGGCGCCGGGGTCCTCGGGAGCCACATCGACTACCTCGCCGTGCAGGCGCTGGTGCGCGAGGTGCTCCAGGGGATCGCCCGGGTGCCGACCTTTGCGCTGGCCCGCGTCGCCGCGGGGGCCGTCGAAGGCGAGCCGGTCGCCGCAAGCCTGGGCGCCGCGCGCCACCCGCCGCGCACCCTGCCCGACATCTTCGCAACCCTCGCCGGCCGCACCGGCGGGGCCTGACCCGCCCCACCCGCGCAAAGCAAAAGGGCGGACCTTGCGGCCCGCCCCTTCTGTCCCTCGTACCGATCGTGCGATCAGTTGCCGGTCGCGCTTTCCACGTTCACCGACACGCCCGGGCCCATGGTCGAGCTGAGCGAGACTTTCTTCATGTAGGTGCCCTTGGCGCCCGACGGCTTCGCCTTGGAGACGGCGTCCACGAAGGCGCGGACGTTCTCGGCCAGCTTGGCGGAGTCGAACGAGGCCTTACCGACACCGGCGTGCACGACGCCCGCCTTCTCGGCCTTGAACTGGACCTGGCCACCCTTGGCGTCCTTGACGGCCTGGGCGACGTCCATGGTCACCGTGCCGACACGCGGGTTCGGCATCAGGTTACGCGGGCCCAGCACCTTGCCGAGACGGCCGACGATGGCCATCATGTCCGGCGTGGCGATGCAGCGGTCGAAATCGATGGTGCCGCCCTGGATGGTTTCCATCAGGTCTTCGGCGCCGACGATGTCCGCACCGGCTTCCTTGGCTTCGTCAGCCTTGGCGCCACGGGCAAAGACGGCGACGCGCACGGTCTTGCCGGTGCCGTTCGGCAGGCCGACAACGCCGCGGACCATCTGGTCGGCGTGGCGCGGGTCGACGCCCAGGTTCATCGAGATCTCGACGGTTTCGTCGAATTTCGCGTTGGCGTTTGCCTTGATCAGCGCGATCGCGTCTTCGACCGACAGATCTTCCTTGCCGGCAAAGGCTTCGCGGGCGGCGCGGGTGCGTTTTCCGAGTTTCGCCATCTTACTTCACCTCGATGCCCATGGAGCGGGCGGAGCCCAGGATGATCTGCATCGCGGCCTCGACGGAGTTCGCGTTCAGATCCTTCATCTTCGCTTCGGCGATCTCTTTCACCTGCGCGGCAGTCACGGAGCCGGCGGTGGCGCGACCGGGAGTCGAAGAGCCCGATTTCAGCTTGGCGGCCTTCTTCAGGTAATAAGACGCGGGGGGCGTCTTGATTTCCATCGTGAAGGACTTGTCCTGGTAGTAGGAAATCACGGTCGGGCACGGCGCACCAGGCTCCATGTCCTGCGTCTTGGCGTTGAACGCCTTGCAGAATTCCATGATGTTGATGCCGCGCTGACCCAGTGCGGGGCCGACCGGCGGCGACGGGTTTGCCTGCCCGGCAGGCACTTGCAGCTTGAGGCTGCCAATCAGTTTCTTGGCCATGAGGCCTCTCCTTGTCCATCTCCCCCGCGACGCGACGCCGGGGCGTTGATGTGGCGTGGTGCGGTCCGGCCAGCGCGCTGACCTCGCCTTCCACGGGCGGAGTCGCCCATGAGGACGACAGGCGGGCGCAATACATCGCCCTGCCCCGCTTGGCAACCCCCTCTCCCCAGCCCTGCACCGCGAGGCTCACGGGAACGTGTCGGGCCCGGCGCTTCTCGGGTGGGGCAGTCCGCTCTACCCTTGGGTCAACCACCCCTCTCCCCTGACCGTCACCCCAGTCCGTCCGGAGGCACCATCATGCAGACCCCGTTCTACAACCGTCGCTCCCTTCTCGTCTCCTCCGGCCTTGCCGCCGCCGCGCTGGCGCTGCCAACGGGACTGGTCTCGGCCGCGCGGGCCGCCGGGTTGCCGCCGACGCAATCGATGCGGGGCGGCGCCAACAACTACAGGCCCGGTGCGCCGATGGTCGAGCGCCTCGGCTCGGGCTTCTGGGTCACCGGCACGGTGCGCCGCGCGGGCGACGGCGCGCCGATCCGTGGCGCGCGCATCCAGATCTGGGCCGCCACCACGCTTGGCGGCGAGCGCGAGCCCCGCAACCACGGCAGCGTCCTGACCGGCGCCGACGGCAGCTTCCGGCTGGAGACCGAACAGATCGTGCCGAACTTCGGCCAGCCGCATGCGCACCTCGCCTATGACGACGGTGCCTTCAAGACGGTGTTCCTGCGCCCGGTGATGCCGAGCGCATCCGACACCTCGGTGAATGCGGACTTCGTCCTCGCCCCGGCCTGATCCCTTGACCAATCGCCCCGGCCTGCGCACGGCGCTCGCGTGGTCGGCCCTGGGGCTGGTCGCGCTTGGCCCGGTCGCGATCGCCGCCGCCAGCCCGCTGCTCGCCTGGCGCGGCGCGGCCTACATCGCGGGCGGATTTGCAGGGATCCTCTGCCTGTCGCTCCTGCTGGTCCAGCCGCTGCTGGCCGCGGGCTACCTGCCCGGGCCCACGCCGGTGACCGCCCGGCGCTGGCACCGCAGGATCGGTGCGGCGATCGTCGTCTGCGTCGCGGTGCATGTCGGCGGGCTCTACCTCACCAGCCCGCCCGACACGCTGGACGCGTTGCTCTTGGTCTCACCCACGCCGTTCTCGGTCTACGGGGTGACGGCGATGTGGGCGATCCTGCAGACCGCGCTGCTGGTGCTGCTGCGGCGACGCATGGCCTCCGGGCGGTGGCGCATTTGGCACAACGCGCTGGCGCTGGTCGCGGTGGTCGCGACCGTGGTGCACGCGGTGCAGATCGAGGGCGCCATGGGCCCGATATCTAAGTGGATCCTGTGCATTGCGACGCTGCTGGCCACCGGGACCGCGCTGGTCGACATGCGGGTGATCCGGCCGCTCAGGCGCAGGGCGCGGGCGGCGGGATCACCGGAAACGGACGCGCGCGGCTGAGCCGCGCGGACCGGTCAGCCCTGCTTGGAAACCTGGGTGAATTCGAGCTCGACCGGGGTCTCGCGGCCGAAGATCGACACCATGACCTTGAGGCGCTGGTTGTCGTCGTCGACTTCCTCGACCATGCCGTCGAAGTCCTCGAACGGGCCGTCGTTGACCTTCACCTTCTCGCCAACCTCGAAGGAGATCAGCGTGCGCGGAGCCTCTTCGCCTTCCTGGACGCGGTTGAGGATCTGATTCACCTCGGCGTCGCGCATCGGCATGGGGCGGCCTTGCGGGCCGAGGAAACCGGTGACGCGGTTGATCGAGTTGATCAGGTGGTAGCCCTCGTCCGACATCTCCATGTGCACCAGCACGTAGCCGGGCATGAAGCGGCGCTCGGTCGTGACCTTCTTGCCGCGGCGGACCTCGATCACTTCCTCGGTCGGAACGAGGACCTCGTCGATCTGCTCTTCAAGCCCCTCGTCCGCGGCGGATTGCCGGATCTGCTCGGCGACCTTCTTCTCGAAATTCGAGAGAACGCTTACCGAATACCACCGTTTCGCCATGTCTCAGCCGTTCCTTGCGCACCGGCCCGGGGCCGGGAATTTCGTGTCATCGCGGCGGGTTAACCGCCCGCCCCAATAAAAATCGGCGTGCAACTCAACTCGCCGCACGCCATGACTTGGGAAGTAGAGGGGCGTTTACCCGCCGAAGGGGCGGAATTCAAGCCCTCAGCTGAACATCCCCAGGATGCCCTGCAGCCCCGTGCGGATCAGCAGATCGACCAGGAAGAAGAAGACCGCGGTGAGCGAGGCCATGATGAACACCATGACGGTGGTCAGCATCACTTCGCGGCGCGTCGGCCAGACCACCTTGGCGATCTCGGCGCGGGTCTGGTTGATGAACTGGACGGGGTTGGCCATGTGTCGATTTTCCGGGTCGGTATCACGTCGGTATTGCGTCGGTATCACGTCGGTATTTCCACCGACATCACCGCACGCGGTTCAGGGGCACATACGCGGAGCGGCGGACGAATTCAAGACTGACGGGACGACGCAGGACCGAAAGCGCGGCGGGGCGCATGCAGGCGGGCGGGGCCGTTTCGGTCCCGAAGGCCCGGACCGCGCCACGGGTTTCCGCCGACGGTGGCCGAAACCGCCCACGCGGGGGTTGAATTGCACCCTGCCCTTTCGGAGACTGCGCAAAACCAGACCGGCAGGGAGCGGGCAGATGCGGGCAACACGACGGGCATTCATGATGGGCGGCGCGGCACTGGCGCTGGCGGGCTGCGTGGCGGGCGGCGGCGGCGGCGGAACGACCGGCGGCGCCGTGGTGGTGATGCGCCCGGTGCCGAACCCCGGCTATGACCAGTGGGTCGCGGCCTTCCGCCAGCGGGCCGGGGCGCGCGGCATCTCGCAATCGACGCTGAACGAGGCGTTCCGCGGCGCGGGCTACCTGCCCGGCGTGGTCGAGCGTGACCGCAACCAGACCGAGGTGCAGCGCTCGCTCGAGGATTACCTTGCCATCACCTCGAACCCGACCAAGGTGCGCGACGGCCGCGCGGCGCTGTCCCGCCACCGGGCGCTGCTGTCCGAGGTCGAGGGCCGCTATGGTGTTCCGGCCGAGGTCGTCGCGGCGATCTGGGGGATGGAGAGCAACTATGGCACGCGGCGCGGCGACATCCCGGTGATCTCGGCCACCTCGACGCTGGCCTATGACGGGCGGCGCGGCGACTTCTTCGAGAAACAGCTGATGGCGGCGCTGAAGGTCCTGCAGCGGGGCGACGTCAGCGCCGACCGGATGACCGGGTCCTGGGCCGGCGCCATGGGGCACACCCAGTTCATCCCGACGACCTTCGATGCCTACGCGGTGGATTTCCGCGGCGACGGGCGCCGCGACATCTGGGGCGACGACCCGACCGACGGCCTGGCCTCGGCCGCGGCCTACCTGTCGCGCAGCGGCTGGCGGCGGGGCGAGCCCTGGGGCCACGAGGTGCGCCTGCCCGCGGGCGGCGCGGCGGTCGGGGCCACGCGGTCGCTGTCGGACTGGGGGGCCGCGGGCGTGCAGCGCACCGATGGCGGGCGCCTGGCGGGCGGCGCTCAGGCGCGGCTGATCCAGCCCGCGGGCGCGGCCGGTCCCGCCTTCCTGATCCTGCCGAACTTCCGCGTTTTCCTGCGCTACAACAACGCCGAGAAATACGCGATCGCCGCCGGGCACCTGTCGGACCGGATCGGCGGCGGCCCGGAGCTGTCGACCAACTTCCCGCCCGACCAGTACGGCCTGACCATCGATGAGCGGCGCCAGCTGCAGGCGGGCCTGACCGCCGCGGGTTACGACACGGGCACGCCGGACGGGGTGCTGGGCAAGAAGACCGAGGCCGCCATCGCGGCCTATGAACGGGCGAACGGGATGCCGGTGACCGGCCAGCCGTCGCGGGGCCTGCTGGCGCGGCTGCGGTAGGCGGCGCGCGCGGGACATCCGGGAACGGGGCACCGTGCTGGCGGGGCCGGTGACCGGCCGCTTCACGCCGAAGGGCAACCGAGAGAGGGCAAACGCCGACAGCCGGCGCGCGCAGCGCCCGGCCCGTCGTCAGTCGTCGATGTGTGGAGGACTGGCAGGGGCAGCAGGACTCGAACCCGCGACCCTCGGTTTTGGAGACCGATGCTCTACCAACTGAGCTATACCCCTAGGCCGTTGCAACCCGATATTGGTTTGGCTCGGCAAGATCAAGGGGTCAGTCCGCCCCCGCGCAGGTTTTCCCGCGTCACATCCAGCGCATCCAGCGCACGACCAGCACCTGCAGGGCAAAGACCACCCCCAGAAGGCCGGTGAAGACCCAGAAGGCAAAGGGATCGTCGGCCCCCGGCATCCCCGCGAGGTTGATCCCGAAGAGGCCTGTGAGAAAGCCGAGGGGAAGGAACACGGCAGAGAGAATCGACAGCACATACATGTGCCGGTTCAGCCGGTCGGACACGTGGCTCGACAGTTCTTCGCGCAGGACGGCGAGGCTTTCGCGGACCTCGACGAGGTTCTCGGTCTGGCGGGTGAGGCTCTGCCTGATCTCGGAGACGTGACGCAGGTCGGCCTCGGACAGGATCGGCACGCCCGAGGCCTCGAGGTCGCGCAGCGCGGCGACCTGCGGGGCGGAGTGGCGGTAGAGCTCGATCACCTGTAGGCGCATCGCCACGATCCGCTGCCGCATCGCGCGGTCCGGGTTGCCGATGACCTCGAGCTCGAGCGCGTCGGTCTCGGTGTCGAGCGCGGCGACCAGCGGCTCCAGCCCGGCGTTCAGATGGCGGGCCAGCGCGACCAGGAACCCGCCCGCGTCGGAGGGGCCGCGCCCCTCGCGGATGGCGGCGGCGATCTCTCCGATCGCGCGGACCTTCTGGCGCGAGAGGGTGACGATGCGCTGCGCGTCGGCCCAGACCCGGACCGAGACCATGTCCTCGGGATCGCGGCCCTCGTTGGTGTTCACGCCGCGCAGGATGACCAGGACCCCGTCGCCGATCCGGGTGGCACGCGCCCGGGTGGCGGTCATGGTCAGCGCCTCGCGCGCGGCGGGGTCGAGGTAGGACAGGTTGCGGGCGATCCAGTCGGGGCTGTCGGGGTGGTCGGCGTCGAGGTGGACCCAGCCGAGCGTGGCCTCGCGCAGGACCTCGACCGCGCGGGGCTCGGTCAGGTCGCGCCCGGCCTCGGGGCCGTCGAGGGCGAAGGAAAAGCGGATGCAGCCGGTCATGGCCGGAAGATATGGGCCACCGCGCCGGCGGGCCAAGGGAAAATCGTGCCGCGGCAATGAGAAAGCGCCGCGGTGTGGGACCGCGGCGCTTTCGGGTTCGGGGTGCCGGGCGGGGGTCGCCCCCACCCTGCGATCGTGTCACCGTGGAGCGGTCGAGGACCGCGCCGCGCCTTACTCGATGATTTTCGAGACGACGCCGGAGCCGACGGTGCGGCCGCCTTCACGGATGGCGAAGCGGAGCTTCTCTTCCATCGCGATCGGGGCGATCAGCTCGACCGAGAACTTCAGGTTGTCGCCGGGCATCACCATCTCGGTGCCTTCCGGCAGGGTCACGGTCCCGGTCACGTCGGTGGTCCGGAAGTAGAACTGCGGACGGTAGTTCGCGAAGAACGGGGTGTGACGGCCGCCTTCGTCCTTGGTCAGGATGTAGGCCTCGGCCTCGAACTTCGTGTGCGGCTTCACCGAACCCGGCTTGCAGAGCACCTGGCCGCGCTCGACCGCTTCACGGTCGATGCCGCGCAGCAGCGCGCCGATGTTGTCGCCCGCTTCGCCGCGGTCCAGCAGCTTGCGGAACATCTCGACGCCCGTGCAGGTCGTCTTCTGCGTCGCCTTGATGCCGACGATTTCCAGTTCGTCGCCGACGTTCACGACGCCACGCTCGACACGGCCGGTCACAACCGTGCCGCGGCCCGAGATCGAGAACACGTCTTCGATCGGCATCAGGAACGGCTGGTCGACCGCACGTGCCGGCTGCGGGATGTACTCGTCCACGGCCGCCATCAGTTCGCGGATCTTGGTCTCGCCGATTTCCGGGTCACGGCCTTCCAGCGCGGCCAGGGCCGAACCGGCGATGACCGGGATGTCGTCGCCCGGGAAGTCGTAGGCGCTCAGCAGTTCGCGCACTTCCATCTCGACGAGCTCGAGCAGCTCCTCGTCGTCGACCTGGTCGACCTTGTTCATGAACACGACCATGGCGGGGATGCCCACCTGGCGGCCCAGCAGGATGTGCTCGCGGGTCTGCGGCATCGGGCCGTCAGCCGCGTTCACCACCAGGATCGCGCCGTCCATCTGCGCCGCGCCGGTGATCATGTTCTTCACGTAGTCGGCGTGGCCGGGGCAGTCGACGTGCGCGTAGTGACGGTTCTCGGTCTCGTACTCGACGTGCGCGGTCGAGATCGTGATGCCGCGGGCTTTCTCTTCCGGCGCGCCGTCGATCTGGTCGTAGGCCTTGAACTCGCCGAAGTACTTCGTGATCGCCGCCGTCAGCGTCGTCTTGCCGTGGTCAACGTGACCGATCGTGCCGATGTTGCAGTGCGGTTTGGACCGCTCAAACTTTTCCTTTGCCATTGGCTAGGGCGCCTCGTCGTTGGGGGGCGTCGCCAGGTCTCTGGCCGGGCCCGTTTCGTCTCCGCGCGCCATGTATTGGCTTGCGGCGGGAAAATCAAGCGCCTGCGGGGCGCGGCGGGGGGTCAGAGACCCGAGGTGATGGGGACCAGTCCGCCGCCGGTGGCGGCGGGCGGCGGGGTCACCTCGGTCGTGCTCGGCGGCGCGGGCGCGGCGACCGGGGCGTGCACCGAGGACGGCGCCGTCACGGGGGCGGCGGCGGCCGGCGCGGCCGGGGCCGTGGCATCGCGCAGGCCGGGCTTGGCCACGATTCCCATGGCGCGCCCCTTGGCCGAGGTCGGCGCCGGCAGCGGGCCGAACCATTCGCGGTTCTGTTCGAGGAACTGCTCGATCTGCTTGGCCGTGTTGGCGGCGAGGTTGGCGAGCTGCTCTTCCTTGGACTTGGTCAGGCCCGAGCCGATGATCGTGTCGCCCGAGAAGCTTTCGAACACCGTCAGCTTGACCGGTTCCGGCGTCAGCTTGACCTGCTGCGCGTCGTCCCAGACCGTCAGGTTCAGGATCAGCACCGATTTCGGCGCCGCCACCAGGGGCACGCCGGGCAGCGCGATGTTGTAGCCCTCGACGCTGACGCCAAGGTGGTAGTAGTGGTCGCCGTCGTAACGCAGGAAGCGGTCGTCGATCGCCGCCTTGATCGCGGTCGACATCTCTTCGGCCGAGGCGTCGCGCGACAGCGGGCCCTTCTGGGCCTTGGACGCGATCACGACGTTGTGCCCGAGAAGGAAGTTGCCGAGATCCGCCGTCGGTTCGTCGAGGTCGTTGGCATTGGTGCAGGCGGCGAGCGCCATCAAAGACGCGAGGATCAGTCTGCGCAAGGTCGGGGCTCCCTCCGGTGGCTCGTCCCCCCGATAGCCCAGCCCCTGCCCCGGCGCAACGCCGCGGACTGGCCCGGCGCGCCGGCGTGGCTATATTGCCAGTAGCAGAGGGAGGATGCCGTGACGCTGCAGGACCGCCAGATGACCCCCAGGGCCGGGGACGGCCCGCTGCCGGTGCGGGTGCCGCTGGTCACCGCCCCGCTGGGGTTCTTCGGCAGCCTGCGCGCGGCCCGGCGCAACGTGCTGGGCATCATCCCCGAGATCGCGACCACGCAGCCGATGGTGTCGGGCCGGATGGGCGTACGCTGGCACATGGTGATGGACCCGGCCGCGATCCGGCGGATGCTGCTGGAGCGGCTCGACGCCTACCCGAAATCGGTGGTCACCAAGAACCTGCTGAAGCCCGCAATCGGCGAGAGCATCTTTATCGCGGAGGGCGCGCACTGGCGCTGGCAGCGACGCACCGCCGCGCCCGCCTTCAGCCACCGCAACATCGCCAACCTGGGCCCGTTCATGACCCGCGCGGCCGAGGCGAGCGCCGACCGGATCGCCGCCGCGGGACCGCGCGCGGTCAACATGTTCGACGAGATGGTGCGCGCGACCTTCGACGTGATCTCGGACGTGACGTTTTCCGGCGACGAGGGGTTCGACCGGGACGCCGTGCACGGCGCGATCGACGCCTACGTGGCCGAGGCCGGGCGGCTGTCGGTCCTCGACATGCTGGGATTGCCGGACTGGGTGCCGCGGCCCAGCCGGGTGATGTCGGGCCATGCCCTGCGCGACATGAAGCGGGTGGCGGACCACGCGATCGAGGCCCGGCGCAAGCGCGGCGCCGAGGGGGTGCCCGACCTGCTGGACCTGCTGCTGGCGGGCGAGGATCCAGAGACCAAGCGCCGGATGAACACCGGGGAGCTGCGGGACAACCTGCTGACCTTCATCGTGGCGGGGCACGAGACGACGGCGCTGACGCTGTCCTGGTCGCTCTACCTCTGCGCCTTCGACCCGGCGGTGCAGGAGGCCGCCGCCGCCGAGGCCCGCGCCGTTCTGGGCGACCGTGCCGCCACCGCCGAGGATGTCGCCGCCCTGCCCGCCATCCGCCGGATCGTCGACGAGGCGCTGCGCCTCTACCCGCCGGCCGCGCTGGTGTCGCGCACCGCGCGCGAGGCCGACACGCTCGGCGGGCGCGAGATCCGGGCGGGCGACACGGTGATGATCCCGATCTATGCCCTGCACCGCAACCGGCTGCTCTGGGAAGACCCGGACGCGTTCCGGCCGGACCGCTTCGCCGACCCCAAGGCCATCGACCGCTATGCCTACCTGCCCTTCGGCGACGGGCCGCGGATCTGCATCGGGGCAAGTTTCGCGGTGCAGGAGGCGGTGATCATCCTGGCCACGCTGCTGGCGCGGTTCCGGTTCCGGCGGGTGGCCGGGCGGGACCCCGCGCCGGTGATGATCCTGACGCTGAGGCCCGAGGGCGGCGTCTGGCTGGAGGCGGAGGCGCGATAACGGGCGCTTAGTCGCCCCGCTGACGCGGGGCGATGCCTCCGGCGGGAGTTTTCCCGGCAAGATGAAGCAGCGGGGCCGGTTCGGGCCCCGCCGGTGCGTCAGGTGAAGCGGTTGTCGCGCGGGAAGCCGCGCGGGGCCATCCGGCCGGAGGCGGCACGCTTGCCCTGCCATTCTTCGAGCTCGGTTTCCGTCCGGGTGCGGCCCGCGGGATCCTTCCAGCTCAGCCCCTCGGCCAGCGTGAAGGTGGTCAGGTCGGACAAGCCGCCATCCTTGTACTTCTGCAGCCGCACGCCCTTGCCGCGCGTCATCTCGGGCAGTTCGTCCAGCGGGAAGACCAGCACCTTGCGGTTCTCGCCCACGCAGGCGACGGCGTCGCCCGCGACCGGCTTGCACAGCAGCGCGCGGACGCCGTCCTTGACGTTCAGCACCTGCTTGCCCGACCGGGTCTGGGCCAGCACCTCGTCCTCGGGGACGAGGAAGCCGTCGCCGGCCGAGGAGGCGACGATCAGCTTGCGGCCCGGCTGGTGCACGAGAAGCGTCACGATCTCGGCCTCGTTCGGCAAGTCGACCATCAGGCGCAGGGGTTCGCCCATGCCGCGCCCGCCGGGCAGGTTCGAGGCCGGAATGGTGTAGAACCGCCCGTTCGAGCCGAAGACCAGGATCTTGTCGGTGGTCTGGGCGTGGATGACGAAGCGGCCCTCGTCCCCGTCCTTGAACTTGAGCTCGGTGCCGAGGTCGATGTGCCCCTTCATGGCGCGGACCCAGCCCATCCTGGAACAGACGACGGTGATCGGTTCGCGTTCGATCATCGCCTCGAGCGGCACGTCCTCGACCTCGCCCGCCTCGGCAAAGACGGTGCGGCGGGCGCCGCCGTCGTAGTCGCGGCCAAAGGCCTTGCGGGCGTCCTTGAGCTGGTCCGAGATGCGGGCCCACTGGACGCCCTCGTTCTCGAGCAGGTCCTCGAGCTCGGCCCGTTCGATCAGCAGCGCGTCGCGTTCCTTGACCAAGGCCTCTTCCTCGAGCCGGCGCAAGCTGCGCAGGCGCATGTTGAGGATCGCCTCGGCCTGCACGTCCGACAGGCCGTTCTCGCGGCCGGCGAAGCTGTGCGGGATCGAGCGGGTGCCGTCGTCGCTTTCGGCCAGCACGCCGCTGGCCGTGGCCTCTTCGTCGGCGATCAGCGCCAGGGTGCCGACATCGACGCCGGCGAGCGGCGAGCGGTACTGCGTTTCGTCCATGGCGCGCGGAATCGAGGCCTGGTGCGCGGTCGACCAGTCCTCGTACATCAGGGCGGCCTTGGGGTCGTCGTCGTAGCGGATGATGTCGATCACCCGGTCGAGGTTCAGGAAGGCCGTGATCAGGCCCTGCAGCACCTCGAGGCGGTTGTCGATCTTGGCCATCCGGTGCCGCGAGCGGCGGATCAGGACCTCGCGCCGGAAGTCGAGGAAAGCGCGCAGCACCTCCTTGAGCGAGCAGACGTTGGGCGTGACGCCGTCGATCAGCACGTTCATGTTCATCGCGAACCGGATCTCGAGGTCGGAGTTGCGGAACAGCATCCCCATCAGCATCTCGGGATCGACCGTGCGCGACTTGGGCTCCAGCACCATGCGGATGTCGTCGGCGCTCTCGTCGCGGATGTCGGCGAGGATCGGGATCTTCTTGGTCTGGATCAGGTCCGCGATGCGTTCGATCAGCTTGGACTTCTGGACCTGGTAGGGGATCTCGGTGACCACGATCTGCCAGGTGCCGCGGCCGAGGTCCTCGACCTCCCACTTGGCGCGCAGGCGGATCGAGCCGCGGCCGGTGCGATAGGCCTCGGCGATGGCGTCGCGCGGTTCGACGATGACGCCGCCGGTCGGGAAATCGGGGCCGGGGATGTAGTTCAGCAGCGTGTCGTCGCGGGCGTCCGGCGTCTTGATGAGATGCAGGCAGGCCTCGCAGAGCTCGGCGATGTTGTGCGGCGGGATGTTCGTGGCCATGCCGACCGCGATGCCCGAGGACCCGTTGGCCAGCAGGTTGGGATAGGTGGCGGGCAGCACGACCGGTTCGGTCAGGGTGCCGTCGTAGTTGTCGCGGAAGTCGACGGCGTTCTCGGCCAGGCCGTCCATCAGCGATTCGGCGATCGCGGTCAGGCGCGCCTCGGTGTAGCGCGAGGCGGCCGGGTTATCGCCATCGATATTGCCGAAGTTGCCCTGGCCGTCGACCAGCGGGTAGCGGACGTTGAAATCCTGCGCGAGGCGGGCCATCGCGTCGTAGATCGCCTGGTCGCCGTGCGGGTGGTAGTTGCCCATCACGTCGCCCGAGATCTTGGACGATTTCCGGAACCGACCGTTCGAGGCGAGCCGCAGTTCGCGCATCGCGTAGAGGATGCGCCGGTGGACCGGTTTCAGCCCGTCGCGGGCATCGGGCAGCGCCCGGTGCATGATCGTCGAGAGCGCATAGGTCAGGTAGCGCTCGCCGATCGCACGGCGGAGGGGTTCGGCGCTGACGGGTTGGCCGATATTGGGGTCGTCGGTCGTGTCACTCATAGATGCTGTGATAACTTGGGGCGACGTCGCCGACAAGGAAACAAAGGGGTTCTGGTGGATTTCCTGACTGCCGCACGGTCAAGAATCGCGCTAAGCTCGGAACACCAAATCATTTTCAAGCGTTGCCCCTTGGCTGCCAACGGAGGGAACGGTCATGCGCTTTATTACGGTCTGTTTGTTATTCATGTTCGCCGTGTTCTACGAGATGAGCGGCGGTGCCGACTTCGTCCCCCATCCCAGCAAGCGACTCAATCCGCGGGTGCCGCCGAGGCGGCCGTGCCCGCGTCGCCGCCGGTCGAGGAGGTGAGCCGCGCGGCCACCGCGCCGTCGATCGACGGGCTGAACTTTGCCGCCACCTCTGCCGCGACCGGCGGGGCGCAGGTGATCCAGGCCTCGGCCGGGAGCACACCGCCCGTCGCCGTGACCGCCCCGCGCACCGCGACGGCCCCGAAAGCGGCATCGGCCGGGCGCAACATCGGTGAGGGCACGCTGCGGGTCATCGCGCTGGACGCGGGCGACGTGCCGGTGATGACGCCCCCGACCGAGGCGCCGGCAACCGCCGCGCCCGCCGCCGCCGATCCGCGCGACATGCGCCGGGTCACCGGCACCCGCGTGAACATGCGCAACGGGCCGGGCATCACCTACGGCGTGCTGGCGCAGCTGGTCGAAGGCGAAACCGTCGAGGTGCTGCGCGACGGCGGCAACGGCTGGGTCAAGCTGCGCACCGAGGAAAGCGGCCGCATTGGCTGGATGGCGGCCTCGCTGCTTGCGCCGGTGCAGTAACCGGCGGCATTGCCGCACGGAGTGCCATGCGATAGCCCTGCCCGGATCAACGGGCAGGGTTCTTTCATGGGCGAACGCAGCATCCTGATCACCGGCTGTTCCAGCGGCATCGGCCTCGATGCCGCGCGGACGCTGCGCGCGCGGGGCTGGCGCGTCTTTGCGGCATGCCGGCGCGAGGCGGATTGCGCGCGGCTGCGGGACGAGGGGTTCGAAAGCCCGCGGATCGATCACGGCGACATGGAGAGCATCGCCACGGGGCTGGCCGAGGTGCTGGCGGCGACGGGCGGGCGGCTTGACGCGCTTTTCAACAACGGCGGGCACGGGCTGACCGGGGCGGTGGAGGATGTGCCGGTCGAGGGGCTGCGGGAGATCTTCGCGTCGAACCTCTTTGGCTGGCACGAACTGACCCGCCGGGTGATCCCGGTGATGCGGGCGCAGGGGCACGGGCGGATCGTGCAGTGCTCGTCCGTGCTGGGCTACGGCGCGATGCGCTGGCGCGGGGCCTACGTGGCGACGAAACACGCGCTGGAGGGGCTGACCAAGGTGATGCGGCTGGAGCTGCGCGGGGAGCCGATCGAGGTGGTGCTGATCCAGCCGGGGCCGGTGACCAGCGATTTCCGCTTCAAGGGCCGGGCGATGTTCGAGAAATACATCGACTGGGAGGCCTCGGCCCATGCCGAGATGTACCGCACCGAACTGGTGCCGCGTCTCTACGGCCCGCAGGGCAAGGACAGCTTCGAGCTGCCCGCCGCGGCGGTGACGCAGAAGCTGATCCATGCGCTGGAGGCGCGGCGGCCGCGTGCCCGCTACCGCGTGACGCTGCCCGCGCACGTGACCTGGTGGGCCGGGCGGCTGCTGCCGGGGCGGCTGGTCGAGGCGATCACCGCGCAATTCTAGGCCCTGCGGTGAAATATCCGGTTCGCTTTCGCGCCACTCTCGCCTAGGTGAAGGGCAAGGCAATTCCGGAGGTCCCGATGACCAGCGATCCGTTCTTCTATCTCGTGGCCCTGGCGGTCCTGTGCGTCGCGGCGATCCTGCTCTGGGGAATCGCCGGGTTTGCACGGGGCGTCGACGGCAAGAAATCAAACAAGGTGATGCAGTACCGGATCGCCGCGCAGTTCGTCGCGGTGATCCTGATCGTGCTGTTCGTCTGGATCAGGGGAGGTGGCAACTGATGGTGGTCCTGAGCAAGATCTACACGCGGACCGGCGACAAGGGCGAAACCGCGCTTGGCGACGGGTCCCGGGTGCCCAAGCCCTCGCTGCGTGTCGAGACCTATGGCACCTCGGACGAGACCAACGCGACCGTGGGCCTCGCCCGGCTGCATGCCGAGGGCGAGATGGACGCGATGCTGGCGGCGATCCAGAACGACCTCTTCGATCTCGGTGCGGACCTCTGCCGCCCAGGAATGGAGAAGGACGCCGAGGCCGAGTATCCGCCGCTGCGCATGGTGGCGAGCCAGGTCGAGCGGCTGGAGCGCGAGATCGACGCGATGAACGCGAACCTGTCGCCGCTGCGCAGTTTCGTCCTGCCCGGCGGCACGGCGCTGGCCGCGCAGCTGCACCTCTGCCGGACGGTGTCGCGCCGGGCCGAGCGGCTGGCGGTGGCGCTGATGGCCGAGGAAGGCTGCAACCCCGAGGCGGTGCGCTATCTCAACCGGCTGTCGGACTGGTTCTTCGTCGCATCGCGGGTGGCGAACGGGAACGGCGCGGGCGACGTGCTGTGGGTGCCGGGCGCGAACCGCTGACGGGGGGCGTCGGAAGGCGCGCCGCCCGATCCGCTTCGCGCGGCCGCGGGCGCCCCTACCCCCGGGAGGGCGGACCTTTGCGGTCCCGCGCCGAAGCATCGGCAGGCGCGCGGCAGTGTGGCGCTGACACCTGATTGGCACTGCGCCCACCCAGGGTCGGGCGCGTCCCTCCTCTCCCCTACACCTCCCAGCTTGTCAGAGGATAGCGGGCAAGTTCCGTGTGCAGCGGGCCGTCGCCCCCGAGGTCGCTCTGGTAGAGCGCGAAGGCGTGCACCCGGAACGGATCGGATCGGAACCCGGCGTTGCGGGCGAGGAATAGCCGCAGCCCCTCCATCCCGCCCGCGTCCATCCGTTTCCGGAACCGCGCCAGCGTGACATGCGGGCGGAACCGTTCGCGGTCGAGCTCGATCCCCGCGGCGCGCACACGCCGCCGCACCGCCTTGTGCAGGTCGGTCACCGGCCCGGCCTCGGCCACGCCGGCCCAGAGCACCGCGGGCTCGGCCCCGCCGAAGGTGTTCATCCCGGCAATGGCCAGGTCGAAGGCGGGGGCGGAGAGGCCCTGCAGTTCGAGGTCGACCTCTTCGGCCGTGGCCTCGTCGTGGTCGCCGAGGAAGGCCAGCGTCAGGTGGAAGGTGTCGGGATCGGTCTTGCGGCCGACCGTCAGGTCACCCTGCACCGCCGCGAGGGCGTCACGCACGTCCTCGGGCAGGTCGATGGCGATGAAGAGGCGCATGGCCTCAGTGCCTCAGGCCCGTCAGGTGCCAGAACACCCGCAGCACCACCAGCAGCATCAGCACCGGCAGCACGATCATCCGCAGCAGGAAGATCCCCGTCAGGCTGAGCGAGGCCGACAGCAGTTCATCCGCGCTGTTCCAGAAGGTTCCGGCGGCGGCGCGGTAGGCCTCGATCGTGTCGAGCCAGTTGCGTTCGGCCATGTCCGGCCGGTCGACGCCGATCAGGCGCTCGGCCTCGCCACCGATGCGGGCCAGCGTGGCGTTGGCCTCGGCCCAGGCGTCCTGGGTCAGCCACGCGCCGCCCCACATGCCCAGCACGAAGGCCAGCGGCAGGGCGACGGCGAGCGCGAAACCGAAGGCGCCGCAACCATCGAAGGCCCGGCGCAGCGGCATCGGCGTGCGCGACCAGCCGCCGGGAACGACGTCGCAGGTGCAGCGCGCAGTGAAGGCCAGCGCGATCAGGAGGCAGCCCGCCGCCGCGATCGGCGCGGTGGACATCGACAGGACGCCGGTGATGACCGCGACCATGAAGACAAGGCCCGAAACCCGTTCGACGGTGTCGTCCACCGGTTCCAGCCACTTCAGCGGCCGCACCGAGCCCGAGACGACAACCGATCCGCCGACCTCGACCTCCTGCGCGAAGGAGAGCGCGGCATTGATCGCGCGAAGCGAGACGTAGGTGGCGGCCGAGGCGACCGCGATGTCGTGCTGGAACGCCTCGGCCCGGCCGACCAGCGGGTTCAGCCGGGGCGCGAAGGCCAGCGCGACGAAGGCCAGGGCCAGCACCAGCGAGACGAGCAGCGGCAGGCTGCGCCGCCGCGGATGGGCGGTGGCGGACTGGCTCACAGGCTGCCCGGCACGACCTGGTCGGGCGGACGGTGGCCGTCCGAGAAGGTCTTGACGTTGATGATCACCTTCTCGCCCATCTCGATCCGGCCCTCGGTGGTGGCCGAGCCCATGTGCGGCAGCATCACCACGTTGGGCATGTGCCGCAGTTCCTCGTTCACCTGGCCGAATTCGTAGACGTCGAGGCCGGCACCGGCGAGCTCGCCCGCCTTGAGCTGCCGGGTCAGGGCGTTCTGGTCGATCACCTCCCCCCGCGAGGTGTTCACGATCACCGCCTCGGGTTTCATCAGCTTGAGCCGGCGGGCGTTCATCAGGTGGAAGGTCGAGGGCGTGTGCGGGCAGTTGATCGACAGCACGTCGACCCGCGCCACCATCTGGTCGAGGCTTTCCCAGTAGCGCGCCTTGTGCTCCTGCTCGATCTCTTCCCGCAGGCGGCGACGGTTGTGGTAATGCACCTGCATCCCGAAGGCATTGGCCCGCAGCGCCAGCGCCCGGCCGATCCGGCCCATCCCGAGGATGCCGAGCCGACGGCCCGCGATCCGGCCGCCGTTCAGGTCGGCGGGCGCCCAGCCTTCCCAGTCCTCGGACTGCATCCGCGACAGGCCCTCGGGGATTCGCCGGGTCACGGCGAGGATCAGCGCCATGGCCATGTCGGCGGTGTCGTCGGTGACCACGCCCGGCGTGTTCGACACCAGGATGCCGCGCTGGCGGCAGGTGGCGATGTCGATGTGATCGACCCCCGCGCCGTAGTTCGCGATCAGCCGCAGCCGCGGCCCGGCCTGCGCCACCAGCGTGTTGTCGATCCGGTCGCGCAGGTTCGGCACCAGCACGTCGGCGGTGCGCATCGCCTCGGCCAGCTCATCGCGGCTCATCGGGCGATCGGCCTCGCCGAACCGGACATCGAAGAGCTCCCGCATCCGGGCCTCGACGGGCTCAGGCAGGCGTCGCGTCACGACAACACTCAGGCGTTCAGATGGCATGCGGCTCCTCCGGAAACTTCCAACCCCTGCGGTTTGCTGGCAAAGTGCATCAACGAGGCGACCGGCACAAGAACCGGCACCGAAGAACAGGCAATCGGGCGGATCATCATGATCATACGGGCCGTGACCGGCAGCACATTGGCGTGTCTCCTCGCCTTCGGCATCACCCATTCGCACGGATTTGCGCAGGACGCCGCCGCCCCCGCGGTCGAGACCGCGGCGCTGGCCGAGGCGTCCGAGGCCGGCCCGATCGGCACCGACACCGCCCGCAACCTCGGGCCGGTGACCCACCTGCCCCTGCCCCGCTTCGTGTCGATGAAGGCGCGCGAGAGCAACGTGCGCCGCGGGCCGAGCCTGACGCACCGGATCGACTGGGTCTACACCCGGCAGGACATGCCGCTCGAGATCGTGGCCGAGTTCGGCCACTGGCGCCAGGTCCGCGACCAGGACGGCATGGGCGGCTGGGTGCATTATTCGCTGCTGAGCGGGTCGCGCACCGTGCTGGTGCAGGCCGCCTCCGTCGACCTGCTGATGCGCCCCGACCCGCGCGCCAAGGTGGTGGCGCGGCTCGAACAGGGCGTCATCGCCCGGTTGGGGGACTGCGGCCCGGAATGGTGCCAGCTGCGCGCCGAAAGCTACCGCGGCTGGACCCGCAAGGACGGCCTCTGGGGCGTCGGCGCGGACGAGATTCGCGACTAATCCCGGCCCCGTTCCGGCGGCCTTCGGTGACGTGTCGGCAGGGGCGAAATTCCTCTGCCAAAAATGGCCGAAGGGGGCTTGCAGTACCCGCGATCAGCGCGTAAACACCCGCCCACGTTGGGGTGTAGCCAAGCGGTAAGGCAGCGGTTTTTGGTACCGTGTACCGTAGGTTCGAATCCTACCACCCCAGCCATTCACTCGCTCTGCTCGTGAAGTCACTTTTCTCCAAGAACCGAAACTAGCACCCCCGAGACACCCGCTCTCGGTTCTGCCCCGTTTATGCCCCTGTTCCCGATGACGAGATGCTCCGGGTTCACGCGGCGGCGGTCAACTGTGCGACGAGGCCGAGGAACTCCCTGCCCGTCTCTTGGGTCACGGAGCAAAGTGACTGGTCCCCGTACTTGGAGGTGAAGAGGCCAAACGAGTACCGGCGCTAGCTAAGCGCGATCCAGAATACTACCTTGAGAATCAAGGCAGGAGCCAAGTGTTGGCCAGTTCTAAGCTCGGATAGGCTGAAGACCTAATGGCATACAAAACAACTTTCACAAACATCCCGTCGACCGGCGCGCCGGAGATTTCACGGGGGAGCATTGCTAGCCTTTTCGCGGAGCTGGAAGAAAGGCTACAGGCAATAAGCGGAAATGTGAACGGCCATCTTGAAGCGTCCCTACTTGGCGAAATCAAAACCAAGCTACATCAAGTCAAGACTCGCTATGACGATGCATTGATGAAGAATGACGAGTACTTGACGATCTACCATTCAGGCATTCCAAAAATTGACCCTTCCAAAGGCGCACTTTCTTGGACTGCCGGTGGCAAGAAGTACGAACTCATTTTCCCAAGAGCAAACGAAAGCAAGCCTGTGCAAATTCAGAAACTTTTTGAGAGCGCCATCTTCGTCCCAGGCACGTCGAGTTTGATCCCCGCAGTGAAACTCCAGCAGCAAAACGCTGAGTTGGATTTGAGCGCCAAGGTGGAAGACTATTACTATTCCGCGAGCAGATTTTGGGACTTAGTGGAGCAGGGCTACTCGAAAAAGGGAAAGAGCAAGTTTATCGGTGTCAAGATGGTGCGCAACCGTCTCTTCGAGCATTCGATGTCTGGCGCAATTAACTCTTTCGCAGCGTCTGACATTCATGGCCCCATTGTAAAACCGGAGCGACGGGAAGGCGAATCTGAAGAGCACCTAGATAGCGGCATGATACCCAATACCGCTGAGTTACTGAAGAATTGCATTGCGCGGCTTTCAATCTGATCACCCACCAGTCACCGTCCTGAGCCCCACCGGGTCTGATCCCCTGCGCTCCAGATTGCCCCAGAAACCGCCCCAGGTTCGCTGACCGGTCGGAAAAGGCCAGCCAGACCATCGGGGCGCAAGGCTTCCTACCACCCCAGCCACTTCTCTTTCATCGGTTCACGTGGAAGCACCTGACGCCACACAAGCGTACCCGGCTGTTCGTCACGCCGCCCGCCCCCTCACCCGCCGGCCGCGTCGTCGCCTTGCAGGGCGTCGGCGAGGCGGACCAGTTCGACCAGCGAGCGGACCTCGAGCTTTTCGAGGATCCGGGCGCGGTGGTGGTCGACGGTGCGGGGGCTGATGCCGAGGGTGCCGGCGATCTCCTTGCTGGAGACCTCGGCCGGGTTGGCGAGCACGTGGTCGACGATCTCGGCCTCGCGGTCGGTCAGGCGCGAGAACCGGCCGCGGACCGCCTGGCGGGAGGCGGCGGCGGCGCGGCGGGCCTCGGCGATCTCGAGCGCGGCGTCGATGCGGTCGATCAGGTCGGACTGGCGGAACGGCTTCTCGAGGAAATCGACCGCGCCGCCCTTCATCGCCTGCACCGATTCCGGGACACCGCCGTGGCCGGTGACGAAGATCACGGCGAGCGGCCAGTCGCGGTCGTTCAGCACCACCTGCAGTTCCAGCCCGTTCATCTCGGGCATGCCGTAGTCGAGCACAAGGCAGGCGGCGCGGTCGCCGTCATAGGCGTCGAGGAAGGCGCGCGCGGACTCGAAGGCCTCGACCGCGTAGCCACGCTGGCCGAGCGCCCGGGTGAGCGAGGTGCGGATGTCCTGGTCGTCGTCGACGACAAAGACGGAGTGCTGGCGATCGGTCATGCCGGTCCACGGGTCCGTTGCAGGGTGCGACCTGAAGATTAGCCCTTTTCCTGCCGCAATGTCATCGACATAGCGAATTCCCGCCGCGTCACAACATGTGGGTGGACGGGACTGTGGCAGGGTTGCACGCCCGGCGCGAACCACCCCCTTCGGCTACACCTCGGAGATGTCCACGGTGAAGCAGAACCGCGCCCCGTGCGGATCGCGGCTTTCGTGCCAGAGGCGGCCGCCGTTGGCCTGCACGATGGACTGGCAGATCGACAGGCCGAGGCCCATCCCGCTGGGCTTGGTCGTCTCGAAATCGGCAAAGAGGTTGATGGCGGGATCGACCCCCGGCCCGGTGTCGGCCACGACCACCAGCACCTGGCCCTCGTGCCGGTGCGCGGTGATCAGCACCCGGCGTTCGGTATGGTCGCTGTCGCCGACCGCCTCGACCGCGTTGCGGATCAGGTTCACCAGCACCTGCGCGATCTGCAGGCGGTTGGCGTGCACCTGCGGCAGCGCCCCGAGCTCCGCGGTGATCGCGACGCGGGCGGTCCGCGCCTCGGCGATCACCAGCCGCTTGGTCTGCTCGACCAGTTCGGCGAGGTCGAACTCGGTGCGGATGCCCTCGTCCCGGCGGATGAAGGCGCGCAGGGCCTTGATGATCTCGCCCGCGCGCATCGACTGCTCGGCGATCTCTTCCAGCGTGGCGCGCAGCTCGGTATCGGCGCCGTCCAGTTGGTCGACGGCAAAGAGCGCGCTGTCGGCGTTCTGGGCGATGGCGGTCAGCGGCTGGTTCAGCTCGTGTGCGAGGCCGGCGGCCACCTGCCCCATCGTGTTGTCCCGCGACAGGTTCGACAGCTCGCGGCTGAGCTCGGCGATCTGGTCCTCGGTCTGCTTGGCCTGGGTGACGTCGTCCATGGTCAGCACGAAATGCAGCGGCCGGCCTTCCTGGTTGAAGATCATGATCGCGTTGACGGCGACCCAGATGGCGCTGCCGTCCCGGCGCAGGATTCGCAGTTCGTGGTTGATCTCGTGCGGGACGCCGCCCTGGTCGCCGTCGAACATCAGGAAGGGCGGATCTTCCGGGTGGGCGAGATCGGAAAACGACATCTCGGCCAGCGCGTCGGCCGCGTGGCCGGTGATGCCCGAGACCTTGTCGTTCACCCGCAGGAACCGGCCGGTTTGCGCGTCGATCTGGGCCATCCCGCGCGAGGACAGCGCGAAGGTCTGGCCATACTCGATCTCGGTCGCGCGGCGGGCGGCGATCTGCTGCATCAGGGTCGTGTTGGCGTTCTCGAGCTCCTGGTAGGTCTTGGGCAGCGGTTCGGCGGGGTCGAGCTCTCCCTGGGAAATCAGGGCCGAACGGACGGCGAAGGCGCGCACGGGCTTGTAGATGTAGTTGGCCAGCCCCAGCCCGGCGAGGCCGGTCAGGACGGCGACCGCGGCGGCGATCCAGATGTTGGTCAGGCGGTTCTGCTTGATGACCTGGGTGAAATCGCTCTCGGGCGCGTAGGCGGCGATGATCCATTCGAGCTTGTCGTCGATCGGTGGCATCACCACCGAGACATAGGTTTCGCCGCCATAGGTGAACTGCGACAGCGTTTCCTCGGCGACCGAGACCTGGCCGTCCTCCATCAGGTGGCCGAAGGCGGCGCGCGCGATCGGATCCTCGAAGTTCTCGATGTCGACGAAGCGCAGGGTGCCGTCGGCATCCTGCGTCTTGAGCAGGTCCTGGTCGGGGTGGGCGATCACATCGCCGTTGCGGTGGATGATCAGCGCCCGGCCGGTGGAGCCGATGCGCAGCCGGGCGAGAAAGTCGGAGATGTCGCTGATCTCGATGTCCACGCCGACGATGCCGCGGACCGCATCCTCGCCCTCGAACACCGGCGAGGCGAGCGTGATGCCCGGCCGCTGGGACGAGAAGAAGATGTAGGGGTCGGTCCAGATCGTCGTCAGCTTCTCGCGCGCGCGGAGGTACCATGGGCGGGTGCGCGGGTCGTAGGTGTCCTCGGGGTCCATGCGGCGTTCGACCACGCGGTAGTCGTCGTCGCGCCAGATCAGCTCGACCGTGCGCTCGCCCGCGTCGTTGCGGATGATCTTGGTGCGGAAGGGACCGGGTTCATCGGTCCGCATGACATAGACGAAATCGCCGTTCTCGGTGCCGTGGTAAACACCCGCGAATTGCGGCGCGATCTGGAGCTGCTGGAACAGCAGCCTTTCGAGAAGCTCGGGCACGTCGCTGGCGATCACCCGGTCCTGCGCCAGGCGGGCCGACAGCTCGGCCGCGCCGCGCGCCGGGCTGAGGAAGCCGCGCGAATGCTCGATGGTGTTGGAGCCGACGTCGCTCAGCAGGTCACGGGCATGGTCGAGCAGCGCGCGTTCCGAGGTCACGTAGGACGAAAAGACGACGGCCAGCACGGCGACGAACTGCAGCCCGGCCAGGCCGATGGCAAGCAAGAAGCCGAGAGAGACGCGCATGGCCCAATTCCCCTAAGTCGCCGGCCAGTCCTGTCTCACCCGCTGTCCTTGAGTTCCACAAATCGGCGCATCGCGCAACGATCGCGGAGGCGGCGCGGCATAGGCAATATTACGCAGGCAATGACGCGCATTTCGCAGCTGCCGCATCTATGCGACTGTTTCGATACGGGCCCGCGCCTGCCAATCCATCCCATATGCAATGCGTGGACCGTGTATTTGATAAATCACTTTTCGTGGCGTTTGTGAGTGGGCGCCCATAGCAATTTCTTTAGTTAAAAGCCGGTGTCGGGGTCCCCACCCGCACCGGCTGAATTATTTCCGGACCCTGACAGGAACCCGGATCCACGGCCCCCCGCAACCCCCGCCCTCAAACGGAAAACGCCCGCCAGGCAGGACCTGACGGGCGCTCGTGACCTTGTGCGTGGGGCTTATTCGCCCTTCAGCGCGGCGACGTAGCCGGTGGCGTCGAGACCCTGGGCGTCGGCCTCTTCGATCACCTTGGCGACGACGGGGGCGGAGGCCGCGTTGAACTTCTCGACCTCTTCGGCCGAGAGGTCGATCACTTCCTTGCCCTCGGTCGCCGCGAAATCGGCCATCGCGGTCTCGGCCGCGGCGAGCCATGCCTTGTTGCCGTTCAGCGCGGCGTCCTTGCCGGCGGCGAGGACGGCGGCCTGCTGATCGGCGCTCAGCCCGTCAAAGCTGTCGCGGTTCATGATCAGGAAGAAGCTCGAGATCGTGCTGTCCATGCCCTGGGTGATGTAGTTGGTCACCTCGGCCAGCTTGAACGCCTTGAGCGTGGTGGCGTCGATCATCGCGCCGTCGATCACGCCGGTCTGCATGGCGTTGTAGATCTCGGGCGCGGGCATCGACACCGGGGTCGCACCCCAGGCTTCGACCACGAGGCCCGCGTTGCGCGACGGCACGCGCAGCTTCATGCCCTTGAGGTCCTCGAGCGTGCGCACCGGCTTGTCGGCGGTGAAGAGCAGGTTGGGCGCGTTGTTCCACAGGCCCACCAGCTGCACGCGGCGGTATTCCTTGGCGAGCTGGTCGATGTTGTCCATCACCGCCTGGGTCCCGGTGTCGGCCGAGATGACGCCCGGCAGTTCGGTCAGCAGCGTCTTGGGGAAGTTCGCGGCGGTGTAGCCCGGCAGGCCGAAGGCGATGTCGGTCACGCCGTCGACGACGCGGTTGTACTGCTCGACCGGGCCCGCGCCCAGTTCACCGCCCATGTAGAGCGTGACGGACACGTCGCCGCCGGTGGCGCTGGAAATCGCCTCCTGCATCGGCTTGTAGGTCGAGTCGACCACGAGGTGGTTCGGCGGCTGGAAATCAGCCAGCTTGAGCTCTTCGGCCGAGGCCATCGGCGCGGCGATCAGGGTGGCCGCGGCTGCGGCGATCAGGTTGGTCCGGAACATCAGGAAGTCCTCCTTCTTCAGTCGGTCGTGGCGGACCGGGCCGCAGCCCCGTCCAGTGGCTTTGACATCCCGCCGCGTCATCCGAACATCGTGTTCGGAAGCAGCAGCGCGATCCCGGGGAAGGCGATGATCAACAGCAGGCCGACGATCATCGCGACAAGGAACGGCATCACGCCGCGGAACACCGTGGTCAGCGGCACGCCGTCGGCAACTCCGCGCACGACGAAGACGTTCATGCCCACGGGCGGGGTGATCATGCCCATCTCGATCACGATCACCGCGACCACGCCGAACCAGATCGGGTCAAAGCCAAGCGCGGTGACGACCGGGAAGACGATCGGCACGGTGATGACCAGCATCGACAGGCCGTCCATGAACATGCCCAGCACCAGGTAGGCCAGGATGATCACGAAGAGCGTACCATAGGCGCCGAGGCCCAGTTCGCCCAGGCCCTCGCCCAGGAGGGCGGGGATGCGGGTGACGGCGAAGAACGGGTTCAGCACGTTGGCCCCGATCACCACGGCATAGAGCATGGCCGAGGTGGAGAGCGTGCTCATCACCGCCTCCTTGAAGCCGTCCCAGGTCAGGCGGCGGCGCGCCAGCGCCAGCAGGATGACCAGCGCCGCGCCGATGCCCGACGCCTCGACCGGGGTGAAGACGCCCAGGTAGATGCCGCCGATCGACAGGATGATGACCCCGAGCAGCGGTGCCGCGTCCATCAGGATGCGGAAGCGTTCGCCGAACGGCATAGGTTCGCCCCGCGGACCGGCCTTGGGGTCGAGGTAGGCGATCACCCAGATCGCGGCCATGAAGAGCAGCGTCAGCAGGATGCCCGGCAGGATGCCCGCCATGAAGAGGCGGCCGATGCTTTCCTCGGTCAGGATGGCGTAGATGACGAAGCCCGTGCTGGGCGGGATCAGGAAGCCCAGCGTGCCGCCCGCGGCGATCGAGCCGGTGGAGAGGCTGGGCGAGTAGCCCAGGCGCTTCATCTCGGGCAGGGCCACCTTGCCGAGGGTGACGGCGGTGGCGACCGAGGAGCCAGAGACGGCGGCGAAGATCGCGCAGCCCAGCACCGAGGCCGAGGCGAGACCGCCCCGGAACGCCCCGACCCAGGCAAAGGCCGCGTCGTAGAGCCCGCGGCTGAAGCCCGCGACCGACGAGATGTTGCCCAGCAGGACGAACATCGGGACGACGATGAGGTTGTAGTTGGCGATGGTCGAATAGCTCTCGGTCAGCAGGACACCGCCGGCGGAGCGCAGCCCCTCGAGCGCCCAGTAGCCGAAGAAGCCGACGATCATCATCGCGAAGGCGACGGGCGTGCGCAGGATCAGCAGGGCGAAGAGCGCCCCGATGCCCACGAGGCCGATGGTGATGGGGTCCATCATTCGCCCCCCCGCGCCAGGATCACCAGAAGCTGGACCGCGAAGACCAGCGCGCAGAGCCCGGCGCCCGCCGCGATGATCGCGTAGAACGGCCAGATCGGCATCTGCAGCATGTTTGTGGCGTCGCCCCATTCCCAGGCGTCCAGCGCCTTGAGCACCGCGCGGTAGCACAGCACGACGAGGACGAAGGACGACAGGACGCGGCTGACGATGTCGCCGATCAGGCGGCCCCAGCGGCCGAGCATCGTGTCGAAGACATCGACCGCGACATGGTCGCCCCGCGCCGTGCAATAGGGCAGCGAGGCCATCACCAGCGCCACGGCGGTCAGCTGGACGATTTCATTGATGCCGAGCAGCGGGGTGCCGAAGACATAGCGCATCACGACCCCGGCGGTGACCACCGCGACGATCAGGATGAGGCATAGTGCGCCGATCACGGCCAGCGCCTGCGTGGCCCGCATGAGGCGGTCGTTCCAGGCCTGGAGACTGCGGGCGGCCATCAGCGGGCACACCCCGTGGGCGACAGCCGCGTCGCGGCGGCGCGACCGTGGATGTCCATCGTGGCTAGTTGCAAATTGGCCTCCCCTTCCAGACGCGCCGAGGCCCGTCCGATCTTGACATGGCTATCCGAACGCACGCCGCTTTGGCCAATTCGAACCAAAGCGGCGTGGATAAGTTCACGCTATACCCATATTGACGCAGGGATCGGGCGCAAGGTGGTCGTCGGGTCAAGTTGCCGTGAACTCGACCCGCTCCCGCGCCCCGGTCGGGGCCGCCTAGCGCCCGGCGAGCGCGACCCCGGCCGCCGCGTCGAGCGGCGCGGCCTGCGGCAGGAAAACACCGGCGAAGAAGTCCGCCAACGCCGCGTGCGCGTCGATCGGCAGTACATGCGCGACGTACTGGTCGGGCCGCACGATCACCAGCGCCCCCCGCGCCCGGTCGATGCCGCGCAGGTCGAAGATGTCGCCCGCGCGGGCGTCGGCACAGAACATCTTTTCATAGTCCACCAGCCCCAGCTTGCCCTTGCGCGGCAGCAGGAAGGTCGGCAGAGCATCAAGGTGCAGGTCGCGGCTGCCCTGCTGGAACACCACGCGCAGGTCGATCACCGCGTCGGGATCGGCGCCCTCGGGCGTGATGCGGCGGATCGGGGACCGCGGGTCGCTGTCGAGGAAGCTGCAGAGCGCGCGGATGGCCGAGCCCTCGGCGGCCGGGTCGCCCTCGGGCGCAAAGGCGAAGAGGCGCCAGCGGGTGTCGGCCTTGACGGTGTGCCCCAGCTCCATCGGCTTGGCATCGGCGAGGCGGACGACCGGGGCCGAATGGAAACGGGTGCCGATCTCGAACCCCTGGGCCAGCGCCTGATGGTCGGCGGTACCGATCAGGGCCGAGGGCTGGTACGTCACCGACATGCCCGCGGTGTAGCGGCCATGTTCGATGAAGTAGCGCTGGAACTTCGGCGCCGCGCCGTCCTCGCCATCGCCGGCCTCGGGCCGTTCGCTCATGATCCGCGACCATTCGCGGTCGAAGTCGATGAGGTCTTGCGCCACCGCCTGCCGTTCGGCGGAATAGCTGTGCAGCAGCTCCGGCGCGGCGCGGCCCTGCAGGACCGACACGAGCTTCCAGCCCAGGTTGAAGGCATCGCCCATCGACACGTTCATCCCCTGCCCCGCCTTGGGGCTGTGGGTGTGGCAAGCATCGCCGCAGATGAAGACATGCGGCAGGCGCGTCGCGGTCTGCCCCGCCGGCACATCGTCGAACTTGTCGGTCAGGCGCTGGCCGATCTCGTAGACCGACCACCAGGCGACCTCCTTCACCTCGAACGCGTAGGGGCGGAAGATGCGCTGCGCCGCGCCGATCAGGTGATCGACGGTCAGGTTGCGGTTGGCGACCCGTTCGCCATCGTTCAGCTTGTCGAGCTCGATGTAGAGCCGGACGAGGTAGCCGCCCTCGCGCGGGATGATGATGATGTTGCCCTCGTCCGCCGACTGGATCAGGGTCTTGCAGCGGATGTCGGGAAAATCGGTGACGGCCAGCACGTCCATCACGCCCCAGGCCTGGTTGGCGCTGTCGCCGGCCAGCTCGCGCCCGATGGCCCGGCGCACGTTGCTGCGCGCCCCGTCGCAGCCCACGACATAGCGGGCCCGGACCGTCCGGGTGCGGCCATTGTCGCTGTCGGCCTCCTGCAGGGTGACGGTCACGGGGTGGTCGCCCGCCGCCGGATCGACGCGCAGGTCGGTGACCTCGAGGCCGTAATCCGGCACCAGCCGCGAGGGCGATTTCCGCATGATGTCGAGGTACATGTCGTGCACGCGGGCCTGGTTCAGGATCATGTGCGGCATTTCCGAAAGCCCGTCCTCAACATCCTGGATGCGGCCGTTGCGGGTGATCTGTCCGGGGGCCTGCGGGTCGGGTTTCCAGAACGTCGTCTCGTTCACCCAGTAACCCTGCTTGAGGACCGTCTCGGCGAAGCCGAAGGCGTTGAACATCTCCATCGACCGGCAGGAGATCCCGTCGGCCTGCCCCTTCTCCATCGGGCCGCGTTTGCGTTCCACGATGCGGGTGGTGATGTCGGGAAAGGTCGAAAGCTGGGCGGCCAATGTCAGCCCGGCGGGGCCGCAGCCGACGATCAGGACATCGACCGCCTCGGGCAGCGGCGCGCCATCACACCGGTCGGGGGCGGCGTCGTGCTGTTCCGGGTCGCCCGGGCGAAATCCGTCGAGGTGATATTGCATCGGTGGTCCTCCCCCTGCCGAACTAATATGTGGACTTATCATATCATCCGGCCAGCGCATCCGGTCAATAAAAAAGTATGTGCACATATCAAATCGCAGGGTAAGGTACCGGCAGGCGAGGGAAAAAGGACGACGTCGATGGACACGACCCCCACCCGGCGGCTGAGCGCGGCGATGCCGGGGCACCTGATTCGGCGGCTGCACCAGCTGTCGACCCAGGTCTTTGCGCAGCGCATGAAGGAGGCGGGGTTCGACCTGACCCCGGTGCAGTTCACCGCGCTCGACGCGCTGCGCCACAACGCGGGCATCGACCAGGCGCGGCTGGCAGAGGCGGTGGCGAAGGACCGCGCGACGCTGGGCGCGGTGGTCGACCGGCTGGAACAGAAGGGCCTGATCCGGCGCGAGGTGAGCGAGACGGACAAGCGCGCCCGCGTGCTGGCCCTGACGGAAAAGGGCGCGGCGCTGGTCGCCGCGGCCGAGCCGGTTGTGACCGCGCTGCAGGCCGAGATCCTGCCGGGCCTCGACGCCGGGGAATACCGCCAGTTCATCGCGCTGGCCACCAAGGCGGCCGAAGCGGCGGGATCGCTCGGAGACGGCTGACGCCACGGGGAAACTCTTTTTGTTCCCCGTCCGTTCACTTTCCGTTATCCTGCGCCGACAAGACCGGCAACGGCGAGCGAGGCAGCGGGATGAACACGGGCTATCTGGACAAGCTGAACGAGGACCAGCGCGCGGCGGTGATCCACGGGACCGGCGGGACCGGCGGGACCGACCTGCCGCCGCCCCTGCTGGTGATCGCGGGCGCGGGGTCGGGCAAGACCAACACGCTGGCGCACCGGGTCGCGCATCTGCTGGTCGGCGGCGCCGATCCGCGCCGCATCCTGCTGATGACCTTTTCCCGCCGCGCCGCAACCGAGCTGACCCGCCGGGTCGAACGGATCACCACCCTGGCGCTTGGCACCGGCTATGCCGCCGAGGCGCTGACCTGGGCCGGCACCTTCCACGGGATTGGCGCGCGCATCCTGCGCGAACACGCGCTGTCGATCGGCCTCGACCCCGAGTTCACGATCCACGACCGCGAGGACAGCGCTGACCTGATGAACCTCTGCCGTCACGGGCTGGGGCTTTCGGGCACCGAAAGCCGGTTCCCGACAAAGGCCACCTGCCTGGCCATCTATTCCCGCGCCGTGAACGCCGAGGAGCCGCTGTCGGAGGTCCTGATCACCCACTTCCCCTGGTGCGCGAGGTGGGAGGCCGAGCTGAAGGCGCTGTTCGGCGCCTATGTCCGGGCCAAGCAGGAGCAGAACGTCCTCGACTACGACGACCTGCTCTTGGCCTGGGCGCAGGTGATGTCTGACGCCGATTTCGCGGCCCATATCGGGGCGAACTGGGACCACGTGCTGATCGACGAATACCAGGACACCAACCGCCTGCAGGCCCGGATCCTTTTGGCGCTGAAGCCCGACGGGCGCGGGCTGACGGTGGTGGGGGACGACGCGCAGTCGATCTATGCCTTCCGGGCGGCGACGGTGCGCAACATCCTCGACTTCCCCGACGCCTTCGCGCCACGCGCAGACGTGGTCACGCTGACACGCAACTACCGCTCGACCCAGCCGATCCTGTCGGCCGCCAACGCGGTGATCGGCGCGGCGCGGGAGCGGTTCACCAAGTATCTCTGGACCAGCCGCGCCTCGGACGAGAAACCGCTGCTGGTCACCCAGGCGACCGAGGCGGAACAGGCGCGCTATGTCGTCGACCGGGTGCTCGAGGCGCGCGAGACGGGGACCGCGCTCAAGGAACAGGCCGTGCTTTTCCGCACCGCGTCGCATTCCGGCCAGCTCGAGGTCGAGCTGACCCGCCGCAACGTGCCCTTCGTCAAGTTCGGCGGGCTCAAGTTCCTCGACAGCGCGCATGTGAAGGACCTGCTGGCGATGCTGCGGTTCTCGCAGAACCCGCGCGACCGGGTGGCGGGGTTCCGGGTGATGCAGCTGATCCCCGGCGTCGGGCCCAAGGCGGCGGGCCGTATCCTCGACGCGCTGGACCTTGCCCCCGATCCGCGCGGTGCGCTCGACGCGGTAGAGCCGCCACCGCGCGCGGGCGCCGACTGGCCGGATTTCGTGGCCGCGCTCACGACCCGGGCGGACTGGCCCGAGGCGGTGAACCTGGCCCGCGCCTGGTACGATCCGCACCTCGACCGGATCCACGAGGATGCCGAGATGCGGCGCGCGGACCTGCTGCAGCTTGAGCAGATCGCCGGTGGCTACCCATCGCGCGAACGGTTCCTGACCGAACTCACGCTCGACCCGCCGGATGCGACCAGCGACCAGTCGGGCGTGCCGCTGAAGGACGAGGATTACCTGATCCTGTCGACCATCCATTCGGCCAAGGGGCAGGAGTGGAAGTCGGTGCACGTGCTGAACGTGGTCGACGGCTGCATTCCCTCGGACCTCGGCACCGGGACCAGCGCCGAGATCGAGGAGGAGCGCCGCCTGCTCTACGTCGCGATGACCCGGGCCAAGGATCGGCTGACGCTGAACGTGCCGCTCAGGTTCTACGTCACGCAGCAGAGCCGGAACGGCGACCGCCATGTCTATGCCGCGCGGACCCGGTTCATCCCGCGCGAGATGCTAGAGCATTTCGAACGGGTCAACTGGTCGCCGGCGCAGGGGGCGGCCGGGATGGTCCCGGCCCCTGCCCCGATCGACGTGGCCGCCAAGATGCGCTCGATGTGGGGATAGGGTGGGGTTTCACCCCACCCTAGCGCGTGGCTGAGCGGTGGCGGAGTGCCCGCCCTAAGCGAAGACGTCGGCCACGTAGCGGCCTTCGTCGTGCTCGGCCCGGTCGCCCCATGCGGCGGCCTTCGCGTCGTCCGCGCCGGTTTCCTCCTGGTAGATCCGCAGCAGCGTCTCGCGCACGGCGGGGGCCATGTACTTGCCGTCGCCGCAGGTGAAGACGGTGCCGCCCTGGGCAAAGATCCCCTTCACCCGGGCCCGTTCGGCCCAGAGCCGGTGCTGGACAAAGGTCATCTCGTCCTCGGGCTGGTCGGTGAAGACCGGCAGGACATCCACGACGCCCTCGGCCTGCCACGCCGCCAGCTCGTCGCGGTAGAGGTAATCGACCTCGGGGTGGTTGGTCCCGAAGAAGAGGAGCGAGGGCGCGACATCCTGACCGGCCGCCTTCTGCGCCGCGCGTTCCTGCAGGAAGCCGCGGAACGGGGCAAGGCCGGAGCCTGCGCAGATCATCACCATCGGCACCGCAGGGTCCGCCACCGGGTGGAACCGGTCGTTGCTGGGGCGCACCGCCACGGCCACCCTGTCGCCCGGTTCAAGACCGGCGAGGTAGGTCGAGGCGACGCCCCGGAACTGCCCCACGCCCGAGGCTGCTGGCGCGTCCACCACGGCGATTGTCAGCGTGGCATGGTCGGGCTTCCACAGCGGCGAGGACGAGATCGAATATTGCCGCGCCCGCATCGGCGGCAGCATCCCGAGGAAGGCCGCGAAATCGAGCGTGCAGCTTTCGTGCAGCTGGAGGAGGTCGAGGACGCTCATCCGCTTGTCGAGCACCTTTGCCTCGTAGCCGTCCCCCGCCAGCGCGGTCAGCGCCTGCTGTTCCGGCGGGCATCGGGTGGCCTCTGCCAGGGCCGCGACCTGCGCGCGGGATGCGGGCTGGGCGAGCTCAACGTAATGCGCCAGCAGGTCGCCGACCGCGATCGGGCGGTCCGTCGGCAGCGTGGCGCCGCCGCCCTCGTGGGTCAGGACCACCATCTGGTCGGCGGTCAGGCCGAAGCGCCGCAGCGCCCGGTCAACCAGCGCGTCGGGGTTACTGGCCAGCACCGCGAGGTAGTCGCCCGCGCGGTAGGTCATGCCCCGGGGCAGCGCGAATTCGATATGGCGCTTGGATCTTGCGTTCGGTGCGGCCATGTCGACCAGTTCGCGGTTCTCGACCACGGTGCCCAGCTGCAGGTCGCCGATCCGCAGGGTGCTTTCGCGCCGCTCGGACACGAAATCGACCGTCAGGCCACCCTGCTCTTCCGCGACCGGCGTCTTGCCGAACGCCTCGGCCAGCGCGGGCCAGAGAGTCGCGATCCAGTCGTCGAAGGCACCGAAGAAGTCGCCAGCGGAATCGCCCTCGCCCCTGTCGACGAGGCGCGTGGCACCGGCGGCCGCCATGGCGGCGTCCATCCGTTTCGGGATCGCCTGGTAGGTCCGCGCCCATTGGCGGTTGCCACATCCGAAGACGGCGAAAGGCAGACCGTCGAGCGCGCCGGGCTCCAGCCCCTCGGCGAAGGGGACGAACCGGCGGGCGTTGTCGGGCGGCTGCCCTTCGTAGGAAGCGGTGAGGATCACCACCGCGCCTTCGGTCGGCAATTCACCCGCCGCCGCGTCCATCGTCGCGACGGTCGGGTTGAACCCGTGCAGCGGCGCCGCGTCGGCGATGCGGTTGGCAAATCCTTCGGCCGAGCCGGTGTTGGACCCGTAGAGCACCAGCAGCGGCGTGGCATCCGCCGCGGGCTCGACCCGCCGCGCCGCCCGCGCCGCGGGACGCGCGACCGAACCGTCGCGACGCAGGCTGTCGCCGCTGCGGCGGGTGCGGGCCCGGATGCGGAGGTTTTCGGGCTTGAGCGTCAGGGTCTCGTGCACCTTCAGCTCGTAGTCCGGATCGTCCAGCGACAGGTCGAAGCGCTGCAGCATCATGGCGAGGACCAGCTGCGCCTCTTGCATGGCGAAGGGGCGGCCGATGCAGGCGCGGGCGCCGGTGCCGAAGGGCTTCCAGGCGTTCGGCGGCAGGGCGGCGGCGGCCTCGGGCGCGAAGCGTTCGGGGCGGAAGGCCTCGGGCGTGTCCCAGACATTGGGGTCGCGGTGCAGCTCGGGCACCAGCACCATCACCGTGTCCGTCGTCTTGACCGGGTACTTGCCGCCGATCACCGTGTCCTCGTGCGGCTTCAGCGCAAAGGCGGGCGCGGTCGGCCAGAGGCGCAGGCTCTCCATCAGGATCTGTTCGATGTAGTCGAGCTGGCCGAGGTGTTCGATCCGCGGCACGGCATCGCCCAGGACCGCGTCGAGATGGGCGCGGGCCTTCTCGAGCACCTCGGGGTTCTTCAGCAGGAGGTAGGTGGCAAAGGACAGCAGGCCGCTCGTCGTCTCGTGCCCGGCGATCAGGAAGGTGATCATCTGGTGCATGATGTTCTCGTCATCCAGCCCCTCCCCCGTCTCGGGGTCGCGGCCGAGCAGCATGCGCGTCAGCAGGTCGTCCTTGTCGGCGGCGTTCGGATCGGCGCGACGTTCGGCGATCAGGTCGCCCGCGACCGTCTGCATCAGCGCGATGTCGGCATCGTAGCGCCGTGCGGTCGACAGCATGAGACGGGTCATCGTCTTGGGCCGGCGCGCGCGCTTGCCGGATTCGTCCAGCGCCCCCACCATCGCCCCCACGAAGGGGTGCATCTGGTCGGAATAGAAGCTGTTGAACCGGTAGTCGAAGGCGCAGAGCGCGATGGTGTCGAGCGTCAGCCGCGTCATGCTGTCCGGTACGTCGATCACGCTGTCCGCGCCGAAGCGTTCCCAGCGGGTGAACATCTGCTCGGCGATGTCGAGCATCTTGGGGAACATGTCGCGCACCCCGATCGGGCCGAAGGCCGGCATCAGGATGCGGTGCGCGCGGGCCCAGTTCGGTTCGCTGTTGTAGGCGGTGAAGAGGCCGTCCTTGGCGAAGGCGCGGATTTCCTGCAGCGGCTGGTGCACCCGTTTCGAAAAGCGGCTTTCGTCCGACAGCTCGTCCACCAGCGCCTGGGAGGACACCACGTACATCTCGCGGTCGATGATCTGCATCTTGTAGATCGGCCCGTATTCGCGGGCGAGGCGCATGAAGCTCTGCACCGGGATCGCCTTGTCGATCTCGGCCAGGTTGCCGATCACCGGCTTGAGCGGCGGCTGGGGGACTTTGACTTGGTCAGACATGTTCGAGGGTCCATGTTGGGGCGCAGGTGAGTTGCTTGCCGACTTATCTTACATCTGTAAAATAGTAGCGATGAAGGAGCCGTTTCAAGTGTCGAGTGCGCAAAATGCGTCGCGGTCCCCGGATCCGCGCTCCGAACGCAGCAGCGCGGCCCTGGCCGAGGCGATGATGCGGCTGGCGCGCGAGACACCGCTGAACGAGCTGACGATCACCCGGCTGGTGCAGGAGGCGCAGGTCACCCGGCCCACTTTCTACCAGCATTGCAACGGGATACAGGATCTGGCCCAGCGGGTAGCGCTGGCGAACCTCGACCGTGCGATCCCCGAGAACGCAGCGCCCGAGGCGACGGCGACCGACGGCGCGCAGCTTTCCGCCCATGTCGCGAGCCACGTCTGCGCGGCGCTCGACCACCTGGAGGAAAACCGGGCGTTCTACCTCAACGTGCTGGACCACGCGGGCAGCGTGGAGTTCTTCGAGGGAATCATCCGGCTGCTGACGGCCAAGATGGTGGCCGATGCCTTTGCCGCCCTGCGCCGGGCCGACCCCGAGGCGGCCGAGGACCTGATGCAGGTCCTGGCGGGCGGTGTGATGTGGCTGGTGATCGGCTGGCTCAGGTCCGAGGCGCCCAAGGACACGCCCGCGGCGATGTCGCGGCGGATCGGGCAGACGGTGGCGACGCTGCTGCTGAGCGCGGGCGCCTCAGCCCGCGTCTAGGCCGGGGAACAGGCGCGCACGATCCGGGAACCACGCCCGGCGCAGCGCCTCGTTGCTGTCGGCCACCTGCGCGGCGATCCGGTCCCGCGCGCCGGGGGAAATTCCATCCGGCGGGTGTCGGCGGGCACCAGTCTCAATGTCCCCTCGCCCAGCCCCCGCAGCACCGTCCGCCCCGGCCCGCTGCCCGACAGCATCGGCCCGAGCGCCGCGTTGACCCGGCGCAGCGCCGCGACCTGCCGCATCGACGCGCGGGCATTCACCGCCCCGGGCCGCGACAGCCCGGTCGGATCGAGGCCGGCGGCCGCGCAGAAATCGGTGACGATATCGCGCTCCTTGAGCGCATCCGGTTCCAGCAGGCGAAGCTGCAGCGCGTCGGGCCCGGCCACCGCGGCCCAGTTCCGGGCCAGCCGCAGGTAGTTCGGTGGATCGAGTTTGGCCAGGAACTCTGCGACCGTGTGCGACTGCCCGTGCTTCAGGCGCTGGAAGTACTCGCTTTCCATCCAGCGGTCCTGCGCGCGCAGGTAGGCGACATACCGCACCTCGCCGAAGAACTCCGACAGCCAGTCATGGAAGGCGCGGGCGAAGGCGGGCGCCCGGTAGGGCCAGCCCAGCATCTCGCACGACAGCAGCACCCGCGCACCGCCTGCCCCGGCGATGATCCCGCGCAGTCGTGCCTCGGTCCGGGCGACGACGGCGGCCTGGTCGTCGCGGTTGCGCAAGCGGATGCCGAAGCGGTCGCGCAGCACGGGGTCGTCAACCATCAGCCCCATGCGATGGCGCGTCACCACGAGCAGCTCGGCATGGTTGAAGCTGCGCCCCAGCGGCTCGTAGGCCAAGCCCTGCGCCCGCACCGCGGCGCGGTTCGCCGCCAGGAAGGACTGGATGCTGGTCGACCCGGTCTTGGGCAGCCCAAGGTGCACCAGCGCGCCGGGCATCGGACCAGTCTGGGCGCTGTGAATGCTCAAGAGGCGTGTCTTTCCCGTTGCTTGCCGGATGGGACGGACTCTGGCGAAACCGCGGGCCGGGTGCAATCCGGAACGAGAAAGGCCCGCCCGATGAATCGGACGGGCCCGCAGCCGGCGGATCAGGCCGCCGGCAGGGATGCACTGGGCATCAGGCGATGTCGAACCGGTTCGCGTTCATCACCTTGGTCCAGGCGGCGACGAAGTCCTTGACGAACTTCGCCTTGTTGTCGTCCTGGGCATAGACCTCGGCATAGGCCCGCAGGATCGAGTTCGAGCCGAACACCAGGTCGACGCGCGTCGCGGTCCACTTGGTCGCGCCCGACACCCGGTCGCGGATCTCGTAGGTCATCTTGTCCGCCACCGGCACCCAGCTGTTGCCCATGTCGGTCAGGTTGACGAAGAAGTCGTTCGTCAGCGCGCCCACGGTGTCGGTGAAGACGCCATGCGCCGTGCCGCCGTGGTTGGTGCCCATCATCCGCATGCCGCCCATCAGGACGGTCATCTCGGGTGCGGTCAGCCCCATGAGTTGCGCCCGATCGAGCAGCATCTCTTCAGGGGCGACGACGTACTGCTCCTTCTCCCAGTTGCGGAAGCCGTCGGCGAGCGGTTCGAGCGGCTCGAAGCTCTCGGCGTCGGTCATCGCGTCGGTCGCGTCGCCGCGGCCCGGGGTGAACGGCACGGTGACGTCAAAGCCCGCGGCCTTGGCCGCCTGTTCGACGCCGACATTGCCGGCCAGCACGATGGTGTCCGCGACCGAGGCCCCGGCCGAGGCCGCCAGCGGCTCGAGCACGGAAAGCACCTTGGCCAGGCGCTCGGGCTCGTTGCCGGCCCAGTCCTTCTGCGGGGCCAGGCGGATGCGGGCGCCGTTGGTGCCGCCGCGCATGTCCGAGCCGCGATAGGTCCGGGCGCTGTCCCAGGCCGTCGACACCATCTCGGCCAGGTCGAGGCCCGAGGCAGCGATCGCGGATTTCAGCGCGTCGACATCATAGCCGGTCGGGCCCTGCGGCACCGGGTCCTGCCAGATCAGGTCTTCCTGCGGGACGTCCGGCCCCCAGTAGCGTGCCTTCGGCCCCATGTCCCGGTGAGTCAGCTTGAACCAGGCGCGGGCGAAGGTGTCCGAGAAATACGCCGGGTCGGCCATGAACTTCTGGCAGATCTCGTTGTAGATCGGATCGACCTTCATCGCCATGTCGGCGTCGGTCATCATCGGCATGGTCTTGATCGAGGGATCCTCGACGTCCGGCGACATGTCCTCTTCCTTGATGTCGACCGGCTTCCACTGCCAGGCGCCGGCGGGCGACTTGGTCAGTTCCCACTCGTGGCCGAAGAGCATGTCGAACCAGCCCATGTCCCACTTGGTCGGGTTGGTGGTCCAGGCGCCCTCGATGCCGGAAACGACGGTGTCACGGCCGATGCCGCGGCCCTTCGTGTTCATCCAGCCGATGCCCTGGTACTCCAGGTCGGCCTCTTCCGGGTCGGGCGACAGGTTGGCGGCGGAGCCGTTGCCGTGCGACTTGCCGATGGTGTGGCCACCGGCGGTCAGGGCCGCGGTCTCTTCGTCGTTCATCGCCATGCGCTTGAAGGTCTCGCGCACCTGGGCGGCGGTCTTCAGCGGGTCGGGCTGGCCGTTCACCCCTTCGGGGTTCACGTAGATCAGGCCCATCTGCACGGCGGACAGCGGGTTGTGCATCGTATCCGGGCGGGTGATGTCGTCGTAGCGGCTGTCGGAGGGCGCCAGCCACTCCTTTTCCTCGCCCCAGTAGGTGTCTTTCTCGGGCGCCCAGATGTCCTCGCGGCCGAAGGCGAAGCCAAAGGTCTTCAGGCCCGCGACCTCGTAGGCGATGGTGCCCGACAGGATCATCAGGTCGGCCCAGGAGATCTTGTTGCCGTACTTCTTCTTGATCGGCCACAGCAGGCGGCGGCCCTTGTCGGTGTTGACGTTGTCCGGCCAGGAGTTCAGCGGCGCGAAGCGCTGGTTGCCGGTGCCGCCGCCACCGCGGCCGTCGGCCAAGCGGTAGGAACCCGCGGCGTGCCATGCGACCCGCGCGAACATGCCGACGTAGGAACCCCAGTCGGCCGGCCACCATTCCTGGGTGTCGGTCATCAGCTGGCGGAGGTCCTGCTTGAGCGCCTCGACATCCAGCTTCTCAAGCTCTTCGCGGTAGTCGAAATCGGCCCCGAGCGGGTTCGACTTGCTGTCGTGCTGGTGCAGTATGTCGAAGTTGAGCGCGTTCGGCCACCAGCCGGTGACGGTTGAGCCAAGGGCGGTGTTGCCACCGTGCATGACGGGGCATTTGCCGCCGGTTTGGGTATCGTTTCCGTCCATGGGAATCTCCGTCGTCTGACTGCTTGCAAAAAAACTGGCGAGGGGGCGGAGCGGGTCACGACCGCTTCCGGGCGGCGCGGTTCGCCCCCAGAGTGTGACGACAGCCCTAGCAGGCCATCCGTCAAACGATCATGACACCGAATCCTCCCGCTGTCGCGGGAAGAGGTAGCAAACCCCGGCCATAGCCAAAAGTTGCATTTTCAAATCGAATTTATAAGGCAAGGTTATCACGGCCATGCGGGCGGCCCCCAGCCGCCGTCAGGCCGCGTTGCTGCGGGCCTCGGCAAAGGTGTCGACGAGAAAGTCGATGAAGGCGCGCACCTTGGGTTCGGGTTTGCGACCCGGCGGATAGACCGCGTGCACCGTTTCGATCCGCGCGGGAAGGTCAGGCAACACGAGCTCTACCTGCCCCTCGGCCAGCGCCTCGTCGTGGATGAAATCGGGCAGGTAGGCGATCCCCAGCCCAGAGATCGCGGCCGCCAGCAGGGAACGTGAGTCGTTCACGACGAAACGACCGGCGGCGCGGACCTGCCGGTCCTCTCCGGTCGGAGAGGTGAGTGCCCAGACGTTGTCCGACGCGGTGTCGGAAAAGGCCAGCAGGCGGTGATCCTTGAGATCCTCGATCCGTTCGGGCCGCCCCTCGGCCCGCAGGTAGCCGGGGCTCGCCACCAGCCGCCGCCGGGTGGTCGCCAGCTTGCGCGCGATCAGGCTCGAGGAATTTAGGTCGCCGATCCGGATCGCCATGTCGAACCCTTCCGAGACCATTTCGACATAGCGGTTGGTCAGGACCATGTTGACCGTGATGCTGGGGAACTGGTCGACGAAATTGCCGATGACCGGGGCCAGGTGTGTGACCCCGAAATCCGACGGCACGCTGATCCGCAGCACCCCCGCCGGCGCCGATTGCATCGAGGTCGCCAGCGCGTCTGCCTCGCGGGCGTCCTGCACCACCCGCAGCGCGCGTTCGTAGTAGGCCAGCCCGATCTCGGTCGGCCCGACGCGCCGCGTGGTGCGGTTCAGCAACCGCGTGCCAAGTCTGCTCTCCAGCGCGGCAACCTGCTTGGAAACCGTGGATTTGGAAAGCCCGAGGCTTCTTGCCGCCTCGGTGAAGCCCGCCATGTCGACAACCGCGACAAAGGCTTCCATTTCCGTCAGTCTGTCCATCCGTCCTTCAATTCGCGTCTCTTATAGGCTCGGCATCTGCCTTGCAGAACCGCCGCGCACAACTCCCCCAACCGCGACAAAACTGCATAGCAGCTTAGGATAGACGCTCAAGATCTGAAATGGTTTCACGTTCGCGCCATCAAAACGCAGGCAGACCCGGCACAACGCGCCAGGTCTGCAAGGTAAAACAGGTACTTGTTACGAAACTCTGTGCCGGCAAAGGGGCAGCGGAGCCACTCTGAAACCTGAAACTCTCTACCTTGCCTGCCGGTGCCCCTTCACCGACACAGGGTATCTGGGGATTGCAAACCTTGTTGTCAACATTGTCGATGAAATTTTCAATGAAAATGTCATTGACGTTCTCGGCGACCGGCCGATACTCGCCCTCATGGACATCACACCGCGCCGCGGCCGCCGCAAGACCGCGAAGGACGAACAACGCGAACACACCCGCGCCAAGCTGATCGAGGCGGCCCGCCGGCTGTTCTGGAAACACGGCTACGACGACGTGCCGGTGACCGAGATCGCGCAGGAAGCGGGCGTCACGCATTCGATGATCAACGCCTACTTCGGCGGCAAGCCCGGCCTGCTCTACGAGATCGTCAAGGCCAACAACGCGCCGCAGTACGACGACAGCATCTCGATCCGGGACGAGGCCGGGCCGGCCGACCAGCGGCTGTCCAAGCTGCTGCAGTCTTGGGCGCGCGTCGACGGGAGCGAACCGCGCATGCTGGCGGTGATGGAGGGGTATTCCTGGGTCTGGACCCCGCAGAACGAGGCTGAGAATGCAGTCGACCGCGCCCGCTTCACCCGCGTCATTGCCGAGATCCTCGACCAGGGCGTGACGTCCGGCGAATTCAGCCTGCGGGGCGACACCGCCGACGCGGCGGCGGCGATCTTCGCGATCTTCACCTGGGGCCTGCGCGGCGTCATCTTCGACGAGAAGTCGCCCGACGACTGCCACGCTGACATCATGCGCCAGGTCCGCCTGATCACCGGCAGCTGAACGCGGTCAAAGGCTCCCCCGGGCGGGCACGCCGTGCCATGATCGCGCGGCAACGGGACAGGGAATCGCATGGCCACGCCACAGCCCCTCGCCGCGTGGCGCGACGGCGCCACCAGGACGGCAATCACCGAATTCGTCACGGCGGTCACCCGTCCCGACGGTCCGGACTTCGTGCCGCCCGCGGATCGCATCGCGGTCTTCGACAACGACGGCACGCTCTGGAGCGAGCGCCCGACCTATTTCCAGCTGCTCTACGCCCGCGATCGGCTGGTCGAGAAGGCCGCGGCCGACCCGGCCATCCTTGACGGCCCGGTGATGCAGGCGGTGATCGCGGGCGACTGGACCGGTGCACTGTCCGGGGGGCTGGACGGTCTGCTGGCGGTGCTGGCCCATTCCCACGCCGGCATGACGGTCGAGGCGTTCCAGGCCGACGTGCGGGCCTGGCTGTCCTCGGCCCGGCACCCCGACACCGGCCTGCCCTACGACCGGATGGTCTTTGCCCCGATGCTCGAACTGATGGACCTGCTGCGGGCGCATGACTTCCGAGTCTGGATCGTGACCGGCGGGGGCGTGCACTTCGTGCGCGCCTTTGCCGGTGCGACCTACGGCATCCCGCCCGAGCAGGTGATCGGCAGCGCGGGCCCGACCGAACTGCGCCGGATCGACGGCCTGCCCGGATCCACAAGCTGCCGGGTGTCGATTTCTTCGATGACGGCCCGGGCAAGCCCGTCGGCATCGACCGGCAGATCGGCCGCATGCCGATCCTGGCCGCCGGCAATTCGGACGGTGATTTCGAGATGCTCGACTACGTCACCTCGGCCCCCGGTCGCCGGCTCGGGCTGCTGGTCCATCACACCGACGCCGCGCGGGAATACGCCTATGACCGCGACGTGCCCCTGGGCGCGCTGGACCGTGCCCGTGACGCGGCGCCACAGCGCGGCTGGCTCCTTGTCGACATGGCGCAGGACTGGACGCAGGTCTGGCCCGGCACCTGACCCGCCAGCGCACCCCATCCGACGCCGTACGTAACCATTCCCTGAACTTTTCGCCGGCTCACAGCCGTCAGTTGATTTACCTTACGTAATGGTAAACGCTGCCGGCAGACGACACTGCATTTTCACAAAATGGATGGTGGATGACATGGCGAAAAAACCGAACATGCTGATCATCTGGGGCGACGATATCGGCACCTGGAACCTCAGTTACTTCAACCGGGGCCAGATGGGATACCGCACCCCCAACATCGACCGGGTCGCGAACGAGGGCGCGGCCTTCACGGACTACTATGGCCAGCAGAGCTGCACCGCCGGTCGCGCCGCCTTTATCACCGGGCAGAACCCGATCCGCACCGGGCTGACCAAGGTCGGCATGCCCGGCGCCGACATCGGCCTTCAGAAAGAGGACCCGACCATTGCCACCCTGCTGAAGGCCGAAGGTTATGCCACCGGCCAGTTCGGCAAGAACCACCTTGGCGACAAGGACGAATTCCTGCCGACCATGCACGGCTTCGACGAGTTCTTCGGCAACCTCTACCACCTCAACGCCGAGGAGGAGCCCGAGAACGAGGATTACCCCAAGGCCGACTGGTTCAAGGAACGCTATGGCCCGCGGGGCGTGCTGCACACCTGGGCCGACGGCAAGGGCGGCCAGAAGATCGAGGACACCGGTCCGCTGACCAAGAAGCGGATGGAAACAGTGGACGAGGAGTTCCTGGCCGAGGCGCTGCGCTTCATCGAGGACGCGCACAAGAACGACCAGCCGTTCTTCGTCTGGTTCAACACGACGGGGATGCACTTCCGCACCCACCGGCCCGAAAAGCACAAGGGCAAGAGCGGCCAGGGCTTCTACAACGACATGATGGTGGCCCATGACGAGACCGTGGGCGTGCTGCTCGACAAGCTCGACGAACTGGGGATCACGGACAACACGATCACCATGTATTCGACCGACAACGGGCCGCACTTCAACACCTGGCCCGATGCCGCGATCACGCCCTTCCGGTCCGAGAAGAACACCAACTGGGAAGGCGCCTGGCGGGTCCCGTGCTTCATGCGCTGGCCCGAAAAGATCAAGCCGGGCACGGTGCTGAACGACATCGCCTGCCACCAGGACATCCTGCCAACCCTTCTGTCGGCGGCGGGCGCGGGCGACGTGCCCGAGAAGCTCATGAAGGGGCACAAGGTCGGCAAGATGACCTACAAGGTCCATATCGACGGCTTCGACCTGGTCCCCTACCTCTCGGGCGAGGTCGACGAAGGTCCGCGCGACACGATGTTCTACTTCAGCGACGACGGCGACGTGCTGGCGATCCGGCACAACGACTGGAAGGCGGTGCTGATGGAGCAACGCGCCAAGCAGCTGATGTGCTGGGGCGAACCCTTCGTCGCGCTGCGGATCCCCAAGCTCTTCAACCTGCGGCGGGACCCGTTCGAACGGGCGGACGAAAACTCCAACACCTATTGGGATTGGTATCTCGACCACGCCTACCTGATCTACGGGATGCAGGGCCTGGTGGCCGATCAGATCGAGCACTTCGTCGCATATCCGCCCCGACAGAAGCCCGCCGCCTTCAACCTCGACGCGGTGATGCGACAACTCGAGACTGCCGGCAGCGGCGCGGGGCACTGATGGCCTGACCCTGCGGCGTGGCGGGACAATGCCGGCCGCGCCTCAGGGCCGGACGATGCAGCGAAATCCGATATGCGTGGTGCCCGTGTCGATCATCTGCGGGCGCCGCGCCGCCGGGCGGTAGCGCAGGCAGTAGTTCGGCGCGCAGAGATAGGACCCGCCCTTCACCACCTTGCGCGGGATCCGCCAGTCTGGCGCTGCCGGGTCGAGGCTGGCCTCGCGCCCGCCGCCGCGCGGGTTCTGCGGGATGCAGCAGGGCTTGTCGGCGGGGCCGTCATGCACCGCGCTCCACCAGTCGTCGGTCCATTCCCAGACGTTGCCCGCCATGTCGCGCAACCCGTAGCCATTCGGCGGGAAGGACCCCACCGGCGCCGTGCCCTCGTACCCGTCGGTGAGCAGGTTCTGCCAGGGAAACTCTCCCTGCCAGGTGTTGGCCCGCGGCTTGCCGCCGGGCATGTGCTGGTCGCCCCAGGCATACTCCTTCCGCTCCAGCCCGCCGCGCGCCGCGCGTTCCCACTCCGCCTCGGTCGGCAGCGCCTTTCCGGCCCAGTTTGCATAGGCCTGCGCATCCTCGTGCGCGATGTGCACCACCGGGTGCCGCGCGCGCTTGCGGACGTGGCTGCCCGGCCCCTCGGGCCGGTGCCAGCAGGCACCGAGGGTCCAGCGCCACCAGGTCTCGATCCGGGTCAGGTCCACGGGCCCGGCGGTCGGCTGGAATACCAGGGACCCGGGCACCAGGTTCTCGGGCGGGGCATCCGGGAAATCGGCCGGGTCCGGCGCGCGTTCGGCCACGGTGACGTATCCGGTGCGCTTCACGAAAAGGCCGAACTGCGCGTTGGTCACCGCACAGCGGTCCATCCAGAATCCATCGACGGCGACCGGGTGCACCGGCGCCTCTTCGGGGTAGTGGTCGTCAGAGCCCATGTCGAAGGTGCCGCCGGGGATCCACTGCATCTGCGGATGCGGCGGTTTCGACGGGGCCTCGTCGGCCCGGATGTCGGCCTCTGTCATCACTGCTCTCCCCGCGCCGGTCAGGGACAGACTGGAACCTCGGCGCGCGCCGGTCAACTCTGCCCGCTCAGTGGTGAGGCACCTCGGCCGGCTGCGGCTTGAGGGCGAGGTCCTCGTGCAGCGGCACCGCCTGTCGTTCGATCCACCGGTGGACGCGCGGCCGGTCCGGCCCCTTGTGCAGCGCCTGCAGCACCTCCCACCCCTCGAGGTCGGATTTTGTCCGTCGCGCGTTGTGCCGCAGGTAGTCGTTCCAGGTCGCGACGTGGAACCGCTCGCTCCAGAGGTCGGGGTTCTGCAGGTCGCGCAGCAACGACCAGTTCCGCGCCCCGTCCCGGATCCGCACCCGTCGCCGCCGGTGGATGGCGGCAAGGAAGGCGTCGGTGTCGGCCTCGTCGATGATGTAATCGATCATCACCACGATCGGCCCGGACCGCGCCTGAAGGTCCAGCCGCAGTTCCGGCTCGGTGAAGGTGTTGAGCGGATCGAGGTCGAGTTCCGCGAACTCCTCGAGCCCGAACCACCGCCCGGCCAGAGCCCCCACGACGAGGAGGCCGCTGGCCGCCAGCAGCGCCACGGTCACCGACTGGTGGTCGGCCAGCAGGCCCCAGTTCCACGCGCCAAGCGCCATGCCCCCGAAAGTGGCCGTCTGGTAGAACGACAGTGCCCGCCCGACGACCCAGCGGGGCGTCGACATCTGGACCGAGACGTTGAAGAGCGACAGCGACAGCACCCAGCAGGCGCCCGCGATCAGCAGGCCCACGGCGCTGACCGCAATGTGGCGGCCAAGGGCCAGGATCAGCACCCCGAGCGCGAAGCCCAGGAAACCCGCGACGATGATGCGTTCGTTGGTGAACCGTTCGCGCAGGCGGCTGTTGGCCAGCACCCCGCCGATCGCCCCCAGCCCGAAGAAGCCCAGCAGGAGGCCATAGGTCAGCGCCGTCCCCTGCAGCACGTCGCGCGCCACCAGCGGCAGCAGCGCCATCGCCGAGGACGCGGCGAAACCGAACATGAAGCTGCGCGCCAGCACCCGCAGCAGGTGGGGCGACATCGACATGTAGCGCAGCCCGGCGCCAAGCGCCTGCCCCAGCCCCTCGCGCGGGAGGCTTTCGTCACGCGGCGGCGATTTCCAGAGCCAGAGCGCCGCGATGATCGGGATGTAGGTCAGCGCGTTGAAGACAAAGGCCGCCGCCGCCCCTGCAAAGGCCACCAGCACCCCGCCGAAGGCCGGGCCGACCGACCGCATCAGGTTGAACCCCATGGCGTTCAGCGTCACCGCCGCCGACAGGTCCCGCCGGGTGACGATATCGCCCATGCTGGCCTGCCACGACGGGTTGTACAGCGCCATGCCGCAGCCGATGGCAAAGGTGAAGCCGAGAAGCCCCCAGGCCCCGAGCAGGTCGAGATAGGCGAACGCCGCGAGCGCCAACGACACCGCGAACATGAAGATCTGCGCGCTCAGCAGGATGCGACGGCGGTCGAAGCTGTCGGCCAGCGCCCCCGCGATCAGCGAGAAGACCATGATCGGCAACGTGTTCGACGCCTGCACCAGCGCCACCATCGCGCTGCTTCCGGCGAGCGAGGTCATCAGCCAGCCCGCCCCGACCATCTGCACCAGCCCGCCGAGGTTCGAGGTCTGCGAGGCCAGCCACAGCCGCCGGAACGTCACGTTGCCGAACGGCGCGAAGGTATTGCTCTTGGGTTCTATCGATCTGCTCCGGGCGGCGCCCGGCGCGGGGCCGGACGGCAATCGTGGCTGGGCGGCGTGGCGCGGTGCGTCCCGCGCCGCGCGCGCCGTCCCAGCATAACGCACGGAACTTTCAGGCGCTTCAAGGGGCCAGATCGCTTTCGGCGGGCTTCCCCGCGCGGGGCGGTCCGGCTGCCGGGGTCAGTCCTTCTGCCGCCGGCGCACGCGGGTGCGATAGGTCATCTGCTCTGCCGGATGCCAGTTGCACGATGCGATGAGCACCCCCTGCGCGGTGATGTAGCGCCGCAGCAGCTGCAGGGACCATGCCCCGTCCTGCAGCCCGATGGCGCGGGCCAGCCGCGGGGGCATCTGCAGCGCCCGGATGTCCTGCTGCGCCTCGACGATGGTTTCGCCGGACCGGGTCTCGAGCACGTCGAAGAACGGGCCGTTGTGGCTGGCGAATTCGGGGATCAGGGCGGCGAAGCGCTCGGGCACGTAGCTCTGGATGTAGCAGATCGGCCGCCCGCCCGGTGCCGTCCAGCGAATGCCCTCGATCCGGATCCAGCGCTCGCCGGGCTTCACCGGCCCGCCCTCGCCGCCGATGGCCCGCGCCAGTTCGGCATCGAGCACCACGGGTTCCTCGTCCAGGATCACCATGTGGGTGTCGACGGCGATCTGGAACAGCTCCTGCAGCGACTCGAAGGACTGGTGATAGCCCGGCTGCGGATCGACCGACACAACCCGCGTGCCCATCCCCTGCCGCCGCGCGACAAAGCCGGCCTCGGTCAGGTTGCGCAGGGCGCCGCGCACGGTGAAGCGGCTGGTGTCGAATTCGGCCGCCAGCTCGACCTCGGTCGGCATCAGGGTTCCGACGGGGTAGCGGCCCGAGGTGATCCGCTCTTCCAGCACCCGCTGGATGCGGATGTAGCGCGGGGCGTCGGCATCCCCTTTTGCGGCGGCGGTCTTCTTCATCGCGGTGTCCCGGTCGGTGGCGCGTCCTGCCGCCATCGCGCGCGGCTGCCCAAAAGTCCAGTCATCCCTGCCGGATACCGGCCTTTCGCCCACCCGAAGGGGCAATTCCGGGAAATTGGTATGGACAAATACCGGGCCCGCTGCCACTTCTGCATCGACATCGGGCGCGTTGCCCCGATCCCCGGCCACGACCCCGAAAGGACCCGACGATGCCCGACCCCGCCCTGCGCAAGGCGCTGAGCTCCGGCGACCTCCTCCTCGCCCCCGGGGTGTTCGAACTGATCTCGGCCCTGATCGCCGACCGGGCGGGCTTTCCGGCGCTCTACGTCACCGGGTACGGCACCGTGGCCTCGGCCCTCGGGCTCCCGGATGCGGGGCTGGCCACCTATTCGGACATGATCGACCGGATCGGCCTGATCTGCGACCGCACCACCACGCCCGTGATCGCGGATGCCGATACCGGCTATGGCGGGCTCTTGAACGTGGCCCACACCGTGCGCGGCTATGAACAGGCCGGCGTCAGCGCGATCCAGCTCGAGGACCAGGAATTTCCCAAGAAATGCGGCCACACCCCGAACCGCCGGGTCGTGCCGTTGCCGGACATGCTGCAGAAGATCGAGGTGGCCGTGGACAGCCGGCGCAGCGACGATTTCCTGATCATCGCCCGCACCGACAGCCGCACCGGGCTGGGACTGGACGAGGCGATTGCCCGCGGCAAGGCCTTTGCCGCGGCGGGCGCCGATGTCATCTTTGTCGAGAGCCCCGAAAGCGAGGACGAGATGAAGCGCATCTGCGACGAGATCGACGCGCCGCTTCTGGCCAACATGGTGAACGGCGGACGCACGCCGCTCCTGCCCGCCGACCGGCTGCGGGCGCTCGGCTACGCCATCGCGATCCACCCGGCGGTCGGTTTCCTGTCGATGGGGGCCGCGCTCGAGGCCGCCTACGCCGATCTGCGCGCGCATGGCGAGACCACCGGCGCCATCGACCTTTACGATTTCGGCCGGTTCAACAAGCTGCTTGGCTTCCCGGACGTCTGGGAATTCGAAAAGAAATACGCCCAATTCTGACCAGGGGGACAGCGCGATGACCGACGATCTCAAGGCGAACTACAGCGAGGCCTACAGCAACCGCGCCGGGTACGGCAAACGCCCGGCCCTGGTGATGATCGACTTCGCCCAGGCCTACTTCGACCCCGACTGCGTGCTCTATGCAGGCGACGGCGTGCGGACGGCGCTGGCCTCGGCCCTGCGCATCCGCGCGGCGGCCCACGCGGCAGGCGTCCCGGTGATCCTGACCGAGGTGACCTATCAGAAGGGGCTTGGCGGCATCGACGGCGGCCGGTTCTTCGAAAAGGCTTTGCCGCTCAAGGCCTTCATGCAGGGCGAAAGCACGGCGGCCTTCGCCGAGGGACTTGTGCCGCGCGCGGATGAGCTGATCGTCTCCAAGCAGTATCCGTCGGCGTTCTTCGGCACCTCGCTCGCCTCGACCCTGACGGCGGCGGGGCATGACAGCGTGATCCTGACCGGCCTCACCACCTCGGGCTGCGTGCGGGCAAGTTGTGTCGATTCCATGTCGCACGGGTTCACGACGGTGGTGGTGGCCGAGGCCTGCGGCGATCGGCACAGCGAACCGCACGAGGCGAACCTGTTCGACATGAACGCGAAATACGCCGACGTGGTGTCCGAGGACGAGATAATCGCGTACCTCTCGGCACTCGGCAGCAAGGGCGCGGCGGCCTGACGGGTCAGCCGCCCTCGGCCAGGATCGCCTCTTCGACGATCGACAGCGCCCGGTCGAGGTCGGCGCGGTCGATCACCAGCGGAGGCGACAGCGTCAGGACACACCCCGCGCTGATCTTGAAGCTCAGACCAGCGGCCAGGCAGCGGTAGTAGATGCGTTCGGCCCGGTCTGGCGCCGGTGTCCGGCTCTCGCGGTCCTCGACGATCTCGATCCCGAACATCAGCCCCCTGCCCCGGAAATCGCCGACATGGGGCGACCGGTCCGCGAGCGGTGCCAGACGGTCGAGAGCATGCGCCCCCAGCTCCGCCGCCCGCTCCACCAGCCCCTCCTCGCGCAGGATCGCCAGCGTGGTCAGCGCCGCGCGGGCGGTGACCGGGTTCTTCTCGTGCGTGTAGTGCCCGATGGCAAAGTCACCGCAGACGTCGAGGTCGCGGCGCGCGACCATGGCGGCGATCGGCAGGATGCCCCCGCCCAATGCCTTGCCCATGGTCACGATGTCCGGGACGATCTCGTCATGTTCAAAGGCGAACATGCGCCCGGTCTTGCCGAGGCCGGTCGGGATCTCGTCCATGATCAGCAACGCGCCGCGCCGGTGGCACGCCTCGCGCACTGCCTTCCAGAAGCCCGGCGGCGGCACGACGGGCACCGCGCGCATCGGCTCGGCAATCACGGCGGCAACGTCACCCTCGCGTCCCAGTACGTAGTCGACCATCTGCGCGCAGGCGAGGCCGCATGTCTCGGGCCCCGCGTGGTTGTAAGGGCAGCGGTAGCAGTTGAAGGGTGCGACATGCTCGGCCCCCGGCAGGAGCGGCCCGGCGATGTGGCTGCGGAACGTCTCCTCCCCGCCGACGCTGGCCGCGCCAAAGCCCGCGCCGTGAAAGCTGTCCCAGAAGCTGACGGTCTTGAAGCGCCCCGTCGCGGCCCGCGCGATCTTGAGAGCGACCTCGTTGGCGTCGGATCCGCCGGTCGTGAAGAGCACCTTCGACAGATCGCCGGGGACGATCCGGCCCAGTTCCTCGGCCAGTTCGACCGAGACCGCGTTGGTGAAGCGCCGCGGGGCGAAACTCAGATCGTCCAGCTGCGCCTTGATCGCCGCGACGAGCCGCGGGTGGCCATAGCCGATGTGGTGGACGGAGTTGCCGTGGAAATCCATGTACCGCCGCCCGGCGGTGTCCTCGATCCAGATGCCCTCGGCCTTCGCGATGGTCGAGACGCAGGGGCTCGACAGGGACTGGTGCAGGAAGGCGTCGGCATCGCGCGCCAGCAGGTCGCGGGTGGCGGGATCGTCCTGCCCGACGGACCAGTCGCGGCGGGCGGCGGAGGTGTTGGATTCCCCCTCGGTGTGGCTCAGGCCCCGCGCCATCCTCAGGCCCAGGGCAGCGAGAAGGTCTTGACGTTGGTGAAGCTCTTCATCGCCTCGATCACGCCTTCCTTGGTGCCGTTGCCGCTGTCCTTGATGCCGCCGAAGGGCGACATCTCGATCCGGTAGCCCGGCACCTCCCAGATGTTCACGGTCCCGACCTGCAGGTCGCGGATGAAGTGCTGCATCCGGCGGAAATCGTTAGTGCAGACGCCCGAGGAGAGGCCGAAAGCGGTGGAGTTCGAGATCGCGATGGTCTGATCGTCGTTGTCGGGCACGCGGACGATGGGGATGACGGGGCCGAAGGTCTCCTCCATCACCAGCTCGCTCTCGTGCGCGACGTGATCTACCACGATGGGCGGCAGCAGCGCGCCGCGACGGCCGGGGTGGTAGAGGATCTTCGCGCCCTGCGCCTCGGCCATCATCACCCGCTCCTCGAAGAGCGCCGCCGCCTTCTCGCTCACCACTGTGCCCAGCTCGGTCTGCGGGTCCATCGGGTCGCCGTGTCGCAACGCCTTCGCACGCTCCAGGACCAGCGGGACAAAGCGGTCGGCAACGCTCTCCTGGCAGAGGATGCGTTTGACGGCGGTGCAGCGCTGGCCGGAGTTCTTGGTGGCCCCCGCCACCGCAAGGTCCGCGGCCTTCGCGAGGTCCGCGTCGGAGAGGTCGTTGCAGATGATCAGCGGATCGTTCCCGCCGAGTTCCAGCACCTGCCGCTTGTAGACCGCCTTGGCCGCGATCATCTTGCCGACCGGCACGCCGCCGGTGAAGGTGATCAGGTCGAAATCGGGGTTGGTGATCATCTCGTCGCCGATGTCCTGCGGCCAGCCGGTGACAACCGACAGCATTTCGGCTGGCAGACCCGCCTCGTAAAGCGCATCCGCCAGCCAGAGCGCCGTGAGTGGCGTCAGTTCGGTGGGCTTCAGCACCACGCAATTGTTGGTCGCGATGGCCGGCGCGATCTTGTGGCTCACCATGTTCAGCGGGTGGTTGAACGGCGTGATGGCCGAGATCGCGTTCAGCGGCTCGCGGGTGGTGAAGATCTTGCGCGCCTTGCCGTGCGGGGTCAGGTCGCAGGAGAAGACCTGCCCGTCGTCCTGGATGCAGAGCTGGCCGGCGAGCGTGTAGACGTCATAGGCGCGGCCGCATTCATAGAGCGCGTCAGAGAGCGAGATGCCCAGTTCGGCGGTGATGATCGGCGCGAGTTCGGCCTTGCGGTCGCGGATGATGTTGGCCGTGTTCAGCAGGATCTGCTGGCGCTCGTAACGGGTGAGCGTGGGGGTATGGGCCTTCGCGATGGCAAAGGCCTCTTTCACATGCTCCGCCGTCCCTGCGGGGACCGTGCCGATCACCTCGCCGGTGTAGGGGTAGTGGACCGGCACCCGGTCCACCGTGTCGACCTTGCGGCCAGCGATGCGCATCGCCTCGTGCCGCATCTCGATGGGGGCCCTCGTCACGCGCTTGTCCATCACAGGGCCGCCGCGACGCAGGCGTAGTGGAAGGCATCGAAGTTGCGCAGCACCGGCTCGTTCGGCAGGTCAGGCATCACGCGGTTGACGATGAAGGGGACCTCCTGCTCGGTCAGGCCGCCATGGCTCCGCAGCGGCTCATTCAGGGCGGCGAGGTCATGGCGGTGTTCAGAGGTGCCGATGGTCATGTTCTCGGTCGAGATCATGACGATGTCGCCGATCCGGTCGCCCGGCAGTTCGAACCGCCGGATCGCCTCTTCCTTGTCGACCACGACCATGATCCCGTCCACGGCCGAAAGCCGCGCGATGATGTCGGCGCGGTCGGCGCCTTCGGGCAGGTAGGCGGTGGCGAAGGAGCCGAGCGCGCCGTGATGCACCACATAGGGGTCGGTGATCGGCAGGATCACCCGCGCCGCCGCGTCGCCCAGCCACTCGTCCAGCAGGTCCTGCACATAGACGACCTTGGGCGAGCCGTCGGCGTTGTGCTTGGGCTTCATCCCGTGGTCGGCCGTCACCACGATGGCGGCACCGAGCGCGTCAAGCTGGGTCAGGTAAGTGTCGAACATGCGGTAGAAGTCCTGCGCCTCGGGCTGCTCGGGCGCATACTTGTGCTGCACGTAGTCGGTGGTCGTCAGGTACATCACGTCGGGCTGCCATTCGGTCAGCAACTTCACACCGGCAGCAAAGACGAATTCCGACAGGTCGGCGGAATAGACCTCGGGCTGAGGCATGCCGAGCCAGGCACTCGCGTTCTCCTGCCCGTGTTCAGCCGCCGTGGACGTCGCAGATTTCTCGGCCGAGAAGCACTTCGCGCGGTCCTCGTCGAACTTCAGCCCCGCCCCCAGCAGCGCCCGCAGCTTGTCCTTCGCCGTGACCACGGCCACCCGCGCGCCCGCCTCGTAGAAGGCCGAGAAGATGGTTGGCGCGCGCAGGAAGCGGACGTCGTTCATCATCACTTCCTCGCCGGTCTCGGGCTCGTAAAGGTAATTGCCGCAGATGCCGTGCACGACCGGCGGGCGACCGGTGGCGATGGAGAGGTTGTTGGGATTGGTGAAGGACGGGATCACCGAATGCGCCAGCCGGTCGGTGCCGGTGTCGCGGATCCACTTCAGCGTCGGCATCAGTCCCGCGTCAATGGCGGCATCCAGGTAGGCCGGTTCGCAGCCGTCGAGGCAGATCGCGATGGCCGTGACCTTGGGCCAGGGATAGCTGCGATCGTTGACGGTGACAGCGGCGTGGTGGGTGTCTTTCATGGCGGGTCCTTTCGGGGGCATCAGGTCGGTTTCAGGCGGCGAGCTTGGCGCGCTCGGCGATGGCGGCGGCGGGCGGCGCGGCGTTGTCGACGCCCATCTCGGCCAGCGCCTCACCGGCGGCGGCCACGACGCGGCGCATCACATGTTCGTCGATCTGGCCGATGCAGCCGATGCGGAAGCTGTCCACGACGGTCAGCTTGCCGGGGTAGATGATGAAGCCCTTGGCCTTCATCGCCTCGTAGAAGCGATCAAAGTCGAAGTTCGCATGTGCGGGGCAGAAGAAGGTGACGATGATCGGCGACAGCCAGCGATCCTTGAGCAGCGTCTCGAAGCCCAGGCCGCGCATCCCTTCAACCATCACGTCGCGGTTCCGGGCATAGCGGGCGCCGCGTGCGGCCACCCCGCCCTCTTCCGCATGCAGGCGCAGAGCCTCGAGGAACGCCGCGACCACGTGGGTCGGCGGGGTGTAGCGCCACTGGCCGGTCTTCTGCATCGTGGCCCACTGGGCGTGCAGGTCGAGCGCGAGGGAATGGCTGTTGCCCTTGGCGGCCTCGAGTTCCGTCTTGCGCGCGATGACAAAGCCGAAGCCCGGCACGCCCTCGATGCACTTGTTGGCCGAGGACACCATCGCCTCATAGCGGATCGCGTTCACGTTCAGGTCGAGCGCGCCGAAGGCGCTCATGCTGTCGATCAACAGCTTGCGACCGCGCGCATAGACCGCTTCGGAGATCTCGGCGACCGGGTTCAGGATGCCCGACGAGGTCTCGCAATGGATCGCGATGACATGGGTGATCGCCGGATCGGCGTCGAGCGCCGCGCCCACCTCGTCGCCGCGCGGGGGCATGTAGTCGCCCTTGTCGATCAGCGTATAGGCCCGGCCAAGATACCGCATCGTCTCGGCCGCGCGCAGGCCGTAGGCGCCGTTCGCCAGCACCAGAACCTTGCCGTCGCGCGGCACGAAGGTGCCCAGCATCGCCTCGACGGCGAAGCTGCCCGAGCCCTGCATCGGGACGCAGGCAAATGCGCCCGAGGTGTCGCCGACGAGCGCCAGCAGCTGGTCGCAGACCGATTTCGTCATCGCGCGGAAATCCCCGTCCCACGATCCCCTGTCCTTCAGCATCGCCTGCTTGGTGCTCAGGGCCGTCGTCAGCGGTCCGGGGGTCAGAAGGTAGGGTTCGCCCATCCCGGGCGCGGGCAGTGCGATCTGGCTGCGGGACACGGGAACCTCCATGGGATCGTGCGCGGGACCTGCCGCGGTTCTTCCATTGACAGGCTCATATGTAAAATCGTTAAAACAGATGAATTGAACGATCCTGCTTATGATGCGCCGCCATGCGTTACGTCCAGCTCCGCGCCTTTCACCACGTCGCGACATGCGGTGGATTCTCGCGTGCAGCCGAGGAACTGCACCTCACCCAGCCTGCGATCTCGGACCAGGTCCGCAAGCTCGAAGAGGAGTACGACATCCTCCTCTTCAATCGCCTCAAGAAACAGGTGAGCCTCACCCCCGAAGGCGTGCGCCTCTTCGACATCACGCGGCGGATGTTCGACGCCGAGGAGCAGGCCCGCGACCTTCTGTCGGAAAGCCGGACGCTCCGTGCCGGGACGCTCAGGATCGTGGCCGACAGCACGCTGCACGTGATCGCCATCCTCGCCCGGTTCCGCGCCCGCTATCCCGGTGTCGCGATCGAGATCAGCGCCGGCAACAGCCAGGAGGTGATCGACCGGTTGTATGCCTTCGAGGCAGATATCGGGGTGCTCGGCGCGGTGCCCGACAGCCGCGACTTCGTGAAGGTGCCGCTGAACGCCACGCCGATCTCGGCCTTTGTCGCCCGCGGGCACCCGCTGGCCGAGCGCCCCGCGCTGACCCTGGCCGAGCTTGCCGACCAGCCGCTGGTGATGCGCGAACGCGGGTCCAAGACCCGGCTTAAGCTCGAGACCGCCGCCGCGGCGGCCGGGGTCGCCCTGACGCCCGCGATCATCGCCGAGGGCCGCGAGGCTGTGCGCGAGATCGTGGCCTCGGGCACCGGTGTCGGCGTCGTCTCGGTCGCGGAGTTCGGATCCGATCCGCGCCTCGTCCTCATCCCCATCGCAGACCGGGCCGACCTCGTGATGGAAGAGGCGCTGATCTGCCTGCGGGAACGGCGCAACGGGGCGCTGGTGACGGCCTTCCTGAACGTGGCCCGGGCGCAGGTGCCATCCGCATCCGTATAAAATCCGCGCCCCGCTTTGCCGCCCGTGGCGTCGCTGCCTAGGCTCGCTGTACCGACACCGGCAGAAGGACGACGGCCGTGACCACGCAAGACCCCGCAGCCCACCCCGATCCGCGCGCCGAGGCCCTCCTTCGGCAGGCGCAGGACTTTGCCGACCGCGTCGTCGCGCCGCGCGCCATCGACTGGGACCGCGCCGACCAGTTCGACATCGCCACCCTGCGAGAGGCCGCCGTACTCGGCTGGTTCGGGCTGCAACTGCCTGAGGAGCGCGGGGGGCTCGGGCTGCCCTTCTCGGTCAAGTCGCGGCTGACAGAGATTCTCGCCGGGGCCGACTTCGGCTTTGCGCTATCTCTCGTGAACACGATGAACATCGGGCACAAGCTGGTCCGCGATGCGCCGCACCTGGCGGACCGCTACCTGCCCGACCTGCTGACCGGCGCCCGGCTGGCCAGCACCGCGCTGACCGAACCGGGGGCGGGCACCGATTTCGGCGCCATCACCACCACGGCGCGCCGCGACGGCGACGGCTGGGTGCTGAACGGTGGCAAGGCCTGGATCATCAACGCCGCCGCCTCGGACGTGATCCTGGCCTATGCCCAGACCGATCCCGGCAGCCGCGGCGCGGGCATCGCCGCCTTCCTGGTCGACGGCCAGCGCGAGGGCTTCGACCGGCGCGAGGCCTTCGCCCTGACCGGGCAGCATTCCATCGGCGTGGGTGGCTTCGAACTGCACGGCTACCGCGCCGCGGCGGACGAGATGGTGCAGCCCCCCGGGCAGGCGTTCAAGTACGCGCTCAACGACATCAATGGCGCGCGCACCTATGTCGCGGCGATGTGCTGCGGCATGGTCGATGCTGCGCTGAAGATCGCGGGCGCCTACGGACGGCGGCGCGAGACCTTCGGCCGCAAGCTGGTCGACCACCAGGGCTGGCGCTGGTCGCTGGCCGATGCCGATATCGATCTTGCCGCCGCCCGCGCGCTGGTCCGCCACGCCGAGGCGCGGATCGACGCCGGGCAGGAGGCACGGCACGAGGCCGCCCGCGCCAAGGTTTTTGCCACCCGGATGGCCGAGCGGCACATCCCCGTCCTCGGCCAGCTGATGGGGGCCGAGGGGTTGAGTGCCAGCTATCCGTTCGGCCGTCACACGATGGGCGCGAAGATCTCGGGGCTGGTGGACGGCTCGTCCGAGATCCTGCGCGACGGCCTTGCCCTGCGCCATGCCCGAGAACCGGACGCCTGATCGCGCGGGCGGCGCGGTACGCGGCGTCCGGGGTGCGCCATGCGCTGCGGACCCTTGTGAGTATGGGTGACGGTGCCCTGGTAATCGGGGCAGCTTCGTCGATGCAAAAGCCGGGCGACCGGGCGGCGCATGGGGTGCGCCGCCCGGCCTGCCCGGTTGAAAACTGGCTTGGTGATCGAAATGTCCTGTGCGCCGGTCGCGACCGACCCTGCCTCGTCTCGGGACAAGGCCGACCGTGACCGGGATGCGCACTCAATCGGGGGTCAGCGTTGTCGCCAGCGTTGTCACCGGCGTGTGGTTTCGCGACCTGCGCGTTGTATTTGCCGTAGACCGCGGCGCATCAGGCCCTTGGCCGACACCGACATCGTTTGACCAATCCGCACGCGGCACGCTATCCCTTGCGAAATTTGCAACCAACGGGCCGCCCGTGAACCTCAAGAGCCTGCGCCTGTTCCGCAATGTCGTCTCCACTGGTTCGCTGAGCGAGGCGGCGGACCGGATGGGCGTCTCGCCCTCGGCGGCCAGCCGGCTGCTGACCCAGCTGGAACGCGACCTTCGGCTGACACTCTTCTCGCGCTCGCGCCGGAACCTCGAACTGACCGACGAGGGGGCCCTGTTCTACCAGCAGATCTCCAACACGCTGGACGGGATCGACGAGATCCCGGTGATCGCGCGCGACATCCGCAGCCGCACGCGCAACTGGCTGTCGGTGGTGACAGCCGCGCCGCTGGCGAACGGGCTGGTGGTGCCGACCATCGCCCGGCTGCGGCGCGAGGGGGTCGAACTGCAATGCACCGTGCATGTCGAAAGCCGGTTCGAGATCGAGAGCAAGGTCGCGGCGCGGGGTTACAACATGGGCATGATCTCCCTCCCCGTCGAGAACGAGATCATCCCGATCGACATCATGCCGGTGCTGCGGTCGCGGCTCTGCGTGTTGATGCCCGCGACCCATCCGCTGGCGGGGGTGGCCGAGGTCACGCTGCCGCAGCTGGCCGAAGAGCCGATGGTCACGCTGGCGGCCGGGCAGCGCTGGCGCGAGCGGCTGGAAGAGGTGATGGGCGGCGCCGGTCTGCGGCCCACCATCGCGTTCGAGACCGGATCGACCATCGTCACCGTCGAGATGGTGCGCCACGGCATGGGGCTGACGCTGATCGACCCGATGGTGCTGACGCCCGCGATGATGCTGGACCTCGCCGTGCGGCCGCTGGCCGGCGATCACTGGATCACCTATGCCAGCGTGCACGCCAAGGGGCCGCGGCCGGAACTGGCCGAGGTCTTCCTTGACGGGCTCTCCGCCCATGTCGAGGCACGCCGGGCCGACGAGCCCGGCATGCGCGACCTGATCTACCTGATCTGACGGCTGAGACTGCGCGCCATCTCGGCCGCGTCGCGGGCGATCCGGGCGCTGTCGCCGCAATAGTTGGCCGGGTCCAGTGCGGCGCCGATCTCGTCCGCGCTCAGGTGCAGGCGGATGGCGTCGTCGGCCATCAGCGCCTCGGCCACTGTGCCGCCGTTGGCCGCCCGGTGATCGAGCGCGTGGTGGATCAGGTCATGCGCCTCGGCCCGGCCCGTGCGCGGGGCGAGCAGCATCATCAGCCCCTCGGTCGCGATGGCCCCGCCGCTGAGCTGCGCATTACGCTCCATCCGGCCCGCGTTCACCGCGATCCGGCGCAGCAGCCCCTCGAACCCCTCGGCCAGCGTCCAGGCCAGTGGCACCGCGCGGTCGAGTACGGAACTCAGCAACTGGTTCTTGGCAGCGTCGCCCTCGTGGCTCGACCGTCCGGTTTCCAGCGCCGATCCCGCCAGGCCGCGCAGCTCCGCCGCCTCGGCCAGAACGCGGACGACGAATTTGGGGTTCACCTTGTGCGGCATGGTCGAGGAGCCGACCGTGCCCGCGTCGAGCGTTTCCGAGATCTCTCCGATCTCCTCGGTCATCAGCAGATAGAACTCGGCCGCGATGCGTTCGATGGTCATCGCCAGCAGCGACAGCTGCACGACGTAATCGGCGAAGAGGTCGTTGATCGCCCGCCCCGGCACCAGCAGGTCGCCCAGCCCGAAACGTGCGGCGAGGCGGGCGTTCAGCTCGCGTCCCTCGGCGCCGAAGGCATGCATCGCCCCGACCGCGCCGCCAAAGGGCAGCACGAAGAGCCGCCGCCCGCCGCCGTCGAGCCGGTCGATGGCACGGGTCAGTTCCTCGATCCAGCCCGCGACCTTGAAGCCGAAGGTGATCGGCAGGGCATGTTGGCGGTTGGTGCGGCCCGCCATCAGCGTCTCGGCATGGGTCGCCGCCATCTCGGCCAGCCGGTCGAGCGCGGCGCCAAGCGCGCGGCGGATCGCATGGTCGGCCTCGCGGATCAGCAGGATGCGCGCGGTCTGCATCACGTTCTGCGTGGTCGCGCCCCAGTGGACATAGGCCCCCGCCTCGCCCGCAGCACGGCCCAGCAACCGGGTCAGCGACAGGATCGGGGCGTGGGTCACGCGTATGTCGGACTGCAGCGCTTCGATCCCCACCTTGTCGAGCGTGGCGGCGCCGCGGATCCCCGCGGCGGCCCAGTCAGGGATCATGCCCATCTCGGCCTGCACCTCGGCCAGGGCGGCCTCGACATCAAGCCAGGATTGCCACAGCGTCTCGCGCGCGAAGAGGGTGGCGGGCGTCAGGCCCGGCGTGCTCACCTTCATTGAACCGCCTCCAGTTCCGGGCTGTCATCGAAGCGCGGCGCTGCGGCCAGCAGGCGGCGCGTGTAGTCGTTCGTGGGGGTCGAGAGCACCGATTGCGCGGTGCCTTCCTCGACGATCCGGCCCTGGAACATCACCGCGACCCGGTCCGCGACCTGCTGCACCACCGCCATGTCGTGGGTGATAAAGAGACAGGTCAGCCCCATCTCGGCCCGCAGGTCCTCGAGCAACTTGAGGATTTGCGCCTGCACCGACACGTCGAGCGCCGAGGTCGGCTCGTCGCAGACCAGCGCCTCGGGCCGGGTGACCAGCGCCCGGGCGATGGCGACGCGCTGGCGCTGACCGCCCGACAGCTGCGAGGGATAGACATGCAGCAGCCGCTTCGGCAGGCGCACGAGGTCCATCGCCTCGACCACCGCCTTTTCGCGGCTGGCCCGGTCGCCTTCGCCCCGCAGGGCAAGCGGGCGCGCGATGATCTCGGACAGGCGCCGCCGCGGATTGAGCGAGGAGTAGGGATCCTGGAACACCGGCTGGACGAAGTTCGCCCGCTCGGTGCCGGTTATCTGGTCCAGCGGACGCCCCAGCATCGTGATCTCGCCCCCGGTCGGCTGGTCGAGGCCCAGCATGATCCGCGCCAGCGTCGACTTGCCCGACCCGCTTTCGCCGATCAGCGCCAGCGTCTCGCCACGCTTGAGGCTGAGCGAGACATTGTCGAGCGCGCGGATTTCCTTCTTGGGGCCGAAGAGACCCTTGCGTGAATGAAAGACGCGGCTGACATCCTTTGCGACGATCACCTCCTCGACCTTCGCCGGGGCCGCGGCCTCGGCCGGGCGGCCGCCGGTGCCGAGGTGCGGGATCGCCTTGAGCAGGGCCTGGGTGTAGGCATGCTGCGGCCTGCGCAGAACGTCCTGCGCCGCACCCTGTTCGACGATCTCGCCGCGGTACATCACCGCCACGCGGTCGGTGCGCTGCGCCACCACGGCCAGGTCGTGCGAGATCAGGATCATTCCCATCTGCCGTTCGCGCCGGAGGTCGTCCAACAGGTCGAGGATCTGAGCCTGCACCGTCACGTCGAGCGCGGTGGTCGGTTCGTCCGCGATCAGCAGGTCGGGGTCGAGCATGAGCGTCATGGCGATCATCACCCGCTGCCGCTGCCCGCCGGACATCTGGTGCGGATACTGTGCCATCCGGCCCTCGGGGTCGGGAATGCCGACCCGGTCAAGCAGGTCGATGGCCTTCTTGCGCGCCTCGCGGCCCGACAGCCCGCGCGCCACGGCGCCCTCGGTCATCTGCCGACCGATCGTGTAGACCGGGTTGAGCGAGGTCATCGGCTCCTGGAAGATCATGCCGATCCGGGGGCCGGCGATCTCGCGGGTGAAGGCCTCGTCGGTGAGGTCGGGCAGTTCGCGGCCGTCGAAATTGAGCGTCGTCGCGGTGCAGCTGGCCGAGCGCGGCAGCAGACGCATCACCGCCAGCGAGGTCAGCGACTTGCCCGATCCGCTTTCGCCGACAATGCCCAGCGATTCCCCCTTGGCGAGCGAGAGCGAGACGTCGCGCACCGCGTGCAGGCTGCCGCCGGGCAGGTTCAGCCGGATGTCGAGGTTCTGGATATTCAGGAGCGTCATTCGTTGCGGCCCTCCGGCGAGGTGATGTCGCGCAGGCCGTCGCCCATCAGGTTGGCGCCGATGACCAGCAGGAAGAGGCAGATGCCGGGCAGGATGACGAGCCAAGGGCGGTAGAACATCGCCTGCTTGCCCTCGGCGATCATCAGGCCCCAGGACGGCGTCGGCGGCTGGATTCCCACGCCGAGGAACGACAGCGAGCTTTCCGCCAGGATCGCGATGCCCAATTCGAAGGTGAAGATCACGATGATCGCGCTCAGCAGGTTGGGCATGATCTCGTGCCAGATGATCTGGCGCGGGGTGGCGCCCGAGGCGGCGGCGGCCGAGACGAAATCCTGGCTGCGGATCCGCTGCGTCGCGGCCCGGGTGACGACCAGGTAGTAGGTCCAGTGCAGCACACCGACGATCCCGATGACGACCCAGATCGACGGCCCGATGATGAAGACCAGCGCCATTGCCAGCAGCAGTCCCGGCAGCGCCAGCTGCGCGGTCAGCAGGAAGCTGATCGCATGGTCGAGCCCGCCGCCGAAATAGCCCGCGATCACGCCGAGCGTGACGCCGATCAGCAGGCCCACGGTCGCCGCGCCGATGCCGATGGTGATCGACACGCGGGTGCCGTAGATCAACCGGCTGAGGTAATCGCGCCCGTTCTGGTCGGTGCCGAGGATGTGGTCCCACGTGCCGCCCTCGACCCAGACCGGTGGCAGCATCCGCGACGACAGCGACTGCGCGTAGGGGTCGTGCGGGGCCAGCAGCGGGGCAAAGATGGCGATGATCACGATCGCCAAGATGATGCCCGCGCCGATCAGGAACCCGGTATGGCCAAAGAGCCTCTGCCGGAAGATCTGGCCGGGGGTGAGGGTCGAGGTCTCGTCCTGCTCGACGGCAGAATATGTGATGTCGATGTCGGTCATCCGATGCGGATCCTCGGGTCGAGCGCGGCATTCAGGATGTCCGCGAGAAGGTTCATGACGACGAAGACGATGGCAAAGACGAAGATCAGCATCTGCACGGTCGGGATGTCCGCGCCGAGGATCGATTCAAGTGCCAGCCGTCCCAGCCCGTTGATGGCAAAGATGCTTTCGGTGATGACCGAGCCGCCGAACTTCTGCCCCAGCTGCACCGCCAGGACCGAGATCACCGGCAAGAGCGCGTTGCGCATCGCGTGGCGGCGCAGCAGCGACCACCCGCGGAACCCCTTGGCCCGCGCGGTGCGGACATAGTCGGCCCCCATGACCTCGATCAGCCCGGTCCGCGTCAGCCGCATCACCGCCGGCACCGAGGAGGCGCCGAGCACGAAGGCCGGCAGCACGAAGTGCTTCCAGGTGTCGTCGCCAGAGACCGGGAAGATCGGGACCATCACGCCGAAGAGGATGATCATGATCAGGCCCAGCCAGAAGTTCGGCACTGCCTGCGCCGACACGGCGACGCCCAGGGCGAAGCGGTCGATCCAGCTGTTGGGGTTCAGTGCCGCCACCGCGCCGAGCGGGATGGCGATCACGATGGTCACCATCAGCGCCGACAGCGCGAGCGTGATCGTTTCGTCGGCGCGGTCTGCGACCAGTTCGGCCACCGGCTTGTGCCAGTAGTAGCTTTCGCCGAAATCGCCGTGCAGCACGCCGCCCAGCCAGTCGAAATAGCGCACCCAGAGCGGCTGATCGAGGCCGTAGCGGTGGCGGATCGCCTCGACCACCTCGGGGGTGGCATCCTCTCCGGCGATGGCCTGGGCCGGATCGGCGGCGACGTTCAGCAGCAGGAAGGCGGCGAGAGAAACGGTGAAGGCGACGAGCAGCGCCAGCAGCCCGCGCAGCGCGATGTAACGCAGCATCAGCTTGGGGTCCTTTCATTGCGGGGGCCAAGTGTGGCCCCCGCAGGGATCATGTCACTTCCAGGAGGAATTCTGGAGCCGCGGCAGACCGTCGGGGTCCAGCGGAAACTCCAGGTTCGGCGACACGAGGTAGTTGGCCGAGTAGGAGAAGAGCGGCGCCCAGTAGGCTTCGTCGGCGATCTCGCCGATGGCCTGGGAGTAGATCTCCTTGCGCTTTTCCTGGTCGGCGGTCTGTTCCGCGGCCAGCACGAGCTCCTGCAGCTCTTCGTCGCCCGACATGTTGCGGTCGCTGTCGGCAAAGTGGATCCGCGCAATGGCCGCGGTGTCCGCCGTGCCGCCCGAGCCCCAGGTGCCGATGTAGGCCGGGATCTCGCGCGCGGCGCGGGCCTGGTTCAAGCTTTCCAGCTTCACGTAGCGCAGGTCGACGTCGATGCCGATCTTCGACAGGTCAGATGCCACAGCTTCGGCCACCGGCTTGTCGCGGTAGGCCCAAAGCTCGAGCGGGAAGCCCTCGCCATAGCCTGCCTCGTCCAGTAGGGCCTTGGCCTTTTCGGGGTCATAGGCATAGGCCGTCGCGCTCTGGTCGCAGCCGAACTGCGCCGGGTGGCAGGCGGTGTGGATCGCCTCGGCCGAGCCGCCGATCAGGTACTGCGCCATCTCCTGCGTGTTGAGCGCGTGGTTGATCGCCTGGCGCACCTTCACGTTGGTCAGCGGCCCCTCGGGGTCGGTGTAGCCGTGCGCGTCGAGCACGATGAAGCCCACCCGCAGGTCCGGCCCGCTGAGGTGTTCTGCCATCGGCGTGGCGCCCAGGCTTTCGGCCAGGTCGAGCGGGACCTTGAACATCCAGTCGATGCCGCCCGACATCAGCTCGGCCTGCTGCGTGCCGACATCGGGGATGTTACGCACGACGATCTTGCCGATCGCGGGCTTCTTGCCAAAGAACGCCTCGTTCCGTTCCAGCACCAGTTCGGTGCCCGGCTCGAAGCTGACGACCTTGTAGGGGCCGGTGCCGACGAGGTTCGAGGCCATCGCGTCGCGGTCGATCGTGCCGCCCGCGTCATAGGTGCCTGCCTTGCGCAGCATGATCCGGTTCGCCATGTCGCGCAGGACCAGCGGATAGACCGACTTCAGGTGGAAGCGGACGGTGTTCGGGCCGGTCGCCTCGGCGTTGTCCAGCCAGCGTTCGACCACGCCGGTGGCGTTCAATTCACTGTCGGCGCTGGCGATCCAGTTGTAGGTATAGGCGACATCCTCGGCCGTCAGCGCGCTGCCGTCGTGGAATGTCACGTCGTCGCGCAGGGTGACGTCGAGCGTGGTGTCGTCGATCCATTCGTACCCGGTGGCGACCGAGGGGTTCACCTCCTGCGTTTCGGGATCGATGTCGAACAGCGTGGCATCCGTCAGCTGGGCGAGGATGATGTATTCGCGCTTGGTCGTGTAGTTGTAGTCGAGGTTCAGGATCTCCTCGGCCATGGCGGCGCGGAGAGTGTCGTCGTCGGGGCCGGCAACGGCCGGACCGAACGAGGTGGCGAGTGCAATGGCGCTCGCGGCGCAGCAACTGCGCCAACGGGTGATAGTCATGGGCTCCTCCCTTGGTATGGCAGGAACTCTAGCCCGCATGATTGCCTGCGGAAAATGCAAATGCCGTCACAATTGTTGCGATATGTGCAAACGTGGGTATGGCAGGGCGGACGCCCGACAGGCGCCCGCCCCAGCGTTCATCTTGCCCCGGCGACGGCGCGCGCGGTCATCACGCCGACAAGGTGCGCGCGGTAGGCCGGCGTGCCGTGCAGATCGCCGATCAGGCCGTCCGGCGACGCCTTGAGCCCCTCGACCGCGGAGGTCGAGAAATCGGACGAGAGCGCCGCCTCGGCCTCGGCCCAGCGGAACACGCCGCCCTCGCCCGCGCCGGTGACCGCCACCCGGACGCCGTCGCCGAACTTCGCGACGAAGACCGCGACCAGCGGAAAGCGCGAGGCCGGCTGCGCGAACTTGGCGTAATGCGCGGCCTGCGGGATGGGGAAGCGGACGGCGGTGATGATCTCGCCGGGCTCCAGCGCCGTTTCGAAAAGGCCGCGAAAGTAGTCGTCCGCCGCGATCTCTCGCCGGTTGGTCACGACCGTCGCGCCGGTGGCCAGCACCGCGGCCGGGTAGCAGGCCGCCGGGTCGTTGTTGGCGAGCGAGCCGCCGATGGTGCCGCGCGTGCGCACCGCCGGATCACCGATCCCGCCCGCCAGCGCGGCGAGCGCCGGGAAGGCCCCCGCCTCGGCCGCGACCTTGCCGTGGGGCGTGGTGCCGCCGACCTCGAGCGTGCCGCCCGAGGCCTTAACGTAGGACAGCCCCGCGATGCCGGTGAGGCTCACCAGCTTCGACGGCGCCGCCAGCCGCAGCTTCATCGTCGGCAGCAGGGTCTGTCCGCCGCCAAGAGCCATCGCCTCGTCATCGGCGAGGGCCGCGACGGCCTCGTCCACGCTGCCGGGTCTCACGAATTCGAAGTTGTACATGTTACCCTCCCTCAGCTTTCGTGGATCGCCGACCACACGCGCGACGGCGTGAGCGGCATGTCGATGTGGGTGACCCCGGTCTTGCCAGCACGGTGCAGCGCGTCGATCACCGCGTTCACGACGGCGGGCGGGGAGCCGATGGCCCCGGCCTCACCGCAGCCCTTCACCCCCAGCGGGTTGTGCGTGCAGGGCGTCAGCACCGAATGGTCCACCCGGAACGACGGCACGTCGTAGGCGCGCGGCATGGTGTAATCCATGTAGCTGCCCGACAGGAACTGGCCCTCGCCGTCATAGACCGCATGCTCCAGCAGCGCCTGCCCGACCCCTTGCGCCAGACCGCCATGCACCTGGCCCTCGACGATCTGGGGATTGATGACATTGCCGAAATCGTCGGCGGCCGCGAAGGACACGACATCCACCTTGCCCGTCGCGGGATCGACCTCGACCTCGCAGGCATAGGCCCCGGCCGGGAAGGTGAAGTTGGCGGGGTCGTAGAACGCCGTCTCCTCCAGGCCCGGCTCGATCATCTCGAGCGGGAAGTCATGCGGGATGTAGGCCTTCAGCGCCACGTCGCCCCACGGCACGTTCTTGTTCGTGCCGCGCAGGGAAAAGACGCCGTCCTCGAAATCGACCTCGCCGTCGCCCGCCTCCATCATGTGGCCGGCGATCTTCTTGGCCTTGTCGATGATCTTCTCGGTCGCCTTGACCACGGCCGAGCCGCAGACCGCCAGCGATCGAGAGCCGTAGGTGCCCATGCCAAAGGGGATCCGCGCGGTGTCGCCATGCACGATCTCGATCATCGCGGGGTCGATGCCGAGCCGTTCCGCCACGATCTGCGGGAACGTCGTCTCGTGCCCCTGCCCGTGACTGTGCGCGCCGACCATGACCAGCACGTTGCCGGTCGGGTTCACCCGCACCGTCGCCGCGTCGTAGAGGCCGACCCGTCCACCCAGCACGCCGACGAGGTTCGACGGCGCGATGCCGCAGGCCTCGATGTAGGAGGCGATGCCGATCCCGCGCAGCTTGCCGGCCTTCTCGGATTCGGCGCGCCGCGCTTCGAACCCGCCGAGGTCGGCCATCTCTTCCAGCCGGTCCATCACGGCGTCGTAGTTGCCGGTGTCGTATTCCAGCGCCACGGGCGTTGTGTAGGGGAACTGGTCTGGCTTGATGTAGTTCTTCCGCCGCAACGCGATCGGGTCCATTCCCAGCTCGCGCGCGCACTTGTCGATGACGCGCTCGAGGCTGAATGTCGCCTCGGGCCGCCCGGCGCCGCGGTAGGCATCGACCGGGACCGTGTTGGTAAAGACCCCCTTCACGTTCACGTAGACGTTCGGGACTGTGTAGTTCCCGGCCATCAGCGTGCCGTGCAGGAAGGTCGGCGTGGCGGTGGCGAAGTTCGACAGGTACGCGCCGAGGTTCGCCATCGTCTCGGTCCGGACGGCCAGGAAATGGCCTTCCTCGTCAGTTGCCAGTTCGATCTTCGTCACGTGATCCCGGCCATGGGCATCGGTCACGAAGGCCTCGGTCCGGGAAGAGGTCCACTTGACCGGCCGCCCCAGCCTCTTGGCCGCGGCCAGCACCAGCGCCTCTTCGCCGTAATGGTAGATCTTCGATCCGAAGCCGCCGCCAACGTCCGGGGCCACCACACGCAGCTTGTGTTCCGGGATGCCCATCACGAAGGCCGAGAGCAGCAGCCGCGTCAGGTGCGGGTTTTGCGACGTGGTGTAGAGCGTGTAGTCGTCCGTCCCGGTGTCGTAGTCGCCGATGGAACAGCGCGGCTCCATCGGGTTCGGCGACAGGCGGTTGTTCTTAAGCTCCAGCGTGGTGACATGGGCCGCGCTCTTGATCGCGGCATCGGTGGCGGCGCGGTTGTCCTCGATCCAGCCCCAGTCGAAGCAGACGTTCGACGGCACCTCGTCGTGCACGCGGTTGTCGCTGTTGGCGACCGCCTCGGCCATGTTCACGATGGCGGGCAGCTCCTCGATATCGGCCGAGATGGCCTCGGCCGCGTCGCGGGCCTGTTCGGCGGTTTCGGCGATCACCGCGGCATAGGCATCGCCGACATGGCGCACCTTGCCATGGGCCAGCACCGGGCGCTTGGGCTCCGTCATCGGGGTGCCGTCACGGCTGTGGATCAGCCAGCCGGCCGGGTTGCCGCCGACCTCGACGAAATCCGCACCGGTGAAGACGGCGAGGACGCCGGGCATCGACTCGGCGGCCGAGGTGTCGACCCCACGGATCGCGCCATGCGCGACCTCGGAGCGGGCGAAGGCGGCGTAGGTCTGGTTCTTGAGTACGATATCGTCGGTGTAGCGGCCCTTGCCGGTGGTGAAGCGCTTGTCCTCACGGCGTTTCTGGGCCTGTCCGATCACGGAATCCTTCGGCATGTCTTGCTCCTCCCCTCACTCGGCGGCCAGCGCGACGTCCTGACCGGACGCGGCCAGCACGGCCTTGACGATGTTGTGGTAGCCGGTGCAGCGGCAGATGTTCCCCTCGAGGTACTGGCGCACCTCATGCTCGGTCGGATGCGGATTGTCCTCGAGCAGGGCGGCGGCGGACATGATCATGCCGGGCGTGCAGAAGCCGCATTGCAGGCCGTGGTGTTCGTTGAAGGCCTCCTGCAGGCGGTGCAACGTGCCGTCCGGCGCGGCCATGCCCTCGATCGTGGTCACGTCGGCACCTTCGGCCTCGGCCGCGAGCATCGTGCAGGACTTGACCGGCTGGCCATTCACATGGACCACGCAGGCCCCGCATTGCGAGGTGTCACAGCCGACATGCGTGCCGGTCAGCCCGAGGTCCTGCCGCAGGTACTCGACCAGCAGGCGCCGCCCCTCGACATCGCGCGTGACCGGCTTGCCGTTCACGCTCATGGTAACTTGGGTCACTTGGTTTCCTCCCTGGATACGTGGCGCATGACCGGCGTGCAGCACGCCGGTTTCCGTCCTTCTTCTCTGGGTCGATCGCGCGGGGTCCTCCAACGCCGCGCGTGTCGTGCCGGGGCGTCCTCCCTGCCCCGGACCGCATCGCCGCCGTCGGTCGGCGCGCCTGGCGCACCCCGCCCCGCGGGCCAATGGCCCCGCGAGTCGGCCCGCCGGCTGAGCGAGCTTGACCCAACGTTCACTCCGACAACCCCTTTGAGTCCAGTCTCTTCTTCGGGAGGTGTACGGCCGCGGCCCTGCCACCGGCGCCATCCGGCGGCAACCCCGACCGGCCCGGGCCTGTCCTTGATCAAGGTCAGGCTCGCCTGGCCGGCACCGGTCCAACCTGAGCCAGTGGAGTCGAACGCTTAACGGAATCCTCAACCTGTGGCAGAGTTGTCAAAGGTTGATACGACAGCGACGCGACCGCAAAACCGGCGGAGCAAGGCCAGGTCCTTGATGACGAGCCAGCACAGCAGACGCGATTTCCTGCGCGGACGAGCCGGCGCCCCGAGGCCGGAGCCCATGCGGCCGCCGGGCGCACAGTCGCGGTTCACCGAGCACTGCACGGACTGTGGCGACTGCATCGGTGCCTGCCCCGAAGGGATCATCGTCCGCCACGACCTGCGCCATCCGGTTCCGCCTGTCGACTGGCAGCCGCGCGGCGCCCGTCCCCGACGACAAAGCCTGCACCGCTTGGCGCCCTGCACGCGATGGCGATCCCCGGGGCAGACCGCTCGGTCTTTTTCGCGGGCGAACGGAGCGAGGTCTTTGCGGCCCGCGACTGGATGCTGGCCCAGGGCATGGCGAAGTCCGAGTTCTTCGCCTCGACCTACTGGACAGCTCCGACGGGAGAGTGAACCGCGTCGGAGCGGCCGGGATCACCGGCCGCCCCGCGGTCCGGTGCCCCTCGACCTAGGCATTTCATGGCTCTGCCGGAGGGGTGGGGGCGAAGCTTTCGTCCGCCCCCCGGCCGGGGCGCTGCCACCCTTGAACGCCGGATCATGACAGCAAAGCGGGCGACCACCGTCAGGTCGTGCATCACGGCCACCACGGCGCGCCCCGTCATGATCCACTCGTGCACCATCTGCATCACCCGCCCGGCATGGGAGGGGTCGATTGTCCTCAGCGGCTCATCCAGCAGGGTAAAGCCAACTCAGCCCCCCCGCGCGGTCCGGCCAACGTCCTTCATCAGGGCGACGAAAGGCCTGCGGCGGCGGCGGCACCACCACCGCCACAGCACGAACAGAGATGTTTCATTCCTCGACACAGTCAGCGAAGTAGCTGACCTCGCCGTTGTCCCCCGTCTCCTGGACGAGGCCGTGGATGTCGGTCTCGAAGCCGGGGCACTCGCGCGAGAATTCGCGGTTGAAACGCAGGTAGTCCACGATCTCCTTGCTGAAGACCTCGCCCGGGATCAGCAGCGGAATGCCCGGCGGGTACGGTGTCACGAGGCTCGTGGTCACGCGGCCTTCCAGCTCGTCGATCGGCACCCGTTCGGTCTTGCGTCGGGCGATGTGTGAGAACGCCTCGGTCGGCGACATGGAGGGCCGGTGATCGCCGAGATAAATCTCGGTCGACAACCGCGCCACGTCGTACTTGGCATAAAGCTTGTGGACGTGCTGCGAGAGGTCGCGCAGTCCCATGCGTTCGTAGCGGGGCTGCTTGGCGCAGAACTCCGGCATCACGCGCCAGAGCGGCTGGTTGCGATCGTAATCGTCCTTGCACTGCTGGAGCGCGGCGAGAAGCGTGTTCCAGCGGCCCTTGGTGATGCCGATGGTGAACATGATGAAGAAGCTGTAGAGGCCGGTCTTTTCCACCACGACGCCGTGTTCGGCGAGGTACTTCGAAACGATCGAAGCGGGGATGCCGCTTTCCTCGAACCAGCCGTCGATGTTTAGGCCTGGCGTGATGATCGTCGCCTTGATCGGGTCCAGCATGTTGAAGCCGCGGGCCATGTCGCCGAAGCCGTGCCAGGCATCCTGCCCCGAGCTTTCCACCGCGTCGCTGTCGGTCTTCTTCAGCTCCCAGTCCTTGGCGCGGCCGATGCCTTCCTCGGCCAGCTCGTCCGGCCCCCAGACCTTGAACCACCAGTCATTGCCGTATTCCTCGTCGACCTGCCGCATGGCGCGCCGGAAATCGAGCGCCTCGGCCAGGCTCTCCTCGACCAGCGCGGTGCCGCCCGGCGGCTCCATCATGGCCGCCGCCACGTCGCAGCTCGCGATGATCGAATACTGCGGGCTGGTGGAGGTGTGCATCAGGTAGGATTCGTTGAACAGGTGCCGGTCGAGCTTGGTCTCCTCGCTGTCCTGAACAAGGATGTGGCTGGCCTGGCTGATGCCGGCGAGCAGCTTGTGCACGGATTGCGTGGAATAGGTCACCGAGTGCTTCGTCCGGCCCCGCTTCCGGCCCATGGCGTGATAGGTGCCGTAGAACGGGTGGAAGGCGGCGTGGGGCAGCCACGCCTCGTCGAAATGCATAGTCTCGACGTAGCCGTCGAGAAGGTCCTTCACAACTTCGGTGTTGTAGAGCACGCCGTCGTAGGTCGATTGCGTCAGCGTCAGGATGCGCGGCTTCACCGTGTCGGGATCGACCCCTTCGAGCAGCGGGTGCGTGCGGATCTTTTCCTTGATCGCCTCTGGCTCGAACTCGGACCGCTGGATCGGGCCGATGATGCCCCAGTGGTTGCGCGTCGGCTTGAGGAAGATCGGGATCGCGCCGATCATCACGATCGCATGCAGGATCGACTTGTGGCAGTTGCGGTCGACGATCACCACGTCGCCGGGAGCGACATTGTGGTGCCAGACCATCTTGTTCGAGGTCGAGGTGCCGTTGGTGACGAAGTAGCAGTGGTCGGCATTGAAAATCCGCGCCGCGTTCTTCTCGGATTCGCCGATGGCGCCGTTGTGGTCCAGCAGCTGGCCCAGTTCCTCGACCGAGTTGCAGACGTCGGCCCGCAGCATGTTCTCACCGTAGAACTGGTGATACATCTGCCCGATGGGCGATTTCAGGAAGGCGACGCCGCCGGAATGGCCCGGGCAATGCCAGGAATACGATCCGTCCTCGGCGTAATCCAGAAGCGCCTTGAAGAACGGCGGCTGGATGTATTCGAGATAGTTCTTCGCCTCGCGGATGATGTGGCGGGCGACGAATTCCGGCGTGTCCTCGAAGGCGTGGATGAAGCCGTGCAGCTCGCGCAGGACGGCATTCGGCAGGTGGCGCGACGTCTTGGTCTCGCCGTAGATGTAGATCGGGACATCCTCGTTCTTGGACCGGACCTCCTCGATGAAGTTGCGCAGGTTCAGGACGGCCGGATCGAGATCCGGGCCGGGCGTGAACTCCTCGTCGTCGATCGACAGGACGAAGGCCGCCGCGCGGCTCTGCTGCTGCGCGAATTGCGACAGGTCGCCATAGCTTGTCGCGCCCAGGACCTCGAAGCCTTCCTTCTCGATCGCCTCGGCCAGGGCCCGGATGCCAAAGCCCGAGGTGTTCTCAGACCGGAAATCCTCGTCGATGATGACGATAGGAAAGTGAAACTTCATCGGCTTCTCCCTGATGCAGCGTTCGTCGCCCGGTTGCTCTTGCAGCGACGCACCCGGCCGCCACGGCCAATATAGTCCGACAGCAGACCTTGGCGATCAGCAAGCAGGCCGTCAGCATTTGCATGCCAGATGGCGGACCGAAGCGGAAGCCGCGGATTTCCGTCCCGAGTGCAAAGGCAAACGGCATCGCGCCTTCGCCACTGGGCGCTCAGGTCAGATGGCCAGACGTCCGTGTCTCAGTCTGACCTCACAACGTGTCCTCGGCGGAGAGGATGCCATGCGAGGCCAACGCGGGATTGAGAGCGACCGCACCGTTCGCAGACGGGACGGAGGTACATGAGGTTGGCCGGAGGTATCGTGCTTCACCGCGGCCTTGTGCTTCGCGCCGGTCGCCGCTTGGCCTGTTCCGAGAACTCTCGGTTGCATGTATACGTACGCCTCTGAAGGTCCTTGCCGAACTGCTTTCCATCGAGAACCGACGGTCGGTAGTCAGAGCAGTTAAGACCGCCAGAGCACCTCATGGCCGAGAATTGCTGGTATAAATGGCCATTTGATCACTCAAATGGCCACTTTTTGCTTGCTAATTATGAAAACAACTTAACTTCGGCCATCGCGAAATCGTAAGCCATTGATTTTACTGACGCGGCAATCGAAATCGGCGGCAAAAACGGCCATTCTACAACTTAACTTTGGCTACGGGAATTTCTTTCGCGGGCAACAAAAAAATCGGCCACCCGAGGGCGGCCGATCATGAATAGCAGGTTGTCTTGTCGGGTTCTACACTTGGAAGCGTTCAGGCAGTTCGCTGCGGCGGAATATGCGAATTCCGATGTCCCTCTTCCGGAGGTGGACCTTCGCACGCGCCCTTTTCATCTCGGCTTTCAGTTCCTCTCCGCCCATCCCCAAAGCTTTCCCGATGATCGTTTCGGTCGTGAACTCGGCGAGAAAGGCCTCGATGGCTTCCGGCCGAATTCGTTGGATCACGTGATCACCATCCCCCCGGACTTCATCCACCGAGATATACCCGCGGCGGATCAACTCCCAACCCGACGAGTCCGGAAGAGGCACTGCTCCAAAAGCCTTGGCCGGCGAAAGGCCGACCAAGGTCTCTGCTGCAACCGCCTTGGTCTCGGCAGCGTCAACATGGATGGCCGCGAAGCCAGGCGTCCCGGCAACACGGACTACTTTGGACAGCTTGCCGGCGAGGATGAGATGAACGATCTCGCAAGCCGGGACTCGCGATTTCATGGCACCGATGGCCAGATCGACCATATCGGCAGGCACTGCTTCAACCGGGACTGCCGCGGCCTCGACACGCGCGAGAAGCGCGTCAACATCCCTTTCATCGACAGACTTCTTGAGGCGTCCCGGAGCATCGACCGCATCGGGTGCGATCTGCGCCAGGATCCGGTCCCGAACGAGATCTTCCGCAAGCGGACGAGTACAGCCAAGTTGTTCCGGCAGCGCATTAAGCGTAACGAGGCGTCGAACCGATAGCGCGACTTCTCGACCACGGGCAGCGTCGAAGACATTGCTCACCCACGGCTTTGCATCCGCGGGAATGAGCCCCTTGGCCACCAGGACATTCCAAAGAGCGCGCGCATCCAGCTGCATCTCGCTGGCAAGCGTGGCGCAAGTGTGCAGGCGTCGTTCGGGCAGGACCTCACCGAGGATCGAAGTGCCACCAGACAACTCCATGGTCGCAACGATGTGGTCGCGCAGGATGCGCTTGATGTCCCCGGGGTCCTTCTTTGAGCGCGAACGCGACAACCATTGGTACAGCCGACCGAAAATTGCCTGCGGACCCAGCTTGTCGCCCTTTCGTTCTGCCACCGACTGGAGATCGGTGAGCGCACGGCGGATACCGTCCTCACCCTGGGCGGTGATGGCGTACCCTGCGGCTCCTGCGCGATCCCAGTCGCACGCGGTAAACTTGTCGAGGTTGGCCTTCGGCCCGAACAGGGCGAGCGCACCGAGCATTTCGCTGGCCCGCACCGCTTGATCGATATCCTGGCTGTCCAACCAAGCGGGCCCTCGTTTGCCCTCCAGTCGGTCGAGCGCATAGGCTTGCAGAGGCGACACGGCCCGCGGCTCGAGCGACGCCGCCAGCTCCGAAAGCTTGGGCCCAGTCTCGGGCACCACGATCGCCAGCTCGTGGAAACGGTCGCCGATGCGACCCGCCTTGCGCCGCATCAACGGCAACCCGTGCTCGGGACACGTCCGAACCACGTTCAATTGCCAGATCCACTGGTAATGGCGAAGCCCCGTACGACCGCCCGATGCCTGGTCATCCGCCACAAGACAGACCGGGCAGAAGACTGTATACGGTGAGGCCAGGAATTCTGCCGAAACAATTTCCCCGCGAATGTCATAATGGGTCCGGTCAATCCCACGAGGAGTATTCGCAATCATTGCTTCTGCGGAGACATCTGCAATATCAGCGAGTTTCCGAACGGCGTCTGATTGACCACGCGCGAGATCGTCAAATTTGACACCAATATCGCTCAGGAAAGGGCGGGTCCGACCGCCGGTGTGCAGGGACCCAAGCCGGGCTGCAAAGCCCATCGAGGATTCACTCGGATGGTGGGGCATGTGAGGAATAAGCATGGTTGCTGCCTTATTCATTTCACGCTGCGACGTGGACTTTGGCGAGTTCGATCTCGGCCCAACGCGGGGAAAGGAAGACGTTCTTGCCAGGTACGGCCCCCTCCTGGATCGCCCAATCTTCCGCGAAGTGATCGGCCGTCAGCTGTTTGTCGCCGCGCAGGAGAGCCGTTTCGATTGCGGAAATGATGTTCTCGATGCAGCGCCCAAAACGGCCTCGGCTGGCGAAGACCAGTCGCGAGATCAAGTCCGAGGGCGGCGGCGGCACGAGCTCAGCCTTCTCGCAGTACTTGCCCATCAAGCGAACGAACATATCCCCGTGACTGGCAACGGAAACGGCGGGCAACGTGACCTTGGCGTAGCGTCGCTTGACCTGGTCATCATGCGACGCAATGTTCCAAAGGCTTTCGACCCCGGACAGGATCATGATAACTGCGCCGGGCCCCTGCATGACGGACTTCAGCAGCCTCAGAATGTCCTCGACCTGCTTGCCGGCCCGAAACAGGTCGTGCGCCTCATCAATCCACAGGACGACGGTCCCCCGCTCTCGCAAACGGTGCCGCAGAATTTTCCAGATGTCCCATTCCTTTCGAGACCCGGATACCTCTTCATACCCAGTCGCTCGCAGGATCTCGAGGCCCAGAGACTTTGTCGTGGCAGGACTTGGGACACGCACCCCAAGCCAAAGCAGGCTCTCTGGATCGTCGCCCTGCAAAGCAGGATGGGTCGACAGAACGTGGTGAATCAGGGACGTCTTCCCGCCACCGGCCCCCTCGACGAGCACGATACCACGGGTATCGCCCTCATCATGCCCCGTTTTCGTGAAGATCACGGGCCTCGGGGTCGGCTGTCCAGCCGAATTGCGTTGCAGAAGCCGGTCAAGCTGACTGCGAAGCTGACTATCGCGGGGTGTCTTGATGTACAGACCGCGGAGGTCCGCGACAATCTGGTACGGATTGAAGTTGGTATCAGTCATGTTGGCCATCTCCATATGCGTTGGTGGGGCAACCGGCGTCATCTCGGGTGATCCGTTCGCCGGTCTGTTCCAAGAATTTGTGTTCATCGAATTCGGCGCGAGAACGGTATGACGCTTGGTCATCCCAAATCGTTGGTCCTGGGCGCCATCGCTGTAGGTCTGCTGGCGGCCGCGCCTGCCCGGTGGCACGGCATCCCAGCTCATCTCGGATCGAACCAGATCGTCAGAGAGCCGCGGCGCTTGAGCGTTTTCTTATTGGCTGGCCGTTCCTGGATTTGTAGGTCGGAGGTGTCGGCCTGCTCATGCAGACCGTCTACTTCTCTGGCTTCACGAGATGAATCCCTTACGACACTTGGGCAAACGAGCCCGTTAGCATGTTCGACCGCTCAAAGCGGCTTCGATACGGGCGTAGGCACGAATAGCTTCGTGTCGCGTGTGCCGACCTTCGCAGAATTGGAGACCGTACGTGTCTGCACCCGTGTAGTTCATGGTGTAGCCGAGTGCTGAGAACGCATTGCACGCCGCATCGGTAAGGCGTTCCGGACTTTTCGGAGACGTCATTACGGTGACGCATGCCAGTTCTTTGCCAGACTGAGTGTAATGCCGATCTACCCAGACATGAACGATAGACAGGTGATAGACCTCCGTTAGCCACAACGTGATGTCACATATGTCCTGCTCGATCCCAATCTCGTGCGGATAGAGTTTCTGACGGCGCTCCTTCGCCGCCTGAAGCGCACAGCGGCCGCCGGGCTTAGTCGGCATGACCAAAACGCGCGAGGATCTCGCTGATGCGCGCTCCATGCCAGAGGTTCATTTCGGAGGCGGGCAACCCAAGTGCATGTCCAATCTGATCCAGCGGCGATGGCGCTTGATCGGCCAGGACGCGATGGATGTTCCGCAGTGACCCCTCAACGGCATCAGCATCCAGGACCTTCTGTCCGAAGGCATTCTTCAGGTCGCAGAGCGCATCGAGACCTCTCGGATCGTCGAGTGCATCGAGTAGGTCACAAAGGCTCTTGCCATGGCGGCGCAGGTGCTGTTCCACAGCGCAGGACGCGCTGAGACGCATTTCAGCGGTTCGGGCTGTCTGGGTATTTAGCATGATGATCCCCTCTTCATGCGGTGACGAATGCAGTTTTGGGATGCCTATTTCATCGGCGTCATTTCCCGTCGATTGCGGGAGAGTCTTTGGTGCGGCAGGACTCTTTCGGCTGGCTTCAGTGGCGTGCTTTCAGTCAAGTCAAAAAAACCATTGGTAGGTTCTCTTGAATTCGAAAGAGATATGCAGCGGCAGGGACAACCCCGTTTGCAGGCTTTGGAAGAGTGCCGCCCCGGAGGCTTCGGTGCGGCGCATTGTCGGTTATTTGGCCACGCGTTCTTCTGGAGGCTGAGCGAGACCTGCCTCGCGCTGTACATCGTCGAGCCCATCCGCCAGAAGGCAGATTTCATCCATGAAAGGATCGCAAGGCTTCAACAGGACAAAGAAACCTGCGTCGCCCCCTGACCTCAAATTAGTGAAATTGAGAATATGGGATCAGGGGGTGCTGCGTGTTCCGATTGATAGGCGCTCCTTCGATCTGGACTTTATTGAAGGATACATTGGCCGACATCTTCGACGACGAAGTAGATTTTTGATTTTCTTTTCCCAGGGCGCGAGGTGTCGTGATGTTCCCTTAGAAGGGACAGGCGCAACAATGCTCATCACGGGCGGCCATCAGGCGCGACCGGCCCATTGCCGCCATTCAACTCCAGCTTAATGAACGTCCGGTATGGAGATTTCACGGAAAGCTCCACGTCGAAGACGGAGGACGCCACCTCATATGTCCACGTCAGTGCAGCACACCTTTCGCCATGGCGAGGTGATGCGCCTGGTGATGTGCGCCTGTGGCCAGCAGGCCGAAAAAGCCGAGGGCGCGGATCTTCGTGCTGTCATCCGGTGAGTGTCCGGTGACACGCCACGCGAGCTTGCCATCGTCAGTCGTTTGGACCGTGGAACTCCAGCCGGTTTCCGTCGCCAGCACCGGTGCGTGGGCCGTAACCATCCTCGTCGCAGCATCCCCGGCGGGGCCAACTGTCGGGATAAGAATTTCCACCCCGCCATCGACCTCCCGCGCGTCCGCGGCTGGCCCCCTGCCGACGGCATCCATGTCGAGAAGGTGCTCACGCAGGGCACCGATATCGACACGCGACCAGTCCGTGGCGGGATCGGACGACAGCATCGCGACGATCTCGGCAATGGCACCAAAGATGTCGTCCCCCGGCAGCTCCGGGATTGCACCCTCGGTGCCGCCCAGATGAGCCGCGTGGTCATGGGTCATCTGGGCAAACGCTGGAACGGCAAAAGCCTGAGATGCCGCAAGTAGAAGCGCAGCGCGCCGTTTCATACCTTTCCTCCGATCCGGGACTTTACGCCACAGAGCTACCGCTCATCCGGCACAGGGAATATGATCACGATCATGTCCGATGTCGTTGCGACCCTCACCGGGGCACTTCCCGCCGATGCCATCCGTTCCATGTCGGCACCGTCGGGAACACAGCTCTTCTGCCAGGGCGACCGTCCCCGAGCCCTCTTTGCATTGCGGGATGGGCGTGTCGACCTGATGCGCTGGACCTCAGCCGGCAGCGCCGTGCGCGTTCACGCGGCCGGCCCGGGCGAGACTTTGGCCGAGGCCTCGCTGTTCGCCGAAGCCTACCATTGCGATGCCTTGGTCCGCGAAGATGCCACCGTGATCCGCTTTGCCCTGCCTGCGGTTCTCGAAGCCTGCGAAACCTCGCCCATACTGGCCTTCGCGCTTATGCGCCATCTTGCGTCCAGCCTGCGCGATGCGCGCCGCAGGGTGGAACTTCGCGCCGTGAACCCGCTGACTGACAGGCTGCTGTTGCGGCTGGCCGAACTGGCCGATGCGGAGGGGCACCTGCCAGAAACTCTGGTCATGAAGGACATCGCCGCCGAAATCGGCGCCACGCCCGAGGCGACCTACAGGGCCATGGCGCAGCTGACGCGGCAGGGACGGATGATACGGGACGGACGGGCGCGACTCCGGGTTCCGGTTCCCGAAGGAGCCCGAGAAAAGAGCCCTTGACCCTCCAGTGACTGGAGGGATTACATGCCTTGTCCATCAGGCTCTCCGAGCGAAAGGACACGCCATGGCCGACGCCCATGCCCACCATCATTCTTATGCCACCACCGCGGTGACCCGCGATCCCGTCTGCGGCATGACGGTCGATCCCGGGGCCGGGAAGCCTTCGGCCGAGGTCGATGGCCACACCTATCACTTCTGCTCCGAGGGCTGCCGCGCGAAGTTCCTGGCCGATCCGGAGGCGTATCGCACCGCCAGGGACCCGGTCTGCGGGATGACCGTCGAGCGGGCCACCGCGGCCCACATGTCGAAGCACGAGGGGCAGCGGTTCTACTTCTGCTCGGAGGGCTGCCAGCAGAAGTTCGAGGCCGACCCCGAGGCTTACCTCGGCGATCACCCGGCCCCGGCGGCGATGCCGAAGGGCACGCAGTACACCTGCCCGATGCACCCCGAGATCATCCGCGACGCACCGGGCGACTGCCCGATCTGCGGCATGGCGCTGGAACCGATGATGCCCTCCGCCGACAGTGGGCCGAACCCGGAATACGTCGATTTCAAGCGCCGCCTCTGGATCACGGCGCCGCTGGCGCTGGCGATCTTCGTGCTGGAGATGGGATCGCACCTCGGCCTGCCCTTCGCCGACTGGATCGGCCATTCCGCCTTCGGCTGGGTGCAGTTCGCGCTGGCGACGCCGGTGGTCTGGATCTGCCGGCCGTTCTTCAAGCGGGGCTGGGCGTCGATCGTGAACCGCTCGCCCAACATGTGGACGCTGATCGCGCTCGGCACCGGGGCGGCCTATGTCTTCTCCATCGTCTCGCTGCTGGCGCCGGGGCTGCTGCCCGCGCAGATGGTCGACGGCATGGGCATGACGCCGGTCTATTTCGAGGCGACGGCGGTGATCCTCGTCCTCGTGCTGATCGGGCAGGTCATGGAACTCGCCGCTCGGGAGAGGACCGGCGACGCGATCCGGGCCCTGCTCGACCTCGCGCCGAAGACCGCGCGGCGCGTGAAGGACGGCAAGGAAGAGGATGTCGAACTCGACGCGCTGCGGACCGGCGACATCCTGCGGGTCCGGCCGGGCGAGAGCGTGCCGGTGGACGGCGTGGTGACCGAGGGCCATTCCTCGGTCGACGAGAGCATGATCACCGGGGAGCCGGTCCCGGTCGAGAAGGTCGCGGGCGAGGAGGTCACCGGCGGCACGCTCAACAAGACCGGCAGCTTCCTGATGGAAGCGCGGAATGTCGGCGACGACACCACGCTGGCCCGGATCGTGCAGATGGTGGCCTCGGCCCAGCGGTCCCGCGCCCCGATCCAAGCGATGGCCGACCGGGTGGCGGAGTACTTCGTCCCCGCCGTCGTGGGCGTGGCGCTGCTGGCCTTCGCCGCATGGTGGATCTTCGGGCCGGAGCCCGCGCTTTCCTATGCCTTCGTCGCGGCGGTCTCGGTTCTGATCATCGCCTGCCCTTGTGCGCTCGGACTCGCCACGCCGATGTCGATCATGGTGGCCACCGGGAGAGGTGCCCATGCCGGTGTGCTGATCCGCGATGCCGAGGCGCTGGAGCGCTTCGCCAAGGTCGACGTGCTGATCGTCGACAAGACCGGCACGCTGACCGAGGGCAAACCGACGCTGACCGACGCCGAGCCGGCAGAGGGCTTCGAGGCCGCCGAAATGCTCTCCCTCGCCGCGGCGCTGGAACGCGGCTCCGAACATCCGCTGGCCGAGGCGATCGTCGCCGGGGCCGAGGACAGGGGCGCGCCGGAGCGGCACAACAGCGACTTCGACTCGGTCACCGGCAAGGGTGTCACCGGCACGGTCGATGGCCGGAAGGTGGCGCTCGGCAATGCCGCTTTGATGGCTGACCTTGGGGTCGATGCAGGACCGCTCTCCGATCGCGCGAAGGCCCTGCAGGCCGAGGGCAAGACTGCGATGTTCGTCGCGGTGGATGGCAAACCCGCCGGGCTGATCGCCGTGGCCGACCGGGTGAAGGAGACGACGCCCGAGGCGATCCGGGCGCTGCATGACCTCGGCCTGCGGATCGTCATGGCGACCGGCGACGCCGAGGCGACGGCGCAGGCGGTGGCAAGGAACCTCGGGATCGACGAGGTACACGCCGGGGTCAGCCCCGAGGACAAGGGTGCCCTCGTCCGCAGGCTGAAGGAGGAGGGCCTCTCGGTCGCGATGGCCGGTGACGGGGTGAACGACGCCCCTGCCCTGGCCGAGGCAGATGTCGGCATCGCCATGGGCACCGGCGCGGACGTGGCGGTGGAGAGCGCCGGCATCACGCTGGTGAAGGGAGACCTGACCGGCATCGTCCGGGCGCGGAAGCTGGCCGAGGCCACGATGCGCAACATCCGCCAGAACCTGTTCTTCGCCTTCGTCTACAACACCGCCGGCGTGCCGCTGGCGGCGGGTATCCTCTACCCCTTCTTCGGCATCCTGCTCTCGCCCATCGTGGCGGCCGCCGCGATGAGCCTGTCCTCGGTCTCGGTCATCGGCAACGCGCTACGGCTTCGCGCGCAGAAGCTCTGATCACGGGAGGAGGCCGCTCAGTCGGCCTCCTTCGACTCGAGGTCCGCGATCAGCGCCTTCATCTCGGCGATCTCCTTCACCTGCGCCTCGATGATGCCGTCCGCCAGTTCCCGCACACGCGGATCGGTGATATTCGCCCGCTCCGAGGTCATGATGGCAATCGAATGGTGCGGGATCATGGCGCGCATGTAGCTCACGTCGTCAACCGTCGCCTGCGACCGGACCAGCCAGAGCGAGACCGCGAAGACGACGATCGCGCCCCCGAAAATCGCCATGTTGACCGTTCGGTTGCGATACATCGAAAGCATGAAACCCAGCATGATAACTGCCATGACGGCCCCCATCAGGAAAGCCATGTAGAGCCGCGTTTCGGAGAAGGTGATGTGATCGAGCGCGTAGGTGTTGAGATACATCAGGCCGAACATGACCACTGTCGAGGTGGCGACCATGGCAGCAAATCTTCCATAATACATTGGCAAGCCTCCGGTTTCCTTCACCCGGACAACGGCGACGACGTCGGTTCGGTTTCATGGGCCGATGCTGCAAAAACGCTTGACCCTCCACCTGCTGGAACCCGTAGCCTACCCTTCGAAAGGACCCCGCCATGAACATCGGACGCGCCGCGCGAGAGACAGGTTTGTCGGTCAAGACCATCCGCTATTACGAGGACATCGGGCTGGTCGATGCCGACCGCGCCGACAATGGCTACCGGGATTTCTGCACGCGCCAGATCACCCAGCTCCGGATGCTGGCACAGGCCCGACACCTCGGCTTCGGGCTTGAGGAATGCAGGCAACTGCTGGACCTCAACGCCGATCCGGACCGGGCCAGCCGCGACGTGCAGTTACTCGCCACCCGCAATCTGGGCGCGGTTCGGTCCAAGATCCGCCAGCTGCGTGCGCTGGAGGAACAACTCGAAACACTGATCCACGACTGCCACGGCGACGATGCGCCGGATTGCGCGATCCTCGACGGGCTGAGCACTCCAGTTGACCGCAAGCAGGCGGCAAAGGCATAGTCCCAGGGCAGTCCGGAGGTTTCGTGCGGCACTTCATTGCCATCCTGATGCTGGTGTTTTCCGCCTGGGTTTTCCAACCCGGGGTGGCAGAGGCGCATGGAATGCCCCATGACATGCCGGCCTCCGGCATCTGCCCGGATTGTTCGGACATGGCAGGCAGTGCGGATGTGGACCAGGTCGAGGGCCATACCTGCCACCATGGTTCGGGATGTTTTGCCTACGGCCTCCCAGTCGCGATGAGCACCATCGTCCCGGGCTCCGAGATGTCCGAAGGACACCGACCCGAACGGCACGTCACGCCGCGTTCGGCCGCGCTTGCCCGGGACCTCCCCCCTCCGCGATCCTGACGACATCCGACACGATGACTGCGGCCACATGAGCCGCAGGACGGACAGCGCGTCCCCGAACCGCGCCCTTCAGGATCAAGACGATGAACAAGATCATTCCCGCCCTCGCGGCGGCCGCCGTGCTCGCAGCCGGCGCCTATTATCTCACCCGGCCCGCGGAGCATTCCTCTCCGGAAGCCACGCCGGAGGGCGATGCCATTGTGGCGGTCACCCTGCCCGAAACACTCTCGCCCGAGGCCACGATGGGCCAGCGTGCCTTCAATGCCGTCTGTGCCGCTTGCCATGGTGAAAACGCCGCCGGCAGGAATGGCTCCGGACCGCCGCTGGTTCATAAGATCTACGAACCCTCGCATCATGGCGACATGGCCTTTCAGATGGCCGTCCAGAACGGCGTTCGTGCGCACCATTGGAAGTTTGGCGATATGCTACCGCAGTCCGGCCTGACGCGCGGCGATGTGTCGAACGTGGTGGCCTACGTCCGAGAACTTCAGCGCGCGAACGGTATCGAGTGACACGGGGCCTAAACCAAAGCCGAAGAAATCTCGGCAGATCTCAAGAATCTCAACGAGCAAGGACAACAGGATGAAGAAGCAAGCGATCACTCTGGCCCTCATCGTGGCCGGCACTGCCGTATTTGCCCATGGCGGGGTCAAGGACCCCGATGTCATGAACCGCATGATGGGCATGTCGGAACTGGCCAAGCAGCTGAAGGTCATCGGCGCAATGGCCAAGGGCGAGACAGGTTTCGATGCCGCTGCGAGCAATGCCGCGCTGGCCAAGATGGCTGAGGAAGCCTCGTACATCCCGACCCTCTTCGGACCCGAGGCGACGGACCCGAAGTCCGAGGCGTTGCCCGTGATCTGGCAGGAGTTCGACAAGTTCTCAGCCCGCGCCCGGGACCTCCAGCGGGTGACCGGGGAGCTTGCCGGAACGATCGAATCCAGGGCCGACCTCGGCGCGGCGATGAAGCAGGTCGGCCAGGCCTGCGGTGCCTGTCACTCGGCCTACCGGAAATGAGAACGATCGCGTTGTTGGCCGTTGCCGCGGCAGGCGCCGCACAGGCCGAACATCGGCTCACGGGGCGCGACCTCGACGCCGGTGCCGTGCTCTATGCCGAGAACTGTGCCTCCTGCCATGGCGCAGAGTTGGAGGGCCAGCCCGACTGGCGCAGCCCCGGGCCGGACGGCGTGCTGCCCGCTCCGCCGCACGATGCAAGTGGGCACACCTGGCACCACGACACGCCGCTCCTGCTGGAATATACCCTGAGGGGCGGTCAGGCCGCGCTCGAGGCGCGTGGTGTGACCGGCTTCAAGAGCGGGATGCCCGCGTTCGGAGACGTGCTGGGCGAGGAGCAGGTGCTCGATATCCTCGGCTTCATCCGCTCGACCTGGCCCGGGCGGGTGCAGGATGCACAAAGCCAGCGGACGCACGCGAACGACTGACATCAGCCCCGGCGCCGATCATCGTGCCGGGGCCGAGTGGCCCCCTCACCCATTCAGCAGTTTCTTCCGTGCGGCATAATCCTCCGCGTCGATCTCGCCGCGCGCCAGGCGCAAGTCGAGTTCCGCCATCGCGCTCGACCCCGCCTTGGCCGGGGTTTGCCCCGTGCCACGCACAAGCCAGATCACTCCGGCCACGACCAGTCCGAGGACGATGATCCAGAGGATCGGTCCGAAGATCATGCCGAAGCCATAGCCCCAGTTCATCATGTGTCCGTAGTCGTCGGGGTCGGCGTAGACCGGGCCGGCCAGCAGCAGCAGTGCAGGTATCGAAAGACGTTTCATCACGCCCTCCCTTTCGCGATTTCCGAGACCATCCTGAACTGCGGCATCCGGGAACGCCTTGATCTGCCGCAAGCCTCCGAAAGAATAAGGGCCCGCGCCGATGTCACGGCACGGGCCCGATCATGCAATGGCGCCAGCGAAGCGGCGCCCCTCCTCACTCTGTCTCGATCTCGGTGACCGTGAGCTTGCCCTTCACGCGATCGGCCAGGAAATTGATCTCCTGCCCTTCGCTGAGCCCCTCCATCATCGCCGGGTCGGCGACCTCGAAGACCATCGTCATGCCTTCCATGTCGAGGTTCTCGAGCGGGCCGTGGTCGATGGTCAGCTTGTTCCATTTGCTGTCGATCTTCGTGATCGTGCCGTGGCTCATCGGCATGTCGCCATGGTTCATCTGCGCCATGGCAGCACCGGACGTGGCAAGGGCGAAGGCGAGGGCCAACAGGGATTTCATGTCTTTTTCCTTTCAGGTCGTGGGTAGTACGCCCGGCGCACCGGGCACCGGGGGAAATCAGCCGCGTGAGAGGTGCGAGCGCGGGGTGAGGATGGTTTCGGGGCTGTGGTTGCTGGCATGGTCGGGAAGCTCCCCGGTCCATTCCCAGGCCTGCGTACCCGGCGGGTTCTCGTACCAGCCGGGGTCGGAGAAATCGCCGGCGGCGATCCCCTCGCGCACCTTCACGACCGAGAACATGCCGCCCATCTCGAGCGGACCGTAGGGCCCCCAGCCGGTCATCATCGGCACGGTGTTGTCGGGCAGTTCCATCGACATCTCGCCCATGTCCGCCATGCCCGCGGTTCCCATCGGCATGTAGCCCTGCGTCTCGCGCCGGATCATCTGGGTCAGTTTGCGCTTGTCCGCCCCGATGAAGGTCGGCAGGTCATGGCCCATGGCGTTCATCGTGTGGTGCGACTTGTGGCAGTGGATCGCCCAGTCGCCCTCGCGATCCGCCACGAACTCGTAGGCCCGCATCGCGCCTACGGGGATGTCGATGCTGACCTCGGGCCAGCGGGCCTCGGGGCGGACCCAGCCGCCGTCGGTGCAGGTGACCTCGAAGTCGTAGCCGTGCATGTGGATCGGGTGGTTCGTCATGGTCAGGTTGCCGACGCGCACCCGTACCCGGTCCCCCTTGGACACGACCAGCGGGTCGATGTCCGGGAAAATCCGGCTGTTCCAGGTCCACATGTTGAAGTCGGTCATCTCGGCCACCCGGGGGACGTAGGTGCCCGGGTCGATGTCGTAGGCCGCCAGCAGGAAGGCGAAGTCCCGGTCCACCGGCATGAAGGCCGGATCGCGAGGGTGCACGATGAAGAGGCCCATCATCCCCATGGCCATCTGCACCATCTCGTCGGCATGCGGGTGGTACATGAAGGTGCCCGACTTGATCAGGTCGAACTCGTAGACGAAGGTCTTGCCGGGCGGGATTGCCGGGTGGCTGAGCCCGCCAACCCCGTCCATCCCCGAGGGCAGGATCAGCCCGTGCCAGTGGACCGAGGTGTGCTCCGGCAGGCGATTGGTGACGTAGATCCGCACCCGCTCGCCCTCCACCGCCTCGATGGTCGGACCGGTGGATTGGCCGTTGTAGCCCCAGAGCCGCGCCATCATGCCATCGGCCATGATGCGTTCGACCGGTTCGGCGACAAGGTGGAATTCCTTCACGTTGCCGTTCATGCGCCACGGGAGGGACCAGCCGTTGAGCGTGACGACCGGGTTGTACTCCGGCCCGGTGCCCGGGATCGGCGGGACCTGCGTAAGCGGACTGTCGGTGGTTGCGGCCTCGGGAAGGTCGCGGAACCGGGTCTGCGCGTTGGCAGCCGAAGCGAGGACCGCACCGGCCCCCGCGGTGAGAAGTTGCCTGCGGTTCATCAATCAGTTCCTCCGCTGGAGCCACCCCAGATGGCGGCGATCATGTCCGCTTCGGCGCGCCAGTAATCGGCCTTTGCCTCGGCATAGCTGAGCTCGGCATCGAGGCCTTCGCGGGCGTCGGTGATCAGTTCGAAGGTGGAGGCGAGCATGCCGTTGTAGGACCTGAGCGCCTCCTCGTCGATCGCGCGGCGCAGTGGCAGGACCTCGTCCCGCCAGTGCCGCGCGACGTTGTACTTGCCGGTGACGGCGGCATGGGCCGAGCGCGCCTCGGACCTTGCGTTGACGGCATCCTGCGCGAGCTGGTTGGCGGCGCGCATGTAGGCCAGTTCGCCCCGGCGCGACGCGATCTTGCCCGTGTCGTAGACCCGGATCTCGAAGTCGACCTCGAGCACTGGCGAGACTTCGGTCTCACGCGGGGAACCCGAGCGTTCGGCCTCTGCCCCCGCAACGATGGCGAGGTCGGAGATCATCCGCGTCTGCCCCGCCAGCCGGTATTCGCCGGCGATGGCATCGAGCTCCAGCCGCCCGATGGCGAGGTCGGTGCGATGCGAAAGCGCGAGCTTCTCGACCTCAACACCTCCGGGCCGACGCCCCGGCAGACCCGGCAGGCGGTCCGGCACGTAGAAGTCGATATCGCTACCCCAGAGGCCCATGAGCCGGGTCAGCTTCTCCTTCGCCAGCTGCGCCTCGAGCCGGGCATCGGCCCGCTCGGCGGCAAGTTCGGCGGTGAAGACATGCTCCCGCGCCTGATCCGCCCGGTTCATCGCCCCGGTGCGTCCCAGTTCCGCCGCCAGTTCCGAGGCCGCGTCGGCGGTCCCCTGCGCGCGTCCGACGAGCCCGGCCCGCTCGAAGGCCGACACCGCGTCGATCCACGCCAGCCGCGTCTCGGTCGCCAGCGCCACCGTCTCTCCGAGCGCGGCATACTGCGCCTGCCGGAACCGCGTCTCGGCGATCGCCTGCCGGGACTTCTGCGTCGCAGCCTCGAGGATCGCGCCGGTGACCGTCGCCTCGAGCGACCGAGCGAGGCCGACCTCGCCTATGCCCGAAATCGTGACGCCCAGCCTCGGCACGGGCCCGAGCGCCGTTTCCCATAGATCGGTGGCCGACAACCCGAGATCGGCATAGGCCGCCTGCAGCCCGCGGTTGTTCATCAGCGCCACCTGCACGGCGGTGTCGGGGCCGATGGTCCTGCGATGGACGAGGGCACGCGCGCGCGCCTCGTTCGCCGCGACCTCGGCCGCCGACTGCGCCCAGACACCGCCCGAGCCCGTCGCCTGCCGCGAGGATTGCGCGACGAGGGAAAACCCCGCATTGGGGTCCGACGCCCTGCGCACCGCTCCTGTGTCGGCACAGGCGGCCAGCAACGCGGGCAGCGCCAGCGCGCCCAGTTTCAGCGATACGGTCATGACGAGCCTCCCGGCGCCTGCGCGTCATTGAGACGGCGCCAGTCCTCGGGCTCCGCTATAGTTCGGGGGGTGTGCGCCACCGTCGGGCCGGATGGCGCGGGATAGGCAAACGTCGGGTCGGCGGAGCGCACGAGCGACGACGCGTCGGGCAGCGCCACGGGCTGCGCACAGCCCGCAAGCGCCAGCGGCACGGCGGCCGCGATGAAGGTTTTCATGTGATGTACTCCGGAAGGGATCGGCAGGCGGGGCGCGTCATGCACCCGGCGGCATGTCGATCAGCCTTTCGGTGGTCGCCTCGGTCCGGTCGGTTCGGTCAGGCCGGCACGATCGCTGGCGGCCCAGGCGACGATGACACGGCTCTCGCGCACGGCACTGATCTGCCAGCGCGGTGCCACCGCCAGGTCGGAGAGGCAGGCATGGTCGCAGCAGACGACAGCGGACTTGCCCCGATCGGTGTCGCGCGGCATCTGCCCATCAGGCGCGCCATGCATCGAATGGTCCATGTGCCCATTCGCTTGCATCATCGCAGGCTGAGGGGCCATCACCTTCGCGCAATATACGCTGTCGGACATGGCCATGGCCGCCACAGGGGCGGCCGCGACCATGATGCCGGTCCAGACCAGCAGCATCGCGAGGAGGCATCGCTTCACCATGAGCGCGACATTGTGCGAAGGGCAACGGCGAGGCAACTCACGAGAAAGTCAACGAAGCGCCTCGCCGGAAGAGTCGAAACCGGAAGTGTGGAGTCCATCAACCCGACCGTGCGGTTTTCACCCGGTGGACATCTTCGTAGGCCGGGGGACATCAAAGGGCAGGACCAACAGCCAACAGATGGCGGTGGCAGTCCAGGCGCCAACTGATAGGAAGAGCCCCGGCGTTCGCGCCACCTGACGACACTTCGAGGACCCGCCCATGCACACGCCAATTCCGCGCCGGGCTTTCATGCTTTCCGCGACCGCTTTTGCCGTGGGTGCGCCGTTCCGGCTGGGGGCCGCGACTTCCGTGACGGTCGATGTCGCCCGTGACCCTGACTGCGGATGCTGCGAAGCCTGGATCGATATCCTCGAGCGATCCGGCTTTGCGGTGCGACAACGCCATCTGAACGCCGAAGCCCTCGCGCGGCACAAGGTTGAGCTGGGCATATCTCCCGCCATGGCGTCCTGCCACACCGCCACGGTCGAAGGTTACGTCATCGAGGGGCATGTGCCGGTAGCCGACCTGCGCCGCTTGCTGGCCGACCGCCCCGATGCTCTCGGGTTCTCTGTGCCGGGCATGCCCTACGGATCGCCGGGAATGGGGCCGAAGTCCGAGCGCGAGGCCTTCGACGTCTACCTGCTCCATCGGGACGGGTCCGCAGAAGTCTACGCCAGTTACGCTGCTGCCTGAGCCCCGGGACAGGCCAACCACGGATGCCCCCCTATCTCAGCCTGTTCCTTGCCGCCTTCGCCGCTGCGACGCTCTTGCCCGCCCAGTCCGAGGCCTTGCTGGCCTGGTTCCTGACCGACCCATCGCTTTCCGTGCCGCTGCTGCTTTCGGTGGCGACCCTCGGCAACGTGCTGGGATCGGTCGTGAACTGGGTTTGCGGGCGGTTCCTTCGGAGGTTCCAGGGCCGGCGATGGTTCCCTGTCTCCCCGGCCCGGCTTGAGAAGGCAGAAGCCCAGTACCACCGCTACGGTCGCTGGAGCCTGCTGGCGAGCTGGGTGCCGATAATCGGCGATCCGCTGACCGTCGTCACCGGGGTCATGCGGGAGCCGTTGCCGAGCTTCCTCGTCATCGTCACCATCGCCAAGGCCGGACGCTACCTCGCCGTGGCGGGGGTGACGCTGGCATGGTTGTAGGCGGTCGCGCCGAACGGCACTTGTCGCAATCTCAGAAATGCGTGGCCCACTTCGGGTGTCGGTCGTCGATCACCAGCGCGTGACTGTGCCGCCTGTGGCCCTGCAGGTGCGGGTGGTCCGGCGGCAGGTTGTCGTGGGTGTGCTCGACCTCCGTGGCCTCTTGGCCCGGCCAGAAGCACAGGGCCGCGACGATGCCGATGGCCCCGACCGTGGCCAGAACGATGAGCGCCGGGACCGCGCCGAACCGCGTCATCAGCCAGCCCGACAGCGGGTAGCTGAGCAGCCAGCAGGCGTGCGACAGGGCGAACTGCGCGGCGAAGACGGCGGGCCGGTCCTCGGCATGGGCCGAGCGTCGGAGGAGCCGCCCCGAGGGGGTGAGCACCGCCGAGTAGCCGAAGCCGATCAGGAGCCAGGCGCCGAGGAGCATGGGCCATTCGAGGCCGACCCAGCCGATGAAGGCTGCAAGGCAGACGAGCGTGCCGACCATCAGCCCGGCCCCCGCCAGCATCGCCGGTCGGTCCGGCACCCGGTCGAGCAGCCGGGGCAGCAGCAGCGCCGCCGTCATCGAGCCCGCCCCGAAAGCGAACATCGTCCAGGCCAGATCGCTGTCCGCAAGGCCCAGCGTCCCGCGCACCAGCACGACCGAGTTGACCAGCACCATCGCCCCGGCCGCCGCCACCGCAACGTTCAGCGCCAGCAGCCCGCGCAGCCGGGGCGTGGCGAGGTAGATGCGGATGCCACGCGTCGTGCGGTCGTAGATGCCACGCGGCTCGGACGCAGCCGGACTGGGGAGCATCACCGAGACGACGAGCAGCGCCGAGCCGACGAACCCCACGACCGTGCCGAGGAAGAGGGAATTGTAGCTCATCACTGCCAGCAGCAGCGCAGCGAGCGTCGGGCTGACGATGTTCTCGAGATCGTAGGCCAGACGCGAGAGCGACAGGGCGCGGGTGTAGCGGTCCTCCTCCGGCAGCACGTCCGGGATCGTCGCCTGGAAGGTCGGCGTGAAGGCGGCCGAGGCCGATTGCAGCAGGAAGATCAGCACGTAGACCTGCCAGACCTCGGTCACGAAAGGCAGCGCGAGGGCGCAGGCGGCACGGATAAGGTCGAGCGTCACCAGAAGCGCTCGCCGGTTCACGCGGTCGGCAAAGGCCCCGGCCACCGGAGCGATCCCGACATAGGCCGCCATCTTGATCGTGAAGACCGTGCCCAGCACCATTGCCGCATTCTCCCCGGCGAGGTCATAGGCCAGCAGGCCGAGCGCGACCGTGGCAAGCCCGGTGCCCAGGAGCGCGACGATCTGGGCGAGGAAGAGATGGCGGTAGGTGCGGTCGGCGAGAACGTTCAACATGGGGGGCCTCACAGGAAACGGGAGATGGCCTTCAGATCGTCGCGGTCGGCGGGGTCACCTTCGGCATTGAGGCAATGGTCCATGTGATCGTGGATCAGCGTCTGCTTTGCGTTGCGGATCGCGCTTTCGACCGCCTGCAACTGCTGGGCGATATCGAGGCAGGGCTTGCCATCTTCGATCATCGCGATGACCGAGCGGAGGTGCCCCTCGGCGCGTTTCAGCCTGGCAACCATGCGGGGGTGGGTTGCGTGACGATGCGGATGTGACATAGGGCATGCCTATCCCCCTGGGGGGATAACTCAAGATGGCGCGCAGACGCCCGGGCAGGACGGAGAAAGATGAGGCTGGGACAGGCAACCCTCCAGGCGGCAAGATGCTGCATGGTAGCGGCATTGTGCCTGTCGATGCTCATCTGGACCGTGCAACCCGCGACTTCGCATGTCCCGGCCGTCCTCGATGTGCTGAGCCCGCACGCCCAGATGATAAGGGACCACGGCCACAGCCACGGGCTGGAGGAAGACCCTGCCTGGGCAATGCACGGCCACACCGGAGACGAGGGCGAGATCGTCGCCTCCTACGACGACGACCACAGCGGGGTCTGGCGAAACCGCGACAGCGGCGACGTTTCTTTCACCGTGCAGGTCCGCGGTGAATACGGTGATTTCAGGAAGGCGACCTGAAACCTGCAAGCCCTCACTGCGCAACGGATCACCGACGCGACCGGCCCACAGCGGCCATACGACACAGCTGAGACGAACGTCTGCTCTCGTGCCAAGTCGAATGCTATCGCGGATCACGCGTTGTCACCATCCGTGCTTTGGACGCCGATCGTCGGTGCAGGTTGCTGCGTCTCCAGGCCCACGCAACCTTGATCCATAATTCAGCTGCCCAGTGCCTCGATCACGGCCCGCGCCAGCGGAAGCGGGGAATAGCCGAAGCGAGATGGCGTTAGCCCAAGCCGAACGATCACCAAGTCATGCGACGGAAAGATCCCGACGGATTGGCCATCGTGGCCCTGCATCCAGACGGCATCCTCGAACGGGGGCAGTTCTCCCGGCGCCTCGCGCCAGAGGTGGCCTTGGCAATAGGCGCCGTCCGACGCATCCGTGGGCTCGAACATCCAGTCGGTGAAGCCTTCGGGCAGCATCTGCCGTCCATCCCAAACGCCCTTCTGCAGCAGGAACTGGCCGTAGCGGGCCCAATCCCGCGCGGTGGCGTACATGTAGCTCGAGCCGATGAAGGTGTCCCGCGCATCGGTTTCCATCACCGCCGAGGTCATGCCCAGAGGCGCGAACAGCGCATCGCGCGGATAACTAAGGCTGTCGGAGCCGATCCGATCCTGCAGGAAGCGGGATAGCATCGTCGAGGTCCCCGAGGAATAGTTGAACTTGGTGCCAACCGCATCGACGGTCGGCCGGGACGAAGCGAACCCGGCCATGTCGTCGTCGAGGTAGAGCATCCGGGTCACGTCCGAGACATCACCGTAATCCTCGTTCCACTCGAGCCCGCTGGCCATGGCCAGCATCGCCTCGACGGTGATGTCTCGCCGCTCGTCCTGGGCCCAGGCGGCGTAGGTGTCGGTGAGCGGGTCGGTCAGTTCCATCTTCCCGGCATCGACCAACGTACCGATCAGGCCCGCGACGACTGTCTTGGTCATCGACCAGCCGAGCAGCGGGGTCTCCGCGTCGAACCCCTCGGCGTAAGTTTCACCGACGATGCGGCCGTTCCGGACCACGACAACGGCGCGGAAGCCCTCGCCGAGCAGTGCCCCGTCCGAGAGAACCTCCTGCACCTCGGGGTCCTGCGACGGCGCGACGGTGTTGCCCTGCGGCCAGGGCCCTTCCGGTAGGCCGGCCGGGGCGGCAAGGGTGGTGTCGCTCAGCCCGCCATCTTGGACATTGGTGCAACCCAGCCCCTCGCGATACTGCGAGATGGCGGGGGCAAAGAACCCGAAGACCTTCGCCTTCACGGTCCCTGCCTCCGGGTTCGCCTCGACAGAGATGTATTTCAGCAGCGGATGGCCCGGCGCCTGCACATCTACCGCAAGGACATCGTCGGGATCACGCCCGGCGATGAACACGTTGGAACAGACGATCTTGGCCGAATAGTTCGTGCCGACCCGAAGAAGCTCCGGCGGCGCGATCAGGAGGTAGCCCACCAGGGCAACGACTCCCAGACCCAGAGCGCCGACGACAATCTTCAATGCTTTGCCCAACATGTCCTCACCCGGTCAGAACCCCGGCCGCCCCATCTTCGATGCCTCGGACCGAGGCTAATCACCCGATCGAGATCGCCGCCACACTTCCCTTACGTTGTTTGAGGGCGGATTGAGGCCGTCCGGTCAGTTCCTATAGGGCCGGATATCGTCTGCAGACAGCGCGTAGCCGATGTCGGCGAGCTGCGTAGACGTCGAGGCCGTGCCGAACATCCCGGTCACCGTCACAGCTTCGAAAAGCCCATCCGTTTCGTAAGGCTTTTCGGTCGTCACGAAGACCAGCTGGTTTGAGGGCGGCGGGGGCACGTGGACGCAGGCGCCGACATAGGGCACGAGAATGAAGGCCGTGACGCCGGTCCCGTCGTAGTCGATCGGAACGACGAAACCCGAGAGGCGGACAACCTCCCCGTTCCAATCCGGACGGACACCGGTCGAGATCGGCTGTCGCGCAGCGAGCGAGGCCTCGTCATGCGGCACGATGCCCTGCAGGTTTCCCGGCAGTGAGGTGTCGTCCGCGGGCAGAAGGTCCCGCCACTGCAGGTCCACGACGGCCTCGGCCCGGGCTGACGTGGTCAACGCGAGGGCGGTCAGGCCCAGCAGGGCCTGGCGACGGGTCAACCGGAAAGCTACCATTCGTATGTCTCGATCTTTTCGGCGGTGAGCTGATACCCCACCTCGGCAATTTCGGTGCTCATCGCCTTCGCCGACAGTTTCCCCGAGACCCAGACCGGGTCCCAGAGCGACTCGCTGGGCCTTGGCGTCGCCGTGGTGACGAAGACCAGCTGGTTCGGGGGCGGCGGCGGGGTGTGGATGCAGGCGCCGACATAGGGCACCAGCATGAAACTCGTCACGCCTCCGGAGCCCACGTCGAACGGGATGATGTAGCCCGGCAGCTTGACCGCCTGGCCGTCCAACGCCGTGTTCACCTTGGCGGCGTTCTCATCGAACTGCGGCACCCATGTGTCGTTCACCGCGTCGATCCTGCCGGGGCCGATGATCTCGCCATACGGCACGCCCGCCGGGATCAGGTCGTCCCAGGTGATCTCGCGGAAGGATCGGGCCAACGCCGGCCCGGGGACGAGCGCGGTGGCGATCAGCGCAAGGACGCGCCGGCGGGAGGGATGGACCACGATCATATCCGCACCATCATGCCATCGGCGAGCGACAGGCGATAGGCGCGAAGGGCCGGCAGCAGGCTTGCAAGGGCCGCCGCGACGATCACACCTGCGAGAACGGCGAATTCCCGCGCCGAGGGCGGCTCGATCGGCAGCCAGAGGCCGAAGGCGCTATCGACCAGCGGCTGGGCGATGACCAACCCGAGGTAGAGCAGCCCCAATCCCAGCACCGCGCCGAGCGCCGCCATCAACGCGGCTTCCAGCACCAGCAGACCCAGGATGGTGCCCGGCCGCGCGCCCATGGCGCGCCAGATCGCCATTTCGCGCCGCCGTTCGTTGAGCGAGGAGAAGATCATCGCCATCATCCCCAGCAGGGCGGTCACCACGACCATCGCGGAGACCCCGATCAGCGCGGTCTCGGCCACGCCGACGATCTGCCAGAGTTCCTGCAGAGCGACGCCCGGCAGGATCGCCAGCAGCGGCTCCTCGGGGTATTCGTTGATCCCGCGTTGCAGCCCGAAGATCTGCAGCTTCGATTTCACCCCGACCAGCGCCGCGGTCACCGCTTCGGGTGTCAGGTCCATCTGCCGGATACGCTCGACCGGCGTGGCCTGGCCGGGGATCTGAGCGCCAGACTGCCAGTCGACATGGATCGCTTCGATCGCCTCGAGGCTGACGATCACCGTCCGGTCGACGGGCGTGCCGGTGTGGTCGATGATCCCGGCCACGCGGAACGGTTGGTCGTCATGCTCGGTGAAGGAGGCAAGGCCATGCGACACGACGATCGGATCGCCGACCGCGTAGCCGAGCGCCTCGGCGACCTCGGACCCGATGACCGCGTCGTAGAGATCCTCCAGCCCGTGCCCCTCGCCGATGTCCAGCGACCGGCCGCCGCGGTATTTGTAGTGCTCGAAGAACGCGGGCGTCGTGCCCATCACCCGGAACTGCCGGTGGCTGTCGCCGAGTGAGATCGGCACGATCCAGTCGACCTCGGGGCGGCCCGCGATGTCCTGGTAGCTCTCCCATGTCAGGTTGTTGGTGGCATTGCCGATCCGGAACACAGAGTAGAGCAGCAACTGCACCCCGCCCGAGCGGGCGCCCACGATGAGGTCGGTGCCCGAGATCGTGTCGGCGAAACTCGCCCGCGCGCCGGTGCGCACCTTCTCGACCCCGAGGTACAGCGCCACCGACAGGGCGATGGCCAGCACCGTCATGCCCACGGTCAGCGCGCGGGCCCAGAGCGAGCCGATGGCGAGGCGCAGGATCATGCGGCGTCCCTTTCGGCCTGCACGACTTCGGAGAGGTTCACCACCCGGTCGAACCGCTCCCCGAGCCGCGCGTCGTGGCTGACCATCAGGAGCGATGACCCCGCCGCGTGGATCTGGTCGAAAAGAAGGCCCAGGAAACTGTCCTGCGTCGCGGCGTCCAGCGCCGAGGTCGGCTCGTCCGCGACGATCAGCGGCGGCCGCCCGATCAGGGCCCGGGCCACGGCGACCCGCTGCTGCTGACCGACCGAGAGCCGCCCGGCCGCGGCCCCGAGTACGCCCTCGGGCAGGCCGAGCGCTTGGCAGAGCCGCGCGGCCTCGGCCCCGGCATCCCCTGCCCGCCCGCGCCGCTCGGGCGCGAAACGCAGCGGCAGCCGGATGTTGTCCGAGACGCTGGCATAGGGCAGTAGATTGAACTGCTGGAAGATCACCCCGATCGCTTCGGCCCGAAAGCGGTCGCGCGCGCCCGCCCGCATCGCGGCAAGATCGATGCCGCCGACCGCGATACGGCCCGTATCCGGCGTGACGATGCCGCAGATCAGCGACAGCAGGGTGGACTTGCCCGATCCGCTTTCGCCGAGGAGGAGGACGCTTTCGCCCTCCCCCATCTGAAACGCGGGCACCGAAATCTCGAATGACGCCCGCCCCGGCCAGCGGAAGCGGACGTGGTCGAGGACAAGCGCGTCAGTTGCCAAGTCGCAGCACCGGGTCGTCGCGGGTGACCTCGAAGGCCGTGGCGCCGCTGTCGCTTACAAGCTGGACCTCGACCTCTTGCGCGTTCGGGAAGGCATCGAAGTAGGCGAAGGAAAGCTCGGAAACCGCGGCGGGGTCGTCGCAAGTCAGCGTGTATGCCGCGTGGAATTCGCTGTGGCCGCCTTCCTCGTCGTCGTGGTCTTCGCCTTCGGCATGCTCTTCGTGATCGTGCTCCTCGTGGTCGTGATCTTCGCCCTCGGCGTGCTCTTCGTGGTCATGCTCCTCGGCTTCCAGCCCGGCCTCGGCGCTCGTGGTGACGCAACCCGCCGCCTCGGAGGGGACGAAGAGCGTCAGCGGCTTGGCGAGCATGGCGAGCGCATTGGCGATGGCCGCTTTGTCCGCATCGCTTTCCGCCGGGTGTTCGAAGCCGACGATGTCGGCGCCAGGGGCATGCAACTCCATGGCGACCTCGTTGCCCTCGATGGCGATGTCCAGCTGGCTGACGCCGTGTTCATGGGCGCCCGCCTCGCGATGCTCCTGCGCGGCAAGCGGCGCGGCGAAAGCAAGGGTGGCGACGGTCAGGATGGCGGGCTTCATGCTGAGTCCTTTCACAGGGGATTGAAGGGGGTAAACAGGTTCAACGCAACAGCCCCGCGACGGGACGGGGGACAGGGTCCGGTGTCGTGACGGCTCCCGGTTCGAGCGACAGCACGGCATCCGAGGTCGACCGGATCAGCGCCGCGTCGTGGCTGACCAGCATCACCGCGCATCCGGTGTCGTGCACCGTGTCGGAGATGAGGCGGATCACCTGCGCCTGGGTAATCGGGTCGAGGCGGGAGGTCGGTTCGTCGGCAAAGATGAATCGCGGCCGCACCAGCAGCAGGCGCAGCAGCGCCAGCCGCTGCAATTCGCCCCCCGAGACCGCCGATGGCCGTCGTTCGAGAAGGGCCGGATCGAGGCCGAGACGCGGCATCAGTGCCTCGACCGCACCCGTACCGGCATCGTGGCGGGTGGCCACGTCGTTCAGGGCGCGCCCAAGCGGGCGGGTCCGCGGGAAGGCGGCGACCGGGTCCTGGTAGAGCTTCTGGTAGGCCGTCGCGGGATGCCCCGGCGGGTGGCTGACACTACCGCCAGCGGGCGCCACAAGGCCCAGCACCATGTCACCAAGCGTCGACTTGCCGCAGCCCGACGAGCCGGTGACGCCGAGGATCTGACCCTCGGCCAGGTCGAAACTGATGCCCGAAAACAGCTGCCGCCCGCCACGTTCCCCGGCAAGGTCGCGCGCCGAAAGCACCGGCACGCCTTCGGCGGCGGGCAACCGGTCGGGCCAGTGCTCGGGATCGGCGGCGATCAGGCGTCTCGTGTAAGCGGCCTGCGGCGCGGCCATGACCTGCGCGGTCGCCCCCTCCTCGACCACCTCGCCCGCGCGCAGGACGATGAGCCGTCCGCCGATCCGGCGTGCCAGCGCGAGGTCGTGGGTGATGACCATCAGGCCGCCGCCCCGGCCCAGGTCGCCCAGCAGGAGGTCCGCGACCTCGTCCCGCCGTGCCGCGTCGAGCCCCTTGGTGGGTTCATCCGCGATGACGATCCCTGCCCCACCCGCGCGCGCGGCGGCAAAGGCCACCCGCTGCGCCATGCCGCCCGACAACTGGTGAGGATAGCGCGCCTCGGCCCCTTCGAGCCCGAGCGCGGAGATGTCGGCCCGCCCCTGCGCCTCGGCCGCGTCACGCGGCAGCCCGCGCACCAGCCGATGCGCCTCGGCCACCTGCCGCCCGGCCCGCATCAGCGGATCGAGCGACAGCCACGGCTCCTGCGGCAGGACGGCGATGTGCCGCCCCCAGAGCCCGCGGAAATCCGCCCCGCGCCCGGCGTTCAGCATCCGGTCGCCAAGGGCGACGCGGCCCTTGGCCGTCAGCTCGGGCGGCAGGGTGCCCATGATCGCCTGTGCCAGCAGGCTCTTGCCCGATCCGGTCTCGCCCAGGATCACCAGCGGCTCGCCGGGGTCGAGATGCAGGGTCACGGGCTTCAGGATCGTCATGCCGCGGTCGGCGACGGTGATGTCCTCGGCTTTCAGAAGGGTCATGTTTCGCGGCTCCCCGCCAGAAGTGTCAGTCCGAGCAGCAGCACGAAGGTCGCGATGACCGGCGACAGCAGCGCCAGTGGCGCCTCGCGCCAGTAGGGCAGCAGCTCCACCATCATCAGCCCCAGTTCCGGGGTCGGCGCGCGCATGCCGACATGAACGAAGCCGAGCGCCGCGATGGCCATGATCGCGGTCGCCGTGCCAAAGGCCGCGGCGGTCAGGATCATCGGCGCGATCTCGGGCCAGACGTGGGTGCGGAAGACATAGGCACCCCGGAAGCCCAGCAGGCCCGACGCCTCGACCGCCGGAGAGGCCAGCGTCTCGCGCGTGGCGGCCCGGGTCAGGCGGAAGAACTCGACCCAGAGCACAAGCGACAGGCCGGCCCAGAAGCCGAGCGCCGTGCCCGGCACGATGGCCAGCACGATCAGCACGAGGAGCAGCCCCGGCAGCGCCAGAAGCGCATCCGCCAGGATGGCCAGCACCCGGTCGATCCAGCCGCCCCGCGCCGCGGCCAGCGTGCCGAGGATCAGACCGGCCGTCCCTGCCACGAGCACCGCCGCGATGGCGATCATCGGCGACAACCGGAGCGCATATGCCAGCCGGTGATAGATCGACCGGCCAAGGTGGTCGTAGCCAAGCGGCGCGCCCGCCTCGGGCCCCGCCAGCGCGTTCATGAGGGATTGCCGGTAGGGATCGCCCGGCACCAGCAGCGGGCCGAGGAAGGCGAAGAGCAGCACGGCGATGACGAGTGCCGCCCCGATGCGGCGGGTCGTCGTGCCGGCGGGGCGAAGGGTGAAGACGGCGTCGCTCATGCCTGCCCCCGCGGGTCGATGCGCTGCACCGCAAGGTCGATCAGCGCGTTGATGAGGACGAAGCTCAGCCCAAGCACCAGCGCGGTGCCCTGCACCATCGGCACGTCGCGCGAGAAGATCGCGTGCACCAGCGCATGGCCGATGCCCGGCCAGCCGAAGATCGCCTCGACCACCACGACACCTTCGACCAGCGTGACGAATTGCAGGCCGAGGTAAGTCAGCAGCGGGACCGAGACATTGCGCAGCCCGTGGCGGAGGAGCGTCTGGCGCGGGCTCAGCCCCTTCCACTGGGCAAATGCATAGAACGGCATCGCCGAGATCCGGGCCATGGCGTCGCGCGCGATGCGGGCGTTGACGGCGGCAAGGCCGAGCGCCAGCGCCAACGCGGGCAGGATGAAGTGCACCGGGTCTCCGTGCCCAGCGGCGGGCAGCCAGCGCAGCTGGACCGACAGGATCAGGATCAGGATCAGCGCCATCAGGAATTGCGGGATCGCCTTGAGCCCGGTCGAGACCACCAGCAGCGCCCGGTCCAGCGCCCCGCCCGGCTTCAGCCCGGCGAGGATGCCGAGCGGCGGCCCGATCAGAAGCGACAGAAGCACCGCCACCGCCGCCAGCGCCAGCGAGGCGCCCAGCTGGTGGCCGATCTCCTGCATCACCGGCTGGCCGCTGACCAGCGAGGTGCCGAAATCCAGCCGGAGGAGGTCGCCCAGCCAGCTCAGGAACGCGGGCAGCGCCGGGCCGCCAAGGCCCAGCTCCTCGCGCACCGCGTCGGCGGCGGCACTGTCCACGTTGTCGTATCCGTAACGCCCGGCGGCGATGCGATAGTCGGCATCGCCGGGCAAGCTGCGCATCATGGCGAACGTGGCGGCCCCGATCAGGACCGCCACCATCACCGCCTGGATGCCTCTGGTGGCAAGCGTGTTCATTCCGGGATCGTCAGCTTCTGCAGGCCGAAGGTCCGTTCCCACGGGTCGATTACGGTGCCCTCGACGCCATCGGCCACGGCCAGCGTCTGCCTGTACCAGGCGATCGGGATCACCGGCAGCTCGGTCTGCAGGATCTCGGCGGTCCGGGCGCGTTCGGCATCGCCGCCGTCGCCGCGGCCGACGCTGCGGGCGAGGTCCACGATTTCCGCGTTCTCCCAGCCCATGGCGCCCCAGTCGCCAGTCGGGGCGTAGTCCGACAGCACGGTGCCGATCGGGTTCGGGATCAGCGCGAAGTTCCGCGCGATCAGCCCGAGGTCGAGCGAGCCGTCGGCGTGGCGCGAGGTAATTTCGGACGAGTTCGTCGTGTCGATGGTCAGCTCCACCCCGATGTCGCGGAACTGCTGCTCCAGCACGGCGGCGACCAGCGGCAGCTCGGGCCGGTCCGGGTAGGTCGTGAGCGTCAGGGCGAAGCGTTCGCCGTCGCGGGTCAGGATGCCGTCGGGCCCCGCCTCCCAGCCCAGCCCCGCCAACAGGCCGCGCGCGGCCTCGGGATCGTAGGCCAGCGGCTCGAGCGCCTCGTCATGCCAATCGCCGACCGAGGGCGGGAAGAGCTGCGTCGCGCCTTCGGGGTAGCGCAGCACCGCCTTGGCGATGCCCGCGCGGTCGATGGCGAGGCTCAGTGCGCGGCGGGCGTCGAGGTCGGCCAGCGCCGGGTCGGCCGCGTTGACCTTCAGCATTAACGTGCGCGGGATGGCGACGGAATGCACCGTGACCGCGTCGGAATTGCCCAGCCGGGCGACCGAGGCCGGGTCGAGCCCGAAGACGAAATCCGCATCCCCCAATTCCGCCATCAGCGCGCGGGTTTCGACCCGGCTCACGGCGTTGTAGCTGACCCCGGGCACATGCGGCGCCTCGCCCCAGTAGTCGTCGAATGCCTCGGCCTTCAGGCTCAGCGGCGGGGACAGTTCGGTGATCCGGTAGGGCCCGGTGCCGATGACCTCGACCCCCGCGCCATCGGCGCCATAGGCCGCAGGCGCGAGGATCTGCGCGCTGTAATGGGCGAGGTAAGCCGGCAGCGCAGCAAAGGGTTCCGACAGGGTCAGGACGACCGCGCCGTCCTCGGCGGCGATCCCGGTGACGGGGGTCTTCGCCAGCGGGCCGGGTTTGGCCTGCGCGATGGTCAGCGCGTTTGCCACCGCCTCGGCGGTCATCGGGGAGCCGTCGTGGAAGGACACGCCGTCGCGCAGGGCGAAGGTCCAGGCCAGCCCGTCTTCGGAGGTGCTCCATTCCGTGGCCAGCGCCGGGACGAGGCGGCCGTCGGGCTCGGCGTCCACCAGCGTCTCGGCTACGCCCATCCGGGTGAAGATGTAGCCCGAGGTCGAGGGCTCGGGCGACTGGATTTCGAACTGCGCGACCACGTCGAGCGTGTCGTCGGCGAGAGCCGGGGTGCCGAAGGAAAGCATCGTGGTCGCCAGCAAGGCGAGGGTGCGTCTCATGTCATCTGGTCCTGGAAGTCGGGAGTTGCGGGGACAGGCGTGGCGAAGGGCGAGAGCCTGTCACGGGAAAGGGAAAGCCGCTCGGCCCGGTCGAGCCGGGCGAGGATGGTATCGACCGTGGCGCCCTCGGCCCGGGCCTTGAGCCAGATGCGCAGGCACGAGGCGGGCGACCACGGCAAGGCCGCCTGCGCCACCCACGCACGCAGCGGCCCAGGCAGCGCATCGTAGGCACGCATCGGGTCCGCGCGTCGGCGGCGGCGCAGGCTGGTGGCGAGGTTGCGCCTCATGCCGCGCGGCGCCAGGCCGGGAACGGGTCCGGCAGCTCCGGCAGCGCGTCCGGTCCGGGGGCAAGGTGTTCGGGCACCAGCGCCGCGTCGAGCCGCGTCTTCAGCACCGCCCAGTCGATGCCCGCGCCGATGAAGACGATCTCCTGCCGCCGGTCGCCCCAAGGCTCCTGCCAGTGCTGCGCCATGTAGGCCCGGGCGCCGTCGTGGTCCGGGCGGCGCGCCTCGGGCGCGGCGGCCCACCACTGGCCGAGCGGCGTGACCGAAGACAGCGCGCCCGCGAGCGAGAACTCCGCCACCCAGTCCGGCCGGGTGGCGATCCAGAAATGCCCTTTCGCCCGGATCACGCCGGGCAGCGCGCCGTTCAACACCGCCATCACCTTGGACGGGTCAAACGGCTGCCGCGCGCGGTAGACGTACGAGGCGACGCCGTATTCCTCGGTCTCGGGCACGTGATCCGCAAAGCCGTAGAGCTCCTTGGCCCACATCGGGTGTTCATGCGCCTTGTCGAAATCGAAGAGCCCGGTGTCGAGGATCGCCGAGGCCGCGACCTCGGAATGGTCGGTCTCGATGATCTTCGCATCGGCATTCAGGCTGCGGATGATCTTGCGCGCGGCATCGGTGCGCTCGGGCCCGGCATCGGTGACCTTGTTCAGGACCACCACGTCGGCAAACTCGATCTGGTCCGTCAGCAGGTGGACCAGCGTGCGTTCGTCGCCCTCGCCCATGGTCTCGCCCCGGTCCCGCAGGAAGTCGTGGCTGGCGAAATCGCCCAGCAGGTTCACCGCGTCCACCACCGTCACCATCGTGTCGAGCCGGGCAACATCGGCGAGGCTCTCGCCGCCCGCATCGCGGAATTCGAAGGTCGCGGCGACGGGCAGCGGTTCGGAGATCCCGGTCGATTCAATCAGCAGGTAATCGAAGCGCCCCTCCGCAGCGAGGCGACGGACCTCCTCCAGCAGGTCGTCGCGCAGGGTGCAGTAGATGCAGCCGTTCGACATCTCGACCAGCGTCTCCTCGGTGCGCGACAGCTCGGTGTCGGCGCGCACGAGGTCGGCGTCGATGTTCACCTCGGACATGTCGTTGACGATGACGGCGACGCGCCGTCCCTCGCGGTTGTTCAGCACGCGGTTCAGCAGCGTCGTCTTGCCGGCGCCGAGAAAGCCCGACAGCACGGTGACGGGAAGGCGGGTGTCCTTCATGGATGGTCCTCCTGTTGGGTGGTTGGTGCGGCCGCCCGCGGCAGGTGCAGCCGCAGCATGTCGAGGCTGCGCTGAAGCTCGGGGCGGGAGATGTCGCGGGCGATCACGACGATGCGCGAGCGGCGGTCGCCTCCGGTTCGGCCCGTGACGGGCACGGGGCGGTCGAAGACATGCTGCACGCCGTGGAAGACGAAGGGGGTGTCGATCTCCTCGATATGCACGATGCCCTTCACCCGCAGGATATCGGGCCCGCGCAGGGCGATCAGCGTGTCGAGCCAGAGGTCGAAGATCACCTCCGGCACCGGCGCGTCGAGTTCGATCGACACGCTCTCGATCCGCGCGTCATGGGGCGAGAACATCGCATGTGCCTTCGTCGCCGGGGCGAGGCCCGAGAGGTTGGCGAGCGGGTGCCCGGCGGCGGCATCCCCATCACCGCCGCCGGGCCATGCCGGGGCCCTGCCAGGCCTGCCGGCATTCCGTCCGCCGCCGAGATCCCAGAGCGCGCCGGGCGCCACCGCGCCCCGCTCGGCCCGGATCACCCCGGCGACCGGGTTGATCGCGCGCAACCGCGCCTCGAAGGCGTCGGCCACCCGCGGTGTGACGAGGTCGGTCTTGCCGAGCACGACGAGGTCGGCCATCGCCACCTGCGACACCGCCTCGAACTGCGCGTCGAGCGTGCCCTGCCCGTTGGCCGCGTCGGCGACCGTCACCACCCCGTCGATCCGCACCGTCCGAGCGAGGCTCGGCTCCGCCAGGAAGGTCTGCAGGATCGGTCCCGGATCGGCGAGGCCCGTGGTCTCGATCACCACCCGGTCGAAGGCGATACGCCCCTCGGCCCGGCGGATCAGCAGGTCCGCCATGGTCCGCGCAAGATCGCCCCGGATCGAGCAGCAGAGGCAGCCCGACTGCATCAGGACCACCTCCTCCTCGCTGGCTTCGATCAGGTCGTGGTCGAGCCCGACGGCGCCGAATTCGTTCACGATCACCGCGATCCCCGCACTGTTTGCGTCATGGAGGACATGGTTCAACAGCGTGGTCTTGCCGGCCCCGAGGAAGCCGGTCAGCAGGGTCACGGGCAGGCGTTGATCGGCGGTCTGGCTCACGGCAAAGGCTCTCCGGTCCCGATCGAGCGTGCCGCCGGGGTCAAGTTGGATTGGTCAGGCTGCTCAGGTCTGGCGTTGCAACCGCAATAGTCGACCGCGCGAGCGGACGGATGATTCAATGTATGTTATAACATACCAGATATGTTATTACGTAACACTCAATGAGGATGCAACGCCCAATTTGCATGCTTGATCGATGGCTCCGCGCAAGCCGGAGATGCAGACACCAGAGCAACTTGCCGCGGAGCCTGCACGACGCGATGCTGGTGATGCAGAAGGTATTGGAATGGCTGGAAGGGAACCAATGGCAAGGCAGGCAACCGTGATCGCAGCAATGCTCGTTCTGGCGGCCATCTGCGTGGCCGCGTTGTTCGCTCACGGTTTCGGCCAACGTCATGCCGCCCGCCCCCTGCTGGACTGGCAGGACACCGCCACGGTGGCACGTGGACAGGACATCTACGCCTCGGACTGCGCCGTTTGTCATGGAGAACTGTCTGCCGGTCCAGTCTCGCCATCAGAAGACAGTCCCGCGTCCTCCGCCCCGCCACATGACGCCAGCGGTCACACCTGGGAGCATCCGGATTTCGCACTCTTTCAACTTACGAAGTCGGGCGAGGTCGCCGCCCTCTGTAGAGATATCGGCGACAGCGACATGCCGCAATTCGACGAAGCACTCAGTGATGAGCAGATCCTCGATGTCCTGTCCTACATCAAGTCGACCTGGCCCGCGGATATCAGGGCGGAACAGGATGCTGTCAACGCCCTCTACAAGGCCCAAAACGAAGCCGTCCGAATGCTCTTGGGCCCGCAAAAGCCTTGAGGGACTCTGATAGACACGACAGGCCCGCAAGATCTGTACGGCCGCGAAACCAGTCATTCACACGCCTTGCGGCGAAAGTCGGCTATCCGCCCATTCGTACCAAGAGCTTCAACTCGCGCCTTAGCTGTCAGCAGACCCTTGTCTGCCCCAAGGCTGCTTCACGCACGTACAAGAGACGCAGGTCGCGGCCTCCGAACGGCAGAAAGGGGTTCTTTGCGAACTATTTCCGCGACTCCATTTCGAGCCGCGGTTCTTTTTCTTCTTCCGGAGGCCGTACAACTATTGATCCACGACGCCGCCATCGAGGTGACGACGCATCGAGACGGCCCGGGTAATCGGAGGCCGAATTTCCTCGGCGTCGTCGCGCAGCTCGATCCCCAAGCCTTTGCGGTCGTCGATCCTCTGCATGAAGCCGTGCTCGATCGTGAAGCGTCCGTCGACGACGGCCTGTCCGAGCAGTTCCGGCGTGCTTTCCAGGACCATATTGTCGTACCCGGTCGGGTATTCCTGGATATGCACGTTGTCGCGCGCAAAACCGATGGCCGAACAGGCTGCGACACCGATCGGAGAAATCGGGTTGTGCGGCGCGACCTTCACGTCATTCGCTTCCGCGATGGCCGCGACCTTAAGCGCGCCGGTGATGCCGCCGCAGACGCCGACCGACACCCGGGCGAAAGACAGCGCGCGGCGTTCGATCGCCATCTTGAACTGGTAGATGTTGAAATAGCGTTCGCCCGTGGCGATCGGCACCGGCGATTTCGCGGCGACCTCGGCCATGGCGTCGATGTTCTCGGGACGGATTGGGTCTTCGAGCCAGCCGGGGCGATACTCGGCCGCCTCGCGGGCGAAGGCGATGGCCTCGGCCGGGGTCAGCCGGCGGTGCAGCTCCAGCATCAGGTCGACGTTCGGTCCGGCAGCCTCGCGGCAGCGGCGCACCGTTTCCATCCCCATTTCGACAAGACCCGACTGGCCCAGGAAATAGGGCTGGTCCTCTGGCTCGTCGAGGAAGGGGTTGAGGTGACCGAGGGCGGTGAAGCCCTCCTGCGCCTTCTCGCGTGCGAAATCGGCGACCTCGTCGACGGTCTTGGCATAGACGTGGGCATAGACCCGCAGTTTGTCGCGCACGGCCCCGCCGAGCACGTCGTAGAGCGGCGCGTTGTAGGACTTCGCCTTGATGTCCCAGAGCGCGATGTCGACGGCCGAGATTGCGCCGCCGACGGCCGCACCGTTGAAATGGGCAAACCGGTGCATGATCTGCCAGTGCCGCTCGATCCGGCGGGGGTCCTGCCCGATCAGGTAGTCGCAATACTTCTGCAGCGCGGCCTCGGAGGCTTCGAGATGCCCCCAGGCGCCGCTTTCGCCGAAGCCCCGGATGTCATTGTCGGTGATGATCTCGACGAAGAGGAACTGCCCCACGCGGCGCGGGCGGGCGGAACGGATTTTCACTGTAGTCTCCTATCTGTAGCCGAGGGCGTTCGGCAGGGCGGTCACGATCCCGGGGATCAGGATCAGGACGCAGAGGAACGCGGTCATGATCACGACGTAGGGAATGGCCACGCGGAAGAGCACGCCGATGCGGACATGGGCGACCTTCTGCAGGGCGTAGAGCACCATGCCGACGGGCGGGGTCATGAGGCCGAGCGTCAGGCTCATCGCCATGACGATGCCGAAGTGGACGAGGTCCATCCCAAGCCTATCGGCGATTGGCAGCAGGATGGGTGTGAGGATGATGATGGCCGGGGTCTGCGCCATGAAGCAGCCGACGACGCCCCAGATCAGCAGGAAGAGGAACATCACGACTGTGGCGTTCTCGGAGACCGAGGCGACCAGGTTCGCCAGCGCCTGCGGAAGCCCGAGGCGGAGCATGATAACGCCGAAGGCCGAGGTCATCGCGATGATGAACATCAGCGTCGCGGTGTCGAGGACGGTGCCCTTGAGTTCCTCCAGAAGCTGGCCCCACGAGATCTCGCGGTAGACGACCATTGTGAGAAAGAGCGCGTAGACGACGGCCACGGCCGCGGCTTCGGTCGGAGTGAAGATCCCGCCGTAGATGCCGGCGAGGATGATCCCCGGGGTCAGCATCGGGAGGAAGGCCCGGACCGCCTTCTGGCCAAGTTCGCGCGCCGGCGGGATGGACCCGGTCGGCAGGCCGCGCCGGTGCGCCTGGTAGAACACCCAGCCCATGAAACAGAGCGCCAGCAGGATGCCGGGGATGATCGCGGCGAGGAAGAGCGTGGCGACCGATTGTTCGGCCTGAACCGCATAGGCGATCAGGACGATCGAGGGCGGCAGGCAGGGCCCGAGCAGCGACGAGGCCGCCGTGACGCCGGCCGAGAAGTCCTCTGGGTAGCCGTTGGAACGCATTGCCTTCATCTCGACCGCGCCGAGGCCCACGACATCCGCCGTGGCCGAACCTGACATGCCAGCAAAGATGAAGCTCGCCAGCACGTTGGCATGACCCAGCCCGCCGCGCAGCGGCTGCGAGATGGCCGAGACGAAGTCGAACAGGCGGACGGTCACGCCACCACTGTTCATCAGCCGTCCGGCGAGGATGAAGAAGGGGATCGCGAGCAGCAGGAAGTTGTCGATCCGGTCGATGGCGAAGCGCGCCACCATCTTCGGGACGACCTCCCCGAGCGGATCGCCGAAGATGACCCAGCCACCGATGATCGAGGCGAGCCCCGCGGCGATGGCGATCATCAGCCCTGCGAGGATCAGCAGGACCACCATGAGTGTGAGAAGTATCGGCATCAGGCGTCCATCCCCTCGTGCTGGGTCGGGTGATAGACCTCGGGGTCACGCCAGGTGACCAGGACCAGCAGCGCGAAATAGGCCAGCGACAAGCCCTCGACCAGGTACATGGAGCCGATCGGGAGGGTGGGCAGCGAAATGAAGGTCATCTTCCACGTCGCCTGCATCTGCAGGAACGCGCCCCAGGCAAAGTAGGCCAGGACCAGGAAGGTGATCGCCTTGAGCACGACGATATAGGCCAGCGCGGCACGGCCCGGGATCAGCCGGACGAAGAAATCGACCGCGATATGCTCCCCGCGGACATAGGCCGCGGGGAGGGCTGCATAGACCGACAGGATCAGAGCGAGGCGCGAAAGCTCCTCGGTCCAGGCCAGCGGAAAGGAGAGAAGGTAGCGAAAGAGGACCTGGCAGAGCACCGTGATCACCATGACGACAAGCATGAAGACCGAGATGCCCAGCCAGACCCGCTCCGACGTGCGGATGAAACCGTTCACTTCAGGCCAGCTCAGTTCGAGGCCGGTACGGCGGTCGTGGCGTCGACATCGGCAAGGAGGCCCGCGCGGCAGTTCGCCTGCGCGTATTCCTCGAGGATCGGGCGCGCAGCGGCGCGGAAGGCGGCCTTATCGGGCTCAATGATCTTTGTCGTCCCGGCCTCTTCGATCTTGGCGCGCACCTCGGCATCCTCGGCGGCAACCGCGTCATAGAGCCAGTCCATCGCCTGCTGGAGCGTCTCGTCGAACGCCGCCTTCTGTTCGTCGTCCAGCCCCTCGTAGAAGGCGCTGTTGGTGTAGACGATGTTGTAGGTCCAGACGTGCTCGGTCATGCTGACGTAGTCCTGCACCTCGTGGAAACGGTTCGAATAGATCGTCGAGAGCGGGTTCTCCTGCGCGTCGAACACGCCCTGGCGCAGGGCGCCGTAGAGCTCGGACAGAGCGAGCGGCGCCGGTTGCGCACCATAGGCGCCGAAGACCTTGGCCCGCAGGTCATTGGTCACACGCATCTTCAGGCCCTGCATGTCGCCCGGTTCATTCACCGGCACGTTCGCGGTCACGTTGCGGCTGCCACGGCGACCGACGCCCGAGATCTCGATGCCGTAGTTCGCCTTCATCGCGTCCGAGGCTTCCTTGCCGATCGGTCCCCGCCAGACGGCGAACCCCTGGTCTTCGCTCTCGTAAATGTATTCGGCCTCGAGGCACTGGTATTCGGGCGCGGCAAACTGCAGGACGACCGGTGAGCTGAGGTTCACGTCGATCTCGCCCGAGGACAGCTGCTGGATCAGCTCGCGGGTCCCTCCGAGCGTGCCGCCCGACAGAATGTTGATCGTCAGGTCGCCACCGGTTCGATCGGTCAGCAGGCGGTTCCATTCCTCCATCGCCTGAACGCTCACGTCGTTCTGGTTGAGAATGGTGGCCAGCGTGATGTTCCGCGCCGAAACGGCCCCCGCCAGGGCCATGCAGATCCCGCCGGCCAGTGCGGTTGCACCGAGAATTGGGCGCACGTTCAGAATGGTCTTCTTCATTGGTTCCTCCTCCGTTGGATATGTGTGGTGAGCCGTCAGTCCCGGGCGAGCGCCTGGAGCCTGAAATGCTCTTCCATGCGGCGTCGCGCCTCCTCGGCGTCGCCTGACTTGATGGCCTCGAAAATGTGCCAGTGCTGATCGCTGCGTTCGGCTGCGGGGCGCGGCATCAGGCCGACGCTTTCCCAGGTCGAACGGAAATACCGGTGCGCCTCGCGTTGCAGCGCGGTCATGTAGGGATTGCCGCAGTGATCGCCGATGCATTGCTCGAAACTGAGGTCGATGGCATGGGCGCGCTTGCTGCGCTCCGGCTCGGTCTCCGCAGCTTCGAGGCAGGCCTGTAGCGCGGGGATCAGCTCGGGCGCGGCGCAGCGCGTGGCAGCCTCGACGATGGCACAGTCGAGCACGCAGCGCGCCTCGGTGGCCTGCCGCAGGCGGGTGCGACGCTCTTCGGACCCAAGATTGTCGCGATCCATGAGCGCAAGCTTCTGCGGCTCCTTCACGAAGCTGCCCGCCCCCTGGCGCACCTCGATGATGTCGAGGGCCGCAAGATAGCCAAGCCCCTCGCGCACGGCACTGCGGCCCACGCTGAGCGATTCCGAGATCTCGCGCTCGGTCGGCAGGCGGTCGCCCGCCTTCAGGTTACGCGAGGCGATGACCTCCTGGATGCGGCGCGCGACCTCTTCCGACACACGCTTCCGCGCGATCGGCTTCAGGCCCTGAGTGAGGTCGTTCGAGGTTGCGTCAGTCATCATCACGAATCATAAGGTCACCAGTTGTCTGACCAATTACGAGATACTGAGCGGCCTGGTCAAGCAGAGGTGCGAGCCATTCGCTGGGTGAAGGGCAGCGCTGAAGCCCTACGGGTCGTCCGCAAGATTTTTCGCGATACGATAAAAATTCAATAAATGAGCGCCAAATCAAAAGATATCCCGGATTTTTTCGGGATATGCTTGACTAAACACCGGAGATCATCGGCATCATGGAATTTGAGAGACGCAACAATTCCATATCATGAAAAACAGGTGAGAACATGAAGAAGCCGCTTCTGGCAACGGCAGCCGCCCTGGCGCTCTGCAGCGCCTCTGCCCCGGCGCTTGCCGGCAAGGCCGACGATTCCTTGGTCTGGGTGACCAACATCGAGGCCAACGTACCGCTCGTCTGGTGGGAGAACCTCGTCGATATCGCGGCGATGCAGCACCACTATTTCGACACCCTCGTCTATCGCGACCCGAAGACGATGGAATACCTGCCGCTGCTGGCCTCGGAATGGTCGCGCGTCGATGACCTGACGCTGGAATTCAAGCTGCGGCCCGGGGTCACGTTCCACGATGGCAGCGCCTTTGACGCCGACGACGTGGTGTCGAGCTACACTCACCTCATCGACCCCAAGACCGGGGTGATGAACGCGAGCCTCGTGAAGTGGATGAGCGGCGTCGAGAAGGTCGATGACATGACTGTCCGCATCACCACGGCCAAGCCCTTCCCTGCCGCCTTCGAATTCCTCGCCAGCACCCGCATGGGCATCATGCCGTCCGAGGTCTGGGACAACCCGCCGAAGAACGCCGCCGGTGAGCCCGACTATGCCAACATGCCGGTCATCGGCACCGGCCCCTACAAGATGGTCTCGTTCCAGCCGGGCGGCGACATGATCCTCGAGCGCAACGAGGACTATTTCGACGGGCCGAAGGGGCATCCGGCGATCAAGACGTTGCACATGAAGACCATCCTCGACCCGGAAACCGCGGTGGCCGAACTGATGGTCGGGTCGGTCGACTGGGTGACCGGCCTGACGCAGGACGCCGTCGACAACCTGCGCGGCCTGCCGGGGGTCACCGTGCTCGACGGGCCGGACATGCGGATTTCCTACCTGATGCTCGACGCCACGGGACGGTCCGGTGACACGCCGGTGAAGGACCTCAAGGTGCGGCAGGCGATTGCGCATGCCATCGACAAGAAGAGCATCGCCGAGAACCTCGTCGGCCCCGCTGCCAACGTTCTGAACGCGGGCTGCTACCCGACCCAGGTCGGTTGCTCTCAGGATGTGGAGCCCTATTCCTACGACCCGGCCGAGTCGAAGAAGCTGCTGGAAGAGGCTGGTTATGGCGAGGGTCTGAAGGTCACCGTCGACGCCTACCGCGACCGCTACCTGCTGGAAGCGATCATCGGCAACCTGCGCGAGGTCGGGATCGATGCCGACATCAACATGCTGCAATGGACCGGCCTGCGCTCCAAGATGAACGACAGCAAGGTCGAGATCGCGCAGACCGGCTGGGCGTCCTCGGGGCTGAACGACATCTCGGGTATCGCCTCGGTGTTGCTGAAGATGACGCCGGACGATTACTGCCAGAACCAGCAGGTGAAGGACCTCCTCGACAAGGCCGACACCACCATTGACGCCGAACTGCGCGACGCGACCTACAAGCAGGCGCTCGACATCGTGGCAGCCGAGGCCTGCTGGATCCCGCTCTACTCCCACTCCAAGCCCTACGCCTATGCCGAGGACCTCGACTTCTTCGCCACGGCCGACGGCTTCCCGCTGTTCTTCCTCTCAAGCTGGAAGTGACGCGCAATCCCCATACCATCCGCAGGGCGCCCCTTCCGGGCGCCCTGCCCCGTTTCTGAAGGAAGACCCGAAATGACAAGAACCTTGCTGAAGGGCGGACAGATCCTGTCCATGGACGATGCCATCGGCAATCTCACCGGCGACGTGCTGGTCGAGGACGCGCGGATCGTCGAGGTGGCGCCCGTGATCGAGGCCGAGGATGCCGAGGTGATCGACGCCGCGAGCGCCATCGTGATGCCCGGCTTCGTGAACGCGCACCTCCACACCTGGCAGGGCGCGATCCGGGCCATCGCCGCCGACTGGCCCTCGGGCGGATACTTCAAGCATGTCCATGCCGGCATCTCGACCAAGTATGCACCCGAAGACACCTATATCGGCACCCTCGTCGGTGCGCTTGCCCAGATCGAGGCCGGCACGACGACGCTCTTCGACTGGTGCCACAACAACGCCACCCCCGCCCATACCGACGCCGCCGTCGACGCGCTGGAGAAGGCCGGGCTGCGCGCCGTCTTCGGCCACGGCACGGTGAAGCCCGAACCGAAACCTGGCGAGCCGCATTTCTCCACCATCCCCCACCCGGTGGCCGAGATCGACCGCCTGAGGAAGGGCCGCCTGTCGAACGACGACGCGCTGGTGACGCTGGCGGCTTGCATCCTCGGCCCGGACTATTCCGGCATCGAGGTCTGCCGCCACGACTTCCGCATGGCGCGCGACTACGGCCTTCTGTCGAGCGCGCATATCTGGGGCCTGAACCGTCTGGTGCCCGACGGCTACCTGACCATCGCGCGCGAGGGGTTGCTGGGACCGGACCACAACATCGTGCATGCCAACTACATCTCGGACGAGGAACTGAAGGTCATCCTCGATCATGGCGCCACCGTCACCTCGACCCCGCCGGTCGAGCTGGGGCCGCACCCGGTCGAGCCGCTGGTCAGCCGCATCCTCCGCATGGGTGGGCGCCCCTCCATCGGGCCGGATGTCGAGGTCGACGTGACCGGCGGGATGCTCGAGACGATCCGCGCCTCGCTGCTCGGCGCGCGGCTGTACAACACGAAATACGCCGATGAGCACCTGGCCGAAGAGGACGTCAAGGAGCGCAAGGTCGGCGTGCCGACCGCCCGCGTCACCGAACCGCCGGTGCCCTCCATCGAGGCGCTGAAATGGGCCACCATCGACAATGCCCGCGCCCTGCGGCTGGATCACAGGATCGGCTCGCTCACGCCCGGCAAGCAGGCCGACCTGATCGTCGTCCGGCGGGACTCGCTGGCGATGATGGGCACGGTGGACCCGGCCCAGACGGTGGTGCATTTCGCCCAGAATGCCGACATTGAAACGGTGATGATCGGCGGCCGGGTCCGGAAATCCGGCGGCAAGGTGCTGGGGGTCGACATGGCCCGGCTGGCCCGGGACCTGGCGGCCTCGGCCGAGCGGCTGTTCAGGGCCTATCCGGTCACGATCTGACACATCCGGGCGCCGGCCTCCTCCACCGCCCCGCGTGCCGAAGGGCAGCCGACCCGTCCCGGCGCCCGGACCAGGCTGCGACCGATCCAGCCAGTCACTGGCCCTCTGGGACAAAAATGGGGCGCCCGTGGGCGCCCCTTTCCAGTCACGGGGAAACCTGTTCGCCCTCACTCCGCCCATTTCGCGAGGAAGAACAGCGGGAAGCCGTCGGCGGTCGGGAAGAAGTCGAGCGCCTCGTTATGGGCATAGACCTTGGAGTAGGAGAAGAGCGGCACCCAGCAGACCTCCTCGGCCACCTTGGTCAGCGCCTCCTTGTAGACGGCGGCGCGGGCCTCGGGGTCGATGGTGCTGTCGCCCTTCTCCAGCAGCGCCTTGATCTCGGGCGACTGGCAGAGGTCGTCGGGTGCCATCTTCAGCAGCACCGAGGCGATGGCCGAAACGTCGTTCAGGCCCGAGGACGCCCAGGTCCGGATCGCCATGTCGATATCGCCGTTGTTCAGCCGCTCGCGCAGGCCCGACCATTGCAGGTAGGTCAGCCGGGTGGTGATCCCGGCCTGCTGCAGGTAGCCCATCACCGCCTCCGCATGGGGCCGTTCGCGGTAGGCGCCCATCTCGATGGTGATGCCGTCCGGGTAGCCCGCCTCGGCCAGCAGGGCCTTGGCCTTCTCGGGGTCGTAGTCGTAGGTCGGCACATCGTCGGTGCAGCCCACCTGGGTCGGGTAGCAGGCCGCGTTCACCACCTGGCTGGCGGGTCCGACGATCTGTTCGGCGATCGCCTTGCGGTCGATGGCATGGGCGATGGCCTGCCGCACCTTGAGGTTCGCCACCGGCGTGTCGCCGTTGCGCCCGGTGCGGTCGAGCACGAGGTAGGCGATCCGCATGTCGGGCCCGGCGGTCGTCGCCACCCCCGGCATCGCCGAGAGTTGGTCGACCATGTCCACCGGCAGGTCGGTGATCCAGTCGATGCCGCCGACCATCAGCTCGGCCACGCGGGTTTCCTGGTCGGGGATGGTGCGGAAGGTGATCGTCTCAATCGCCGGATCGCCCTTCGGCCCGTCGAAGTAGTTCGGGTTCTTCTTCAGCGTCAGCGTCTCGCCGGGCGAGAAGCTGTCGAGCATGTAGGGCCCGGTCCCGATCGAGGGCATCCGCGCGAAATCGGGGCTGCCATCGGGCTTGGCGGGTAGGTTGTCCCAGACCTCGGCCGCCGGGATCGCCATGCGGGTGCCCGACAGGAATTCGAGCGCCGGCGGGAAGGGTTCTGCCATGTGGATGCGGATGGTGGTGTCGTCGATCTTCTCGACGGATTCCATCCAGTTCACCAGGCTGGCATTCACCACGCCGGTCTCCGGCTTCAGCAATTCGGTGTAGCTTTTCACCACGTCGTCGGCGTTGAAGGCGCTGCCGTCGTGGTAGGTCACGTCTTCCCGCAGCCTGAATTCCAGCGTGGTGTCGTCGAGCCATTCCCAGCTCGTCGCCAGCAGCGGCTTGTATTCCATCGTCTCGGGGTCGCGATACACCAGCGTGTCGTAGATGTGGTACATCATCGCGCCCATCTCGCTGACGGTGTCCCACCAGACGAAGGGCACGCTGATCTCGCGGTCGGTGGACCAGATCAGCGAATTGTCGTCGGGGCCGGCCATCGCGGGCGCGGCCAGCGCCAGGGCGGCGGCCCCGGCCAGAAGGGAAGTGCGCAGTCTCATCATCATGTCTCTCCGTGCTGGGGTCAGGCGGCTGTGGCGGAAATGTCGGGCAGGCCCTTGCCGGGTTCCGGCGTGAGGATCGAGGCCAGCAGCATCCGGGTGTAATCGCTCTGCGGCGCGGCGAAGAGCTCGGCCGTTGCGCGGTGTTCGACCACCTCGCCGCGGTTCATCACCATGACCTCGGTCGCGATGTGCTCGACGACGGCAAGGTTGTGGGAGATGAGGATGTAGGTCAGGCCGAGCTCCCGCCGCAGGTCCTGCAACAGGTTCAGGATCTGCGCCTGGATCGACACGTCGAGCGCCGAGGTCGGCTCGTCGCAGACCACCAGCTCGGGTCGCGCGATCAGGGCGCGGGCAATGGCGACGCGCTGGCGCTGGCCGCCCGACATCTGGCTGGGAAAGGCCCCGGCCAGACGCGTTGGCAGTCCGGTCAGATCCATCATCTCGTAGACCCGCTTTCGGATCTCGCGCTCGGGTAGGCCCGCCACGCGCAGCGGCAGGCCGATGATCGTCTCGACCCGCTTGCGCGGGTTCAGCGACAGGTAGGGATCCTGAAAGATCGGCTGGATATGCGTCGCGCGCTGCTTGCGCGACATCGCCGCCATCGAGCGACCCTGGAACAGCACCTCGCCCGCGGTCGGCTCGTCGAGGCCCAGCAGGATCTTGGCGAGCGTGGACTTGCCGCAACCGGATTCGCCGACGATGCCCAGCACCCCGCCCCGTTTCACATCGAGGCTGACGCCGCGCACCGCCTGCACGATCCGCTTGGGCTTGCCGAAGCCGCCGGAGACGCCGAAGTCGCGGCGGATGTCACGGGCGCTCAAAAGGATCTCGTCGCTCATGCCGCGGTCTCCTCGGGAGTGAAGTTGCATTCGTAGGCGTGGGTCGCGGCGGCGTAGCGCTGATCGGCCCGCTGCGCGCAGAGCGGGGTGGCAAAGGCGCAGCGGTCGCGGAAGGCGCAGCCCTGCTGCGGTCCGACGAGCGAGGGCACCACGCCGGGGATCGCGCCGAGCGGCTCGCCCGGGCGGGTCTTGCCCGGCACCGGGATGCAGTTGATCAGCGCGCGGGTGTAGGGATGGCAGGGCCGCGCAAAGAGCTCGGCCACCGGCGCGGTTTCCACGATCCGGCCCGCGTACATCACCGCCACCCGGTCGGCGAACCGCGCCACCAGCCCGAGGTCGTGGGTGATGAAGAGGATGCCCAGCCCCATCTCGCGCTTGAGGTCCTGCAGCTGCCGCAGGATCTGAAGCTGGATGCTGACGTCGAGCGCGGTGGTGGGTTCGTCCGCGATCAGCAGGTCCGGTCCGCAGATCAGCCCCATGGCGATCATCACCCTCTGCCGCAACCCGCCCGAAAGCTGGTGCGGATATTGCGACAGCCGCTCCTCGGCATTGGCGATGCCGACGCGCTTGAGCATGTCCACCGCATGCGCCCGCGCCTCGGCCCGGGTGGCGGGGAAGTGGCGGAGATAGACCTCCTCCAGCAGCGAGCCGATTGTGAAGCTCGGGTTGAGCGAGGTCATCGGGTCCTGAAAGATCATCGACATCCGCCGCCCGCGCAGTCCCATCCACTGCTTCTCGGACAGCTTGCGCAGGTCGGCTCCGTCGAAGGACAACGCATCGGCCCCGACCGTCGCGACCTTGGGGCTGAGCCCCAGCAACGCATGCGAGGTCAGCGACTTGCCGCAGCCGGATTCGCCGACGATGCAGAGGGTTTCCCCCTTCTCGACCGAGAAGCTCACGCCGCGCACCGCGTGCAGGGTGCCGCGCGATCCGGCGATATCGATGGTCAGATTGCGAATGTCGAGCAGGCTCATGCGCGGCCCTCCGGTGCGGTGACGTCCCGGATGCCGTCTCCGAGCAGGTTGATGGCAAGGACGAGGATGAAGAGTGCGGCACCCGGGATCGCGATCACCCAGGGGCGGAAGAACATGTGGCTCTTGCCCTCGGAAATCATCAGGCCCCAGGACGGCGTCGGCGGCTGGACCCCGAGCCCGAGGAAGCTGAGCGCCGCCTCGAACAGGATCGCCTGCGCGATTTCCAGCGTGGCGACGACGATCAGCGCGCCCATCACGTTGGGCATGACCTCGGTCAGCAGGATGCGCGGAATCGAGGCCCCGGCCGCGCGGGCAGCCGAGAGGTAATCGAGCGTGCGGATCTGCTGGGTCGCGGCGCGCATTACCACGGCAAAGCGGTCCCAGACCAGCAGGCCCAGCGTCCAGATCACCACCGTCAGCGACCCGCCGACGAGGGCGACCACGACCAGCGCGACCAGCATCGCGGGCAGCGCGAGGCGCACGTTGACGACGAAGCTCACGATGAAATCCGGGATGCCGCCGAAATAGCCCGCCAGCACGCCCATCGTGGTGCCGATCACCAGGGCGATGGCGGTAGCACCGAAGCCGATCAGCAGAGAGATCCGCGCGCCGTAGAGGATTCGCGACAGGTAGTCCCGACCGAGTGCGTCGGTGCCCAGCGGATGCTCCCAGCTGCCATCGGCGTACCAGACCGGCGGGATCAGCCGCTCGGTCAGGTTCTGGGTGTAGGGATCGTGAGGCGCCAGCACCGGGGCGAAGAGCGCGATCAGCAGGATGATTAGAACCAGCGTGCCACCGATCATCAGCCCGGTGTGGGACCGCGCCCGGCGCCAGGTGTCCGAGGACGGGCGCGGCGGCGCGGTGTCGGCAAGGGCGGCGGATTGGGTCATGGTGTCGGTCGCGGTCATTTGGTCGTGTCTCTCCATGCCGTCACTGCACCCGCAGGCGCGGGTCGAGCAGGCCGTTCAGGATGTCGGCGAAATAGTTCAGGGCGAGATAGATGACCGAGATGATCAGGACGAGCGCCTGCATCACCTCGAGGTCGGTGCGCTGGATCGACTGCCAGCCGAGCCGCCCGATCCCGTTCATCGAGAAGACGGATTCAACGATGATCGAGCCGGACAGCATGAAGCCCAGCTGCACCGCCGTCAGCGAGACGACCGGGATCATCGCGTTGCGCATCGCGTGCCGCAGGATCACCCGGCGGCGCGGCAGGCCCATGGCCCGCGCGGTTCGGATGTAGTCGCTGTCGAGCACCTCGATCATGCCGGCGCGGGTCAGCCGCATGATTGCGGGCGTCGAGAAATAGCCGAGCGCGATCGCCGGCATCACGTAGTTGGCGAAGGTCGCGTCGCCCGAGATCGGCAGCCAGCGCAGAGTGACGCCGAAGATCAGGATCAGCAGCAGGGCGAAGAAGAAGTTCGGCAGCGCCTGCCCCACAACCGCGATCGACAGCGCGATCCGGTCGATCAGCGTGTTGCGCCGCGTCGCCGCCAGCACGCCGAGCGGCACCGCCAGCAGCAGTGCGAAGATCAGCGCCAGCCCGGCGAGCCTGGCCGTCACCGGCAGCCGCTCGAGCACGACCTCCATCACCGGGCGCTGCAGGATGTTGGAAAACCCGAGGTCGCCCCGCATCACGTCGCCCAGCCAGCCGAAATACTGCGCGGGCAGCGGCTGGTCGAAGCCATAGGCCACGCGCACAGCCTCGATCTCCTCGGACGAGGCCTCGGCCCCGGCCAGCGCCACCGCCGGGTCCCCGGCCAGCCGCACCAGCGCGAAGGTGATGACCGAGACGCTCACCAGGACCAGAAAGGTCAGCCCCAGTCGTTTCAGTGCGTAGTTGAGCACGTCTTCCCCCTGCAGTTCAAAGATTCCATATCATGAAATCTGTGTCGTCGATATTTTCAGCATCTCTGGAAGGAAATCATCAAGTCAACGCGTTTCGTGAAAAAAATGGATTGCATCCCTCTTGATGGGCAGCTTGGCCCGTAGAATAGTCACAGCAGGCATCGGATGATCTCCGAATATTTCATTATGCTGAAAATGAGGCGCAGATGACCGCATATTTGATTCGAGGGGCCGCGATCGTTTCGGTCGATCCGGAGGTCGGCAACCTGTCGCGAGGGGACATCCTGGTCCGCGACGACCGGATCGCGGCCATCGGGCCGGACCTCGGGGTCGAGGATGCCGAGGTGATCGACGGCACCAGGATGATCGCGATGCCGGGCCTCGTGAACGCGCACAATCACCTCTGGCAGACGGTGATCCGCGGCATCGGGTCGAATTTCGGCGGTGCGGACTACTACAACTACCTGCACGCGGGCGCGGCCCCGGCCTATCGGCCGGATGACCTCTATTACTCGGAGCTCGCGGGCGGCCTGTCGCAGATCGACGCCGGGACCACGAGCGTCTTCGACTGGTGCCATAACAACCCGACCCCCGAGCACACCGATGCCGCCATCGACGGCCTCGCCGCCAGCGGCGTGCGGGCGCTCTTCGGCCACGGGACGGTGAAGCCCAAGCCGAAGCCGGGCCAGCCGCATTTTTCGGAAATCCCGCATCCGCGCGCCGAAATCGAACGGCTGCTGAAGGGCCGCTTCGCCTCGGACGACGCGCTGATCACGCTGGCCATGTGCGTGCTGGGACCGGACTATTCCACCATCGACGTCTGCCGGCAGGACTTCGCGCTGGCGCGGGAGGTCGGGCTGATCACCTCGGCCCATGTCTGGGGCCGCCGCAACCGGCTGAACCCGGGCGGCTACCTCGACCTGCAGAAGGAGGGCCTTCTGCCCGCGGGCCACAACGTCGTGCATGCCAACTACATCCCGGATGAGGAGATCAGGGCGCTCGTCGATGCAGGCTGCACCCTGACCGCCACCCCGCCCGCCGAACTGCGCGGCCACGGCGTGCCGCCGTTGATCGGCCGCGTCGCGGACCAGGGCGGCCGCCCCTCGGTCGCCAACGACAGCGAGGTCGGCGTCACCGGCTCGATGTTCGAGACGATGCGCCTGTCGCTGCAGGCCGACCGCTTCTACCGCAACGTCCAGACACAGCGCGAGCTGGAAGAGGGCACCAACCCCGAGGCCGCGGCCTTCGAGGCCGAGAACCTCAAGACCATCGGCACCGGCGGCGGCGTCTACCAGAAGGAACAGATCACCACCGGCGACGCGCTGAAATGGGCGACGATCAACAACGCCCGGGTGATGGGGATGGAGCACCTCATCGGCTCGCTCACCCCCGGCAAGAAGGCCGATATCGTGCTGCTGCGGCGGGACGACTGGAACATGTCCCCTGCCCTCAATCCGGAAAACGCCGTGGTCATGTTCGCCCATCCCGGCAACGTCGACACGGTCCTGGTCGATGGTGTCATCCGCAAGCGGCATGGCAAGCTGATCGACACCGCCTCCGCCGAAACGGCCCGGGCCGAGATCGCCGAACGCGGGCCGCGGCTGATGGCGGACGCGGGGTATCCAGACATTGCCTGGTAACCGCGCGCGCTTCGACGGGCCGGTCCGCCGCCTGGTCTGGCTGATGGCGATCACCGCGGGCGTGGTCGTCGCCAACAACTATTACAACCAACCGCTGCTGGCCGAGATCGCATCGGATTTCGGCCAGAGCGAACGCGCCGCCGCGATGATCGCCACGTTGACCCAGATCGGCTACGCCCTCGGCCTGCTGTTCCTGCTGCCGCTCGGCGACATGGTCGAGCGGCGGCGGATCATCTCGATCCTGCTCATCGCCGCCTGCGCGATGCTGGTGACCTTCGCGCTCACCCCCGCCTTCCCGGCGCTGGTCCTGGTGGGTTTCCTCGTCGGATTCTCCAGCGTGGTGCCGCAGTTCCTGCCGCCGATCGCCGCCCGCCTCGCACCGCCGGGGCAATCCGGACAGGCCGTCGGCTTCGTCATGGGGGGCCTTCTGCTCGGCATCATCCTGTCGCGGTTCGTCGGCGGGCTGTTCGGCGGCGTCTTCGGCTGGCGCGCGGTCTACCTTATGGCCGCCGTCCTGATGCTGGTCCTGCTGGTGCTGCTGCGCCGCAATCTGCCGGTGATGCAGCCGACCTTCCGCGGCAGCTACCGCTCGCTCATCGCCAGCCTCGCCGGCCTCTTCCTGCGCCACGGCAGGCTGCGGCTTCTGGCCTTCGTCGCCGCCCTGCAGTTCGGCGCCTTCTCGATGTTCTGGACGACGATCGTCTTCCACGTCGAAGGCAGCATGCAGGGCGAGGCGACGATGATCGTCGGCCTGCTCGCCCTGATCGGCGCGGTCGGGGTGCTGGCCGCACCGATGGCGGGCCGCCTCGCCGACCGGCTGAGCGCGGGGGCCATGATCTCGGCCAGCGGCGCGTTGATGGCCTTGGCCTTCGTGATGATGGGCGTCTCGGGAGGGACGTTGACCTGGCTGATCCCGGCGATTGTCCTGCTCGACCTCGGGATGCAGGTCGGCCACGTCACCTCGATGTCCGAGGTGCTTCGGCTCGACCCCGACGCGGGCAACCGACTGAACACGATCTACATGGTGATCCGCTTCGGCGGCGCCGCGCTCGGCACCTTCGCGGGGTCGCAGGCCTGGCACTATTTCGGCTGGACCGGGGTCACCGCGCTCGGCGTCGCGATCACCGTGCTGGCGCTGCTGCTCACCCTCGCCTCCCGCATTGCGCCGACGGTCGCGACCGATCATGATTGACCCACGACCGGTAATCGCAGGGAGCGGCATGGACGACGACTACCAGAACCTCGTGCAGCAGCGGCTGGAACCGGCCGACATCACCAATGCCCGCACGCAGGTGTCGATGGAGGATGCCCACACCGCCCGCGCCGCGCCGGGCTGGAAGGCGCCCGCCGACAAGGGCGACCAGACCACCGTGCAGGCGGTGGACCGGGCGCTCACGCTGATCGAGACGCTGGCGGAGGCCAAGCACGAGTTGCGGCTGCAGGACATCGCGCGGATGACCGGGCTGAAGCTCTCGACCTGCCACCACCTGCTCAACACCCTGCTGCTGCGCGGCTACGTCGCCAAGATGGACCGGCCGCGCGCCTATTTTCTGGGTCCCCGGATCTCAGAAATCGCCTCGATGCGGGGCGCACGCTTCGACATCGTGCGCGAAGCGCGGCCATTCCTCGACCGGCTCGCCTCGGAAACCGGCGCGACCGTGCGCCTCGCGGCGTTCGAGGGCACCGACCTGTCGACGCTCTGCGAATTGTCCGGGGAGACCGGCGCCCTGCCCGATGGCCTGGGCATCGTGGACGCGGCCCATGCGACTGCGCTCGGCAAGGCGATCCTCGCCTGGCTGCCCGAGCCGGAGATCGCCCGCGTCGTCGCCGACCACGGGCTGCCAGGCCTGACAGGACGCACCATCGTCTCGCTTGGCGAACTGGTCGAAAGCCTGCGCCAGATCCGACGCCACGGCTTCGCGGTGGAAGATCGGGAATTCGCCGACACCGAAGTCGCCATCGCCTGTGTCATCCGCGACCGCGCCGGCGCGGTCATCGGGTCGGTCGGCGCCTCGGTCCTGGTCGAGAGGACCGACAACGAAAGGCTGCAGGCGCTGCAGCTCAAGGTGGCGGACACGGCGCGCGAGATCTCGGCCAAGTGCCGGATGTAGCGCACCGAGTCGCCAGCCTGCGCGGTCAGTCACCCGCCACGAGGAACCCGAAGTCGCAGCCGTCCTCGGCCTGAAGGATCTGCTGGTCGTATAGCCAGTCATATCCCCGCTTCTTCTCGCGCGGCACCTCCTGCGCGGCGTCGCGCCTTGCCTGCAGATCGGCCTCGGAGACCAGCAATTCGATCCGCCGGTTCTCGACGCTGATGCGGATCCGGTCGCCGTTTCGGACGAGGCCGATCGCCCCGCCCGAGGCCGCGTCGGGCGAGACGTGCAGGACGATGGTGCCGTAAGCGGTGCCGCTCATCCGCGCATCCGAGATCCGCAGCATGTCGGTCACCCCCGCGCGCGCCAGCTTCTTCGGGATCGGCAGGTAGCCGGCCTCGGGCATCGAGGACGGGCTGGTCGGCCCGGCGTTTTGCAGCAGCAGGATATCGTCCGCCGCCACGTCGAGTTCCGGATCGTCGATCCGGGCGGCAAGATCCTCGAGCGAGGAGAATACCACCACGCGCCCCTCCTTCTCGAACAGCGAGGGATCGGCGGCCGAGCGTTTCAGGATCGCCCCGCCCGGCGCCAGGTTGCCATAGAGCGCGACCAGCCCGCCGGTCTGGCGCACCGGCTCGGCGGCGGCGGCGATCACCTTGCGGTCCACCCAGTCGTCCGCCGCCGCGATCCGGTCGCCGATGGTCTCACCTGTGATCGTCCGGGCGTCGAGGTGCAAGACATCGCGCAGTTCGCGCATCACCGCCGGAATGCCGCCCGCGTAGTGCAGGTCCTCCATGTAATGCGCGCCCGTGGGTTTCAGGTCGACCAGCACCGGGGTGCGGTCCGAGATCTCGTTCAGCCGCTTGAGGTCGAGCTTCAGCCCGACCCGCCCGGCGATGGCGGCAAGGTGCAGCACGGCGTTGGTCGAACCGCCGAGCGCCAGTAGCACGGTGACCGCGTTGTCCAGCGCCTCCTGCGTCAGGATCGACCGGGGCGTCCGGTCCGAGCCGATCAGCTCGACCGCAAGTGCCCCCGTCATCTCGGCCATCCGCAGCCGGTCGGCGCTGACCGCCGGGATCGCGGCAGCATAGGCGGGCATCATGCCCATGGCTTCGGTCAGGCTCGCCATGGTCGAGGCCGTGCCCATCACCGCGCAGGTCCCGGCGGTGGAGGCGAGCTTGCTTTCGATCGTGTCGATCTCCTGCTCGTCGATCTGCCCCGAGCGGAACTGCTGCCAGAACCGGCGGCAATCGGTGCAGGCGCCCAGCCGGTGTTCCTTGTGGCGTCCTGTCGACATCGGCCCGGCAACCAGCTGCACCGCCGGCAGGTTCGCCGACATCGCGCCCATGAGCTGCGCCGGCACCGTCTTGTCGCAACCGCCGAGGAGCACTACGGAATCCATCGGCTGGGCGCGCACCATCTCCTCCACGTCCATCGACATCAGGTTGCGGAACTTGAGCGAGGTGGGTGACAGGAAGACCTCGCCGAGCGAGATCGTCGGGAACTCGATCGGCAGGGCCCCCGCCGCCAGCACGCCACGCTTCACCGCCTCGATCATATCGGGGAAGTGCCGGTGGCAGTTGTTGAAGCCCGATGCCGAATGCGCGATGCCCACGATCGGGCGGTCCAGCATCTCGCGGCTGTAGCCCATCGAGCTGGCGAAGGAGCGGCGCAGGTATTTCGAGAATGCCGCGTCGCCGTAGTTGGTGAGTCCCCGGGCAATCCCCTTGGCCTTGTCGTCCGTCATCTGCTTCTCCCGCTCATCCGTAGCGATATTTCACGTATTTCGGCTCGAGGTATTCGAGGATGCCGAGCTGCCCGCCCTCGCGCCCCATGCCGCTGTCCTTCACCCCGCCGAAGGGGATTTCCGCCGCGGCGAGGAGCATGTCGTTGACCCCCACCATCCCGGTCTCGAGCGCCGCCGCCGCCCGGTTCGCCGTCGCAAGCGAGCCCGAGAAGACGTAGGAGGCAAGCCCGAAGGGCGTGCCGTTGGCCCTGGCGATCACCTCGTCGAACTCCCGGAAAGTCGAGATCGGGGCGACCGGGCCAAAGGGTTCCTCGGTCATGATGCACGCATCGTCCGGCACCCGGCCGAGCACGGTGGGTTCGACGTAGAAACCGCGGTTGTGCGCCTGCGGCACGCCGCCGCCCGCCAGCACCTCGGCCCCGCGCCCGCGCGCGTCTTCGATCAGGTCGAGCACGCGGTCGCGGCCCCTCGCGTTGGCCATCGGCCCGAAATCCACCCCGTCGTCGAGCCCGCGCCCGATCCGCGCCTCCCGTGCGGTCCGCGCCATCGCGGCGGCAAAGGGTTCATAGATGTCCTCGTGCACGTAGAACCGGCTGGGCGAGATGCAGACCTGCCCGGCATTACGGAACTTGGTCTTGGCGCAGAGCGCACCGGTGGCCTCGGGATCGACATCCGGGAAGACCAGCACCGGCGCATGGCCCCCCAGCTCCATCGACACCTTCTTGAGCCCCTGCCCGGCCAGCCCCGCCAGCAGCCGCCCGACCGGAACCGAGCCGGTCAGCGACACCTTGCGGATGACCGGCGAGGCGATCAGGTGCGCCGAGATCTCGGCCGGGTCGCCCGTCACCACGTTCAGCACGCCAGCAGGCAGTCCGGCTTCGGCGGCGCATTCGGCGATGTGGAACATCGGCGACGGCGCCTCCTCCGACGGCTTGATGACGATCGGGCAGCCCGCGGCCAGCGCGGCGGCGACCTTGCGCGCGGGCAGCAGCGCCGGGAAGTTCCAGGCGGTGAAGGCCGCGACCGGGCCCACCGGTTCGTAGCGGACGTCGAGCAGCACGCCCTCCTCCCGCCCGTTTAGGCTGTGGCCCCAGATCCGCCGCGCCTCGTCGGCGTACCAGTCGAATTGGTCCACCGCCGCCTGCCATTCGCCACGCGCCTCGGCCAGCGGCTTGCCGGTCTCCTCGCTCATGTCCCGCGCCGCGCGGTCGGCCCGTTCGGCCATCCCGCGTGCCATCGCGCGGAGCAGGCCCGAGCGGGTCCAGCCCGGCACCGCGCGCCAGGCGGGTGCCGCCCCGGCCAGCGTCGCCAGCGTGCGATCCAGGTCCTCGGGGCCCGCCTTCGCGATATGCCCCAGCCGGTCCTCGGTCGCCGGATCGATCACCGCGACCTGCGCGCCACCCGCAGCGGGTTGCCAGCTGCCGCCGATGAACAGTCCGAAACGGTCGTAAAGCGTCATGCCCGGTCCTTTCTGAAATCCCGCCGCCCCGCTCAGAGGTGTTCGACGACGGTGGGTTTCCCGAGTTTGTCCTCGGCGCGGGTGAGGCTGCGCCCGTGGATCGCGCAGCGGATCGCCATGATCAGGCCGCGCACGCTGTAGAGCGCCATCACCGCCCCGGCCACGGGGATCGCCCCGTAGTAGAAGGTCTTGTCGATCTGCATGAAGGCCGTGACCTCGCGGCTCATCGCGGTGAAGTTGCCGCCGACCCAGACCAGCATCACCGCGAAGGCGAGCATGATGAGCTGGATCAGCACCTCGGCCACCCGGCCGAAGCCGGGCATCGAGGCGGTCAGCACCTCGACCCGGTAAAGCGCCCCGTCACGCCAGAGCGCGACGGCGCCCAGCATGATCATCCAGACCGTCGCCAGTTCGCCGATCTCGTCGAAGGTGGCAAAGGGGATCTCGGTCGCCCGCGCGATGACCCGCGCGAGAAGCAGGAAGAAAAGGACGCTGAGGCAGAGGATGACGCCGTAGCGAGTGACATGCGCGACCAGCCGGTCGGCGAAGGTGAGGGTGGTTCTCAGCATGGTCATGATCCGAACCCGAAGAGCCTCGGCACCCAGAGCACGAGGCCCGGCGCGAAGGTGATGATGAGCAGCACGACGATCAGCCCGACGAGGTAGATCCGAGATCTCGCGGATGATCTCGAGCAGGTCGACATTGGCCACCTGCGACACGGTATAGAGGCAGAGCCCGACCGGCGGGGTGATCAGCCCGATCATCAGGTTCAGCACCACGATGACGCCGAAATGCACCGGGTCGATGCCCATCTGGACGACCACCGGCATCAGCATCGGCATGCAGATGACCATCACCGCGATGCCCTCGATGAACATGCCGAGGATCAGCAGGATGGCGTTGATCATCAGCAGCACCGCCCAGGGTTCGTGGGTGACGCCCAGCATCGCCTCGACCACCGCGTTCGGCACCTGCTGCTGCACCAGCACCCAGGAGAACGGCGCGGCGGCCGCCATGATGAAGAGCACCTGCACCGCCTGCCGTCCCGAGGTCCAGAGCACCTCGGGCAGGTCGCTGAGCCGGAGTTCGCGGTAGACCACGATGCCTATGAAGGCGGCATAGGCGGCGGCGATCACCGCGGCCTCGGTCGGGGTGACCCAGCCGAGCAGCAGGCCGCCGACGACAAAGACCGGCATCACCAGCGCGGGCAGCGATCCCACGACGGTGTTCACGCTCTCGCGGAAGTCCGGCCGCTCGGTCATCTTGGGCAGGCCCTTGGCCCGCGCGGTCAGGGCGATGATCACCATCATCGAGATGCCCATCAGGATGCCCGGCAGGATTCCGGCCAGGAACAACGCCCCGACCGAGACGTTGGCAAGGCTGCCGTAGATCACGAACGGAATGCTGGGCGGCACCACCGGCCCGATGGTTGACGAGGCAGCGGTGATCGCGGCGGCATAGCCCGGGCTGTAACCCGCCTCGCGCATCGCCTTGACCTCGATCACGCCGAGGCCCGCACTGTCGGCCACGGCCGAGCCGGACATGCCCGAGAACAGCATCGAGCCGACCACGTTCACGTGGCCCAGGCCGCCGCGCACCCGGCCGACGAAGACCAGCGCGGTGTTGAAGATCCGGTGGGTCATGCCGCCGGTGTTCATCAGGTTGCCGGCGAGGATGAAGAACGGGATCGCCAGCAGCGAGAACGAGGTCATCCCGGTGTAGAACCGCTGGATGAAGATGAAGAGCAGGTCAGGCCCGGCGGCGAACCACATGAGCCCGGCCGCGAGCATGGCCAGCGCGACCGCGATCGGCAGTCCGATCAGGATCAGCGTCACGAGGGACGACATGGTGACGAGGACACCCATTTTGTCAGGCCTTTCCGTCAGAGTTTGGTGAGTGGCGCGGCGGCTCTCCTCGGGCCGCCGCGCCGCGTCGTGCAGCTGCGCAGATCAGGCCTCGCGCGCCGCGTCGACGAATCCCATCCACTTGTCCCAGGTCTCGGCGCCGATGCGTTCGCGCATGATCTCCCACGCGGGGTCCATCTTGGCACGGAACGGGGCCGGGTCGGGACGGGTGACCGTGACGCCCTCGGCCTCCATCTTCGACAGCATCTCCTCCTCGCCGTCGCGGACCGCTTTCTGCGCCCAGGCCCCGGCCTTTTGCGCCTCTTCCGAGATCACCGCCTGAACGTCCGGCGAAAGGCCCTTCCAGGTCCGCGGAGAGCTGACCAGCATGAACGAGGTATAGATGTGCTGCGTCGTCGCGATGTGGTCCTGCACCTCGTAGAACTTGTTGGCGTAATCTACCGCGACCGGGTTGTCCTGCCCGTCGACGACGCCGCTCGACAGGGCGAGGTAGAGCTCGTCGAAGGCGATGGTCTGGGTGTTCGCGCCGAGCGCGTCGAAGGTCGCCTTGATCGACAGCTCGGGCGGCACGCGCAGCTTGAGCCCCGCCACGTCCTCGGGCGTGTTCACCGGCCGGCGGCTGTTCGACAGGGCGCGGAAGCCGTATTCGAAGTTCGCCACCCAGTTCAGGCCGTTGCGGTCGAAGAACTCCTGCAACCATTCCCGCGCGGTGCCGCCCAGCACCCTGTGCACGTGGGCGTAATCGTCGAACTGGTAGGGGATCTGGATCACGTTGGCGGTGGGATCCTGGCTCTCGATGTTCGGCGGGTTGAACATCACGAGGTCCAGCGCGCCCATCTGGGACTGCTTCACCATGTCCGGCGGGGAGCCGAGCGCGCCGTTCGGGAAGACCGAGATGGCGACCTCGCCATTGGTGCGCTCCTTGATCGCCTCGGCCATCTGCTCGACCGCCTGGTAGGCCGGGTGGGTCTCGCCCAGCTGGTGACCCAGCTTGAGGCTGACGCCCGCGCTTGCGCGCCGCGGCAGGAAGCCCAGGCCCGCCGCCACCGCCGTGGTGCCCGCCCCCTGCAGGAACGTCCTGCGATTGAAAGTCAGCGATTTCATATTCTTATCCTCCCATTTTGGTCGGCCGCGTCACGTCGGGCCGGAACGTTGCGGGCAAGCCCGTCCTGGTCGCCTCGCGCCCCGAGGCGCGGACGGTCGTCGTTTGCGTGTCCCATTGTCGTCAGGCCACGGGTGTGCTGGCCGCCTCCCGGAGCAGGCGCCGGATATCGGCGAGCCCCTCGTCCAGAACCTCGGTCGGGCCGCGGGTGTCGCCCGCGAACCAGTGACTTTCATGTTCGATCGACACCGGGCCGTCGTAGCCCGCCTCGAGCAGGGCGCGCATCATCGCGGCCAGGTCGATCTCGCCCGTGCCGATCGGCACGAAGCGGAAGGTTTCGGGCGTGCCGGTGACATCCTTGAGGTGCATATGCACCACGTGCGGCGCCAGCCGGCGCGCGGCTTCAGTCACGTCGTCGCCCATCGGTTTCAGGTGCGAGGCGTCGAAGTTGATCTTCAGCCCCGGCGCCGCCGCGATGGCCGCAAGCGCGCCCTCGGCGGTGCCGATCACCCGGCCCACGATGGGTTCGAGCGCGAAGGTCAGCCCACGCTCCCCAGCGGCATCCACACCCCTGGCCAGCGCGTCGTGCAGCGCCGCGATCTCGGCCTGCTCGCCCGGGATGACGTGCACGATGCCGATCCCGAGGTCGACCGCGCGGTCCATCATCGCCTGGGTCCAGAGCTGCGCCGCCTCGCGCCTGTCGGCATCCTTCGATCCGAAGTCGCGATGGTGGATGCAGAGCGCGGAATAGGGCCCCATTCCGGCCAGTTCGCCGATCAGCCGGGCGGGTGTCTGGGTCCCGAGATGGGCCGGACCCCAGGGCAGCGGCTCGGCGTTCAGCTCGGCCATGTCGTAGCCGCGATCCCGGACCATCCGCACCGCCTCGGTGGCGGAGAGGTCGGACAGGAACCCGGTGTGGAACGATGTCGCCGTCATGATGGCCTCCTCTTCGGGATGGGCGGGGCCGAGGCCCCTGCCCGGTCTCCTCAGTCGAACAGTTTCAGCGCCTCGGTGGTGATCTCGGTGTCGCCGGTCCAGTGACCGCCCGAGCTGCCGATGGCGCCCGCGACCTGGCCGTCGATCACGATGGGCTGGCCGCCGCCGAAGGTCATCAGCCGGTGCACCACCCCCGGCGCGCCGATGCGCAGCGGTTCGTCGTTCTGCATGATCTCCTGCCACTTGTGAGTGGCGATGTGGGAGACGGCGGCGGTATAGGCCTTGTCGATCGCGATCTGGGCGGCGGCCGGGTTGGCCGCGTCCATCCGGCTGAAGGCGATCAGGAAACCGCCGTCATCCACCACGGCGATGGCGACCGTCTTGCCGATCTTCTTGGCATGCGCCATCGCCCGGGCGATCAGTTCCTCGGCCGCGGCCTGGGTGACCACCGGCTTGGTACGGGAGAACGTGTCGGGGCTCATGTCCTCGGGCATCTCAGGCGCTCCTCTTGGCGGCGGCGGGCGCGTAGGTGTCGGCCGAGTAGTCGATCCGCTCCTGCATCGCGCGCTTCATGATCTGGCTCGAGGTCGCGGTCAGCGGCAGCTCGATCCCGTGATCGCGGGCCACGAGCACCGCGTTGAACAGGTCCTTGTCGAACATCCGGTAGAGGTCCTCGGTCCCCGCGAGCGGGTGGTTGTGCAGCAGGCGGTCGTAGTTGCCCCACATCTGCGCGACCCAGCTGTCGGCGGTGGTGTCGGTGGCGAAATCGGCCAGCGCCTTCTCCTCGAGGCCAAGACCCCGAGCGAGGCGCATCGCCTCGATCGCCGCCATCCAGTTGCCGAAGGTCATCATCTGGATCGCCAGCTTGGCACCCGCGCCCGATCCGCGCGGCCCCATGTGCTCGGTCCGGCGCGAGATCGCGTCGAAGTAGTCGCGGTTGGCCTCCACATCGGCCTTGTCGCCGCCGCACATGATGGCGAGGTCGCCCTCGCGGGCCCGCAGGTCGCCGCCCGAGACCTGCGCATCGACCAGCTTCAGTCCGCGCTTGTCGGTTTCCTCGCCGAGCGCCTTGATCGTCGCCGGCAGCACCGTCGAATGCACGATCAGCGTGGTGCCGGGCCGCGCCACGTCGAGCAGCCCGCCCTCGCTCTGGAAGAGGCCCAGGAGCTGCCTGTCGTTGACCACGGCGACGCCGATGGTGTCGCATTCCTCGGCCAGCTGCTGGTTGCTCTCGGCGAACCGGGCGCCCGCCGCGAGGCATTCCGCCGCCTGCTCCTTGCGCAGATCGCGGACCAGCACGTCCAGGCCTGCGCGCATCAGGGACAGGACCATCGGCGTGCCGATGTTGCCCACGCCCACGAAACCCACGGTTCTCTTGCTCATCACTTCCTCCTCCTGCGGGCCCTTCGCCCGCGGTTCCGTTCTGCCGGGCGGCGTCAGAGCGACTGCCGGACCCAGCGTGATTGCACCTCGTCGACCCAGTTGCCGACGTTCCACGATCCCCAGCTTCCCATGCCGCTGCGCGGGTCCTCGCCGCTGTAGACCGGCACGTGAAGGACGCTGAGGCCCGGATGGGCATGGCCCTTAGCCAGCGCCGCGCGCAGGCCCTCGGCGGTCCCGTCCACCTTCAGCGGCAGCACGCCCTCGACCGATCCGGCCATCGCGGCGTAATCCACCGCGACACCGTCATTGGTGCGGAAATCGCGACCGTATTGCGCCAGTTGCAGGCTGCTGATCGCGGCCATGCGGCGGTTGTCGAAGATCACCACCATGCCGCGCAGCCCGTGTTCGACCGCGTCGATCAGCACCTGCGGGTTCATCATGAAGGACCCGTCGCCGGTGAAGGCGATCACGTAGTCCGGCCGCTCCGCCAGGGCCGAGGCAAGGATGCCGCTGGCCGCGAAGCCCATGTAGCTGGCGCCGGTCTCCGTATAGGTCTGGCCCGACCGCTCGTCGGCGACGATCTGGAAACCGTTGGCCTGCACGTCGCCGGCGTCGAAGTATTTCACCGCCCCCGTCTCCCGGGCGAAGGCATCGACGATCCCGATCGCGGCGGGCTGGGCCAGCACCTCGGTGCCCCAGACCACGTCGCGCAGCGGCGGCAACGCAAGGCGCTCGGCCCGGTAACTCTGCCATTTCGCCTTCTTCGCAGCGCAGGCCTCGATCCAGGTGGATTTTGCCGCGTTCGCCTGCCAGCGCCCGAGCGCCGCGGTCAGCCGCCGCGCCACCGCGCCGAGGTCGCCGACCAGCGACAGCGTGTTGTTGTAGTGCAGCGCATCGGCCCAGTCGCCGTTCAGGTTCACCACCTGCCGGACCTTCGGATATCCGGTGCCCGAGCAATCCGACTGGCAGACCGCGCGCGATCCCGCGACGATCAGAAGCTCGGCCTCCTGCATCGCGAAATTGCCGCTGAGAGAGCCCTTGGAGCCGCCGACATGCATGTTCAGCGGATCGTCGTCGGCCAGAACCCCGGTCGATCCCGGCGAGAGCACCACCGGCGCCCCCGCGGCCCGGGCCAGCGCCCGGATCTCCGCGTCGAAGCCGCGCGTGCCGCCGCCCGCCTTGATCACCACCCGACCGGCGCCCGCGATCAGCTCGGCCGCCGTGTCGAAGACGGCATCGCCCTCGGGCGACATCGGGGCCGAGGCCGGACGCTCCGGCAGACTGTCGATGTTGAAGCTCGCCCGCGCGGGCTGTGTGTTGATCGGCAGGTGCAGGTAGAAGGGCCCCGCCTTGACCGGGTCGTGCACCCGGCGCGCGCCCCGGCGCATCGCCTCGCGCAGGGCCTGCGGCGTGTGCAGCGAATAGCTCTGGCCCATCAGCGCGGTCATCCGGGCATAGAGCTCCTGCTCCGGCTTCGGGATCTGCTGCATGTTGTAGCCTTCGCCGAAGGTTGTCTCGTCGCCGTAGACATGCCAGACGCCCACGCCGTTCGAGGCGGCCGCAAGCGACCCTGCCATCGCCTGCAACGCTCCCGGCCCGATCGAGGTCACCAGGGCGGGCGTTTCGCCGTAGTGCCAGGCCAGCGCGGTCGCGGCATGGGCCATCTCGACCTCGTTGCGGAAGTTGTAGGTACGGGTGACGCCCTCGGCATCGTAGATCCGCAGAATCTCGCCCAGGTCGGTCGAGCCGTGCCCGAAGATCGCGAGGTACTTGCGCGTCCCCTGCTTCAGCAGCGCGAGGATCAGCGCCTCGGACAGCGACAGCTCAAGCTGTTCCGGCAGGGCGCCGGAGGCGCGCGCCTCGGCCAGGCCGCCGGCGGCGGCGATGGTGGCGGCGCGGGCGCGGGCCCCCTTGGGCCCGGGCAGGCCGACCTTGGCCGAGAATTCCTGGAGGTTCATTGCCCCGCCTCCCTGGAGCGCTTCGCCGGGGTCAGCGACAGCTTCGCCGCCGCCGCCATGACCTCGCGCCGGACAATTTCGAGGTGCTCCTCGGTGGCGCGGTTGATCGGGGTCGAGACGCTGATCGAGGCGATGATGCGCCCGGTCACGTCGCGGACGGCGGCGCCGATGCAGACGACGTAGAGCTGGAACTCCTCGCGGTCCTCGGAGAAGCCCTGCGCGCGGATCCGGTCGAGCTCGGCCAGCAGCGCGTCGATGTCGGTGCAGGTGCCGTTGGTGAACTTGCGCAGCCCGTGCATGCCGGTCAGCCGCCGCACCTCATCCTCGGACAGGCCCGAGAGGAGGATCTTGCCGGTCGCCGTGGCATGCAGCGCGTGCGACTTGCCGATCGAGGCGCTGTCCACCCGCAGGGCATGGCGCGCCTCGCGCTTGACCAGCGTGATCATCTCGTCGGCCTCAAGCACGGCAAGGTGCACGGCCTCCTCGGTCAGCTGGTTCAGCGCCTCCAGCACCACCTTGGCGCGGCCCGGAAGCTCGGCCTTCATGTTCACCGAATCGGCCAGGACCACCAGCTGCGAGCCCAGCATGTAGCGCCCGCGGGCGGTGCCGGGCCGGACGTAGTTCCGCGCCATCAGCGTCTTGATGATGTGGTGGCAGGTCGAGGCGTTGAGGGAGAGCTCCTCGGAGATCTGCGCCAGCGTCACCTCGCCGCGCAGACGCGCCATGACCTCGAGGATCTGCAGCGCGCGATCGACCGACTGGATCGTCTTCTCGGATGCCTGGCCGTTGGGTGCTGTGAGCTGGTTCATCGTCTCCTCCATGCCGGCAATCTCCGCGAGGACCGACCGCGAGGCAAAAGAAATTTCATATTGTCGAGTCGATTTCACAGGGTGAAATCCAAGGCCATCATGCGATCCATCTGGACGTGACTGACGATGTGTTCCTGTTTGCCGCGGGGAACAAAAGGCCAAGACCATCGGCGCCGTCTACCAAATGCTTCTTGCACCAACGCCACTTGATGCGACCGAATTCCGAAGCGGCTGTCCGCGCATCACGACTCGAAAGGCAGGGGCCCGGGATGCCGGTCTGAATGGACCTCACTTGACCCGCAATGGATCGACAGGTCACCGGGGGCCCTCGACCTAAGCCAGTTCGCCGCGGATCGTAGTCAGTGAATGGGCGATCGCTTCCGATAGCACTTGTGAGGTCGATACCGACCTTTCAGTGGTCTCGATCGAGAACGGCCCCGAATAGCCGCCACGCATCAGTCCGGACATCTGGGAGATGGTCCCGCATCGGTCCATCCGGTCCACGAGGACGCGGTGGCAGTCCTGGGACTCATCCAGCGGAACCGAGGGGTCGGAGATGCCCGATATATGGACCATCCGTGTGTGGTCCGGGAACAGGTCGCGCTCGCCCGAGATCGCATGCTGGAACGTGTCGTGGATAAGCCGGAAGGGACCACCGACCCTGTCCATCGCATCGACGAGCCGACGTTTTCGGGAGAGAGTTGAACTCGCGAACCCGATGACCTCTACCAGCGGGGTCACCGCGCGCCCCGCGAAGAGCGGTGCCGTGCGACGCAGCGCCTCCTCGATCTCCAGCACCGGGCGGTCGTCGACGCTCGGGATCAGGCTGACCGCCTCGGCCCCGCTCGCCTCGGCGAGGTCAACGAGGGTGGCAATCCGCGCTTCGGTTTCATCGGACCAGGCGTTGAACCCGTAAACCTCGCAAAGGCTCAGCAGCCGTAGACCGCGGTCCGCGGCCAGGCCCCTTGCCTGCGCCGGAGACAGGCCGTCGAAGATCGGTCGGCCGAGGTCGTTGCGCGGTTCGACCCCCACGCAGCCGAGACCGGCGGCGAGGTCGAGAAAGTCGGCAAACGGCACGTGCCCGGCAGTCTTCTGGTTCAGCGCCGCGGCCAACGTCATGCGTCGCGATCCATGATCCACTGCACTGCCGGATCAGCGATGAAGCGCCATTTGCGCATCGGCCCCGCCATGACGTTCAGATAGTACATCTCGAACCCGTAGGGCGCTCCGCAGGGATGGTGGCCGCGCGGCACGCAGACCACGTCACCGTCGCTGACCGCCATCGTCTCGTCGAGCGTACCGTCCTCGGTGTAGACCCGCTGGATGCCGAAGCCGTTGCCGGGGTTCAGACGGTGGTAATAGGTCTCCTCGAGGTAGGTGATGTTCGGATAGTCGTCCTCGTCGTGGCGGTGGCTGGGGTAGCTCGACCAGTTTCCGTCAGGGGTGAAGACCTCGGTCACCAGCAGGCTGTCGCAGTAATCCTCGGCCTCCATGGCGATGTTGTTGATGTGGCGCGTGTTGTTGCCCTTGCCGCGCCGCGTCAGGGTAATCCCTTCCGGCCCGATGCGGCGCGCGGGATGGCCGCCATACCCCGGTGCGGCACAGACGGCGATGGTGCAATCGGTCGTGGCGGTGGCCCGCCAATCCTCGCCTTTTGGCACATAGAGGCAATGCGGCGACGACTTCTCGAAGACATTCATCCGGTCGCCCAGTTCGCCCCAATCCTGCCCGGCGGCCTCGAAGGTCGCCTTGCCCTCGACCATCACCAGGATGACCTCGTTGGCACCGGTCGCTTCCGCCGCGCTCTCGCCCGGACGCAACCGGTAGAGAGAGAAGGCGACATATCGCCAGCCGGCGGATTGAGGCGTGATCTCGTGCACCTTGCCGTGCTTGCCGAATGGCTTTTTCAGAAGATCGGGCATCCCGTGTCCTTTCAGTTGACCTGCCGCGCCCGGGCGATCTGTCCGAGGTACTCGGCGTGCCGGTCGCGCTGCTTCTGGCGGTCCGACACCTCGGGCACCGCCACGTCCCAGAAGAAGCCGTGTTCACCGGCGCTGGTCTCGAGCCCGGTGCCCGGAAAATTTCTGGCGGTGGTCTCGATCACGATCACCGTCGGAATGTCCCTGCTGCGCGCCGCGGCGAGTTCGGCCTCCAGTGCATCCGTGCCCGCGGCCTTCACCGCATGCGCCCCCATGGCGGCGGCATGGGCGACATAGTCGATCTCGGGCTGCACCTCGACATTACAGTCGACATACATGTTGTTGAACGGCTCCCCGCCACAGCCCATGGTCTGAAGCCGGTTGATGCAGCCGTAGCCCCGGTTGTCGGTCAGGACCACGGTGAAGGGGATGCGCCGCATGACGGCGGTGGCCAGTTCGGAATTGGCCATCATGTAGCTGCCGTCACCGACGAAGCAGATCACCTCGCGGTCGGGGCGGGCGAGTTTCAGGCCCATGGCGCCTGCCACCTCGTACCCCATGCAGGAATAGCCGTATTCCATGTGATATCCGCCCTCCGACGGCTGCCACAGCAGCTTGAGAGCGCCGGGCATGGTCCCGGCGGCGCACATCGCGATGGCATCCTCGCCCGTCGCCCGCTGCACGGCGCCGATCACCTGGCCATCCGTCGGCGGCGCGGCCTGGTCGTCCGGCCTGGCGCAATAGGCATCCACCGCACGCAGCCAATCGGTCCGCGCCGTCGGATCGGATGCCCCTGCCCTGTAGTCGCCGAGCTCGGCACCGAGCGCATCGAGCGCCTCACGCGCATCCGCGACGAGGCTCTCGGCCCCGTGCTTGGCCGCGTCGTAGCCATGAATATTGATCGAGACCAACTGCGCCCCCTCGGCGAACATGGTCCGGGAGCCGGTGGTGAAATCCTGCATGCGGGTGCCAACCCCGATGACGAGGTCGGCGCCGGCCGACACCGCGTTGGCGGCAGCGGAGCCATCGACGCCGGAAGCTCCGAAGTTCATCGGATGCGCCTGCGCCAGCGCCGATTTTCCGGCCTGGGTTTCGGCCACCGGGATGTTGTGCCTGCTGGCGAAGTCCGCGAGCGTCTTTTCTGCGCCGGAGTAGATCACGCCGCCGCCGGCGATCAGGACCGGATTCTCGGCTGACCGGATCAGACCCGCCACGCGCGCCAGTTCTCCGGCATCGGGGCGCGGGCGGCGAATGTGCCAGATGCGCGGCTCGAAGAAGGCCTCGGGGTAGTCGTAGGCCTCGGCCTGCACGTCCTGGCAGAAGGCCAGCACCGCCGGGCCGCAATTCGCCGGATCGGTCATGACCCGCAGCGCCCGTGGCAGCGCCGTCAGAAGATGCTCGGGGCGACTGATGCGGTCGAAGTACCGGCTGACCGGCCGGAGGCAGTCGTTGGCCGAAACTGTCCCGTCGTCGAAATCCTCGACCTGCTGCAGCACGGGATCGGGACGGCGGGTCGCAAAGACGTCCCCCGCCACGATCAGCAATGGCAGCCGGTTCACATGTGCCAGAGCTGCCGCTGTGACAAGGTTCGTCGAGCCCGGACCGATGGAGGAGGTCACCGCCATCGCCCGCCGCCGCTTCGCGCCCTTGGCGAAGGCGATGGCGGCATGGGCCATGGTCTGTTCATTCTGCCCACGCCATGTCGGGAAGACATCCCGGTATCTGTGCAATGCCTCGCCGATCCCCGCCACGTTGCCGTGGCCGAAGATCGCCCACATCCCGTCGATGAAGCGCTCGTTCTCGTCGGTCATCTGAACCGAGAGCCACTTCATCATCGCCTGCGCAGCGGTCAGCCGGATCGTGCCCATCTGTCTCGTCCCATTTTCCGAAGGGATTTGCCCTTCATCGTTCCCAAAATACTGCGGGGGAGTCGCGCCCCCGGCGCGACGGAGGCAGCGCCAACGTCTCAGGCCGCCGCCAGCGCCCCGGCCCGGGCCTTGTCCCAGATCCCGCAGAGCCGGGCGAAGCGCTCGGCCATCTGCTCCACCGCCGCCGCGTCACTCATCTCGCCCTTCATCCATGCCCGCGCGGCATCGCCAAAGATCGTCCGCCCGACGGCGAAGCCCTTCACCAGCGGCTGTTTCGCCGCCAGCGCGAAGCTCGCGGCCAACTCGGCCTCGGGGGCGTCGAGGCCCAGCACCACGATCCCGCGCGTCCGGGGATCGTTGCGCTCGATGGCCTGCACCGCGTTCTGCCAGGCCGCCTCCGTCTTGAACGGCTCAAGCTTCCACCAGTCGGGGTAGACCCCTATGTCGTAGAACTGCTGGATCAGTGTCGCGGTCGTCGTGTCGTCCACCGGTCCGACCTTGGAGGGGATCACCTCGAGCAGGAATTCCAGCCCGTTGCGCCGCGCGGCGGTGACGAGGCGCTTGACCCTCTCCTCCTGCAACTCACGCGTCGCCGCATCGTCGTCCGGGTGGCAGAAGACCAGGAGCTTCACCACGTTCTCTCGTGCCCATTCGCGAAACTGGCCAAGGTCCGGACCCAGCTCCGGCTCGAATACGATCGGGCGGGACCCGGGCAGCTCGGTCGGCCGCCCGATCCAGAGGCCTGAGCCGCTGGCCGCGTGAAGTGCCGCGCGGCCGATGCGGTTGTCGGTCAGGATGCCATAGCCCGCCTGCCCGGCCTGGACCTTCAGGGCGGCCTGCAGGCAGAGTTCCTTGAACGCACCGCCCCGTTCCAGCGTGTAGCCCGGCATCTCTTCGAGCTGCATCCGGTGGTCGAAGGCGAAGGTGCGCAGGCTGGACCAGTCGCCCTTGCGGGTCGTGGCCCAATGGACCTGCTCGAGTTCGGCATCGTTTCGCAGGTCGGGCCGCGTCATGCCACGCCCGAGAAAGAACCGCAGCTCCTCCCACGTGGGATAGGCCGGCGCGCAGCCATGACGGCTGACCGCGAAGGCCCCGCAGGCGTTGGCGTACTTGAGGGCAGTCGGCCAGTCCTCTCCGTCGAGCCAGCCCTTCAGCAGCCCCGATATGAAACCGTCACCCGCGCCCAAGACATTGAAAACCTCGATCGGAAAGCCCTGCCCGCTGTGACCCGCGTCGAGGCTTTCCGGAATTGCGTCTTCGAATGCAACCGCACCGAGCGCTCCGCGCTTGCAGACGAGCGTGGCCTCCGAAACCTCGCGCACCCGGCGCAGCGCGGCGAGCGTATCCGTCGTGCCCCCGGCGATGTGGAATTCCTCTTCCGTGCCGACGATCAGGTCGAAGAGATGCAGCGTCGACAGGAGCTTCTCCGTCACCTTATCCGACGCTACGAACCTGCTCTCGCCCTCTCCGTGTCCGGCCACGCCCCAGAGGTTGGGGCGGTAGTCGATGTCCAGCGCCGTCCTGATGCCAGCCCCGCGCGCGAGGTGCAGAGCCTTGAGCACCGCCGCCTCGGTCCGGGGGTGCGACAGGTGAGTGCCGGTCGCCACCACCGCGCGGGCGGAGGTCACGAAGTCCGGGTCGATGTCATCCTCGCAGAGCGCCATGTCGGCGCAGTTCTCCCGGTAGAAGATCAGCGGGAACTGGTCCTCGTCGCGGATCCCGAGGATCACCAACGCGGTCAGCCGCTCCGGATCGGTCACCACGCCCGCCGTCTCAACACCCTCGCGCGCCAGTTCCTCGCGGATGAACCGGCCCATGTGCTCGTCCCCGACGCGCGAGATCAGAGCCGATTTCAGACCCAGCCGCGCGGTTCCGGCAGCGATGTTGGTCGGAGACCCGCCGATATATTTCGAAAAAGAGCCCATGTCCTCGAGCCGCCCGCCGACCTGGTCGCCGTAGAGATCGACGCTGGACCGGCCGATTGTGATGAGGTCGAGTTTCTTCTGCATGGCGTGGTCCCTCAGAAACCGGATTGACGCAGGAAGTCGCGGCTGGCGATCAGGTCGCCCAGTGTCGCCCCGGCATCGCTGGGGTCGCGGTCCTGTTCGATGGTGATGTAACCGCCGTAGCCCTTGCGGCTCAGCAGGTCGTGGATGGCGTCATAGTCGATGCCGCCATGCCCGATCGGGCACATGACGCCATTGGCGCAGGCTTCGAAGAAGAGCATCGGCCGCGACATGACCTGGCCGTAGACGTCGAAGTCGATGTCCTTGAAATGGATGTAGTCCACCCTGTCCCAGTAGCGCTCCAGTACCGCGGCGGGGTCCATCCCGGCATAGGTCAAATGGCCGGTGTCGAGGCAGAGCCCGGCGGTGTCGGCGTCGATGTCCCGCACCAGCCGGGCGATGTCGTCGGCGAACTCGATGTAGCCCCCGGCATGGGGATGGATCGTGGCGCGCACCGCGTACCGATCCCGTGCGAGCTCGGCTATGGCGCGGATGTTGCCCAACATGCCGGCCCATTGCCCGTCATCGAGACGCGGGGCGTGGTCGGAATGACCGGCGGTCACGTCACGCTCTGGATGGCCGAAGTCCATGACCGTCAGGTAGGGCGCACTGTAGCGCTGACCCGCATGGGTCTCGGGCTGCGGCAACGCGGTGATGAAGTCGCAGATCTCGTCGGCCTGGTGCAGCAGCGCCTCCCGGTTCGCGGGAGACACGAGATCGGCGAAGATCGTACCGGCGACGATGCACAGGCCCCGGTCGGCCAGCGCCTTGCCGGTGATCTCCAGGTCCAGCGGGAAGTAGCCGTAGGGGCCCAGCTCAAGGCCGCCCAGCCCGGCCTCGGCGGTTTCGTCCAGCACCCGCTCCCAAACAGGCAGGTTCGGCCAGGAGGCGTCGTCGACGCCCCAGCAGGTCGGCCCGCAGGCTATGGTGGCGCGGATGTTCATCGCGGCACCGCCGGGTCGATGGTTTCGAGGATCAGCCGCTCGTGGAACTGTTCGTGGAAGGCGATGAAATCCTTGGGGTGCGCCTGCTCCATGTGGAAATCATGCGCCGCCCGGTCGGCCCAGGTCTCGACGAAGACCAGCCGGTCCGGGTTGTCGGTGCAGGTGTAGAAGTCGTAGGCGATGCAGCCCGGCTCGGCGCGCGTCGCCGCCTGCGCGGCCGGGGCCCGCGCGAGGATCGCGTCGCGGGTGCCGGGTTGCAGGTCGATCGTGATAATGAACTTGTACACCTGAACCGCCCTCACCGGATGATCGTCGCCTGGAGCGCGTCGATGGAAGAGCGGATTCCCGCTTCGGTGGACATGGTGAAATCCTCCATCTCCAGCGAAACCCAGCCGTCGTAGCCCATCATGCCGACGACCGAGAAGAACTCCTTCCACCATTGCAGGTCGTGCCCTGCCCCGACCGCGACATAGTTCCACGCGCGGTTCGCGACGTCGGTCACCTCGCGCAGTTCCAGCAGGCCGTTCACGTCGGCCATGCCGCGCTCGATACGGGTGTCCTTGCCGTGAACGTGGTGGATCGCCGGGCCGAGGGCGCGGGCCACCGCGATCGGGCAGGCCCCCTTCCAGAAGAGATGGCTCGGGTCGAGGTTCATGCCCACCATCTCGCCCACCTCGTCGCGCAGGCGGAACAGCGTCTCGGGATTCCAGACCAGCATCGCGCTGAAGTTCTCGAGCGCGATCTTCTCGACGCCGACGCTCTTCGCGTGGGCGACCAGTCCGTTCCAGAACGGGAACGCGCGGTCCTCCCACTGGTAGCGGTCGCGTTCGGGCATCTCGTCGGGCCAGGACTTGGTGTAGACCAGCCAGTTCGGGACCATGTCGCCCGGTGCCGCCTCGGGCAGGCCGGACATGGTGACGATCTTGGTCACGCCGATCTCGCCAGCGAGGGTGAAAGTCTCTTCCATCTCCTTGCGGTGCCTGCGGCCCATCGGGCCGGGATCCAGGGGGTTGGCCGAGCAGTTGAGCGCTGCGATCTCCAGCCCCCGCGCCTCGATCTCCTTCAGCCTGCGCTTCAGCAGCCCCTTGTCCGCGAGGAGGTCCTCGGCCCGGAAATGCGGCGCGGGTGACCAGCCCCCGCCGGTCATCTCGATCCCCTCGACGCCCAGGTCGACGCATTTGTCGAGCATGTCGGTGAAAGGGAGGGCCCCCATCACGTCCGTGCAGATGGACAGTTTCATCTTTCTCTCTCGTTCATTCGGCCGCGATGGCGGTCGGCTCGCTGTAAAGTGCGGGTTTCTCGATCATCGCGACCGCTTCACGCTCACCGCTGGCGACGGCGCGTAGGGCGGCATCGGAGACCAGCGTGGCGGCATAGCCGTCCCAGGCGCTCGGCCCGGTGGCAGTGCCCTGCCCCGCCGCGACGATCCATTCCCGAAACTCCTGGTCGTAGGCGTCGATGAAGCGTTCCCGCCAATCCTCGGGGATGGCCTGCCGGATACCGTGCTGGTCACTTATGACCGTCGCGGGCCGGTTCGGCAGCGCGGCAATCCCCATCTCGCAGGAAACCTCGCCCCGGATGTCGTAGCCGTAGGCCACGTTGACGCTGATCTCGACATCGACGATCGCCCCGCCCGTCATGTGCAGCAGCACGATGGTCGGGTCGCGCAAGTCATTGCCGCGGCCCGAGCGGCGCGGCAGTCGAACTTCGACGGCGGCCACCTCGTCCGAGAGCAGCCAGCGCGAGATGTCCGCGTCGTGGACCATTGTGTCGTTCAGCGGCATGTCCGAGGTATAGAGCCCCTCCGGCACGGAGGCGTTGCGGTGGACCGAGTGGTACATCAGCGGCGCGCCGAGGCTGCCGCCGTCGATCACCCGCTTCAGCCGCCGGTAATCGCCGTCGAACCGGCGCATGAAGCCGACCTGCACGAGGCGGCGGCCAAAGGCGGTCTCCGCCTCGATCACCTTCAGCGCGGCGGCCTCGGTCGTGACCATCGGCTTCTCGCAGAAGACCGGCTTTCCGGCTGCGATGCAGTCGAGAAGCTGCTCCTCGTGCGCGGGCCCCCAGGAGCAGATCACCACCGCCTGCACATGGTCCGAGGCGATCAGCGCCTTGGGGGTGTCAAAAACCTCCGCCCCCTCCGGCGCAGCGGCCCGGGCGCGGTCGAGGTCGATGTCCGTGACGCCTTTGATCTCGGCGCCGTAGAGCACCTTCGTGAGGCGACGGATGTGATCCTGACCGATCATACCCGTGCCGATAACACCAACTTTCAGAGCCATATCAGCGTCCTCACTTGAAATACTTGTCGACGTAGCGCTGCATCTCGGCGCGCATGAACTTGCCGCTCTCGTCCGCCTTCTCTTCCCAGGCGAAGACGCAGGCAGTCATGATCCCGTCAAAGCCGATCTCGGCGAGCGTGCGGTAGAGGTCTTCCCAGGGGACCTCGCCCTGACCGATGTTCAGGTGCTGGTGCACCCGCGCCTGGCTGCCCGGCGGATTGATGATGTAGCGCAGTCCCGAACTGGCCTTGTGGTTGAACGTGTCTGCGATGTGGACATGCGCCAGCACGTCGGCGCATTCGCGCAGCATCGCGACCACGTCGTCGCCGAAGTAGAAGGTGTGCGGGCAGCAATAGAGGAACTTCACGTTCTTCGAGTTCACCGTCCGGATCAGGTCGACGGAGGGCTGAAGCGTCTCGACCCAGTCCTCGGGGTGCGGCTCGATGTGCAGCGTGATGCCCTCGCGCTCGAAGATCGGCACGAGTTCCTCCATCGAGCGCCACCAGGCGTCCTCGCAGGCCTCGATCATGCTGCCTGTGTGGCAGCAGTAGCAGGTCCCCTTGTCGGGATGCGGACCACGGCCGAACTCGGAGTTCATGGTGTCCACCTCCATTTCGACCGCGATCTCGATGGCGCGCTTCCAGTGGCGGACGGCGGCCTTGCGCTCTTCCTCGTCGTTGGAGGCCCAGCGGTACATAGGCAGCAAGGTTGCAATACCGACATCGGCGTCCTTCAGCGCCTTTCTGAAGGTCTTCACGCGCTCGGGGAACACCCGGGGCGCCTTGAACCATTCCAGGAAGTCGCCGCGCGGGCTGAGCTCGATCCAGTCGTAGCCGAGCTCCTTGACCTTGCCGGGGAGCTCTTCGAGCGACAGGTGACGGTGCATGAACGGGTCGAGTGCGATCTTCATCTCGGCGTGCCTCGGGTTGTCGTTTCTGGTGCGCGCGCCAGCCCGAAAGCCGGCGCGCGCGGGGAGGAACTGCTATTCGGCGGGCGCCGCGTTCGGTGCGTGGCCGTCGTGGGATTCAATGAACCCCTCGATGCTCGCCTCCAGATCGGCCATCGACTCGCCGCCGGCCATCAGGTCGGCGATCTCCTCGCGGCTTTTCTCGCCCTTCCGGAAATCGGCTGCGACGGCGCCACGGATCAGCACCGCGAAATGGTCCCCGACCGCCATGGCGTGCATCACCTGGTGGGTGATGAAGATCACTGCCAGACCGCGCCGCTTGGCCTCGTTCACGATGCGCAGGACGTGCGCGGCCTGCTTGACCCCGAGCGCTGCGGTAGGTTCGTCCAGGATCAGGACACGCGCCCCGAAATGAACGGCGCGGGCAATTGCGAGTGACTGCCGTTCGCCGCCGGAGAGGCCGCCGACCAGCCGGTCGCCATCCTCGATCCGGGTGATGCCGAAATCGCGCACCGCCTTCACCGCGATCTCGTTCGCGGTCTTGCGGTCGTATACCTTGAATGGTCCCCACCCCTTTGTCGGCTCGACACCCACGAAGAACGAGCGTCCAATGGACATCAGCGGGAAAGTTCCGCCGAACTGGTGCACAGTGGCGATGCCCATGTCCTGTGCGTCCTTGGGCCGGTCGAAGTTGACCGGTTTGCCGTCCATCAGGATCTCGCCCCGGGTCGGCTTGTGCACGCCTGCCAAGGTCCGGATCAGCGTCGACTTGCCTGCGCCGTTGTCGCCCAGGAGGCAGAGAACTTCGCCCTCCCGAACCTTCAGAGAGATTTCGTGCAGCACGTCGATCGGCCCGAAGCTCTTGTCGACGTTTCTGAGTTCGAGAACAGGTGCTTTGTCAGACATGTGCTCAGCCCTTCTTCCTGGTTGCGGCACTCATGGCGAGCTCGCGGAAGGCGTTGTTCATCACGACGGCGGCCAGCAGCATCACGCCGATGATCAGGGACGACCAGTTGCGGTCGATGTCGGTGAAGTAGATGCCCTGGCTCACCACGGCGAAGGTCAGGGTGCCGATGAAGATGCCGATGATCGACCCGAAGCCACCGGTCAGGAGTACGCCTCCGACCACGACCGCGACGACGGCGTTGAAGATGTAGTTCATGCCACCCGAAACCTGCGCGGAGTTGAACAGGATCGCGCCGCACATCCCCACGAAGCTCGCCGAGGTGGCCGAAAGGATGAAGAGCCCGATGCGCAGCCGGTCAGTCGGGATGCCTGCGTTGCGCGCGCTGATCTTGTCGCCGCCGAGCGCGTAGACCCAGTTTCCGAAGCGGGACTTGTGCATGAAGAACCAGTAGATGGCGGTGAAGACCAGCCACCACAGGATGATGACCTGGTAGGAGCCGCCGATGTACCGTCCGAAGATCGCCTTGGCCCAGTCCGGCGCGGTCAGGGCCACCGAGGCGTTGCCGGTCAACAGGACCGAGGCCGAGAGTACGACGCCCTGCATCGCGACCAGCGTCGCCAGCGTGATGATGAGCGACGGCACCGTGGTCCGGGTCGCCAGCAAACCGTTCACCAGCCCGACCAGGACGCCGAGGCCGAGGGCCACGATCATGCCGACGAGGATCGGCAGCTCGTAGTAGCCCGAGACGATTGCGATGGACATGGAGCCCGCCGGGATCATGGCGCCGATCGAGATGTCGAGCTCTCCGGCGATCATCAGCATGCCCAGCGGGATCGCCACGATGCCGAGATTGGCCGCGAAGTTGACCCAGCTGGCCGCCCCCATGAACTTGCCCAGGTCGGCATTGCCGAAGATCACGAAGAACAGCGCGACCGCGATCAGGCTCAGGAGGGCTCCGGTTTCAGGCCGCCGGACAAGATTTCCGAGTGTCTGGGGATGTATCATGTCCTTAGCCTTTCTTCGGGTTGGACAAGGCCATCTTGCGGAAGACGTCGTTCATCAGGACCGCCGCAAGCAGGAGCGCACCGATGATCACCGAGCCGTAGTTCGGGTCGAAGCCGGTGAAGTAGATGCCCTGGTTCACCATCGCGAAGGTGACTGTGCCGAGGACGATGCCGACGACCGACCCGAAGCCTCCGGTCAGGAGGACCCCGCCGATGACCACGCACATGATCGAGTTGAAGATGAAGGACTGTCCGCCGGCGACCTGTGCCGACTGGTAGACCATCGCCTGGCTGACGCCGACGAAGGCGGCGCAGAAGCCAGAGAGCATGAACAACCAGATGGTCAGTTTCTCGGTCGGGATCCCGGCGTTGCGCGCCGAAACCTTGTCCCCGCCGAGGGCGTAGATCCAGTTACCGACCGGAGCGAGGTGCAGCGCGAACCCGATGATCACGACGAACGCCCCCCACCAGAAGATGGTGACCTGGAACATGCCGCCGACGAAGCTGCCGAAGAGGCTTTTCCAGAACGGTGCGGGCACGATGTTGGTCGAGGTCGAGCCGGTCAGCAGCACCGACATCCCGAGCGTGAGGCCCATGACCGCGAACATCGTGCCGATGGTCACGATCAGCGAGGGCACCCGCGTCTTGAGCACAAGCCAGCCGTTCAAGGCGCCAATCAGCAGGCCGAAGCCCAGGGCCAGCGCGATGCCGACAGGTTCGGAAAGCCCGTAGTGACCCGAGGCGATCGCCAAAGTCAGCGAAGACGCCGGGATGACCGCGCCGACCGAGAGGTCGAGTTCGCCCGCGATCATCAGGAGCCCGATGGGCAGCGCGACGATACCAATCTCGGCCGCCACGTTGAGCCAGCTCGCGAACCCCGCGGGCGAAACGAAGATCGCGCCCGAGACCATCCAGAAGAAGACGAAGACTACGACGAGGCCCAGCAGCGACCCGGCCTCGGGCCGCCGCGTCAGCCGCCCCGCCGCCGCGACGAACCCATCGCGGTCCCCGGGCTTTCTCGATGGCGATGTTTCCGTGACCGTGTTCATGGAGCTACCCCACTTCCGGTTCTTGAGTTGCGCCGCGCCGAACTGGATCGGGAAGACGGCCGGGGGCCGGAGCGCCGAACAACCCGGCGCTCCGACAGGTCCGCGAGTGGTGACTTAGCGGGTGCCTTCGGCGACGCCGGCCATGGTGGCCTCGACGTTGTCGCTGTTGATGATGCCCGGGCCCGTCAGGATTTCGCGGGTCGGGACGGTCAGGCCGTAGTTCACGTAGCCGTTCAGGATCGACACGGCGAGGAACCCCTGATGGTAGCCCTGCTGGTCGATGGCGCAGGCCATCTTGCCGTCCTTGATGTTCTGGAGGATCGTCTCGTCGAAGTTGATGCCGCAGACGGCGACCTGCCCGGCCTTGCCGGCCTGCTGGATGCCCGACACGGCCGAGTTCGAGTCGACGTTGCCGACGGTGAAGACGGCGTTGATCTGCGGGTTCTGGAGCAGGTGCGCGCGGACGGCCTGGGCCACCGCCGTGGCGGAGCCGAACGAGGTCGCGGGCAGCGGCAGGACCGATCCCTCGCCGCCGGCCTTCGTGATGCCGTCGACAAAACCCTTGCAGAAATTTTCGACGTTGGCCGCACCCGGCAGGGTGTTGATGCAGACCCCGTTAGTGTTGCCCAGCCCGGCCAGGTACTCACCGCCGGCCGCACCGGCCTTGTAGTCGTCCGAGCCGACGTAGTTCATCGCGCCCAGCTTGTCCGCGGCGGCCATGCCACCGGCGTTGTAGATGACCAGCGGAATACCGGCGGCCACGACGGCCTCGAAGGCCGGGTCCATCGCCTCGGGCACCCAGTCGGGGCCGACGATGGCGTCCGCACCCTGGTCGATGGCCTGGCGGATGAGCTCGGCCGCGTCGACGCCCAGGTTGTCGTAGTTCTGTGGCCCCAGCCAGGTGACTGATCCACCCTGGGCCTCGGCGACGATGCCGGCATCCTCGGCGCCGCGCTTGACGATCGACCAGAACGGATCGTCCGGCTTGCCGCCAATGACGAAGATGTCGGCCGCAAAGGCTGGTCCGGCGGCAAATGCAAATGCTGCGCTGACAAGCAGCCCGCGCGCAGTGCGTGATTTCGTGTTCATCGAGTTGTCCTCCCTGATCCTTCCGACCCGGATCGAGCCGCTCCTCCGGCATCCGAGTGACCTCTGCCGTAGCCCAGTACATGCCGTCATGGGAATTGCCTTTGCTATTTTTTGATATTATAATATCATTTCATCTCATATCAGGATGAGACACGGGTGGAGGCCGAGGATGGGAAAAAGGGCGACAATATCGGACCTTGCCCGAGAATCCGGGGTCAGCGTCTCGACGGTAAATCGCATTCTGGCAGGAGCAACGAACGTCCGCCCGGCGACGATCAGGCTGGTGCAGGACGCCGCCGAACGAATCGGCTTCTATGGGTCGGGAGCGATCAGCGCACATCGGGAAAGGGCCCAGCCGCAATATCGCTTCGGTTTCCTCCTGCAGCAGTCCAGCCGCGAAATCTACCGCATCTTCGCCGAGAAGATCCGCGAGGCCGCCGCCGCGCGACGCGACGAGAAGGTCACCTGTCTTGTCGACTTCGTGGACCTTCTCGAACCGGCCAACATCGCCATGCGCCTGCGTGCACTGGGTGAGGCCTGCGATGCCGTGGCGATCATTGCGGCCGACCATCCGCTGATCAGCCACGCGATCCGTGAACTGCGCGACAAGGGCAAGCCCGTCGTCACCTACATCACCGACCAGTCTGCACCGGAACGTGCGGCCTATGTCGGCACCGACAACTGGAAGCTCGGCCGCACCGCCGCCTGGTTCATCTCACAGATGACACCCAATCCGGGCCGAGTGGCGGTCTTCCTCGGCAACCACCGCTACCAGTGCCAGGACGTCGCCGACGCCAGCCTGCGGTCCTACATCCGGGAACACGCCCCCCACCTTGTCGTCGAGGAAAGCCGCCCGACCAAGGAGGAGGCCAACGAGGCCTACAGGATGGTAAAGGAATTGCTGGCGACCGGAGATGATCTCGCCGGGATCCTGATCGTCGGCGGCGGCATCTCCGGCATCCTGCGCGCCTTGCGCGAAGTCCCGGCCGAGCGCCGTCGCGGGATCAAGGTGATCTGTCGCGACATCGGCCCCGAGACCCGCAAGGGCCTGTCCGAGGGCATCGTCACCGCCGCGCTCTGCCATCCGTTGGAACCGACGTCAGCGGCCTTGATCGAGACGATGGTCGAGGTGGCGGGGAACAAGAGTTCGGACAAGACGATCCAAAAGGTCATCCCGTTCGAGATCGTCACGCCGGAGAGCATCTGAGTCACCGCGGCCCCTCAGCGCCGCACTCACGCGATCTCTTCGTCGGTGGCCAGCTTGCCCCTGCCCGCCGATACCCCCTGATCCCGCGGGAACATCAGCAAGCGGGAAAGCGAGTCCTGCACTTGCCAGCAACCGCCCTCCGGAGCCCACCGGTCCGGCGCGATCAATGTGCCAATATGTGGAGGTTCTCCGCATTGCTGCCATTGGAGCAGAAAGCAGCGAATGTCGGCTTGCCGCCCTTTCCTACGACTGGAACGCATCCGAGGTAAGTGCTTCCAGGTGAACTTGTTGCTACGTTCGGTGTGCAATTGTCTGTCCCCGAAGACCTCCTCGCCGATCCCGCTGCGACCGCGGCGCTGTATTCCGGCCTCAGGCACGCGCCTGCGACGGCGCGCAACCGGGAGCCGATCCGCGATGTGCTTGCGGACCTGCTGCCTGTCCGGAGTTGCACAGTGCTCGAAGTCGCCTCGGGGTCTGGCGAACATGCCCTGTGGATGGCCCGGTCACTGCCGTAGTTGGTCTGGATGTCGAGCGAGGCGACCGCCGAAGGCCTCGCCGCCATCGAGGATTGGCGGGCACTCTGCCCCGATCTCTCCGACCGGGTTCCGCCTCCGGTGCTCATCGACGCCGCCCGGCCGCCCTGGCCCGGGGAGCTTGTGGATGCGGTGTTCGTCGCCAACCTGACTCACGTCTCTGCTTGGGCGGCGACGATTGGGCTTATAAAAGGCGCTGCTGCGCGTCTCGTGTCCGTTGGGCTCCTTTTGATCTACGGCTTTCAACGAGGCAGGCGGCTTCACGGGGCCAGGGAACGTCGCTTTCGACGCCGATCTGCGCAAACGGAATCCGGACTGGGGCCTGCGCGATCGCGAGGCCGTGGACGCGGCGGCCTCGGCGCAGGGATTTGTCGTCGAGCCGGTGCATGACATGCCAGCCGGCAACCGCCTGCTTGTCTATCGTCGGCCCATGAAGCATACCGCGCTGACACCCGGCACGTGACACCGGCCATGGCCGCCCTTCGAGGCCGCAGCCGCGCGCGACCGCTCGACATGTCAAACGGTGACCCCGGCTCCGGACCTCATGCGTTCGACCGGCAACCGGTGCCGCGCAGAAAGCGGGGACCGAAACCGAAAGGTCGCGCCCCACGTCGGACGACGCATCAACTTGCGGTTCGGAGCCTGGCAGATGCATCCAGTCCCTTCGCAGTGCATTTCGCCACCAGGTCGGCCCAGGCACGGCTGGTCTGCTTGGCCTGCGACTGCGCCCTCTCGACGGACGGTCTCGTGATCGGGCTGGCGGCCAGGGCGCGGATGGCGCCTGCCCAGGCGACAGCGGTGTTCTCGGCCACCACGACGTTGCCGCGGTCGACCTGATTCCGGAGGCCATCCACGGACGACATCAGGACCGGGCGCCCGGCGGCATTTGCCTCGAGGGCGACGAGACCATAGGGCTCCCACCGGGACGGCATCGCGATCACGTCGCAATCCCCGTAGGCCTGCGCCGGGCTGTCCGTGAATCCGGGGAACCGGATGCGATCATCGCCATCGGCAAGGTTGCGCAGCGTCGTCTCGGCCTGACCCTGTCCGATGAGGACGAGGCGCAGGGCGGCATCGTCTACCTGCCGGAACGCACGGATCAGGATGTCGAACCCCTTCTGCGCGTCAAAACGCCCGATCGCACCGATTGTCGTCACTCCGTCCGGCGGCGGCGGCACGGCCCGAAACGGCGCAAGGTCGACGCAGGGAGGGATGCACCGCAGGGCATCTGCCGCGACGAGGTCGCGCCGCTGGAGCCAGTCCTTCTGTGCCTCGCTCACCGCGACGACCTCGTCGAACAGCGAATAGGCGGTGCGCAACAACTGGCAAAATCGACCCCGCGCGGTGACATTGGCGGCGACGAAGCCCTCGGAATAGCTGTGCTCGACATGGATCAGCGGGATGCCGGCATGGCGCGCGCGCAGCGCCATCAGGCCGGGCAGGCCGCGCCAGCTGAGCCCAAGGTGCGACACGATGATGTCCGCGTCGACGGCACGGCGCGCCGGGTTGACGCGCGAAACCACGGCGACCTCGTGCCGCGCGGTCACCGTCATGCCGGGGTCCTGCCGGATGAAGTCGAGGTAGCGGGTGACGCCGCCGGGGGTGGTGTCGTCGACGAGATGGGCGATGCGGATCATGGTCTTCTCCTTTCGGGTCAGGCAGCGCGGCGGCCTGTGCGTTGTGCGATGGCACTGAGGGCCCCCGCACCAAAGGCGGCAAGCACGACTGTGGCGGCGCAGGTGGTCGCGGTCTTGAGCGGTTCCGACAGCATCGCGCGGGGCGAGCTGGCCCAGGCTGCGCGGAGCCTGCGGACGGCCTGCCGCGCGTCGCCCGAACTCACGGCACGGCGCGCGAGGTAGCGGTTCTGGAACGCCCGCGCGGCGGGCAATTCGCGCGCCATGAAGGCAGGGGCAGTGTCCGAAAGCTTGTCGACCATCGTCTGCCACGCGCCATACTGCCGGTCGATCCCGGCAGACAGCCCGCCGGGCACGATGCGGTAGCGGGTCAACAGGCCCGGAACGCCCTCGATTTCCCAATCGGTGGTCAGGGCAAGGCGTAGCCAGCATTCGATATCCTCGGACTGGCGGAAGCGTTCGTCGAACCACCAGTCGCGCGCCGCCTCTCCCTCGGGTCGGAACGCGATGGCATCAAGCGCCGCGCGGCGCATGACGGCCGCCGACCCGTTTCCGACAGGGTTTCGGCGAAAGACGTGTGCGGCGGTGATACCGGTCAGGCGCGGCGACTGCGCCAGGCCCATGGGGCGGCCGTCGGCGTCGATCAGTTCCGAGCCGGAGTAGCTGAGCCCCACCTGGGGGTTGGCGGCGAGATGGGCGACATGGGTCGCAAGCTTGGTGGGGCGCCAGAGGTCGTCGCTGTCGCAGAAGCCGACGTAGTCGCCCCGCGCCGCGTGGATGCCGGTGTTTCGCGCCCCGGCAAGACCACGGTTCGGTTGTTGGACGATGCGAATGCGGCTGTCACCGAAAGAGCGGACGACCGCGAGCGTGCGGTCTCCGGACCCGTCATCGACGACGACGATCTCGAAATCGGCGAAGGTCTGGGCCAGCAGACTGCGCAGGGTGTCCCCAATGGTCGCGGCGACGTTGTAGGCGGGAACGACGATGGTGGCCTTGGGCATGGAACTGTCTCCGGGGTCAGTGCGAAAAGAGGGCGCGTCGCAGGCGGCGCGGCATCAGGGGCGCGGCAGCGGCGCAGGCCAGCGTCAGGCCGCCCCGCTTTAGGTCGGAAAAGAAGCCGCTGGGACTCGTCATCGCTCCGCCGAAAGCAAGGCGCAGCGCCTCGTGCGCGGGAGCGTCGGTGCGCAGGGCGCGACGGGCAAGGTAACGCAAGTGGATCGCCTCGGCCCGGGCATCGGGCGCAAAGCCGTGGCGCGCGGCGGTGGCCAGTGCAGCCGACCGTCCCCGGCGCATCGCGTCGAGGTTCGACGACAGGCCGGTCGGAGAGGTGCGGTAGTAGACCAGCGTCTCGTCCAGACCGCGAATGCGATAGCCGGTGGCGGCCAGGCGGATCAGGTATTCGAGGTCCTCGTTGTGAACCATCGTCGTATCGAGCCCGCCCGAGGCGACGAAGACCTCGCGACGGATGGCGAGGTTCGACATGGTGCAGACCGGGTTTTCGCCCATCAGCATCGGCACGGTCAGGTCGCCCCCCGGAACCGTCGACACAGTGCGCGTGCCCCGGCCGTCGAAAAATGCGATCCGCGCAAAGACCGCATCGGCCCGGGTGTCGGCAAAGGCGCGGCGCATCCGGGTCAGCTTTTCCGGCGCCCAAAGGTCGTCGGCATCGCAGAAGGCGATGATGTCGCCGCGCCCCTCGGCGATGACGAGGTTGCGCGCGGCACTTGGGCCGCGGCCGGGATTGCGCATCGGGCGGATACGCGGGTCCTGCGCGGCATAGGTCGCGGCCAGCGCCCAGCTTCCGTCGGTGGACCCGTCGTCGACCACCAGGGCCTCCCAGTCCCGGTCGGTCTGGGTCAGCAGGCTGTCCAGCGTCTCGCCCAGGGTGGCGATGGCGTTCAGGCAGGGGATGACGATGGAAAAGGTCGACATGTCAGGCGCTCCTCGGGGATGGGGTGGCAAAGGCGGCAGCAAGGATTGGCAGGGCCCCGGCCAGCTGCGTGACCGTGGCCACGGCGAGGTAGCCCCAGGCCAGCGCCGTCAGGCCGAAAGGCGCCATCAGGACGGTGTTCGCGATCAGGGCCACCGTGACGCCCAGCGTTACGGCCAGTTCGCGCTGCGGTCGCCCCTCGGCGCGCAGCCACTGCGCGGCGGCGGACCAGATCACGCCGGGGATCGCAGCGAGGCAGAGGATAGCCACAATGGTGGACATGTCGCCCCATTCCGTCCCGAAGAGGAACGGCACGTAGACCGGCGCGGCCAGCGCCTGCAGCACGACGACGGGGGCGATGACGCCGATGCTCAGGCCAAGCGCGCGGCGCAGGTCCCGGCCGCGATCCCGGGCCGAGCAGAGATGCGGAAACAGCGCGACCGAAAATGCCTGGGAAAAGGAATTGGCCAGCCCCAGGCCGGCGTTGAATGCCATGAAGTAGAGGCCAAGCGCCTCGGGCCCCATGAGAACGCCGACGACAAGCTTGTCGGCCTGCAGGCGCATCGCCTTCACGACCTCGACCCCCAGCACCGGCAGGCCATAGCCGACGAAGGGGCGCAGCGGCGCGGGAGGCACCCGACGGTCGATGCGCCAGGGATGCAGGCGGCGCATGGCGACCAGCCAGATCGGCGCGGCCATCAGGCGTGGCAGAACCAGCGCCAGCGGGCCCGGCATGACAAGGGCCAGAACGGCGGTCGCGGCATTTGCCCCCACGACCTGCCCGGCAGAAATGGCGGCGGTCTGGCGCATCTTGCCGGCACGCATTGCCAGGGCACATTGCACGAGGCCGCCGGGCATGAAGAGGTATTCCCCGGCAAGGATCGCGATCAGGCCGAAGACGACCGCATCGCCGGTCATCGCCCAGATCGCCGCACCGACGGCAATCTGCAGCGCGAAGAGACCGAGGCACCAGGCGGTAAAGATGCGACGGGCGGTGCGGCAGGTCGCGGCAAGGTCTTTGTCCCGCGCGGCGATGATGCGCTGGCCCGCGCCGTTCTCGGTCAGAGCCTTGAGGATGTCGGACGCCGCCAGCGCCGCCGCAGCGACCCCGATACTGGCGGCGTCCATGGTGCGGGCGACCGCCACGACAACCAGCAGCCGCGATGCCTTGGCCGTCGCTTCGGACAGGCTGTAGGCGATCAGGTGGCGGGCGAACTGGCCCGAACGGCTGACTGGCGTCATGACGGTCACTCCGGCTTTGTGCGCCCTTGGGGCAAGGGGAAAGTGGGCGCCCCAACTGGATAACAGGGGCCGGATCGCGGCGCTTCAGCGCGACCGGACAGTGCAGCGGCGCAACGGTCGAGGAACCTATCCGTTCGGATGGCCCCCCGATCCGCGCGCCGAGATGGACGCCCCACGGCCCGAGCGGTTAGCCTGTGCCTCAAACCAGAAGAGGTGCAGGAGCAGCCCCTTGGCCCGGATCAGATCGAGACATGGCGTCAGCCTTCTGACGCTGGCCGCGATGGCGGCTTGTTCGGCCCCGCAGCAGGCCGCGAACCTTGAGCCCGTGTCGAGCGGCGGCGCCTACCAGGCGCAGTACCGCGACATGGAGGTGAGCCGCGACGCCGCGAGCCTGCTCCGCGCGCCCGGCATGAACGCGGCCAAGTGCCGCCCCGCCATCGGCGGCGAGATGGATGGCGGCAAGTACCTGTCCCGCGCCGCCTACGAACTGCGCGGCGAGCTTCTGTCGCGCGGCGACCTCGTCGATTTCCGCCTGCCCGAGGACGAGACCTTTTCCGACGACTACGTGGTATCGCGTGACGGGACGCTGAAGCTCCCTTTCCTGGCCCCGGTTCCGGCGGCCGGCCGTACGCCCGACCAGGTCGCCGCCGACATCCGGCGGGCGCTGGTCGCGGGCGGCTATTACGCGTCCGAACCGGCGACGTCGCTGCTGATCAAGGATTTCGCGCCCGTGCGCGTGGCCGTGTCTGGCGCCGTGTTCGAACCCCGGCCGATGGACATCGGCGGGGTGCAGGGCGACCAGGTGGATGACCGGCGGCAGGCCGCGCTCGGCGCTTCGACCGAGGGGCGCAACCTGTCCGTCGCGCTGCGCAGCGCAGGCGGCATCCGTCCCGATGCCGACCTGTCGGCCGTGCGCCTGACACGGGCCGGGCGTAACCACACGCTCGACCTGCGCGGCGTGCTGCGCGGTGAAAGCTTCGACGACATCATGCTGATCACCGGCGACGAGGTGCACGTGCCGACCCGCCAGTGTTTCCAGGACGAGCTGATGGCGCCCAGCCCGATCAGCCCGCCCGGCATCTCTCTCTACCTGTCGAACCTGACGCAACCGGCCTCAGGCAACGCCCCCTCGGCCATCGGCCAGACGGTGCGCGAGATTCCTTACGGCACGCGTTTCATGCAGGCGGTGGTCGACGCCAATTGCGTCGGCGGCGCGCGGGCGTCGAGTGCGGACAGATCGGCCGCGCTGTTCTCGCGCAACCCAATGACGGACGTGTCGGTGGTGATCGAACGCAAGGTCGAACTGATGCGCGCGCGGGCCGACCGCGACGATTACGACCCCTACCTGCTGCCGGGGGATTCGATCGCCTGCTACGATAGCGGGATTACGAATATCGCCGAGGTCGGGCGTGTCCTGGGCTTGGTCGGGGCAGTGGCACTGATCCCCTGAGCAGCGGCAGTCAGGCTGCCGCCCGCCACTCCAGAAGTGCGGCGCGGCTGTCGGCCCAGAGCGGCGCGAGTGCCGTAAGCTCGCCGCGCGAAATCTCCTGCCCCCGCTTGGCCGCGGTTTCGAGCCGCGCAAGCTCCTCGCGCAGCGCCGTGGCGCCGAAGGTGCCGCAGTTCCCGGCGCAGGCGTGGACGCGCGCGACAAGGCCGTCGCTGTCCGGCGCAGACGTGGACAGGTCCGCGATGGCCTGATCCACCTCGACCAGGAAGCGATCAAAGACCTCGCCACGGCGCTCGGACGGCAGGCCCTGCCACAGCACGGCGAGATGCCCATAGTCAACAAGGCCGGACCGGGCGTGTGCCGCGGGATCAGCAATGCTTGCACCCTCGATCCCGCCTCCCGCAATCTCGGCCAGGGTGGCGATCAGCTCTGCCCGGTCCACGGGCTTGCTTATGCAGCGGTCCATTCCGGCGGTTCGGAACCCCTCGACCTCTTCCGGCAGGGCATGGGCGGTCACCGCGATGATCGGGCGGTCGGCCGAGGGCCCCTGACCGGACCGGATGCGGCGCGTGGCCTCGGGCCCGTCCATGACCGGCATCGAGACATCCATCAGGATTGCATCGAAACGGTGGCTCTCGGCCCATTCCACCCCGGCCTGGCCGTTGACGGCCTCGGTGACCCGGTGGCCCTCGGCCTCGAGCATCTGGCGGGCGACATAGCGGTTCACCTCGTTGTCCTCGACCAGCAACAAGTCGAGCGGGCGCACAGGTCCGGCGTCTGTCGGGGTGCCTTGGCTGGGGCTCGGAACGGTCGCCTCCACGCCCAGCACTGGCACCCGGACCCAGAAAAGCGATCCCTCTCCGGGTTCGCTTTCGACGCCGATATCACCCCCCATCAGCCGGGTCAGTCTCTGCGCGATGCCAAGGCCCAGCCCGGTGCCGCCGGCTTGGCGGGCATAGGAGGAATCGAGCGTCTCGAAGTCGCGGAAGATGCGGTCGAGGTCCCCGGCCGAAATGCCGATGCCCGTGTCGATGACGCGAAACTCGAGATGCGTGCCATCGCCGAGCGCTTCGACCTCCACGTCCACCTCTCCGTTGCGCGTGAACTTCACGGCGTTGCCGACGAGGTTCAGCAGCACCTGCCGCAGGCGCCGGGAATCCCCGACCGCAGTGTCGCAGGGCGCGCCGACCCATTGCCAGCCAAGAGCGGTCTGCGCCGCAGCGGCCATGGGTGCGGCGGTCTCGATCACCCCGTCAAGCAATCGCGGGACAGAGAACGGCCGTCGCTCGGCCGTCATCTTGCCGGCCTCGAACTTCGACAGTTCAAGCACGTCGTTCACCAGCCCCAGCAGCAGCCGGCCCGAGCTGTCCATGCGGTCGAGCAACTCGGTCTGCTTCTCGGTCAGGGTGTGGTCCCGGAAAAGCTGCATCGATCCCAGCATGCCGTTCAGCGGTGTCCGCATCTCGTGGCTCATCACCGCGAGGAACTCGGCCTTGGCGCGCTCCCCTGCCAGTGCGCGATCGCGCGCCTCGGTCAGCCCCTCCTCGGCCGCCTTCCGGCGCGAGATGTCGCGCACGTAGGTGATCAGCAACGGCCCGGATTCCGCGCGGGCGATGGCGAACTCACCCGGGAACCGCCGCCCGTCCCGGGCCATGGCGGTCGCCTCGAAATGGCCGCTCGCGGCGTCAGGCGTCGTGCCGGTCTCGACAAAGGACAACAGCCCGGCGCGCAGCCGCGCGGCGTCCTCCGGCGGAAAGATCAGGTCGATGGCGTTACGATGCCGCGCCTCGTCGCGGGAATAGCCAAAGATTGACTGCGCCTGTGGATTGAACTCGCGGATCGTGCCGGTGCCGTCGGTGACCACGATGGCCTCGGGCGAGGTTTCGACGATCGTCCGCATCCGTTCTCCGGCCCGCTGCACCTCTTCGGCGCGGTACTCTGCCAGCCGGTAGAGCCGGTAGAGGAAGTAGGCCAGCAGGATCAGCCCGGCAAAGACCGCGGCCAGGACCACCGCCAGCAGGACAAGGCCGTTCAGCAAATGCTCGCGCCGTTGATCCGACAGCTCGGCAAAGGTCGTCAGCCCGGCCAAAGACAGGCCCCGCACCTGCGGGAACAGCGCCGCCGCCTCGTCCGAGAGGACGGGAAGCGCCGCGCGCAGGTCTTGGTCCGGCCCGTCGATCAGCGTGACCGTGCGATCGAGGAACCCGCCGATCCGGGCGCGCGCTTCGTCGAAGGCGGGATTGTCCCGCATCTCGCGGTAGACTTCACCACGTTCCAGCGTCGACACACGGCTGTAGAAGATGTCGAAGCGCTGTCGCACCTGGGCCAGCGTCGCCGGATCGACCTGCGCATGTTCGAGCGCAAGCTGGAACCGCAGGAACTCCACGTCCGTCTGTGCGAGGCTCCATTGGAGGTTGTCAGAATTGGCGCGGGACAGCTCCTCGATCTCGCGCAGCACGAAGAGCGCCATGCCCACGACAAGCGCCACGCACACGGCCAACGCGGCCAGCGCAAGGCCAGCACGCGCACGCGTCCGTTGCCGCAGCGCCTCCTCGTCCGCCGCGAGGGCCGGTGGTTCGCGCCCCGCCATGCCGGGATCAGTCGCCGACCGCGATCCGGTCGAGTTGCCAGATGCTGCGGGAATAGGTCACCTCGCTCTGGTATTCCGCTACCTCGTCATATGGATAAACCACCCAGAGGGGCCCCTTGTCACGTACCGACATCGGTTCGCCGTTCTGCAGGAAGGCGACGATCGGCCCGCCCTCAACCCAGTCTTCGCGCGGGATCTTGACCGCGTAGTCGTTGATCGCCGTGGCGCTCAGGCCGTCGGCATCCGCGCCGACCGCCTCCATCAAGCGGATGAGCGGCACGCCGGTGAAGCTCTGCACGCCTTCGGTCCAGATCGTCTCGGTCTCGAAGGTCAGCGGGTCCATCGTTTCGAGCATCGCCATGTCGAACTGCGCGGTGTCACCCGCGTTGGTGTTGGCGATCTCGCCCGAAACGGTCAGCACGACGTCGCCCGTGGGGCTGGGCAGGTCGGCGGCCGAAACCGCCTGCGGCAGAAGGATCGCGGCGAATGTCGCCGCGCGGATCAGGGATGGTGCCATGGTCGTGTGGTCCTCCGGTGTCTGTCTCGAAGGAATGTGTCGCACGGCGCCGGTCGCCCTGTCACATGGGCATCGGGCCAGCCCACCTACCCGTTCGGATAGGCGGGCCGCCCGTCGCGCGGGGTCAGTAGGCGCCGCGCCCGCCGAGGATCGCGCGGAAGGTCATCGCCATGATCACGAGATCCAGCAGCATCGACCGCGACCGGACATAGGCAACATCCATGTCGATCATCTTGTCGAACCCGATCTCGGCGCGACCGGACACCTGCCAGACACCGGTCAGCCCCGGCTTGACCGACAGCCGCTCCAGCGCCCGCGCCGGGTATTCGGCCACCTCTGACGGCAGGGCCGGACGGGGGCCGACAACCGACATCTCCCCACGCAGCACGTTCCAGATCTGCGGCATCTCGTCGATCGAGAAGCGTCGCAGCAGGCGTCCGACCCGGGTCACCCGGGGATCGCTGCGGGACTTGAAGCAGACGCCGTCCCGGTCCGAAGTGGCCAGGAGTGCGGCGCGGCGTGCCTCGGCATCCACATGCATCGACCGGAACTTGAGCATCGGGAATTGCTCGCCGTCGCGCCCGACCCGCATCTGGCGGAAGAAGACCGGCCCGGGGCTGTCGAGTTTGATCGCCGCCGCGACGAGCAGCGCGAGCGGCGCCAGGAAGAGCAGCGCCGCGCCGGTGAGCGCGATGTCGATCACTCGCGCCGCCATCGTGCCCCGATCCGTCCGGCGAAGGGCGTGGCGCGCGGCACGGGCCAGGAAGGTGGCGTTGCCGACAAGGTAGCGGCGGGCCATCCGGCGCGGCTCCATCGCCAGGCGCCACGCCCATTCGGCGCGCAGCTTGCGGACAGCCACGGGCGCGCGACGCACGCGACCAGCGAGGAAATCGAACAATGCGCCGACCCCGAGGGTGATCCGCGCGTCGATCCGGTGCGCGTTCCGCGCAAGCCAGAGGTCCTGCATCGGCACGCCCGCCGCGACCAGCACGATGTCCGGGCGCGCCGCGTTGACCGCCCGGATCGTCGCCGCCTCGTCCCGCATCCCCTCATAGCCGTCGCGCGTCCCCGCGACCCGCAGACCGGGGATCTCGAGGCACAGCCGGTTCGCCGCCGCCTCTGCCACGCCGGGACGGGCACCAAGGAGGAAGACGCTCATCCCCCGCGCCGCCGCGCCCCGCAGCAAGGCGGGCGTGAAATCGGTGCCGTTCAGGTTCTCGGCAATCCGCGCACCGGTCATCCGCGCCGCCAGTTCCACCCCGATCCCGTCCGGAAGGACCATGTCGGCGGTCGCCAGGGCATCGGCGTAATCCCGGTCACGTGCCGCGACATTGACGCAATGCGCATTGAGAAAGGCGACCCGGCTGCGGCGACCGGGCGAAAGCAGCGCGTCGATCACTGTTGCGGTGCGGGCCGACACGACGTCGAGACCGAAGAGACGGACATGCGCGAGGTCGGCGCCCTGGGTTGCAATGGCGGGTGTCCCGGCCGGGACGCGGAAAGCTGCGGGGGCGTGGTAGGCGAAGGTCATGGTCGGCAACTCCGTGAAGTCGATGTCTGCCAACCGGGATGCCGCAGGGGATCGAATGCGCTCAACGCCGCGGCCGGACAGGGCCGACGGCCAAACGGATCGCGTTGTTTTCAGGCGGTGAACCGACCTCTCCCCGCGTGCGTGTCGGGGCGAATACAGTCAGCGGGGCCTATCCGACCGGATAGGGCACCTGACCGCCCTTGCCCTTTTTTCGCCCCAATTCGCATGGTTAAATGCTTGGGATTTTGCGCCCGGTCCGGCATGTCCGGCACCGGGTCGGGAAGGAGCAGACACAATGACTTTTCAAACCCGCGCCGTGACGGCAGAGGCCCAGAACTCGTCCCGGCCGCAACACGCGGGAGGAGACGCCATGCGCATCCTGATTGCCGACGATCACGACCTGCTGCGCGACACGCTGATGCTCTACATCGGCAACGAACCCGGCATCGAGGCCGAGTCCGCGCCAGACCTTGCAACCGCCGAACGGATGATCGCCGCGGGTCATGGCTATGACCTCGTCCTGCTGGATTTCACCATGCCGGGCATGAACGGCCTCGACGGGCTCAGATCAGTCATGGATCTCGACGGCGCGCACCGCGTCGCCATCATCTCGGGCACCGCGAGCCGCGAGGTCGCCGAGGCCGCGCTGGCCGCGGGCGCTGCGGGGTTCCTGCCCAAGACACTGTCGGCCAAGTCGCTGATCAACGCGATCCGTTTCATGGCCATGGGCGAGCAGTACGCCCCGCTCGACTTCATGCGGGCCGAGGAAGAAGATGAAAGCCACCCGCTGGCCGAGATCCTGTCGCAGCGCGAGCTCCAGGTTCTCGAAGGGCTGACCCAAGGCAAATCGAACAAGGAGATCGCCCGCGATCTCGACATCCGTGAGCCGACGGTGAAGCTGCACGTCAAGACGCTCTACCGCAAGATCGGCGCCGCCAACCGGACCCAGGCGGCAATGATCGCCAAGGAACAGGGCCTCTTCTGACCTATCCCTCCGGGTAGGCGCCCTGCCCGCCCGCGCTGCCGCCCTGTCCCGCCGCGCGGGCGCGTCGAGGCCCGGGCCCGTGTAAATCTCCGGACAAGGAGATTTGCCATGCCGCTCTTGCCCAGGTCCTTCGTTCCCGCCCTTGTCCGCAGCCCGCTGCGTGGCCTGACCTTCGCCCGCATCCTGCGCGGCGGCCGACTGGCGGATGCCGGGCGCCTGCCAAGATACCTCGGGCTCTTCGCGATCGGCGCGGTCTGCATCTGGACGCCGATCACCACCTACCTGTCGACGGCTCCGCTGCGCTACACCTCGGGCCTGTCGCTGATCCTGCCGGGCTCTGGCGCCTCGGCCTCGGTCAACCTCGACCGGATCGGCCAGGCGTCATCCTTTGCCAGCTCGCCCTACGCACATTCCTCGGTCAGCCCGACCGAAACCTACAAGCGCCTGCTGGCCGCCGAACGCATCCTCGATGCCGCTGCCGACAGCATGGCAATGCCGACCCGCACGTTCGGCCAGCCGCGGATCGAGCTGGTGGACCAGACCGGCCTGATCCACGTTTCCATCACCGGCACCTCGCCCGAGGACGCCAAGGCCCGCGGCGACGCCCTGTTGTCGGCCTTCTTCTCCGAGGTCGAGGCCCTGCGCACCGACGAGTTGAACATGCGCGAGACCGGCGCGGGCGAGGCAATCGGCGACTACCGCGAGGCAGTGCTGGCGACGCGGAGCGAGATCTCGCGCCTGCAACGGGAGACCGGCCTGATCTCGGCCGCCCAGTTCGAGGCCCTCGTGGCCGAGAACGATACCCTCGCGCTCCGCGTCCAGGACATGAGCGCGACACTCGCCGACAAGTCCGAGGCAGTCGCGACCCTGACCGCCGCCCTTCGCACGACGCCGCGCCTCGCCTCAGCCGCGCTGAAGCTGCATGCCGACACCGCCTTCACCGCGCTGGTCGAGGAGATGTCGGATCAGGCCGCGCTCCTGTCCCGCAAGAGCTCGAAGTTCGGCGAGAACCACCCCGAGGTACGGGCCGCCCGCGACGGGCACGCGACGGCACAGTCGGCCGCCCTTGCGCGGGCCCGCGCCATCACCGGCCTCGGCCACGATGCGCTCGCCGCGCTCGACATCTCGCACGTCGGCAACCGGGCGGCCCTGCTCTCCGACCTCGTCACTCTGGACGCGGAACGCGCGGGGCTTGCTGCCGAACTGGCCGAAACCGACGCCCGGCTGCGGGCCGCCCGCACCCGCCAGATGGCGCTGATCGACCCCGCGGCGCGGCTCGAAGACCTGCAGCGCGACTTCGCCGTGGCCGAGGCGGTCTTTGCCTCCGCAATCGCGCGGACCCAGACGAACAAGGCCGACCTCTTCGCGTCCTACCCGCTGGTGCAGGTGCTCGAGGACCCGTCGCTGCCCACCGACCCGTCATCGCCGCGGCGCAAGCTGGCGATGGCTGCGGGCGTGGCCGCCACGATCTTCATGCTGATAGGCTTCTCGCTCGGATGGATGCGACGCCCGCTGATCGACCGCCTGATCACCCCCGCCCACGCAAGCGAAGCACAAATGGTGCCTGCGGAATGACGTCGCCCGTCATCCCCCAGAACCCCGCCGAACGGATGGTCCACGCCACGCTCCGCTGGACCTGGCCCTTCTACTTCGTCGGCGCGCTCTACGTCGTCGGCCCGGTGCTGGCCTGGCTGCTCGCCGGTTTGGCCGCACTGGTGCTTTACCTCGGCCCGGCGATCCGCCCCGACCTGCGGGCCCGCGGACCGGTGCCGCCAGTGGTCTGGGCCTGGATCATCGGGATGGCGGTGATGCTGGTCGCGCTCTGGATCGGGCACCTGAACTGGGGCCTCGGAACCAAGCAGACGATCAAATCCTCCATCGGCTGGGCCAAGGGTTGGGCGCTGCTGGCGCTCTTCCCCTTCGCCGGGGCCGTCCTGCCAATCCGGCGCGAGGTCGTGATACGTGGCCAATGCATGATCGGCCTATGGACGCTGATCCTCCTCCCGGTCCTCCTCGCCGCGCCGCATCTGGGTCTGCCGGAGCGCATCTTTACCTCGCCGCTGAAGGCCATCGGCGGGCCGGGGCCCGAATACTTCTCGGTCTTCCTGTTCACCTGGGACCCGGCAAGCTGGACGCCGCGCTGGCAGTTCTATGCGCCGTGGTCGCCCTTTGCCGCACTCCTCGGCGTGGTGCAGGTCTGCTTCGCGCTGGAGGAACGGGACAAGACATGGCGCAATATCGGTCTCGCCGCCGGGGTCGCTATGATCCTGTTCTCGAAGTCGCGCATGGGGCTGATCGGCCTTGTGGCTTGCACCGTCGGGCCGCGCCTGATGCCGCTGATCCTGCGGGGCTGGGCCTGGCAGGTCCTGGCGGGGCTGACCGCCTCGCTCGCCGTGGCGGGCGTTGCGCTGGCCCGCGCCGTCACCGACGGGATTGCCGCCTTCAAGGGCGCGCGCGCCGACAGCACCCGCGTCCGGGCCACACTGCAGCGCATCGCCGCCGAACGTTGGGAGAACGAGGCCTACTGGTTCGGCCACGGCACCGTACAGCCGGGCCCGCATATCGTGGAGTACATGCCGATCGGCAGCCACCACACCTGGTGGGCCCTGCTCTTCGTGAAGGGCGTCGTCGGCCTTCTGGCCTGGGCGGTGCCGATTGCGTGGCAGACCCTGATCGCCCTCACCGACGCCGCCCGCGGCCCGCGTGGCCGACTGCCGTTGGGAATTGTCATGACAATCCTGCTGCTGTCGTTCGGCGAAAACGTGGAAATCGAGGCCTACCTGCTCTGGCCCGGCCTGCTGATGCTCGGCATCCACGCGGCAGAGGTGCAAGGTAGCAGATTGTAAATGCAACCGGCGGACAGCGCGATCATTTCCGGACATTCGTTTGGCGCGCCGCGAACGACCGCTTTCCGCCCTTCCCCACTCGTGGTTTCGCGGGCGCAGCGCAACTCGATCACATGCGGCGAACGGAAGCAACGTCCGCATAGCCGACTTTGAGGATTGCAGATGTCGGTGCAGATCCCGACGCTTTCTTTGGTGGATAAGCGGGAAACCCTTTTTTGTTCGGCTGACCGAAATCACTCTTCTGCACCTTGGCAGGACGGCCGCCATGATCACCGTCCGCGCTCCCGAAGCGGGATTTTATGAAGGCGAAAGTGGCACCGGGAATAGCACCGCCGCACCAAAGGCGACGTCGTCATTCGGCTCTATGGGGCCGAATGTCCGCCTCGCCAGAGGAATTCTCCAGCAGCAGCGAGCGCTGCCTGAGTTTTTTCTTCGTTCGGCGGTTTGCGGGCCAATCTCTATGTCGAGAAACGCCTACAAGGGCCGCTCAGCAACCACATCAGGGTCCGCTGTGAAACGACATGGGACAGACTTGAGGCTGCCACGAATGGCAGAAACACATCTTACAGGAGGACCACCATGCTACGCACGTTCCCCACAACGACCCTGTCCGCAGATCAGAAACTCGCTGCCGTCCGCGCGCACTTCGGAAAACACGGCGCAGCGTTGTGCAACGCCGCTGATCTGATCGCCGGCGATGCCGGCTGCGCGCTCGTCCTGCGGCTCATGTCAGAGTTGCGCAAAGGAACGCGCCTGGACAGAGCGATGCGTCAGAGGTTGGTCGACCTCCACCGTCTCCTGTGCCTCGATCCAATTGTCGAAGAACTTGAACCTGACTTCACGTCGTGGTTCCTCCTCGACCCCGCGGGTCCCGAAGTGGAAGAGCTGTGCCTGATCACCGACCGGATGTACGACCTCCTGATCGAAATCGGAGAATTGGACGACGAGCAGGATGCACTGGCACTTGCCCTTACTGCACATGTCGCGGCCTGACGCGTCGTGTCGGCCGTAAAGTTTGAACGGCCTGCGGCACTCCTTGATGGGAGCCAAGACCAGGTTTCCAGCTCTGCGCCGTCTTCTTCGCCACTGATCAGTACCCGACACACGACTATCGCAATACAATTGAGGCACCACTATGAAATTCATGGTTATCTCCGATCTGCACTTGGACCTCTGGAACAAGGCAGGACGGGATCCCTTTTCCGATATTGAGCAAGATATCGCAGAACTCGAAGTGCTAATTCTTGCAGGCGACGTAACCAACAAGCCGACCATAAGATGGAGGCCCGCATTTACCCGGCTCGCCCAGATGCTTCCCGCCGAGAGGATCTCTGTTTTCCCAGGAAATCACGACTACTACCAGTTTCGCATCGATGAAGAAGAAAGGCTTGCGGAGATCGCAGGATCATCGGGCGTGAACTATGTGAACTGCGAAGAGATCATCATGGGAAGCACAAGGTTCTTGTGTGCGACCTTATGGACTGATTTCGACCTTGGGAAAGGGAGGACTTGGAACGAAGATGACATTCCAGAGAAACTCAACGACTATCGGCTCATCCGCGTTGCGAACGACGGATATCGTGCATTGGCCCCGAAGGACGTTATCCATCAACATCGACTTCACCTTCAATGGCTTGGCAATAAGCTACGTGAAGAATTCTCCGGCAAGACGATTGTAGTCACACATCACGCCCCGCATCCAGCAGTCCTTGGCGCACACAGCCATGGCGTAGAAGCCGCTTATGCAAGCGATCTCGGCGACTTCATTAAGGAGCATCGCCCACATACCTGGTTGTTCGGACATTGCCATGACGCCGTCGACACGGTGATAGGCGAAACGCGCGTCTTGAATGTCTCCTTGGGGTATCCGCATGAAGTCGCGGAACCTGGAAAGCGTATTAAATCGCTCATCCGTTCTACGTGACCAGTCAATGTCAGAAATTGCCACTGCGCTCGGAAATCCGCACACAAGAACACGGTGCCCGTGACACCTCTTAGAGAGAAAATTCTTCGTTCAAACGACCATTGTCCAATATCACTTCCAACGGAATGAAACGAACTCATCAAGCTGAAAAGAAAGGTAGAACTCCACACAGCCGGCAAGTTCCTCGTCGCACAAGTGCGCGACCGGCACGGCAGCCAATCACGTACATGGCCCTTCGACAAGCCTGACCCGGACCGAAAACCGGAACCATGAAACTCAGGAGGACCCATGTTCCACAACACGATGGCACCGCTCGCCCAGTGCCGTGCCCTAACCAATACAGAAGTGCCACTGCGGGTGTTCATTGCCGAGAACAGTGAAGCACTCGGAAATGCAGCCCATCTGTTGGCTGGTTCCCACGGACTGCGGCTGGTCAGGGCCATCCTCGACGGCCTCGATCAGCCTGGGATGATCACACGCCGCGTGCGACACATGCTGGACGAACTTCGCTGCATTCTGTTCCTCGATTACGATGATCCTTGGGACAACGTCGACATCACGGAGCTGGAGCCGGACGATCCAATCGTGCTGGATGTCTGTCTGCTTGCCGGTCAGCTCGACGATGCACTGCACTCGGCCAAGGTCAGCCGGATAAGAGAGGCACCATGACGTTCCCCCGCCCCTCGCGGGGCGGGGACCGGGTTCATGTCGGATACCACCGTGCCGCGTCATTTTTCTTCTTCGCTCCTCTGAGAAACGACCAACATACTATCTACCAGCACCGAAGCCCGACCGATCAACCGAACCGACAGGAAAAACTCGCAAGCCACGGATCTCCTCAGCCCTCGGAAGATGACGCCGATGAAATAGGCACTCCAACACACCGTTTCCGAAACCGCATGAATGGGAGATCATTATGCTCAACTGCACCGCCAATACCGCTGAGACGCGCATCGATGCTGTCGTCTCGACTGAACATCACCTTCGCCGTCACGGCAAAAGCCTCTTCAACCTGCTGGACGCAATCGACGACCCCGTCGGTTTCGAGGCGTTCTGTGACCTGCATGGCGCATTCGGAGAAACGATGCCGGATCCAGACGTCATCGAAGCCGCACTGCGCGAAATCCGACGCGTTCTGGAGGATCAGAGGCCATCGGCTCTCGACCGGATCGAACAAGATCGCAGGCTGCCGGTTCCCGAAATGACTCGCTGGCACGGCGCACGCCTCACAGACCTCCTCAGCATGTTTCATTATGTCGACTAAGACGGTTTCACTCTGTGGGCTGCAGGCGGCGCGGGAACGCCGCCTGAGCGTCCATCCGGAGGATATCGGAATAGAACGGGACATATGCGACGTTACGCTCTGGCTGACTCAGAAGTACGTACTGCCTCATGTGCGCATTTGGGTCGCCAGACACTACACCCATTGCTCTCGGGATATCGCCGACCTCACCGTTATCACAGTACCGAAGCAACGGAAGTTCCTTGCTGAAGCTGCGCGAGAAGCATTCCTGTCGCTCAGCTACCGAATTGAAGACACCGGGGCGGATACTTACGGCTACAAGGTCTGTGATGGCCGACACTCCAGGCACGAAGCCATTTTCGCCTTCGCGCGCGTCGAAGAATTGCTTCTGCGTTGGCGAACGATGTAACACTCTCAAAGAGCCTTGGAAGAAGGGCGGCCACGGCCGCCCTTTTCTTTTTGCAGCTTCATGCTGGAATCGCCCTTAGTGGGGTCCACGCAGTCTCGTACGCTCAACCATTATTCGCCAACGTCATTGATGATGAGCTCCGAGTCCGCACACGAGCCAAAGCACTGAGAGATTTTGGTCAATCGGGCACTGACGCTCGATTGACTTCTTATGATTGCCGAATGGACTTTTCAGCCCCGCCGGTGGCCACGAATTGGTAGTCAGAACATCAAACCCGCCCCGCAGGCTTCACCCGCACTTCGAGTGACCGCAGGCGGTGCAGGTCATGCAGCCTTCCATCATCACCAGCTCGTACTGGCCGCAGGACGGGCAGGCCTTGCCGCGGCGGCCGCTTTCGAGGCCGATCACCTTGGCCTGGGGGTCGGTCTTGAGGCCCAGCCCCTCGCCCTCGATGAACCCGATCGAAATCAGGTGGCGTTCGATGACGCCGCCGATCGCGGCGAGGATCGAGGGGATGTATTTCCCCTGCACCCAGGCGCCGCCGCGCGGGTCGAAGACGGCCTTCAGCTCCTCGACCACGAAGCTCACGTCGCCGCCGCGCCGGAACACGGCCGAGATCATCCGCGTCAGCGCGACGGTCCAGGCGAAATGCTCCATGTTCTTGGAGTTGATGAAGACCTCGAACGGCCGCCGGCGCCCGCCCACCACGATGTCGTTGATCGTGATGTAGATCGCGTGCTCGCTGTCGGGCCACTTAAGCTTGTAGGTCGATCCCTCCAGCTCTTGCGGGCGGTCGATCGGGTCCTGCATGTAGATGACGTCGCCGCCTTCCTCGGGCACCGCCTGCTTGGGCTCTTCGCCCGGCGCGGCCTCGGTGGTTTCCGACACGCTCAGGACCGAGCCGGTCACGTCGTTCGGGCGGTAGGTGGTGCAGCCCTTGCAGCCGGTGTCCCAGGCTTGCATGTAGACGTCCTTGAACGCCTCGAACGAGATGTCCTCGGGGCAGTTGATGGTCTTGGAGATCGACGAGTCGACCCATTTCTGTGCCGCCGCCTGCATCTTGACGTGTTCGGACGGCTGCAGCGTCTGCGCGTTCACGAAGTAGTCCGGCAGCGGCGCGTCGCCCTTGAGGTCACGCCACATCTGCACGGCGTAATCGACCACCTTCTCCTCGGTCCGCGAGCCGTCCTTCTGCAAAACCTTGCGGGTGTAGCTGTAGGCAAAGACCGGCTCGATCCCCGACGAGACGTTGCCGGCGTAGAGGCTGATCGTCCCGGTCGGCGCGATCGAGGTCAGCAGCGCGTTGCGGATGCCGCTGTCGCGGATCGCGTCGCGGACATCGTCGTCCATCGCCCGCATGGTGCCGGAGTTCAGGTAGGGTTCCGCCTCGAAGAGCGGGAAGGCGCCCTTCTCCTTCGCGAGGTCGACAGAGGCCAGGTAGCTCTCGCGCGCGATCAGCTTGAGCCAGGCTTCGGTCTGGGCCGCGGCCTCGTCCGAGCCGTAGCGCAGGCCAAGCATGAGGAGCGCGTCGGCCAGCCCGGTGACGCCGAGGCCGATCCGCCGCTTGGCCGCGGCTTCCTTTGCCTGCGCGTCGAGCGGGAATTGCGAGGCGTCGACGGTGTTGTCCATCATCCGGATCGCGGTGCGGACCAGTTTGGACAACGCAGCACCATCCAGCTGCGCCGCGTCCGAGAACGGATCGGTCACCAGGCGGGCGAGGTTGACCGACCCCAGAAGGCACGCGCCGTAGGGCGGCAGCGGCTGCTCGCCACAGGGGTTGGTGGCCGCGATGGTCTCGACGTAGTTCAGGTTGTTGGCGGTGTTGATCCGGTCGATGAAGATCACGCCCGGCTCGGCATAATCATAGGTCGACTGCATGATCTTGTTCCACAGGTCCCGCGCCTGCAGCGTGTGGTAGACCTTGCCGCCGAACACCAGCTCCCACGGGCCATCGGCCTTCACGGCCTCCATGAAGGCGTCGGTCACAAGCACGCTGACGTTGAACATCCGCAGCCGCGCCGGGTCGGACTTGGCGGTGATGAATTGTTCGATATCCGGGTGGTCGCAACGCATCGTCGCCATCATCGCGCCGCGGCGCGACCCGGCCGACATGATGGTGCGGCACATCGCGTCCCAGACATCCATGAACGACAGCGGGCCCGAGGCATCCGCCGCCACGCCCTTCACGTCCGCACCCCGCGGCCGGATGGTCGAGAAGTCGTAGCCAATGCCGCCGCCCTGCTGCATGGTCAGCGCGGCCTCCTTCAGCATGTCGAAGATGCCGCCGAGGCTGTCCGGGATCGTGCCCATGACGAAGCAGTTGAACAGCGTCACCTTGCGGCCCGTCCCGGCCCCGGCGGTGATCCGCCCGGCGGGCAGGAACTTGAAGTCCTCGAGCGCTTCGTAGAACGGGGTCTCCCAAGCTTCGGGGTCCTGTTCGACCGAGGCCAGTGCCCGCGCGATTCGCCGCCAGGAATCCTCAACCGACCGGTCGATCGGCGTGCCGTCCGCTTCCTTGAAACGGTATTTCATATCCCAGACCTGTTCTGCGATCGGGGCGGCAAAGCGAGACATCGGCAAACTTCCAGCACTAGAGTTGAGGGGAGCGTCCAACCTAGCACTTGTTGTCCGGCCCCTCAATTGCATATCTTGGGAAACGACCCAGAATTAGACGGACGCCGCGACGTCCACACAAGATGTAGAGGTTCGCTTGCCCAAGAACACTAAGAGCCACGTCAACCTGATCAAGCTGTCGGTCGGCACGGAGTCGGTCGAGGACCTTGCCGCGTGGCAGGCAAGCGGCGTCGCGCTGACCGCAGACGGCCTCCCGCGGCACGTCACCCGGATGTGGCCGAAGCGCGAGGACGAGATCCTCGCGGGTGGTTCGATCTACTGGGTGATCAAGGGCGTGATCCAGTGCCGCCAGCGGGTCCTGCGGCTGGACGAGGTGACGCGCGGCGACGGCATTCGCCGCTGCGCCATCGTCCTCGACCCCGAGATCCGGCGCGTCGCCGCCGCGCCCCGCCGCCCGTTCCAGGGCTGGCGCTACCTCAAGCCCGAGGACAGCCCCGTCGACCTCACCGCCACCCGGCAGAGCGAGGATGCCCTGCCGCCGGAACTGTCCGCGGCACTGGCCGAGATCGGCGTGCTCTGACGCCACCCGCCGCGCGGCCGGTAGCCTCCGGCAGGCGAATTACCGAAACGATGAAGCCGGGGCGCAATCGCCCACACCGTAGGGTGCGTGCTTGCCACGCACCACCGGCCCGGGACGCCCTCAGCTGGCGATGTCGACGCCGAGATGCTTGGCGACCGTGAAGATGTCCTTGTCCCCCGGCCGCACATGTTCATCACGATGATATGCTCGGGCGGCAGCGTCGGCGCGATCTTCATCACGTGGGCCAGCGCGTGGCAGGGTTCCAGCGCCGGAATGATCCCCTCGAGTGCGCAGGAGAGCTGGAACGCCTCCAGCGCCTCCTTGTCGGTGATCGAGACATAGTCGGCGCGGCCGGTGTCATGCAGCCAGGAATGCTCCGGCCCGATCCCGGGATAGTCCAGGCCCGCCGAGATCGAGTGGCCTTCGAGGATCTGCCCGTCCTCGTCCTGCAGCAGGTAGGTCCGGTTGCCGTGCAGCACGCCGGGACGCCCGCCGGTGAGAGAGGCGCAGTGCTCCATCTTCTCGTCCACGCCCTTGCCGCCCGCTTCCACGCCGATGATGTTCACCGACTTGTCGTCGAGGAACTCGTAGAAGAGGCCCATGGCGTTCGATCCGCCGCCGATCGCGGCGATCACTGTGTCGGGCAGACGACCCTCGCCCTCCTGCTCGGCCAGCTGCCAGCGGACCTCCTTGCCGATGATCGCCTGGAAATCGCGAACCATCGCCGGGTAGGGATGCGGGCCGGCCACGGTGCCGATGCAGTAGAAGGTGTCGCGCACGTTGGTCACCCAGTCGCGCAACGCGTCGTTCATCGCGTCCTTCAGCGTGCCGCGACCGCTCGTCACCGGCACCACCTCGGCCCCCAGAAGGCGCATGCGGAAGACGTTGGGCGCCTGCCGCTCGACGTCATGCGCGCCCATGTAGACCACGCACTTCAGCCCGAACTTGGCGCAGACGGTCGCGGTCGCCACGCCGTGCTGACCCGCCCCGGTTTCCGCGATGATCCGGGTCTTGCCCATGCGGCGGGCAAGGATGATCTGGCCCAACACGTTGTTGATCTTGTGCGCGCCGGTGTGGTTCAGTTCGTCCCGCTTGAGGTAGATCTTGGCCCCGCCCAGGTGCTCGGTCAGCCGGTTGGCGAAATAGAGCGGCGACGGGCGGCCGACGTAGTGCTTCCAGAGGTCGTCCATCTCGGCCCAGAACTCCGGGTCGGTCTTGGCGAATTCGTACTGCGCCTCGAGCTCGAGGATCAGCGGCATCAGCGTCTCGGACACGAAGCGCCCGCCGAACTGGCCGAAGCGGCCCTGCTCGTCCGGGCCGCTCATGAAGGAATTGATCAGGTCTTCCATAGCCGGGCCTTTCGTCTGTCGCCGGACTGCATAGGGCGTGGTGCGGGCAAATGCCAGAGCCAGCTTGCCCTGACGGGAGGAATCCCGCGCCCGGCCCGGGTCCGCGCCGATGTGTTATGCTGTCCCCGCGGGGCACGCCCTGCCCCGCGTCATACGGGGAGCCGCACGATGATCATCCGCATCTTCCAGGTCACCACGCAGCCAGGCAAGGAGGCCGAGTTCGCCCGGTTCTTTCACGAGACCGCCATTCCGCTGATGCAGCGCCAGACCGGCCTCGTCCAGGTGCTGCCCGGGGCCGCCCGACCGGATCGCCCGCGCGAGTTCAGCTTCGTCATGGTCTGGGAGAGCCTCGAGGCCCTCAAGGCCTTCGTCGGCGAGGACTACGAGAGCCCGCATATCGACCCCGCCGAGGCGGAGATCGTCGCCGACCGCCGCATCAGCCATTACGACCTGGTCGAAGGCTAGGGCCTCAACCCTTCGCCCGGATCACCTGCATCAGTGGCAGCACCTGGCTCATGTCCGGCCCGTGCGCCTGGCCGGTGACGGCCTTGCGCAGCGGCATGAAGAGGCCCTTGCCCTTGCGGCCAGTCTTGTCCTTCACCTCGGCCGTCCACTTGCCCCAGCTCTCGCTGTCGTAGGGGCCGTCGGGCAGCAGCGCCATCGCCTCGGCGATGAAGGCGCGGTCCTCGTCGTCCACCGCGGGCTCGGCACCGTCGCGGAAGAGCGTCCACCAGCCGTCGACCTCGTCCAGCACGGTGATGTTGTCGCGCACGACACTCCAGAACTGCTCGAGCTTGTCCTCGGGCACGCCGGCCGCGCGCAGGCGGTCGGCGACCTCGGCCAGCGGGGTGCGCTGCAGGACGTGGGCAGTCAGCGGGAAGAGGTCGTTCTCGTCGAACTTGGTCGGCGCCGCGCCGAAGCTCGACAGGTCGAAGCCCTCCAGCAGGTCCTCGGGGCTGTCGCGCAGCTCCACCGGCTGCGACGACCCCAGCCGCGCCATCAGCGACAGGAGCGCCATCGGCGCCACGCCACGCTCGCGCAGCTGGCGGATCGACAGCACGCCGAGCCGCTTCGACAGCGCTTCGCCCGCCGGGCCGGTCAGCAGCGAATGGTGGGCAAAGGACGGGACCGCGCCGCCAAGCGCCTCGATGATCTGGATCTGGGTCGCGGTGTTGGTCACGTGGTCCGAACCGCGGACGACGTTGGTCACGCCCATCTCGGTGTCGTCGACGACCGACGCGAGGGTGTAGAGCACCTGCTTGTCCGCCCGGATCAGCACCGGGTCGGACACGCTCGCCGCGTCGATCGAGATCGGGCCGAGGATGCCGTCGGTCCATTCGATCCGGTCCTGGATCAGCTTGAACCGCCAGACGCCGTCGCCGCGTTCGGCCCGCAGCCTTGCCTTCTCGTCGTCCGACAGCGCCAGCGCCGCCCGGTCATAGACCGGCGGCTTGCCCATGTTGAGCTGCTTCTTCCGCTTCAGGTCCAGCTCCACGGGCGTCTCGAACGCCTCGTAGAACCGCTCCATCTCGCGCAGCTTGTCGGCGGCCTCGGCATAGCGGTCCAGCCGCAGTGACTGCCGTTCCACCCGGTCCCAGGTCAGGCCCAGCCATTCCAGGTCTTCCTTGATCGCGTCGACATATTCTTCCTTCGACCGCTCGGGATCGGTGTCGTCGATCCGCAGGATGAAGGTGCCGCCGGCCTTGCGGGCGATCAGCCAGTTGAAGAGCGCGGTGCGCAGGTTCCCGACATGGATATGTCCGGTGGGCGACGGGGCGAAACGGGTGGTGGTCATGGGCGGTCTCCTTGCGCAGCCCAATTCCACAAAGGCGCGCAATTGTCCATGACCGCCGGGGGATCAGCTGACGATGAGGCTGCGCACGACCCTGGTCACGTGTTCAAGCTTGGTCTGGATCGCGGGCGTCACCACGACGGGGGCGAAGTCGAGCAGCCCCATCTCGCGGTTCAACTCGTTCGCGACCACGCCGAGGCGGCCGTAGCGCTTGACCATCTCGTCCGTCGTCTCGGGCAGGCCCGCGCCAAAGCCGAAGGCGACGGCGGTGTCGAGGACGCCCACCATGGCGAGCCAGAGCGCAAAGGTCTCGGCCCAGTCCTCCCAGGGATGCATCGTGGCGTAGGAGCTGACATAGGTGCCCTCCCACCCATCCGGCGGGCCCTCGGCATAGTGCCGTTCCAGCGCGTCGCCGTAGGCGGGCTCCCACGGGTTCCCGAAGACGGCGGCGAACTCGGCCTCGGGCCCTTCGCGGCCCTTGATGGCGACGTCCCAGTAGTAATGGCCGACCTCGTGGCGCAGGTGTCCGATCAGGGTGCGATGCGCCTCGCCCATGTCGACGCGGATCGCCTCGCGCTCGTCGCTATCGGCCTCGCGGATGTTGATTGTGACAAGCCCGTCGGCATGGCCGGTATAGACCTGCTCCACCTCTCCCGCACGCCGCCAGAGACCCGCGAGTTCCCCGTCGCCGAGGAACGAGAACCGCAGCGGCGGATCGGTTTCGTCGCCATAGGGCATCCCGACGAGGTCGAGTGCATAGACCAGCCTGCGCTTGGCGGATTCGAGACGGGCCCAGCGTTCGCGGTTGCCCTCGACCTCGAGGTTCGGAACCACCTCGTTCATCCGGCAGACCCGGCAGAAACCTTCCGGGTCCGAGGCGACCTGCACACGATTGCAGACGTGTTCCTTGCTGTAGTTCGTGCAGGGCCGCCCTGCGATACCGCAGTCGGTGCAGGTCCAGCTACCGTCGGGGGCCATGTCGAACCCCGCCATCTCGCCGCAGCCCTCGCACCAGCCGGCGGCGCGGCCGCAGTTGGTGCAGACGGTGTTGTCGATGAAGAGCGGCGCGCCGCAGGTGCAGTCGTAGATGCGCATGGTGTCCCTCCCTCGCTCAATCGGTACTACACCCGGCCGGGCCGTTCGGTTCCCTACTCTGGATGCACCGGCCAGATCGCGTTCAGATCCTTCAGTCCCTGCTGCACCAGGTCGGTCAGCGCCGCGCGGTCGACCTGGTCGAGCCGGGTGATGTAGAGGCACGACTTGCCCAGCTTGTGCGGCCCCAGCCGGTCGAGGATGGCGCCGTAATCCTGGTATCCCGGCATGATGTAGAGCGTCAGCGCCGTCTTACGCGGTGAAAAGCCGGTGGCGAGGAATTCGCCCGAATGCCCGCTGTCGTAGCGATAGGCATAGCGGCCAAAGCCGACGATGCTGTCGCCCCACATGCGGGCCGGGTAACCGGTGATCTCTTCGAAGAACGCCAGCATCTCCAGCCCCTGCGCCCGCCGCCTCGGCGGCTCCACGGCGTCCAGGAAGGCGCGGACATCCGCGCCGGTCGGGACGGTCTTGTTCTCTGCCATGTCACCCCCTCCCCGGGATCTGGATCACCTCGGTCTCGGTCACGACAAGGTCGAGCGGGACGTCCGTCGCCTCGACCGGGATGTCGCGGGCTTCCTGCGCGGCATAGGCGAAGCCGATGGCCAGCACCGGCCCCCGCGCCCGCAGGAGGGCGAGCGTCCGGTCGTAAAACCCGCCGCCATAGCCCAGCCGGTTGCCCATCCGGTCGAACGCCACCAGTGGCACGATGACGATCTCGGGCACCATCCAGTCGAGCGTCGCGGGCACGGTGGCGCCGAAGGGGCCGGGCACCATGACGCAATCCGGCTCCCACGCCGCGAAGTTCAGCGGTCGGCCCGCTGCCTCGATCACCGGGACACCGACCGGGCCATGCGCGGCGGCTTCCTCCATCGCGGCCATGGGCGAAATCTCGGACCGGATCGGCATGTAGCCCGAGAGCGGGACGCCGCGGTATCCGGCCAGCACCGAGGACAGCACCCCCGCTCGGCCCGGACGCGCGGCGGCATGGGCGGCGGCGCGGCGGGCATAGGCCGCCGTGCGAGCCGCCGCCTTCCGGTCGTCGATCGGGGTCAGGTCAGACATGCATGCTCCTCCGCCGGTCCCGGCCATAGCGGCCGGGAACGCGGCGAAGGTCAAGGGGCGAGCGGCCTATCCCGCGACGCAGCTTTCGATCACGTCACGCAGGAGGCCGTCGAGCAGCGCGATCTTGTAGCCGGTCATCGGCAGCGGGTTGGCGCCCTCGCAGGCCGCCGCCGCGATCGCCGCGATGGTTTCGGGCGTGGCGGGCGCCCCTTCCCCGACCGCCTCGGCCGCGGTCAGGCGCAGCGGCACCGGGGCCACCCCGCCGGCGGCGAGGCGCAGCATCCGGAAGGCACCGTCCACGACGACGACCCGCACCACGACCTCGGCCAGCGGCCATTCGGCGAAGGACCGGCTGATCGCCCGGCGGTACCCGGCGCGTTCGCCTTCGACCGCCGGCGGCAGGTCGACGTGCAGGATCGTCTCGCCCGGCTGAAGCGTGTTGTCGGCGCTGCCGTCGGAGCCGTCGCCCAGCAGGGCCGCGACACCGATGCCCGCGCGGCGGTCGGTCGTCACCGTCGCCTCGTAGGCCATAAGCGCGGCCGCCACCGATGAGGGATGCGGCGCGACGCACGGCCCGAGGTCGAAGGCCACGCCGTAGCGGTGGTTCCCCTCGCGCGCCGGGCAGCTCGTGCCGCCGGACTTGAGGCAGGCGAACTCGGGGTTGCGGTAGTACCAGCAGCGGGTCCGCTGGGCAAGGTTGCCACCCAGCGTGGCCACCTGCCGGATCTGCGGCGTCGCCAGCCCGCCCGCCGTCACGGCCAGGCCGGGATAACCCGCGACGATCCGGGGATCGCCAGCAATCTCCGCGATGGTCGCCGAGGCGCCAAGGCGCAGTCCGCCCCCGGCCTTGGCGATCCCGCGCATCTCGGCTGTCGGCACGAGGTCCCGCACCGGCCCGCGCGACACGCCGCTGCGCCGCCGCTCGGACAGGTCGGTCCCGGCGGCGCGCCACTCGACTGCGGGGCTGTCAGTCATGTCCTTCATGCCACGTCCTCCTTCGCCAGGAGCGCCATCAGCCGGTCGGGCTGGATCGGCGCCTCCATCGGGCGCTGCCCGATGGCGTTGCGGACCGCGTTGGCCAGCGCGGCGGCGGTCGGCACGGTCGCGACCTCGCCGATGCCGACGCTGCCGCCGAGCACGTGATCAAAGCCGCCCTCGTCGAAATGCACGTGCATCTCGGGCGTGTCGGCGATCCCGGGGATGCGGTAATCCTCGAGCCCCGCGGACAGCACCTGCCCCGTCCGGGGATCGACCTCGCGATCCTCGTAGAGCGCGTAACCCACCCCCTGCACGATGGCCCCGACCGCCTGGCTGCGCGCCAGTTCCGGCGCGGCCAGCTTGCCGACGGCGATGCCGGTGTGCACCCGTGGCACCCGGATATGCCCCAGCAGCGTGTCCACCTCGACCTCGACCACCTGCACCGAACTCGGCGCCCCGGCCCCGACCGCGATGTGCATCATCCGCCGCGCCATGAAGCCGAAGACCCGGCCCATCATCCCGGCCTCGTGCACCAGAGAGGTGTTGCCGTAGATCGTCTTGCGGTCGTCCTCGGGGCGTTCGATCACCACCTTCATGTCCGGCGCGGCCTCGATCAGTTCGCGCCACGGCGCGTTCGACCCGGGCGCCGTACTCCGCGCGTCGCGGATCTGCGCCTGCAGCTTCTCGATCGCCAGAAGCGTTGGCGGCACGACCGAGGCGGTCACCCGGCTGCCCCCCGACCCCGGCCCCGGCGGCAGGTCGCTGTCGCCGATCCGCACGACGACCTCCTCCGGCTCGAGCTCGAACGCCTTTGCCACGGCCGCCGCCAGCACGCTGCGCGTGCCGGTGCCGATGTCCTGGGTCGAGCATTTCACCACCAGCCGGTGGTTCTCGACCGCCAGTTCGACCTTGGTGCCGGGCTGCCAAAGATAGAGCCAGTAGCCCGCCGCCACCCCGACGCCGCGCCGGAAACGCCCGGTCTGCGCCGTCGTGGTGTCGCGGGCCTGCCAGCACTCCAGTCCCGCAGCCCAGTCATACAGGCGCTGGCGGTTCGGGTTGCGGTCCCAGCCGCGCCGCAGGTCCAGCGGGTCGAGGCCCTGCCGCAGCGCCAGCTCATCGATCGCCTGCTCCAGCGCAAAGGCCATCGGCGGGCCGCCCGGCCCCCGGAACGGCATGCCGGGGGCAAGGTTGCTGACCACGTCGAAGTCGGAAAGGCTGCTCGCCTCGGAGCGGTAGATCAGCCGCGCCAGCCCCGCGATGTTGGAGTTGATGCCGATCCCGCCATCCGACCGCGCCTCAAGCGACAGCGCCTCGATCGCCTGCCCCGGCCCCGCGAGCAAAGAGATGTCCATCGTCGCGGCGGGCCGGTAGCCGGCCACCGAAAGCTCCTCGTGCCGGGAATAGGCCACCCGCACCGGGGCACCGGCGGCCTGTGCCAGCAGGACTGCCACCTCGGTCTCCTGCGTGAGGCCGCCCTTCGAGCCGAAGCCGCCGCCGACATGCTCGGCGATCACGCGGACCTTCTCGGGCGCCATCTTGAACCGTTTGGCGATCCGCTCGCGCAGCTCGCTCACGATCTGGGTCGAGGCATGCACGGTCAGCCGGTCGCCATCAAACCGCGCCACGGCGGCATGCGGTTCGAGCGAGGTGTGCTGCTGCGTCCCGGTACGGAACGTGCCCTCGAAGAGCTTTGGATCGCGCTTGTCCCGCGCCTCGGCGATCCGGCTCAGCGCCTTGCGCTTGCGGGTCGAGAAGGCAGCGGACGGGCCGCGCAGGTTGCCCGTCCACTTCGCCGGGGCGACCGCGCCTTCCGAGACGTTGGCCGCACCCGACTTCTTGCCCGGAAAGACCACCGGCGCACCCGGACGTTCCGCGTCGTCGCGCCCGAAGACCGCCGGTTTCGGCGTGCTGGTGAACCGGATCGCGGCCAGCCCCGCGCGTGCGACGGCGGCATCCTCGGCCGCGACGGCGGCGATGGCCTGCCCGGCGTAGCGCACCATCCCGCCGTCCGGGAGCAGCGACACGGCGGCCCGCACCCCGGGCACCGCGCGGGCGGCGGCGAGGTCGAGGCCGGTGACCTCGGCATGGGCGTCCGTCGCCCGCAGGATCAGCCCCTCGAGCTGCCCGTCGTGCTGGATGTCCACGGTGTAGCGCGCCGCGCCGGTGACCTTGTCGCGTGCCTCAAGCCGTGGGGCCTGCACGGCGGCGCCGTCGAACTTGCCCTCGCAGGCGGCCGCGACGGCGCGCAGGATGTTGTCGTAGGCCCCGCAGCGGCAGAGGTGCCCGGCCAGGGCCGCCGCGACCTCGTCCCGCCCGGGCGTCGCGGTGCCATTGGCCGCCCGCCAGCTGTCGTGGAACGCCGTCGCCTCGACGATGAAGCCCGGCGTGCAGAACCCGCACTGCAACCCGTCGAGGGCCATGAACGCCTTCTGCACCGGGTGCAGCTCCGGCGCGGCGATGCCTTCGACCGTCCGGACCTCGCGCCCCTCGGCGGCCTTGGCCGGCATCAGGCACGAGGCGACGGGCACCCCGTCCACCAGCACCGTGCAGGCGCCGCAGACCCCGGCCCCGCAGACCAGTTTCGTTCCCGTCAGTCCCAGCTTGTCGCGCAGCACGTCGACGAGCAGCGCGTCGTCGTCCAGCGCCACCTCCTCGGTGCGTCCGTTCACGTTCAGCTTGCTCATGGCTGGCCTCCCTTGTTCGCTTGCCGGTGTCAGGTTCCGGGGCCCGGCGGAACCGTGGCGCCCCGGACGATCAGGTCTACGAGTGTTGCGAAATCCGGCAGCGCCGCAGCGCCGCGCGGGTCATTCTTGGCGCCGTACTCGGCCAGGATCAGCAGACGGGCGAGGTCGGCCGGCGCCGTGTCCGGCCGCAGGCGCGTGCCGCGTTCCGCGTAGCGTGCCATCGTCGCGACCAGCTGTCCCACGAACGCGGCGGTGTCGGCTTCCTTCAGGTCCTGCGTCTGGCGCGAATGTTCGGCCAGCAGTTCCTCGGCGTGCGGCGATCCGTCCATGTGGCCGGTGAAGAAGCGCAGCCGCGCGACCAACTGGGCGGTCAGGGCCTGCGACAGGCTGGCGCCCTCCGCCTCTGCCTCGCGGGCGGCGGCTTCGGCGGCGTCGCGCGACCCGACGCTGATCAGCTCGACCACGGCGCGGAACAGCGCCTCTTTCGTCTCGAAGTGATTGTAGACCGCCTGCCGCGACAGGCCCGCCTCCTTGCCGACCCGCTCCATGCTGGTCAGGCGGAAACCGTATCTGACGAAGACGGTCATGGCGGCCTCGAGGATCCGTTCGCGGGGACTCATGTTGACATGGTTGACAGATCGAGACGTTTTGTAAAGATCTTTCTGCCCCCGCGTCACTCTGCCGTCTGCATCCCCATCCGCCGCAGCACCCGCCTCTCGCCCAAGACGATGACCTGGTAGAACGCGACCGAGATCAGCACCGAGACCGCGGCGACCGTCCAGATCATCCCGAAATCGAGGTAGCCGCGCGACTGGTTCAGCAGGTTGCCGAGGCCCTTTCCCGTCGCCAGCCATTCCGCGATCATCACCCCCAGGAGCGCCCGCGGCGCGGTCAGCCGCGCCGCGGCAAAGAGATAGGGCATCGAGGCCGGGATGGTGACCATCCGCAGCTCGCGCCACGGCCCGGCCCCGTAGGCGCGCGGCAGCTCGACCGCGCCTTTCGGCACCAGCGCGATCCCCTGCGCCAGCGTGACGAAGGCCGGAAAGAACGTGACCGAGATCGTGACCCACATCGTCAGCGCCGTGCCGCGCCCGAGGATCAGCACGAGCAGCGGGGTCAGCGCCACGAGCGGCATGGTCTGGGTGACCAGCGCCACCGGCATGAACGCCTCGATCGCGCGCGGGAAGAGGCGTGAGGAAATGGCCAGCGCGAAGGCAAACGCCAGCCCCGCCGCCATGCCCACGAGGGTGATGGGCAGGGTCTCTGCCAAGGCCGCGAGCAGGCGCGCCTGCGCCTTGTCCGACGCGGGCGAGAGAAAGAGGTACTCGATCACGCCCCAGGGCGTCTTGGCGATTATCGCGGGCACGCCGGTGCCCCAGATGAAGAGCCACCAGGCCACGAAGGGCAGCGCGATGGCCCCGGCCGCGATCAGGGCACGGCGCAGATGCGGGTCGGCGCTGCGCCCTGCGTCCGGCACGGCGGTGTTCATCGTGACCGCCCGCGTGCTGCCGACAAAGCGTTTCGCAAGCCACGAGAAGACCGCATAGCTCAGCCCCGCGATCGCGGTCGCCATCAGCCCGATCCCCCAGAGCCGGGCCGGATCCCCGCGCCCGAGCGAGCCCAGCAGGTAGCTCCCCAGCCCCCAGCGGCCGCCGCCGCCGAATTCGGCCAGGATCGCGCCCAGCACGGCGTTCGGCGCGGCCACGCGGAACGCGGCCAGGATGGCGGGCACCGCGGCGCGGAACTGCACCTTGCGCAGCACCGTCCAGCGATTGCCGCCATAGGCCCGGATAAGGTCCGAGGCGCGGCTGTCGGCCTGGGTGATGCCCAGCACGGTGGCCGTCATGGTGACGAAGTAGACGCCGAGCGCGGCCAGCACGATCCGCGGCGCAAGACCTTCGAGCGTGAGGTTCAGGATCGGCGCGATGGCAATGGCCGGGAGGGCGAAGATGGCGATGTTCACGCCGCGGAAGAGCCGCAGCGTGACGGGCGAGAGGGCAAAGACCACGCCGGCCGCGATACCCACGGCGTTGCCGATGACGAACCCCGCCGCCGAGGACACCAGCGTCGCGAGGATGTGGCGCGGATAGTCACCGAGATCGGCCCAGAACTGGGCGAGGATCTCGGTCACTCCCGGCAGTGCCCCGCCTGCAACGAGGTCGAGGCGTCCGACCACCTCCCACGCCAGCAGCAGCACCAGGGCATTGCGCAGCCCCGCCGGGATGCCGAACGCAGCCCGGCCCGGGCTCTCTGCCTCAGCCGCCATGCAGCACCTCGGCGATGCGATCGCAGAGCGCATGGAAATCGGGATCGGAAAACAGCGACGGGTCGCGCGGCCGGGCGAAGGGCACGTCGATCACCTCGACGATCCGGCCCGGGTCGGCGTGCATGACGACGACACGGTCGGCAAGGAACACCGCCTCGTCGATCCCGTGGGTGACGAGAAAGGCGGTCGATCCGGTCTCGGCCCAGATGCGCTGAAGCTCGACGTTCATCTGCCGGCGCAGGATCTGGTCGAGCGCGCCGAAGGGTTCGTCCATGAAAAGCACCTGCGGGTGCGTCACCAGCGCCCGCGCGATGGCGACGCGCTGGCGCATGCCGCCCGACAGCTCACCGGGCAGGGAATTCTCGTAGCCCTTGAGGCCCACCAGATCGATCATCGCCTGCACGCGGTCGCGGCTGTCGCGCAGCGGGCGACCCAGCACCTCGAGCGGGACCTCGACGTTGTGGCGCACCGTGCGCCAGGGCAGCAGCGCGGCATCCTGGAACGCCACGCCGGTCACGCCCGCCCGCGCCGCGGCCTGCGGCGCCGCGCCTGCGATCATCACCTCGCCCGCGTCCGCCCCTTCCAGGCCAAGCGCGATGCGCATCACGGTGGACTTGCCGCAGCCCGACGGGCCGATGATCGCGGTGAAGGAGCCTGCGGGACAATGCAGGGTCACGTCCCGCAGGGCCTCCACCACCTTGCCGCGGCCGCGGAAGGTCTTGCCGACCCCGGAAAGGGTGATCCCGTCCGGGGCGCGCATCAGATCTCGGCCAGGAGCGAGGTGTCGAACATCTCGGCGTTGCCGACGATGCCGACCTCGCCGAGGGCCGAGAGGCATTTTTCGATCCCGTCGTCGGTCAGGGCAAAGATGCCGTCGGGATGTTCGATCAGCGGTTGCTGCGCCTGGTTGAAGTAGACCTCGTTCTCGATGGTGCGGCCGGTGCCCGCGAAATGCGTGCCTTCCCATTTCGGCGGCCAGGCGGCGGGATCCTTGAAGTTCTCTTCCCAGCCCTTGCGCGAGGCGCGCAGCCAGGTGACCAGTTGATCGCGCTTGGTGTCCAGCACCTCCTGCGTGACCACGACGGTGTCGTTGAAGGTGGTGAAGCCGAAGTCGTAGAGCAGGAAGCTCACCGCTTCGACCCCCTGCTGGGAGATCGTGAAGGGCACGTTGGTGGTAAAGTCGAGCGAGGCGTCGATCTCGCCCTGAATCAGCGGCGTCGGGTCGTAGGCGTAGGGCACGATGTTGACCTCGGACGGGTCGATGCCGTTCAGCTTCAGCATCGCCTCGACCGAGATCACGTTGACCGGCGGCACCGCCAGCGTCTTGCCCTTCAACTCTTCCGGCGAATTGATCGGCGCCGAGGCGAGCGAGACGATGCCCAGAGGGTTCTTCTGGTACTGGGTGCCGATGATCTTGAACGGTGCACCCTGTTCGACAATGGCCTTGATCGTGGTGTCGGGCGTGGTCAGCGCCAGGTCGGCGCGGCCCGCGATGATGGTCGATTCCGGGATCACGTCGGGCCCGCCCGGCAGGTAGGTCAGCGCCATCCCCTCGTCGGCGTAATAACCTTCGTCCATGGCCAGGAAGTAGCCCGCGAATTCCGCGTCGTTGATCCAGGCGGCCTGCATCTTGAGCGGGTCGCCCGAGGCGCCCGCCCGGAACGGCAGGGCGGAGGCGGCGGCGGCACCGGCGGCGGTGCCCAGGAAATGGCGGCGGTTCATCGGTCGTAGCATCGTCTCTGTCTCCACTGTTGTCGTTGTTTTTCGGTCCGGCCTCAGGCGAGGCCCTGGATGCGTTGCAGTTCCTGAAGCGGGGGCGTGTCGTCGATCTGCTTGGGGTCGAGCAGCGGCCATTTCACCCCGCGCGGCCGCTTGGCGCGGCGCTCGACCCGGTAGGCCTGCGAGGGGGTGAAGATCGTGTCGACCAGAATGTCGGTTTCGGACGGCTGCAGGTGATCCTCGACCAGTTGCACGTCATGCACGACGGCATGGACCGGCGTGGTTTCGTCCACCAGCCCGAGGTCGGTAAACATCCCCCATTCGAGGTCGAAGAACCCATGCCCCTTGCCGAACCGCACCCCGTTGACCGAAACCGCCGAGGCGCCGGTCACGAGGTAGTCGAACCGCCCGCGCCGGGCGATCTCTTCCAGCGTGATGGGCGTGCCGAAGTGCTCCATCCCGTCGAGCCACGAGGCGTAGAGCGCCGCGCCCTCGGGGATGGTCGCCGGGTCGAGCAGCAGGAAGCCGCGGTAGATGCCGTAGGTCGACATCACGAAGGTCTTGCCGTCCTCGATCATCCGGCGGCGCAGGTCGGCCAGGCAGTTGTCGGGGGTGATGAAGGCGAATTGCGACGCCTGGTAGGCCGGATCGGCGACAAGGCGGTCGATCGCCGCCTCGGATTCCTCGAAATCGGGAATGACCTCGGCAAAGTTCAGGTGGAAGCGCGTGTCCGGTCTGGCCACGTCATGCAGCTTCGTCCATATTTTCTGCCGGATAACTTTCGAGGTCGACATCTTGCCATTCCGCTGTGTTTCACTGTTTCATAGGATTGAAACTTGGGTTTCATCGGTCAAGGGAAATCGTGAAGCATGGCGTCGCGCCTGATCCTCCGCATCCAGGAGAGCCAGTCGAAACTGACCGGTTCGGAACAGAAAATCGCGCGGGTCCTGATGGAAAATCAGGGCCTTATCGAAACGCACACCGCAACCGAGCTGGCCGGGATTGCGGGCGTCAGCAAGGCGACGACTGCCCGTTTTTTCCGCAACCTCGGCTACACCGACTTTGAAGAGGTGCGCCTGCAGGCCCGCGAGGAACGGAATCGCACCCAGCCCTACGGCCGGTCCGAGGCCCGCCCGGCGGCCGTGTCCATGGGCCGGTCCATCGGCGCGCACCTCGAGCTTGAGCTGGCGAACCTGCAGCGCACCTTCGAAGAGATGCGCGCCGACCTGCTGCCGGACCTCGCCCGCCTGATCGCCGGGGCGCCGCGCGTCTGGTTCCTGGGCTTCGGCGCAGAGGACGGCGTCGCCCGCGTCGGCAAGTCGATGTTCCACCGCCTGCGGCACGAGGTGCATCACCTCGACGGTGCCGGGCAGGACTGGGCGGGCGCGCTGGCCGCCACCGGGCCGCGCGACGTGCTGATCCTGCTGACGCTGGAGCCCCGCCCCAAGATGCTGCGCCCGATCCTGGCCCATGCCCGCACCACGCGGATGCGGGTGGTCACGATCACCGACCACGCATTTGCCCCGCAGGCCGAACGCTTTTCCGAACGGGTCCTGCCCTGCCACGCGGCCAGCTACGGGCTGCTGCCGACCCACGCGACGATGCTGTCGCTGCTCAGGCTGCTGGCCGTCGCCTATGTCGGCGAGAACGGCGAGACCGTCGAACGGCGGATGGAGATCCTCGAGGCGATCGAGGAAGAGCTGAACTTTTCCGAGTAGGCGCCTAGCGGCGGTACTTGACGAAGGGTGTCAGGGTCGCCACCCGGTCATAGAGCCGCCGTGCGGCATAATTATCCGCGGCGGTCAGCCAGTAGACCTGCGCGGCGTCGTGCCGGTCCGCGGCGTCATAGACCGTCTCGATCAGCGCACGCCCGATGCCCCCGCCGCGCATGTCGGGATCGGCGAAGAGGTCCTGCAAGTAACAGCGCGGAGCCCAGTCCGAGGTCGAGGGCACGAAGAAGTAGTGCGCGAAGCCGACGACGCGCCCCTCGCAGGTGGCGACGAAGCCGTGCGGTTCGCCCGCGGCGGCGACCAGTGTGGCCCAGGTCCGACGGGTGACCCGTTCTTCCACCGTGCGCTGGTAGAAGGCGTTGTATCCGGCCCAAAGCCTGCGCCAGCTGTCTTCGTCCTCAACTGCCATTGGGCGGACAGTTACGTCGGCCATCGCTGTTCCTCGTCTTGCCGGGTCAGGCCCGGATCGCCGCCCCTGCCGGGAACGGCAACCGCTTTCGGGCGGTCCAAGTGCAGACGGCCGCCCGATCGGGCGGCCGTGCTCAGGGTCGTTTTCAGGCGTGGCGCAGCACTCAGCCCGCCTTGCTGAACCGCAGCACCGGCACGCCCGCGGCATTGACGAAGGTCAGCAGGTCGCCGTTGCGGACATACCCCCGGGTGCTTTCGAGCGCCTCGACGGTCATCTCTTCCAGCTTCATCTGCGGCTCGGGGCAGAGCTTCCGCGTGCTGGCCATCGGCTGCTGCACCTCGAACCCGGTTTCGGTCACCTCGGCCGAGCCGTTCACCTGGTTGCACCCGGCAAAGACCGAGAACGTGCCATCGGGCATCAGGGTCAGCGTCGGCGGGTTGTCGACGATCAGCATCCGGCCGCCGATCTCGAACGCGGTCCAGGTGACCTCGATGTCGATCGGGGTGCCGTCACCCGCGGGCTGGGACGCTTCGAGCACGACGGTCACCGCCTCTCCGGCACCGCGGGTCAGCACGGTGTGCGACGTCGTCGTCCGCGCCAGGACGCTTTCGCCCGACATCACCCGGGCCGAGACCGCGTAGGTCATGTTGTCGACGATCAGCTCGGACTCGTAGGGCAGCGGCACGGTCAGCGGCAGCGTGGTGATCCGCATCGCCTGGGTGGTGATGGTTTCCGACGGTGCATCCGCCTTGGACACGTCGAGAAGGTCGATCCGCAGCATCGCGCCGTCGGGAATCTCGACCGCGTCCTGCTGTTCCGCCGTCACGGTCACGGTCCTGACCTCGGCCAGCGCCGGGGTGGCCAGGGCGGCGGCGATCAGAAAGGGGGCTGCGAAAGCCTTCATCAAACATCTCCTCGAATGGGCCCGCGCGGTGCGCCGCGCGGATGGCAATGCCCGATACTGTGCACACGGTCCGGGGTCAGGCAAGCAACCATCGCTGCCGCCGAGGTTGAGCCACGCGGGCGCGACGCCCAAATCCGCGGCATCCCCGGGCGCCATCACGAAATCACCGCACACCCGCTCATGCCTTGACTTGTGTGGATTTCCTCACCCCCATTATTTACCAGCTCCCAAAGAAAACCTTCCGCCCGGTCGTCCCGTACAACTCGGTTCAATAGACAAGGTCTCGTGACATGAAAAAACTTCTCTCGATTTCCGCCCTGGCCCTCACGGCCGCCTCTGCCTCGGCGCAGGCCGAAACGCTGGTGGTGTCCTGGTGGGGCTACAACGGCGACAAGCTGAACGCGAACCTCATCGAGCCCTTCAAGGAGATGTGCGGCTGCGACGTCGAGTTCGAGACCGGCAACAACGCCGACCGCCTCGGCAAGCTGACCGCGCGCGGCGGCAAGGGCGTCGACGTCATCTTCCTGACCGACAGCTACTCCCAGGTCGGGATCGAGAACGGCGTCTTCCAGAAGATCGACCGTTCCAAGCTGTCGAACATCGACGAGATCTACGAGATTGCCCGCGACCCGCAGGGCGGCTACGGCCCGGCCTACACCGTCGGCCGGATCGGCGTCGTCTATGACAGCGCCAAGGTCGAGCCGATCACCAGCTGGGGCGATCTCTGGCGCGAGGACCTGGCGGGCCAGGTGTCGCTGCCGAACATCACCACCACCGCGGGCCCGATGTTCGTGGTGCAGGCCGGCGACAAGGCCGGGGTCGACGCCTACGAGGACGCCGACACGACCTTTGCCGAGATCGAGAAGATCAAGCCGAACGTGGTCAAGAACTACAACACCGGCTCGGAAATGGTGAACCTCGCCTCGACCGGCGAGATCGCGGTCACCATGACGCAGGACTTCACCCTGCGGTCGCTGCAGGAAGCGGTTCCGACCATGACCTGGGCCGAGCTGGAAGATGGCGACATCGCTGTCCTGAACACGCTCAACATCCCGACCGGTGCCGAGAACGTCGAGCTGGCCTACAAGTTCATCGACTTTGTCCTGTCGCAGGAAGTGCAGCAGAAAGAGGCCGAGCAGGGCGTCGACGCCCCGATCAACATGAACGTCGAGCTGACCGACGAACAGGCCGCCCTCTGGACCTACGGCCAGGACGAGATCGACGCGCTCAACACCATGGACTATGCCAAGATGAACGCGGCCAAGACCGACTGGATCGACCGCTGGAACGAAATCTTCGGCATGTAATCCGGACCGGGGCGCGCGCCTGACGTTGCGCGCGCCCCGCCCCCCTGAATAGAAAGACCCGATGCCCCGCCTTCGCGCCTGGGCCCTGTCCGCCCCCGCCCTTCTCCTCGTGTTCCTGTTCCTCGGCCTGCCGGTCATGGCGACCTTCGCCACGACCTTCGGCGATCCCGCGGGGCCGTTCTCGCAGTACGCCGCCTTCTTCAACTCGCGCTTCCGGATGACCGTCCTGTGGCGGACGATGGAGGTCGCGCTGATCACCACTGCCGTATCGCTCGTCGTCGGATTCATCACCGCCTGGGTGGTCGCCCATGCCCCGGCCCGGATGAAGTCGTTGCTGATCATCGCCGCGGTCTTCCCGCTGCTGACCGGCGTGGTCGTGCGGTCCTTTGCCTGGCTGATCATCCTCGGCAAGGAAGGCATCCTGAACGACACGCTGCTCTGGTTGGGCGTGATCGATGAACCGATCACGATGCTCTACACCCAGTTCTCGGTCATCATCGCGATGATCTACCTTTTCGTGCCGCTGATGATCCTGACGCTCGTCGGCGTGCTCGAAGGGATCCCGCAGGACCTGACCGAGGCGGCAGCCTCGCTCGGCGCGAAACCGGCGGCCGCCTTCCGGCAGGTGATCCTGCCGATGGCCGTGCCCGGGCTGATCGTCGGCGCTGTGCTGGTCTTTACCGGTTCCTTCACCTCCTACGCCACGCCCCAGCTTCTGGGTGGCGAGCGGCAGATGATGATGGGTACGTTCCTCTACCAGCGGGCGATGGTGACCTTTGACTGGGTCGGCGCCTCGACCATCGCGGCGATCATGGTCGTCGTGACACTGACCACCGTGCTCGTGATGTCCCGCATCGCGCGCCGCCTGAACCCGGTGGCCGGCTGATGAAACAGAAGATGCACCCCCTGCTGGTGGCCTTTGCCGCCGTGACCTTCTTTTCCTGCTCGGGCCGCTGGTGATCATCATCGGCACCTCGCTGTCGGAAACCTCCTACCTCGCCTTTCCGCCCAAGGGGCTGAGCCTGCAGTGGTACGAGAACATCTTCGAGATCTCGGCCTTTCGCCGGACCATGGTGACCAGCTTCGTGCTGGCCGTCGGCGGCACCGCGCTGGCGACCCTGATCGGTATCCCGGCGGCCTATGCGATGGCGCGCTACCGCGTGCAGCTGCCCGCCTTCCTCGGCAACATCTACGTCCTGCCGATCCTGATCCCCGAGATCGTGCTGGGCTTTTCGCTGATGAAGTCCGTGGCCATCGGGGCGGATTTCCCGATCATGGCGGCGCTCTTCGTGGGCCATGCGCTGATCGTGCTGCCCTACTGCGTCCGGGTTGCGGGCGCCTCTCTCAACTCGTTCGACTTCTCGATCGAGGAGGCCGCCGTCTCGCTCGGCTGCCCGCGCTGGAAGGCATTCTTCATCGTGGTCCTGCCAAACGTGAAGGCCGGGATCATCGCGGGCTTCATCCTCGCCTTCATCACCTCGCTCAACGACGTCTCGGTCTCGATCTTCCTGACCGGCCCCGGCGTCTCGACCCTGCCCATCCAGCTTCTGGCCCACATGGAGCAGTTCTTCGATCCCACCATCGCCGCTGTCTCGGTCCTGCTGATGTTCGTGACCGTCGGCGTGATGGCGATCGTCGAACGCACCCTTGGCCTGACCTTCCTGACGAAATGACCCGATGACCGTTTCCCTCACCCTCTCAGACATCACCGCCCACTACGGCAGCACCAAGGTGCTCGAGGATCTCAACCTGCACGTCGGCGAGGGCGAGCTTGTCTCGCTCCTCGGTGCGTCGGGCTGCGGCAAGACCACCACGCTGCGGCTGGTGGCGGGGTTCCTCGAACCGACGACCGGGACGATCAAGCTCGGCGACCGAGACCTGACGCGGCTTCCGGCGCATGCCCGCAACATCGGGCTGGTGTTCCAGACCTACGCGCTCTTCCCGCACCTGACCGTGCGCGACAACGTGGCATTCGGGCTCAAGCAGCGGGGCATCGGCGGAGCGGAACGCCAGAAGCGGGCCGACGCGATGATCGAACGCGTGGGCCTCGGCGCCTTTGCCGACCGGCATCCCGCGAACCTCTCCGGCGGGCAACGGCAGCGGGTGGCGCTGGCCCGCGCGCTGGTGATCGAACCGCCGCTCCTGATGTTCGACGAACCGCTGTCGAACCTAGACGCGAAGCTCCGCGTCGACATGCGGGTCGAGATCCGGCGCCTGCAGCAGGCCAACGGAACCACCGCGCTCTATGTCACCCACGACCAGGAAGAGGCGTTCAGCATCTCCGATCGCGTGGCGATCATGAACGCGGGCAAGATCATGCAGCTCGACACGCCCGAGGTGCTCTATTCCCGCCCCGCCAATCCCTTCGTCGCGGATTTCGTGGGGTTCGAGAACATGATCCCGATGCGCGCCATCGCGGACGAAGGCGACGTGGTCCGGGCCGAGATGCAGGGCGGCACCACCGTCGACCTGCCCAAGGCACAGTTCACCGTGCCGTCGCAGGAATTCATCCTGGCCGCACGGCCCGAGGGCCTGCTGGTCGCGCCCGAGGGCAACGGCATTCCCGCCACGCTGGGCCTGCGCACCTACCTGGGCCGCGCCTACCAGTACCAGTGCGACACCCCCGCCGGAGAGGTGAAGGCCAACAGTGCCCTCGCCCAGCCCTATGACAGCGGCACCCGCGCCGTCCTGATCCCGCAGCCGGAACAATGTTGCCTGCTGAGCGCCTGATCCTCACCAATGCCCGCATCCTGACGATGGATGCGGCGCTGACCGAGTACGCGCGCGGCTGGATCGCGCTGGAGGGCGACCGGATCGTCGCGCTCGGCGACGGCGTGCCGCCCGACGGGCAGCAGCAGGACATGGGCGGCGACCTCGTGATGCCCGGAATGATCAACCCGCATTGCCACATGCCGATGACCCTTTTCCGGGGCCTGGGCGAGGACGTGGATGACCGCCTCTTCCGCTACATCCTGCCGCTGGAACGCGCGCTGGTGACCGCCGAGGTGGTCGAGGTCGGGGCGACGCTCGCGGCACTGGAGATGATCCGGGGCGGCGTGACCACTGTCGCCGACATGTATTACTTCGAGGACCGGATCGGCGCGGTGCTCGACCGTTCGGGCCTGCGCGGGGTCGTGGGGCAGACGCTCGCCGATTTCGCCGCGCCCGATCACGCCAGCATGGACGAGGGGTTTGCCCGGCTCGACGCCTTGGCCGAGATGTATCGGGATCATCCCCGAGTGACCACCTCCGCCGCCCCGCATGCGCCCTACTCCACGGGCGTCGAGGTCATGGCGCGAGTGGCGGAGTGGTCCGAGGCGCACCCGGACCTGCCAGTGCAGATGCACCTGGCCGAGACCCTGCCGGAACTCGACTGGGCCGCGAAGCAGGGCGCGACGACGGTGGAGCTGACCGACTGCACGGGGCTGCTGAACCATCGCCTTGTCGCCGCGCATGTCATGTATCCGACCGACGCCGACATGGACCTGATCGCCGAACGCGGCGCCCATGTCGCGCACAACGCCCGTTCGAACGGCAAGGCCGGGCGCGGGATCGCGCCGGTCACGGCGCTGCGGAGCCGCGGCGTGAAGGTCGGGATCGCAACCGACGGGCCGATGTCGGGCAACACGCTCGACCTCTTCTCCCAGCTCGCGCCCGCCGCGATGTTCCAGAAGATCGCCCAGAACACCCGGGGCGCCCTGCCCTGCGTCGAGGTCATCAAGATGGCCACGATCGAGGGCGCGGCGACGCTCGGCATGGCGGACCGCATCGGCTCGCTGGAACCCGGCAAGCAGGCGGACCTGATCCGCATCTCGCTCGCCGATCCCCGGCTGCACCCGATCTACGACATCTACTCGATGCTCACCTTCGCCACGATGCCCACCGACGTAAGCGGCACGATGGTCGCCGGGCGCTGGCTGATGCAGGGGCGCGAGGTCGGCACGCTTGACACCGACAAGACCCTCGCCGACGCCATGCAGGTCGCCCGGACCTTCAAGGCCCGCATGCACGAAATCGACACCGGAGCCTGACATGCCCGCCATCATCGACACCGACCCCGGCATCGACGACGCCATCGCGATCCTCTACGCCCTGCGCCACCCGGGCCTCGACATCGCCGCGATGACCACTGTGGCGGGCAACATCGGCCTGTCGGTGACAACCGCCAATGCCGGCCGCATCGCCACGCTGGCCGAGGTGCCGACCTCGGTGCATGCCGGTGCCAAGGCCCCTCTGGGCCGCGATCCGCGCCCCGAGCTGGGCATCCACGGCAACGACGGCCTTGGCGGCGTGGCCTTCCCCGAGCCGTCGCGGGCGCCCGAGGCGGAGGAGGCCGTCTCCTTCCTCGCCCGCACCCTCACGGCGGCCGAGCCGAAGACCATCGACCTCCTCTGCCTCGCGCCGCTGACCAACATCGCCAACCTCCTGACGCAGCACCCCGAGGCCGCTGCCCGCATCCGCCGCGTCATCGCCATGGGCGGCGCGGTGGACGAGCCGGGCAACATGGGGCGCGGGGAATTCAACCTTGCCCATGATCCCGAGGCCGCCGCCATCGTCCTGCACGCGGGGCTCGATCTGGTGCTGATCCCGCTCGACGCCACCCGCAAGTTCCGCGCCGACGCCGCCTATCTCGAAACGCTCCGCGCGACGGGCAAGGCGCCCGCCAAAGCCTCGGCCGACCTGATCGACGCCTATTTCGTGCAGACCGAGCATCAGGCGAAGGGATCCGAGAGCCGCCCGCTGCACGACCCCTGCGTGCCGCTCTATGCCCTGCACCCGGAACTTTTCCGGATCGAGACGCGGCACCTCCGGGTCGATCACGACGGCGCGCTGGTCGAAGGGCCGCACCCGATCCGCGTCGCCATGGGCGTGGATGCCGACGGCCTGCGGGCCAGGCTGGCCGAGGGGCTGGCGTGCTAGGCCAGTTCCTCCTCCACCACGGCGCGCCAGAAGGCCACGCCGTAGGGGATGCAGGCGTCGTTGAAATCGTAATTGGTGTTGTGGTGCTGCCCGTTGACCCGCGTCTCGCCCATGCCGAGCCAGACGTAGGCACCCGGCACCCGTGTGCCGAACTCGGCGAAATCGTCGCCGGCGGTCGATGGCGGGAAGGCTGTGCGCAGCAGGTCCTCGCCCATGCGTTTCCGGACGGCGTCCTGCGCCAAGGCCACCGGTTCGGCGGCGTTCACCACCGGCGGGATGCGGCGGCGGAACTCGTACTCCGCCGCGATGCCGTAACCCGCCGCGACGCCCCGGGCGTGGCGGCCGATCGCCTCTTCCAGCTGGTCCCTAACGGCTGTGGAATAGGCCCGCGCGGTGCCGCCGATGCGGACGGTATCCGGGATCACGTTCAGCGCCTGGAAACTGCCCGCCTCGAGCGCACAGGCGGAGATGACCGCCGGTTCCAGAGGATCGACCTCGCGCGCGACGATGCCGTGCACCTGCGCGAGGAAGACCCCCGCCGCCGTCACCGCGTCGCGCCCCTGGTGCGGCTTGGCGCCATGCGAACCCACACCGCGGAACCGCACCTCCCAGCTGTCAGAGCTAGCCAACTGCGGCCCTTCGACGGCCGCCACCACGCCCAGGTCCAGCCCGGGCATGTTGTGCAACCCGTAGGCCGCATCGACCGGGAATTGCTCGAAGAACCCGTCCGCGACCATCTTCGCCCCGCCGCCGCGCCCTTCCTCGGCGGGCTGAAAGACAAAATGCACCGTCCCAAAGAACTCGCCGTCCTTCGCCAGCGCCTCGGCCGCGCCGAGCAGCATGACCGTGTGCCCGTCATGGCCGCAGGCATGCATCTTGCCCGGGACCGTCGAGGCGTAGTCGAGCCCCGTCTCCTCCGGCATCGCCAGCGCGTCCATGTCGGCGCGCAGGAGCACCGCCCGGTTGCCCGACCCGCGGCGCAGCGTGCCGACCACGCCGGTGCCGCCCAGCCCGCGTGTCACCTCGATCCCCGCCGCCGCCAGCCGTTCGGCGACGATGGCGCTGGTCCGCTCTTCCTCGAACCCCAGCTCGGGGTGGGCGTGGAAATCGCGGCGGAGCGCGGTGAGATCGGCCAGGGTGGCGGGGTCCATGTCTGTCATGTCGGCTCCTCGGAATGCTGCGCAGACCCTACGCCCGCCGCCCCGAATGACAAGGAGCCGCGCCCATGAGAACCGACGTCTGGCAGCACCTGCATGACGATCTGACCCCGGGCGTGCAGCCGGATGGCGAGACGTTTGCCGTCCCCTTCGGCGCGCATCAGCTTCTCCTGCCGATCCGGGTGCTGGCGGACGGGCGCGGCGTCGCCTCTCTGATCGTCAACCAGGCGAGTTTCAGCGTTCTCGACGCCCTCGCCGACGCGGTGGCGGACGGCCTGCGCCCCCACGCCCCCGAGGTCATCGTCGGTGTCCCGACCCTCGGCCTGACGCTGGCCGAGGCCGTGGCCCGCCGCCTCGGCCACGCCCGCATGGTGCCGCTCGGGACCAGCCGGAAATTCTGGTACGACGAGGATCTGTCGGTCGAACTGAGGTCGATCACCACACCCGGCGGCGGCAAGCGGCTCTATGTCGACCCACGTATGCTGCCCTTGCTGGAGGATACCCGCGTCGCGGTGGTCGATGACGTCCTCTCCACCGGCGCCTCCATCGCCTCGACCCTCCGCCTGATGGACCTCGCGGGCATCGCCCCGGTTGCCATCGGCGCGGCGATGCTGCAGGGCGAGGGCTGGCGGGAGAAGGTCGGCGCGACCCCGGTGGTCGGCGCCTTCGCCACGCCGATCCTGACGAAAACCCCTGAGGGCTGGACATGACCGAGATCACCGCCGCATCCGAAGCCGCGATCCGCCGCGACCTGATCGACGTGGCCCTCGGCCGCCGCCCCGCCGACACGCTGATGCGGGTCGGGCGGCTGCTCGACACCAACTCCGCCCTCTGGCGCGAGGATGTCGAGATCGCGATCCTGAACGGCCGCATCGCCTATGTCGGGCCGCGCGGCTCCTTCCCCGGCACCGCGTCGGAGATTGTCGAGAAGCCCGACCTCGCAGCCGTCCCGGGCCTGGGCGAGGTGCACAAGCACATCGAAAGCTCCCACGTCACGCCGGAGTACGAGGCCGCTCTGGTCATCCCGCGCGGCAACACCTGGACCTGCGAGGCAAGCCACGAGTTCTCGAACGTCGTCCCCGACCGCACGCTCGACTTCTGGCTCGCCCCGCGCCGCGCCGGGTCGCCGCTCAAGATCTTCCCCTGCCCGGCTCCGCCGTTCCGCCGACCGCATGGGAACACGGCGCTCATCTCGACGGGGTCGATCAGACCCGCTTCCTGACCGAGAGCCTGATGACCGCCGGCCTTGACGAGGTGATGGACTGGCCCGCCGTCCGCGACCGCGACAACCCCGCCCATCCCCGGCTCTGGTCGATGATCGAAGCCACGTGGAACGCCCGCGCCGTGGTCGAAGGGCACGCGGCGGGCATCCGCGACCTGCCCAACATCAATGCCTTCGCCGCCTCCGGCATCGCGTCGGATCACGAGGCCTGGACGGCGGAAGAGGCCTTCGACAAGCTGCAATCCGGCCTCTTCGTCGAGATCCGCATCCACACCGGGGCCGAGATCGTCACCGGCCTGCTGGAACGCGGGCTAAAGGACTGGAGCCAGGTCGCGCTTGCCACCGACGACCGCCCGGCGCAGGAGGTGCTGGCGACCGGCGCCACCGACCGCAACGTGCGGATGGCCATCGACGCGGGGCTCTCGCCCGAGACGGCCATCCAGCTCGCCACGATCAACCCGGCGCGGCACATGCGGCTGACGCCCTGGGTCGGCTCCATCGCGCCGGGGCGCTTCGCGGACCTCGTGCTGCTGTCGGATGTGACGCGCTTCGAGATTGCCGAGGTCTGGGCCGACGGCCGCCATGCCGCGACGGGTACCGACTACCTCCTCGAGGTGCCAAAAATCGACTGGCCCGATTGGGCGCGGCAGACGGTCAACATCGGGCGCGACCTGACGGCCGGGGATTTCGCCATCCCCGCCACACCGGGCCGCGAGACGATGCAGGCCGCCGTGATCCGCCCCTTCCACTGGACCGACGATTTCCTGACCTTTGATCTGCCTGTGACAGACGGCGCCGTGCAACGCGACGCGGAGCGCAACATCACCAAGTTCGCCATCGTCGACCGCTATTCCGGCACCGCCGCGGTGTCCAAGATGTTCTGGCTCGGCTGCGGGCCGCGGGACGCTGACACCGCCCTCTGCTGCTCGATGGCGCATGACAAGCATAACATCTGGTGCGCCGGGTCTTCGGACGCCGCGATGGCGCTGGCGGTCAACACCTGCGCCAGCATGAATGGCGGCTGGGTCCTCGTCCATAGGGGCAAGGTGACGGCCATGGTCCCCTACGAAATCGCGGGCCTGATGACCGCGCGCCCGGCGGAGGCGCTGGCCGCAGACATGGCCGCCCTCTACGCCGCCGGCGAAAAGGTCGACTGGATGTTCGAGGAAAGCTTCCACCCCCGCTGGGCCCCGGGCTTCCCCGAACGGCTGGCCTTTGCCACGCTCACCTGTTCGCCCTGGCGCTGGAACCTTGTCGCGCCGTCCGAGCACGCGCCCCAAGGCTTCGTGCAGGTCCAGACCGGCGAGACACACCCGGTCGTCTGGTAACGCCTCAGGTCAACGCCAGCGTCGCCAGCCCGAGGAATGCGAAGAAGCCGATCACGTCAGTTGTCGTTGTCACGAAGGTGCCCGAGGCCAGCGCCGGGTCGACGCCCAGCTTCTCGAGCGTCACCGGGACCACCGTTCCCGCAAACCCCGCGACGACGAGGTTGATCACCATCGCCGCGCCGAGCACGGCACCGACGATCATCGACCCGCTCCAGATCGCCGCCAGCGTCCCCATCACGATCGCAAACCCGATGCCGTTCAGAAGGCCCACCAGCACCTCGCGCCGGATGACCCGCATGACGTTGGCGCCGGTCAGGTCGCGCGTCGCGATCGAGCGCACGGCGACGGTCAGCGTCTGTGTCCCGGCGTTGCCGCCCATCGAGGCGACGATCGGCATCAGCACGGCCAGCGCCACGAAGGCCGAGATCGTTTCCTCGAAGAGCGAGATCACCGTGGCGGCGATCATCGCGGTGAAAAGGTTCACCGACAGCCAGGGAAAGCGGCGCTGCGTCGTCGACAGGACCGAATCCGACAGCGAACTGTCCTCGCCCACACCGGCGAGGCGCAGGATGTCCTCTTCGTGTTCCTCGTCCAGCACGATCATCGCGTCGTCGATGGTGATGACGCCGACCAGCCGCTCGTTGTCATCGACCACGGGGGCCGAGATCAGGTGGTACTGGTTGAAGGCATAGGCCACGTCACCCTCGTCCTGGTCGGCGGGGATGGTGCGGAACGACGGTTCGAGGATCTCGGTCAAAGGCCGCGCGCGGGGCGAGGCCATGAGCTTGCCAAGCGCGACATGGCCGGCGGGCTTCATCCGCGGATCGACAAGGATCACGTGGTAGAACTGGTCCGGCAGGTCGTCGCGGGCGCGCATGAAGTCGATGGTTTCGCCCACGGTCCAGTGTTCCGGCACCGCGACCACCTCGCGCTGCATCAGGCGGCCGGCGGATTCCTCGGGATAGGTCAGCGCCTGCTCGACGGCGACCCGGTCGCTCAGCTCCAGCGCTTCGAGGATCTGCTCCTGCTGCGGCTCCTCGAGGTATTCGAGCAGGTCGACCACGTCATCGGAATCGAGCTCGCGGACCGCTTCGCTCAGCACCTCGGGCGAGAGCAGGCTGATCACCTCTTCCCGGACGCTGTCGTCCAGTTCCGACAGGATCTCGCCGTCGAATTCCTTGTCGTAAAGCTCGACCAGGCGGCGCCGGTCGTAGGCGTTGATCTGTTCGAGAAGGTCGGCGATGTCGGCCGCGTGCAGTGGCTCCATCAGCTCGATCAGCTTCTCGCGGTCACCCACGTCGACGGCATAGAGAATCGCGGCAACCGTGCGCCGGTCGATCGCGTAGGCGTCTTCGTCCAGCGCGTCCTCGATTTCCTCAACCGGGCCTTTGTCGGCGTCTTCGTCCATCTTCTGCCCCTTGCCGCTTTGCCCGCACCATAGAGGGCGTTTCCCCCGCGCGACAATGGCCGGGCGGCGATTTACGCCGGGTGCACGGCAGGATAGTTTGATCCGGGTCTTCAGGAGAGTGCGGATGAACGAACGGCTGATTTGCGGACAGGTGCTGAGCTATGCCGCCGACCCCTTTGCCATGCCTGCGGCCGAGGCGGCGCAGATCGACAGCGCCGGTGCCGTTCTGGTCCGCGATGGCCTGATCGCGGCGGTCGGGTCCGCCGCCGCCCTGCGTGCTGACCACCCGGGTGCCGTGGTCGAGGACATGGGCGATGCGCTGATCCTGCCAGGTTTCATCGACGCCCACGTGCACTATCCCCAGACGGCCATCATCGCGTCCTGGGGCAAGCGGCTGATTGACTGGCTGAACACCTACACCTTCCCCGAAGAGATGCGCTTTGCCGATCCGGCCTATGCCGCCGAGACCGCCGCGCGCTATTTCGACCTGACGCTGGCCGAGGGCACGACGACGATGTGCTCGTACTGCACGATCCACCCCGAAAGCGTTGAGGCGTTCTTTGCCGAGGCGGACCGTCGTGGCCAGCGCGTCGCGGGCGGCAAGACCTGCATGGACCGCAACGCGCCCGAGGGACTGCGCGACACCGCGCAATCGGCCTATGACGACAGCAAGGCGCTGATTGCGAAATGGCACGGGCGCGGGCGGATCACTTATGCCGTGACGCCGCGCTTCACCCCGACCTCGACCGAAGATCAGCTGGCCGCGCTCGGTGCGCTCTGGGCCGAACATCCCGACTGCCTGATGCAGACGCACCTGTCTGAACAGCTGGACGAGATCGCCTGGGTGCGAGCGCTCTGCCCCGACCAGCGCGACTACCTCGACACCTACGAGGCGCACGGGCTGATCGGGCCCGGCGCGCTCTTCGGTCACGCGATCCACCTCGAGGACCGGGAACGGGAGCGCCTGCGCGACAGCGGGGCATCGATGATCCACTGCCCCACCTCGAACACCTTCATCGGCTCGGGCCTCTTCGACATGGCCGGGCTCAAGGCGGCGGGGCAGATCGTGGGCCTTGCCACCGACACCGGCGGCGGATCGTCGTTCTCGATGCTGCGCACGATGGCAGCGGCCTACGAGGTCGGGCAGTTGCGCGGCACGCCCCTGCACGCCGCCCAACTCCTGTGGCTGGCGACGGAAGGGTCGGCGCAGGCCATGCGGATGGCGGACCGGATCGGATCGCTGAAACCGGGGATGGAGGCCGACATCATCGCGCTCGACCTCGCCTCGACCCCCGCCATTGCGCAGCGCGCGGCCCGGGCCGAGGATGTCTGGGAACGGGTCTTTGCCACCATCATGCTGGGCGACGACCGGGCGGTGCGGTCGGTCTGGATCGGCGGCGACAAGCGGCGGGGCTGACGGCGTGAATGCCCGCGGCGAAGGCTTTGCCCCGCCCTACCCCCGGATCGCCCGGAACGCCGCCGAGGCGGCCCAGCCCGCGGCGACGGCGATGATCAGCGACAGGATGCCGTAGATCAGCGCGTTTTCCTGCGCGAGGTTGTAGATCCAGCGTTCCAGCCCGGCCTTGCGCACCTCGATCGCGGTCTCGAAATCCGACACCACCCGGCCTTCGCGCATCAGGAAGACGCGCACCGCATAGCTGCCCTCGATCAGGTTGGACGGCAGCGCGATGTTGGTGTCGAAAAGCGTCTGCTGGTCGATTTCGACCGTGTTGGGCAGGGTCTGGTAGGTCCCGTCCGCGCGGCGGATGCGGATCAGCGCGACGGTGAAGGAAATCGGATCCTCGGCCCCCGACCCCACCGACCGGACGGCGCGCGGCACCGTCACCTGGTGGCGCAGGTCCTCGGTGTGGCTGAGCACCTCGTCGACCGGGCCGCTGGTCGCAACCGCGTAGAAGCTGGGGGCATGGTCGATCTCGACCAACTCGGCGTTCACCCAGATGCCGAAACGGCGGTCCTTGCGGTGCACGGTGACCGGCATCGACGGCCCCGCCACGGTGATCACCACGTCCAGCGGCGTATCCGGGATCGGCGTCTCGCGCTTGACCGCACCAAAGATCAGGATCTCGGACCCGTCGAACCGCGCGGTGATCTGCACCCGGTTCTGCGACATGCCGAGCACGACGCTTTCCTCCTGCGCCGCCGCCGGCAGCGCAACCCAGACGACCAGCCATGCCAGCAGCGCCCGGATCATCCGCCCACCCCGCCGATCACGTAAAGCTCGTCCGGCCGCAGCACGAGGTCGAGCGCCAGCTTGCCGCAGACCAGCAGCACGAGGCTTGCCAGCAGGACGCGCAGCTGCTCGGCCTTGAGCCGGGTGCCGATCTGGGTGCCGACCTGCGCGCCGATCACGCCGCCGATGATCAGGATCACCGCCAGCATCATGTCGACCGTGTGGTTGGTGACCGCGTGCAGCAGGGTGGTGAAGGCGGTGACAAAGATGATCTGGAAGAGCGAGGTGCCCACCACCACCTTGGTCGGCATCCCGAGGATGTAGATCATCGCCGGCACCATGATGAACCCGCCACCAACCCCCATGATCGCCGCCAGCAACCCGACCGAGGCACCGATCAGCACCACCGGAATGGTCGAGATGTAGAGCTGTGAGGTCCGGAACCGCATCTTCAGGGGCCAGGTATGCACCCAGTTCCGCTGCCGCCTGGGGCGTGACGGCACCGGCTGACCCCGTGCGCGACGAAGCGCCCGCAGGCTTTCCACCAGCATCAGCGCGCCGACGATGCCAAGGAAGACGACATAGCATAGCTGCACCAGCAGCTCGACCTGCCCCAGCTCCGTCAGGAGGGCAAAGATGTAGACCCCCAGGGCCGACCCGGCGAGGCCGCCGACCAGCAGCATCGTCCCCATCCGGATATCCACCGTCTTGCGCCTGAGGTGCGCCAGGAGGCCCGAGAAGGACGAGGCGACGATCTGGTTGGCGCTGGTCGCCACGGCCACCGCAGCCGGGATCCCGGTAAAGAAAAGGAGCGGCGTGATCAGGAACCCGCCGCCGACGCCGAACATGCCCGACAGAACCCCCACCAGCCCGCCGATGCCAAGCAGCATGAAGAAATTCACGGAGACTTCGGCTATCGGAAGGTAGATCTGCATGGCCCTACCTAGTCAGGATTTCTGCGCTGCCGCAACGCCGATGACGCGGCTGTCCGCGCTTCGAGCGGCGATGGTGGCCGCCGCCCCACGCGGGACGGCGACCGGTCGTCATCGTTCCTTCACATAGGGCTCCCCGCCCGCCCGTGGCGGGATCGCCTTGCCGACAAAGCCGGCCAGGATCACCACCGTCAGGATGTAGGGCATGGCGTCAAGTAGCTGCACCTGCACCTTCACGCCGATCACTTTCTCGATCAGGTCGGGGCGCAGGGCGAGCGCCTGCAGGAAGCCGAAGAGCATGCAGGAAAAGAGCGCGTACCACGGCCGCCACTTGGCAAAGATCAGCGCCGCCAGCGCGATGTAGCCGCGGCCTGCCGACATGTCCTTGACAAAGCCCGCCTGCAGCGAGGTGGCAAGGTAGGCGCCCGAGAGCCCGGTCAGCACGCCGCAGATCACCACCGCCGCATAGCGCAGCCCGACGACCGAGATACCGGCGGTGTCCACGGCGGCCGGGTTCTCACCGACCGCGCGCAGCCGCAGGCCGAAGCGGGTGGAATAGAGCACCCAGGCCGTCAGCGGCACGCAGAGGAAGGCGAGGTAGACAAGGATCGTGTGCCCCGAGATCAGGTCGTAGTAGATCGGCCCGATCACCGGCACGTCACGCAGCGCCTCGGCCCCCGGCAGGGTGATCGGGCTGAACCGCGCGCCGCCAGTCAGCGACGGCGTGCGGCCGCCCTGGCTGAACCAGTCCTGCGCGATAAGCACGGTCGTGCCTGCGGCGAGGAAGTTGATTGCCACGCCCGAGATCAGCTGGTTGCCCCGGAACGTGATCGAGGCAAGGCCATGCACCAGCGACAGCGCGATGGACGAGGCGATGCCGGCCAGCAGGCCGATCCAGACCGACCCCGTCATGTAGGCGACCGCGGCCGAGAAGAAGGCCGAGATCAGCATCTTGCCCTCGAGCCCGATGTCGACCACGCCCGCGCGTTCCGAGAAGAGGCCGGCGAGACAGGCAAAGAGCAGCGGCGTGCCGAGGCGGATGGTGCTGTCGAGCAGTTGGAGGAGGGTTGCGAAATCCATGGTCAGCTCCTCGCCGTCGCGAGCCGGAAGGCGAAAAAGGTGAAGAGGCAGCCCAGCGTCGCCTCGACCCCGCGACGCGCCCTGAGGTAGAGCGCGCGGATCGGGCTGGCCGAGAGCAGCAACGCATAGCCCATGTGCCCGGCGAGCGAGATCGCGAAGGCCCCGGCCAGGAACGCCACAACGACGGGCGCAGGTGCCCCGGCGGTTGCCCCGACCGAAGCGATTGCGATCCAGAACACGATGGCCTTGGGATTGGTGATCTGCAGAAGGTAGCCGGTCATGAAGGCGCGCGGCCGCGACAGCGGCGGCATTTCGGCCGGGCTGATCTCCGGTGGATTTGCCGCCTTGCGGAAGGCCCCGACCGCGAGCCACATCAGGTAGGCCGCGCCGACCAGGCGCAGCACGGTCACCGCCCAGGCGGCCTGTTGCATCAACACGCCGACACCGGCCAGCGTCAAGAGCGCCAGGGTGCAGGCACCGGCCGCCACCCCGACCGAGGCCACCACCGCCGATCCGCGCCCGCGCGATAGCGCGATGCCGAGCAGCATCGCCACCGCCGGTCCCGGCGACAGCACGGCCACCAGCAGGATCGTGTAGGCCGTGAGGAACCCGTGCAGGTACTCCATGCTCAGGCCCCCTTCCGGTTCATCGCCATGAACATGCGTTCCAGCGGCATCCGCACCATGTTGTCGAGCGCCCCGGTGAACAGGATCACCAGCGCCTGGATCACGACGATCAGCTCGCGCGGGATATTCGTCCAGAGCGCCAGCTCGGCCCCGCCCTGGTAGAGGAAGCCGAAGAGCAGCGCGGCCAGCAGCACGCCGACGGGATGGTTGCGCCCCATCAGCGCCACCGCGATCCCGATGAAGCCCGCGCCCTCGGTCGAGTTCAGGACCAGGCGCTCGGCCTCGCCCTGGGTGGTGTTCACCCCCATCATGCCCGCCAGGGCGCCCGAGATCAGCATCGCCACGATGATGATCCGTACCGGCGAGATGCCCGCGTACCTGGCCGCGCTTTCGGAATGGCCGAGGGCGCGGATCTCGTAGCCGAGCTTGGAGCGCCAGATCAGCAACCAGACGAAAAGGCAGGCGGCCAGCGCGATGAAGAAGGTGATGTTGGCCGGCGCGCCGCGGAACATCGGGTTCTCGGCGCTCGAGAACATGTCCTGGAAGGTCGGCAGGTGCGTCGCCGCGGGGAACGGTGCGGTGGCCGGGTCCATCGATCCGACCGGGCGCAACAGGCTGACGAGGACATAGTTCAGCAGTGCGGCGGCGATGAAGTTGAACATGATCGTGGTGATCACGATGTGGCTGCCGCGCTTCGCCTGCAGGTAGGCCGGGATGAAGGCCCAGGCCGCCCCGAAGAGCGCCGCGCCGACCGACGCGCCGAGCAGCGCGAGCGTCCAGTGCGGCCAGGGAATGTAGAGACAGGCCAGCGCCACGCCCAGGCCGCCCAGCATTGCCTGGCCTTCGCCGCCGATGTTGAAGAGCCGCGCGTGGAACGCGACCGCCACGGCAAGGCCTGTGAAAATGAAGTTGGTGGCGTAGTAGAGCGTGTAGCCCCAGCCCGACGACCGCATCAGCGCGCCGTCGACCATCAGCTGGAACGCCTCGATCGGGTTCTCGCCGATGGCGAGGATCACCAGCGCCGACAGGATCGCCGCAAGCAGGAGCGAGATGAGCGGGATCAGGACCACGTCGGCCCAGGCGGGCATCCGTTCCATCAGGCAGCCCTCCGGCGGGTCGATGCCCCGTGATCAAACGCGATCGTCATGCGTCCCCCGCTTCCCGCGCCTCTGCGGCGTCTTTCTTTTCCATCTGTGCGTCCACGGCCTTCCAGGCTTCGCCGTCTGGCTCGCCCTCGATCCCGGCCATCAGCAGGCCCAGCTCGCGTTCGTCGGTCGCGCCCGGGTCGCGGACGCCCATGATCTGGCCATCGAACATCACCGCGATCCGATCGCTCAGCGACATGATCTCGTCCAGTTCGACCGACACCAGCAGGATCGCCTTGCCCTGGTCGCGCAGGCGGACGATTTCCTGGTGGATGAATTCGATCGCGCCGATGTCCACGCCGCGGGTCGGCTGGCCGACCAGCAGCAGGTCGGGCGACTGCTCGATCTCGCGCGCCAGCACGATCTTCTGCTGGTTCCCGCCCGAGAAGTTCTTGGCCGCCAGTTTTGGATCGGGCGGACGGACGTCGAAGCGTTCCATCTTGCCCTGCGCCTCCTGCTGGATGGCGCGGTTGTTCATCAGCGGGCCGCTCTGCCACTTGGGATCGCGGTGATAGCCGAAGATCGCGTTCTCCCACGCGGCGTAGTCCATGATCAGACCTTCGCGCTGCCGGTCCTCGGGCACGTGCGCGATGGACCGGGCGCGCCGCGCCGCGCCGTCGCTTCCGTGGCCCGACAGCGCCAGCGGCTGCCCGTTCACGGTGATCGTGCCGGTGCCTGTGGTGATGCCGCCCAGCACTTCCATCAACTCGGACTGGCCGTTGCCGGCGACGCCCGCAATGCCAAGGATCTCGCCCGCGCGGATGTCGAAGCTGACGCCCTTGACCCGCTGCACGCCCTTGTCGTCGGTGACCTTGAGGTCCTTGACCGACAGCACCACGTCGCCCGGCGTCGCCGGTTTCTTGTCGACCCGCAGCAGCACCTTGCGCCCGACCATGAGCTCGGCGAGCTGCTCGGGGCTGGTCTCGGCGGTCTTGACGGTCGCCGTCATCTCGCCCCGGCGCATGACCGAGACGGTGTCGGTGATCTCCATGATCTCGCGCAGCTTGTGGGTGATCAGGATGATCGTCTTGCCCTCGGCCCTGAGGTTGTCGAGGATACGGAACAGGTGGTCGGCCTCGGCCGGCGTCAGCACGCCGGTCGGTTCGTCCAGGATCAGGATGTCGGCCTGCCGGTAGAGCGCCTTGAGGATCTCGACCCGCTGCTGGTGTCCGACCGAGAGATGTTCGATCAGAGCGTCCGGATCGACGTTCAACTCGTATTCCTCGGCCAGCGATTTCAGCGACTTGCGGGCCTTGGCGATCGACGGGCGCAGCATCGCGCCATCCTCGGCGCCGAGGATCACGTTCTCGACCACGGTGAAGTTCTCGACCAGCTTGAAGTGCTGGAACACCATGCCGATCCCGGCGGTGATCGCGGCCTGGCTGTCGGGGATCTCGGTCTTCTTGCCCGCGATGAAGATCTCGCCCTTGTCGGCCTTGTAGAAGCCGTAGAGGATCGACATCAACGTGGACTTGCCCGCACCGTTTTCGCCGATGATCCCGTGGATCGTGCCCGGCATGACGCGGATCGAGATGTCCTTGTTGGCCTGAACCGGCCCGAAGGCCTTTGAGATACCCTTGAGCTCGATGGCGGGGGCTTGCTCGGTCATGGCGTGGCTGGCTCCTGTGAAACAGGGCAGAGGCCGCGCGCCACGCAGCCTCCAGAAGTGTTGGGGGCGGCCGGTCGGCCGCCCCGTTTCAGCGGTATCAGAACGTCAGCGCCGGGCAGGAGTTGTCGGTGGTGTAGTCGTGCACCTCGATCTCGCCCGAGATGATCTTGGCCTTGGCTTCCTCGACCGCCGCCTTCATCTCGTCGGTGATCAGCGAAGCATTGTTGTCGTCGAGCGCGTAGCCCACGCCGTCCTCGGCCAGGCCCAGCACCTTCACGCCCGTTTCCAGGTCCTCGCCGGCGGCCATCGATTCAGCCACGGCCACGTCGACGCGCTTCAGCATCGAGGTCAGGACCTTGCCCGGGTGCAGGTGGTTCTGGTTGCTGTCCACGCCGATCGAGAGGATGCCCTCGTCCGCGGCGGTCTGCAGCACACCGATACCGGTGCCGCCCGCGGCGGCGTAGATCACGCCCGCGCCCTGGCCGATCTGTGCCTTGGCCAGTTCCGAGCCCTTCACCGGGTCGTTCCAGGCGGCGGGGGTGGTGCCGGTCATGTTCGACACCACGGTCGCATCGGCGTTCACCGCCTTGGCGCCCTGGGCATAGCCGCAGGCGAACTTGCGGATCAGCGGGATGTCCATGCCGCCGACGAACCCGATGGTGCCGCCTTCCGAGGCCATCGCGGCCAGCATGCCGACGAGGTAGGAGCCTTCGTGCTCGGAGAACAGGATCGACAGGACGTTCGGATGCTCGGCCGGGTCGACATAGCCGTCGATGGTCACGAACTTCGTGTCGGGATAGTCGGCCGCGACGTTGGCGATCGGGGTCGAGAAGGCGAAGCCGGTGGTGATGACCGGGTTCAGACCAGCCTCGGCAAAGCGGCGAAGCGCCTGTTCACGCTGCGCTTCGGACTGCAGTTCGATGTCGCGGAACGAACCGCCGTTCTCTTCTGCCCACTTCGTTGCGCCGTTGAAAGCCGCTTCGTTGAAGGATTTGTCGAACTTGCCGCCGAGATCGTAGATCAGCGCGGGCTCGGCCATCGCGGCGCCTGCAGAGAGGGCCATGGCGGCGGCAGCGCCGAGGAATTTCGTCATCAGGGTCATAATGGTCTCCCGGTTGGATGGGTTGCGGGAACTTTGCCCGCCACGCCGTTATGGAGTCAGATCGGTTTGATCACATGGTCAAGTTAGGCCCATGCCGCGAAACGCCGTCAATAGGGAAATCGGGCAGTTGCGGGGTCTTGCCGGGGAAAACCGTAACGTCAGCCCAATGGTTTGGCCATCACGACAGCGTCGCGGCGCGTGCCGTCGGGCGTCTTGTAGTACCCGCGCCGTCGCCCGGCCTCGGCCCAGCCCGCCCCGCGGTAGAGCGCGAGCGCCGCGGCGTTGTCCTCGACCACCTCGAGAAACGCGTAGGTGGCCCCCCCGGCCCGAGCCTCGGCCTCGAACCGATCGAGCAGGCGGCGCCCGATCCCGGTGCGCCGCACCTCGGGCCGGACAGCGATGGTCAGCAGCTCGGCCTCGCCCGCGATCACGCGGCCCAGCACGAACCCCTCGGCGTCGAGCGCGGCAAAGGCGCCGGGGCCCGCCAGCATCGCGGCGAACTCCACCGCGCTCCAGGGGCGCGGGGTCTCGAAGCACTCGGCGTGGATGGAGGCCATCACCTCAGGCGTCATCGACGATCTCCGGCGGGGCATCGCGCGGCGGCGCGGCATCGGCGGCCCGCAGGTAGAGCGGGGCGGGCGGCGCCAGTCCATCGGTCATCGCCGTGGCGGCCACGGCGGCCACCGCGCGGGCCAGGTCGGCCGGCGACGGCGGCAGGGTCGCGTCGGCCGCCAGGTCCAGCGGCACCAGCGCGGGCGCTGCACCGGGGCGCGAGAGATAGACCTGGTCGCGCGGCGCGGGCACGGCGGCGGCGGCATCGGGATGGGTGTGGCGGATCGCCTCGAACGTGGTCACGCCGATGGCGGGAATGCCCAGAGACAACGCAAGGCCGCGGGCGGCGGAAACCGAGATCCGGATGCCGGTGAAATTGCCCGGCCCGGTGCCACAGCCGATCCGGTCCAGATCGGCCCAGCCGACCCCGGCTTCGGCCAGCATCTCTTCGAGCAGCGGGAACAGCCGTTCGGCCTGCCCGCGCCCCATGGCCTCGACCCTTACGGCCAGCACCCGGTCGCCGGACAAGACAGCGGCCGCGCAATGCGCGGCCGACGTGTCGAACCCGAGTGTCAGGGTGTCAGACCGCAACCGGCCGAACCTCGGTCACTTCCGGGATGTAATGACGCAGCAGGTTCTCGATCCCCATCTTCAGGGTCAGGGTCGAGGACGGGCATCCGGCGCAGGCGCCCTGCATGTGCAGGTAGACGACGCCGCGATCAAAGCCGTGGAAGGTGATGTCACCGCCGTCCTGGGCCACCGCCGGGCGCACCCGGGTGTCCAGCAGGTCCTTGATCTGGGTCACGATCTCGCCGTCCTCGCCGGTGTGCTCGGCATGGCCCGACGACGCGGTGCCGCCCTCGCCCGCCATCACCGGGTCACCGGACTGGAAATGCTCCATGATCGCGCCGAGCAGCGCGGGCTTGATGTGGTCCCACTCGACGCCTTCGGCCTTGGTCACGGTGACGAAGTCGGTGCCGAAGAACACGCCGGTCACACCCGGCACGGCAAACAGGCGCTGCGCCAGCGGCGACTGGCCCGCGGCCTCGGCGGCCGGGAAATCGGCGGTGCCGGTGTCCAGCACGGTCTGCCCCGGCAGGAACTTGAGAGTTGCGGGGTTCGGGGTGGATTCGGTCTGAATGAACATCTGAGACGCCCCTTTGTTTAGCGGCAACAGATATGCGCCCCGCACCCCCGGCTGTCAAGTTTTGGAACCATTCTAAGTGAGGATTTTGCGGAGGTCCGTGGCGAACACCGCAAGATCTGCCCCTTCAAAGCAGTGGTCCGCGCCCGCCACCCGCCGCACCCGCGCCCGGCCAAGCCGCGCGGCATACCGGTCGCCGTGGTCCGGCGCGACAACCGTGTCGGCGGTGCCGTGGTACAAGAACATCTCGCCCACGCCGTCGAGCCCGCCAAGGTCTTCGGGAAGGGCGAACCCGGCGTGATCCCAGCCCGGCGCCCCCCAGAACGGGCTGGCAAAGGCAAAGACCGCGGGCGCGCGCCGCACCGGGCGACGGCGGGCCAGCACCTGCAGCAGCATCGAGGCGCCCAGCGAATGGCCGATCAGGATCGCATCCTCGGGCAGGTCGTCCAGTGCCTCCGCGATCACCGTCGCCCAGGCCTCGGGCTCCGGATCGGCGAGTTGCGGCGCGACGACCTCGGCCGGGCCGAGGATTGTTCGGATCGTGTCGAACGGCGCATCGCCCGGCGCGGCCCCTGCCCCGTGAAGGTAGAGGACCCGCAGCGCCATCAGGTGATCGCCTCGAGCTTTTCCTTGGACATGTCGCCCGGCACGATGGTGATCGGGATCGGCAGAGTGCCCGCGCCCTTCGACAGCTGGGTGACCAGCGGGCCGGGCCCGCTCTTCTCGGTGCCCGCGCCCAGCACCAGCACGCCGATCTCGGGATCGTCCCGGATCTGGCCGAGGATCTCAGGCACCGGCTCGCCCTCGCGGATCACCAGTTCGGGATCGACCCCCTGCCGGTCGCGCATCCACTTGGCAAAGACCTCGTAATGCGCTTCGATCCGTTCGCGGGCCTCGTCGCGCATCACCTCGCCTACGCCGATCCAGTGGCTGAACTCCTCGGGTTCGATCACCGACAGGATGGTCACCCCGCCCCCGGTCTTGGCGGCGCGCATGGCGGCAAAGCGCATCGCGTTCAGGCATTCCCGGCTGTCGTCGAGGACGACGAGAAACTTGCGCATGGTGTATGCTCTCCCTTGCCGGCGGATGATGACGGATCGCGTGGGTGCCGTCCATGACGGAATTCCGCCGCGACGGGAGGACGAGATGACCGGAATTGCCGTGAGATACATAGTGACCGACGTCGACGCGGCGGTGGCCTTTTACTGCGACCAGCTGGGCTTTACGGTGGTGATGCGGCCGGGCCCCGGCTTTGCGCTGCTGGAACGCGGGGCGCTGCGGCTGATGCTGAACGCGCCCGGCACGGGCGGGGCGGGAACCACCGTCGCCGACGAGGTGCCGGCCCCGGGCGGCTGGAACCGATTCCAGCTGCAGGTGCAGGACCTCGACGCCGAGGTGGCCCGGCTCGGCGCCGGCGGCGCCCGGCTGGCGGGCGAGATCGTCGAGGGCAAGGGCGGGCGGCAGATCCTTGTCTACGACCCCTCGGGCAACCCGGTGGAACTGTTCCAGCCGCATCCACGCGACGCAACCGCGCGGCAGAGTTGACGGCGCAGGCCGTTCCGGGCTAGGCGGTCCGTCGCGCGGAGGGCCGGATGGCCGCGGGGGGCAACCTTCGAGGAAAGTCCGGACTCCACAAGGCAACGGTGCCGGGTAACGCCCGGCGGGGGCAACCCCAGGGAAAGCGCCACAGAGAACAGACCGCCCTGCTTGCAGGGTAAGGGTGAAACGGTGCGGTAAGAGCGCACCGCGGGACGGGCAACCGGACCGGCATGGCAAGCCCCACCGGGAGCAATGCCGAATAGGGACCTCGCGCGGGCCGGTCGCAGCAATGCGATACCGCCGCAGGGCGCCTTGCCCCCGAGGTCCGGGTTGGCAGCTTGAGGCCCGCGGGCAACCGCGGGTCCAGAGGAATGGTCATCGAACCGGCACCCGGAGACGGGCCGGGGAACAGAATCCGGCTTACAGGCCTTCCGCGCGTTTTCCGATGATGCAGTGCCAGGAATGCCTGCCGCCGCGCCTGCGGCGGCGGCGGCGGAGGGGGGCCGTCTGCCCCCCATCGGCCCCTCGGGCCGATTCCCCCGAGGATACGGGACCAGGGGAAAGACGGCGCGCCGTCTCTCCCGCGGCCTCAGCGCACCGAGCGCAGCGAGCTGTCGAGGAGGTGCCGGGTGTAGGCGTGCTCGGCCTTGAGCTCGCGCATGTTGGCGACGCCCAGCTCCTCGACCACCTCGCCATGCTGCATGACGGCGATCTGGCCGCACATGTGCCCGACGACGCCGAGGTCGTGGCTGACCATCACGTAGGTCAGGCCCCGTTCGGCCCGCAGGTCGGTCAACAGGTTCAGGATCTCCGCCTGCACCGACACGTCGAGTGCCGAGGTCGGTTCGTCCAGCAAGAGGATCCGCGGCTCGGGCGCCAGTGCCCGGGCAATGGCGACACGCTGGCGTTGCCCGCCTGAAAGTTGGTGCGGGTAGCGGAAGCGGAAGCCGGCGCCGAGACCCACGTCGCGCAGCAGCCGGTCGATGCGGCTGTCGATGTCCTTGAACCCGTGCAGCTGCAGCACCTCGGACAGCACCGCGTCGACGGTCATGCGCGGATGCAGCGAGGCGTAGGGATCCTGAAACACCATCTGGACGGTCTTGTAGAACTCACGGTCGCGCTTGCGGCCGAGGGTCTTGCCGTTGATCCGGATGGTCCCCTCCCAGGTCGGCACCAGCCCGGTGACCGCGCGCAGCACGGTTGACTTGCCGGAGCCGGATTCGCCGACGAGGCCGAAGCTCTCGCCCTCGGCCACCGTGCAGGATACGGACTTCACCGCATCGTTCCGGTCGGGGCCTTCGCCGAACCAGACGTTCAGGTTCTCGATCTGGATCGCGGTCATAGGCGGGCACTCACGGAAGGGGCCTCGCGCCAGGCGGGATCGCGTTGCAGCATCTCCAGCCGGTCGCGCGGCGATTGCAGGTCGGGCACGGCGTTCAGCAGGCCGCGGGTGTAAGGATGCGTCGCCTCGTGCAGCTTGCCGGCCTCGCAGACCTCGACGATCCGGCCGGCATACATGATGATGATCCGGTCGCAGAAGTTCGACACCAGGTTCAGGTCGTGGCTGATAAAGATCAGGCCCATGCCGCGTTCGGCGACGAGCTTGTTCATGATCTCCAGCACCTGCAACTGGACCGAAACGTCCAGCGCCGAGGTCGGTTCGTCCGCGATCAGGATCTCGGGGTTCGGGATCAGCATCATGGCGATCATGATCCGCTGCCCCATCCCGCCCGAGACCTCGTGCGGGTAGAGGTCGATCACCCGTTCGGGGTTCCGGATCGCCACGGCATCCAGCATCTCAAGTGCACGCTGGCGGGCGACCCTGGTCGACACCTTTTCGTGCGTCTGCAGCGCCTCGATGATCTGCTGGCCCACGGTCATCACCGGGTTCAGCGAGAACTTGGGGTCCTGCATGATCATCGAGGCATGATGCCCGCGCAGCGACCGCATCTGCTTTTCGCTGGCGTTCAGCACGTCGATGCCGGTCATCTCGAGCTTGTCGGCCTCGATCCGGCCCGGTGCGCGGATCAGCTTGAGGATGGCCCGGCCGGTCATCGACTTGCCCGAGCCCGACTCGCCCACGATCCCCAGCCGTTCCCGGCCGAGCGAGAACGAGATGCCGCGCACGGCGTCGAATTCGCCGCTGCGGGTGGGGAACTTGACCCAGAGGTTTTCGACGTCGATCAGCTTGTCGGTCATCATTCACCCCCCTTCGGGTCGAGCACGTCGCGCAGGCCGTCGCCGATCAGGTTGAACGCGAGCGACAGCGAGAAGATCGCGAGGCCCGGGATCGTGGCAACCCACCAGTAGTCGAGGATGTACTTGCGTCCCTCGGCAACCATCGCGCCCCATTCCGGGCTGGGCGGTTGCGCACCGAGGCCGAGGAAGCCGAGGCCCGCGGCCGTCAGGATGATCCCCGCCATGTCGAGCGTGACGCGCACGATCAGGGACGAGATGCAGAGCGGCCAGATGTGCCGGGTGATGATCCGGATCGGACCGGCCCCCTGCAGGCGGATGGCCGCGATGAAGTCCGAATTGCGGATGGTCAGCGTCTCGGCCCGGGCGATCCGGGCGTAGGGCGGCCAGGCGGTCAGCGCGATGGCCAGCACCGCATTCTCGATCCCGGCGCCGAGGGCGGCGACGAAGGCCAGCGCCAGCACGAGGCGCGGGAAGGCCAGGAAGATGTCGGTGATCCGCATCAGGATCGTGTCGGTCACGCCCCCGGCATAGCCCGCGATGGTGCCGATCATCAGCCCGACCAGTGGCGCGACGGCGGCCACCAGCAGGACGATGTAGATCGAGATCCGCGCGCCGTAGAGCAACCGGGAGTAAATGTCGCGCCCGAGGCTGTCGGTGCCGAAGATGTGGCCTTCCCAGAACGGCGGCTTGAGCCGGTTGGCCAGGTCCTGCGCGAAGGGATCGTTGGTCGCCAGCAGCGGCGCGAAGATCGCGCAGAGGATCAGGAAAACCAGGATGCCGAGGCCGATCATGGTCAGCCAGTTCGACCGCATGGTCAGCCAGCCCTGGTAGAACGACGCGGCGCGTGCCTGGCGGCGCGAGGTCGGTTCCTCGGCCAGCAGCCACGCTTTGAGGGTGGAGCGTTCGGTCGCGGTGTTCATTTCGACCTCGGATCAAAGAAGCGGTAGAGAAGATCGGAGAACAGGTTCAGCAGAACGAAGATCACGCCGATCACGACGGTCCCGCCGAGCACGGCATTCATGTCGTTGGCCAGGAGCGAGACGGTGATGTAGCTGCCGATCCCGGGCCAGGCAAAGATGATCTCGGTCAGGACCGAGCCTTCGAGCAGGTTGGCATAGCTGAGCGCGATCACCGTGATCAGCTGGATGCGGATGTTGCGGAAGGCGTGGCGCCAGACCACCTGCCATTCCGACAGGCCCTTGACCCGCGCGGTGGTCACGTATTCCGACGACAGCTGTTCCAGCATGAAGCTGCGGGTCATCCGGCTGATGTAGGCCAGACTGAAGTAGCCCAGCAGGCAGGCCGGCAGGATGATGTGGGAAAAGGCGTTCCAGAACACGTCCCATTCACCGCGCAGCGCGCTGTCGAGCAGGAGCATGCCGGTGATCGGTTCGACGATCCCGTCGTAGAAGATGTCGACCCGGCCCGGTCCCGCGACCCAGCCGAGGATGCCGTAGAACACCAGCAGGCCCATCAGGCCCAGCCAGAAGATCGGCATCGAGTAGCCGATGAGGCCCACGAACCGCGCGGTCTGGTCGATCCAGGACCCGCGGCGCACGGCGGCCAGCACGCCAAGCGGCACGCCGAGGACCACGCCGAGCAACGTGCCGAGCGTGGCGAGCTCCAGCGTGGCGGGGAAGACGCGCTTGATGTCCTCGGCCACCGGCTGGCCGGTGCGGATGGAGCGCCCGAAGTCGCCCTGCAGCACGTCACCGATGTAGCCGATGAACTGGACGAGGAGCGGCTTGTCCAGCCCGAGCTCCTGGTAGACCGCCTCGTACTGCGCCTGGCTGGCGCGTTCGCCGATCACGGCGAGGACGGGGTCGATCGGCATCACGCGGCCGATCATGAAGGTAACGAAGAGCAGGCCCAGCAGGGTGATCGAGATCGTCACCAGCGTGCCCAGCGTCTTCTTGAGCCATTTCGGCATCAGCGGCCGCGTGGCCGTGGTCGCGGTGCTCATCGGAGGCCTCCCGCCATGGCGCGGCATCGCTTGTGCGCGGCGCCGCCTGTCAGAGTTACTAGCATAACACCCACCCTGTAATGGAAACGGGCGACCTTGGCCGCCCGTTCGCTGTGTTTCGAGTCGCGGTCCCTTACTTCGTGATGACCCAGTACGAAACCGCTGTCGTTGCGCCACCGGCGACAAAGTTCGCGACGTTTTCGGCCATCGCGTTCTGTTCGATCTGCTGGAACATCACGCCGAAGGGGCTGACCATCTGGTGCTCCTTCTGGATTTCCTTGTACATCTCGGCCCGCTTGTCGGTGTCGTTCTCGACGACCGCCGCCTGGGTTTCCTTCGACATTTCAGGGATATCCCACGCGTTCCGCCAGGCGAGGTAGCCGGTGTTGCCGGAATCGTCGGCATTGTCCGGGTTCTCGGCGAAGGTGGCCGCGTTGGTGTTCGGGTCCGGATAGTCCGGGCCCCAGGCGCCGAGGTAGATGTCATGCTCGCGTGCACGGTAGCGATCCAGCGTCTGCGCGCCGGTGCCGACGATCAGCTCGACATCGCAGCCCAGGGCGCCCCAGGTGTTCTGCAGCGACTGGCCGATGTCCATGCGGTCCTGCGCGTCGCGCACCGAGATCTTGATCGGGCCGCAGTCCGGGAAGCCGGATTCGGCCAGCGCGGCCTTGGCGGCGTCCATGTCGTAGGAGAACGGCTGATCCTCGAGCGCGCCGAGGAAGGTCAGCGGCAGGAAGGCCTGGTGCACGGTGTACTGGCCCTTGAGGAAGCTGTCGGCCATGCCCTGGTAGTCGGTCGCGTATTTCAGCGCTTCCAGCACCTTGGGATCGGACAGCATCTCGTTCTTCTGGTTGGCCGAGAAGTACATCAGGCGGCCGCGCAGTTCGTCGACGACCTTGACGCCATCGACCGAAGCCAGGCCCGCCACGTCCTCGGGCGACAGGTTGCGCGCGACGTCGATGTCACCGCGTTCCAGCATCAGGCGCTGCGTGGCGCTTTCCTGGATGTGCTGCACCACGACGCGTTCCATCGCCGGAGCCTCGCCGCCGTAGTTCTCGTTCAGAACCAGCATGACGCTTTCGTTCGGCTTCCACTGGGCGACCATATAGGGGCCCGAGCCGGCGGAGTTGGTGCGCAGCCATTCGTTGCCCATGTCGCCATCGGCCTCGTTGGCCATCACGGTCTCGCTGTCCACGATGCCGCCGATCGTGGCGGTCAGGCAGTTCAGCACGAAGGAAAGCGCGTACTGCTTGTCGAGCGTGACCGACACGGTCATGTCGTCGACCAGCTGCACCATCTCTTCGATGTTGTCGGCGGTAAAGCCGAACTGGGTCAGGATGAACGACGGCGTCTTGTCGAGCTTGACGGCCCGCTGCAGCGAATAGACGACGTCCTTGCCGGTCACCGGGTTGCCGGACGAGAAGACGTGGCCTTCGGCGATCTTGAAGGTGATCGTCTTGCCGTCCTGGCTCAGCTCCCAGCTTTCGGCGATCTCGGGCGCGTAGCCGGCGTCGAGGTCCATCGGGTCGAAGTTGACCAGTTTCTCGTAGACGTTCCGCGAGACGTCTGCGCCCGCGAATTCAAAGCTTTCGGCCGGGTCGAAGGTCTTGATGTCATCGATCCGGTTGGCGATCACGAGCATGTTGTCCGGCGTGGCGGCCATCGCCATCGGCGCGGCCGAGCCAAGCAGCGCGGCGGTGACCGCCAGCGACGTGAAGCTCTTGAATTGTTTCATTTTGCAGACTCCCTTTTGGTTGCATCTGTCGGCTTTTTGCCGATCACTCACCCCACGTTTTGCGCAGCACGCGCAACCAGTTTCCGTGGGTCAGTTTCGTCATCAGCGGCGCGTCGACGCCGCGTTCGGTCATCGCTGCCCGCAAATTGGGCAGGCCCGCGCAATCCCCGATCCCCTTGGGCACCAGCGCCCCGTCGAAGTCGGAACCGAGGCCCACACGGTCCTCTCCGAGCTTTTTGATCAGATGGTCAAGATGACGGAGCAGCACGTCAAGCTCGAAATCGCCGTTCATCTGTCCGTCCGGCCGCAGGAAGCCCGAGGCGAGGTTGATCCCGACCATGCCGTCGCTCTCGGCGATCTGGGCCAGCTGGCGGTCGGTCAGGTTGCGCGCGTGCGGGCAGACCTCGTAGGCGTTGGAATGGGTCGCGACCAGCGGCGCGTCCGACAGCGCGGCGACGTCGTCCATGCCCTTTTCGTTCAGGTGGCTGAGGTCGATCATGATCTTCAGCCGGTTGCATTCCTTGACCAGCCGCTTGCCGGCCTCAGTCAGCCCGTTGCCGATATCGCCGGTCGAAGGGTATCGGAACGGCACGCCCTCTCCGAAGATCGTCGGCCGCGACCAGACCGGGCCCAGCGACCGCAGCCCCCGGGCATGAAGGTCTTCGAGTTCGGCCAGGTCGGGGCCGATCGCCTCGGCGCCCTCGATGTGCATAACGGCGGCCATCGTCTCGCCCTCCAGCGCGACGGCGATTTCACCCGCACTTCGGCAGATGGTGATCGCGCCGGCGCTTTCGAGGTCGGCAAAGACCTCGAAGCCGCGGTTGACGAACTCGAGGGCGGCGGGCTGTTCGAGCATGGCCGGCAGCGGAAGGTCGTAGTCACCGGCGTTCAGCTTTTCCATCCGGTCGGAACTGTCGGCCGGGCTGGGCACGAAGATCGCGAAGAAACCGCCGCCAAAGCCGCCCTTGCGCGCGCGCGGCAGGTCGATGTGGCCTGCCCCGTAGCCCTGCACGATGTCCGGGACGGTCGCCTTGCCCATCAGGATCTTGAGAATGGTGTCGTTGTGCCCGTCAAAGAACGGGGGGCTGGTGACGTCGGCCATGCATACCTCTGAGTGACTTGCGGGGCGCCCTCCCCCTCCGGCGCCGAATTCCGGGAAGCTGAGCCCAAACCGTCCGGCATTGCAACCCTTCCGCGCGGGCAGCCGCGCACAGCCGGGTTTTCCGAACGGAAATGACCGCCGGCCAACTCCGGACCTTCAAATGCCCATTGCCAATTACCCCCGCACGGGCTCTTGACCTTCCAGTGACTGGAACCCTTATGTGATGTGTCGCAGGGCCGACTCCCGCCCTGTGACGGAAGGACAAGACCCATGACAGACCTCAGCTTCGGCATCGACAACATGAGCTGCGCAGGATGCGCCGGCCGCGCGCTGAAGGCGCTGGCGGGCGTCGACGGCGTCTCCGAGGCCGTGGTGAACCTGGCCGCGGAAACCGCGCGGGTGCGCTTCGACGCCCCCGCCTCCCCCGCCGCGCTCAGCGCCGCCCTGGCCACCGCGGGCTATCCGGCCCGGCAGGCCGAGACGCGGCTGATCGTCGATGGGATGACCTGCGCCAGCTGCGCCGGTCGCGTCACCCGCGCGCTCGAGGCGGTGCCCGGCGTCCTTTCGGCCGAGGTCAACCTGGCCACCGACAGCGCCAGCGTGCGCTACCTCGACGGCGCGGTGCAGCCAGTGGACATCGCCGCCGCCAGCACCGCCGCCGGATACGCCGCCCGGCCGCAGGGCGACACGCCACCCGCCGCCGACCGCAAGGCGGCCGAGGCCGAGACCCTGAAACAGGCCACCCTTCTTGCCGCTTTGCTGGCGCTGCCGGTGTTCCTGGGCGAGATGGGCGGCCACCTCTTTCCCGCGCTGCACCACTGGATCGCCGGCACCATCGGGATGCAGGCGTGGCGGGTCATCCAGTTCGTCCTGACCACCGCGATCCTCGTCGGCCCCGGCCGCCGCTTCTACACCCTCGGCCTGCCTGCCCTCTTCCGCGGCGCGCCCGAGATGAATTCGCTCGTCGCCCTCGGCACCCTCGCCGCCTGGGGCTATTCGACGGTGGTCACCTTTGCCCCCGGGCTGCTGCCGGACAGCGCGCAGGCGGTCTACTTCGAATCCGCGGCGGTGATCGTGGTCCTGATCCTGCTGGGCCGTTGGCTGGAAGCGCGGGCCAAGGGCCGCGCGGGCGAGGCGATCCGCAAGCTGATCGGCCTGCGCCCGCAGGTCGCCCGCGTCGAACGCGACGGCCAGCCGCTTGAGATCGCCATCGATGCCGTGGCGGTCGGCGATGTCGTCCTGCTGCGTCCGGGCGAAACTGTCCCCGTTGACGGCACCGTTCTGTCGGGCAGCAGCCACGTGGACGAAAGCATGCTGACCGGTGAGCCGATCCCCGCCGCCAAGGCCGAGGGTGACAGCGTCACGGGCGGCACCGTCAACCGCAACGGCGCCCTTCGCCTCAGGGCCGACCGGGTGGGCCGCGACACCGCGCTGGCCCGGATCGTCGCGATGGTCGAGGACGCGCAGGCCACACGCCTGCCGATCCAGTCGCTGGTCGACCGGATCACCCTGTGGTTCGTGCCCGTAGTGCTGGGTCTGGCCGCGTTGACCTTCCTCGCCTGGCTGGTGTTCGGCCCCTCCCTGCCCTTCGCCGTCACCGCCGCCGTGTCGGTCCTCATCATCGCCTGCCCCTGCGCCATGGGGCTCGCGACGCCGACCTCGATCGTGGTGGGCACCGGCCGGGCCGCCGCGCTTGGCGTGCTCTTCCGCCGGGGCGACGCGCTGCAATCGCTGCAGGGCGTCCGGGCCGTGGCCTTCGACAAGACCGGCACCCTGACCGAGGGGCGCCCGGCGCTGACCGATCTCGACGTCCTCGCGGGGTTCGACGCGGCCGAGGTGCTACGCCTCGCCGCCGCCGCCGAGGCCGGATCGGAACACCCCCTCGCCCGCGCCGTGGTCGAGGCTGCCGCCGCCCGCGACGCGAGCCCCCTGCCGCAGGCGCACGACATGCAGGCCGATCCGGGCTTCGGCCTGTCCGCCACCGTCGAGGGCCGGGCGATCCTGATCGGCGCCGCGCGGCTGATGGCGCGCGAGGGGATCGACCACGACGCGCTGACCCCGGCGGCCGATGCGCTGGCCGCGCGGGGACGCACCCCGCTCTACGTCGCAATCGACGGCCGCGCCGCGGCGCTGATCGGCGTTGCGGACCCGGTGAAACCGACGGCCCGCGCTGCCATCTCTGCGCTCAGGGCACGCGGCATCCGCACCGTCATGCTGACCGGCGACACCGCCGCCACCGCCCGCGCCGTGGCGCGGGAGCTTGGGCTGGACGAGGCGCGGGCCGAGCTGCTGCCCGTCGACAAGCCCGAGGCCATTGCCGCACTGCAGGCGGACCTCGGCCCCGCGGCCTTTGTCGGCGACGGGATCAACGACGCCCCGGCGCTGGCCCGCGCCGACGTCGGCATCGCCATGGGCACCGGCACCGACATCGCCATCGAAAGCGCCGACGTCGTGCTGATGTCGGGAGATCCCGAGGCGGTGGTCACCGCGCTCGCGGTGTCGGCCCGCGTGATGGCGAACATCCGGCAGAACCTGTTCTGGGCGTTCGGCTACAACACCCTTTTGATCCCGGTCGCCGCCGGGGTGCTCGATCCCGCGACCGGCCTGCTGCTGTCGCCGATGCTGGCGGCGGGGGCGATGGCGCTGTCGTCGCTCTTCGTGCTCGGCAACGCGCTCCGGCTCAGGGCCATGCGCCCGGCCGCAGCCGCGCATCCAACACCTGCCATGGCCGCGCCCGCCGCGGCCCCAGCCGAATGAGGCCCCGATGAACATCAAGGACGCCGCCACCCGCACCGGCCTGCCGGCCAAGACGATCCGATACTACGAAGAGATCGGTCTGATCGCGCCGGACCGGAAGGACAACGGCTACCGCGACTATGCCGACAGCGAGGTCCATACCCTGGCCTTCCTCGGCCGCGCCCGGTCGCTGGGGTTCTCGATCGACGAATGCCGTGCGCTGCTGGCGCTTTACGACGACAAGGCCCGCACCAGCGCCGAGGTGCGCGAGATCGCGATGACGCACCTCGACCAGATCGAAGCCAAGATCGCCGAACTGCAGTCGATGCGCGACACCCTGCGCGGGCTTGTGCATGCCTGCCACGGCGACACCCGGCCGGACTGCCCGATCCTCGCCGACCTCGCATCTGAAAAGGCCTGAAACCCCGTTGCCTTGGCCCGCGCCCTCTGCCTAGCTGCCGCTGAAACGGACGGAGGAGCGGACCATGGACAGCATCGGATTTGCCGGACTCGGCGTGATGGGCGAACCCATCTGCCGCAACATGATCCTGAAATCGGGCGCCAAGGCGCAGGTCTTCGACCTTTCGCCAGAACCGATGGAGCGGCTCAAGGCCTTTGGCGCGCGCCCTGCCGCGTCGGTCGGGGCGATGGCGGCCGAGGTCGACATCCTTTTCCTGTCGCTCCCCGGCGGGCCCGAGCTCGACCGCGTCGCCCGCGGCCCCGGCGGCATCATCGAGACCGGGCGCGCCGGGCTGATGGTGGTCGACATGACCACGGCCCCCGTCGGCCTGACGCGCGAGATTGCGGCGGCGATGGCGGCGAAGGGCATCGAATGGGTCGACGCACCGGTCGCCCGCACCCGCGCCGCGGCCGAGGCGGGCACGCTGTCGATCATGGTGGGCGGCACGGCCGAGCAGTACCGCCGCGCGCTGCATTGGCTGAACCTGGCCGCCAGCGATGTGACCCACTGCGGGCCGGTCGGCTGCGGGCAGGTCGCCAAGATCCTCAACAACATGGTGCTCTTCGAAACCGTCGTCGCCCTGTCCGAGGCGCTGGCACTTGGCAAGGCGGCCGGGATGGACGGCAAGCTGCTGTTCGACGTGCTGTCCAAGGGATCGGCCGACAGCTTTGCCCTGCGCAACCATGGGATGAAGGCGATGCTGCCCGGCGATTTCCCCGAAGGCGCCTTTCCCACCGACTACGCGCTCAAGGACGTGAGCTATGCGCTCGACCTCGCGCGCGAGGCGGGGATCGCGGCGCCGGGGGCAGAGCTGGCGGAACGCCGACTGCAGGTCGCCCGCGCCGCGGGGTTCGGGGCGGAATACTTCCCCGCACTGGCCAAGGTCACGGGGCAGGACTAGGCCCGGCCAGCCGCGCAAAAGCGAAAAATTGGCTATGCAAACAAAAAGCTAGACCCGGCAAAAACACCGGGCTACCTATACTTAACGTTTGGTTAACCCGGGCATTGGGCCCGGGGTATTTCTTGATTTGAACCTGTTTGTTCGAGGGCCCGACTCCGCGCAGGAGGATCAGGTGAAGATACCGTTCCACGTTCTGGCCGCGCTTCCGGCCACGATGTCCCCGGCCGCTGGGGGGCGGATGGACGAAATCCTCGGCAACCTCGACGGATACGAGATTTCCCGCGTGACGCGAGCCGCCGGTTTCAGCGACGCCGCGGAACAGGTCGCGCTCGACTTCTCGATCCAGGTGATCTGCGTGGCCATCGACCAGGCCACCGACATCGAGGACCTGCGCAGCTTCCTCACCAGCGTGCGGCACCTGAACGCGGATGTCCCGATCTTCTTGGCTGCGACCGACCTGCGGGCCGAGGACCTGGATGCCGACATCCTGACCAAGGGCGACGACTTCATCTACCTCTTCGAGGACACGGCCGAATTCATGGCGGGCCGGATCATCGCCGCCGCCGAACGCTACCGCGAAAAGGTGCTGCCGCCGATGTTCGGCGCCATGGTCGCCTTCAACCGGCAGCACGAATACAGCTGGCACACCCCCGGCCACACCGGCGGCACCGGCTTCCTCAAATCCCCTGCCGGGCGCGCGTTCTTCGAGTTCTTCGGCGAGAACCTGCTGCGCAACGACCTGTCGATCTCGGTCGGGGCGCTTGGCTCGCTGCTCGATCACAGCGGCCCCATCGGGGCGGGCGAAGCTTATGCCGCCACGGTCTTCGGATCGGACCGGACCTATTACGTGACCAACGGCTCCTCGACCTCGAACCGGGTCATCCTGATGTCGAGCGTGACGCGCGGCCAGATCGCGCTTTGCGACCGCAACTGCCACAAGTCGGTCGAACACGCGATGACCATGTCGGGGGCCTCGCCGGTCTACATGGTGCCGTCTCGGAACGGCATGGGCATCATCGGCCCGATCCCGCCGTCGCGCCTGACGCCGGAGTACATCCGCAAGAGCATCGCGGCCAACGCGATGCTGACCGACGAGGTCGAGCGCGACCCGGTGCACGCGATCATCACCAATTCGACCTATGACGGGCTCTGCTACAACGTCGCCCGGGTCGAGGAGATCCTGGGCGCCCATGTCGACCGCCTGCATTTCGACGAGGCGTGGTACGGCTATGCCCGGTTCAATCCGTTCTACGCCGGCCGCTTCGCCATGCACGGCGCGGCGGCCGAACATGACGACTCCGGCCCGACCGTCTTTGCCACCCAGTCGACGCACAAGCTGCTGGCGGCGCTCAGCCAGGCCTCGATGATCCACATCCGCGACGGGCGGAACAGCATCGACCATGACCGCTTCAACGAAAGCTTCATGATGCATGCCTCGACCTCGCCGCTCTATCCGGTGATCGCCTCGTGCGACGTGTCGGCGGCGATGATGGACCGCGATGGCGAACGGCTGACCCGCGACAGCATCCTCGAGGCGATCCATTTCCGCCAGCGCGTGGCCCGGCTGCATGACGATTTCGCCGCCAAGGGCAGCTGGTTCTTCACCTGCTGGCAGCCCATCGAGGTCTCCACCCCGGACGGCGGCCGGCAGAAGTTCCACGAGGCCGCGCCCGACTACCTCGCCGACCATCCCGAGGTCTGGCACCTGAACCCCGGCGACGACTGGCACGGGTTCGAGGGGCTGGACGACGGCTGGTGCCTGCTCGACCCGATCAAGGTCTCGGTCTACACGCCCGGCATCTCGCCCTCGGGCGTGCTGGCCGACAGCGGCATCCCGGCCGCGATTCTGACCGCCTACCTCGGCGAGCGCGGCACGGTGAACGAGAAGACCACTGATTTCACGGTGCTCTTCCTCTTCTCCATCGGGATCACCAAGGGCAAGTGGAGCACGCTCCTGAACGGCATGCTCGACTTCAAGGCCGATTACGACCGCAACGCGCCGCTGGCCAAGTGCCTGCCGAGCCTCGTCCTGTCGCACCCCAACCGCTACGCCGCCATGGGCCTGCGCGATCTCTGCGACGAGATGTTCGCGGCCATGACAGAACTGCAGACCACCCGTTTCATGTCCGAGGCCTTTGCCACCCTGCCGGAACCCGAGTTCCCGCCGGTCGAGGCCTACGAACGGCTGGTGCGGAACGAGGTCGAATACGTCGATCTCGACGGTCTTGCCGGGCGCACCGTCGCCACCGGCGTCGTGCCCTATCCGCCGGGCATCCCGCTGCTGATGCCGGGCGAGCGCGCGGGGGACAGCGACGGCGCGGTGATCGGTTACCTGCGGTCGCTGCAGGAGTTCGACAAGGCCTTCCCCGGCTTTGAACACGACACCCACGGCGTCGAGGCGCACGCGGGGCAATACAGACTTCTGGTTCTCAAATCCGGCTAGAGAGAGAGGGACAAGATGGCAGAAGATGGAAGAACGGTTGGTGTCGTCGCCGCCACGCTGATGGTCTGCGGCAACATCATGGGGTCGGGGGTCTTCCTCCTTCCCTCAAGCCTGGCGGCGGTCGGCGGGGTCGCGATCTACGGCTGGGTGGTGACGATCATCGGCGCCATGTCGCTGGCCATCGTCTATGCCAAGTTCGCCTCGTTCGACGACAGCGCGGGCGGCTCCTATGCCTACGTCAAGAAGGGCCTGGGCAACTACATGGGCTACCAGACCAACCTGGTCTACTGGCTGGCGGGCTGGACCGGCAACATCGCCATGGCGATCATCGGGGTCGGCTACCTCGCCTACTTCCTGCCGTTCATCAACACGCCCTTCCTGTCGGCCGTCGCGGCCATCGGGGTGATCTGGCTCTTCACCTTCATCAACATCCTCGGGCCGAAGCTGGTGACGACGGTGCAGAGCTACACCACCTCGCTCGTCTTCCTGCCGATCTTCGGCACCGCGATCTTCGGCTGGTTCTGGTTCAGCGGCGACACCTACATGTCGGCCTGGAACGTGTCGGGCGGCTCTACCGTCTCGGCCATCCAGTCGATCCTGAACGTGACGCTCTGGGCCTTCCTCGGGGTCGAGACCGCGGCCGTGGTCGCGGGGACGGTGAAGAACCCCAAGAAGAACGTGCCGATCGCCACCCTGGGCGGCGTCGGCATCGCGGCAGTGGCCTACATCCTGTCCTCGACCGCGATCATGGGGATCATCCCGAACGCGGAACTGGTGGCCTCGGCCGCGCCCTTCTCGGACGCGTGGGAGATCATGCTGGGCCCCTGGGCGGGCTACCTCGTGGCGATCTGCGCCGCGGCGGGCTGCCTCGGCTCGCTCGGCGGCTGGACGCTGGTGGTCGGACAGACCGCCAAGGCGGCGGCGGATGACGGGCTGTTTCCGAAGTTCTTCGCCAAGACCAACGCCATCGGCGTGCCCGCACCGGGCCTGATCGCCATCGCCGTCGCGATGACCGTGATCTGCCTGCTGACGATCTCTCCGACCGCGGCGGACCAGTTCGCGGCGATCTCGTCAATCGCGGTCATCATGACGCTGCTGCCCTACATCTACACCGCCTCCTCGCTGAAGATCCTCGGCGAGAAGGAGTTCGGCGCAAGCCGCTGGTTCTGGAACGCGGTGATCGTGATCGCCGTGGTCTATTCGTCCTGGGCGATCGTCGGATCGGACAGCAGCCAGGTGGTCTGGTCCTTCGTCTTCGTGACAATCATCACGCTGATGTTCGCCTTCAACCAGTCCGGCAAGTCCAAGCTTGTGCCGCAGAAACCTGTCGCGAAGGAGATGTGACATGGAACCGGAATACTCCAAGGACGAGTGGCAGGAGCACCTCTGGGAAAGCTGGATCATCGTGGCGATCGTCGCGCTGATCGTCCTGCTGGTGGTCTGGCAGCCGTTCCACCACGAACCCTCGATCGAGGATTACCCGGAACTGCAGGGCGCCTACCGCAACCTGCAGATCCAGGAGATCCTCGAACGTCGGCAGCAGGAGGGCGCCGGCCGGCTGTTCCCGCCACGCGGCTTCGGCGGGCTGAGCCCGCATCAGGTGACCGGGACCGGTGCCGACACATCGAGCGGCACCATCACCACCGCCCCCGCCGAGGGCGGCGAGACTGGCGAGACCGCACCGGCCGCCACCGAGTGATCATGGGCGCCCTCCCCCGACGGGGAGGGCGCGCCACGCCGAGCCGGCCCGTGCGGCCGGCCCTGACACGTGAAGGAACACCCCATGTTCAATTCCATCCGCCAGTTCGTCACCTCCAAGATCCTCTACCTCGACCCGTTCGACCCGACCGAAAGCTACTCGGCCGGCCGGATGGAAGAGGTCCTGGACACGCTCGAGGAACACGAGCTCGAAACCCTGGTCGTCGACAGCATCGAGGCCGCCCGGTCTGTCGTCTTCTCGGAACCCGCCGTGCACCTGGTGATGATCGACTGGACCGATGCCGCCGTGGACGAGGCGTCATCGGACGAGGTGCTGTCGCTCATGCGCGAGATCAAGCGCCGCGATCCGCGTTTGCCGATCGTGCTGCTGGCCGACCGGCCGATCCCGCCCGAGCACGTCGTGGACCTGGCCCAGTGCGCCGATGAATACGTCTGGACGCTCGAGGACTATCCCCCCTTCATCGCCCAGCGGATCATGCTGGCGCTCGAGCATTACCTCGACAACTTCCTGCCGCCGCTGACCCGCACGCTGATGGAATACCGGCTGGACGCCGAGTACCCTTGGGCCGCGCCCGGCCACCAGGGCGGCGTCGCCTACAGCCGGTCGCGCGTCGGGCACGTCTTCAAGGAGACCTACGGCGAAGAGGTGTTCCGCAACGACATGGGCATCGAGCGCGCCGCCATCGGCTCGCTTCTTGAACACACCGGGCCGATCGGCGAAAGCGAACGCTACGCCGCCCGCGTCTTCGGTGCCGAGCAGAGCTACTGCATGCTGAACGGCACCTCCGGCTCCAACCGCACGATCTTTACCGCCGCGGTCGGCGAGGGGCAGATCGCGATCTGCGACCGGAACTGCCACAAGTCCATCGAACAGGGGCTGATCGCGTCCGGCGGGGTGCCGGTGTTCCTTCAGGCCAAGCGCAACCGCTACGGCGTGATCGGCCCGATCCATCCCGACGACATGACCGCCAAGTCGATCAAGGCCCGGATCAAGGCGAACCCCTTCGCCGCCAAGGCCGAGGACCAGACCCCCGCCTACGCGGTCGTCACCAACTGCACCTACGACGGCATGTGCTACAACTCCGTCGGCGTCGAGGACCGGCTGAAGGACAGCGCCGACCGCATCCACCTGGACGAGGCATGGTATGCCTATGCCCGGTTCCACCCGGTCTATGCCGACCACTATGGGCTGCGCGGCGACCCGGCCGACCACCCCGAGGACGCGCCGACGATCTTCGTCACGCACTCGACCCACAAGATGCTGGCGGCAATGTCGCAGTCGTCCTTCATCCACGTCCGCAACGGCAAGGGCGCGATCTCGGAGCACGCCTTCAACGAGGCCTACTGCGCTCAAAGCTCGACCTCCCCGTTCTACCCGATGATCGCCTCGAACGAGATCTCGGCGGCGATGATGGATCACGGCGCGGGCGAAACGCTGCTGGAGGATACGATCTCGGAAGCCGTGCGCTGCCGGCAGACCGTGATGCGGGTCAGGCGGCAGTATGCCGAGCAGGACGAATGGTTCTTCGACAGCTGGAACGCGCCCAGCGTCACCGACAGCGTCTCGGGCGAGACCTACGATTTCGCCGATGCCCCGGTCGAGCTGCTGGTGCGCGAACAATCGGCCTGGACGCTCAAGGCGGGCGAGGCCTGGCACGGCTTCGACCACCTGCCCGACGACTGGTGCATGCTCGATCCGCTGAAATACGGCGTGCTCTGCCCCGGCATGGCGCCGGACGGATCGCTCGAGGACTGGGGCATTCCCGGCGACGTGGTGACGGCCTACATCTCGAAACGCGGGATCGTGCCGTCGCGGACGACACCGCACATGGTGCTGTTCCTGTTCTCGATGGGCGTGACCAAGGGCAAGTGGGGCACGCTGGTCAACGCGCTGATCGACTTCAAGCGCGATTACGACGCCAATGCCCCGATAGAAGAGACCCTGCCCGGCATCGTCGCGATGGATCCGGACCGCTACGGCGGCAAGGGCCTGCGTGATTTCGCGAATGAGATGTGGGCCGACATGCGCGAGCACAACATCTCGGCCGCGGAAAGCCTGGCCTACGAGGAACTGCCCGAACCCGCCCTGCTGCCCCGCGCCGCCAACCAGCGGTTCATCAAGGGACAGAGCGAACTGGTGCTGGTCGACGACCTCGCCGGCCGGATCTCGGCCGTCGGGGTGATCCCCTACCCGCCGGGCATTCCCATCGTCATGCCGGGCGAACGCTTCGGCACCGATGATGGCGCGACACTCGCCTACATCCGGGCGCTCGAGGCGTGGTGGAGGCTCTATCCCGGGTTCGAGAAGGTGATCGAGGGCGCGATCATGGAAAACGGGCGGTACTACTTCAACTGCCTGACGGAGTGAGGCGTCGCGGGGCCGGACTGTGTTGTGGGGCGGGGTTCCACCCCACCCGCACCCGCCAAGACCAAAGCCCCCTCACCGTCCCCCGGTCAGCTCGCGCAGCACCTCGGCCTCTTCGCCGTCGCAGCCATGCGCGTCCCAGAGCCGTTCGTAGAGCTGTGCCACCGCGCGGTAGATGCCGTGCTCGGGCTGGCCCTCGCCGATGAAGGCGGCGATCTCGTGCATCTCGCTGACCCAGCGGCCCGACTTGGGCAGCATGCCCGGGATCGACCGGGCAAAGCCCTGCGACAGGCCCGGCTGGCTCTCGGCCAGTTCGGCCATCAACTGTTCCTCGACACCGGCCCGCGCGGCGGCGAGCATCATCGTGGCGCCAAGCGCCGCCAGTCCCTTGGTGATCCCGGCATAGGAAAGCTTCAGCGCCGAGGCCTCACCGACCGGACCGTGCAGCACCTCGGTCCGCAGGCCATAGGCCCGGAGCCCGCCGGCATCTGCCGCCGCGGCGCCGGACAGGTAGACCACCGGATCGACCCCGTTGCCCGGCGGCGGGCCGATGATGCCGCCGTCGGCAAACCGCATCCCCGCGCCTTCGACGATGGTCTGGATGCGCCGCGCCCGGTCCGGCGTGATGGCGTTCAGATCGGCGAAGAGCGCCCTGGAGCCCGGGTTGTTGACTGCGATCAGTTCGGCCGTCGCCTCCGCGTGTTCGGGCGAGACGACCGACAGGATCATGTCGGCCTGCCCCAGTTCTTCCCACGGCGCGTGCTGCATCCCGGCGCGCTTGGCACGGTCGCGGCTGGCCTGTGAGCGGTCTTCGAGCGGAACGATGACCCGGCAGCCATGCTGCGCGAGGCGGGCGCCGATGCCGGCACCCATCATGCCGGGCGCGGTCAGGGCGATGGTCAGGGGATTGGGCATGGGGTGGTCCTCCTGCCGCCATCGGGCGCCGCGCGGGGGCAGGAGTCAAGGGCGGCAGGCCATCGCCCGCCGCCCCCGCTGTCTCAGGCGACCTCGGTCCCGAGGAACCCGCCCGACTGCCGCGCCCAGAGCTCGGCATAGATGCCGCCGGTTTTCAGCAGCGTGGCGTGCGGCCCGTCCTCGACGATCCGGCCCCGGTCGAGCACCACGATCCGGTCCATCTGCGCGATGGTCGACAGCCGGTGCGCGATGGCGATCACCGTCTTGCCCTGCATCACGCCGTAGAGCGAGTCCTGGATCGCCGCCTCGACCTCGCTGTCGAGCGCCGAGGTCGCCTCGTCCAGGATCAGGATCGGCGCGTCCTTCAGGATGACCCGCGCCAGCGCGATCCGCTGCCGCTGCCCGCCCGATAGCTTCACGCCCCGTTCGCCGACCTGCGCATCGAAGCCCTGCCGCCCACGGGAATCCCTGAGGTCCCCGATGAACCGGTCCGCCGCCGCACGCTCCGCCGCGCGCACCATCTCGGCCTCGGACGCGTCGGGGCGACCGTAGAGGATGTTCGCCCGGACCGAGCGGTGCAGGAGCGAGCTGTCCTGGCTCACCATGCCGATCTGCCGGCGCAGCGATTCCTGGCTGACGCCACTCACATCCTGGCCGTCGATCAGGATGCGCCCCTCCTCGACGTCGCGGAACCGAAGGAGCAGGTTCACAAGGCTCGACTTGCCGGCGCCGGACCGGCCGACAAGGCCCACCTTCTGGCCCGCCGGGATGGTCAGGCTGACATGATCCAGCCCGCCACGCCCGCGGCCGTAGTGGTGGCTGACGCCCTCATAGCGGATCTCACCCCTGGTCAGCGCCAGCCGAGGTGCCTGCGGCACGTCGCGCACGCCCTGTTCGACTGCGATCGAACGGAGCCCCTCGCGGATCACGCCGGCATGTTCGAAGAGACGGATGGCGACCCACATGATCCAGCCGGACATGCCGTTCAGCCGAATCGTCAGCGCCACCGCCGCCGCGACCTGCCCGACCGTGGCCGCGTCATGCGCCCAGAGCCAGACCGCCGGGCCGACGACGCCCACGATCAGGAAGCCGTTCAGCACGTTCAGACCGAAGGTCATCACCGTCATCAGCCGCAGAAACCGCTGGAACCTGAGCCGCACACGCTTCATGGCCGAAAGGGCATAGGCCTCTTCGTCGGCACCGTGCGCAAAGAGCTTGACCGTCTCGATGTTCGAATAGGCATCGACCACCCGGCCCGTCGCCAGCGACCGCGCGTCGGAATGGCGTTCCGAGGCGCTGGCCGTGCGGATCGCGATCCAGTGGGTGTAGATCAGGTAGAGCACCAGCCATGCGACGAGCGGCACGATCAGGATCGGGTGCACGTCACCCAGGATCAGCGCCGCACCCAGCATGTAGGACGCGGCGAACCAGATCGCCTCGAACCCCATGTAGATCGAATCCTCGACCGCCGGGCCCATCTGCATGACCCGGTTCGACAGCCGCCCGGCAAAGTCGTTCTGGAAGAACGACACCGACTGGCCCAGCATGTGCTTGTGCGCGCGCCAGCGGGCCTGCTCGCTCAGGTTCGACGACAGCGTCTGGCTGAGCAGCAAGGAGTTTAACCCGATCGCGGCGGGACGCAGGAACAGGATGCCCAGCACCACCAGCGTGACCTCGAGCGCATTGTCGCTCCAGAAGGCGGCGGGGCCCGAGGCGTTCATCATGTCGACCAGCCGGCCGCCGTAGAAGATCAACCCGCCCTCGATCAGCGCGACGGCAAGGCCCGACAGCGCGATCCAGACGACGAGATGTCGGAACGGTGCAATCTGCGTGCGCAGGTAGGCCCACAGATCGGCAGGCGGCGTGCCCTCGGGCACCTTGGCAAAGGGATCGACGAGGTTTTCAAAGAAGCGATACATGCGGCCCTCCTGAAGGGCGAAAGTCGGGGAAATGCAAACGGGGCTGGGCTCGGGGCCAGCCACACCAAGGGACCGGCCTCACTCAGGCGCGATAAAACATCCTTGGCGTATCCATTCGCATGCCTCCTGCATGTAGTGCCCGGTTCGAATAGCCCGGCGGCTGCCCCTTGGGAACCCGCAAAATCGCCGATTGCCGCAGGTCCGCGATTGCGTTCTGTGCATGGCTCCACAGGCCATGGACCGCGCCCGCGCGGGGATCTAGGCTCTCTCCAAACCCGGAGGGCCGCACATGCCGCACGATCATCACGACCACGACCACAGCGAGCTGGACGACATGACCGCCCGCGTCATGGCGCTGGAAACCCTGCTGGCACAAAAGGGACTCGTCGATCCCGCCGCGCTCGACGCGGTGATCGAGACTTATGAAACCAAGGTCGGCCCGCGCAACGGCGCGCAGGTCGTGGCCCGCGCGTGGACAAACCCCGAATTCCGCGACTGGCTGGAACGCGACGCCACCGCCGCCATCGGCTCGATGGGGTTCACCGGGCGCCAGGGCGAACACCTCCAGGCCGTGTTCAACACGCCCGACCTGCATCACATGGTCGTCTGCACCCTCTGTTCCTGCTACCCGTGGTCAGTCCTCGGCCTCCCGCCGGTCTGGTACAAGTCCGCCCCCTACCGGGCCCGCGCCGTGCGCGAACCGCGCGCCGTGCTGGCCGAGTTCGGCGTGACCCTGCCCGAGGGCACCAAGGTCCGCGTCTGGGATTCCACCGCCGAGATGCGCTACATCGTGATCCCGATGCGCCCCGCGGGCACCGAGGGGCTGGATCCGGAGGCGCTGGCCGACCTCGTCACCCGCGACAGCATGATCGGCACCGGCCTCGCGCTGACGCCCGAGGTGGCGGCATGAACGGCCCGCACGACATCGGCGGCCACCACGGGTTCGGCCCGGTCGACCCGGCCGCGAACGACGCGCCCTACCACCCCGGGGCCGAGGACTGGGAAGAACGCGCCATGGCGCTCACCGTCGCCTCGGGCTTCGGCGGCCACTGGACCATCGACGAAAGTCGCTTTGCCCGCGAGGACCGGCATCCGCTCGACTACCATTCGCTGGGCTATTTCGGCATCTGGCTGGCCGGGCTGAAACGCCTTTTGGTGGAACGCAACCTCGTCACCGAGGACGAGCTTGCGGGCGGACCGCTGCGCAACGACACCGCCGCGCCCAACCCGCCGCTGCCGGCTGCCAAGGTGCCCGCCGCGCTGGCCAGGGGCGGCCCGGTCGATCGCGATCCCGGCCCGATCAAGCCGATCTTTTCGCCGGGAGACCGCGTCCGCACGCGCAACATCCAGCCACGCGGCCACACCCGCCTGCCGGCCTATGCCCGCGACAAGGTCGGCCGGATCGAGACCGTGCAGGGCTATCACGCCTATGCCGACGACAGCGCCAGGGGCGACCGCGCGGCGGCGCACTGGCTCTACACCGTTGTCTTCGACGCGACCGTCCTCTTCGGCGATGCCGCGGCCACCGGCGACACCGTCACCATCGACGCATGGGAGCCCTACCTTGAGCGCCTGTGACCCCCTGCCCCGCATTCCCGGCGTGGCCGAGCCCGAGGACCAGCCGCGCTTCGACGCACCCTGGCAGGCAAAGGCCTTTGCCCTGACCCTGTCGCTGCACGCCGCCGGGGTGTTCACCTGGTCCGACTGGGCCGAGGCGCTTGGCGCGCGGCTGGCGGGCGACACGCGGCTGCCCGACGGCGCCGCGTCGGCGCGCCACACCGAGGCCTACTTCACCGCCTGGCTCGCCGCGCTCGAGGACCTGCTGGGCCGCACCGGCCTGGCCGACGCCGCCCAGATCGACGCCGCCACCGCGACATGGCAGCGCGCGGCCCTGGCCACCCCGCACGGCACGCCGATCCTCTACGAACGCGGGCTCAACGGCTGAGCGGCGCGGCACGACCGTGATGTTTCGCATGCCGTCGGTGACAGGCGCCTGACCGGTGCGTCAGGCTGATCCGGTCGCAGCCACCGGATCACCGCCATGACCCAGCCCTCCTCAGACGCCCCGCAGCCCGAAGGCGCCGGTCGCGTCGCCGTCGTCACCGGCGCCTGCCGGGGCATGGGCCTCGCCATCTCTGAACGCCTGGCAGGGATGGGCTACCGCGTCGCGATGACCGACGTGCTGGGCGACGAGGTCGCCGCGGCCAGCGCCACGCTCAACGCCCGGGGCCACGACACCACCGCGCTGACGCTCGACGTGGGCCGCGAAGAGGACCGCGCCGCCTTTCGCCAGACGCTGGGCAGGGAGGATTTCGACCGGATTGCCGTGCTGGTGAACAACGCCGGCATCTCGCCCAAGCACGACGGCCGCGCCCTGCCGCCCTCGGCGATCCCGCTCGACGAATGGGAGCAGGTGATGGCCGTCAACATCACCGGCCCCTTCCGGCTCTCGCAGGTCTGCCTGCCGCCGATGCGCCGCGCGGGCTGGGGCCGGATCATCAACATCTCGTCCCGCGGCGGACGCTCTCCGGCCAATGTCGCGGGCGTGCATTACGTCGTCACCAAGACCGGGATGCTGGGCCTGACCCGCAGCTTCGCAAGGGAAGTCGCCGCCGAAGGGATCACCGTCAACACCATCTGCCCCGGCCGCATCACCGGCGCGATGAGCGACGGGTCACCGCGCGAGGTGATCGACAGGGTGCTCGACACCATTCCCGTCCGTCGCTTCGGCATGCCGGACGACATCGCCGCCCTCGTCGGGTTCCTCGCCAGCCGCGAAGCCGGGTTCATCACCGGCGCGGTGCACGACATCAACGGCGGCGCGTTGATGATCTGACCCCCGATGACGCCGGGGATTTCCTTTGTGAACGGGACCTTGCCGATGCTGCGGAGCGGCGTGTCCGGCCACTTGACGTTGCGCAAGATTCTAACTTAACTACCGGTAAGTCAATTCAGCGACTCGTGGGCAAGGCGCCGACCCGTGCGGAGGGATCGCACGGGACCGGAGGGGATCTGCGCCCGCCCCGCCGCGGTCTCAGGGAGGAGAAGATGACTTACGCAGAGATTCAGCCGATCACCGATGCCGTCGCGGTGCAGCCGCCCCGGTTCAACAGCGAACTGCCCGCCGAGGTGGTGAAATCCGCCGCCCGCACGATCCAGATCCTCGAATACTTCGACCATGTCCGGCGCGAGGTCAGCATTTCCGAGATCGCCCATGCCCTGCACTACCCGCAGTCCAGCACCTCGGCCCTGCTGCGCTCGATGGTGGCCATGGGGTACCTCCAGCACAACCGCCACGACCGCACCTATCGCCTGACCCGCCGGACCGGTCTTCTGGGGGCTTGGGTCGACCCGTCGCTGGTGCGGCAGGGCTCGATCGTGAACCTCGCCCACGGGCTGGCGCGGCACACGCAGGAAACCGTCCTTCTGGCACGCATGAACGAGATGAAGGTCCAGGTGATCTACGTCGCCGACCCGGACGTGCCCGGCCAGGTCTCGGTCGGGTGCCAGCACGACCTGGCGCGGACGGCCGCCGGCGCGGCGCTTCTGTCGATGCTCGAGGATCAGCAGGTCCGCCGCATCCTGACCCGCCTGAATGCCGAACGCGGCCCCGACCGTGCCCCGGTCGACATCGCCGCCAAGCTGGCCGAGATCGGACAGGGCCGCCGCAGCGGCGGCTTCGTCGGCGGCGGCTCCTCGGACGGGCTTCTGGCGGTCGCCAGCCAGATCCGGCACGGCGCGGCAGGCGACATGCTGGTGCTGGCCATCGAAGGCCCCGAGGCGCGGATGGAAGGGCGGACCACGGCGATGACCGGTCTGATCCGCGCAGGGCTCGCCAACCTCGCCGGCTAGGCGGGGCTTGACCTGCACCGCGGCTTGGCTAAGACCGCCCGAACCGCCGCCGACAGGGGACCGGAGCGATGAAGGACGACATCACCGAAACCGTCCCGGCCACCACGCGCCGGGGCCGGAAACCGGCCCGCGTGTCGCGCCGCGACGACATCGCGCGGATCGCCATGGGCCTGTTTGCCCGCAACGGGTTCGACGGCACCTCGATCCGCGACATCGCCGAGGCCGCGGGCCTGACCAAGCCCGCGCTCTACTACCACTTCCAGGACAAAGAAGCGCTCTACGAATACGTGCTGGTGGAACGGATGACCCGGCTGAACGCGGCGGTGAAGGCGGCGGTCGAGACCTCCGACGACCCGCTCGCGCAGATCGGCCTCTTCCTTGAAACCCACGCCCGGCGGATGGACGAGGACCGCACCGGTTGGGTCACCTCGCGGCAGAGCTTCACCTCGATCACCGATCCTGAGAGGCGGGCGCGCGTCACCCGGTTGCGCGACGAGTTCGAGCACCTGCTGCGCGACCGGATCGAAACCGCGATGCAGCGCGGCCTGCTCGACCGCAGCGCCAGCGCCTCGACCGTGGCGCGAATGCTGCTGTCGGCGGTGAACGACCTCGCCCGCTGGATGAAGCCGGGCGGCGACCTCACCGCGCAGGAAGTCGCCCGCAGCTATGTCGAGATCACGCTGCGGGGGCTCGGCGCCGCCCGCGCCTGAGCCTCAGCGCCCGCCAAGCGCCAGCGCTGTGTCACCGGGCGCCAGCCCCAGCGACGCCCGGATCGCCGCCACTTCGGCCACCCGTGCGGCATTGTCCGGGGCGACCGCGCCGTCGGCCATGTGCAGCGAGTTCTCGAACCCGACCCGTGCATGCCCGCCAAGCGCCATCGCCGCCGCCAGCACCCGGCTTTCATCGGGGCCGAAGGCGCAGCACATCCACTGGCATGACAGCCCCTCCATCGCCGCCAGGAACCCGGCCAGCCGGCGCGGCGGAATGCCCGCTCCGTCGGGGTAGCCACCGACGACGAAGATCACCGAAAGCGCCGCGCCCGGGATCTGCCCGCCCTCGACCAACCCGCGCAGGCGCCGCGCCTCCTCGGGGGTGTAGACGATGTGCTGGATGCCGCAGTCGGCCTCGGCCATCTCGCGGTAGAAGGCGAAGGCGGCGGCGTCCTCTCCCAGCTCCCGCAGCGCGCAGGAGGCAAAGGCAGGCCGCGCCTCCCGCACCACCGTCATCTGATCTGACGCGCCGTACCGTCCGACCGCCTCGGTGGTGATCTGAACCGCCAGCCCAGGCGCGGCCCGGGTGATCTCTGCGGTCAGCTCGCGGTAGGCCCCGGCGTCCAGCAGGTGCCCGCCCTCGGCATCGCGCAGGTGGACGTGGATCGCGTCCGCGCCCGCCGCCTGCCCGGCCACCGCGCAGGCCACCGTCTCGGCGATCCGCACCGGGATCGCGGGGTGATCCGCCTGGCTCCGACGCCCCCCGTTCGGGGCCAGCATGATCGTCGTCATCGTCCTCTCCACCTCTCTGCCACCGCTCACGCGCGGTGTCGCAAAATGTCGACCCGTGAGGTTCCTTGGCGATTTCCCGCCAAATTTCAGATTGTTGCCGGAACCGAATGCATACGGCTGCGGTTGGTGGCCCATCTCAAGGCGGCCAAGACCACGCCGCCCCTAGTAAGGAAAGGACATCCCTATGTTCAAGCATATTGCCATTGCCTCCACCCTCGGCGCCCTCACCGCCACCTCTGCGCTGGCCGCCACCAACGCCACCGCCATGACCGACCTGAACCTGCGCACCGCCCCCGGCCCGCAGGCCCAGATCATCGACGTGATCCCCGGCGAAGCCATGGTCTCCGTCGAGCAATGCGCCGACATCAGCCAGTGGTGCAAGGTCACCTATGACGGCCAGGAAGGCTGGGCCTACGGCGCCTATCTGAACGCTCCGATGGAAGGCACCGCCGAGCCGGTCGTCGTCTATGACAACCGCGACCAGCTGCAGATCGAGACCGTGAAGGTCACCGACGAAGAGAACAAGCTGGGCGGCGCGCTTGCCGGCGGCACGGCCGGTGCCATCGCGGCCCTCGCCGCGGCGGGCGGGCCCGCTACCATCGCCGGTGCCGTCGCGGCCGGCATGTTCACCGGCGGCGCGCTGACGCCGTCCGAAGAGAAGGTCGTGACCTACGTCCGCCAGAACCCGGCCGAGCCGGTCTATGTCCAGGGCGAGGTCGTGCGCGGCGTGGCGATCCCCGAAGAGGTCGAGCTGCGGGCGATCCCGGACAGCGACTATCGCTATGTCTACCTGAACGGCGTGCCCGCCGTGGTGGACGGAAACCGCACCGTGGTGACGGTCGTCCGGTAACCAGGCATCGAGTGCCCGCGGCCCGTCCCTGCCGCGTGGTGCGATCCGGGCAATTACGCCCGGCGCGGCCCGTCCCTTCCCGGGGCGGGCCGTGGCATTTGGCGAAAGGCGTCAGCCCTTCGGACGCGCCGTGGCGTCCAGCACGTCGACCCATTCGGGATGCTTGCGGAACATCGCCGCGGCGAAGGGGCAGAGCGGCAGGATGGTCTTTCCGGCAATCCGCGCGTCCGACACCGCACGCGCGACCAGCGCCAGTCCGACACCCATGCCCTTGTAATCGTCGGGCACCCCGGTGTGATCGATGATCAGCATCCGGTCGCCCGCCCGTGAAAACGTCATCTCGGCCTCGGCGCCCGTGCCGTCCGCGCCGCGGTAGACATAGCGCCCGCCCGACCCGGTGTCCTCAAGTACGATGTCGTCGCTGATCGTGGTCATCGCGCCTCTCCTGTGCTGCCGGGGTTCAGGATAGCCGGCGGCCGGGCGAAGGCAATGCGCCCTCAGCGCCCGCCCATCAGATCATCCTCGTCATCGGCGATCTCGAGGTCCAGCGCCTCCATCCCCGCTTCGAGGTGATCGGCCAGGTGTGGCGATCCCAGCAGGTAGTCGGCGGTCGACTGCGTGGCCTCGGCCTTGGCGGTGGCGATCGCCTCGGCCAGGTCCTCGGGCTCGAAAGAGCCGCGTCCGATCCAGTAGACCGCGACCAGGCTCGCCGCCTCGTCCTCGTTCAGGGTGTCGAGGAAGCCGCGCAGCTCGCCCTCGGCTCGGCGCAGTTCGTGGGCCATCAGCACCACCTGCGCGATCTTGCGCTCGGAAATGTCCAGCATCGGTTTCTCCTGTTCTGGCAACCGCTCTGCCAGATCAGGATGCACCCGACTTTGACCTCACGCAAACAGGCGGAAATAAATCCACGGCGGCAGGAACCGCCCCAACCGGAAGACAAGGCCGAACCAGAACGGGAAAGCCTTTGAGAACGCGTCGGAATTCATGTGCTCGAAAACCTCCTGCGCGGCGGCCTCGGGTTCCATGATCGCGGGCATCTTGAAGTCGTTCTTGTCGGTCAGCCGGGTGCGGATGAAGCCCGGATTGACCAGCTGCACCTGCACGCCGGTCTTGCGCAGGTCGGCATGAAGGCTTTCGGCAAGCGCCATGATCCCGGCCTTGGTCGCCGTGTAGGGCGCCGACCGTGGCAACCCGCCATAGGCGGTGAGCGAACCGGTCAGCACGAGGTGCCCGTCGTCGCGCGCGATCATCGGCGGCAGGATCACCCCCACGGCCCGCATCGCCCCGGTGAAGTTCACGTCGGCCATGACCTCGGCCTCTTCGGCGTTCCAGTCCTTGGCGCCGAACGGCCAGTACGCCCCGGCCAGCCAGACCGCGCCGTCGATCTCGCCGATCTCGGTCGCCGCGGCCTCGAGGCTTTCACGCGAACTGACATCGGCGGTCACGACCCGCGCACGTCCGGGAAGGGCAGCGGCAACCGCACTCAGCTTGTCTTCGCTGCGGGCGGTCAGGATCACCTCGGCGCCCGCGTCCGACAGCTTGTGCGCCAGCGCCTCGCCCAGTCCCTCGCTTGCCCCGATCAGCCAGTATCGCTTGCCCTGCCAGTCCCGCATGTCCGTCTCCTTGATCCGTGTCGTCCCCTAGAGACCTTGTTCGGAAACCGCTGCTGTCCAGTCCCCGGTGCCCGAAAGCGCACCAGGCGGAGCCGGCGCCGCCGTCCCGCGCCTATCGCGACACCTCGGCCCCGGGCGGCTCGGGCCGGGGGCGGAAGCCCGCACCCTTCCACCAGAGTCTGAGCGCCTGCCAGTGGATCAGCGCCAGCACGCGGCGCGACCCGAAGGGCCGCCGCAGGCAGGCCGCCAGCAGCCGGCCATCGGTCAGCGGCGCCCGGGTCCCGGCCAGGGTCGCCACCACGCCGCCGTTGCCGCCGGTGAAGTCGATGCGGATGCCAATCCGGTCGGGCCGGATGTCAAAGCGAAAGGTGTAATCCCCCGCCACCGGCTGGAACGGAGAGACGTGCAGGCACTTGCGTGCCCTCAGCGTGTCGTCGGCCCCGATCGGCTCAAGGTCGTCGCGATGGCAAAGGTAGGAATGCCGGTCGCCATAGGTGTTCGTCACCTCGGCCACCACCACGCGCAGCCGGTCCTCGGCATCGTGGCAGAGCCAGAAGGACACCGGGTTGAACACGTGCCCCAGCACCCGGGGCTGCGCCAGCAGCCGCACGCGGTCACCGCCCGGCAGCCCCTCGGCCGCCAGCACCTCGCGCAGCCAGGTCACCCCGCGCCCCTGCCCCGGGGCACCGCCATGGTCGCTGTCATGAAGCGCGGTCAGGCCGCGCCGGTTGCGGGCAAAGCTCCAGAGCCGCGGCGCCGGTGCCTCGGGGTCGATCAGCACGTAGTCCACCCCGTAGCGGAAGGCGTTTTTCACCGCCCCCTTCCGCCCGTGCCAGGTGTGCCCCGATATGATCTCGGCGCCGCTCATTCCGCCGCCATCAGCCGCGGCGCGCGGCGCGCCATGCCCTCGGCCACGGCGACGGCCGAGGCGAGGCCGTCCTCGTGGAACCCGTTGCGCATCCAGGCGCCGCAGAACCACGTTCCGTTCTGCCCGTTCATCCGCGCCACGTCGGCCTGCGCCGCCAGCGCCGCGCGGTCATAGACCGGGTGGCGGAACGTCGTCTCGTCGTGGATCAGGTCCTCCCGGATCGGGCGGGTCGAGTTCAGCGTGACGAAATACGGCGTCTCGTGCGGGATCGGCTGGAGAGAGTTCATCCAGTAGGTCAGGTCGATCGCCTCGCCCGGCCCGGTCACACCCTCGGCGTAGTTCCAGGACGACCAGCAGCCCCGCCGGTGCGGCATCAGCGCCGGGTCCGAATGCAGCACGGTGCGGTTCGGCTGGTAGCGCACCGCACCGAGCGCCGCCGCCTCGTCCTGCGTCGGGTCGGCCAGCAGGGCAAGGCTGTCGTCGGAATGGGTGGCCAGCACGACCTCGTCGAACGCCTCCCACTCCCCGCCGTGCATCCGCACCTCGGGCGCTGCCATGGTGCGCCGGACACCGGCGACCGGGGTGCCGAGGCGGATGTCCACGCCCAGGTCAAGCATCGCGCGGCCCAGCCGGCGGACGTAGGACACCGATCCGCCCTCGACCGTCCACCACTGGTGACTGCCGCCCCGGCTCAGCAGCGCGTGGTTTTCCAGGAACCGGATCATCGCCTGCGCCGGAAACTCGAGGATCTGCTGCTTCGGGGCCGACCAGATCGCGCCGGTGAAGGGCAGCAGGTAGTATTCGCGGAACCACGGCCCCAGCCGCAGCACGTCCATCAGCCCGCCGATGGTCAGGTCGCTGTCGCGCGCCGTGTCGCGGGCGCGGGCATTGAACCGCAGGATGTCGCGCAGCATCCGCAGGAACCGGGGGTTCACCGCGTTCGACCGCTGGCTGAAGAGCGCCCGGTAGCTCGGCAGCCCGTATTCCAGCCGCCCGCCCATGAACGACGCGCCAAAGCTCATGTCGCTCTTCACCACCGGCACCTCGAGCTTCTCGAACAGCGCCACGAGGTGCGGGTAATTGACCTTGTTGAAAACGATGAAGCCGGTATCGACCGGCTGCGACCCGTCCGGGCCGCAATGGATTGTCCGGGCATGCCCCCCCAGCCGTGGCTCGGCCTCGATCAGAGTGACCTCGTGATCCTCGGCCAGCATGTGCGCCGCCCCCATGCCGGAAATTCCGCCACCGATCACGGCGATCCGCCGCCGCGGGGCTGCTGCTTCGAAGGGCATCCGTTTCTCCGTCTTTATCCGTTCCCTGTCAGGACATACGACCCAGAACGGCAAACGGATGCACCGCGGCGATAATTTCTTTTCGGCGCCCCGGCGGATTGCACCCTGCATAAACCGCCGGAGAGCCGCGTCACGCCGCCCTGCCACGCGGCACCATCCGGACCGCCGCCAACCCCCGGGAAAAAAGTTGCGCCCCCCGGTGATCCACCCCGCGACTACCCCCGTATCCCGGTCATGTTGCAGGACACACGCCAGGCCGACGGCATCCCCGCCCCCTCGCCGCTGCCCCCGCGCCGTGTTAGGCAGGGGTCACGAGCGAGAGAGGTGACCACGCCGGTGGCGACAGGCACGACGGACAGGACCGAGACCCCCTGGGTCGACGAGATGCGGCGCATCCGCGATCACGCGGACCGGGCCGCCTTTGCCGCCCTGTTTGCGCATTTCGCGCCGCGGGTGAAGGCCTTCCTGATCAAGTCGGGGGCCGAGCCCTCGGTGGCCGAGGACTGCGCGCAGGACGTGATGGTCACGGTTTGGCGCAAGGCGCACCTGTTCGACCCCGCGCGGGCCAGCGTGGCGACCTGGGTCTTCACCATCGCCCGCAACCGGCGCATTGACCTGTTGCGCCGCGACCGGCGCCCCGAGCCCGAGGCGCTGACCTGGGGCCCAGAGCCCGAACCGGACCAGCAGGCCGTGGTGGAACTGCAGCAGGAAAGTGAACGGCTGAGCGCGGCGATCGCCGCCCTGCCCGAGAAACAGAAGGTCCTGATCGAACAGGCCTACTATGGCGACCTCTCGCACCGCGAGATCGCCGAGATGACAGGGTTGCCACTGGGGACGATCAAGTCCCGCATCAGGCTGGCGCTGGATCGCCTGCGCCACGCAATGGGGTAAGAATGGAACCGAGATCACAGATCAGGCACCACTTGGACGACGCACTTCTGACCGCCTATGTCGCGGGCACCCTGCCCGAGGCGTTTTCGCTGGTCGTGGCCGCGCACCTGTCGATGTGCGATGACTGCCGCGCCCGCGCCGAGGCGCTCGAGCATGTCGGCGGCGCGGTGATGGACGCGCAGGACACCGTCGCGCTCGGCGCAGATGCGCTCGACGCCGTGTTGGCCCGCCTCGACATGGCGCCCGACCCGGTGCCGACCATCCGCACCGCACCGGGCGTTCTGCCCGCGCCGATCCGCGACTACGTGGGCGGCGACCTCGACGCGGTGAAATGGAAAAGCGTCGGCATGGGCGTGAAACAGGCGGTGCTCAAGACCTCCGACAAGGCCTCCGCCCGGCTGCTCTACATCCCCGCAGGGGCGGCGATGCCGGAGCATTCGCACCGCGGGATGGAACTGACGCTGGTCCTGCAGGGCGCCTTCGAGGACGAGAGCGACCGCTTCGGTCCCGGTGACGTGGAGGTGGCCGACGACGAGGTCGACCACACCCCGGTCGCGGACATCGGCGCGGACTGCATCTGCCTGGCCGCGACCGAGGGAAAGCTGCGTTTCAAGTCGTGGATTCCGCGCATCGCGCAGCCGTTCATCGGTATCTGACGATTTCTGTTGACGTTGTCCGCGCGCGGGCAGAGCGTGCGGGCCATGACAGCCATCCTGCGCAACCGCACCTTCCGCCATCTCTTCCTCGCCCAGATCGTCGCCCTGCTGGGCACGGGTCTCGCCACCGTGGCACTTGGCCTGCTGGCCTATGACCTCGCCGGGGGCGGGGCGGGCACCGTGCTGGGCACGATCTTTGCCATCAAGATGGTGGCCTACGTCGGCATCGCGCCGGTGGCCGGGGCCTTTGCCGACCGGTTGCCGCGCCGCGCGATGCTGGTGGCGCTCGACCTGGTGCGGGCGGGCACCGCGCTCTGCCTGCCCTTCGTGACCGAGGTCTGGCAGGTCTACGTTCTGATCTTCCTGCTGCAGTCGGCCTCGGCCGCCTTCACGCCCACCTTCCAGGCCACGATCCCCGACGTGCTGCCGGACGAAGGCGACTACACCCGCGCCCTCTCGCTTTCGCGGCTGGCCTATGACGTCGAGAACATCGTCAGCCCCACGGTCGCCGCCCTGCTGCTGATGTTGGTCTCGTCCGACGCGCTCTTCTTCGGCACCGCGCTCGGCTTTGCCGCCTCGGCCGCGCTAGTGGTCTCGGTCCTGCTGCCCTCGCCCGAACCGGGTGAGCCGCGCGGGATCTACGACCGTTCGACACGCGGCATCCGCATCTACCTTGCCACGCCGCGCCTGCGCGGGCTGCTGGCGTTGAACCTCGCCGCCGCGGCGGCCGGGGCGATGGTGCTGGTCAACACCGTCGTCCTCGTGCGCAGCGACCTGGGGCTGGGGGAAACCGCCGTGGCCCTCGCCATGGGCGCGTTCGGCGCGGGCTCTATGGTCGCGGCCCTCCTCCTGCCGAGGCTGCTCGACCGGGTGGACGACCGGCCAGTGATGATGTCCGGCGCGCTGCTGCTGGTGGCGGTGCTGGCCGTCATGGCGGCGCTCCTGTCGCGCTTCGGACCGTCCTGGCCGCTGCTTCTGGGCGCGTGGTTCACGATCGGGCTGGGCTATTCCTCGGTGCTCACCCCCTCGGGCCGCCTCCTCAGACGGTCGAGCCATGCCGAGGACCGCCCGGCGATCTTCGCCGCCCAGTTTGCCCTCAGCCATGCCTGCTGGCTGGTGACCTATCCGCTGGCCGGCGCGCTGATGACGGCACAGGGTGCGGTCGTCGCCTGCCTCGTGCTGGGCACGCTTGCGGCGCTCGGGCTGCTGACGGCGCTGCTGACTTGGCCCGCGGGCGACCCGCGCGAGGTGCCGCACCGGCACACGGACCTGCCGCCGGACCACCCGCACGTGAAGGACGGCGCCTACCACGTCCACCCCTACATCATCGACCGGCTGCACCACGCCTGGCCGGCACGCTAGAACGCAAACGGCCGGCCCTTGGGCCGGCCGCATCCTCAGCAGCGGGGCGCCTCAGGCGAAGCTCTGGCCGCCGTCCGCGATGATGAGCTGCCCAGTCACGTAGCCCGAGAGCGGCGTGGCCAGCCAGAGTGCGGTGCCCGCGATCTCCTCGGGCGTGCCCATCCGGCGCAGCGGGTTGGCGTTGTTGATCCGCTCGATCCGCTCGGGGTTGGTCCAGAGCGCCTTGGCGAAATCGGTCTTCACCAGCCCCGGCCCGATGGCGTTCACGCGGATGTTCTTCGGCCCCCACTCAAGCGCGAGCGAACGCACCAGCGCGGCATCCGCGGCCTTGGTGACGCCGTAGGCGCCCAGCGTGGTCGAGCCCTTGATCGCCGCCACGGACGAGATCACGACCACCGCGCCGCCGCCCTTCTCGGCCATGCCGGGAAGGACCATCTTGCAGAGCGTGTTGATCACCCGGACGTTGGTGATCAGCATCTTGTCGAAGACCTCGTCGCCCAGGTCCTGCAGCGGCCCGTAGACCGGGTTGATCGCCGCGTTCGGCACCAGCACGTCGATCTGGCCCCATTCCGCGATGGTCTTGTCGACCAGGTGCTGCAGCTGTTCGGTGTCCCCGATGTGGCAGGGGATGACCATCGCCTCGCCGCCCTTGGCGCGGATCGCCTCGGCCACCTCCTCGCAGGCCTCGGCCTTGCGCGAGGATATGACGACCTTGGCGCCCGCCTCGGCATACATCTCGGCAATCGCGCGGCCGATGCCGCGGGACGATCCCGTGACCACCGCTACCTTGCCCTTCAGATCGAACATGATGTCCTCCCTCTGTTCGAAACGCGTTTTCCGGATCGGAAACGAAAGGGCCGGGGAAATCCCCGGCCCGTCCGTCGGGCCCTCCCGCCCTCAGTTCCGGTACTGCTTGAGTTCCAGTTTCGCGATGGTCTCGCGGTGGACCTCGTCGGGGCCGTCCACCAGGCGCATCGTCCGCGCGTTGGCATAGGACGAGGCCAGCGTCGAATCCTGGCTGACGCCCATCGCGCCGTGCACCTGGATCGCGCGGTCGACGACCTTGTGCAGCATGTTCGCCGCCACGACCTTGATCATCGCGATCTCGCGCCGGGCCGCCTTGTTGCCGACGGTGTCCATCATGTAGGCCGCGTGCATCACCAGCAGGCGGGCCTGTTCGATCTCCATCCGGCTCTCGGCGATCCAGTGCTTGTTCACGCCCATCTCGGCGATCTTCTGGCCAAAGGCCTCGCGCGCCATGCCACGCTCGCACATCATCTGCAGCGCGCGCTCGGCGCCGCCGATGCAGCGCATCGCGTGGTGGATGCGGCCGGGCCCGAGGCGGGCCTGCGCGATCTCGAACCCGCGGCCCTCGCCGAGGAGCAGGTTCTTCGCCGGAACGCGGACGTTGTCATAATGGATCTCGGCGTGGCCGTGCGGCGCATGGTCGTAGCCGATCACCGAAAGCGCGCGCTTCACCTTCACGCCGGGCGTGTCGAGCGGCACGAGGATCATCGACTGCTGCTGGTGCTTGGGGGCCGAGGTGTCGGTCTTGCCCATGACGATCGCAATCTTGCAGCGCTTGTCCATCGCGCCCGAGGACCACCACTTGGTGCCGTTCACGATGTAGTCGTCGCCGTCGCGCTTGATCGAGGTCTCGATGTTGGTCGCGTCGGACGAGGCCACCGCCGGTTCGGTCATCGAGAAGCACGACCGGATCTCGCCGTCGAGCAGCGGCTTCAGCCACTTGGCCTTCGCCTCGTCGTCGCCGAAGAGGAAGATCGTTTCCATGTTGCCGGTGTCGGGGGCCGAGCAGTTGAACGGCTCGGACCCGATCGAGGAGCGGCCCATGATCTCGCAGAGCGTGCCATACTCCAGGTTGGTCAGGCCCGCGCCTTTGTACTCGCCCGCGTCATGCGGAAGGAACATGTTCCACAGGCCCGATTCCTTGCCCTTGGCCTTGAGCTCTTCCATGATCGGCGGCTCGTCCCACCGATCGCCGTCCTCGACCTGTTCCTTGTAGACCTTCTCGGCCGGGTAGATGTGATCGTCCATGAAACGCAGAAGCTGCTCGCGCATCTTCTTGGCTTTGTCAGAAATGGGAAAATAATCGTACATCGCTGTCCTCCTCCTCAGGTTGACGCTAACTGACACTCTGTCGGCGCGACTGTCAACGTCGTGGAACACTATTCCGTAAAGCGGAATATTGACGCCATCTTTACGTCAGGTATAGTGTGCCAGCTAACTATTTCAGTCATGGAGAGGGAGGTCCGGACAGATGAGCGACGCATTCCGCACGCACCGCGGCAAGATCGAGCCGAAGACGCCGGAAGAGGATATCTTCTACAATTACGGCGCAGAGGTGCAGAAGGTGGCGGCCGAGAAGCCCGACGCCATCGCGGTCATCTGTGACGAGACCGGCACCAGTTGGACTTGGAAGCACTATGCCGACCGAGTCGCCCGGATCGCGGCCCGGTTGAACGCCGACGGCGTCGGTCCCGACGTCCTTGTCGCGGGGCTGAGCGAAAACTCGCCGGACTACTTCGCGCTCTACACCGCTGTCCTGCACGCCGGCGGCTGCATGGCCCCTCTGCCGTTCTCGGCCAGCGAGGACGCACTGGCCAAGATGGTCGAGAACTCGGCCCCGATCCTGCTCTTCGCGTCGGAAAAATACATGGACGTGGCGAACCGTCTCGGCGCCGCCCGGGTCGTGTCGCTGGGCGATCTCGACGCCTACATCGGCGATGCCGCGCCCGCCGCCCCGACCGAGGTCTCGCCCGACAACCTCTTCGACATGATCTTCTCGTCCGGCACCACCGGCACCCCGAAGGGCATCGTCCACGACCACCGCTTCCGCGCCCGCCAGAACACCCGCGCCGCGCGCAACAAGATGGACGGCACCTCGGTCCAGATCATGTCGACGCCGCTCTACTCGAACACCACGCTGGTAATCTCGCTCGCCGCCCAGACCAAGGGCGCGACCACCGTCATCATGTCGAAGTTCAACACCAAGGAATTCCTGCGCCTCAGCGAGAAGTACAAGGTCACCCACTCCATGCTGGTCCCGGTGCAGTACATGCGCCTGATGGACGAGCCGGATTTCGACAAGTACGACCTCAGCTCCTTCGTCTGCAAGATGTCGACCTCGGCCCCCCTGCCCGGCGTGGTGATCGCCAAGGTGCAGTCTCGCTGGCCCGGCAACCTGATGGAAAGCTACGGCATGACCGAGGGCGGCGCGTCCTTCTCGCTCGACTGTGACGCCCACCCGGACAAGTGGGACACCGTCGGCCAGCTCAACCCGGGCTGCGAGATGAAGATGATCGACGAGCAGGGCAAGGAAATCCCGATCACCGAGTTCGGAGAGATCGTCGGCCGCGGCGTCTCGATGATGCCCGGCTACCACAACGCCCCCGACAAGACCGAGGAAGCGACCTGGGTCTCGCCCGAGGGCGAGGTCTACATCCGCACCGGCGACATGGGCCGGGTGGACGAGGACGGCTTCCTCCACTTGCTGGACCGCAAGAAGGACATGATCATCACGGGCGGGTTCAACGTCTACGCGACCGACCTCGAACAGGTGCTGAGAAAGCACCCGGACGTGACCGACGTGGCCGTGATCGCCATCCCCTCGCGCGACTGGGGCGAAACCCCGCTGGCGCTGGTGGTCCCGGCGCGGAAGGACGCGGACCCGGACGCGATCCGCGACTGGGCCAACGGCCAGTTGGGCAAGATCCAGCGCGTCAGCCGCGTCGAATTCCGCGACGACCTGCCCCGGTCCGAGATCGGCAAGATCCTCAAACGCGAACTGCGCGAGCCCTACTGGCAGAATACACCAGCGTGAAATCCGCATCGCGGAACCTATTTCCGTCCATTGATCAGTGTACCGTTCCGTGCCAACGTGGCGGACGGGAGGACTACACATGAGATTTGACGGCAAGGTCGCCATCGTGACCGGGGCCGCCAGCGGCATAGGCCGTGCCACCGCGGCACGGCTGGCGGCCGAGGGCGCCAGGGTCTGCATCGTGGACCGGGACGCGGCCGCGCTCGAGGCCGCGAAACCTGCGGGCGAGGTGATGACCCACGCCTGCGATGTCAGCGACGAGGCACAGGTCGCGGCCTGCGTCGCGGCGGTGATGGAGGCATGGGGCCGGATCGACGCGGTGGCGAACAACGCCGGCGTCTCGCGCGGTTACCAGCCGATCACCGACAACGACATGGACGACTGGAAGACGGTCATCGGCGTGAACCTCTTCGGCGTCGCGCATTTCCTGAAGCACGCAGGCAAGGTTATGCAGGACCAGGGCTCCGGCGCCTTCGTGAACACCGCCTCGGTCGCGGGCATCCGCTCGGGCGCGGGCGGTAACGCCTATTCGGCGTCGAAGGCCGGCGTCATCAGCCTGACCCAGACGGCGGCCTGCGACCTCGGCGGCTACAACGTGCGGGTCAACGCCGTCTGCCCCGGGTTGATCGAGACCGGCATGACCAAGCGCGTCTTCGACTACGCCCGCGAGAACGACAAGGAACACAAGCTCGGCTCGCGCTGCGAGCTGCGCCGCTACGGCAAGCCCGAGGAGATCGCCGCCGCGATCTGCTTCCTGGCTTCGGACGACGCCTCGTACATCACGGGTCAGGCCCTGCCGGTGGACGGCGGCAACACCGCCTCGCTGAACCTGCCCGGCATGAAGGTGTGATGCCGGACCTGCACATGAAACACTGGCCACCGGGCGTGCCCACCACGCTCACGGTGCCCGACCGCACCGTCGCCCAGAACCTCGCGGCGACGGCGGCGCGTGTGCCCGACAGGACCGCGCTGATCTACTACGGCGCGCGGATCAGCTATGCCGCGCTCTGGCATGATGTCGAACGGATCGCGGGCTGGCTGACCTCGATGGGGGTCGACCGCGGCGACCGTGTCGTGATCGACATGCAGAACGGCCCGCAGTGGATCATCGCCTACTACGCCATCCTGCGCGCCGATGCCGCCGTGGTGCCGGCAAACCCGATGTACCGCGCGGCAGAGCTTGACCACATCCTGCGCGATTCCGGCGCCCGCATCGCCATCGTCGGGACCGAGCTGGTCGATCACCTGCGCCCGCAGCTGGCCTCCGGCGCGCTCGACCACCTGCTGGCCGCCGCCTGCGCCGACATGGCCGCGCCCGAGGGCCGCGCCGACATGCCCGCCGAGCTGCGCGACCGGTCCGACAGCGACGTTGACGGCCCCGGCATCACCCGCTGGCGCGAGGCGCTCGAGGCGCACCATGCCCCGGGCCCGCACGCGGCGGGGCCCGACGACCTGGCCGTGCTGCTCTATACCTCCGGCACCACCGGCCAGCCCAAGGGCTGCGTGCACCGCCATCGCAACATCCAGCAGGTGACCCACACCTACCTGCCGATGGCGCCCTACACCGACGACACCGTGATCCTGACGGTGATGCCCTTCTTCCACGTCACCGGCATGCAGAACGGCATGAACGCCCCGCTCGCCGCCGGTGCGACGCTGGTGCAGATGACCCGCTGGGACACCGCCCTCGCCCTCAGGCTGATCGAACGGCACCGGGTGACGATGTGGCGCTCGATCACCGCGATGGTGATCGACCTGATGCGGGCGCTCGACGACACGCCGGCCGACATCTCCTCGCTCCGCCTGATCGGCGCGGGCGGCGCCGCGGTGCCCGAGGCGGTCGCCCGCCGCCTGCACGCCCTCACCGGGCTCAAGATCGTCGAGGGCTACGGCATGTCCGAGACCGCCGGCGTCACCCACATGAACCCCAACCACGCACCGCGCGAACAGTGCCTCGGCATCCCGGTCTTCGATGTCGACGCGCGGGTGATCGACCTCGACGACGGACACGAGCTTGGCCCCGACAAGGCCGGCGAGATCGTGATCGCCGCGCCGCAGGTCTTCGACGGCTACTGGCGCAACGACGCCGCCACCGCTGCCGCCTTCACCAAGATCGACGGCAAGCGCTTCCTGCGCACCGGCGACATCGGGCTCTACGACGGCGACGGCTACTTCTACATGACCGACCGGCTGAAACGGATGATCAACGCCAGCGGCTACAAGGTCTGGCCGGCCGAGGTCGAGGCCCTGATGCACCGCCACCCCGACGTGGCCGAGGCCTGCGTCGTCGGCCTGCCCGATCCCCGCCGGGGCGAGACGGTCGTCGCCCATGTCGTCCGCCGCTCCGGCGCGGCGCTGGACGAGGCCGCGCTGGCCGCCTGGTGCCGGGCCGAGATGGCCGCCTACAAGGTGCCCCACGCCATCCGGTTCGTGCCCGCCCTGCCCCGCAGCGGCACCGGCAAGGTCCAGTGGCGCGAGATCGCGGCGGCCGAGGCCGACAGCGCGCTCGCGGCAACACAGGACGACCGCGCCGCGGGCTGAATCGATGTATTTCTTGACCGCGACCATCAGCCACAGCTAGGCGGGATAAACCCGCATCGCGGAATTTCGGAGACGCCACTTGCGCAAGAGAATGACCGACACGGCCAGGGACGCCGACAAGAGCAACACGGACCGCCAGTTCGTGACCTCGCTCTATCGCGGGCTCGAAATCCTGCGCGCCTTCAGCCCCAACGACCGGGCAGGGCTGGGAAATTCCGACCTGGCGGAACGCACCGGCCTGCCGAATTCGACCGTGTCGCGGCTGACCTTCACGCTGCTCAAGGCCGGCTACCTGGTCTATGACGACGACACCGGACGCTACCGCATGGGCGTGCCCGTGCTCTCGCTCGGCTACGCCTGCCTTGCCGGGCTGCACGTCCGCGAGACGGCGCAGGTCTACATGCAGAAGCTGGCCGACGATTGCGGCGACGGGGTGCTGGTGGCGCTTGGCGGGCGCGACGACATGTCGATGACCTACATCTCCTGCGCCCGCTCGCTCGGGGTGATATCGCTCCAGCTCGATGTCGGCTCGCGGATCTCGCTGGCCCGCTCGGCGATCGGCCGCGCCTACATCGCCGGCACCACCGACGCCGAGCGCACCGAGATCATGGAGCGCATCCGCGAACGCACCGCGCCGGACAAGCTGAACCAGATCCTCGACGGGATCGAGGACGCCCGCGAACAGATCGCGGCCAAGGGCTACTATACCAGCATCAAGGAATGGCAGAAGGACGTGCACGCGGTCTCGGTCCCCTACCGCTCGCGCCAGCCCGAGACGCCGATGCTCGCCTTCAACCTCGGCGGCTATTCCTTCTCGCTGCCCAAGGAACGGCTCGAGGACGAGCTGGGGCCGAAGCTGGTCGAACTGGTGAACACCGTCAGCCGCGTGGGGTACTGATCGCGGCGGTGCGTCCGGGCACGCATCCTGCGGCCCTTTTCACGGCGCACGAAAAAGGGGCCCTAAGGCCCCTCTCCCCGACACCGGATGCCGGTGGCGTCACACCCCTTCAGGGATCAGCGCGAATTTCCCCACGCCGCCGCGGCCCAGCACCTTCTCCAGCACCGCCGGCGCCTCCTGCAGCGGGAACCGCCCGGCCACCAGCGGCTTGATCTCCTTGCTGGCGAACCAGCCCAGCAGCTCGCGCATGTTCTCGGCATAGACCGCCGGTTCCGCGCGGGTGAAATTGCCCCAGAACACGCCGACCACGGCGTATTCCTTGACCAGCGCCAGGTTGACCGGGAACTTCGGGATCTCGCCGCTGGCGAAGCCGATGATCAGCAGGCGCCCGTTGCGCCCCATGAACCGGGTCGCGGCATCGAAGGCCTCGCCGCCCACCACGTCATAGCAGACATCGGCGCCCTTGCCGCCGGTCAGCTCCTTGACCTTGTCCTTCAGGCCTTCGTAGCCGATCACGTGGTCCGCGCCGCAGTCCCGCGCGATCTTGCCCTTCTCCTCGGACGACACCACCGCGATCACCGTCGCGCCCATCAGCTTGCCGAGCTGCACGGCGGCGACGCCCGTGGCGCCTGCCGCGCCAAAGACCACCAGCGTCTCGCCCGGCTGCAGGTTGGCGCGCTGCTTCAGCGCGTGGTGCGAGGTGCCGTAGGCGATGATCAGCGCGCAGGCCTCGGCGGCGTCGGCGCCCTCGGGCAGCAGGAAGGTCGCCTTGGCCGGGATCGCCGCCATCGAGGCATAGCCGGTCTGCCCGGCATAGCCGACGACACGCTGGCCGACCTCGCGGTCGGTCACGCCCTCGCCCAGGGCCACGATCTCGCCCGCGACTTCGCTGCCGGGAATGAACGGACGGTCCGGCCGCACCTGGTACTTGCCCTGCACCAGCAGCCCGTCGGGATAGTTCACGCCGCAGGCCTCGACCCGGATCAGGACCTCGCCCTTGCCCGCCACCGGGTCCGGCAGTTCCTTGTATTCGAGGTCCTGCAGCGGACCGAATTCATTGCAGACGATAGCCTTCATCGCGATGTGCCTCCCATATCTCTCATCTCGCGCTACCATAGGAATCCACAGGCCCGTGACCAGCGGATTCGCCTTGTTTTCCTAGTATTTGGCATGCCGCAGCGCGGCATCACCAGCACGTTACGTCATTTTGCGGAATTTACTTTCACGCACCATGTGGCCGCGTTAACAAATCGGCAACAGCAAACGGGAGGAGACCCATGCAGGGTATGATGATGCAGCGTCCGCTGCGGATCTGCGACATTATTGAATTCGGCGCCGAGCAATATCCGCAAGGCGAAATCATCTCGGTCCGGACCGAGGGCGACATCCACCGCTACACCTATCCCGAGGCCGTCCGGCGCACCCGCCAGCTGGCCAACGCGCTCAAGGCGCGCGGCGTGGCATTGGGGGACCGCGTCGCAACCCTGGCCTGGAACGGCTACCGGCATTTCGAACTTTACTACGCGATCTCGGGCATCGGCGCGGTGTGCCACACGATCAACCCGCGCCTCTCGGCCGAGCAGCTGATCTACATCGTCAACCACGCCGAGGACAAACTGCTGTTCCTCGACACCACCTTTGTCCCGCTGATCGCCGCGGTGAAGGACCACCTGCCCAAGGACATGACCTTTGTGATCATGACCGACCGGGCCCACATGCCGAAGGATATGCCGTTCGACGCGCTCTGCTACGAAGAGCTGCTGGACGGCCAGCCCGACACCATCGACTGGCCCGAGTTCGACGAGAACACGGCAGCCGGCCTCTGCTACACCTCCGGCACCACCGGCAACCCCAAAGGCGCGCTCTACTCGCACCGCTCGACGGTGCTGCACGCGATGATGATCATCGTCATGCAGTCCGACAGCTTCGTCGAGGGCGCCAAGGTGCTGCCCGTCGTGCCGCTCTTCCACGTGAACGCCTGGGGCCTGCCCTACTCCGCGCCGATGGCCGGTCTCTCCATCGTCTTTCCCGGCCCGGCCCTCGACGGCCCGAGCTTGTGGAAACTGATGGACGACGAGGTGGTGCACTCCGCCTGGGGCGTGCCGACCATCTGGATGGGCCTGATGGCCGAGATCAAGAAGCAGGGCCGCCTGCCCGCGGGCTTCAAGGACGTGGTCGTCGGCGGCTCCGCCGCGCCGCGCTCGCTGATCAAGGGCTTCGAGGAAATGGGCGCCTCCGTCTCCCACGCCTGGGGCATGACCGAGATGAGCCCGGTGGGCTCCCACGGTGTCCTGCCCGCGACGCTCAAGGACGCGCCGCTGGAAGAGAAGCTCGACATGAAGCAGAAGCAGGGCCGCCGCTGCTTCGGCGTCGAGTTCAAGATCGTCGACGAGGCCGGCAAGGAACTGCCCAAGGACGGCGACGCGGTCGGCGAACTGTTCGTGCGCGGCAACACCGTCGTCTCGGGCTACTTCAAGAACGAGGAAGCCACCGCCAAGGCGCTCGACGCCGAGGGCTGGTTCGGCACCGGCGACGTCGCCTCGATCGACCCGAACGGCGTCCTGTCGATCCAGGACCGCGCCAAGGACCTGGTGAAATCGGGCGGCGAGTGGATCTCCTCCATCGACCTCGAGAACGTCGCCATGGCGCATCCCGGCATCGCCAGCGCCGCGGTGATCGCGGTGCCGCACCCGAAATGGGACGAACGCCCGGTCCTCGTGGCCGTCGCCGCCGGCGAGGAGAAGCCGACGCTCGACGACCTGCAGGGCCTGATGCTCGAACATTTCGCCAAGTGGCAGCTGCCCGACGACATCATCTGGGTCGAGGACCTGCCGCTGACCGCCACCGGCAAGGTGTCGAAACTGACCCTCCGCCAGCGCCTGCTCGAGGACTACAAGCACCCCGAACTGCGCTGAGGCGCGGCCACCGGGACGGACAAGAGGGGCGGGCCGCAGGGTCCGCCCCTTTCGCTTGCGGCGGCTGCAGCGGGGGGCCAGCCCCCGTCGGCGCGATGCGCCGACTCCCCCGGAGTTTACCGGGCAAGATGAAGAGGCGGGGTTGCGCTTGCGGTTCCCGCGGCGATCCGCATAGCTGGCGCCGAAACGCCGAAATGAAGGAGCCTTCCTATGTCTGACCAAGATCTCGCCGCCCGCCTGCTGCACCTGCGCGCCGAGGGGCTCGACAAGGGCGCGCCCGTCGTCACCCCGGTCGAGATGGCGTCGATGTTCCACCTGCCCGGCGACCCGGCGGGCGTGCCCGGCTACGGCCGCATGGACAACGCCACCTGGGCCGCGCTCGAAGCGGCGCTTGGCCATCTGGAACAGGCGCCCTCGATCGCCTTCCCGTCGGGCATGGGCGCGATCTCGGCTGCGCTCTTCTCGTGCCTCTCGGCGGGCGACCGCATCCTCGTGCCGACCGACGGCTACTACACCACGCGCCTGCTGGCCGACCAGTTCCTCAAGGCCCTGGGCGTCGAGATGGTGCTGCGCGACACCGCCCGATTTGCCGAAGGCGGCTTCGACGGGTTCCGCCTCGTCTTCCTCGAAACCCCCTCGAACCCGGGGCTCGAGCTCTGCGACATCCGCGCCGTGGCCGATGCGGTCCACGCCGCGGGCGGGCTTCTGGTGGTCGACAACACCACGATGACCCCGCTCGGCCAGCGCCCGCTGGACCTGGGCGCCGCCATCGTGGTCGCGTCTGACACCAAGGCGCCGAACGGCCATTCCGACCTGCTGATGGGCCACGTCGCCACCCGCGACGACGCGCTCTTTGCCCGGATGAAGGACTGGCGCAAGCTGGCCGGCGGCATCCCCGGCCCGTTCGAGGCCTGGCTGACCCTGCGCGGGCTCGAGACGCTGGAACTGCGCCTGTCCCGCATGGTCGCCACGGCCGAGGTCATCGCCGCCCGTCTGGCCGAGCATCCGGCCGTCTCCGACCTGCGCTATCCCGGCATGTCGAACCACCCGGCGCTGACGCAGATGGCGCATGGCGGCTTCCTGATCAGCTTCACCCTTGAGAGCGAGGCGGTGGCCGAGAGCTTCATCAATTCCTGCACCCTGATCCAGCCCGCGACGTCCTTCGGCGGCGTGCACACCAGCGCCGAACGCCGCGCCCGCTGGGGCGACGCCGTCGCGCCCGGCTTCGTCCGCCTCTCGGTGGGGATCGAGCCGGTCGAGACGCTCTGGGCCGCCATGGCCGAGAGCCTGCCCAACAGCTGAACCGCAGGGTGGGGTTCCACCCCCCTTCCCCCTCAGCCATGCCCCGCACAAACGAAAACCCCCGCCCGAGCATCCTCGGGCGGGGGTTCTCTTTTACTCTGCTCCGCCGCGCTTATTCGCGGTTGCCGAAGAGCTGCAGCAGGAACATGAACATGTTGATGAAGTCCATGTAGAGGCTCAGCGCGCCCATGATGGCGGCCTTGCCCAGCCACTCCTGGTCGCCCGTGTGGGCCATCTGCAGGTAGGTGTTCTTGATGTTCTGCGTGTCGTAGGCGGTCAGGCCCGCGAAGATCAGCACACCCAGGATCGAGATCGCGAAGTAGAGCGCGGGCGAGCCGAGGAAGATGTTGACGATCGAGGCGACCAGGATGCCGATCACGCCCATGATCAGGAACGACCCCCAGGCCGAGATGTCCTTCTTGGTGGTGTAGCCCCAGAGCGACAGGCCCGCAAAGGCGATCGCGGTCACCAGGAACACCTGGGCGATCGACACGCCGGTGAAGGCCACGAAGATCCAGCTGAGCGACAGGCCCATCACCGCCGCGAAGGCGTAGAAGAACAGCTGCGCGCCGGCGGCCGAGAGCTTGTTGATGGCGGCGCCGAAGGCGAAGACCATGATCAGCGGCGCGAACATCGCGATCCAGCCCAGGATGTTGGGCTGCAGCGTCATCGGGTCGCGGAAGATGCTCAGCAGGGCCTCGTTCGACCCCACGGCCCAGGCGACGAGAAAGGTCAGCAGCATGCCGACCGACATCGTCCCGTAGACCTTGTTCATGTGGGCGCGAAGGCCCTCGTCGATGACTGCACCTCTCGTGCCAGCCGTCTGACGGATCGTTTGCGGTTCAGCCATCCATTCCTCCAGATTGATCTGATGCCCCTCACCCGAGGCTTTGCGATCAAATATCGGGAACCGCAGGCATCTTTTCAAGTCTCAGATATGCGAAACCGCGCTCCCTTGGGAACGCGGTTCTCACTTTTCCGACAGGGCCCGTCCCGCGGGCGATCTCAGCCGCGCCAATTGCTCGGTACGTCCCAGATCTTGCGGCGCGATTCCCGCATCGCCTGTTCGCGGGTGACACCGATGTCGTCCAGCAGCGAAGCGTCGAGCTGCGCCAGCGAACGGCGGCTGTTGTGGAGGCCCAGAAGCGCGAACGCGCGGCCGATGAGCGAACCGGGTCTGCCGGATGCGGCATAAGCGGCGCGCCGGGAGGTCAGCGTGGCCATCGTCTCATCCTTTCATGATCTTGATGGTTAAGGGGTCTTCGATAATTCCTGTTGATGTATATGGCGATCCATGATCAATATTGGAAATGAATGTTTTTGGCCCACTTCATCAAGATCGGTGATGATATGCGAAACCTCGACATGACCGCCCTGCGCTCCTTCGTGGCGGTGGCGGATCACGGCGGCGTCACCCGCGCGGCGGGCGTGCTGAACTTCACCCAGTCCGCCGTTTCCATGCAGCTCAAGCGGCTCGAGGAAACCCTGGACCAGACGCTCTTCGACCGGGCCAACCGGCGGATCGAGCTGACGGCGGCCGGCGAACAGCTCCTCGGCTATGCCCGGCGCATCGTCGACCTCAACGACGAGGCGATGGCGCGCATGACCTCTCCCACCTTCGAGGGCGAGATCGTGCTGGGCGTGCCGCACGACATCGTCTACCCGGTGCTGCCCCGCGTGCTGCAACGCTTCAACGCCGAGTTCCCGCGCATGAAGGTGCAGCTGATCTCGGCCTACACCTCTCTGCTCAAGCCCGAGTTCGCCAAGGGCGAGATCGACGTCATCCTGACCACGGAATCCACTCCCGACGCCAATGCCGAGGTGCTGGATGAACGGCCGCTCTGCTGGATCGGCGCGCCCGGCGGCTCCGCCTGGCGCCAGCGGCCGATCCGCTACGCCTCGGCCCGCACCTGCATCTTCCGGCCCGCCACCATCCGCGCGCTCGAGGATGCGGGCATCGACTGGGAAAACGCCGTCGAAACCGCGCAGGACCGCACCGTCGAGGCGACGATCACCGCCGACCTCGCCATCGGCGCGATGCTCGAAGGGACCGAGCCGCCGCACCTCGTCCGGGTCGACCACGGCGGGGAACTTCCCGCGCTCGGCACCCAGAAGATCTGCCTCTACCGCCAATCGCGCGGCGGCAACGACGTGTCGAACCGGCTGGCCGACATGCTCTGCGCCGGCTTCACCGCGCCCGACACCGCCTGGCGCGCGCCGCTGCGCGAGGTTACGCTGCGCGCCTGAGCCGCCTCACGGCTCGATGATCACCTTCCCGGTCGAGGCGCGGCGCCGCAGCAGGTCCAGCCCCTCGGCCGCCTGGTCCAGCGGCAGCCGGTGGCTGATGTGCGGACGGATCCGCCCCTCCTCCAGCCAGCGGAAGAGCTGCGCCAGGCTGTCGGTCACCACCGCGGGCCGGAACTTCATGTAGCCGCCCCAGTAGAACCCGAGCAGGTCGATGTTCTTGACCAGCATATGGTTGGGCTTCACCTCGGGGATGTCGCCGCTGGCGAACCCGATCACCAGGATGCGCCCCTCCGGGTTGGTGGCACGGAACGCCGCCTCGAACTGGGCGCCGCCGACCGGGTCATAGACCACGTCCGCCCCGCCAAGTGCCTTGACCGCCGCGCGGATGTCGTCGGTCTCGGCGTCGATCAGGTGATCGGCCCCGGCGGCCCGCGCCACCGCCAGCTTGTCGGCGCCCCGGGCGCAGGCGATCACCCGCGCGCCCATCAGCTTGCCGATCTCGACCGCGGTCAGGCCGACACCGCCCGCCGCCCCCAGCACCAGCAGGGTCTCTCCCGGCTGCAGCCGGGCCTTGTGGTCCAGCGCCACGTGACTCGTGCCGTAGGCGATCGGAAGGGCTGCCGCATCGGCGAAATCCACGCTGTCAGGCAGGCTCACCAGTCGCTCGGTTGGAAACAGTCCGTATTCGGAAAGACCACCATTCCCGCCATAGACCGCCACCCGTGTTCCCACCCCGGGACCACCCCCGGCCGGGTCCTCGGCGGCCACCACGCCGGCCACCTCCATGCCCAGCGTAAAGGGGGGTTCGGGGGTCTCCTGGTAGGTGCCGCGGACCATCAGCAGGTCGGCGAAGTTCAACCCACAGGCGTGCACCCGGACAAGGGTGCAACCCTTTGTCGGCAAGGGCTTTTCGACCTCGACCAGCGCGGGCTCCGCCCCCTTTTCACGAACCGTGAATGCCTTCATGACGCCCTCCTGCAGCTGCAACGCAGGCGCGAGTTAGGGCGCCCGGCGGGGCAAAGTCAAACAGCCCCGCGACAAATGCATCCTCCCGGCAAGTCAGCGTTATTGACAAGCGAATGACGGGACGTCACGAATTGACGTACGGGGAAGGTGACGCTGGGGCTGCTGACAACAAGTTAACCGCGTCAAGCTTGATCGAACACGAAATACTGGTATTGTTTTTTGGCGCTGTTGGGATGCGTGGCGCAAAGAAACATGGTAAATTCAACCGGCTGGCCTTTTTGCGGGGTCCAGGGCGGTTGAGGATGACTGGAAGTTTAGGGAGCCGCGCAATATGACCCACCCAGTAGACGTGCATGTCGGCAAGAGGATTCGCCACCGTAGGTGGCTTGTCGGCATGACCCAGCAGCAGCTGGCAGAGCGTGTGGGCATCAAGTTCCAGCAGATCCAGAAGTATGAGACCGGTGCCAACCGTGTCAGCGCCTCCCGGTTGTGGGACATCGCCGACGCGCTGGATGTACCAGTGAGCTTTTTCTTCGAAGGTCTGGACTCTGATGCCGCTGAAAAGGAATCCGCCGGGGACATTCCCGCGGACCTGATGGGCGACAAGGAGGCGCTGGACCTGATCCGCTCCTACTACGCCATTCCTGAAAATCAGCGGCGTCGCCTCTTCGAACTCGCCCGGGTGCTCAGCGACGTCGCTTGAGCCCCGGCGCCGCCTGCGCTAGCCCGTGTATGACACGCGGCCAGAACAGGACGGCAGGATGGCGAAAGAGACTTCCCAGGACATCATCGAAACGGCCCATGCGATGGCGGATGCCGCGCGTGGGGCGATCCTTCCGCATTTTCGCGCCGCCGGGGGACTGGCGGCCGAGAACAAGGAGGTCGCCCGCTTCGATCCGGTGACCGTCGCCGACCGCGCCGCCGAACAGGCGATGCGGGCCGTGCTGGCTGACCGCCGGCCCGACGACGCCATCCTGGGCGAAGAGTACGGCCTGAAGGACGGCACCAGCGGTCTGACCTGGGTGCTCGACCCGATCGACGGGACGCGCGGCTTCATGTCCGGCACCCCGACCTGGGGCGTCCTGATCGCCGTCGGCGGTGCCGACGGGCCCGACTTCGGCATGATCGACCAGCCCTACACCGGCGAACGGTTCTGGGGCGGCTTCGGCACGGCCACCAGCACCGGCCCCCTCGGCCAGCGCCCGCTGGCGACGCGCGCCACGGCGACGCTCGACGAGGCGATCCTTTTCACCACCTTCCCCGAGGTCGGCACCCCGGACGAAGGCGCCGCCTTCCGCGCCGTGGCCGACCGGGTCAAGCTCGTCCGCTACGGCATGGACTGCTACGCCTATGCCCTGATCGCCGCCGGCCAGATCGACCTGGTGATCGAGGCCGGGCTGCACGCCTACGACATCCAGGCCCCGATCGCGGTGATCGAGGCGGCGGGCGGCATCGTCACCGATTGGCACGGCAACCCGGTGCATGCCGGCGGCCGAGCGCTGGCCGCGGCCAATCCCGAAATCCATCGCGCCGCGCTCGACATCCTGGCCCCGTTGGTCGCAGAATAACCCATGGCCGAGATCCTGATCCGCGGCGCGGACCACATCCTGACGATGGACGACCAGCGCCGCGAGCTGTCGGGCGCCGATATCCTGGTCCGCGACGGCGTGGTCGCCGCGCTCGGGCCGGGCCTCGCCACCACCGGCGAAACCGTCCTCGCCACGGGCTGCGTCGTGACCCCGGGCCTCGTGAACACCCACCACCACCTCTACCAGACGCTGACCCGCGCCGTGCCCGGCGGGCAGGATGCCCTGCTCTTCGGCTGGCTGCAGACGCTCTATCCGATCTGGTCGCGCTTCGGCCCGGAGGAGATGCGCATCTCCGCCCTCACCGGGCTGGCCGAACTGGCGCTCTCGGGCTGCACCCTCAGCAGCGACCACCTCTACCTCTACCCGAACGGCGCGCGCCTCGACGACACGATCGACGCCGCGCGCGAGATCGGGCTGCGCTTCCACCCGACCCGCGGCTCGATGAGCATCGGCGAAAGCGCGGGCGGCCTGCCCCCCGACAGCCTCGTCGAGGACGAGGCCGCGATCCTCGACGACTGCATCCGCGTCGTCGACACCTTCCACGACGCCGCCGAGGGCGCCATGGTCCGCGTCGGCCTCGCCCCCTGCTCGCCCTTCTCGGTCAGCCGCGAGCTGATGCGCGACGCCGCCCTGCTGGCCCGCGACAAGGGCGTCATGTTGCACACCCACCTGGCCGAGAACGACGAGGACATCGCCTATTCCCAGGCCCAGTTCGGCTGCCGCCCCGGCCAGTACGCCGAAGACCTCGGCTGGACCGGCGCGGATGTCTGGCACGCCCATTGCGTGAAGCTCGACAGGCACGAGATCGACCTCTTCGCCCGCTCCGGCACCGGCGTCGCCCATTGCCCCTGTTCCAATTGCCGCCTCGGGTCCGGCATCGCCCCCGTGCGCCGGATGCGCGACGCAGGCGTCAAGGTCGGCCTCGGCGTCGACGGCTCGGCCTCGAACGACAGCGGCAACCTCGTCTCCGAGGCGCGGCAGGCCATGCTGCTCCAGCGGGTCGCCAACGGCGCCGATGCCATGTCCGCCCGCGAGGCGCTGGAAATCGCCACCCGCGGCGGCGCCGACGTGCTGGGCCGTCCCGACTGCGGCCGCCTCGCCCCGGGCAAGCGCGCCGACATCGCGATCTGGGACACCCGCGGCGTCGAAAGCGCCGGCAGCTGGGATCCCGCCGCCCTCCTCCTCGCCGGGCCGACCCGTGTCCGCGACCTCTTTGTCGAGGGGCGGCAGGTCGTGCGCGACGGCCACCTTGCCACCATCGACCTGCCCCGCGTGCTGGACCGCCAGCGCGCCCTCGCCCGGGCGCTCGCGTCATGAGGATCGCGGCGCTCTTCCTTGCCCTGCTGCTGGCCGGGCCCGTGGCGGCCCAGATGCGCCCGACGCAGGACGCGCAGGCCACCGCCACCTTTGCCGACGACCTCGTCGCCGCGATGAACGCCGCCCGTGCCGCCCGCGGCCTGCGCGCCTACGAGGCCGATCCCCTGCTCGCCCTCGCCGCCGCCGGTCACGCGCAGGACATGGCCCGCCAGGGCTACCTCGACCACCGCTCGCGCGATGGCCGCACCATGGGCGACCGGATCCGCGCCCAGGGCTTCCGCTATTGCATGGCGGCCGAGAATATCGCCTTCGGCCAGCCCGACGTGCAGGAGGTGGTGACCACCTGGATGCGCAGCCCCGGCCACCGCGCCAACGTGCTGCTGCCCGACGTGCGCTTTGCCGGCGCCGCCCGCGCCGAAGCGCAGGGCCGCACCTACTGGGTCGCGGTTTTCGCCAGCCCCTGCTGATCCGCCTGGCCAAGCGCCAGCGTGTGCGCCCGCAGCCAGGCCATGAACTCGCGCGGGTTCTCCCTGAGCAATCCCATGTCCGCCGGCGCGATCGGCGCCCCGATCACCGGCGACTGCGGCTTGCCCACCGAATGCGCGATTTCGTGCAGCAGGAGCGACTGGCGCAGCGTGGCCGACACCCGGTTCGCCATCTGGTACCAGCGCGAATTGGCGCCGGGAAAGAACACCGGCACCACCGTCGCGCCCGACCGGCGGATCAGCTGCGCGGTAAAGACGTTCCACTCCGCCTCGACCGCCGGGCCGAACATCGTCTCGGACGCCGACACCACGCCCGAGGGAAACAGCCCGACCAGCCCGCCGCCCTTCAGCACTTCCATCGCCTCGGCCCGCATCAGCACCGACTTGCGCTGCGCGTCCGGGTCGTGCGGGAACGGCACCGGCAGCAGGTAGCGTGAAGCGACCTCGTCGATCGCCGTCAGCAGCGACCGCGTGAGGATCCGGTAATCCTGCCGCCGCCGCGCGATCAGCGCACCCAGCACCATGCCGTCGACCATGCCGTGCGGATGGTTCGCCACCAACACCACGGGCCCGTCCGAAGGGATCCGCGCGATCTGCGCCGCGGGCGTGGTGATGTCGATCTGCATGGTGTCGAGGCAGGCGTCCCAGAAGGTCGCGTCCTGCGGCGGACCGCGGCGCTCGAACTCCCGGATCAGGCGCAGGATGGTCAGCTTCCCGGTCATCCACTCGATGCCGCGGATCACGTTCCGCTTCACCGGGTCCTCGAAACTGGTGGAATAGGTCAGGCTGCGGCGGTCGTATTTGATGTCGGACTCCGGTTCGATCCGGTCCGACCCAGCAATGGGGTTATGTGTGCCGTCCACCAAGTCTACCCTGCGGCCGTACCAAGCCTCACATGTCTTCCCCGAACCGGTCCGCGACCAGTGCCTGCAGCGCATCCGCCAGCGCGTTCGCGTCGGGCCCCGAGGTTTCGACCTCGATAGTGCTTCCCTTGGAAGCTGCCAACATCAAAAGGCCCATGATGCTGTCGCCGGGGGCCGACTGTCCCTGGCAGGTCACTTCCGCCCGCGCGTCGAACCCCTCGACCACCTCGACCAGCTTGGCCGAGGCGCGGGCATGCAGACCCTTCTCGTTCACGATCTCCAGCTTGCGGACGATCTTCTCGCTCATGGACGCCTTGGTTCCCTATTCCACCCGACCGACATTCTGGCTGTCGATGTACTTGCGTCCGGCCTCGGTCGCAGCCCTGACGGCGTCGGGCAAGGCCATGTGGCGCGATTTCGCCAGCTTGATCAGGGCGGGCAGGTTGGCGCCATAGAGGATCCGACGGTTTTCCGGCTGGCAGGCCAGCAGCGACAGGTTCGAGGGCGAGCCGCCAAACATGTCCGTCACCAGCACCACGCCATCGCCGGTGTCGACGGAATCCGCCGCGGCACAGATCTCGCGCTGTTTTCCGGCGCGGTCGTGGTTCACCTCGATCGAGATCGAGCGCACCCCCTTCTGGGTGCCCACCACGTGCTCCATGGCAGACTGGTATTCCTGGGCCAGCCCCCCGTGAGCGACAATCACGATTCCGATCAAGACCGGATACCCTCTCTTCCCGGTAAAACCTCAGACATTGGCACCTGCCTGACGCCGCTCGAGCTCCCGGTGCCTAATTGACACCTGCCAGCCACGCTGCGCAAGGGCATTCGCCAGACGCTCTGCCATGGTCACGGACCGGTGCTGGCCACCCGTACAGCCGAAGCCGATGGCCAGGTGCGCCTTGCCCTCGGTCACGTAGGCCGGCAGCAGCATGTCACACAGATCCAGTACCTTGGCAAAGAACGCCTCGAACCGCGGATCGCCCGAAACATGGGCCTGCACCGCCGGATCGGTGCCATCGAGGGCCCGCAGTGCGCCCTCCCAATAGGGGTTGCGCAGGAACCGCGTGTCGAACATCAGGTCCAACCCGCGCGGGGCCCCGCGCTTGTACGAAAACGAATGCACCGACACCGCCAGCGACTGCCCGCGCGTGGTCGAGAACCAGCGCTCCAGCTCCGCCCGCAGGTCGTGCGGCGTCAGGTCCGAGCTGTCGATCAGCACGTCCGCCCGCGCCCGCACCGGGGTCAGCAGGTCCATCTCGCGCTCCACGCCCACTTCGGGGCTTTCGGCGGGGGCCAGCGGGTGGCGGCGGCGGGTCTCGGAAAAGCGGCGCAGCAGTACCTCGGGGCGGCAGTCGAGATACAGCACCTCGACCGCGTCCGACCAGGGCGTCCCCAGCGTGTCGATCGCCTCGATCAGCGCGCCGGTGGAAAAGTCGCGGTTGCGCACGTCGATACCAAGCGCCATCGGCCGTCCCGCCTGCCCGCCGTCCAGCAGGCGCGGCATCAGCGACAGCGGCAGGTTGTCGATCGCCTCGTAGCCCAGGTCCTCCAGGACGCGGATAGCCGTCGACCGCCCGGCGCCCGAAGGACCGGTGACAAGGACAAGGCGCGGGATCGTGGCTAGCTCTGATGTCTCTGGCATGGCGTGCTGCGGCGCGGGCCGCTCGAAGGTACTTAGGCGCTGCGGCCCTGACTCAGATACAGAAGAATCGCCGCGGGAAAATGCGGGATGTCGGCATTGTGAAGTAACGGGATCATGACTCCCAGCAAATTCGTGCTGCGCCGCGGCGGAAGCCGCTCCGTTTCCGCGACGTCGAGGTCGACGGCCAGCGCGATTTCCGTGGGTCCGGCGGGCTCGGCGTTCAGGATGCCGACATAGCGCGCCTCGATCCGGCCGCGGATCGCCGCGGGGGCCTCGGCCATCAGCGTGGCACCTACACGCCAGATCTCGACCTGGTCATCCGCCACCAGCCGCGCGCCAAGCGCCATCAGCTTCAGCGCCAGCCCCGACTTGCCCGACCCGGCCGCGCCGGTGATCAGCAGGCCGTGGCCCTGGTAGGACACGGCGGTCGCGTGGATGCGCCGTCGCCCGTCGGGATCCTGGGAATGCGTATCGTCCTCCGCGCCCGGCACCGGTCAGACCGGCAGGCCGACGACGAAGCGCGCGCCAAGCGGTTCCGAGGTGATGTCGGCATCGGTCGGGCGGATGTTCTCGGCCCAGATCACGCCGCCATGCGCCTCGACGATCTGCTTCGAGATCGCGAGCCCGAGGCCCGAGTTGTTGCCGAAATCGGTCTCGGGGCGATGCGAATAGAACCGCTTGAAGATCTTGGTCAGCGACTGGTCGGGGATGCCCGGCCCGGTGTCCTCGACCACGATCAGCACCCGGTTCTCGCGCCGCCGCGCCCAGACCCGGATCGCGTCGCCCTCTTCGCAGAACGAAATCGCGTTGGTGATCAGGTTCACGAAGACCTGCGCCAGCCGCGCCTCGAGGCCGCGCATCACGATCTGGTTCTTCGGCAGGTCGCTGATGAAGTCGATGCCCTTCTCGCCCGCCTGCTGGCCGAGGTATTCGTTCAGGTTGCCCAGCATGGTGAGCAGGTCGAATTCCTCTTCCTCCTCCTTCACCAGCTCGGAATCGAGCCGGGAGGCGTTGGAGATGTCGCTCACCAGCCGGTCCAGCCGCCGCACGTCGTGTTCGATCACGTCGAGCAGCTTGGCCCGCTGTTCGTCCTTCTTGACGAAGCGCAGCGATCCGACCGCCGACCGCAGCGAGGCGAGCGGGTTCTTGATCTCGTGCGCCACGTCCGCGGCGAACTGTTCGTTGGCGTCGATCCGGTCGTAAAGCGCCGACACCATCCCGCGCAGCGCACCCGACAGGCGCCCGATCTCGTCCGGGCGGGCGGTCAGGTCGGGGATGCGCACGCGGCTCGGCGACATCCGCTTGGGGTCGCGGTCGCGCCCGACCTCGGCCGCGGCGGCCAGGTCCGACAGCGGGTTCGCGATGGTCGAGGCCAGCACCAGGCTCAGCCCGATCGACACCAGCGTCGCGATCACGAACATCTGCAGCACGCGCTCGCGCTCGGCCCGCACCATCGCGTCGATCTCGCCCGCGCTCGACACCAGCGCCACGGTGCCGACCCGCTGGCCGTCCACCTGCACCGGTGAAGTCACCGCAAAGAACGATCCCGCCTCGCTGCGCCCGGTCCGCACCGGCACGCCGCCATCGGGATGTGCCGCCACCATCGCCTCGACCTGGTCGCGCAGCGGCTCGGGCTCGGTCACCCGGCGGCCCGAAGAGAACACGGTCGTCGCCCCGGACCAGAGCGCGTTGAGGAAATCGGTGATGATCGTCGGGGCCTGCCGCGCCTCGGTCGCCGTCGCGCCGGCAAAGCCCGACCCGGTCGCCTTGCCGGTCAGCGTGCCCTCGCCGTCAAAGAGGTAGAGCTCCACGCCCTGCCGCAAGTCCAGCCCCGCCAGCGTCCGCGCCACCGCGTCGCTGCCCGACGCCGCCTGAACCTCGAACACGTCGGCGACCAGCTCGGCCTCGCTGGCCAGCGCGCGGGCGCGCTGCTGCACCAGGCTGTCGCGCGAGGCGTTGAGGTACAGGATCCCCGCCACCAGCACGTTCAGCGCGATCAGGTTGAAGACGATGATCTTCCGCGTCAGCGGCGATTGCTTGAGGGAAAACACCCCCCGGCGTTCCCGCCGGGCGCGCTGCTCGTCCTCCAGGACGGCGTGCGGCGCAACGAAATCGTCTCCGAGAACGACGTCAGCCGTCTTCTCGGACCGCTCGTCCGCCAGGTTGATGCCCTCGACGAGCGCCATGTCACTCTTCGTTGTAGCGGTAGCCGATTCCGTAGAGCGTCTCGATCGCGGAGAAATCCGAATCGACGCTCCGCATCTTCTTGCGCAGACGCTTGATGTGGCTGTCGATGGTGCGGTCGTCGACATAGACCTGGTCGTCGTAGGCCACGTCCATCAGCTGGTCGCGGCTCTTGACGAAACCGGGCCGCTGGGCCAGCGCCTGCAGCAGCAGGAACTCGGTCACGGTCAGCGACACGTCCTGCCCCTTCCACGACACCGAATGCCGCAGCGGGTCCATCCGCAGCTCGCCCCGCTCCATCACCTTGGTGTCCTCGGTGTCGCCCACGACCTCGCCGGCGACCGCGTCCTGGCGGCGCAGCAGCGCGCGGATGCGTTCAACCAGAAGTCGTTGACTGAAGGGCTTTTTCACGTAGTCGTCCGCGCCCATGCGCAGGCCGAGCACCTCGTCGATCTCGTCATCCTTGGAGGTGAGGAAGATCACGGGCATCGACGTCTTCTGCCGCAGGCGCTGCAGCAGGTCCATGCCGTCCATCCGGGGCATCTTGATGTCGAGGACAGCCATGTCGGGCAGCTTCTTGTTGAACGCGTCGAGCGCGGCCTGTCCGTCGTTGTAGGTCTCGACGTCGAAGCCTTCGGCCTCAAGCGTCATTGCAACCGATGTCAGGATATTCCTGTCATCGTCCACAAGGGCGATCTTCGACATTTCCGTTATCCTTCGTACCACTCAGCACAAATTTTTTGTATGTTTTTTGGGACTATCCGCACAATCGGCAACGCCAATCAATCCCCAAACGCGAATCGGACGAACCGTGCCGACCGAAATGTGGCGAAAATGTCTTAGGACGGCCTTAATCTTCTCGCCGCAGCGCAGAGAGCAGGCAGGTGTTTGCGATAAACCCCGCTTGGTTGCGCTAACTGCGCCAAACCGTCCTGTTCCCTCACCGACGCGGCATGTTAAGAGCCGCCCATGCCGAGGTGGCGCTGCCCTTGCGCGTCGCCGCTCCGGCCGGACAAAGGACTGCCGCACAGGCGCGGCCATGAGGAGCATTGGAATATGGCATTTGGACGGGTGAACCCGAAGTTCCGCCTCGAGGATCAGGGGATCGAAGGGTTCGGAGATGTCTATTACAACCTCAGGGAGCCCGCGCTGGTCGAGGCCGCTCTGAAGAACGGCGAAGGCACCCTGGGCCAGGGCGGCGCCCTGCTGGTCACCACCGGCAAGTTCACCGGCCGCTCGCCCAAGGACAAGCACGTCGTCAAGACGCCCTCTGTCGCCGAGAAGATCTGGTGGGACAACAACGCCGCCATGTCGCCCGAGGGCTTCGATACCCTCTATGCCGACATGCTCGCCCACATGAAGGGCCGCACCTATTACGTGCAGGACCTCATCGGCGGCGCCGACCCGGCCCACGCGATCAACGTGCGCGTGGTGTCGGAACTCGCCTGGCACAACCTCTTCATCCGCCACCTGCTGCGCCGCCCCGAGCTGAGCGCGCTCGACGACTACGTCGCCGACTTCACCATCATCAACTGCCCCAGCTTCAAGGCCGACCCGGCCAAGCATGACTGCCGCACCGACACGGTGATCGCGCTGAACTTCGACAAGAAGCTCATCCTGATCGGCGGCACCGAATACGCGGGCGAAAACAAGAAGTCGGTGTTCACCCTGCTGAACTACCTGCTGCCGGAAAAGGGCATCATGCCGATGCACTGCTCCGCCAACCACGCCGAGGGCAACCCGGTCGACACCGCCGTCTTCTTCGGCCTGTCGGGCACCGGCAAGACGACCCTGTCGGCCGACCCGAACCGCACGCTGATCGGCGATGACGAACACGGCTGGTCCGACCGCGGCACCTTCAACTTCGAAGGCGGCTGTTACGCCAAGACGATCAACCTGAGCGCCGAGGCCGAGCCCGAGATCTTCGCGACCACGACCAAGTTCGGCACCGTGATCGAGAACATGGTCTTCGATCCCGAAACCTTCGACCTCGACTTCGACGACGACAGCCTGACCGCCAACATGCGCTGCGCCTACCCGCTGGAGTACATCTCCAACGCCAGCGACACCGCGCTCGGTGGCCACCCCAAGAACGTCATCATGCTGACCTGCGACGCCTTCGGGGTCCTGCCCCCGATCGCCCGGCTGACCCCGGCGCAGGCGATGTACCACTTCCTGTCGGGCTTCACCTCCAAGGTGGCCGGGACCGAGCGCGGCGTGACCGAGCCCGAGCCCACGTTCTCCACCTGCTTCGGCGCGCCCTTCATGCCGCGCCGTCCCGAGGTCTACGGCAACCTGCTGCGCGAAAAGATCGCCAAGCACGGCGCGACCTGCTGGCTGGTCAACACCGGCTGGACCGGCGGCGCCTACGGCACCGGCTCGCGGATGCCGATCCGCGCGACCCGCGCCCTGCTGACCGCCGCGCTCGACGGCTCGCTCAACGATGCTGAGTTCCGCAAGGACCCGAACTTCGGCTTCGACGTGCCGGTCGCCGTGCCGGGCGTGGCCGAGGTCCTGCTCGACCCGCGCCGCACCTGGGAAGACCCCGCCGCCTACGACGCGCAGGCACAGAAGCTTGTGGGCATGTTCGCCAACAACTTCGAACAGTACGTGCCCTACATCGACGACGACGTGAAAGCGGCTGCCATCGGCTGATGCGCGCCCTCGCGATTCTGACCCTGATCGTTGCCGGCCCTGCCCTCGCGCAGGCCGGCAACAACTTTGTCCGGCCCCCCGTGGTGCTCGAGGAATTCGGTGTCTTCTGCCCCGATGAACCCTCCGGCCAGATGGAGGCGCCCGACACCGAACGCGGGGTGATCGACCTGATCTCGGGCGACCCGCGCGTCGATTTCCACACCGACATCGTGCCAGGAGAGCTGGGCCTCGGCTTCGGCCTGCGCTTCCGCCTGGCCGAGGGCGAGCTGCCGGTGATCGGCCGCGTCGTCATTACCCACCCGCCCTTCGGCGCCAACGGCGTGACTCGCGAAAGCTACGAGATCACGATCGACAGCTTCGCCACCTCGATGACCCAGTTCGACTTCGACGACGACTACGAGATCCAGCACGGCACCTGGACCATGGGCATCGAGATCGGCGGAGAGATCCTGCTGCAGCAGAGCTTCACCGTCGTCCCCGAGGGCACCACCCCGGTCAGCACGAAACTCTGCGACGGCCCGCCCCTGATGAGCTGACGGCATCACGCCCGTCGCCGCCCGGATGCATCCGCCCCCCACCGACCGCACGCCTCACGCGCCTCAAACGTTCCCGATTGCCGACCTTGGCCCGCGTGCCCGCACGCCATCACGGCCCGACCGCGCCGCCCGGCACCGCGCCTCATGAGTCCCGCCCCGTAGGGTGCGTGCTCGCACGCACCAAGCCCACGCACCACCGGCACCACGCCCACGCGCCCCCCTCGGGCCCGCCCTACATCACCGCCCGGCGCACCAGGTTCATCCCCGCCACCAGCAACACCACCAGCGTCACCTTCCGGAACGTCGCCTGGTCCACCCGGTCCTGGACCTTCAACCCGACCGCCATGCCGATCCCCGCCGGGATCAGCAGCGCCGCCGAAAACGGCGCCGTCTCGCGCGAGAACACGCCCGAGGCGATATGCGCCCCGACAAGCGCCGCCGCCCCGAGCCCGTAGATCACGCCCTGGATCCGCATCTGCTCCTTCTTCGGGGTGTCGAGCGCGGTGAGGTAGGCCACCGTCGGCGGCCCCCACACCCCCGAGAACCCGCCGATGAACCCGGCAAAGCCGCCGATCGCCGCCTCGACCTTGAGCGAGGCCGAGGGCAGCACCAGCGCCTTGCCCATCAGCTGGGTCACCGCGAAGAGCGTGATCGGCACGCCGATCAGCGCCAGCATCAGCCGCTCGGGCATCACCCGCACCAGCTGGGCCGAGACGACCAGCGCCACGAAGCCGATGATCAGGAACACCCGGAACCGCACCATGCTTTCCCAGGCGGCCCGCGGCCCCTGCCGCAGCGCCTGCCAGCCGTTGGTCGCCAGCGTCGGCAGGATCAGCCCCGCCAGCGCTAGCTCGGGCCCCACGATCGAGCCCAGCCCCGACACCAGGATCATCGGCATGGCAAAGCCCACCATGCCCTTGATGATGCCTGCGAACACGGCAACGGCGAGGCAGAGGGCAAAGACCTCCGGCGACATGAGCGAGAAGATGCTGTCCATCCCCTGCCTCTAGCCTGCGCAAATGCCCACCGCCACTGGAAAATCCGCCGCGCAAGAATAGAACCCGCGGCGCCCGGTCGCGGGTCTTTTTGTTGCGCTGCACCTGCGAAAGGACTATCCGGGGTCGAACAGAGAAAGGGTATGATTCATGGCGCATGACGGACAGGACGTGACGGCAAACGGGGCGGTGATCCTCCCCGATCTTCTGGCGCTGACCAAGGCGGCGCTGGCGCCGGCCGAAACCATCCTCGACCGGGTCATTTCCCTGCAGAAGGAAACGCTGGGCGACGGCTCCCGCGTCTCCGCCAAGGCGGTCGAGGCGAACCAGACCGCAACCCACGGCCTGGCCTGGCTGGCGACCTACGTCGAATCCCTGCGCCAGATGCAGAAATGGGCCGAACGGATGCAGGCCGAGGGCAAGTTCGGCGAACTCGAACAGCTCCTGCACCAGATCGCCTACGGCGAATACCTCGCCCAGATGGCCGGCGGCATCCAGATGTCCCAGAACGAGATCGTGCGCCTGACCGACCTCGGCCTTGCCCCCGCCGACATGGGCCCGCTCTCGGAAACCGCCGTCACCACCCTGATCCACGGCGGCAACACCCAGGCCGCCCGCGCCCGCCTGACCGCGCTGATGGTCGACCAGCAGGGCGCCACCATGTTCGGCGCCTCCGGCCTCGACGAAGAGCTCGAGATGATCCGCGACCAGTTCCGCCGCTACGCGGTCGACAAGGTCGAACCCAATGCCCACGAATGGCACCTCAAGGACCAGCTGATCCCGATGGAGATCATCGAGGAGCTGTCCGAGATGGGCGTCTTCGGCCTGACCATCCCGGAAAACCTCGGCGGCTTCGGCCTGTCCAAGGCCTCCATGGTCGTGGTGTCCGAGGAACTGTCGCGCGCCTACATCGGCGTCGGCTCCCTCGCCACCCGGTCCGAGATCGCGGCCGAGCTGATCCTCTGCGGCGGCACCGACGAACAGAAAAGCCACTGGCTGCCCAAGATCGCCTCCGGTGAAATCCTGCCCACCGCGGTCTTCACCGAGCCCAACACCGGCTCCGACCTCGCCTCGCTCCGCACCCGCGCGGTCAAGGGCGACGATGGCGACTACCGCATCACCGGCAACAAGACCTGGATCACCCACGCCGCCCGGACCCACGTGATGACCGTGCTGGCGCGGACCGACCCGGCCTCGACCGACCACAAGGGCCTGTCGATGTTCCTGGCCGAGAAGACCCCCGGCACCGACGAGGAACCCTTCCCGACCGAAGGCATGACCGGCGGCGAGATCGAGGTGCTGGGCTACCGCGGCATGAAGGAATACGAGCTCGGCTTCGACAACTTCCACGTCAAGGGCGAGAACCTCTTGGGCGGCGAAGAGGGTCAGGGCTTCAAGCAGCTGATGCAGACCTTTGAATCGGCCCGCATCCAGACCGCCGCCCGCGCCATCGGCGTGGCACAGTCCGCGCTCGACGTCGGCATGCAATACGCGCTCGACCGAAAGGCCTTCGGCCAGGCGATCGTCAACTTCCCGCGCGTCGCCGGCAAACTCGCCATGATGGCGGTCGAGATCATGATCGCGCGCCAGCTCACCTATTTCTCGGCCTACGAGAAGGACCACGACCGCCGCTGCGACCTCGAGGCCGGGATGGCCAAGCTCCTCGGCGCCCGCGTCGCCTGGGCCTGCGCCGACAACGCGCTCCAGATCCACGGCGGCAACGGCTTCGCGCTGGAATACACCATCAGCCGCATCCTCTGCGACGCCCGGATCCTGAACATCTTCGAAGGCGCCGCCGAGATCCAGGCCCAGGTCATCGCCCGGCGCCTCCTGTCCTGACCGGGGTGCGTGGCAACCACGCACCCTACGGCCCCATCCACCCGTAGGGTGCGTGCTCGCACGCACCGTCCCGCCACACCGCCCGACGCCTCCTGTCCCGACCGGGGTGCGTGGCAACCACGCACCCTACCGGCAAGACCCCCTGCGCCCGCGGCTGCGTGCCCAAACGCACCGCCCTGCCACATCGCCCCGCGCTTCCGGTCCCGACCGCGGTGCGTGGCAACCACGCACCCTACCGCAACGCCCCCCTGCGCCCGCGGGCTACGTGCCCGAACGCACCGCCCTGCCACATCGCCCGACGTCTCCTGTCCCGCCCGGGGTGCGTGGCAACCACGCACCCTACCGCAACGCCCCCCTGCGCCCGCGGGCTACGTGCCCGAACGCACCGCCCTGCCACATCGCCCGACGTCTCCTGTCCCCACCGCGGTGCGTGGAAACCACGCACCCTACCGGCACGACCCCCTGCGCCCGCGTCCGTGTGCCCGCACGCACCGCCCCGCCACATGGCCCGGCGCTTCCTCTCCCGACCGTGGTGCGTGGAAACCACGCACCCTACGGCCGCATCCACCCGTAGGGTGCGTGCTCGCACGCACCGCTCCGTCCCGGCGCCGGTCAACGACGGCCGCGCACCCCCCGGTCCGCTGAAGCGCGAGGTCCCACCCCACCTCCCACCCGTCCACCCCTCCCGCCCTTGCGCCCGCCGCCCGCATCGCGTTCCCTTCGACCGACCCACCGAAAGGACCGCCCATGCCCGCGCCGACCCGCGTCATCCCGCCCGCCCTGCAATCGACCTACGACAACTGGCACTTCGCCCCGGCGGTGATCTCGGACGGGCATATCTTCTGCTCGGGCATCATCGGAACCAGCCCCGACGGCGAACGCCCCGCCGCCTCCGGCCTCGCGGGGGCCGAGGCCACCGCCACCTCCGACACCGGGATCGCCGCGCTGCAGGCCGTCCGCGACCCCGAGGCACAGTTCGACACCGCCTTCGAGGCGCTCGCCGCGATCCTCGCCCACGCGGGGGCGTCACTTTCGGATGTCGTGGAGCTGACGACCTACCACGTCGACATGGCGGCCCACATGGCGGCCTTCACCCGGTCCAAGGACCGCTACATCGCCGCCCCCTACCCGGCCTGGACCGCCATCGGCGTGGCCGAGCTGCTGGTCCCCGGCGGGTTGATGGAGCTCCGCGCCGTGGCACGGGTGCCGTCATAAGACGCCCCCAGGCCGTGTCCCCGTAGGGTGCGTGCTCGCACGCACCGCCACGCCCACCACCCCCACCAAACACCCGCCACACACCGCACGCCCGGTTAACCCCGGCCGACACCGCCCGATCCACCGACGCAATACCGACGTGATACCGACGCGATACCGACGTGCCAGCCCCGCCCCGAACCCCCTTGTTCACAAGGCCCGGCACGGCGCGGCGACGCTCAACCGCGCCGCGCCGTTAACCATCAGGCAACCTTGTCGAGACCCCGCCCCTTGAGCAGCGCCTCCACCCCGGGCATCCGGCCGCGGAATTTCTTGTAGAGCACGTCGGCCTCTTCCGACCCGCCCTTCGACAGGATGAACTCCTCCAGCTTGCCCGCGACCTCCGGGTCGAAGGCGCTGCCCGCCTCCTCGAAGGCTTCGAAGGCGTCGGCGTCCATCACCTCGGACCACATGTAGCTGTAATAGCCCGAGGAATAGCCGTCGCCCGAGAAGACATGCGCGAAATGCGGCGTCCCGTGGCGCATGATGATGGCCTTCGGCATCCCCAGCCCCTCGAGGATCTCCGCCTGCCGCGCCATCGGATCGGCTGGCGGCGCGCCGTCGTGGAACTCAAGATCGACCAGCGCGGACGAGACGTATTCCACCGTCTGGAACCCCTGGTCGAAGTTGGCAGCTGTCAACACCTTCTCCAGCATCGCCCGCGGCATCGGCTCGCCGGTCTCGGCATGGGTGGCAAAGGTCTCGAGCACCTCGGGCACTTCCAGCCAGTGCTCGTAGAGCTGGCTCGGCAGTTCCACGAAATCCCGCGCCACGCTGGTGCCCGACACGGTCTCATAGGTCACGTCCGACAGCATCTGGTGCAGCGCATGGCCGAACTCGTGGAACAGCGTTCGCGCGTCGTCATAGGACAGCAGCGCCACCTGCCCCTTCGGCGGCTTGGCAAAGTTGCAGACGTTGATCACGATCGGCACCTGCACCTCGGGCCGCCTGGCCTGCTGCTGCATCGCCGAACACCACGCGCCCGACCGTTTCGAGCCGCGCGCAAAGTAGTCGCCGATGAAGAGCGCCACGGTCTCGCCGTCGCGCGTCACCTCCCAGGCCCGGCAATCGGGGTGGTAGAGCGGCACGTCCAGGGGCGTGAACGCCAGTCCGAACAGCCGACTGGCACAGTCGAACGCGGCCTCGACCATGCGGTCGAGCTGCAGGTACGGCTTCAGCGCCGCCTCATCGAGGTCATGCTCCGCCTTGCGCCGCTTCTCCGCGTAATAGCGCCAGTCCCAGGGCTCCAGCGCCCCGTTCACGCCGTCGGCGTGCATCATCTCTTCCAGCACCGCCTGATCGGCCAGCGCCTGCGCCCTGGCCGGCTGCCAGACCGCCAGCAGCAGCTCGCGCACCTTGCCCGGCTCATGCGCCATCTCGGTTTCCAGCTTGTATTCGGCAAAGTTGGCATAGCCGAGCAGCTTGGCCCGCTCGTCCCGCAACGCCAGGATCTCGCGGGCGATCTCGCGGTTGTCCGTCGCCCCGCCATTGGCCCCGCGCGCCGCCCAGGCGGCAAAGGCCTTTTCGCGCAGGTCCCGGCGCGGCGAGAACTGCAGGAACGGCGTGATCAGCGACCGCGACAGGGTCACCGCCGGGCCGTCCACGCCCTTCTCCTCGCCCGCCGCCCGCGCGGCATCCACGACAAAGCCCGGCAGCCCCTCGAGGTCGGCCTCGGTCAGCTCCATGAACCAGTCACGCTCATCCGCCAGCAGGTTCTGCGTGAACGAGGTCCCGAGCGTCGCGAGCCGCCCCTTGATCGCCTTCATCCGGTCCGCCTCGGCCCCGTCCAGCGCCGCGCCCGAGCGGACGAAGCCGCGGTGGCTCAGGAACAGGATCCGCGCCTGGTCGGCATCCAGCCCCAGCGTGTCCTTGCGCGCCCAGAGGTCGGCAATCCGTTGAAACAGCTGCTTGTTCGCGGAAATCTCGGCGGAATGCGCGGCCAGCTTGGGCGAGAACTCGCGCTGCAGCTCCTCACGCTTCGGGTTGCTGTCCGCCCCCGCCACGGTGAAGAACACCGACAGGACCTTGTCCAGCGCCTTGCCGCTGAACTCCAGCGCCTCGACGGTGTTGGCAAAGGTCGGCGGCTCGGGGTTGGCGGCGATCGCGTCCACCTCGGCCTTGTGCTCGGCCAGCGCGATCTCAAGCGCCGGGGCAAAGTCCGCGTCGGACACCTGGTCGAAGGGGGCCAGCCCGTGCGGGCCATTCCAGTCGGACAGAAGCGGGTTGGTCATGGGGCATCTCCTTTGCCCCGAACCCTAGGCCCGCGCCGCGCCGCTTTCCAGCCCGCAGACGGGGCAATCATCGCGCCGTTTCAACACAATCTTGCGCGTCTCGCCCCAGAGCGCGTCATAGATCAGCAACTCGCCCCTGAGCGCCGCACCCGCGCCGGTGATCACCTTCACCGCCTCGACCGCCATCATCGATCCGACCACCCCCGGCAGCGGCCCCAGCACCCCCGCCTCGGCACAAGAGGGCGCCAGCCCCGGCGCGGGCGCCTCGGGGAAAATGCACTGGTAGCAGGGCGTGCCACGGGCGGGATCGAACACGCTGATCTGCCCTTCCCACTGCGACAGGGCGCCGGAAATCAGCGGCTTGCCCAGCCCGGCCGCCACCCGGTTGGCAAGGTAGCGGGTGTCGAACCCGTCCGTCCCGTCAAGGATCACGTCGTAGTCCGCGAAGAGATCGCCCGCGATCTCTTCGGTCAGGCGCCGGTTGTAGGGTCGCACGGCGACATGCGGGTTCAGCGCGTTCAGCGTCGCCTCGGCGGAAAACACCTTGGCCGTCCCGATCGCCGCGTCGCGATGGATCACCTGCCGCTGCAGGTTGCTCTGGTCGACCACGTCGTCGTCGATCACCCCGATGGTGCCCACCCCCGCCGCGCCGAGGTAAAGCAGCGCGGGCGAGCCCAGCCCGCCGGCCCCGATCACCAGCACCTTGGCGTCCTTCAGCTTCCGCTGTCCCGGGCCGCCCAGTTCGCGCAGCATGATGTGGCGCGAATAGCGTTCCAGCTCCGCATCCGAAAACGGGCCCGCCGGGGCGGCCTCGGCCGCCTCCGCCGCCGCCTCGGCCCCGCGTGCCACCGCCCGGTCGCGCAGCCGCGCAATCACGAGGCCGTAGACCAGAACCACCGCCACCACGCCGAGGAGCATCGCCCAGGCCTGCGGCCCGCCGCCGGTCATCTCGCGGAACGGATGCCCCTCGGGCAGGACCAGCTGCGCCAGCGCGACAAAGGCCACCAGCACCCCCAGCACCGCCAGCCGGGGGCCCCGGCCCACCCCCATCCAGCGCCCGCCCCACCAGAGCGCCGCCGCCAGGAGGAGGACCGTCAGCATCAGCCCCGCCCGGTCGAGCCGAAGCCGCCCGCGCCCCGGGCAGTGTCGTCCAGCGCATGGGCCTCGGCGAAGCGTCCGACCGTCACCGGCGCCACCACCAGCTGCGCGATCCGCTCACCATGGGCGACGTGGAACGGCTCGTCCCCGAGGTTCACGAGGATCACCCCCACCGGCCCGCGATAATCGCTGTCGATGGTCCCGGGCGTGTTCACCAGCGTCACCCCATGTTTCAGCGCCAGCCCCGAGCGCGGCCGCACCTGCACCTCGTAACCTTCCGGGATCGCCATCGAGATCCCCGTCGGCACCAGCGCCCGCGCCCCCGGCGCCAGCACGATCCCGTCGCGCGCGCCTTCGGCGAAGTTCGCCCGCACATCGGCCCCCGCGGCCCCCGCCGTCGCATAGGACGGCAGCGCCACCGCCGCGTCGAACCCTTCAAGCCGCATCACCGAGATCTCGACCACGCCCACATCCTTCACCTTGCCCAAAAATACTCTCGCCGAACGCGAAACGACCGCCGCAGGCGGCCGTCAGCCAAGCGCCTCGGCCACCTTCCGCGCCAGCCGCTCGGCCACCGCATCCTTGCCCATGCGCGGCCAGTCCTCGGCCCCCGCCCCGGTGATCAGCACCACCGCATTCTCGCGGCCGCCCATGATCCCGGTCTCGGGCCGCACGTCGTTGGCCACGATCCAGTCGCAGCCCTTGCGCGCCCGCTTGGCGGTGGCATGCGCGACCACATCGTCGGTCTCGGCGGCAAAGCCCACGACCAGCCGGGGCCGGCCCTCCTTCATCTGGCTCACGGTGGCCAGGATGTCGGGATTCTCGTCGAACTCCATCACCGGCAGCTGGCCCTTGTCCTTCTTGATCTTTGACGCCGAGGCGCTCCTGACCCGCCAGTCCGCCACGGCGGCCGCAAAGATCGCCGCATCCGCCGGCAGCGCCGCCTCGACCGCGTCCTTCATCTCGCGCGCCGTCTCGACCTTCACGACCTCGACCCCTTCGGGCGGGGCCACGCTGGCCGGGCCGGTCACGAACACCACCTGCGCCCCGAGCGCCGCCAGCGCCCGCGCGATCGCGGTCCCCTGCGCGCCCGACGAGCGGTTGGCGATGTAGCGCACCGGGTCGATCGGCTCGTGCGTCGGACCCGAGGTCACGACGATCCGCTTGCCCGCCAGCGGCCCGGCGGTGAAATGCCGCTCGATGGCCGCGACGATCTCCAGCGGCTCCGACATCCGGCCCGGGCCGTACTCGCCACAGGCCATGTCGCCGTCGTTCGGCCCGACAAGGGCGATCCCGTCGCCCCGCAATGTCTCGATGTTCCGCTGGGTGGCCGGGTGGGTCCACATCCGCACGTTCATCGCCGGCGCGATCAGCACCGGCGTGTCCGTCGCCAGCAGGAGGGTCGAGGCCAGGTCATCCGCCCGCCCCGTCGCCATCCGCGCCATCAGGTCGGCGGTCGCCGGGGCCACCACGATCAGGTCGGCCGAGCGCGACAGCTGGATATGCCCCATCTCGGCCTCGGTCGTCAGGTCGAACAGCTGGTCGTGCACCCGTTCGCCTGCCACCGCGGCGATGGTCAGCGGCGTCACGAACTGCTCGGCCGCGCGGGTCATCACCGGGGTGACATGGGCGCCACGCTCGCGCAGGCGCCGGATCAGGTCCGGCGTCTTGAAGGCGGCGATCCCGCCGCCGATGATCAGCAATATCCGCTTGTTCGCCAGCATCTTGTCGTCCCCGCTGTCACGCGGGGACACTAGGCGAGCGGCGCGGGCGGGGCAAGCACGCGCCGCGCGCGTCCCGGCCTCAGTGCAGCAGCGCCTCGGCCTCGCCGCCGGTGGCCTCCAGCCGACGGCGCATCTTCTTGAACGCCGCCGCCTCGAGCTGGCGCACCCGCTCCTTCGACAGGCCCAGCTGGTCGCCCAGGCTCTCCAGCGTGCGCGGATCGTCGCGCAGCTTGCGCTCGCGCACGATCAGCCGCTCGCGCTCGTTCAGCACCGCCATCGCCTCGAGCAGCCATTCGCGCAGCGCGCGGCGGTCATGGTCCTCTCCGACCAGTTCCTCGGCCTGCGCGCTGTCGTCCTCCAGCGCCTCGATCCACTCGCGGCCCTCCTCGTCCACCGACTGCGTCGCGTTGAGCGAGAAGTCGGTGCCCGACAGCCGGCCCTCCATCATCTCGACGTCGCGCAGCGGCACGCCAACCTCGGTCGCGATCAGCTGGCGCAGCTGGTGGCCGTCCAGCGTTTCTCCGCGGCCCAGCGCCTCGCGCTCCAGCCGCGCCTGCACCCGGCGCATGTTGAAGAACAGCGACTTCTGCGACGAGGTCGAACCGGTGCGCACCATCGACCAGTTGCGCATCACGTAGTCCTGGATCGATGCCTTGATCCACCACACGGCGTAAGTCGAGAACCGCACGCCGCGGTCCGGGTCGAACTTGTCGGCGGCCTTCATCAGGCCCAGCCCGGCCTCCTGGATCAGGTCGTTCATCGGCGCGCCGTAGCGGCGGTACTTCGACGCCATCGAGATCGCCAACCGCATGTAGGCCGTGACCAGCCGGTGCAGCGCGGCCTCGTTGCGCTCGTCGCGCCAAGCGAAGGCCAGCGCCAGCTCGGTCTCGGCATCGAGCAGCTCGGCTTTCATCGCGCGGCGCGACAGTGAAGACTCGGATGTGTGGTCGAGTGGCATGCGAACTCCCCGGTCTGTTGATCCGCGGCGGCGGCCCCCGGGCCGGCGGGCGGAGAGGACGCTTGCATTGCGTCCCTGTTCCATTCTCTGACACAAGCACTACGCATGAGAACCCGTTTGGGTTCACGGTTGGGTGTGAAAAAAATGAAGAGCGACTTGACTTTGGTGCTTGGCGGCGCAGCTTCCGGTAAGTCTGCCTGGGCCGAGAATTTCGTCGAAACCAGTGGTTTGCCAAAGGTTTACGTAGCGACAGCCCAGGCCTTCGACAACGAGATGTCGGCCAAGATCCAGGCTCACAGAACCATGCGGGGCCGGGGCTGGGACACGCGCGAGAATCCGCTCAGCCCCGGGGACGCGCTGGACGGTCTGCCCAGCGATCGGGCGGTTCTGATCGACTGCGCCACGATGTGGCTGACCAACCTCATGCTGGGCGAGTCGGACATCGACGCCGCAACCGACGCGTTCCTCGCCGCCCTCGACGCCTGCCCGGCCCGGATCGTCGTGGTCAGCAACGAGGTCGGACAGGGCATCGTGCCCGACAACGCCCTCGCCCGCCGCTTCCGCGAGGCGCAGGGCCGGCTCAACATCCGCCTCGCCGCCCGCGCCGACCGGGTTGTCCAGGTCGTCGCCGGCCTGCCCAACGTCTTGAAAGGACAGATCTGATGCGCTTTCACTGGGTGCGCCACGGCCCGACCCACGCCACGGGCATGGTGGGCTGGTCCGACCTTCCGGCCGATCTCTCCGACACCGCGCTGCTCGCCCGCCTCTCGGCCCACCTGCCCGCCGACGCGCTGGTGATCTCCTCCGACCTCTCCCGCGCCGCCGCCACCGCCGACGCGATCTGCGGCGCGCGCGACCGCCTGCCCCACGACCCCGACCTGCGCGAGATGGCCTTCGGCGACTGGGAGCTGAAGACCTCGGCCCAGATCATGGAAACCCACCCCGACCTCTCCCGCGCCTTCTGGACCGATCCCGGCACCACCTGCCCGCCCGGCGGCGAAAGCTGGGACGACCTGACCGCCCGCACCAGCGCCGCCGTCGCCCGGCTGATGGCCGCGCACCCCGGCCGTGACGTGATCGCGGTGGCCCATATCGGCGTGATCCTCGCGCAGGTCGGCGCCGCCACCGGCCGCCCGGGCAAGGACGTCATCGGGCAGAAGATCGACAACCTCTCGGTCACGGAACTCGCCTGGGACGGCCGCGCCTGGAGCCTCGGCGCGATCAATCACCTGCCGTGATGGGGCGTCGCAAGATTATTCGTTTCCGGAATGGCCGCACCGCAGCATAGCCTGTCCCAAAGCAGGAGATGCGCCATGACCTACGACCTCTTCATCGCCGACCGCAGCTTTTCCAGCTGGTCGCTGCGCGGCTGGCTCATGTTCGAGAAGTTCGGCATCCCCTGCCGGACCCACATGATCGGCCTCTACTCGGGCACCTTCGCCGAGGACCTCGCCCCGCTCGCCCCCGCCCGCCTCGTCCCGGTCATGCGGACCGGGGACGGGATCACCGTCGGCGACACGCTGGCGATGGCCGAGACGCTGGCCGAACGCCACCCCGCCGCCGGCCTCTGGCCCGCCGCGCCCGAGGCCCGCGCCCTGGCCCGCTGGATGGTGGCCGAGATGCATTCCGGCTTCACCGCCCTGCGCGGCGCCTGCCCGATGCAGCTCCTCGGCCGGTACGAGGGCTTCACCCCCTCCGAAGCCGTCCTGGCCGACCTCGCCCGGATCGAGGCGCTCTGGTCCCTCGCCATGGACCGCCACGGCGGCGACTGGCTCTTCGGGGCCTACTCGCTGGCCGATGTCTTCTACGCCCCCGTCGCCGCCCGGATCGCCGGCTACGGCCTGCCCGTGGGCGACCGCGCCCGCGCCTATGTCGACCGCACGCTCGCCGACACCGCCTTCCGCCAGTGGCGCGCCCTGGGCCTCACGGTCAGCTACGACCCGGTGCCCTACGCCATGGACCTGCCCCTCGCGCCCTGGCCCGGCCCGGCCCCGATCGCGGCCCATGCGGTGCCCGCCGGCCCCTCGGAAAACGCCGCCTGCCCCTATTCCGGCAAGCCGGTCACCGACTTCCTGCAGATGCAGGGCCGCACTTTCGGCTTCTGCAACCCGACCTGCCGCGACAAGACCGTGAACGACCCCGCCGCCTGGCCCAGGTTCATGGCCATCCTGCGCTGATCCCGCTTCATCTTGCCCGAAAAACTCCGGGGGAGTCGCGGCGCAGCCGCGGCGGGGGCAGCGCCCCCTGAACGCTTGTCCCCGCGCGCTGCGCTACCTATAAGCGACCCCGGCGACAGGGGGAGCTTCCATGGCCTTCACGCAGGACCATCTTCTCGGCATCGAGAAACTCAATCCGGACGAGATCACCACCCTCCTGGACCTGTCCGACCAGTACGTCGCGCTGAACCGCTCGCCCAACAAGCACGCCGATGCGCTGCAGGGCCTCACCCAGGTCAACATGTTCTTCGAGAACTCCACCCGCACGCAGTCGAGCTTCGAGCTCGCCGGGCGGCGGCTCGGGGCGGACGTGATGAACATGTCGATGCAGGCCTCGTCGATCAAGAAGGGCGAGACGCTGATCGACACCGCCCTGACGCTGAACGCCATGCGCCCCGACCTCCTCGTCGTGCGCCACCCGCATTCCGGCGCGGTGGACCTGCTGGCGCAGAAGGTCAACTGCGCCGTGCTGAACGCCGGCGACGGACGGCACGAACACCCTACGCAGGCGCTGCTCGACGCGCTGACGATCCGCCGCGCCAAGGGTCGCCTGCACCGCCTCTCGATCGCGATCTGCGGCGACATCGCGCACAGCCGCGTGGCCCGGTCGAACCTCATCCTGCTCGGCAAGATGGAAAACCGCATCCGCCTGATCGGTCCCCCGACCCTGATGCCCTCGGGCATCGGAGAGTTCGGCTGCGAGGTCTTCGAGGACATGGCCGAGGGCCTGCGCGACGTCGACGTGGTGATGATGCTGCGGCTTCAGAAGGAACGGATGGACGGCGGCTTCATCCCCTCGGAACGCGAGTACTACCACCGCTACGGCCTCGACGCCGAGAAACTCGCCTTCGCCAAGCCCGACGCCATCGTCATGCACCCCGGCCCGATGAACCGTGGGGTCGAGATCGACGGCACCATCGCCGATGACATCAACCGCTCCGTCATCCAGGAACAGGTGGAAATGGGCGTCGCCGTCCGCATGGCCGCAATGGACCTGCTGGCGCGCAACCTCCGCGCCCGGAGGGAGCGGGCGGCATGACCGGTGAACGCCACCGCCCCTCGCGCGTTGTGCCCCCGGGCCCGCGCATGAAGGAGGACCGGCCATGAGTGACCAGATCGAGATTCCCCGCACCGGCGGCAATGCCGTGCATGTCTTCAGCCTCGGCCTTGCCGACGAGGCGGCCGAGGCCTTCGTCGCCCGCCCGCCCGAGAACGGCAGCGGCTGGCCGCTGAAGGTCGCGCTCGGGGCCGAGCGGCTGGTGGCCGACGAGGTCGCGCATTTCCCGCTCTCCGACCTCGCGGGCCTCGGCCTGTCGCATTACCTGACCGAGGGGATGGGCGCCGACCCGGCGGCAGTGGAGCGCGACACCGCCCGCCTCGACGCGCTGCGCGGCGAGGTGGTGATCCTGCGCCCGGCCAGCTTCGGCGGCACCGAACAGGTGCTCTCGCCCACGCCGCCACTGGTGCACGTGGGCAGCTACCCGCTGATGCACGGCGCCACCACGATGGAAAAGCTGCGCACGCCGTCCGCCACCGGGGAAGGCGCGCCGATCGCCCGCACGCCGCCGCCGACCAGCCGCTGGGTGAAGTGGGCGGCCGCCCTGGCCGCCTTCCTGATCGTCGTCGGCATCCTCGTCCTGCTCACCGGAGGGTTCGCTTGAGCACGCTTTTCCTGAACGCCCGCCTGATCAACCCCGAAACGCGCACGGATGAACCCGGCGCGCTGCTGGTGATCGACGGAAGGATCGCCGCCCGCGGGGCCGCCGCCGAAGGCGAACGCGGCGGCGTCGAGCAGGTGATCGACTGCGCCGGCGCCTGCCTCGCCCCGGGCCTCGTCGACATCGGCGTGAAGGTCTGCGAGCCGGGCGAACGGCACAAGGAAAGCTTTGGCACCGCCGGGGCCGCCGCCGCCGCCGGGGGTGTGACGACCATGGTCACCCGCCCCGACACCACGCCCACCATCGACACGCCCGAGATCCTCGAATTCGTCTCGCGCCGCGCGCGCGAGGCCTCCCCGGTCCGCGTTCTGCCGATGGCAGCGCTGACCAAGGGTCGCGCCGGGCGCGAGATGACCGAGATCGGGTTCCTCCTCGACGGCGGCGCGGTGGCCTTCACCGACTGCGACCACGTCGTCACCGACACCAAGGTCTTTTCCCGCGCCCTCACCTATGCCCGCTCGCTCGGCGCGCTGGTGATCGCGCATGTGCAGGATCCGGGCCTCTCGCAGGGCGCCGCCGCGACCTCCGGCAAGTTCGCCTCGCTCCGCGGCCTGCCCGCCGTCACCCCGATGGCCGAGCGCATGGGCTTCGACCGCGACATGGCGCTGGTCGAGATGACCGGCGCGCGCTACCACGCCGACCAGATCACCACCGCCCGCGCCCTGCCGCCGCTGGAACGCGCCAAGCGCAACGGGCTCGACGTCACGGCCGGGGTTTCGATCCACCACCTCACGCTGAACGAGCTCGACGTCGCCGACTACCGCACCTTCTTCAAGGTCAAGCCCCCGCTGCGCTCCGAGGACGACCGCCGCGCGGTGATCGAAGCCGTGGCCTCGGGCCTGATCGACATCATCTGCTCGATGCACACCCCGCAGGACGAAGAGAGCAAGCGCCTGCCGTTCGAAGAGGCTGCCTCGGGCGCCGTGGCACTGGAAACGCTGCTGCCCGCCGCGCTCAGGCTCTACCATTCCGGCGACATGGACCTGCCGACGCTGATCCGCGCGATGACGCTGAACCCGGCGAACCGGCTGGGCCTGCCGCAGGGCCGCATCGACGACGGCGCGCCCGCCGACCTCGTGCTCTTCGACCCGCACGCGCCCTTCGTCCTCGACCGCTTCGCGCTGAAATCGAAAAGCAAGAACACCCCCTTCGACGGGGCGCGGATGCAGGGCCGCGTGATCGGCACCTGGGTCGGCGGCACCCGCGTCTACGACAGGACCCCCGCCCATGCCTGACCTCGTCACCTCGCTCCCGACGCTCCTGCTCTGGGCGGTGATCGGCTACCTGCTGGGCTCGATCCCCTTCGGCATCCTGCTGACCCGGATGCTGGGGCTGGGCGACCTGCGCAAGGTCGGATCGGGCAACATCGGCGCCACCAACGTGCTGCGCACCGGCAACAAGAAGGCGGCGGCGGCGACGCTGCTGCTCGACGGGATCAAGGGCGCGGTGGCGGTGCTGCTGGCGCGCGCCTTCGCGGGCGAGGACGCGGCCCAGGTCGCCGGCCTGATGGCCTTTGTCGGCCACTGCTTCCCGGTCTGGCTGTCGTTCAAGGGCGGCAAGGGCGTCGCGACATTCCTCGGCGTGCTGCTGGCGCTGGTCTGGCCCGTGGGGCTGGCCTGCTGCGGCACCTGGCTCCTGATGGCCTTCTGGCAGCGGATCTCGTCGCTTGCCGCGCTGACGGCGGCGGCCTCGTCGTCGATCTGGGCGGTGGTGCTGACCGACGGGCAGAGCTTTGTGCTCTGCGTGCTGCTGACGATCCTCATCTTCATCCGCCACGCCGAGAACATCCGCCGCCTGCGCGCCGGGACAGAGCCGAAGATCGGCCAGAAGTAGGCGTTTCGCACGAGCGCGGCCCCCACGCACCCGGTGCCATAAAGTTGGCCCCGTAGGGTGCGTGCTTGCACGCACCTATCCGCGGCCCATTCCACCCGGCGCGGTGCGTGTGAACACGCACCCTACGCGGATTTCCCGGCCCGCCTTGTCCTCGTTCCGCACCAACGCACCCACTCCGTCCCGAACCGTCTCCCCCGCCACCCGGCACGGTGCGTGTGAACACGCACCCTACGCGGACCTCCCGGCCCGCGTCATCCTCGTTCCGCACCGACGCACCCGGTTCGTACCGAACGGTGCCCGCCCCCTGCCGTATTGTTGCCCCGTAGGGTGCGTGCTTGCACGCACCTGTCCCCGGCCCTTTCCAAACCCTTCACCCCCACGCGACCGCTCTCCGCCCCCCGCCGGCACCGCGCCACGCCCCGCTGAAACATTCCGCGCCGCACCCGGCGGGAAACGTGACCGGAACCGGCCGGAACCCGCCGCTCCCCACACCCGCTCACGACCTTGCGACGGGGCGGCGGGGCGGCGGCGTACTAGCTTGGCACGCAGAACAACAAGAAGGCAGAACCCATGTCGAGCACCCCGATCTCCCGCCGCCTGCTGCTGGCCACGCTGGCCGCGACGCCCCTCGTCACCACCGGCATCGGCGCCTTCCCCTCGGCCACGCGGGCCGAGGCGGCGGGCGCGGGCCTCATCACGCCGAACGTCTGCATCCTCAGCCCCGAGACGACCGAGGGGCCCTATTACCTCGACCGCGGCCTGGTCCGGCAGGACATCCGCGAGGATCGCGATGGCGCGGCGATGACGCTGGCGCTGCAGGTGGTCCGGCCCGACTGCACGCCGGTCGAAGGCGCGCGGGTCGATCTCTGGCACTGCGACGCGGCGGGTGACTACTCGGGCGTGTCGGGCGACGACGGCACCTTCCTGCGCGGCATCCAGCACACCGACGACACCGGCGTGGCGCGGTTCCAGACGATCTATCCGGGCTGGTATCCCGGCCGGGCGACCCATGCCCATTACATGGTCCATCTCGGCGACACCCGGGTGCTGACCAGCCAGGTGTTCTTTCCGCAGGCCCTGTCGGCCTACCTCTACCGCTCGGTCACGCCCTACGACGAACGCCCGCGGCCGGACACGACCAACGGGGCCGACCGGATCGCCCGCCGGGCGGGGGACGGGGCCTTTGCCGCGGTCAGGGAAATGCCCGAAGGCTATCACGCCGCCCTCGTCGTCGGCGTCGCGGGCTGAGCCGCGCGGCTGGTGCGGGGCGCCCGGCCGTTGTCCCCATGCCAGGGCGCCCCGCCGGCCGGGAGAAGGGGGCCCCTCCCGGCAACCCCGATCACCTGATGACGTGCCAGGTGCCGCCGACGCCGTCGCCGGTGGTGTCGCCCGGCTTGCGGTCGCCCGCCCAGTAGTAGAGCGGCTGGCCGTTCACCGCCCACTGGGCGCGGCCGTCCTTGCGCTGGACCAGGCTGAAGGCGCCGTCCGCGCGCGCGCCCTCGGCGGCGAAGAACGGCGGCCAGCTCTTGGCGCAGCCGCCGTAGCAGGTGCTTTCGCCCGCCCGGTCCTTGTCGAAGATGTAGAGCGTCATGCCCTTGCCATCGGCCAGCACGCCCTTGTTGGCGTCCTTGGTCACCTGCGGCCCGGCCAGCGCCATGCCGGCGGTCAGGGCGAGGGCGGTGCCCACGATCAGCGTGGTGAATTTCATCTCATCAATTCCTTTCATGTCCCGGCGTCCGGGCGGTTCCTCGAAATCGCGCGGACCGTCGGCTGGGCCCGGCGGGCCCGCATCCGGCGGCCCGGTGCGGGGCCATCCTGGCGGACCGCCGTTGTCGCCAGCGTTGTCATGGCAGTGGAAGTTGCGCGGGCCAGGCGTTGTATTTTGCCCCGATCGCCCTTGCGTCCCGCCCCGGCCGGGATCACGCTGGACCCGTTCCCGGCGCATGGAGGGCCCGGCATGACCGACTACACGCTCTACTACTGGCCGATCCAGTTCCGCGGGCAGATCGTCCGCGCGGTGCTGGCCGCCAGCGGCGCCGACTGGGACGAGGCCGGGATGCAGCCGACCGCCGACCTCCGCGCCGCGCTGCCCGCCGAACAGCCGGTGCCGCACATGGGCCCGCCGGTCCTGGCCGACCACGCCGCCGGGACCACCCTGTCGCAGATGCCCGCGATCCTCGGCTACCTCGGGCGCCGGCACGGGTTGATGCCCGGGGATCCGGGGCTGGCCGCGATGAGCGACAAGATCGTCGCCGACGCCAATGACGTGCTCTACGAGATGACGCTCTACAACGGGGCGCAGATGTGGACCGCGGCGGCCTGGGCCGACTACCGGCCGCGCCTCGCCCGGTGGATGACGCTGTTCGAGGAGACCGGGCGCCGCCACGGCCTCTCGGCCGAGGGCGGGACACTCCTGGGGACCGGGGCGCCGGGGATCGCCGACCTGACCGCCGCGACGCTCTGGGGCGTGATGACCGACCGTTTCCCGGCGCTGCGCCCGATGCTCGACGCCACCACGCCCGCGCTGGCCGCGCTCTGCGACCGGGTCCGCGCCCGGCCGGACCAGGCGGACCTGCAGCGGTGGAGCGATGCGCGGTTCGGCGACGCCTGGTGCGGCGGCCAGATCGAGGCGTCGCTGCGGACGGTGCTGGAGGCAGCGGGCACGTCCGACGACACGCCGCAGGCGGGGTGACACCCCGCGCACCGCGCACCACGCCAACGGGGCCAGAGGCGGACACCATCCCGCGCCCGGCCCGCAGGGTGGGGGTCCACCCCACCCCCACGCTTATCTCAATACGAATACTCGGCGTAGATCCGGCTCAGGTCCCCGCCCCACGCGCCCTCGTATTTCTCGAGCAGCTCGTCCGCCGGCACCTGCCCGCTCTCGACGCTTTCCTTCAGCGCGTTCAGGAAATGCGTCTCGTCCGGGATCAGCCCGCCCGCGCCGGGCAGCGCCCGCGCCTTGAGGCCCGCCTCGGCGATATCGACCACCTCGCGCGCCAGCGCGTGCATGTCGATGCCGTTCACCCTGGCCTGCAGCCCGTCGTCGGCCGCCGCGACCCGCAGTGCGTCGCGGGTCGGCGCGTCCCAGCCCTTGACCAGGTCCCAGGCCGCGTCGAGCGAGGACTGGTCGTACATCAGCCCGACCCAGAACGCCGGCAGCGCGCAAAGCCGCCGCCACGGGCCGCCATCCGCGCCGCGCATCTCGATGAACTTCTTCATCCGCGCCTCGGGGAAGATCGTCGTCAGGTGATCGGCCCAGTCGCTGAGCGTCGGCACCTCGCCCGGCAGCGCCGGAAGCTCACCCTTCAGGAAATCGCGGAACGACTGGCCAAGCGCGTTGATGTACTTCCCGTCGCGGTAGACGAAGTACATCGGCACATCGAGCGCGTATTCGACATAGGCCTCGAAACCGAATCCCTCCTCGAAGACGAAGGGCAGCATCCCGGTGCGGTCCGCGTCCAGGTCGCGCCAGACCCGCGCGCGCCAGGATTTCATCCCGTTGGGCTTGCCCTCGAAGAACGGCGAATTGGCAAAGAGCGCCGTCGCCACCGGCTGCAGCGCCAGCGCCACGCGCATCTTCTGCACCATGTCGGCCTCGGTCGCGAAATCGAGGTTCACCTGCACCGTGCAGGTTCGCCGCATCATGGTCGTGCCCATGGTGCCGACCTTGCGCATGTAGCCGTCCATCAGCTTGTAACGGCCCTTGGGCATCAGCGGCATGTCGTCATGCGTCCACTCGGGCGCGGCGCCTAGCCCGATGAAGCCCACGCCGACCGCGTCGGCGATGTCCTTCACCTCGCGCAGGTGCTGGTTCACCTCGTCGCAGGTCTCGTGGATGGTGCGCAGCGGCGCGCCCGACAGCTCCAGCTGCCCGCCGGGTTCGAGGCTCACGTTCGCGCCGTCCTTGGTCAGGCCGATCAGCTTGCCCGACTCCTCGACCGGCGCCCAGCCGTGGCGGTCGCGCAGCCCCTCGAGCACCATCAGCACCGAGCGTTCGCCCTCGTAGGGGATCGGCTTGAGGCTGTCCTTGCAGTAGCCGAACTTCTCGTGCTCGGTCCCGATCCGCCAGTCGTCCTTGGGCTTGCACCCGGCGGCCAGGTATTCGGCGAGCTGTTCGTGCCGTTCGATCGGCCCGCCGCCGGACTGGGGAATGGACATGGGCGCGTGCCTCCGGGTCGTCGTTCGTTTCGAGGGTTCAGAAGTGACCGGGTTGGGTCAGAGTGTCAATGCAGCCGCAGCGCCGGTTTTTCCCAGACTGTCACCGGGTAGCGTTCGACCCCGTGCAGCGCGGCCAGCATCGCCCGCGTGTCGAACGAGGGCAGCGCGCCGAAGGCGTCGAACAGCGCCTCGGCCCCCTCGGCGTTCACCGGGATCTCGAGGTCGGGGCGGCCCGGCTGGCGGATCCGCCAGCAGGCCGGCCGCGCGCGCCGGTCCAGCGTGACCTCGACGATCTCGCTCAGCGCTGCGACGCCGCCGTCCCAGGGGCCGAAATAGGCGATCTGTCCCTCGTCCACCCGCACCACGCCCGGCCCGTCGCGGCCTTGCCGGAAGCGTCCGCGCTGGATGCCCGCCACGATCAGCCCGCCGCCGACCGCCGCGATCAGCCAGCCGATCCAGGTCAGCGGCCCCAGCATGGCCAGCGACCACCACAGGCCGACCAGCAGGACACCTGCGCCGAACAGCGCCTCGCGCCAGCGGCGCAGGCCGTGCGCGATCTCGGGTCGGACGAAACTCATGGCGCGATCTCCACCACCGGGTCAAAGAGGGTGAGGGTGTAGTCCCCGATCCGGCGGAAGCCGATGGCGACATAGGCCCGGGCCGCCGCCTCGCTTGCGGCAAAGAGCACGGCCCGTTTCGCGCCCCGCGCCCGCCGGTCGGCCAGCAGGGCCGCGACCGCGTGGCGGGCCAGTCCCTGGCCCCGCAGTTCCGGCGGGGTGAAGACGCCGCCGACCTGCACGATGCCCGGCGCCGCGGCGTTGATCCCGGCCATCGAGACCGGAACGCCGTCGCGCAGGATCATGCGGTAGGTGTCGCGGGCCAGCGCGATCTCGATGTCGCGCTTCGCCATCGCCGCGGCATGCTCGGGCCGGGTGCCCAGAACCTCGACGTGGTAGACCGCCCGCCAGTCCTCCATCAGCGCGCGCTGCCCGGGACCGGGGGCCACGACGGCAAAGGCGTCGTGCCCCGCTGGCACCTCCAGCGCCTCCAGCTCCAGCGCGAAATGCGGCTCGTCCCGGTCGAGCGCGACGCCCGACTGCCCGAGGCCGAGCGCCCGGAACCCCGCCCGCGCCGCGCCCGCCTCTCCGGTGATGCCGAAGGCGCGGCGTCCGGCCAGCTCGGGCGCGATCTCGGCCCAGTGCGCCGCGGCCTCGCGCGGCAGCACCGGCAGGATCATCCCCTCGGCGGTGATGGCGATCACCGCCGTCACCGGGTCGCCCCAGGCCCAGACGAACATCGACCGCGCCGCGTTCTGCCCGCCGTCCCGCGCCAGTCCCTCGGTGGCAAGGTTCGACAGCGCGAACATCGCGTGATCCGCATGCGCCGCGAGGAATGCCTCGACCGCGGGCAGGTCCGCTTCGGTCACCCTGCGCATCACCAGTCCCCGAGCGCGTGTTGCCAGAGCGTCAGCGCCGCCACCGCCGCCGTATCGGCCCGCAGCACCCGCGGCCCCAGGCTGACCGGGCGGGCAAACGACAGCCCGTGCAGCCGCTTGCGCTCTGCGTCGGAAAACCCGCCCTCGGGACCGATCAGGATCGCCCAGGGCTCTCCCCGCTCCAGCCCGCCCAGCCCGGCCGCCTCGCCCGCCAGCGCCTCGTCGCAGAACATCAGCCGCCGCCCCTCGGGCCAGCCGTCCAGCAGGCGGTCGAGCTTCTCCAGCTCGGCCACCTCGGGCACGTAGGTGCCGCCGCACTGCTCGGCCGCCTCGACCGCGTGGGCCTGCAGCCGGTCGCGCCGGATGCGCTCGGAATTGGTGAACTCGGTCTGCACCGGCAGGATCCGCGCGGCCCCCATCTCGGCCGCCTTCTCGACGATGAAATCGGTGCGCGCCTTCTTGATCGGGGCAAAGATCAGCCAGACATCCGGCGGCATCCGCTGCGGCGCACTCTGCGCGCTGCACTCCAGCACGCCGCCGCGTTTGCCGGCCTCGACGACCTCGGCCCGCCACTCCCCGTCGCGGCCGTTGAACAGCGCCACGGCGTCGCCCACACCCAGCCGCATCACGTTAAAGAGATAGTTCGCCTGTTCACGTTCCAGTGGAACGGTTTGCGCCGCCCCCAAGGGCTGGTCTACATGGAGGCGTATTTTCGGCGCGGGGCGAGGATCATTCATGGGGCGCAATCTATGACGCAGGCAGGGGACACGCCAGAGGGACAGGTCTCGGACGCCGTCAAGGGCAACTGGGTCGACCATTATGCACCAGCCTGGGCGCGGCCCTATTTCCGGCTCTCGCGTCTCGATCGTCCGATCGGCACCTGGCTCCTGCTGCTGCCCTGCTGGTGGGGCCTCCTGCTGGCGATGCTCTGGGACGGGCGGGCCAGCTGGCACGACCTGTGGATCTTCGTCGGCTGCGGCATCGGCGCGGTGCTGATGCGCGGCGCGGGCTGCACCTGGAACGACATCACCGACCGCCACATCGATGGCTCGGTCGCGCGGACACGGTCCCGGCCGATCCCCTCGGGCGCGGTGACGACGAAACAGGCGGTGGCCTGGATGGTGGCGCAGTCGCTGGTGGCCTTTGCCATCCTGCTCACCTTCAACCCGCTGGCCATCGCGCTTGGCGTGCTGTCGCTGCTGCCGGTCTGCGTCTACCCCTTCGCCAAGCGCTTCACCTGGTGGCCGCAGGTCTTCCTCGGCCTTGCCTTCAACTGGGGCGCCATCCTCGCCTGGGCCGCGCATTCCGGGACACTCTCCTGGCCGCCCTTCGTGCTCTACGTCGGCGGCATCGCCTGGACGCTCTTCTACGACACGATCTACGCCTGCCAGGACAAGGAGGACGATGCCCTGATCGGGGTGAAGTCCACCGCCCGCCTCTTCGGTGACGGGACCGCCCGCTGGCTGCGCCGGTTCCTCGTCGCGACCATCGCGCTCGTCACCCTCGCCACCATCGGCGCCACCATCGACCACGGCAATCCGCTGGCCCTCGTCGTCGCGCTGATCGGGCCGTGGGTCATGGGCTGGCACCTGCTGTGGCAGCTCAGGACCTTCGATCCCGACGACAACGACCGCCTGCTGATGCTGTTCCGCTCGAACCGCGACGCGGGCCTTCTGCCCTTGCCGTTTTTCGCCTGCGCGCTGCTGCTCTGATTGCGCAGCCACCCCGACCCAAGTAAAACTCCGCTCCTCTGAGACAACGCCGGAACACCTGTTGCATGCGCCTCTCAACCGTCACGATCCTCGCCTCTTCCTTCCTGATCGCCGCGCTCATCTGCATCATCACCGCGACCTTCGCGGTGTCGCAGGTCGAGGCCCAGACCGAGACCCGGATACGTGACGCGCTGGACGAGGCTCAGCTGGGCTGGGCCGAAGTGCAGGCCGACGGGCTGCAGCTCCACCTCACCGGCACCGCCCCGTCCGAGGCGCGCCGCTTCTCGGCCCTGACGGTCGCCGGGCGCGAGATCGACGCCAGCCGGATCATCGACCACATGTCGGTCAAGCCGGCCGAGGACCTCGCCCCGCCCCGCTTCTCGGTCGAGATCCTGCGCAGCGACGACGACCTCTCGCTGATCGGCCTGATCCCCGCCAGCACCGATCGCGACGCGCTGCTGGCCCGCCTGCAGAAACTGCGCGGGGTCGAAGAGGTTGCCGACCTGCTCGACGCCGCCGACCACCGCGCCCCGCGCGGCTGGACCGAGGCGCTGGACTACGCGGTCAAGGCGCTGGCCATCGTGCCGCGGTCCAAGATCTCGGTCGAGGCGGGGCATGTCGCGGTGACCGGCATGGCCGACAGCCCCGAACAGCGCCGCCAGATGGAATCGCAGCTGAAGAAGGCCGCGCCGAACAACCTGGTGCTGAAGCTCGACATCTCGGCCCCGCGCCCGGTCATCACGCCCTTCACCCTGCGCTTCCTGATCGAGGACGGCCAACCGCGCTTCGACGCCTGCTCGGCCGACACCGAAGAGGCGCGCAAGACCATCCTCGATGCCGCCGCCAAGGCCGGTCTGGAAGGCTCCGCGCGCTGCACCCTCGGCCTCGGCGTGCCCTCGCCCGACTGGGCCCGCGCCGCGGCGCAGGGGATTGCCGCGCTGGCCGAACTGGGCGGCGGCTCGGTGACCTTTTCCGACGCCGACATCTCCATGATCGCCGCCGAGGGGACCGAGCAGAAGCTTTTCGACAACGTGGTCGGCGGGCTCGAGAACTCCCTGCCCGACGTCTTCGCCCTGCACGCCGTCCTGCCCGAGACCCCCAAGGAGGGCGAGGAAGGCCCGCCCGAGTTCACCGTCACCCTCTCGCCCGAGGGGCTGGTGCAGATGCGCGGCCGGATCAGCGACGAACAGGCCCGCAGCGCCATCGTCAGCCTGGCCCGCGCGCGCTTCGGCTCGGCCTCGGTGCACAATGTCGCCCGGCTCGACACCGACCTGCCCGCCGGCTGGTCGCTGCGCGTCCTGACCGCGATCGAGGCGCTGGCGAAACTGTCGAACGGCGTCGCCGTCGTCACCCCCGACAACGTCGCCGTCTCGGGCAACACCGGGTCGGAAAGCGCCAGCGACGACATCACGCGCCTGCTGTCCGACAAGCTGGGCGAGGCCGAGGATTTCTCGGTCGAGGTCACCTACCAGGAGAAGCTCGACCCCGTCGCCGGCATCCCCACGCCCGAGAAATGCGTGGCCGAGCTGAACGCGATCCAGACCGTGGCCAAGATCAACTTCGAACCCGGCTCGGCCACCGTGGCCGCGGATTCGATGGGGATCATGGACGACATCGCCGAGGTGCTGAAAGCCTGCGGCCAGTTCCGCCTGGAAATCGCCGGCCACACCGACAGCCAGGGCCGCGAGACGATGAACCAGCAGCTTTCGGCGAACCGCGCCCAGGCCGTGCTGAACGAGCTGCGGATGCGCCGGGTGCTGACCTCGACCTTCTCGGCCAAGGGCTACGGCGAAGAGTTCCCGATCGCCGACAACGGCACCGAGGAAGGCCGCGAGGCAAACCGCCGGATCGAGTTCACAATGCTCACCGTCGACCCCGAGGCAGACGAATCAACCCTTGAAGATGCCGACGGATCGTCGCAAGAAGACGCAGCGCCCGAAGACGCCGACGCCGAAACGGCGGACGAGGACGGATCGGGTGACGAGGCGTCCGGCGACGAAGGCTCGGGCGACGAGGCGGCGGCGGACGAAGCGGAGGGCAGCGGGTCGGATGAACAGAACTGAATTCATCGTCGCGACCGCGGTCATCCTCTTCATCGCCTTCTGCCTGGGATGGTTCACCTACTGGCTGGTCCACCGCTTCACGCGGGTGTCGAAATACGACATCGGCGAGCTCGAGAAGATGGCGCAGGAACTGCACGACGCCGAGGAATCGCGCGACGAGGCGATCACCTACATGCAGCAGCGCGAACGCGAGCTGTCGAACCAGCTGCACCAGACCGAGGCCGAGCTGCGCGCCGCGATGGACGGCCTGCGCGAGGCCCGGCACGAAGCCGAGGAACTGCGCAGCTACGTCGAGCGGATCAACCACGCGGGCTGAAGTCGCGTCTCCCCGGCCTGCGGCTTCGGCGCAACTAAGGTGACTTAAAAACACCTGATTACCTGCCTCAGCGTCAATTTTCTGGCCTGCACACGCAACGGTTGCGCCTAGGCTCGGGGAACCATCCGGTCTCGTACAGGTGCCCCGTCATGAAACCGCTCGTCCTCAGCGCAGCCCTTCTCCTTTCCGCCGCCGCCCCGGCCGTGGCGCAGCAGTGCAAGTCGCTGGGTCAGCTCAGGTATCTCGGCAATGTCGCGGGCGCCACGCAGAGCGTCTGGCTCTCGGCCACCGAAGCGGGCCTCTTCCGGCTCGAAGCCGCGTCGGGCAACGTCACGGTGGACAGCTGGGATCCGACCGCGCCGGGACTGCACCTGTCGCTCTCGCCCTTCGTCTCTTCCGGCAACGGCGGGACGCACCGGCTGTTCAGCCGCGACGCAGGACACGGCGGCAGCGACTGCCTGATCGACACCCAGAACCAGAAGGGCGGCCTGACCCTGCCCGCCTGGCGGCCCGGCCAGGTCCTGCCGCCGATCGGGCTGGTGCCACCGACCGGCGTGATGCCCGAGCTGCCCATCGGCATTCTGCCCCCGATCGGGATCCTCCCGCCAACCGGGGTCACGCCCGAACTGCCGATCGCCGTGCGCCCGCCGATCGGAACCGTGCCGCCCTCGGGCATGATGCCCACCCGCCCCGGCGTCCCCGTCGGCCCCGGCGCAACCCAGCCCCCCATAGCTACCCTCCCGCCCTCGGGCGTCATGCCCAGCCGTCCCGGCGCACCCGTCGGCCCCGGCGCGACCCAGCCCCCCATCGCCACCCTCCCGCCCTCCGGCGTCATGCCGACCCGTCCCGGCGCACCCGTCGGCCCCGGCGCGACCCAGCCCCCCATCGGCACCCTCCCGCCCTCCGGCGTCATGCCGACCCGTCCCGGCACCCCGGGCGCGGTGCAGCCCGTCACCCCGACCACGCCCGCCCCCGCGCCCGCGCAGGTCGCGGGCTTCCCCGCCGGGGCGCCCCTGCCCGCCTGCGCCGCCGTCAAGCGCGGCAAGCTCGAACGCGGCCCCTGCGATCCGCTGGTCGTCCCGGTCTATGTTCCCGTCCCCCTGACCCCCGGGCGCGACCTGTCGCAGCCGACGCCGTGGAACGTCTGGGCCGACGTCCGCACCAGCCGCCTGCGGGCGACCTCGGGCGGGCGGGATGCAGAGTTCAACGGCACCTACCTGGCGATCGGGATGGATCGGATGATCCAGACCGGCTGGGTCGTGGGCCTCGAGATCGACGCCAACACCGGCAGCGGGTCGAGCTTTGGCGGTGCCCTCGCGCAGGACACCAAGGGGCTGTCCATCGGCCCCTACTTCGCCGCGCCGATCGCGCCCAACTGGACGCTCCAGGGCAGCCTGTCCTTCGGCAGGGTCGAGACCGAGGCCGACATCCTCACGCTGTCGGGCGACTACGACCAGTTCAGCGTCGCCGCCAGCCTGACCCTTGCCGGTCAGTATCACCTCGGCGCCGCCGTGCTGCGCCCGAGCCTTCAGTTCGGCCTCTCGCGCCTCGCCGCCGCCAGTTACCAGATGAACGGCAGCCTGCTCGGCACCCCGCTCACCGTCGATGCCGAGGCGCCGGCCCAGCACAGCGGCCTGATCGCCCCCTCGATCGAGATCAGCCACCCCTACCGCACCGCCTACGGCACCTTCGCCCCGGTCGCGGTGATCGGGGTCAGCTATGCCATCGACCGGGAGGACGCGACCCGCGTCGCCCCGGCCAGCAGCGATGGCGACTGGAGCGGCGCGGTCCGCGTGGGCGTCCGGATGCGCGGCGACAGCGGCTTCTACGCCGACGCCAGCATCGGCTACCTCAGCCTGTTCCAGGACCAGACCGACACGGTCGAGGCCGGCCTCCTCCTGTCCTACAGCTTCTGACCGGGCTCACCCGCGCGGTAGGCTTCCGGGATCGTGAAGACCGCGTCGGCGCGGTAGTACCCGCCGTCGGGCACCTCCTCGATCAGGACCATGGTGTGCGGCCGCGCCGCTTCGGAAAAATAGCCGACCAGCAGCTCGGTGACCGCATGGCCGATCTCGGCCTTCTGCGCGGCGCTGAGCGCGGCCTCGGGGGTCTTGATGTTGACGAAGGGCATGAAAGCCTCCTTGCGTGTCCGGTTGAAGGGATGCGACGGCGTCAGACGACGCCGCCATTGGCGCGCAGCACTTGTCCGGTGACCCAGCCCGCCTCGGGCCCGGCCAGGAACCGCACGACCCCGGCGATGTCGCTTGGGTCGCCCAACCGGCCAAAGGGGGTCATCCCCTTGATCCGGTCGATCAGCTCGGGGCTCTTGCCGTCGAGGAACAGCTCGGTCGCCACCGGCCCCGGCGCCACCGCGTTCACCGTGATCCCGCGCGACGCCAGTTCCTTGGCCAGCACGCGCGTCATCGCCTCGACCGCCGCCTTGGTCGCGGCATAGGTGGCATAGCCCGGCTGGTAGAGCCCGACGACGCTGGACGAGAAGTTCACGATCCGCCCGCCCTCGGCCAGCCGCGTTGCCGCCGCCCGCATCGTCCGGAACGGCCCGCCGAGGTTCACCGCGACCTGCCGGTCAAAGGTCTCGTCCGCGGTCGCCCCGACCGGCGACAGCTCCATGATCCCGGCGTTGTTCACGAGGATGCCGACCGTCCCGAACGCCGCCTCGGCCGCGTCGAAGAGGCGCGCCGCCCCCTCGGGCCGCGACAGGTCGGCCTGCACGGCAACGGCCCGGCCGCCCGCCGCCTCGATCCCGGCGACCACCTCCGCCGCCGCCTCTGCGCCGCGGGCATAATTGACGACGACCGCGTGGCCGTCGGCGGCCAGGGTCCGCGCGACCTCGGCGCCGATCCCGCGCGAGGCGCCGGTGACGATCGCGACCGTGGGGTGAATGTCTGACATGGGTCTCTCCTTTGCGTCTGCCGCCAAGGTAGAGATGCCACCAATCACCAACAATTATGCGCGATTTGACATGATAATTCGATCATGACTAACAATGGTCATGGATCGCCTCACCGCCATGGAACTCTTTGCCCGCATCGTCGAGGGCGGCACCTTTGCCGGCGCGGCCCGCGACCTCGGCATCGCCCGGTCGACCGCGACGCTGGCGATCACCGAACTCGAGGCCGATCTCGGCACCCGCCTCCTCGCCCGCACCACGCGCCACGTCAGCCCCACGCCCGAGGGCGCGGCGTTCTATCACCGCGCCCGCGCACTGCTCGCCGATGTCGAAGAGACCTGGGCGGGCTTCGATGGCACCCCGCGCGGCCACCTGCGGATCAACGCGCCGGGGCTGCTCACGCGCACCTTCCTGGTGCCGGCGCTGCCCGGCTTCCTCGCCCGTTATCCCGACATCACCGTCAGCTTCGGCCAGACCGAACGCCTCGTCGACCTGGTTCGCGAAGGCGTGGACTGCGTGCTGCGGGCAGGCACGCCCGAGGACAGCAGCCTGATGATGCGCCGTCTCGGCACCATGGCCGAGGTCACCTGCGCCAGCCCCGCCTACCTCGCCCGCCACGGCACGCCGCGGGGGACCGACGACCTCGACGGCCATCTCTGCGTCGGCTTCGTCTCGTCCCGCACGGGGGAGGTGATGCCGCTGGAGTTCCGCGACGGCGACCGCCTGGTCACCCGGCAGATGCCCGCCCGCGTCAGCACCGACAATGCCGACACCGCCGCCGATCTCGCGCTGCAGGGTTTCGGCCTGATCCAGGCGCCGCGCTACCGCTTTGCCTCGGCACTGGCCTCGGGCGCGCTGGTCGAGGTGCTGGCCGACACCCCGCCCGATCCGACCCCGCTCAACGCGCTCTACCCGGGCAGCCGGCACCTGTCGCGGCGGCTCGACGTGTTCCTCGACTGGGTGGGCGGGATCTTCGACACGGGCGGGCCGGACCGCGCCTAGTGGCGGAGCGTCCCGAACCGGTCGCGGTAGGCGCTGGCCGACAGGCCCGTCACCCGCTGGAACACCCGGCGAAAGGCGGCCGCGTCCTCATAGCCCACGTCCCAGGCGATCCGCTCCACCGGGTCGCGGCTGAACTCCAGCCGCTCGCGCGCCGCCGCCACCCGCAGGTGCTGGACGTATTCCGTCGGCCGCTGTCCCGTCGCCCTCTGGAACCGGCGCAGGAAGGTGCGCGGCTCCAGCCCCGCCTCGGCGGCCATCTGTGCCACCGACACGTCGCGGCCCGCCCGCGACTGCAGCCAGTGCTGCACCCTCAGGACCGCCGCGTCGCCATGGCTCAGACGCGGGTTGAAGGCACTGTAGTGCCGCTGCTCGCGACCCGCCGGATCGACCAGCAGGAACTTGGCGGTGTCGGCCATCACCGTCGGCCCCAGCACCCGGTGCACCAGCCGCAGGCCAAGGTCGGTCCACGCCATCATCCCCGCCGCGGTCAGCATGTCGCCTTCCTCGACCAGGATCGCCTCAGGGGCGAGCAGCACGTCGGGAAAGGCCTGGTGGAACGCCTCGGTGAAGTACCAGTGCGTCGTCGCCCGCCGCCCCGACAAGAGCCCGCTGTGCCCCAGCAGGAAGGCCCCGACGCAGACCGAGGCCAGCACCGCCCCCGCCGCGTGCCGGTCGCGCAGCCAGTCGGCATAGGGCGCGCTCTCCTCCGCCGACAACGGCGGGCCAAGCCGCCCGGGCACTACCACGATCTGCGGCTGACCCGGCCCCGGATGGCTGTCAAAGCCCCGCGCCCATCCGTCCGGCCCGCGCGACCAGTGGCTGCACCTGATCCGCTGCGCGCCGCCGTGGTCCCGCGCATGGCTGTTGGCGACCGAGAAGAGGTCCCCCAGCCCGTGCACCGTCGCCATCTGGCAGCCGGGATAGAGAAGCAGGGCAATTTCGACAGGCGCTTGGGGATCAGGCATGGCTTTGTCACTTATGACCCGGACAATGTCATATACGCCAATCCTGCGCCCCGGCCAAAGCGCGTAATTTCCTCTCATCGACGGCGGATGGCCCGCCGCGGCACACCCACACAGAGAGGACTACAAAATGACCAAGACCATCGTTCTGATCCACGGCGCCTGGCTCAACAGCCGCTCCTGGGAACACGTCAAAGCCCGTTACGAGGCCCGTGGCTACACCGTCATCGCCCCCGACTGGCCACTCGACGACCGCAGCCCGGCCGCCCTGCGCGCCGCCCCCGACCCGCGGCTGGCCCGGCTGGGCCAGCGCGAGATCGTCGCCCATTACGAGGCGATCATCCGCGCCCTCCCCGAAAAACCGATCCTGATCGGCCATTCGCTGGGCGGTGTCTTTGTCCAGCACCTGCTGGCCCGGGGCCTCGGCGCCGCCGGCGTGGCGATCGACCCCGCCCCCACCCCCGGCGTGGCACTTGGCCCCTCGGCGATCCGCTCGGCCCTGCCGGTGTTCCGCGACCTCTTTTCCTGGCGGAAGGTCAAGGTGATGAGCCGCGACTTCTTCGCCAGCCGCTTCGCCCAAACCCTCGACCGCGCCAAGGTCGACGCCGCCTTCAGCCGCTACATCGTCCCCACCCCGGGGCGGGTCTACTGGAACGGCGTGGTGAACCCGATGAAGATCGACTGGGCCGGCCAGGACCGCGCCCCGCTCCTGCTGATCGGCGGCGGCAGGGACCTGATCGCCGACGCTTCGATGACCCGGGCGATCTTTGCCAAGCAGTCCCGGGCGGCGGCCCCAACCGAACTGAAGGTGTTCGAGGACCGTTCGCACTGGACCCTGCTCGACGACGGCTGGGAAGAGGTCGCCGACACCGCCCTCGACTGGGCCGCGACGCAGGCCGCCCGGGACACCCCGCACCTGCTGCGAGCGGCGTGAATGCCGGACTGTTCAGGGAATGCATCGAGACGGGCCGGGGCATCCTCCGGCCCGTTCTGCGTCGCGTGGGGCCTCAGCCCGGATCGGTCGCGTAGATCAGCCGCTCCTCGCAGGGCGCCACCCGCAGGATATTCGTCGTGCCTTCCTGGTTGAACGGTACGCCCGCGGTAACGACGATCTGGTCCTTCTCGGTCGCGAAGCCGCCCACCCGGGCCGCCCGCGCCGCGTTGACCACCGCCTGCTTGAAGCGTTCCAGTTCCCCGGTCATCACGCAGTTGGTGCCCCAGGACAGGCAGAGCCGCCGCGCCGTGCCGCGTTTCGAGGTCATCGCGATGATCGGCACCCGGGGCCGTTCCCGCGCCACCCGCAGCGCCGTCGTGCCGCTTTCGGTGAAACAGCAGATCACCTTGATATCCGTCGTCTCGGCGATCTCGCGCGCGGCCGCGACGATCCCGTCGGCCACGGTGCCCTTCACCGTCTTGCGGCTGGCCTCGATGATCTCGCGGTAGAGCGGGTCGCCCTCGACCGACTGGGCCACGCTGTCCATCGTCATGACAGCCTCGACCGGGTAGCTGCCCGCGGCGCTTTCGGCCGAGAGCATGACCGCATCCGTGCCCTCGTAGATCGCCGCCGCCACGTCCGACACCTCGGCGCGGGTCGGCATCGGGCTCTCGATCATGCTCTCCAGCATCTGGGTCGCCACGATCACCGGCTTGGCCGCGTTCCGGCACTTGCGCACCAGGCTCTTCTGGATCGGCGGCACCGAATGCACCGGAAGCTCCACGCCCAGGTCGCCGCGCGCCACCATGATCCCGTCCGAGGCCTCGAGGATCGCGTCGAACGCCTTCACCGCCGCCGGTTTCTCGATCTTCGACAGGATCGCGGCCCGGCCGTCGGCCAGCCGCCGCGCCTCGGCCACGTCCTCCGGGCGCTGCACGAAGCTCAGCGCCAGCCAGTCGACACCCAGCTGGCAGACGAATTCCAGGTCCTCGCGGTCCTTCTCGGACAGCGCGGCGAGGTTCAGCACCGCGTCGGGCACGTTCACCCCCTTGCGGTTCGAGATCGTGCCGCCGGTCGTCACCTCGCAATCGGCGAAATCCTTGCCGCAGTCGCGGATCTTCAGCCGGATCTTCCCGTCGTTGACCAGCAGCGTCTGCCCCGGCTCCAGCACGTCAAAGATCTCCTGGTGCGGCAGGGTGACCCGCGTCGCGTCCCCCTCGGCCTCGTCAAGGTCGAGGCGGAAGGACTGGCCCTCCTGCAACTCCTCGGACCCGTTCTGGAACACCCCGACCCGCAGCTTCGGCCCCTGCAGGTCGGCCAGGATCGCGATCGCACTGTCGAGGTCGCGCTCGATCTGCCGGATGATCCGGTGGCGTTCGCGAATCTCGTCGTGGCTCCCGTGGCTCATGTTCAGCCGGAAGACGTCGGCGCCCGCCTCGTGCAGGGCGCGGATCGTGTCGTAATCGTTCGACGCGGGCCCGAGGGTCGCGACGATCTTCGTGTTGCGAAGGCGTCTCATGTCTCTCCTTTGACTGCTCGGGCAGCGCGGCTTGTGCCTTGGCCTCGCCCTTAGTATTGCGTTTTTCCCATGAGGCAACAACCGACAGAGCCCTGCCACGGCCGGGTGACGCAGGCATGACATATCACCCTTTCCAAATCCTGGGCGAAGCCCGCCCGTCGCGCTGGCTGGTCACCTGTGACCATGCCGCCAACACCGTGCCCGATTTCGTGGGCGGCGGCACGCTGGGCCTGCCGCAGGCCGACATGGACCGGCACATCGCCTATGACGTGGGCGCCGCCGGGGTGACGGCGGCGCTGGCCGAGGCGCTCGATGCGCCCGCCATCCTGTCGAACTTCTCGCGTCTCGTGATCGATCCGAACCGCGGCGAGGACGACCCGACGCTCCTGATGAAGCTCTACGACGGCACCATCATACCCGCGAACCGCCACGCCGGCCCCGAAGAGCTGGAGCGGCGGCTTGACGCCTGCTACCGCCCCTATCACCGGGCGCTCGCCGGTCTGGCCGGGCGGCGCGACGACACGGTGCTCTTGTCGATCCATTCCTTCACGCCCCAGCTGCGCGGCCGCCCGCCGCGGCCCTGGCAGGTCGGCGTGCTTTACGGCATGGACGACCGGCTGGCGCAGGTCCTGCTGACCCGCCTGCGGGCCGAGCCCGACCTCTGCGTGGGCGAGAACGAGCCCTACGGCGGTCACCTGCCCGGCGACGCGGTCGAGACGCATGCCATCCGGCACGGCCGCCCGAACGTCCTGATCGAGCTGCGCAACGACCTGATCGCGACCGAAGCGGGCCAACAGGCCTGGGCCACGCGCCTCGCCCCCATCCTGCAAGAGGCCCTGACCGCTTCCGCCCTCTAACCGTAGGGTGCGTGCTCCGCACGCACCTCCCCCACACCAGCAAGCCCCCCTTTCGTCCCGCAGACGCGGCCCCTAGATTACCCCCATCACCATCGAGCTGCGCAACGACCTGATCCCGACCGAAGCGGGCCAAAGGGCCTGGGCCACGCGCCTCGCCCCCATCCTGCAAGAAGCCCTGACCACCTCCGCCCTCTAACCGTAGGGTGCGTGCTCCGCACGCACCTCCCCCACACCGCCCCACACACGCACGCCCCCTTCCGTCCTGCCGCTGCGGCCCCTAGATTACCCCCATCACCGCAAGGAGCCCCGCCATGCCGGACATCGACGACCAGACCCGCATCGAACTCGAGGCCGCGGCCTTCCGCACCCTGCGCGACCACCTGATGACCCAGCGGCCGGACGTGCAGAACATCGACCTGATGAACCTCGCCGGATTCTGCCGCAACTGCCTCTCGCGCTGGTACCAGGAGGCCGCCAACGCCCGCGGCATCGAGATGACCAAGGACGAGGGCCGCGCGGCGTTCTACGGCATGCCCTACGACGACTGGCGCGCGCAGCACCAGACCGAGGCCGACGCCGACAAGAAGGCCGCGTTCGACAAGGCCTTCGCCGACAACGTCGGCAAGTCCTGACCGCCGCACCGCGCCCCGACGCCACCGCACCCGGGACGATCGCCCCCTCTCCGTCCGGGGGCGCGGGCCGGGACAGGGGGCCGACCCCAACCGCCACGCCTCCGCGCCATGCACGACCGATGACCGCCCACGCCTTTTCCTTCCACGGCGCGACCCTTCACGCCCTCGGCTCCGGTGCCCTGCACTGGCCAGACCGCGCCTTGCTCGTCGTGTCGGACCTGCATCTCGGAAAATCCGAACGCGTCGCCCGCCGCACCGGCCAGCAGCTGCCGCCCTACGAAACGCGCGAGACGCTGTCCCGTCTCGAGGCGGACATCGAGGCGACCGGGGCCACCAGCGTCCTTTGCCTCGGCGACAGTTTCGACGACCGCGCCGCGGCCCTGTCGCTGGACGAGGAGGAGCTGCTCTGGCTCACACGCCTGCAGGCCGGCCGCCGCTGGATCTGGGTCGAGGGCAACCACGATCCCGGCCCGCTCGGCCTGGGCGGCGAACACCGCGCCGAACTGGCGCTCGCCGCGCTCACCTTCCGCCACATCGCGCAGTCCGGCGCGGTGGCCGAAGTCTCGGGCCACTACCACCCCAAGGCCAGCCTGACCGCCCGCGGGCACAGCGTCACCCGGCCGTGTTTCCTGCTCGATGCCGACCGGCTGATCCTGCCCGCCTACGGCGCCTACACCGGCGGTCTGCGCAGCCGTGACCCGGTGCTGGCCACCCTGATGCGCCCCGGGGCGCTGGCCATCCTGACCGGCAAGACCCCGCGCCCGATCCCGATGCCCCGCTGACGGCCCGCGATCCCGATGCCCCGTCGGACGGGGTTCCACCCCGCCCCCACATCCGCGCAAACCGCTTGCCGCCTCATCCTGCCGCCGCCAAGATCGCCCGGATGACCGATCCGCTCTTCTCCCGCGTCCGGACAAGCTTCGACGCCTCGCCCATGCTCGCCACCCTTGGCGCGCGGCTGACCCGCGTGGAGCCGGGACTGGTCGAGATCCGCGCGCCCATCCTGCCGTCCTCGCGCCAGCAACAGGGCTATGGCCACGCCGGGCTCAGCTTCACCATCGGGGACACGGCGGCGGGCTACGCCGCGCTGACCATGGCCCCCGAGGGGCACGAGATCCTTACCGTCGAGATCAAGATCAACCTGATGACGCCCGCCATGGGGGACGAGCTGATCGCGACGGGCAAGCTCATCCGTCCCGGCCGCCGCCTGTCGATCGTCACGGCCGAGGTCGTGGCCCGCACCGGCGACACGACCAAGCCGGTCGCGATCCTGCAGGGCACGATGATGCCGGTCCCGGTCTGACGCGGGGACACCGACAAAAACACCGACGCGATACCGACGTAATACCGACGCGATACCGACGTGGCGTTCGGTCTGTTCAGACAGCCAGCCCCTCGGGCTCCGGCAGGCCATGCGCGCGGCAGGCGGCGGTCACGGTGTTGGCCAGAAGGCAGGCGATGGTCAGCGGCCCGACCCCGCCCGGCACCGGCGTGATCGCCCCTGCGACCTCGACCACCGACTCGAAATCCACGTCGCCCACGACCCGCGTCTTGCCCTCGCCCTTCTCGGGGGCGGGGATGCGGTTGATGCCCACGTCGATGACCGTCGCGCCCGGCTTGATCCAGTCGGCCTGCACCATCATGGGCCGCCCCACGGCGGCGACCACGATATCGGCGCGGCGCACCACCTCGGCGATGTCCTTTGTGCGGGAATGCGCGATGGTGACGGTGCAGCTTTCGCCCAGCAAAAGCTGGGCCATCGGCTTGCCAACGATGTTCGAACGGCCGATCACGACGGCCTCTTTTCCCGACAGATCACCCAGGTGATCGCGCAGCAGCAGCAGGCAGCCGAGCGGCGTGCAGGACACCATGGCCTTCTGCCCCGTCGCCAGCTTGCCGACGTTCAGGATGTGGAACCCGTCCACGTCCTTTTCCGGCGCGATCGCGTTGATCACCTTGGTGTCGTCCATGTGCTTGGGCAGCGGCAGCTGGACGAGGATCCCGTGCACCGCGGGGTCGTTGTTCAGCTCTTCCACCTTGGCCAGCAGGTCGGCCTCGGACGTCTCGGCGGGCATCCGGTATTCCCAGCCGTTCATCCCGGCCTCCTTGACCGCGATGCCCTTGTTGCGGACGTAGATCTGGCTCGCCGGGTCCTCTCCCACCAGCACCACCGCCAACCCCGGCACGACGCCCTCGGTTTTCAGCCCCGCCACGTGTTCGGCCACCCGTTCGCGCAGCCGTGCCCCGAAGCTCTTGCCGTTCAGAATAATCGCGCTCATCTGTCCGTCCCGTCCTTGCCCAGAATGCGTTCCTCGCGGGCGATGAAGCCCTCGATCATCACCTGCCAGATGGCCCCGGCGATAGCCGGATCGAGGCCGGAGTCCAAGGCCCTGCCCCGGACTTTCGCCAGCACCTCGGCCACCCGGCCCGGCGCGGCGGCGCCAATGCCCTCTGCCTGTTTCAGCACCACCGCCCGGTCGACGTGGCGCTGCCGTTCCGCCAGCAGGCTCAGCAGCTCCCCGTCGATCGCGTCGATCTGCCCGCGGAGGTCGGCCATCGTGTCGATCCCGCTCGGCTCCGCGCGGCCCATGCTCAGAACAGCCCCTCGATCTGGCCTGCCTCGTTCAGCATGATCGCTTCGGCCGAGGGCACGCGGGGCAGGCCCGGCATGGTCATGATCTCGCCGCAGATCACCACCACGAACCCCGCCCCGGCGCTCAGCCGGACCTCGCGGATCGGCAGGTTGTGCCCGGTCGGGGCCCCGCGCAGGTTGGGATCGGTGGAGAACGAATACTGCGTCTTGGCCATGCAGACCGGGAGGTGGCCGTAGCCTGCCTTTTCCCACTCGTGCAGCTGGTCGCGCACCTTCTTGTCCGCCATCACGTCGTCAGCGCGATAGATGCGCTTGGCGATGCGCTCGATCTTGTCGAAGAGCGGCATGTCGTCCCGGTAGAGAGGGGCGAACTGCGCCTTGCCGGCATCCGCCACCTCGGCCACCCGGCGGGCCAGGTCCTCGATCCCGGCCGAGCCTTCGGCCCAGTGCCGGCAGAGGATAGCCTCGCTGCCCTGCTCCTTCACATAGCCCTTCACGGCCGCGATCTCGGCCTCGGTGTCGCCGAGGAAGTGGTTGATCGCCACCACCACCGGAACGCCGAACATCTTGATGTTGGCGATGTGCCGGCCGAGGTTCGGGCAGCCCTTCTTCACCGCCTCGACATTCTCGGCGCCCAGGTCGCCCTTGGCCACACCGCCGTTCATCTTCATCGCCCGCACGGTCGCCACCAGCACCACGCAATCGGGCGCGATCCCGGCCTTGCGGCACTTGATGTTCATGAATTTCTCAGCGCCGAGATCCGCGCCGAACCCGGCCTCGGTCACGACGTAGTCGGCGCATTTCAGGGCCGTGGTCGTCGCGATGACCGAATTGCAGCCATGCGCGATGTTGGCGAAGGGGCCGCCGTGCACGAAGGCGGGGTTGTTCTCGAGCGTCTGGACGAGGTTCGGCTGCATCGCGTCCTTCAAGAGCACCGTCATCGCGCCGTCGGCCTTCAGGTCGCGGGCATAGACCGGCGTGCGGTCGCGGCGGTAGGCCACGATGATCGCGCCCAGCCGGTCCTGCAGGTCGCTGAGCGAGGTCGCGAGGCAGAGGATCGCCATCACCTCGGACGCCACCGTGATGTCAAAGCCGGTCTGCCGGGGGAACCCGTTCGAGACGCCGCCGAGCGAGGTCACAACGTCCCGCAGCGCCCGGTCGTTCATGTCCATCACCCGGCGCCAGACCACCCGGCGCTGGTCGATGTCCAGCTCGTTGCCCCAGTAGATGTGGTTGTCGATCATCGCCGAAAGCAGGTTGTGCGCCGCGGTGATCGCGTGGAAGTCGCCGGTGAAATGGAGGTTCATGTCCTCCATCGGCACGACCTGGGCGTAGCCGCCCCCGGCCGCGCCCCCCTTCATCCCGAAGCATGGCCCCAGGCTCGCCTCGCGGATGCAGATCGCGGCCTTCTTTCCGATCCGGTTCAGCCCGTCGCCGAGGCCCACGGTCGTCGTGGTCTTGCCCTCGCCCGCCGGTGTCGGGTTGATCGCGGTGACGAGGATCAGCTTGCCGTTCGGGCGGTCCTGCACGCCGTCGATGAAGTGCTGTGCCACCTTGGCCTTGTCGTGGCCGTAGGGGACGAGGTCCTCGGGCGGGATACCCAGCACAGCCCCGATGTCCTGGATCGGTTTCTTCTTCGCGTCGCGGGCGATCTCGATGTCGGATGTCACGGTCATGTTGGCTCCTCTCCGGTCGGAACGGACTCCCTGGTCCCCCATACCCCTACGGATGCAGGGGCGGCGCGGCAATTCCGACCTTTTCCACGGCTGAATCGGCAAGGCCGTTTCTCGTCGGAAACGGATTGCGCCGAAAGGGGAAACTGGTTTCCGGGAACTTGCAGCGTCTACGGATTGTTAAACTTTCAATCCGACAATTTCGGAAAACGGGAGAGACAGATGAAAGCGGTCGCAATCACCATCCACGCATCCTTTGCCCTCAGCCTGCTGCTGTTCGCGGCGATCCTGGCCTGATGGGCCCCTCAGCCGGCCCGGCGCGCCGCGTCGAGTTCGGCCCAGGGGCGCTGGTCGGGGATGAAGAGCGTGAGCTTGTCGCCCACCGTCAGCTGCCCCACCCGCTCCACCCAGGCGGTGACGCCCCGCCGCCCCTCGGCCGCCGGCTTAAACGCCTTTCCGAAGCCGGGGCGCAGGTCCTCGATCACGCGGGCCGGCAGGGTGCAGGGGCGATTGTTCATGTCGATGGTCAAGGTGCAGCCGTCCGGCCCCTGCAGCCGCGAACCCGGCGGGACATGGCTGAAATCCGGGATGCCGCGCAGCAGGATCGTGGTGCCCAGCCAGGCCGGGTCGAGCGTGTCCAGCCCCATCTCGTCCGCGATGGCCTGCAGCTCTTCCTCTGACAGGATCGCGACCTGCCGGGTGTTCCGGATCTCGGTGTTGCGGGGATAGAGCCCGAGGACCCGGCTGCAGGACGGCCGCGTCTCGCCGCCATGGGCCTCGCCCTCGGGTCCGGCAAAGCCGAAGGCCAACGACGGGGCACCGGACGAGGCCAGCGCCGCCTCGCGGTCGGCCACGCGGCCCAGCCAGACGATTTCAGCGGCATGGGTGGTCTTCTTGAGCGCGGCCATCGGCATTCCTCCTGTCTGCGGGCGCAGGAAGCCCGAGCGGTCAGCCGATGTCCAGCGTGAAGAACAGCCGGCGGAACGGGAACAGGACAGAACCGTTGGCGGACCGGGGATAGGCCGCCTCCATCGCCTCGTCATAGAGCTTCTCGATCATCACCCGCTCGCCCTCGTCCAGCGCGTCGAGGATCGGGCGCGCGAAGGTTGAGGAGGTGAAATGGCGCACCGGGTGGCCGGTGTCGGCGGCGGGCAGGATCTGGAAATACTCCGTCTCCCAGAGAAAGAGCCGCCCGAGGGGCGCGAGGATGCGGTGATATTCGACCGGGTCGAGCGTCACGGGGCTCTGCACGGCGGCAGCGCGCCCGGGGAAATTGTCCTCGACCAGGTCGCGCCAGATGCGGTGCGACGGCGCGCGGTTCTGGCGCGGCATCTGCACGGCGAGCGTGCCGCCCGGGGCCAGGCGCCTGGCAAGGGCGGGCAGCAGGCTGTCGTGGTCCCCCAGCCACTGCAGCGCCGCGTTCGAGAAGATCAGCGTCGCGGGCGCCTCTGGCTGCCACGACGCGATGTCGCCTTCGACCAGGTCGGCGTAGGCGCCGGTCTCCCGCGCCTTGGCCAGCATGCTGCGCGAGGTGTCGACGCCCGTGATCCGCCGGTCGGGGAAACGCTGTGCCAGCGCCGGACCGACCGGCCCCGCACCGCAGCCGAGGTCGACGATATCGCCCGCGGGCAGCCCGCCGACCCGCGCCAGAAGGTCCAGCGCGGGCCGCAGGCGCACGTCGCCGAAACGTCCGTAAAGTTCGGGGTTCCAATCCTGTGCCGTCATCGTGTTCCTCCGCCCTCGGGCGCCCTTGCATACAGTTGCATGCAACCTGCACCCGGCGCTGAAAAGATCAAGGGCCGGACAATGTCCGGCCCCTGTCATCTGTCGGTAACGTCACGCTCAGGCGGTCGGTTCCGGCTCCAGCCCGCCGTCCGACTTGGGACGCGGCTTGGTTTTCGGGATGGCGGTGACCGAAGGGGCGGACCCGGCGTCCGACTTGTCCTCTTCGTCCTTGTCGGCCTGCGGCGGCTCGCCCCGGATCACGCGCTTGATCTCGTCGCCGGTGAGGGTCTCGTATTCCAGAAGGCCCTGCGCCAGGCGCTCCCACTCCTCGTGGCGGTCGGTGAGGATCTTGTAGGCCCACTGGTAGGCCTCGTCGATCAGGCGCTTCACCTCTTCCTCGATCAGCTCCTTGGTGTGGGCCGAGACCGAGAAGCCACCGGCACCGTTGCCCATGTAGCCTTCGTGGGCCTGTTCGTAGTCGACATTGCCGACCTTGTCGGACATGCCCCAGCGAAGGACCATGGCGCGGGCCAGGCCGGAGGCCTGCTGGATGTCGCCGGCCGGGCCGTTCGACACCTCGTCCTCGCCATACTTCATCACCTCGGCGGCCTTGCCGGCCATCGTCATGGCCAGCTTCTGCTCGCATTCCGACTTGTGCCAGTTCAGGCGGTCGATTTCCGGCAGCGAGACGACCATGCCGAGCGCGCCTCCGCGCGGGATGATGGTGGCCTTGTAGACCGGGTCACACTTCGGCAGCTCGAGGCCGACGATGGCGTGACCGGCTTCGTGATAGGCGGTCTTTTCCTTCTGGTCGGGCGTCAGGACCATCGACCGGCGCTCGGCGCCCATCATGACCTTGTCCTTGGCGTTCTCGAAATCGACCATCGTGACGAACCGGCGGCCGACACGGGCGGCCATCAGCGCCGCCTCGTTCACCAGGTTGGCGAGGTCTGCACCCGAGAAGCCGGGGGTGCCCCGCGCGATGATGCGCAGGTCGACATCCGGGCCCAGCGGGGTCTTGCGGGCATGCACGCCCAGGATCTTCTCGCGGCCCTTGATGTCCGGGTTCGGCACGGTGACCTGGCGGTCAAAGCGGCCCGGACGCAGCAGCGCGGGGTCGAGCACGTCGCGGCGGTTGGTTGCCGCAAGGATGATGACACCCTCGTTCGACTCGAAACCGTCCATCTCGACCAGCAGCTGGTTGAGGGTCTGTTCGCGTTCGTCGTTGCCACCGCCGTAGCCTGCGCCACGGTGACGGCCGACGGCGTCGATCTCGTCGATGAAGACGATGCAGGGCGCGTTCTTCTTGGCCTGCTCGAACATGTCGCGGACGCGGGAGGCACCGACACCCACGAACATCTCGACGAAGTCGGAGCCCGAGATGGTGAAGAAGGGCACGCCTGCCTCGCCCGCGATCGCGCGTGCGAGCAGCGTCTTACCGGTGCCCGGAGGGCCGACCAGCAGCGCGCCCTTGGGGATCTTGCCGCCGAGGCGCGAGAACTTCTGCGGGTTGCGCAGGAACTCGACGATCTCTTCCAGTTCTTCCTTGGCCTCGTCGATGCCCGCGACGTCATCAAAGGTCACGCGGCCATGCTTTTCCGTCAGCAGCTTGGCGCGGGACTTGCCAAAGCCCATGGCCCCGCCCTTACCGCCGCCCTGCATGCGGTTCATGAAATAGATCCACACGCCGATCAGCAGCAGGATCGGCAGCAGTGACACGAGGAAGGCCTGGAACCCGCTTTCCTCCTGGCTCTTGGCGCTGACCGGCACGCCGGCGTCGATCAGCATGTTGGTGACTTCCGCATCCTGCGGCTTGATGGTGACGTAGTCGTTCCCATCGGTGCCCCGGAACCGGACCTGTTCGCCGTCGATCGTGGCTGAGGACACGTTGCCGTCCTCCACCGAGTCCACGAATTGCGAATAGGGGATCTCGCGGCTCTGAAGCGTGCTGCCGGATCCGCTGAACAGGTTGAACAGCGCCACGATCAACAGCAGCAGTACGACCCAGAAGGCGATATTTCTTGCGGTGCCCAAGGATGCCTCTCCTCAAAAAGCGTAAGCCTGCGCCTAGCACAGGGGCGGTGAACATTAAATATGTTTCACCTTGGTCCGTTCAATGCGACGCGAAGAATCCAAAGAAGGTATCCTGGTCGCGGGTCAGTTCGAGCCGCCAGCCCTCCGCCCGCCCGGCGAGGGGCGCCGCCAGCAACCGCGCCCCGTGCCACGCGGCGGGCGAGGCCGCGAGCGTGGCGCGCGGCAATGCAGTGTCGCGCCAGCCGGGGCAATCGGCAACCCCCGCGAGGGTCAGGGGACGGATCTCGGCACCTTTTGGCGTGACGTCACCCGGCGGCGGCGCGAGCCGCCAGCGTCCGTCCCAGACCGCGCCGGGCGCGACGATCTGCCCCGTCAGCGCCGCCGCCTCGCGCGTCAGGCGCAGGGTCTCGCGCCCCACCAGCGCCCGGCAGCCGGCCAGCGTCATGTCCTGCCCCGCCGCGATCGCGTCGAGCATCATGGCCAGCGGGCGACGCCGCGGGGGATAGGCGGCGCCGGTCAGCCAGCGCAGGGCAGCGATCAAAAGGCGGCGCTGCATTTCGGGCAGGAGGGCGGCGAAATGCCCACGATCCATGAGGATATCGCCCCGGTCGAAGGTCACGCAGGCCCGTGCCTCGGCCAGGGCATAGTGGTCCAGCGTGGCACGGATCGCGGCCGAGTTCCCGGCCACTGTCGCCAGCGCCGGAACCGTCAGCCCGAGCGGTGCGAGCGCGTCGAGCGCCTGGCGGATGCGGATGCGATCATAGGCCGGGTCGTCGTTGCTGGGGTCCTCGATCCAGTCCTGCCCCCGCCGGCGCAGCATCTCGCGCAGCTCCGCGCGGCGCAGGTCCAGCATCGGTCGCAGGAAGGTCACGTTGTCGTGTACGCGGCGCAGAGGCATGCCCGACAGCCCGTCGGCGCCCGACGCGCGGGCCAGGCGCATCAGCACCGTTTCGGCCTGGTCGTCTGCCGTATGGCCGAGCGCCACGACCGGGATCCCGCCCTCCCGCGCCCAGGCCGCGATCAGGTCGAACCGCGCGCGGCGGGCGGCGTCCTGCGTGTTGCCCTGCCCGTCCCAGCCGGTCCAGCGCAGGGTGCTGTGGGGATGCCCGAGCCGTGCGGCCAGCGCCGCGACCTGCGCCGCCTCCGCCGGTGCCTCGGGGCGCAGCCCGTGGTCGACGGTCACCACGTGCAGGGCGATGCCCCGGTCGGCTGCAATGTCGGAGAGGAGGAGGAGGAGCGCCGTGGAATCGCCCCCGCCGGACACCGCGACACCCAGCCGGACGGGCGGATCGGGCAGAAGATGGGACAGGATGGTTTCCCGCAGCCGGGGCTCGGCGGCCGCGGGATCCCCGTCTCTCACGGGCAGGACCGGGCCTGTTTCTCGGCCTGGGCCTGCTGGACAAAGGGCGAATCCGGGAACCGGACCGCGATTTCGCTAAGCGTCACGCAGGCCTCGCTGACCTGGTTGAGCTGGCCCAGCATCCGGCCGAGGTTGAACAGCGCCTCGTCCGCGTTCGGGCCGTCCGGAGCACCGGAAAAGGCGTTGAGGAAGGCCCGTGCCGACTGGCTCGTCTCGCCCAGCATTTCCAGCGCCCGGCCCTGGCCGATCTGCGCCCGGGCCGACAGGGGCGATCCGGGATAGGTCGACAGGAACGTCGCGTAGAGGTTCGACGCCTCCTGCGCGTTGCCGGCGGCCAGCGCTTCCTTCGCGCGGTCGAAATCGGCCTGCTCGCTCATCGCCAGCTCGGTCTCGGGGGCGGCGGGCGCCTCGGTCGCGGGCGGGGTGATGGCGGGGATGTCGGGCATCTTGCCGCCCCCCAGCGTCGGCGTATCGCCCAGCTTGGACAGGTCGCCGCCCTCCAGCTCGACCAGCCGGAACTCCAGGTCGCCGATCCGGTTGGTGCCGTCGCGCACCACCTGGTCCACCCGGTACTCAAGCTCTTCCGTCTTGGAGGTCATGCGCTGGACCTCGGCCTCGAGCGCGTCGAGCCGTTCGAGGGCCGAGCCGCCGACCTGGAGGCCACCGGCGCCCCCGGTGGTCGACAATTCGCGTTTGAGCTTCTGGATCTCGACGTAGAGCACCGTCAACTCCTGCCGGATGTCGGCGAGCGTCTCGTCGTTGGACTGGGCCCCGACCCCGCCGCTGAAGGCGAGGCCGAAGGTGAGGCTGAGGATGAGGACCGGACGGATCATCGCGCGGGTCAGCTCGTCAGGCCGCCGGCGGTGATCACCGTGACGGCGCGGCGGTTCTTGGCATAGCAGGCCTCTTCCGAGCAGATCTCGATCGGGCGTTCCTTGCCGTAGCTCACCGTGTTCAGGCGCGACCCGGCGACACCCTTGGACACCAGGTATTCGCGCACCGCGTTGGCCCGGCGGGCGCCGAGGGCAAGGTTGTATTCCCGCGTGCCCTGTTCGTCGGCATGGCCTTCGATGGTGGCGGCATAGTCGGTGTTGGTCAGCAGCCACTGCGCCTGCCCGTCCAGCGTCGCGCGCGCCTCGTTGGTGAGCGAGGACTGGTCGACCAGGAAGAGCACCCGGTCCCCGACCGCCTGCTGGAAGTACGCCGGCGAGGACGGATCGCTGGCGCTGCCCGCGACGAACCCGCCCGCGCCGCCTCCGGCGCCGCCGTTGTAGGTGGTGTCGCTGAAACGGTCGTTGGAACAGGCCGCAAGGCCAAGGGCGGCGATCAGGATGGCCGCGCGGGGTAGGATGCTCATGTCTCGTGCCTCGATCTCATTGGTGAGCTTGTTGTATTGGCGTGACGGTAACACATGGCGTTTGCGAAAGAAACGCGGGCCGAAATGCCCTAGTTCTGCAAGGGCGACCAAGCCGGGTCCGACGCGCCGCCGTCGGTCGGAATTCGTTTCAGGTTCCGCCCGGTGATGTCCACAGAGTAGAGGGAGGATGCGCCCTGAGCGCCCTGCGTCTCGCGGGTGAACATGATGACGCGGCCGTTCGGGCTCCAGGTCGGGCCCTCGTCGAGGAAGCTCGCCGTCAGCAGCCGTTCCTCGGACCCGTCGGTGCGCATCACGCCGATGTGGAACCGGCCCTTGGACTGCTTGGTAAAGGCGATCAGGTCACCGCGCGGCGACCAGACGGGCGTGCCGTAGCGGCCCTGGCCAAAGGAGATCCGCCGCGCCTCGCCGCCGCCTGCGGGCATGATGTAGAGCTGCGGCGTACCGGACCGGTCGCTTTCGAACACGATCTGGCTGCCATCGGGCGAAAAGCTGGGCGCGGTCTCGATCGACGGTGCCTGGGTCAGGCGGGTCGACTGCCCCGAGGCGACGTTCATCGAATAGAGGTCGGTGTTGCCGCCCGATTCCAGCGAATAGACCACCGTCTGCCCGTTCGGGCCGAAGCGGGGCGAGAACGCCATGTTGCCGCCCGCCGTCGGCAGCTCGCGCCGGCCGACGCTGGCCACATCGAGGACATAGATCCGTGGGCTGCCGCTTTCGTAGCTGGTGTAGAGCACCCGGTCGCCCGTGGGCGAGAAGCGCGGCGCCAGCACGATCGACGAGCTGTCGGTCAGGTACTGGGTGTTGGCCCCGTCGTAATCCATGATCGCCAGCCGCTTGCGCCGGTCGTCCTTGGGCCCGGTCTCGCCGACATAGACGACGCGGCTGTCGAAGTAGCCGCCCTCGCCGGTGATCCGGGAATAGACCGCGTCGGCCACCTTGTGCGCCATCCGTCGCCAGCCGGCCTCGGTCCCGGTGAACTGGAGGCCATCGCCCAGCTCCTGCCCGGAAAAGACGTCATAGAGCCGGAACTTGACCGTCAGCCGCCCGCCCGGGTCCATCGACACCGCGCCGGTGATCAGCGCCTGCGCGTTGATTGCCTTCCAGTCGGCATACTGGACCGGGGCCGAGAAGCTCGTCACCTGGCTGATGTAGGCCGAGGGCGGCACCTCGCGGAAGAGACCGGTGCCGGTCAGGTCGGCGGCCACCACGTCGGCCAGCTGCACCGCCATCTGCGCGGCGGCCGGGTTTTCGGCCACGAAATCGGGCACGGCGACCGGCAGGGGTTCGATCACGCCCTCGGTGATCTCGATGCGGAGGGGTCCGTCCTGCGCCATGGCAAGGCCCGGCAGGGCTACGGTCAGCGCCAGGAGCGCGGTCTTCGCAAGGCTGGTCAGATGTGTCATTTGATCCGCATCTTCTCCGGGTTGAATGTCATTTCGATGTCGCGCCACTGGCCGTATTTCTCGCGCGGCAGGTCGTAGCCGTCGGTGCCGCAGCGGATGATCGCCCGCCGGGCGGCTTCGAACGCCTGCCGTGCCGCGCTGTCGCTGCCGCCCGAGGACGAGACCATCTTGATCGACCCGGTGTTGGGCCGGCCGTCTTCCTGCATCGACACCGACACCACCACAGTAACGCGAAGTGCGTCCGAGGAAAGGCTGCCGGTGTTCCAGCAATTCGACACCGCGACGCGCAGAGCATCCTTTTCGCCGCCGGTCAGCGGCGGGCCGGAGGGGGCGGGCGTCTCGGCCTCGCCACCGCCAAGCGCCTTCTCCAGCGCCGCGTTCACGGCAGAGCTATCGGTCTTGGGCGCCTCGGGCTTCGGCTGCTCGGCGGGCTTGGGATCGGTCTGCGTCTCCGGGGCCGGCTCGGGCTTGGGCTCAACCGCCGCCTGCTGGACCGCCGGGCGCGGCTTGGGCCGCTTCGACACCGCCGGTGCCAACGGCTTGTCCTTCTCGGCCTCGGTAACGATCTCGGTCGTCGCCTCCTCGGGCGCGGTGGCTTCCTGCTCGTCCTGCTGGACCTCGGCCTCCTCGGCGGCCTCGGCCGATTGCTGCACCGTGTCGTCGACCTTCACGTCGGGTTCCGGGCGCACCACCGGTTCCGGTGCCACGCGCGGCACGTCACGCGGCGCGGCCTCGGGATCGGGGCGCGGTTCGGGCGGCAGGGCGGCGATGTCCTCGGTCGGCTGCTCGATCACCGGCGCCTCGTCCGCCACCTCTTCGGGGGCGGGCGGGATCGGATCGGGCTGCTCGGGCACGGGATCCTGTTCCGCCGCCTCGGTCGGCGCGGGCTCGGCCTGTTCCGGCTGCGCGTCCTGTGCGCCGCTCACCTCGGGGGTGCCGGGCGCCTCGGGCTCGGGTGCCTCGGGCGCCTCGACCTCGGTCGCGGCGCCGGGCGGCTGCTGGCTGGCGATGATCGCGGCGAATTCCTCGTTCGAGATCATCGCGACGTTCGTGACCTCGACAGCCGGTTGCGGCGGCACCGAGAAGGAGCCGAACAGCAGCCAGCCGATCAGCCCCGCATGGGCGGCCCCGGATATGACATAGCCCGGCTGCAAGATGCCCGCCTCAGTTCCCCGACACCGCGGCACCATCGGTGCCGTCGAGCGCCGGGCCGCCATTGTCGGTCACGAGCCCGATGTTGGTAAAGCCGCCGCGATTGAGCGCACCCATCACGACCGCCACCTGGGCATAGGGCACCGCCCCGTCGGCCCGCAGGTAGACCCGGTCCGAGGTGCGTTCGGCCGCGATGGCCTGCAGCCGGCCGACCAGTTCCTCGGACGGGACCGGCGTGGTCTGCAGCATGATCTCGCCCTCGGCGGTCACGGTGACGGTCAGCGGCTCTTCCTGCTCGGACGCCAGCGCCTTGGCGGCGGTCTTGGGCAGCTCGACCGGCACGCCGACGACCATCAGGGGCGCGGCCACCATGAAGATGATCAGCAGCACCAGCATCACGTCCACGAAGGGCGTGACGTTGATCTCGGCCATGGGCCGCGCCCGGCCGCCGCGACGGCGCCCCCGGCGATGATGCCCGCCGCCGTCCTTCTGTACGACGCCAGCGCCCATGTCAGGCCGCGTCCAGCTGGCGGCTGAGGATGGTCGAGAATTCGTCGGCGAAGGCCTCGTAATTGCCCACGATCCGGTCCGCGTCGGTCGAGAGCTTGTTGTAGAAGATCACCGCCGGGATGGCGGCCAGCAGGCCCAGACCGGTGGCCAGCAGCGCCTCGGCGATGCCCGGCGCCACGACAGCGAGGTTGGTGTTCTGCTGCTCGGCAATCCCGATGAAGGCATGCATGATGCCCCAGACGGTGCCGAAAAGCCCGACGAAGGGCGCGGTAGAGCCGACGGTGGCCAGCACCGGCAGTCCGCGCTGCAGTTCCTCGGCTTCCTTGGCGATCGCCACGTCCATGCTGCGGTCGATCCGCGCCTGCGCGCCGGCGATCAGGATGCCGTCGTCACGGTGCGACCGCCGCCATTCCGTCATCCCGCTGGCGAAAATGCGCTGAGACCGCCCACGCGGATCCGGCCCGATCTGTTCGTAGAGCTCGTCCAGCGGCTCGCCCGACCAGAAGTCGCGATCGAACTTGCGCGCCTCGCGCCGCGCGGCGCGGTACGAGATGAATTTCTGGATGATGATCGACCACGACCAGAAGCTGGCGATGATCAGCATCAGCATCACAAGCTTCACCGTGAAGGTGGCGCGCGCGAAAAGGGCCCACATGGAGAAATCAATCTCCTGCGCCATTGCGAGGGTCTGTGTATCCATTATGCCTGCTCGTTCCTGCGTCGGCCCGCCTTGCTGGCGTTTTCACGGCCTGATTGCGGCGCAAACTACAGTAAAGCAAGGCGGAACGCCAACACATTGGCGCGAGCGCGGCATCACGCGATATTTCAGTGCATGATAAGGCGAAGATCCGCCGGAAGCCGCACGGGATGCCCGGCCTCGTTCAGCGCCACCAGCGTCACCAGCGCGGTGAAGAGCTCCTCGCCCGAGCGCTTGACCACCTGCTTCAGCACGATCCGCGCGGCGGTGACCTGTTCCGGCTCGGTCTCGACCACCAGCTGGTCGTCGAACTTTGCCGGGCTCAGGTAATCCGCTTCGACCCGGCGGACGGCAAAGACCGTGCCCTGCGCCTTCATCCGGACCTGGTCGATCCCGTGGGCGCGGACCCACTCGCTGCGCGCGCGCTCGATGAACTTGAGGTAGTTGGCGTAATAGACGATCCCCGCCAGGTCGGTGTCCTCGTAATAGACGCGCAATTCGAACTGGTGGATCATCCGCACACTCCCTGCCCCGGTCCGCGCAGGGAACACGACAGGGCCACCCTGCGCAACCCGCCCGTCCTACCCGCCCGAAACCTGCAGCCGCGCCGCCAGCCTGAGCGCATGGCTCGCATCCTCTGCCGCTACCGGCATCACCGGGTCATAGGCGGCCCGCAGGAGCGCCGCGATATCGGCGCGCAGCACCGCGTCGCCGCCTTCGGGACGGGCCAGCGGCGACCGGTCGGCAAAGGCCCCCTGCCCCCAGAGCAGGACGGATTTCACCGCCTGTTCCAGCCCCAGCTCGGCCGCGGGCTGATCCGCCAGGTCGCCCGCCATCCGCAGGAAGACAAAACAGGCCTGGATCCCGCCGTCCGGCGAAAAGCGAAAGGTGCGGTACTGCAGGGCATCCTCGGCCTCGAGCTTCGGCAGCAGCGTGTCGAGGGCCGGGATCATCCGGTCGAGGTTGTCGAGCGCGGCCAGCTCCTGCCAGTCCCGCAGGAAGAACATCATCAGGTTCGCGCCCAGCTCCGGGTCCGTCTCGGCCATGCGGTGGCCGGCGGCAAAGACCGTCGCCTCGATCGCCGATTTCAGCACCCCGAGGCTCTGGTCGTCGACGCCGAAGACCACCGGCACGATCGGCCGGGACCAGCGGGCGAAGCGGTAGCCCTCGGGCGTGGCAAAGAGGCTCTCGATCTCGGTGGGCGTCATTCGAAGAGGTCCGTCTGGTTGCGTGGCGGGGTCAGGCCCAGGTGCCGCCAGCCCTTCTGCGCCAGCATCCGCCCGCGCGGGGTACGCTGGATCAGCGCCTGCTGCAGCAGGTAGGGCTCGATCACGTCCTCCAGCGCGTCGCGGCTTTCGCTGAGCGCAGCCGACAGCGTCTCGATCCCCACCGGGCCACCGCCGTATTCCTCGCCGATCATCTTGAGATAGCGCCGGTCGCCGCCATCGAGCCCGAGGTGATCGACCCCCAGCCGGGTCAGCGCCATGTCGGCGAGCTGCTGCGTGATCGTGCCATCACTCTCGACCATGGCGAAGTCGGCCACCCGGCGCAGCAGGCGACCCGCGATCCGCGGAGTGCCCCGCGCCCGGCGCGCGATCTCGAGCGCGCCCCGGTCGTCGGCGGGCGCCCCCATCAGGCGGGCATTGCGGGTGACGATCTCGTGCAGCTCGTCGATGGTGTAGAACTGCAGCCGCACCGGGATGCCGAAGCGATCGCGGAGCGGCGTGGTCAGCAGGCCGAGCCGCGTGGTGGCGCCGACCAGCGTGAAGGGCTGCAGCTCGATCCGGACGGTGCGCGCGGCCGGGCCCTCGCCGATCACCAGGTCGAGCTCGAAATCCTCGAGCGCGGGATAGAGCACCTCCTCCACCGCCGGGTTCAGGCGATGGATCTCGTCGATGAAGAGGACATCGCGCGCTTCGAGGTTGGTCAGGATCGCGGCGAGATCGCCCGCCTTGGCCAGCACCGGGCCCGAGGTCATGCGGAAGTTCACGCCGAGCTCGCGCGCCATGATCTGCGCCAGCGTCGTCTTGCCGAGGCCGGGGGGACCGTGGAAGAGGGTGTGATCCATCGCCTCGCCCCGCCGCCGCGCGGCCTCGAGGAAGATGCGCAGGTTTGCACGCGCCTCGGCCTGGCCGATGAATTCCGAGAGCTGCTGCGGCCGCAGCGCGCGGGTGTCGGCGGCCTCGTCCTCGGGCAGGCGGTCGGGGCGGAGAGTGGGATCGGGGGTGGTCACGGGCGGCCACCGACGGATGGGGGCGCTGCCCCCGCCGCGCCTGCGGCGCGACTCCCCGGAGTTTACTGGGCAAGATGAAGTCAGGGGACATGCGGTCAGCCTTTCGGCGCGAGGAGCCGCAGGGCGGCGCGGATCAGGGCGGGCGTCTCGGCCTGCGGATCGGCGCCCGCCGCCTCGGCCACCGCGCCCGCGGCTTCGCCCGGGGCATAGCCGAGGTTGGTCAGCGCCGACAAGGCCTCGGCCTGGGCCGCGCCGCTCGACGGAACGGGGGCCGCGGCGGGTTTAGGCGGGGCGGTCGGCGCGATCTCCTCGATCACCGCGTCGGCATCGGCGCTGGCCGGCGCGCGGCCTGCCATGGCCATGACCGTGGGCGCCTTGTCCTTCAGCTCGTTCACCACGCGCTGCGCGGTCTTGGGGCCGATGCCCCTGGCCGCCTTCACCGCGTTCCAGTCACCAAGCGCGATGGCGCGGCTGACGCCGTCGGGGCCGAGCGCGCCGAGGATGGCGAGCGAGGCCTTGGCGCCCACCCCCTGCACCGACATCAGCAGCCGGTGCCATTCCTTTTCCACCAGCGTCGGGAACCCGAAGAGCTGCAGGATGTCCTCGCGCACCAGCAGGTCGGTGTAGAGCGCCACCGCCTCGCCCGGGCCGGGGAGCGAGGCGAGCACCCGGTCCGAGCAATAGACGAGGTAGCCCACGCCGCGCACGTCTATCAGCACGTGATCCTCGCCGCGGTAGTCGATCCGTCCGGAAATCTTGCCGATCACGCGCGCACCTTCACCTTCTGCCGGTTGGCGGCGCTGCCCAGGTGCAGCGAGTGGCAGATCGCGATGGCCAGCGCATCCGCCGCGTCGGGGCCGGCGATCTCGGCCCCTGGCAGCTGCAGCTTCACCATGTGCAGGATCTGCTGTTTCTGGGCGTGGCCGACGCCGACCACCGCCTTCTTGACCGCGTTCGGGGCGTATTCCCCGACCTCGAGCCCGGCGGCCGCGGGCACCAGCAGCGCGATGCCGCGGGCCTGGCCCAGCTTCAGCGTGCCGACGCCGTCGCGGTTGACAAAGACCTGTTCGACCGCCGCCGCATCGGGGCGGAACTCGGCCACCACCGCCGTCAACTGGCGATGCAGCGACAGCAGGCGGTCCGCCAGGGCGGTGCCCTCGCTGTGCAGGATCCCGTTGCCAAGGTGGGTCAACCGGCTGCCTTCGACACGAATCATGCCCCAGCCGAGATTGCGCAAACCGGGATCGATCCCCAAAACGCGCATCCTGCGCCCCCTCTGACCTGCTCTTGTTGCTTTTGCGGAACGCTAGCACGAAACAAGAACATCCGCCAAGGGGCGACGCGGCGCGAGAGGGCGGCAGCGCATTCGCGACACGAGACGGACGGAAAACGACAAATGGCGCCCTGAAGCGTCGTTTCCCGGCCATTTCGCGACTTTCTTCTTGACGGATTTGTTACCGAATTACGGCAGGTTAGCGACACGAACTCCTATGCACGCACTGCATGCGACCCATGCGTTTTTGGATGCTTGTTTTATAGGCGGTTTGAGAATAGCTCGCGGTTTCGAAAGACGAACACACACCGCGCGCACAAAGGATCAACGCCATGGCCGCTCTTTTCATGCAGAGCTCCCGCTCGGGCTCGGTTTTCTTTGGTCACATCGGCCGCTTCATCGTTGCGATGATCGACGGCGTGTCGGCCTGGAACGACAACCGCGTCACCCGCAACGCCCTGTCCAAGCTCACCGACCGTGAACTGGACGACATCGGCCTCTGCCGGGGCGATATCGACACCGTCGGCCGCCGCTGAGGCGCCGACGGATCCGGACCGCGCCTGCCGGTCCGACGACAAAAGCCGCGCCCTTCGGGGGACGCGGCTTTTTCATGTCCGGGGGCCGGGGTCTGCCGGTTCAGCCGGCGTAGGTCGCGATCATGTCGGTCAGGAAACGGGTGACGGGGTCCACCTGCATGATGGCCGCGCCGATCTTGCTGGGGACCGACCCATCCAGCTGGGCGGCGAGCCGCGCGCCGTATTCCGAGGGGCCGAGGCTGGTCATCAGGAACACCTTGTAGCCGATGATCCCCGCCAGCACGATGAGCACGTACTTGATCGGCACCCGCTTGCGCAGGGACTTTCCGGCGGGCCGGAACTCGATCAGGCCGTCGCGCCCGATGCGGGTGCTGTAGCCCTCCTCCATCGCCTCCGCCTTGCGCTGGATCCGGCGGATGCGGTTGTTGAAGTCCTTGTGCGACGCGTCCATGGCGTGCCTCGTCATCCCAGTCAGTCGGACAACAGGCCTAGGCGGAGAATCGGGCCTTTTCGTGACAAAAGCCCGGAAACCATGGGGTTTCGGCGCGGTCAGCCGGGCTTGCGCAGGGTCAGCGTCGTCCAGTCGCCGATCACCTCGGCCTGCACCAGGTCGAGGCCCTCGGCAGCATAGGCGGCCGTGACCTCGTCCGCCTGCTCGTTCAGGAGACCCGAGAGCACCGCGTGCCCGCCGGGCGCGAGCTGGCGCGCGGTGTCGGCGGCGAGGTCGATCAGCGGCCCCTTGAGGATGTTGGCCAGCACCAGGTCGAAGGGCGCGCCCTTTGCGATCTCGGGGTGGTCGAAACCCGTCGCCTCGACGCAGATCACCCGGCCCGCCATGCCGTTGGCGGCCAGGTTGGCATCGGCCACCTCGACCGCGACCGGATCGATGTCGCCCGCCACGGGCGTCACGTCCCAGATCCGCGCGGCCGCCATCGCCAGCACCGCCGTGCCGCAACCGATGTCGGCGACCGAGGCCGGGACTTCTCCGGCGGTCGCCAGCCGGTCGATCGCGCGCAGGCAGCCCTGCGTGGTGCCGTGGTGCCCGGTGCCAAAGGCCATCGCCGCCTCGATCAGCAGGGGCACCGCGTCGGCGGGCACCTTGTCGGCATCGTGGCTGCCGTAGACGAAGAACCGCCCCGCGGTGACCGGCGACAGCTCGCGCTTCACATGCGCGACCCAGTCGGTTTCGGGCAGTTCCGAGACGGTGAAATCCTTGGCGCCGTGCATCGCCGCCAGCAGGGCAAGGCCGGCGGCATCGGGCGCCTCGGTGAAGTAGGCGCCAACCTCCCACAGGCCCGACCCATCCTCGATCTCGAACACGCCGACGCCGGTGGGTTCGGGGTTCAGGCTCTCGAGCGCCTCGCCGAGCGCCTCGGCCGGGGCCTTGCCCGGCAGGGTGGTGAGGGCGGTGAAGGTGGGCATGGGGTCTCTCCTGGCGGATGCGCCCCCGCGCTTAGGCGTCGGCGACCGGCGCGTCAAGCGGCGCGGCCCGTGCCCGCAGGCGGCAGACGTAGCGCCAGCCGATCCAGGCGCCGATCACGCCCGACAGGATCCCCGCCCCGGCATAGCCCATCATCACCCCGGTCGCGCCGTAGCTGGCGCTGAACAGGAGCGCCAGGGGATAGGTGAAGAGGCCGTCGCGGATCCAGTTGGCGAGGGTCGCGTAGATCGGCCGCCCGAGGTTGTTGAACGCGGCATTGGCCACGAAGAGCGCGCCGGTGAAGACCAGCGTCGGCGCGACGAGGTGGGTGAAGCTGCGCATCACCTCGGCCCCCGGCCCGCTCAGCCCGAAGCCGCGGGTCAGCGCATCGTTGCCGAGCCAGAGCGCGGCCCAGGCGATGGCGGTGTAGGCCAGGCAGTACTTCAGCGCGTCCTTGTAGGCCTGCGCCACCCGATCGAGCCGCCCGCCGCCGAAGTTCTGGCCCAGGATTCCTCCAATGGCGCCCGACAGCGCGAAGATGCCGGCAAAGACCATCACGATCAGCCGCAGCACGACCGAAAGGCCCGCCGTCGCCTCGTCTCCGTAGGGGGCCATGGCGCGCATCAGCACCCAGTTGCCGAAGGGCGTCGAACATTGCGTCAGGACCGAGGGGATGGCGATCAGGACCCAGGGTCGGAAGTAGGCGGCAAAGGCGGCGCGGCGTGGCGCGGCGGCCATGTTGTGCACCCGGACGAGGTAGTAGAGCCCCAGCACCGTCATCACCGAACGGGTGATCACCACCGAGAGCCCTGCCCCGGTCACGCCGAGTTCGAGGACGATGATGTTGAACGGGTCGACGACCAGGGCCACCGCCGCGGCGATGCCCGTCACCAGGGTCGAGCGCACCGCATCGCCGGTCGCGCGAACCACCGCCGCCATCGTCATGCCCGCCACCATCAGCGGCATGCCGCAGAGCGAGACCGAGAGGAAATCGGCGGCCATGTCCCGGGTCGCGCCGGTGGCGCCGGACCAGGCCAGCAGGTCGTGGCGGTAATGCCAGAGCACGGCCGAGACGACGATCTGCACCGCGGTGCCGGTGAGGATCCCCATGGTCGCGATCTGGCGGGCCCGTTCGACCTGGCCACCGCCGAGGGCCCGGGCAAAGAGCGCCACGGTGGCGATCATCATCCCGAGGTTCATCGAGGCCGGGAAGAACTGGATCGAGAAGGCAAAGCCGACCGCGGCGATCATCTGCGCGTCGTCGTACTGGCTGACCCAGAACATGGCGAGGAAGTCGATCAGGAACAGGAACGACAGCCCGAGCGACCCGGCGATCGACATCACCACGACGTGGCGCAGCGTCGATCCCGTCAGGAACCGTGCCTGCGGCACGGCCCGGGCGGTGTCACTCGGCCGGGGCCGCGGCATTGAACCTTGCGATCACGGTCTCGCGCCCCGGCTCGGGGTGGCGCGGGATCAGCAGCGCCACCCCGAAGGACCCGGCGGCCATGCAGGCGGCCATGACGAACACCGCCGCGGGCGAGACCAGCCAGAGATAGCCGAGCCCCGCGGGCAGGAACACGGCCGCGATGTGGTTGATGGTGAAGGCCACGGCGGCGGTCGGGGCGATGTCGCCGGGGCTGGCGATCTTCTGGAAATAGGTCTTGAGCGCCAGCGCCATGGCAAAGAGCAGGTTGTCGACGACATAGAGCGTCGCCGCCACCGCCACGCCCCAGCCAAAGAAGTAGATGCCGCCGTAGAGGGTGAAGACCGTCACCAGACCGGCGTATTCGAACAGCAGCGCGCGCCGTTCCCCGAACCGCGCCACCGCGCGGCCGATCAGCGGCGCAAAGAGCATGTTGCAGAGCAGCGTGATCAGGAAGAGCCCGGTGACCTGGTGCACGTCGTAGCCAAAGCGTTCGACCATCATGAAGCCGGCGAAGACGACAAAAATCTGGCGGCGGGCCCCGGCCATGAACTGCAGCAGGTAGAAGAGCCAGTAGCGCCGGCGCAGCACGAACTTCTTCAGCTGCGGGTTCGGCGCCTCGAACTGCGGATAGGCGAAGAGGACAAAGATCGCGACCAGCGCGGTGAACCCGCCCGCCGCCATGTAGACGATGTTGTAGGTCAGCCCGAGCGGATCCCAGAGCACCACGATCAGCCCGTAGGCCACCAGCGTCGCGGCCGAGCCGACCGAGAGCATCAGCCCCAGCTTCTTCGGTGCCTCGGCCTTGTCGAACCATTGCAGCTGCAGCGACTGGTTCACCGTCTCGTAGTAGTGGAACCCGATGGAGCTGAGCAGCGTGATAACCATGATCCCGCCGAGCGTCGGGAACCACGCCGTCACCGCCGTTGCCACGCCGAGCAGCAGCAGCGACAGGGCCGCCAGCGCCTGTTCCCGCACGAAGCGGATGACGAAGATCACCCCGATCGCCAGGAAACCCGGGATCTCGCGCACGGTGTGCAGCCAGCCGATGTCGGACCCGTCGAAATCCGCCACCTCGATGACGAAGTTGTTGAGCAGCGCCGACCAGGTGGCAAAGGCCACCGGCATGGCGGCGGCCATCAGGAAGAGGAGCGTCTGCGGCCGGCGCCAGAGCGGCAGGCCCGCGGCTTCGGCAAGGGGGGTCGTCTGCGTCATGAAATGCCTTTAGCGCCAGCGGGATCGCTTGGCGAGAGACCGCCGCAACCCGGCGCATATGCATTTCCGCACAGAGGCCCATGCGTCCGCGTCAGCCACGCGCGCTTCCGCCGTGGCCCGGAACCCGGCAAGAGGGGGCATGACCGACCGCAACGCCCCCGCCCGCGCCATCGCCCTGATCATGGTCGCGACGGCCTTCATCGCGATGACGACCCTGCTGGCCAAGGCCGTCGGCGGGCCGCACCTGGGCACGCCGCTGCACCCGCTGCAGGTCAGCCACGGCCGGTTCCTCTTTGCCCTGATGCTGATCGGCACGCTCTGTGCCGTGCGCCGCCAGCAGGTCCGCGACGTGCACTGGGGCTGGCACGCGTTGCGCACCACCTTCGGCTGGGGCGGCGCGACGCTGATGTTCGCCGCCGCCGCGCGGATGCCGCTGTCGGATGCCACCGCGATCAGCTTCCTCAGCCCGGTCTTCGCGATGCTGCTGGCGATCCCGCTGCTGGGTGAGAAGGTCGGGCCGGTGCGCTGGACGGCGGCCGGCTTTGCGTTGGTCGGGATGCTGATCCTGCTGCGCCCGACCGCCGGGGCGATCCAGCCTGCCGCGATGCTGGCCCTCTGCGCCGCCGTGTCGATGGGGGCCGAGGCGATCTTTATCAAGCGGCTGTCGGGCAGCGAGCCGCCGCTGCAGGTGCTGCTGATCAACAACTCGCTGGGGCTCTGTATCGCCACGCTCGCGGTGCTGCCGGTCTGGCAGATGCCGAGCACGGAACAATGGGCGGGCCTCGCCGGGATCGGGGTCGCGATGGCGCTGGCGCAGATCTGCTATGTCAACGCGATGCGGATGGCCGACGCCAGCTTCGTCGTGCCCTTTACCTATGCCACCCTGATCTGGGCCGCGCTCTACGATGCCGCGGTCTTTGGCGTGATCCCCGACCTAGTGTCGTGGACCGGGGCGGCGGTGATCGTCGCGGGCGGGGTCCTGCTGGCCTGGCGCGAGGCACGGCGCGGCACCCCGGTGCCCCCCGCGCCGCTGCCCGGCGACGCTGCGCCCGGGGAATGATTCGTTCCCTTGTAACTTGGCGCAAAATGCATAGTATCTGCCCTTCACCGAGGCCCGGGCCGCCAGACGTCCCCGGCCAGACCGATCCAAGCCGGAAGAATGCCTATGTCGTGGACCGATGAACGCGTCGAACTGCTGAAGAAGATGTGGAGCGAGGGGCAGTCCGCCTCGCAGATCGCCAAGGAACTGGGCGGCGTGACCCGCAACGCTGTGATCGGCAAGGTGCATCGTCTGGGCCTGTCGAACCGCTCCGGCGGCGCGGCCCCCGCGGCCCCGGCCCCCAAGGTCGAGGCGAAGGCCAAGCCGACGGTGAAACCGGCCCCCAAGCGCGAACCGGCCGCGGCCAAGCCCGCCGCTGCCGAAGAGCCGGAACCGGTGGCCGCAGCGGCCACCCCGGCCCGCAAGCAGATCATCCCGGCCGGTCAGCCGCTGCCGCCGCAGCCCTCCGCGAACGAGATCAGCCCCGAGGCGCTGGCCAAGGTCAGCGAGATCGAGAAGAAGGCCAAGCGGCTCACCCTGATGGAGCTGACGGAGCGGACCTGCAAATGGCCCGTCGGCGACCCGGCGACAGAAGATTTCTGGTTCTGCGGCCTGCCGGTGCAGGCGGGCAAACCCTATTGCGAGGCGCATGTCGGCGTCGCATTCCAGCCGATGTCCTCGCGCCGCGACCGCAAGCGCTGAGGCGCCCCTGCCCGGACAGATCGAAGGCCGCACCCCTCGGGCGCGGCCTTTTTCATGGGCTCAGTTCCCGCGCAGCAGCTTGCCCAGCCCCTTGATCGCTTCCTGCTCGAGCCGCCGCCGGATCGCGTCCTCGGTGCTCTCGCCCTCCTGCCTGGTCACCCCGATCTTGTCGAGCGCCTTGGCCTTGGCCTTGTCCTCGAGCGCCTGACGCTCTTCGTCGAAGTTCAGTTTCACCGCCGCCTCGAGGTCGGGCACGATGCTCGGATCGTCCCACGAACCCCGGATTCGCACCGGTACGGCGATGCCCTTGCCGCCCCGCAACGTGGTGGCGACAGGCGTGAAGAGATAATCGATCGTCCGGGTGCCGATCCCGACCTTGCCCTGCCCCGTCGCCTGGATCGACCCGAGCCGCATGCCCAGGTCCCGGTTCGCCAGGGTGCCGTCCTGCATCGTGAAACTGGCAGTCACGCTGTCGAAGATGGTGGTGCCGCCGCCGACAGCACCAGCCCGGAAGAGGCCGTCGAGGTCGATGCCCTCGAGCGTGCCCTGCCCGGTCGAGATGCTGCCGTCACCCGACAGGCTCGACATCAGCTGCGCCATGGAATTGCCCGAGGCCAGGAACTTCACCCGCCCGTCGCCGGTGCCGGTGATCCGCGTGACCCCCGCCGCGGCATTCAGCGCCTGGCGCAGGTCGATGCCCTGCGCCGTCAGGTCGCCGCCCATCGACAGGCCCGCGCGGTTGTTCACCACGAACTGGCCGGTTACGCCCCCGCCAAAGGCGCCAAGTTGCGCGATCTCGGTCGCCGCCCGGGCGTTCTCGATCCGCGTGGTGCTGCGGACCGGACCCAGCACGATGTCACCCATGTCGATGCTGTTGGCCGAAAGCGCGATCTCGCCATCGAACGCCGCCAGCGCCGAGGCGTCGATCGGGGCCGTCGACCACCCCGTCCCGCCGCCACCTCCGCCACCCGACGCGGCAGGAAGCGTCAGCCGGTCGGCACTGACCTGCGCGTTCACCACGGGCTTGCCCCGAAGATCGGCATCGGCACGCAACTGCACCGCGTTGGCCCCGACACGGAGCGCGCCGTCCCGCACCGCAAGCTGGCGATCCCCCGACAGCGTCACGTCGCCCGTGAATGTCGTCTTTTCGAGCGCGAGCGGCCCCAGTCCGAGCGCCGCGCCGAAGGCCGCCGGATCGGCCAGGTCAGCCTGCAGCCGCCCCTGCGCCTCGGGCGCGGTCCCGGCCCGGCCGGAGAAGGTCATCACCCCGCCCGGCGCCTCGGCCCGCAGGTCGAGCGGCACCGATTGCCCGGCCAGCAGCGCGTCGAGGTCGGCGACCTGCGTGGTCAGCGTCACCGGCTTGCCCGCCGGGCGCAGCGTCAGCGACAGGTCGACCGGGCCGGTTCTGTCGGGCCATTCCGCGTGCAGGTCGACGTCGCGATAGGCCGTCTCCTCGGCGCCATCGATCATCCGCAGGGTGGCGTTGGTGACGTCGAGCCGGTCGAGGTGCACCGCCCGCCTCGGCGCGTCGTCCCCGGCCGGAGCGCCGTCGGCGCCACCGAAATCCCAGTTCGCGCGGCCCTGCGTGTCGCGTTCCAAAAGGATCTCGGGCCGGATCGCCTGCACCTCGGTCACGCGGATCTCGTCGCTGAAGAGCGTCGCGGCCTCGACCCCGATCTTCAGCCCCTCGGCCCGCAGCATCGGGCCACTGTCCGACCATGCGGCGTTGGCGATCTCCATCGGCCCGGTGCGGACCCCGAGCACAGGCCAGAACGTTACCTCCGTCCCGCCCGAAAGCGTCACCGCCCGGCCGGTCCGTGCCTCGATCTGGTCGGCGGCGATCCGCGCGATCCGGTCGCCGGGCAGGAACAGCAATGCCCCCGCGAAGACCAGCGCCACGGCGAAGACCGCCAGCAAAATCCACTTGATGACCCGCATGATTGCCCGTGCTCCTGCCTTTTTTCACAGGATAGCCTGACGCGCGCGCATCACAAGCTGCCCGTTCCCAAGCAGGCGCAATGGCGCTATAGGCGCGCCATGAGCCAGAACCCCCCGAATCTCCGTCCCGACATCGCCCCCGCGCCGCGATTTGGCGACACCCGCCGACCCGGCCAGCCGTCGATCGGCATGGTCTCGCTCGGTTGCCCCAAGGCGCTGGTCGACAGCGAACGCATCCTGACCCGCCTGCGGGCCGAGGGATACGCCATCTCGCCCGATTATTCGGGGGCCGACGCGGTGATCGTGAACACCTGCGGCTTTCTCGACAGCGCCAAGGCCGAAAGCCTCGAAGCCATTGGCGAGGCGATCAATTCCAACGGCCGGGTGATCGTCACCGGCTGCCTCGGGGCGGAACCGGAATACATCACCGGCGCGCATCCCAAGGTGCTGGCTGTCACCGGGCCGCACCAGTACGAACAGGTACTGGACGCGGTGCACCTGGCCGTGCCGCCGGACCCGGACCCGTTCGTCGACCTGCTGCCCGCGTCGGGCGTGTCGCTGACCCCGCGCCACTACAGCTACCTGAAGATCTCGGAAGGCTGTAACCACAAGTGCAAGTTCTGCATCATCCCCGACATGCGCGGCCGGCTGCAGTCGCGCCCGCACAAGGCCGTGATCCGCGAGGCGGAGAAGCTGGTCGAGGCGGGCGTGAAGGAGCTGCTGGTGATCAGCCAGGACACCTCGGCTTATGGCACCGACTGGAAGGACCGCGACGAGAAGGCGCCGATCCTGTCGCTGGCCCGTGACCTGGGGAGCCTCGGCGCCTGGGTACGCATGCACTACGTCTATCCCTACCCGCATGTGCGCGAGATGATCCCGATGATGGCCGAGGGGCTGATCCTGCCCTACCTCGACATCCCGTTTCAGCACGCCCATCCCGACACGCTGAAGCGGATGGCGCGCCCCGCCGCCGCCGCCCGCACCCTGGACGAGATTGCCGCCTGGCGCGACGCCTGCCCCGACATCACCCTGCGTTCGACCTTCATCGTCGGCTATCCCGGTGAGACCGAGGTGGAGTTCCAGACCCTGCTCGACTGGCTCGACGAGGCGCAGCTCGACCGGGTCGGCTGCTTCCAGTACGAAAACGTCGCCGGCGCCCGGTCGAACGCCCTGCCCGACCACGTCCCGGACGAGGTCAAGGAAGAGCGCTGGCACCGGTTTATGGAAAAGGCCCAGGCGATCTCCGAGGCCAAGCTGGCGGCCAAGGTCGGAACCCGGATCGACGTGATCGTGGACGAGGTCGATGCCGACGCCGCCACCTGCCGCACCAAGGCCGATGCGCCCGAGATCGACGGCAACCTCTTCATCGACGAAGGGTTCGAGGCGCTGACGCCGGGCGACATCGTGACGGTCGAGGTCGACGAGGCCGGGGATTACGACCTCTGGGGCCGCGTGGTCTGACGCCTTCCCGGGGGTCGGGCGGCCCCACCCCCTGCGGCGCACGCCGCAACGACATGCGCCGGCACGGTTGCCCGTACCGGCGCTGCGCCTGGTCCCGCCCGGTTGGCCCTCTCGACACGGGGTGCTCCTCGCGCCCCGCATCCCGCCCGGTGCGGTCAGGTGTCCCTCAGGCCCGGTGCGACTGCAGCTCGCCCCGGTTGCGGCAATAGCGCGGCGCTTCGCCCGCCTGCGCATTCTCAACCTGCCATCCCGCGCAGGCCTCGGCCTCGGCGCAGGCGGCGCAGCGCAGGATCGCCGCACGGAAGGCCCCCGCCGTTTCGGGCATCCGCGCCAGGTCGGCGGCGGGGTCCACCCCCAGCCGTTCGGCCATGCCGCCATAGAGCACCGCCGCGCGGTCCAGCTTTCCGATGAATCCCATCACCTGTCTCCCATCTCTGCGATCTCGGCGAGGCGGCGCATCAGCGCGGCATTCTCGCAGCCGGGCATCACCGACCGCGGCCCGTCGCCCGCCATCTCCGCGGCATCGAGCCAGTCACGGCACTGCGCAACACAGGCACAGCCCCGGCAGCGCGTGACCGTCGCCGCCCAGTCGGCGGTACCCAGCACCTCGACCGCGGACCCCGCGGCCCGGGCCATCCGCTTCACGAGGAAGACGTGTTCGTTGGTGTTGCCTAGCGTCTGCATCGGACCCTCTGCCATCTGATGGAGGGAGTCCTAGGCCGCACGCCCCGGCCGATCCTTGATCTCGATCAATCAGCGCCCGACGGCGCGTCGGACGATCTCCATCCGCGCCGCGTTCGGCGGATGCGTGCCGAGGAAACTGTCGCCGGGATCGGGGATCCGCGTGAAGTAGAGCGCGCCCGCCACCGCGTCGAAGCCTGCCGCCTCGGCGATCCGCGCGCCCAGTTCGTCGGCCTCAAGCTCGTACTGCTGCGAATAGCGCCGCGCCCCGATCGAGGCCCCGACCCGCGAGGCCAGTTCCACGTCGTTGACCGAAGCCCCGGCGGCGGTCGCGAGATCGCCGAGCACCCGCGCCCCGATCGAGGCATTGACGTTCTGCAGCGCCAGGTGGTTGCGGATGTGGTGCGCGGCCTCGTGGCTCATGATGAAGGCCAGTTCGTCCTCGTTCCGGACGTCGCCGATCAGCGCGAGCGTGAAGATCAGGACCGGCCGCCCGGTGTCGTCCTCGGACTGGAAGGCGTTCACCGGCTGGCCGGGGCGGTCATCGACCGCGATCAGGAAATCGCAGTTCAGCCGCGGCGATTGCCGGCGGCATTCGCGTTCTGCCACCGGCTCCACCGTCTTGACGACGATGACAAAGCGGTGCGCCGCGATCTCGGCCTGGTCCTGCGGCCGGCCCGGGGACATCAACCCGGGGCCCGGCGCAGTGCACCCCGCCAGCCCCAGTGCCGCGGCAAATGCCACCGATGCCAGCCCGCGCATGCCCGTACCCCTTCTGCCTTTCCCCCGTCATATCATCCGCCCGCCGGCTTGCCACCCTCGGGCGGGGACATCGCAACGATGATATTGCGATAATCTGCCGAACGAAGTGTTTGCGGGTCAGGGCTTTGGCAGTATCAAGGAGGCATGTTCACGATAGAGCACGAATTCGATTGCACCGTGGTGACCCTCGTCGATGACGGGCAGGCGCCGCTTCAGGAGGACGTTGTCGTCAACGCCTTCGAGGAATGCGTCACGGTCGAGCAATACGACGCCCGCACGGACACGGTCCAGAAGGTGACGCTGTCGACCGCGCAGCTGCGCGACCTTGCCGCCGCGCTGAACCTGCCCGAGGGCACCTACATGATCCCGACCGGCAAGTCCGGCGGCGCGGTGCGGCGCTAGCGTTCAGCCGTCCAGCCGGAACACCTTGTCACGGGCAGTCTGCCCTCGCACCAGCGTCAGCCGCGACTTCGCCACGCCGAGGGCCTTGGCGAGCAGCCGCTGCACGGCCGCGTTGGCCTTGCCGTCCTCCGGCACCGCCGTCACCCGCACATGGATCGCGCCCTCGGCGCAGCGTATGTCATTGCGTGACGCCTTCGGAGTGACCCTGACGGCGATCTCGGCCCCCTCGCGGGCCAGCGCGCTCAGGTCGGGGATCGCGGGCATGTCGGTCACCTTCCGGGCGGGGGGTTGAGTTCCGCGCCGCTCTCGGGTCCTCTCGGCGCGGAACGAATGGGCAAGGAGGTGGCCATCATGTCAACGGGGTTCTTCTGGGACGAGCGGTGTTTCTGGCACGCGGGCGGCAACTATGCCCTGACCATGCCGCTTGGCGGGCTGGTGCAGCCGCTGGCGGCGGGCGGCCTGCCCGAAAGCCCCGAGACCAAGCGCCGTTTGAAGAACCTGATGGACGTCACCGGGCTGACCAGGGCGGTGGACTGCCGCACCGCGCCCGAGGCATCGCGCGCGGTGCTGGAGCGGGTGCATCCGGCCGCCTACCTCGACAGGTTCAAGGCGATGTCCGACGCCGGCGGCGGAGAGCTGGGGCTGCGCACCCCCTTCGCGCAGGGCGGCTACGAGATCGCGGCCCTGTCGGCCGGCCTGACCGTGGCGGCGATCGAGGCGGTGACGACAGGCGACCTGCAAAACGCCTATGCCCTGTCGCGCCCGCCGGGGCACCACTGCCTGCCCGACTGGCCGAACGGCTTCTGCCTGATGGCCAACATCGCCATCGGGATCGAGGCGGCCAAGGCCGCCGGCCGGGCGAAACGGGTCGCCGTGGTCGACTGGGACGTGCACCACGGCAACGGGACCGAGGCGATCTTTTACGACCGCGACGACGTGCTGACGATCTCGCTCCACCAGGAACAGAACTACCCGCTCGACACCGGCGCGATCGGCGACCGGGGCCGCGGCGCGGGCGAGGGTTTCAACATGAACGTGCCGCTGCCGCCGGGCGTCGGCCATGTCGGATACCTCGAGGCGATCGACCGGATCGTCGCCCCCGCGCTCGAGGCCTACAAACCCGACCTGATCGTGGTGGCCTGCGGCTTCGACGCCTGCGCCTTCGACCCGCTGGCCCGGATGCTCTGCACCGCCGAAACCTATGCGATGATGACCGAGCGGATGATGAAGCTGGCCGACCGGCTCTGCGACGGGCACCTCGTGCTGGTGCACGAGGGTGGCTATTCCGAGGTCTACGTGCCGTTCTGCGGCCACGCGGTGATCGCGACGCTGGCGGGCAGCGACATCGCCGCCGAGGACCCGATGGCCGAAACCCTGCGCCAGCGCCAGCCGAACGCCCGCTTCGACGCCTTCATCAGCGACCTGATCGGCGAGATGGCCGAGACGCTGCTGACCTGACCCGGACGCGGCGGGCCCGGCCCCGCCGCGTCCCGTGCCGCGCAGTGACAGCAACAAACACCCTGCGGCCCGGTACCTGCAAATATGTGGCCGGTTTGTTGGGACGACTCACCTCACCCTCGCTCGCGCTGCCGGCCGAGCGGCCCCGCCTTCGCTGTTCCCGCAGGCGCACTGCCCTTTCGGCCGCGCTCAGATCACAACCGGCTCCGCCAGCCGTGCGCGCACCAGGCCGGCGATCCGCGCGACCTCCGCGCCCGAGGCCTGGCCCGCCTGCCGCGACGCCGCCAGGGCCCCCGCGGCCTCGACCAGCGGCACGTCGCCCGCGATCCGCGCGACCCCGGCCAGGAACTGCGCGACATAGTCGAGCTCCTTGCCCTGCACCCCGCGATCCAGCGCCTCGGCCAGTTGCGCCATATCCTCGCGCAGCGCCAGCCGGTCCGGCCGGATCGTCTCACCCGACACCGCGCGCGGACCGGCCGGCTGGCGGTCGGGCGGCAGGTGGCGGAGGATCGCGTTCTGGAAGGCGGCGAGGCCGGTCACCGGCTTGGCGAGGAACCCGTCCGCCCCCGCCGCCCGCGCCAGCCTTTCGGCGCTGTCGTCGCCGCTGAGGCCCAGGATCACCGCGACCCGCGGCTGGGAGGCGGCAAGGTCGCGGATCAGCTCTGCCCCGGACCCGTCGGGCAGGCCAAGATCGACGATCGCGACCGACGGGCGATAGACCTGCAGGTGCCGCCGCGCCGAGCGCAGGCAATCCGCCCGCCGGATCCGCGCACCCGAGCGCAGGCAGAGCAGGCGCATCGCCTCGGACGCGAAACGGCTGTCTTCAATCACCAGGATGGTGAGGCCCAGCAGGGGCCGGGCCGGGGTGGGCACGGGGATCATCCTGTCGAGGTCGTCCATGACCCGTCTCCTTGTTGCGATTCCCCGGCTCCCGCACCCGGAAGCGTAAGGTTGGCAGGACTAACAGATGGTTAAGCCCGCCACCCAGCCGCCGCCCGAGGCGGCAGTCGACCCATCCCGGTGGCGCGGGCGCGGTGCAATGTGTCGGGAACGGTGGCGCGGTGCCGCGCGTAGGCCTATCCAATGGCCCTGTCAGACAAGAGGTGTTTCGTGTTCCTGTCCGTTTTCGACGTCTTCAAGATCGGCATCGGCCCGTCGTCCTCGCACACCATGGGGCCGATGGTGGCCGCCGCGCGGTTCCTCGACAGCCTGCGCGCGGCGCCGTTCCGGCCGCACGGGCTGCGCGCGACGCTGCACGGCTCGCTCGCCTTCACCGGCGTTGGCCACGCGACCGACCGGGCGGTGATCCTCGGCTTCGCTGGCTTCCGCCCCGAGGATTACGACGCCGATAAAGCCGAGGCCGCCCTGGCCGCGATTGCCGAGACCGGAACGGTCGCGCCCGAGGGGCTCGGCCCGCTTGCCTTTGCCCCCGCGCGCGACCTGCGGTTCGACTACGACACGCCCCTGCCCGGTCATGCCAATGGCCTGATCCTGGCCGCCACCGACGCGCAGGGCGACGTGATCCGGCAGGAAACCTACTACTCCATCGGCGGCGGCTTCGTCGTCACGGCGGCAGAGCTCGCCGCCGGGGCCGCGACGGACGAGGGTGCGCCGGTGCCCTTCCCGTTCAAGACCGCGAACGAGATGCTCGAGATGGCCGCCAGCTCGGGCCTGTCCATCGCCCAGATGAAGGCCCGGAACGAGGCCGCGCGCGGCGACCCGGACCCGCGCGCTGGCATCGCACGCATCTGGCAGGTGATGTCGGACTGCATCGACCGTGGCCTCGAGGGGCACGGAGAGCTGCCGGGCGGGTTGCGGGTGAAACGCCGTGCCGGCGCGATCCACGATGCCCTGCTGGCCGAACGCGGCACAAACCTGGCCGCGCCGCACGTGGTGAACGACTGGATCTCGGCCTATGCCATGGCGGTGAACGAGGAAAACGCAGCCGGCGGCCAAGTCGTCACCGCGCCCACCAATGGTGCTGCCGGCGTGATCCCCGCCGTGGTGCGCTACTGGCTGGGCCACGTCCCCGGCGCGACCGAGGCGAAGCTGCCCGAGTTCTTCCTGACCGCAGCCGCCATCGGCGGGCTGGTGAAGTTCAACGCCTCGATTTCAGGGGCCGAGGCAGGCTGCCAGGCCGAGGTCGGATCGGCTTCGGCCATGGCGGCCGCCGGGCTCTGTGCCGTGATGGGCGGCACGCCCGAGCAGATCGAGAACGCCGCCGAGATCGCGCTGGAGCATCACCTCGGCATGACCTGCGACCCGATCCGCGGCCTGGTGCAGATCCCCTGCATCGAGCGCAACGGGCTGGGCGCGATCAAGGCGGTCTCGGCCGCGTCTCTGGCGCTGAGGGGTGACGGCACGCATTTCGTCCCGCTCGATTCCGCGATCGAGACGATGCGCCAGGTCGGCGCGGACATGCATGAGAAGTACAAGGAAACCGCCCTCGGCGGCCTGGCGGTCAACGTGCCGAACTGCTGACCCGGCCTTGCGGACGCGTCAGGCGCGCCCGCTTGCGGCCTCAGACCAGCGTGTCGCAGCTCACCCGGATCGCGCGGATGTTCTCGCCGTAGGGCGCGGGGTTGCCGACTGATCCGCCCTTGAACACGGCGGAGCCCGCGACCAGCACGTCGGCCCCGGCCTCGACCACCAGCGGCGCGGTCTGCGGCGTCACGCCTCCGTCGATCTCGATATGCACCGGGCGGTCGCCGATCATCGCGCGCAGCTGGCGGACCTTGCCGGTCATGTCGATGAAGCTCTGGCCGCCGAAGCCGGGGTTCACCGTCATCACGCAGACGAGGTCGCAAAGGTCCAGCACGTGTTCGACCGCCTCGGCGGGCGTGCCGGGGTTCAGCGCGACGCCGGCCTTCATCCCCGCGCCCCGGATCGCCTGCAGCGTGCGGTGGATGTGCGGACCGGCCTCGACATGGGCGGTCAGCAGGTCGGCGCCCGCATCGGCATAGGCCTCGATGTAGGGATCGACCGGGGCGATCATCAGGTGGACGTCCATGAAGGTATTCACGTGTTTGCGGAAGGCCTTCACCGCCGGCGGGCCGAAGGTCAGGTTCGGCACGAAATGCCCGTCCATCACGTCCACGTGGATCCAGTCCGCGCCCTGCGCCTCGACCGCCTCGATCTCGCGTCCGAAGTCGGCGAAATCGGCGGATAGGATCGACGGGGCAATCTTGATGGAACGGTCGAATGTCATGGCAGGGCTCCCTCGGGCTGTCGGGGCTGCATATGGCAAGCCCCGGCGCCCGTGCCAAGCCCCTTCACTCAGCCGTGCAGTTCCGCGACCCGCTCGACCTCTTCGCGGCAGCCGAAGACGAAGGGCTGCTTGGCGTGCAGGCCCTCGGCCGTCAGCGACAGGATCGGGGTCTTGCCGTCGGTGGCCAGCCCCCCGGCCTGCTCGATCAGCATCGCCATCGGCGCGACCTCGTAGACCATCCTGAGCCGCCCCTTGGCATAGGCCGCCCGCGCGTCCCCGGTGTAGAGGAAAGTCCCGCCCCGGGTCAGGATGCGGTGCGTTTCGGCCACCAGCGAGGCGACCCAGCGGAACGAGTAATCCTTGCCGCGGGGGCCGTCCTTTCCGGCCTCGCATTCCTCGACAAAGCTCTTCACCCAGGCGGGCCAGTGCCGCCGGTAGCCCGCGTTGATCGAATATTCCTTGGCCGCCGCCGGGATCGACATCCTTGCCTCGGCCAGTTCGAACACCTTGGTTTCGGGGTCCATGACGAACATCAGGGTGCCGTCGCCGAAGGTCACGGCCAGGCCGGTCTGCGGCCCGTAGATGATGTAGCCCGCCGCGATCTGCTCCGAGGCCGGGCGCAGGAAGCTCTCCTCAGCCCCGTCCTTCGCCTCGAAGATCGAGAAGATGGTGCCGATCGACACGTTCACGTCGATGTTGGACGACCCGTCCAGCGGATCGATGGCCAGTGCGAAGGGCCCGTCACCGAGGGTGAGCACGCCCTCCTGTTCCTCGGAGGCGTAGAATTTTACCCCGGCGGGCCCGAGCGCCTTTTCAAAGGCCTCGTCCGCCATCACGTCGAGCGCCTTCTGCTGGTCGCCGCCCGTGTTCTCGCCCACGCCGGCCGCCAGCGACTGGCCGAGCGGCCCGCGCGCAATGGTGGTGGCCACGTCGATCCCGGTGGCGCAGAGCGCCTCGATGACCGGGTAGAGGCGTTCGGGGATGTGATCGGGGGCGATGGCGGGCATGACGGCTCCTCGGGGTTGGCTCACGGGCGGGTTATTCCACGCTTTTTCCGCCCCGGCTAGGGCCGAGGCGGCCCGGCGTAACGCGGTGGCAACCATTTCCGGCGAGAAAGGATCAATTCGAGCAAATCTGCAGGCAACAAATGGCGGTCTACAGCCTCGCCATGTTCGACATCGCCGCGATCACCACCACGGCGTCGGGCTTCAACGACAATGGCGGTTTCCAGTTCGAACTCGGCGTCGACACGGTGACGCTGCTGTCCGGCTGGCCGGTCCAGACGGTGCTGGTCGAGGACACGACCGACGCCTTTTTCGACGACGACGCCGGCGCGGCGCAGACGCTGTCGGGCGACCAGGTCATCAACGGCCAGGCGTATCCCGGCGGCACCTTCATCGAATCCGAATACGCCATCACCGTCGAGGACGCGCAGGGCACGCAGTACACGCTGCAGTTCGTGTCCCTCGACGAATACGCCTTCGACATTCACGGCTTTGTCGTGCAGGGCACCGCGCCGCCGCTGAACGAGGCGCTGACCGTCGTGGCCGCCGCCGACATGACGTCGGGGGTCCATGCCTACACGGCGTCCGTTCCGGTCTGCTTCACCGCCGGCACCGGCATCGCAACCACCTGCGGCACCGTCCCGGTCGAGGCGCTGCGCCCCGGTGACCGGCTGCGGCTGGCGGGCGGCGGCAATGCGCCGTTGCGCCTGGCGCTGCCACAGGTGGTGTCGCCCTTGGCCAATCCCCGGGCCCGGCCGGTGCGGATCCGCGCGGGCGCACTCGGTCCCGGCCATCCGGCGCGTGGCCTGTCGCTGTCGCCGCAGCACCGGGTGCACCTGGCCGGGCCCGACGTGCTGGTCCCGGCGCGGGCGCTGACCGTGCTGCCCGGCGTCGGCGTGCCGCATGTCTGCCGCCCGGTGCGCTACATCCACCTGGTGCTAGACCGCCACGCGCTGATCCTGGCCGAGGGGCTGGCCTGCGAAAGCTTCTGGCCGGGGGAAGAGGCGATGCGCTTGCTGTCGCCCGCGACCCGCAGGCGCATCCGGCGGGTGATGGGCACGCACCCGGTCCCGGCACGCCCGCTGCTGTCGGTCGGTGCGGGGCGGCGACTGTTGGGCGGGGTGGCGCCCGCGCGCTGAGGCGTCAGTCCGCGCCGGCCGCCTCCAGCAGGCGGGCCAGCAGAGCGAATTCCGCGTCCTCGCGCACCGGGCCCTTCGCCCGCCAGGTGATCGACAAGGCACATTTCGCGGCCGCCCATTCCAGCATCCGCCGCCGGTCCACGCCGAAGCCCTCCGACCAGAGATCGGCGCGCCGCGCAATGGTCGCGGGATCGGCCACCAGCCCGGCCGCCCCCTTGGGATTGCGGAAGGCATTGGCCAGTTCATAGGCCCTTTCGCCCCGCACGCCCTTGGCATCGAAGGCCAGCCAACCACGCCGGCCCTGCCGGATGTTGTCGTGGTGCAGGTCGCCATGCAGGGCGCGCACCTCGCGCGGGTCGGCAAGCAGCGCCAGCGCCAGGTCGCGGGCGCGGCCCATGTCGCGGGCCGCAGCGGGCGGGCAGCCGGGATCGGTGCGCAGGTCGCGCAGGGCCGAGAACCACCCGGACAGGTCGGGCAGTTCGACGCCTGCGGCCAAATCTGGACCGTCATGCAGGGCGCGGGCGACGGAGAGAAGCTGGGCATCGGCCTCGACCGCCTCGCCTGCGCGCAGGACATCCCCCAGCGAGGGGCCATCCTGCCATTCCATCAGCACCGCACGGCCGTCGGTCGCGATGATCTGCACCACCCCGGCGCCGTCCTGTGCCCGCATCCAGTCGAGCCCTGGCCCCTCGTTCGAGAGCCCGTCGTGGTGAAAGAGCTTGAGCGCCGCGACGCCGCCGCCGGTCACCTCCACCCGCCAGATCGCGGCGATGGCGGTGTGATCGACCGGGCGGGCCCGGGTCACGCCGAAGCGGCGGGCGACCTCGGGCGGCAGGTCCGTCGCGGTCACGCCCCGCGCCAGTCGAAGAACCCCGCGCCCGCACGGTCCAGCAGGCGGCGCGCCATCTCGGCGCCGAGCGCCGCGCCATCCTCGACCGGGGCGCTGGAGTCGTCCTCGAGCGCCTCGCTGCCATCGGGCCGGAGGATCTGGCCGCGCAGGCGGAGCGTCCCGCCCTCGACCACCGCCAGCCCGGCAATCGGCGTCTCGCAGGAGCCGTCGAGCGCGGCAAGGAAGGCGCGTTCGGCCGCCAGAAGCTCGCCTGTCGGCGCGTCATGGATCGCCGCCAGCATCTCGGCCACGCGAAGGTCGTCGGCCCGCCGTTCCACCCCGATGGCCCCCTGCGCGATGGCGGGCAGCATCTCTTCCGGCTCCAGCGCCTGCGCGGGCACATCGGCCCGGCCCAGCCGATTCAGCCCGGCCTGCGCGAGGAAGGTGCAATGCGCGACCGCGTCGCCCAGCTTGCGCAGGCGGGTCTGCACGTTGCCGCGAAACTCCACAATCTCGACGTCCGGGCGGCGCAGCTTCATCTGTGCCCCGCGCCTGAGCGACGAGGTGCCGACCCTGGCCCCCTCGGGGATCGCGGCGATCCCGCCCTCGTGGAACGACACGAAGGCATCGCGCACGTCCTCGCGCGGGAGGTAGCAGTCAAGCACCAGGCCCGCCGGCTGCAGCACCGGCATGTCCTTCATCGAATGCACCGCGATGTCGATCCCGCGCTCGAGCATCGCCTGCTCGATCTCGCGGGTGAAAAGACCCTTGCCGCCCAGCTCCTTCAGCGCGCGGTCCTGCACCCGGTCGCCGGTGGTCTGGATGACGCGCACATCGAATGCCTCGGCGGGCAGGTCGAAGGCGGCCATCAGCCGGTCGCGCGTCTCGTGCGCCTGCGCGAGGGCGAGCGGAGAGCCACGGGTGCCGATGCGGAGCGGAGCGGAGGGGGTGGGCAGTGCGAGTGTCATGGGGCAGAGGCTTAATCGCGGCGCATTGTCCTGACAAGCCGGGCGCGACTTGACAACGCAGGGCCGCGCGGCGACCTGTGACCCGGATGAAGGAGCATGATATGAGCGAGAAGACCATCCTGCGGGCGCTGGCCGGGGAACGCCTGCCGACCCCGCCGATCTGGATGATGCGCCAGGCCGGGCGCTACCTGCCGGAATACCGCGCCACGCGCGAGAAGGCCGGGGATTTCCTGTCGCTCTGCTACAACCCCGAACTGGCCGCCGAGGTCACGCTGCAGCCGATCCGGCGCTACGAGTTCGACGCCGCGATCCTGTTTGCCGATATCCTGCTGGTGCCCCAGGCGCTTGGCGCCGACCTGTGGTTCGTCACCGGCGAGGGCCCGCGCCTGTCGACCGTCACGACGCAGGCCGATTTCGACAAGCTGGGCCCGGTGGAGAACGTGCACGAGACGCTGTCGCCGATCTACGAGACCGTCCGCATCCTGTCGCGCGAACTGCCGTCCGAGACGACGCTGATCGGTTTTGCCGGGGCGCCGTGGACCGTTGCCACCTACATGATCGCCGGGCGGGGCACCCCCGACCAGGGACCGGCCCACGCCCTGAAGGCCGAGAATCGCCCGCTGTTCGAGGCGTTGCTGGAGCGGATCACCGGCGCGACGATCGAATACCTCTCGGCCCAGGTCGAGGCGGGCGCGGAATGCGTGAAGCTCTTCGACAGCTGGGCCGGGTCGCTCGAGGGCAGCGATTTCGACGCCTACGCGGTGGCCCCGGCCAAGCGGATCATCGCGGAGTTGAAGGATCGTCACCCCGGCCTGCCGATCATCGCCTTCCCGCGCGAGGCAGGAGAGCACTACATCGGTTTCGCTCAGGAGACTGGGGCCGATTGCGTCGCCATCGACGACAGCGTGTCGCCCGAATGGGCGGCCGAGCATATCCAGCCCTATGCCTGCGTGCAGGGCAACCTCGCCTCGCGCCACATGGTGACGGGCGGCGCAGCGCTGGTCGAGGACACGCGCGCCATCGTCAAGGCGCTGTCGGGCGGGCCGCACATCTTCAACCTAGGCCACGGGATCACGCCGGACGCGGATCCGGCGAATGTGCAGCTGATGATCGACACGGTGCGCAACGGCTGAGGGGCCAGAGGGGCTCTGCCCCGGGCCAAACGGCGCGACGACTGCAAGCCGCCCGCTAGGCCGTCCGCACCGCGAGGCTTCGTGCGGCAGCGCGGTCGGCGTCGGTCAGCGGACCGGTCGCCCAGGGACGGAAGCGCAGGCGGAAGGCGTCGAGGAGGAGCGTATCGCTGCACCCCTCCGGCGCTCGATAGCCGATGGCGGCGAGGTCCGCGTCGAAATCCCCGGGAGTGGCGTCCCCCTCGGGCCAGAGGGCAAGGCCCTGCCGGGCGAGGCGCCGCCAGTCGAACCGCGGACCCGGGTCGGTTTTCCGCCCCGGCGCCATGTCGGAATGCGCGATCACGCCCTGCGGCCCGATCGACCAGCGCGCCATGATGCCGGACAGCAGCGCCTCGAGCGCGGCCATCTGCCGTTCGGCAAAGGGATGGGCGCCGGTGTTGGCCAGCTCGATCCCGATGGAATGGGAATTCACGTCCTCGCACCCGGCCCAGTTTCCGGCACCTGCGTGCCAGGCGCGGTCGGCCTCGCGCACCAGCTGCCAGAGGTCACCCCGCTCCGAGACGAGGTAATGGGCCGACACCGGGCCCAGCCCTTCGGGCGGTTCGGGGTCGCGCAGCCGGTCGAGGGCGGCGGTGGCATCCGGCATCGCGGTATAGTGCAGCACGACCAGGGACGGCGCCCCGCCATGGCGGCGGGGGCCAAAGTTCGGCGACGGCGCCCAGGTCGCGCCGGGCGCGTCGGTCTCAGCCACCGCGGGCGGTGCGGAAGGGACGCGGATCCCACGAGCAGGCAAAACCGTCCCCATCGGGATCAAGCCCGTCGCGGTCGCGTTCCGGCCCACCCTTCTTGAGGAAGTCGGTCTGGGCGAGGTCGGGTGAGGCGTAGCGCGCGCAGTTCCGCTTGAACCGCTGTTCCGACAGCAGCGAGCTGCGGGAATAGAGCGACTGGCCCGGGTTGTTCTGGGTCTGCAGCGCGAAGGACACGATGTTCGGCCCGCTGCCGGTGCGTTCGGGCAGCGCCGTCGGCTGGACCTGCTGGTATTCGCTGCGCACCTGCGCCAGGCGTTCCTTGTCGGCCTCGATCGACCGCTGTTCGTCGACCGCGCCGAAATCGTTCTCGCGGCTGATGCCGAAGGTGTTCACGGCCTCGGGGGCGGGGTTCGCTGGATCGGCCTGCAAGGGCGCGGCGCCCGAGTTCTGGGCCGAGGCGCGCAGGGCCGCCTGGGTTTCGGCCGCGATCCCTTCGGGCGTGTCGCCACCGGCGGTGGTGACCGGCGTTTCGGCCTCGAAGGGCACGTTCACCGCGCTCAGCGGCTCGCTCGAGATCGCCTGTGCGGGCGGCAGGGCCGAGGCGTTCTGCCCCTGCAGCTGCGCCTCGCGCTGCGCGTTGTAGCTGTCGTAGCTGCCGAAGCCCACGCCGCTGTCGGGCACCTGCGAGGCGCAGGCGGCGAGCCCGGCCAGCGCCACGGCGCCCAAGGCGGCGCGTCGGAAGGTCTGCATCGGTTTGGTCATCTCTCGGCCCTCGCGGGTTCTACCACCATTGCGCCGGCTTGGCCGCGAAACCGGCGGCCTGTTCCAGCGCGTAGGCGGTGTTGAGCAATTCGTCCTCGGCCCAGGGTTTGCCGATCAGCTGCAGGCCAAGCGGCAGCCCCTGCCGGTCGAGCCCCGCGGGCACGGCGATGCCGGGCAGCCCGGCAAGGTTCACCGTCACCGTGAAGACGTCGTTGAGGTACATCTGCACCGGATCGGCATCCGTCATCTCGCCCAGGCCGAAGGCGGCCGAGGGGGTGGCGGGCGTCAGGATCGCGTCGACGCCCTGGGCAAAGACGTCCTCGAAATCCTTCTTGATCAGGGTGCGGACCCGGCGGGCGCGGTTGTAATAGGCATCGTAGAAGCCCGCGGACAGCACGTAGGTGCCCACCATCACGCGGCGCTGGACCTCGGCCCCGAAACCTTCGGCGCGGGTCTTTTCGTACATCTCGGTGATGCCATCGCCCTGCGCCAGCTTCGCGCGGTGGCCGTAGCGCACCCCGTCATAGCGCGCGAGGTTCGAGGACGCCTCGGCCGGGGCGATCACGTAGTAGGCGGGCAGCGCGTACTTCGTGTGGGGCAGCGAGATGTCGACGATCTTCGCACCCGCGTCGCGGAGCATCTCCTTGCCCTGCGACCAGAGCGCGTCGATCTCCTCGGGCATGCCGTCCATGCGGTATTCCTTGGGAATGCCGATGGTCTTGCCCCGGATGTCGCCGGTCAGCGCAGCTTCGAAATCCGGGACGGGCGTCGCGGTCGAGGTCGAATCCTTGGGATCGTGCGAGCACATCGCCTGCAGCATGATCGCCGCGTCGCGCACGTCCTTGGTCATTGGCCCGGCCTGGTCGAGGGACGAGGCGAAGGCGATGATGCCCCAGCGGGAGCAGCGGCCATAGGTCGGCTTGATCCCGGTGATGCCGACGAAGGCCGCCGGTTGCCGGATCGAGCCGCCGGTGTCGGTGCCGGTGGCGCCAAGGCAGAGATCGGCCGCCACGGCCGAGGCTGAGCCGCCGGAGGAGCCGCCGGGGGTCAGCGCCGTCTCGTCGTTGCCGCGACGCCAGGGGTTCACCGCGTTGCCGTAGGTCGAGGTCTCGTTCGACGAGCCCATGGCGAATTCGTCCATGTTCAGCTTGCCGAGCATCACCGCGCCCGCGTCGAACAGGTTCTGCGTGACGGTGGATTCGTACTCCGGCTTGAACCCTTCGAGGATGCGGGACGCCGCCTGCGACGGCACGCCCTTGGTGCAGAACAGGTCTTTGATCCCCAGCGGGATACCGTTCAGCGACGGGGCATCGGCGCCGCGGCGGGCGTCGGCGGCCTTGGCCTGCGTCAGCGCGATCTCGGGCGTGTCGTGGACAAAGGCGTTCAGCGCCTTGGCGCCCTCGATCTTCGACAAGCACGCCTCGGTCAGCTCGACCGAGGTCAGCTCGCCCTGGCGCAGCGCATCGCGCGCCTCGTGGATTTTCAGCGTGTTCAGTTCGGTCATCGTTATTCCACCACCTTCGGCACGGCAAAGAACCCCTCGCGGGCGTCGGGCGCATTCTTGAGGATCCGGTCCGCCTGGTCGCCCTCGGTCACCACGTCCTCGCGCCGTTTCAGGCGCATCGGCTCGACCGAGACCATCGGCTCGACGCCGTCCACATCGACCTCGTTCAGCTGCTCGATGAAGCCGAGGATGGTGTTGAACTCGTTGGCGAGCGCGGGCAGCGCGTCGTCTTCGACCTTGATACGGGCGAGCTTCGCCACGCGGGCGGCGGTTTCGGTGTCGATGGACATTCGGCCTCTCGCAGGGATTGCGGGTTTGCGGTGGTTTATAGCCGCGCGGCAATGCCCGCAAGTGAAGCCGGGGTCAAGCTTGCGTGGGCGGGGCGCACGGCCCGCATCGGCCGCCGCCCCGCCCGGCGATCGCTCACTGGCTGGGCACGCCGCCTTCCACGTCGCCCGTGGGGGTCGGGCTGAGCCAGCTGTAGATCACCCCGCCGAGAACCCCGCCGATCAGCGGCGCGACCCAGAACATCCAGAGCTGCGCCATCGCCCAGCCCCCGGCAAAGAGCGCGGGGCCGGTGCTGCGGGCGGGATTGACCGAGGTGTTGGTCACCGGGATCGAGATCAGGTGGATCAGCGTCAGCGCCAGCCCGATGGCCAGCGGCGCAAACCCCACGGGTGCGCGGCCGTGGGTGACCCCCATGATGACGAAGAGGAACATCATCGTCAGCACGACTTCGGCCACAAAGCCCGACATCAACGAATAGCCGCCCGGGCTGTGTGCGCCGTAGCCATTGGCGGCAAAGCCCGAGGCCGCGGCATCGAACCCATCGACCCCGTTGGCGATGATGAAGAGCACCGTCGCCCCCAGGATCGCCCCCGCGACCTGCGCCACGACATAGGGCACGATCTGCGCCGAGGGAAACCGCCCGCCGGCCGCAAGGCCCAGCGTCACCGCCGGGTTCAGGTGGCAGCCCGACACGTGGCCGATGGCATAGGCCATCGTCAGCACGGTCAGGCCAAAGGCCAGCGCCACGCCGAGGAAACCGATCCCCATGTCGGGGAACCCGGCCGATATCACCGCGGCGCCACAGCCGCCCAGGGTCAGCCAGAACGTGCCGATCAGCTCGGCCGCGTACTTCTTGGTATTTTCCATTGTAATGTCCTTGTCCCGCAAACTGGCCGCGAAGGCCCCGGGAACTCTGGCACCGGATGGCCGAGGGACAAAGGAAATTTACCCCGCGTCAGCGCACGCATCGCGGGACGCGACGCCGGGGGCACGCGCGGGGCGATCGCGTCATTCGCCGCGGAACACCGGCTTGCGCTTTTCCAGGAAGGCCGCCATGCCCTCGGCCCGGTCGGCGCTGTCCATGATAATCGCCGCACCCAGGCGCTCGACCTCGAGCCCCTGGTCGATCCCCGACTGCAGCCCGGTGTTGATCGCCTGCTTGATGAACGCCACCGAGAGCGGCGGCTGCGCCGCGATCTCGTCGGCCAGCTTGCGGGCCTCGGCCATCAGGTCCGCTTGCGGGACCACGCGGTTGACGATGCCGTAGGCCAGCGCCTCGTCCGCCGTGATGTGCCGCCCGGTGAACATGAGCTCCTTTGCCAGCGGCGCCCCGATCAGGCGCGGCATCCGCTGGGTGCCACCGGCGGCGGGCAGCACGCCCAGCTTGACCTCGGGCAGGCCGAGGCGCACGTGGTCGGCGGCGATCCGGATGTCGGCGCAGAGCGCGATCTCCATCCCGCCGCCAAGGGCCACGCCGTTGATCGCGGCGATCACCGGGCGCTCGAAGGTCTCGATCAGCCGGGTCAGGTCGTGGGTGAACTTCTGCCGGGCATAGTACTCCGCGCGCGGCGGTCGGCTGGCGGCGCGCTCCTTGATGTCGGCCCCGGCGCAAAAGGCGCGGTCCCCGCCCCGGTGAGGATCACGCAGCGCAGGCCGCGGTCGTTCAGCATGACGTTCTGGAACAGGTCGTAGAGGTCCGGCTTCATCGTGCCGCCGAGGGTGTTCATCCGGTCGGGCCGGTTCAGGGTGACGGTGGCCACGCCGTTGTCGGCCCGGTCGTAGATCAGCGTTTCATAGTCGGGCATGGATCAGTCCCTCTGGAAGACATGGGCGATGGCGATGGTCCCGAGGCCGATCATGTGGGCCATACCGGTCCGGGCATCGGGTTGCTGGCGCGGGCCGTTGGTGCCGCGCAGCTGGTGCACGATCTCGTGGATCTGGCCGATGCCGGTCGGGCCCAGCGGATGGCCCTGCGCGATCAGCCCGCCCGAGGAGTTCACGCAGCACCGCCCGCCGATGGCCGAGCCACCGTCGCGCAGGAAATGCTGCCCTTCGCCCTTGGGGGCGAGGCCGAAGGTCTCGGTGTAGAGGATTTCCTCGATCGCGAAGGCGTCGTGCAGTTCGACGCAGTCGAGGTCGGCGGTGGTGATCCCGGCCTCGGCATAGGCCTGTTCCGCCACGGTTTGCGCCACGGTGACCGACGGCAGTTCGCGCCCCGACTGTGGTCGTTCGGACCGCAGCACCGACGACAGCACGCGGATCGGCTTGTCCCCCACGATGCCGAGGCGGCGGATGCCCTCCTCGGAACAGAGGATCGCGGCGGCCCCGCCCTCGCCTCGCGGGGTGCACATGAGAGAGGTGGTGGACCCGGCGACGAGGGTCGCGTTCAGGATATCCTCGACCGTGCGCGCCTTCTGGAACTGGGCAAAGGGGTTCCTGGACCCGTTGGTGTGGTTCTTGGCTGCCACCAGGGCGAGGTCCTCCTGCCCGAGGCCCTTCGCCTTCTTCAGGTGCTCGGCCATGATCGCGTATCGGACCAGCGGGATGTTGGCAGTGTCCGACAGCTTGCCGACGCCCTCCTTGCCCGCCGCGCGGACCTGGTCGCCGTACTTGTCGACGCCGACGGCCAGCACGCAGTCCCTGAGGCCCGAGGCGACCTCGAAACACGCCAGCTGAAAGGCCGAGGAGCCGGAGGCCGAGGCGTTTTCCACCTGTGTCACGCCCAGGCCGGTGGACCCCATGTGGTTGAACATGATCCGCCCGGCGGCGAGGCCGATGCCGGTGCAGCCGACATAGGCGCTTTCAACCTCGGGGAACGCCACGCCCGCATCGGCCAGGGCCCCGCGCACTGCGGTCAGGCCAAGGGTGATGTAACTTGTTTCGCTGGCGAACTGGTAGCGGTGCATGCCGACACCGACGACGTAGACGGGGCGCAGGTCACGAAGGGTCTGGCCCATGCTCAGCCCTCCACCGGGGCGAAGCGGCAGGCGATCACGGTCGCCTCGCCGCGGGTCAGCTCGACCGGGACGGCCTCGATCGCCATGTCGTCGGCGAACCGGTCCGCCCCGCCCTCCAGCATGACCTCGTGGATCGCGCCGTTGGCCAGCCGCGCCTCGCCGACGACGCAGGGCGGCACGATGCCGGGGGCGAGCTTCTGGTGGATGGTGATGAAGGTCAGGAGCTGCGCGCGGGACGACATCGCTTCTTCGATCAGTTCCGCCGGAGGAGCGCCGCAGGTCGTGCAACCGTATGGGCTCAGGGGAAAATCTGACTTCCGCAGGCGGAACAGCGGCCCGCGCGCAGGGTCAGGGTGCGGCCGTCGCCGGACAGCCTATAGAGATCGGGTTTTTCCAGGTCCACCTTGCGCGCCTCCCTTGCCCGGCAAATCTTACTCATGGGTAAAGCTACATGTCTGGCAATTCAATTCCCGGCGTTGCGCTTTCACGGATGAGCAATCACGTTGGCCCCCAAGGCAGGGATTTCCGTTGAATGAGAGGGCGTTACATGGATCTGGGTCTGACGGGTCGCGTGGCGGCGGTGACGGGCGGCGGCGGAGCGATCGGCCGGACGACGGCCAGGCTGCTGGCGGCCGAGGGGGCCGCGGTTGCATTGCTGGACCTGAGCATTGACGCCGCCGAGGAGGCCCGCGCCTGGATCGAGGCGGAAGTGCCGGGGGCGAAGGTGGCGACAGGGGTCTGCGACGTGACGGATAAATCCAGCGTTGCCAGTGCCTTCGACGCGATCGGCCCGGTCGATGTTCTGGTGAACAACGCGGGCTTCAGCCGTGACAAGTACCTCGTGAAGATGGCCGAGGAGGACTGGGACGCGGTGCATGACACGGTGCTCAAGGGCACCTTCCACTGCTGCCGCGCGGTGCTGCCGGGGATGATGGAGCGGGGCTGGGGCCGGATCGTCAACACCTCGTCCATGGCGTACCTCGGCAACCGGGGGCAGACCAATTATTCCTCGGCAAAAGCGGGACTTATCGGGATGACGAACGCGCTGGCGCGCGAGGCGGGCGGGTTCAACATCACCTGCAACGCGGTCGCGCCGGGGCTGATCGCGACCCCCCGGCTGCGGGCGCGGCCGGACTTTGACAAGCTCGAACAGCGGAGCCTGGCGCTCGCCCCCTGCCCCGGCTGGGAACCGAAGAGGACGTGGCGAAGGCGATCCTGTTCTTCTGTTCGCCGCTGGCGGACTTCATCACCGCGCAGACCCTGCACGTCAGCGGCGGACGCTGAAATCAACGTCGGTATTGCGTCGGTATCACGTCGGTATTTTCGTCGGTGCGGGATTTCAGTCCCGCACGACGATCACCGCGTCGAGGGCCAGCGCCCCCTCGCCCCCGGCGCCGACCCAGACCGGATTGATCTCGACCTCCTCGACCCGGTCGGCATGCGCCGCCACGTAATCCGACACCGTCGCCACCAGCTTTGCGAGGGCGTCCAGATCACGTGGCGGCTGGCCGCGATAGCCGCTCAGCAGCTTCGCGGATTTCAGCTTTCCGATCATGCGGCGGGCCTGGGCCTGGGACACCGGCAGCATGGCGCGGGTCACGTCGTGGAACATCTCGACGTAGATGCCGCCGAGGCCGAGCGTCATGACATGGCCGAAGACCGGATCGCGGGCCACGCCGACAAAGGCCTCGACCCCGCCGGCGGGTGCCATCGGTTCCAGGAGCACCCCGTCGAGCGTCGCGTCGGGGCGGGCGGCGGCGGCACTGGCCATGATCGTGTCGAAGGCCGCGGCGGCCGCTGCGGGGTCCACGTTCAGCATCACGCCGCCCACGTCCGACTTGTGGGTGATCTGGGCGCTGACGATCTTCATCGCCAGGGGGCCGCCCATGCGGTCGGCGATCTCCTGCGCCGCCGCGCTGGTCGCGGCGACCTCGGGCGTGGTGACGGGCACGCCGGCGGCGGCCAGCGCCGCCTTGCCCTCGGCCTCGGTCAGGGTGCGGGTGATGGTGGCAGGCCCCGGCACGCCGGTGTCTAGGAGGAGCGGCGTCCAGGTCTGGTCACGCTCCTGCAGGTAGCGGCCGTAGTCAATCCAGCGGCGCACCGCCTTGCCCATATTGCGGAGCGAGCGGAACGGGACGAGGCCGGAGCGGGCAAGTTCGAAATACCCCTCTCCGGTCTTTTCGCTGAACCAGATCGGCACGATGGGCGTGTCGGTTGTGTCCTGCGCGGTCTTGAAGTTGCGGGCGTTCGCCTCGGTGTAGATGCCGTAGTCCATCGGGATCGGCGCCAACACGAGGTCGGTATTGGCATCGTTGGCGCAGGCGATCAGGCTGTCCATCAGCGCCTGCGGGTGGCTGATCGAGATCGAGGTGGTGTCGATCGGGTTCGAGATGTTGGCAAAGCTCGGCAGCGTTTCGGCCAGCTTCCGTGTCGTCTCGGGCGTGAAGGTCGAGAGGGTCAGCCCGGCGGTGCCGACGTTGTCTGCGCAGAGTGAGGCCGCGCCGCCGGAGGAGGCGAAGACCGCCACCTTCTCGTCCCCCGTGGGCTGCTTGCGGGTGAAGAGCATGGCGACATCCATCGCCTCGTCGAGGTCATCGACCTCGATCACGCCGAGCTGCGCAAAGACAGTTGAATTGACCTCGGCCGAGCCGGTGATCGACGCGGTGTGCGACTGCGCGGCCTTGGCGCCGTATTCCGAGCGGCCGACCTTGAGGCCGATGATCGGTTTGCCCATCTCGGCCGCGCGGCGGGCGGCGGCGGCAAAGCGGGGACCGTCCTTGAAGCCCTCGACCAGGATGGCGATGGCCTTGCAGTCCGGATCGCCGGCGAAGTGGTGCACAAAGTCGGCGACCTGCAGGTCGCATTCGTTGCCGGACGACGACCAGGCCGAAAACCCCATGCCGCGGTAGTTGTGCTGCATCATGTTGCGCCCCAGCCCGCCGCCCTGCGTGGCGAGAGCGATGGCGCCGGGGGCGAGGTCGGTCTTGAAGGCCGGGCTGAACGACATGCCGAGCGGGATGTTCAGGTTGACCAGCCCCGGGCAGTTCGGTCCGTAGATGCGGATGCCGGTGCGCTGGCCGATCTCGACCAGCTTCCGTTCCTCGGCGATGCCCCAGTCGTCGGCCTCGGAAAAGCCCGAGGTCAGGATGACGGCAAAGCGGCAGCCCCTTGCGCCCGCCTGTTCGACCGTTTCGGCGACGAACTGGGCGGGGACGACGATGACCACCACGTCGACCGGTTCCGGGAGCGATGCCATGTCGGGATAGGCCCTGAGGCCCATGACCTGATCCTGTTTCGGGTTCACCGGGTAGAGGCGGCCGGTGAATTTCGAATGCTCCACGATGTTGCGGAAGGTGTGGTTGCCGATCGAGTGTTCCTTGTCCGAGGCACCGACCACGGCGATGCTGGCGGGGTTGAAGAGCGGTGCCAGGTCCGGGAAGCGGTAGGGGTCGTGCAGGTCCTTCATCGTCGCCTCGCCTCAGGTGATCGCGTTCAGGCCGAGGATCTCGCGGCCGGCGATCAGGGTCTGCACCTCGACGGTGCCTTCGGGGATCATGCCCCCCTTGGTGTCGCGAAAGATGCGTTCGATGGGATAGCCGATCGCGTAGCCCAGGCCGCCGTGGACCTGCAGCGCCATGTCGGCGACCTCGAACGCGGCCTTGGTGGCGTAGAGCTTGGCGATGGAACAGTCCTCGCGCGCCTCTTCGCCCCGGTCGAGGGCCTGCGCGGCGGTGTAGGACAACGCGCGGGCGGCCTTTACCCGGATCGTCATGTCGACGATGTATTTCTGGACCAGCTGGAATTCCCCGATCGGCTTGCCGAACTGCTTGCGGGTCCTGGCGTAGTCGACCGAGAGGTCGAGCGCCGACTGCGCCGCGCCGACCGCGCCCATGGCGATGTTGACCCGCGCGGTATTGAGCCCGGCCAGCGTGCCCGACAGCGCCTGCCCCTCGGGGCCGAGTCGGTTCTCGACGGGCACCTTCACGTCGTCGAAGCTGAGCTCGGACGTGCCGGTCGGACGCAGGACCATCTTTTCGACCCGCCGGGCCGAGTAGCCGGGGGTGCCGCGTTCGACGATGAAGGTCGACAGCTCTCCGTCGCAGCTGTCGGAATAGGTGCGCGCGACAAGCTGGCAGATGTCGGCGTTGATGCCGTTCGTGATCCACAGCTTGCGGCCCGAGATCACGTAGTGGTCGCCCTGCTTCACCGCCCTGCATTCGATGCCGCGGACGTTCGATCCGACGTTGGGTTCGCTGAGCCCGGTGCAGCAGCGGATCTCGTTCCTGAGCAGCGGTTGCAGCCAGCGGTCCTTCTGCTCGGGCGTGCCGAACCGGCTGAGTTTCTGGATGGTGCCGTTGGTGATGTTGACGATGGTGCGCAGCGAGCCCCAGCAGTAGCCGGCGCTTTCCATCAGCATGCCCCAGGTGACATAGGGCAGGTCGAAGCCGCCGTCGGCCTCGGGGATCTTGCCGCCGAGATAGCCGAAGTTCTTCAGGTCATCGAGGATTTCGAAGGGAAAGGTGCAGTCGCGTTCGTGACGGTCGATCAGCGGGGTGACGTTCTGGGCGAGCCAGCGGTCGACCTGGTCCTTGAGCAGGCGCTGATCGCTGTCCAGGTAGAACGACATTTTACTCTCCGGTAGAAACTGGCCCGCCCGGCATGACGCAGGGCGGGCCGTTCGTCTAGCCGTAGAAGAGGTTCGGCAGATACAGAGCGATGCCGGGGATCAGGATGATCAGCAGGACACCGATCAGCGTGACGATCACGTAGGGGATCACCGAGGAATAGATGTCGCCCATCGTCACGCCCGGGGGCGCCACCCCCTTGAGGTAGAACAGGTTGAACCCGAAGGGTGGCGTCATGTAGCCGACCTCCATCATGATGATGAAGAGGATGCCGAACCAGATCGGATCGAAGCCCGACGCCTCGACCACCGGCAGGAACACCGGCAGCGTGATCAGCATGATCCCGACCGGGTCGAGCACCATGCCGAAGATGAAGAGCACCAGCAGCATGAAGGTCAGTGCGCCCCATTTCCCGCCGGGGATGTAGGCCATCAGGTTCTGGATCAGGCTCTGCGCCCCGAGCGCGGTGTAGGCGGTCGAGAAGGCATGTGCCGCGAAGAGGATCCACATGATCAGCGTCGTCAGCTTGAGCGTCGCGATCGAGGCATCGTGGATCACCCGCCAGGAGAGCTGGCGGTTGATCGTGGTGGCCGCGAGCGCGCCGAACACGCCGATGGCCGCCGCCTCGGTCGGGGTGGCGAAGCCGCCGAAGATCGCCCCGAGCACGATGGTCACGATCATGATCGGCAGGATCACCGCCTTGAGCGAGCGCAGTTTCGGCCCCCAGCCCGCGCGTTCCTCCTTGGGCAGGGCCGGGCCCATGTGCGGCTGCAGCCAGCACCGGCCGCCGATGTAGATCGACACCAGCACGAAGAGCGTCAGCCCCGGCCCGATGCCGGCGGCAAAGAGCCGGCCGACCGAGACCTCGGTCAGGAGCGAGTAGAGGACCATCAGGATCGAGGGCGGGATCAGGATGCCCCAGCCGCCGCCCGCGTTGATGGCCCCGAGGGCCATCTTCTTGTCGTACCCCCGTTCCAGCATCTTCGGCAGGGCGATGGTGCCCATGGTCACGACGGCCGCGCCCGAGATGCCGGACATGGCGGCGAAGATCACGCAGATCAGCACCGTGCCGATGGCCAGGCCGCCGCGCAGGCCGCCGAACCAGACGTGCATCATCTCGTAGAGATCGTTCGCCACCCCTGACTTCTCGAGCAGGATGGCCATGAAGACGAAGAGAGGTATCGCCATCAATGTCGGGTTCGACATCGATTCCCACATCTTGGACGCGAGGAGGTAGAACCCGATCTGGCCCATCTCGGAATAGAGGAAGATGACCGAGATGCCGCCGAGCGCGAAGGCCAGCGGCGTGCCGAGCATGACGAAGAGAAGCAGCGACCCGAAAAACAGCAGGGTCAGGATTTCAACACTCAGACCGCTCATTCCTGCAGACCTCCGTGCGCCGCGCGCTCGGCCTCGGATTCATCCGCGGCCGGGACGCCGAAGACGTCGTCGGGGATAGGCTTGCCCCGCAGGACGCGGAAATCGGACCAGAGCCGGACCGCCCCCTGCAGCAGCAGCAGCGTCGCCGCCACCGGGATGAAGGCCTTGGTGGGCCAGAGGTAGGGTTTCCAGATCGAGTTCGAGCGTTCGTTGTCGGCGATCGCCTCGGACGCGAGGTCCCAGCCCTGCCAGAGCAGGATGCCGACGAAGAGGAAGAACAGGGGCGACGTGAGGATGTCGACCTGCGATTTCCGCCGCTGGCTGAAGGTGCCGTAGATGATGTCGACGTTCACGTGGCCGCGTTCGGCCATCAGGTAGCCGCCGCCGATGATGGCGTAGACGCCGAAGATCAGCGTCGCCAGTTCGGCGGTCCAGATCGCCGGCTGGCCGACCAGGTAGCGCATGACCACGTCGGCCAGAAGGAAGACGAAGATGATCAGGACGGCCAGCGAGGCCCATTTCCCGATCCACCTGTTCAGATGCGTGATCGCACGCGCGACCTTCAACATGTCCCAAAACCCCTTGCGTCAGGCATGTGCGACATCGCGCCGGCCCGGCCTGCGGGACGGCGCCTGTCGGCTGCCTCTTGATTGCTGGTAATGCCGCGGCGCGGGGTCACGCGCCGCGGCAGGTGCGCGTCGCCTCAGGCGCCCGAGACGTAGCCCAGGTCGCGCATCAGGCCGACGTAGGCCTCGTAGGCCCGCGCCGCGATCTCGCCCTTGGCCTTTTCCTGTTCCAGGATGTTGGCCGAGGCCGAGGCGAAGAGCTGCAGCACGTCGTCGGGCAGTTGCACGACTTCAACGCCCTGGTTGTTCACGCCGTCGGAGAGCGCGATGGCCTCCTTGTGCATGTACTCGGCCGAGCGCTGGAAGAAGCGGATTTCCATCAGGTCGATGATCGCGGTCCGCAGGTCGGCCGGCAGCTCCTGCAGCTGCTCCTCGTTCATGATAAACGCGTCGATGGTGAAGCCGAGCGCCGGCTTGTAGTGGTACTTGCAGACCTCCCACAGCGACATCGACTGCGCGCCGATCGCCGCGCCCCAGTGGGCGCCGTCGACCACGCCCGAGCTGAGCGACTGGTAGAGTTCCGAGCCGGGGATGTACTGCGGCGCAGCCCCCGCGGCGGCAAGGTAGTCGAGCATGGTCCCGGACGAGCGGATCTTGAGGCCCTTGAAGTCATCCGCGCTCTCGATCTTCTTCGAGACGACCATCTCGGTCGGATAGGATTTCTCGGACATCAGGCGGACGCCGTCGGGGACCAGCTCCTCGTTCACCATTTCCTCGATGCCGAGGTTCTTGGCGGCCTGCTGCGGCTCCCAGTTCTCGCGCAGGGTGCCGGGGATGCCGTAGAGGAAGCCCGCGGCCTGCGCCTTGTCCAGGATGTAGGACGGGCTGAGCGTGCCCATCGGGACCACGCCCTTGCGCACGAGGTTGTAGATGTCGGGGCCCTTGGCGAATTCGCCGGCGCCGAAGAGTTCAAGCTTGAACGCGCCCTCGGTGCGTTCCTCGAGCATGGTGGCGAGCACGCCGAGGCTGTCGTCGAACGAGCTCGACGCCTTGGGCCAGTGCGACTGCACGCGCCAGGTGACCTGTCCCTGGGCAAGACCCTTGCCGATCAGGGCCGGGGTCGCCAGCGTGGCGACCGCGGCTCCACGCAGCATCGCACGGCGGCTCACACGTGTCTGAGTGTTGGTCATGTTATCCTCCCATTCGTGACCTGTCCGAAGTGTTGGCGGACAGCGGTCACTTGGCAAGCCATTTGACCCCCGGCGCGGTCACATCCGTGTCGGCGCGCGCGCCGCAGCGCGGCGCACGGCGCGCTGGCCGACCGGCGGGAACCATTGACACTGTTAAGAAAAATCCCGTCGTGCGCGGCAAAGGTGACGTGAACGGCAATTTCAATCATCCGTTTGAAAACCAAGGGTTTCGGGCTGGTCGGGCCGGTTTCCGGGGGGCGGGACTTTGGCCGGGTGGGGCCGGTCCGGAGGCCCCTAGAACGCCCCGAAACGGGCCGGGGTGCGCCCGGCGGACGGCGCTGCGGGACAGCGGGGCCCGCTTCTCACCTGTCGGGGCGGCGCGTCCGGTTTCACATTTATGGAATTACGTTCCGCAGAGCAGCACTTCGATTCGCCGTTCGGGCGCGCGAAAGTGGCGCGCCTTGGCGTCAGGGGGCGTGGCGACGGGGCGGATTTAGTGAAATTAATTCAGTCGATTAAAGAATTCGGGGCACGCCCCAATCCCGCCGCCGCAGGGCGTCGCGCCGGGGCGTCCCGCTGCCCGTCGCGGCAGCACGCGGCCGAGATGACGCAAGGAAATTCCGAGCGATCACCGATATATGCTGGGTCGCTGGCCGGAAGCATGGCATTCGGCCCGCACACCGGACCGGCCGGAAAATGCTGTTACCGGGGCGTAAGGATCCTGTATCATGGGTCTGCCCAGGCCCCTGCCAAAGGACGTGAACGAATGGCAAACTGGAATGGCGCAGTCGCGTTGCGGGAAGAAATCCGTGAGCTCAAGCGGCGCGCCGCCCTGCGGGTCGCCGCGCGGATCTTCAACGAGAAGGGCTATCACGCCACCTCTCTGGACGAGATCGCGGACGAGATCGGGGTGACGAAGACCGCGCTCTACTACTACTTCAAGAACAAGGAGCAGCTGCTCTACGACTGCCTGCGCCTGACCTACAACTGCGGCCAGAACGCCCGGCTCGAGGCCGAGGCGTCGAATGGCACGGCCTTTGACAAGCTGCAGCTGCTCTACAGGCGGTTCATGGAGAACCTGATGGTCGAGCGCGGGGCCTACACCACCATGGCCAACATCCGCGCCCTGCCCGAGGCGCAGCAGGCGGAACTGCTGGAGCGGCGGCGCAACCTCGACCGGTATTCGCGGATGCTGATCGAGAAGGCGATCGAGGAAGGCGCGCTGCGGCCGGTGGACGTACGGCTGACCTCGAACTTCTTCCTGGGCGCGGTGAACTGGATCCTGCGCTGGCATACCGAGGACGACGCGATGCGGCCCGAGGAGGTTTCGGCGCATTTCCTCGACCTCTTCATGAACGGGATCGTGGCGCGGGACTGAACGCCGCCGCAGGAAAGGATCGGGCATGGCGCACATCGTGCTGTTCCATTCGGTCCTGGGGCTCCGGCCGGTCGAGCACGGGCTGGCCGCGGAATGGCGGCGCGACGGGCACACGGTCACCCTGCCCGACCTCTTCGGCGGGCGCACCGCCGAGACCTACGATGCGGGCTTTGCCATCCTCGAGGACATCGGCCTCGAGACGGTCACCGGGCGGGCGCTGGACGTGGCGGCGGGCCTGCCGGACCGGCCCGTCCTGGCCGGGGTGTCGCTGGGCGCCGGCATGGCAGCGCGGGCCTGGGCGGCGCGGCCCGACGCGCGTGGCGTGCTGCTGCTCTGCGGGCCGGCGCCGTGGCCGGACGAGGTGACGGGCACCCCGGTCCAGATGCATGCCGCCCGGCCCGAACCCTTCGATGACGAGGCGGTGTTCGACGCGTGGAAAGCCGCAAACCCGGGGGCGGACCTGCAGGTGCACCGCTATGACGGGGTCGGGCACTACTTCCTCGACCCGTCCCTGCCAGACTACGGCGCCGCGGCGGATGCGAAGTGCCGGGCGGAGTGCCGGCGGTTCCTGTCCAAGGTCTAGCGCGCGAAGGCGGCTTCGAGCAGGGCCTTGGTGTAGGGCTCCTGCGGCGCGTCGAAGATCTCCTGCGCGGTGCCGCTTTCGACGATGTCGCCGTTCTTCATCACCATCACGCGGTGCGACATGGCGCGGACGACCTTGAGGTCGTGCGAGATGAAGAGGTAGGCCAGCCCGTACTTCGCCTGCAGCTGGCGCAGCAGGTCGACGATCTGGACCTGCACCGTCATGTCGAGCGCCGAGGTCGGTTCGTCCAGGACCACCAGCTTGGGGCGCAGGATCATCGCGCGGGCGATGGCGATGCGCTGGCGCTGGCCGCCCGAGAACTCGTGCGGGTAGCGGTCCATCATCGCGGGGTCGAGGCCGACCTCGGTCATCACCTCGGACACCAGCTGGCGCGGGGGCTTGTTGCTGGCGATCTTGTGGACGCCCAGCCCCTCGGCGATGATCTGTTCGCAGGTCATGCGGGGGCTGAGGCTGCCGAAAGGGTCCTGGAACACGATCTGCATGTCGGCACGGGCATGGCGCAGGTCACCCGTCGACCAGCGCCGGACATCCTGCCCGTCGAAGGTGATCCCGCCCTCGGACTGGATCAGCCGCATCACGGCCAGCGCCAGCGTCGTCTTGCCCGAGCCGCTTTCGCCGACGATGCCCAGTGTCTCGCCCGCGCGGACGTGGATCGAGGCGGCGTTCACCGCCTTGACGTGGCCCACCGTCTTGCGGAAGAGGCCGCGCTGGATCGGGAACCAGATGCGCAGGTCGTCGGTCGCCACCAGCTCGGCCGCGCCCTGCGGCACCGGCGCGGGCTGGCCCGAGGGTTCGGCGGCCAGCAGCATCCGGGTGTAGGGGTGCTGCGGGTTGGCAAAGATCTCGGCCGTGCGGCCGCTTTCGACAACCTCGCCGGACTTCATCACGTAGACCCGGTCGGCGATGCGGCGGACGATGGCGAGGTCGTGGGTGATGAAGAGCATCCCCATCCCCTCGCTCTGCTTGAGCTCGGCCAGCAGGTCGAGGATCTGGGCCTGGATCGTCACGTCTAGGGCGGTGGTCGGTTCGTCCGCGACCAGCAGGTGCGGCTTGTTGGCCAGCGCCATGGCGATCATCACCCGCTGCCGCTGCCCGCCCGAGAGCTGGTGCGGATAGGCGGTCAGCCGGCTTTCGGCGTCGCGGATGCCGACGCGGTTCAGCAGGTCGAGAATGCGGGCGCGCGCCGTCTCTCCGGTCAGGCCCTGGTGCAGGGCCAGCGATTCCCCCATCTGCTTTTCGATCGTGTGCAGCGGGTTGAGCGAGGTCATCGGCTCCTGGAAGATGAAGGAGATGTCGTTGCCGCGGACCTTCTGCAGCACCTTCTGCGGCGCGCCGATCATCTCCTGCCCGTTGAAGGTGACGGAGCCCGCGACCTCGGCGTTGTCGCCCAGCAGCGAGACGGTCGAGAGCGCCGAGACCGACTTGCCCGAACCGGATTCGCCCACGATGGCGACGGTTTCGCCCTGTTCGACGGTGAAGCTCACACCCTTGACGGCGGCCACGCTCTGCCCGTCCTGCCGGAACGAGACGCGCAGGTCCTTCACTTCGAGCATGCTCATTGGAACGTCTTTCTCGGGTCGAAGGCATCGCGCACGCCTTCGAAGATGAAGACCAGCAGCGACAGCATGATCGCGAAGGTGAAGAAGGCGGTGAAGCCCAGCCACGGCGCCTGCAGGTTCTGTTTCGCCTGCAGCGTCAGTTCGCCCAGCGACGGCGCCGAGGACGGCAGGCCGTAGCCCAGGAAGTCGAGCGTGGCGAGCGAACCGATGGTCCCGGTCACGATGAAGGGCAGCATGGTGAGCGTCGCCACCATCGCGTTCGGCAGCATGTGGCGGAACATGATCGTCCAGTTCGACACGCCGAGCGCCTTGGCCGCACGCACGTATTCGAGGTTCCGGGCGCGCAGGAATTCCGCCCGCACCACGCCGACCAGCGCCGGCCAGCCGAAGAGGATCATCAGCCCGACCAGCAGCCAGAAACTTCGGCCCAGGATCGCGAAGAGGATGATGATGATGTAGAGCATCGGGATGCCCTGCCAGATCTCGATGATCCGCTGGAAGGTCAGGTCGATCCAGCCGCCCTTGAAGCCCTGGATGGCCCCCGCGACGATGCCGATGATCGAGGCCGCGAAGGTCACGATCAGGGTGAAGAGGATCGACAGCCGGAAGCCGTAGATCACCCGAGCCAGCACGTCGCGCTTGGTGTCGTCGGTGCCGAGCCAGTTCTGGCTGTTCGGCGGCAGCGGCGCCGCGCCGGGACGGTCGACGGGGGTGTCGAAGGAATAGGGGATCAGCGGCCAGATCGCCCAGCCGGTCTCGACCGCCTCGCCGTCCACCATGCCGTCGGCGGCCGCGTCGACGATCACGCCGTCGGGGTCGTCGAAACAGGTGTCGAGCCCGCCGGTGGCGATCAGGCACTGGACCTCGGGGTCGGTATAGATCGCCTCGGTCTGGAAATCGCCGCCGAAGGTGGTTTCCGGGTAGAAGTTGAAGATCGGCATGAAGAGCTCGCCGCGATAGCTGACGAGGATCGGCTTGTCGTTGGCGATGAACTCGGCGAACAGCGACAGGCCGAACAGGATCGAGAAGATGATCAGAGACCAGTAGGCGCGGCCGTTGCGGCGGAAGTTGCGCCAGCGGCGCTGGTTCAGCGGCGACAGGCGCGACGGCTTGCCCCTTGCGGGCGGCGGCGGGGCGTCACCCGGGCGCAGCGGTTCGGGCGCGGCGGTGGTGTCGAGCGGGGTCTGCGGCGCGTTGACCATCTCAGCCCTCCCGCTTTTCAAAGTCGATGCGGGGATCGACGAAGACATACATCAGGTCCGACAGGATGCCGACCACGAGGCCCAGCAGCGAGAAGACGAAGAGCGTCCCGAAGATCACCGGGTAATCGCGCGAGACGGTCGCCTCGAATCCCAGCCGTCCGAGGCCGTCGAGCGAGAACAGCGTCTCGATGATTATGGACGACCCGAAGAACACCGCCACGAAGACCGCCGGGAAGCCCGCGATCACGATCAGCATCGCGTTGCGGAAGACGTGGCCATAGAGCACCCGGCTTTCCGGCAGGCCCTTGGCGCGGGCGGTGATGACGTAGTGCTTCTTGATCTCGTCCAGGAACGAGTTCTTGGTCAGCAGCGTCAGGGTCGCGAAGCTGGCGATCGTGGTGGCGATCACCGGCAGGGTGATGTGCCAGAAGTAGTCGAGGATCTTGCCGTACCACGGCAGCTGGTCCCAGTTGTCCGAGGTCAGGCCGCGCAGCGGGAAGATCTGCCAGTAGCTGCCGCCGGCAAAGAGGACGAGCAGCAGGATGGCGAAGAGGAAGCCGGGGATGGCGTAGGCCGCGATGATGACGCCCGAGGTCCAGGTGTCGAAGCGCGAGCCGTCGCGCACGGCCTTGCGGATGCCGAGCGGGATCGACACGGCATAGGCGATCAGCGTCGACCAGAGGCCCAGCGTGATCGAGACCGGCAGCTTGTCCCAGACCAGCGACATGACGCTCTGCTTGCTGAAGTAGCTCTCGCCGAAATCGAGGCGCATGTAGCTCCACATCATGTCGAGGAAGCGCTGCAGCGGCGGCTTGTCGAAGCCGAATTCCTTTTCCAGCTGGGCGATGAACTCAGGCGGCAGGCCGCGCGCGCCCTCGTACTTGCTGTCCGAGCCGAGCGCGCCGATGCCTTCAGTCAGGCCAACGTTGCCCGCGTCGGTGCCCGAGCCCGAGATGCCCTGGAACACGTCGCCTTCGCCCTGGACCTGGGCAATGATCTGTTCGATCGGCCCGCCGGGGACGAACTGGGTGAGGGTGAAGTTGATGACCATGATCCCGAACAGGGTCGGAATCACCAGCAGCAACCTGCGAAGGATGTAGGCTCCCATGGGTGCGGCTTACCTCAGTGCGCCCGCGGCCCGCAATTGCTCAGCCTTCTCGGCATCGTACCACCAGTAGTCGAGATAGCCGAGGTCGTAGGGCGCGATCTCTTCGGGGTGGCTGTACATGTCCCAGTAGGCCACCCAGTGGTTGGCCTTGTACCAGGCCGGCACGATGAAGAACTCGTTGCGCAGCGCCCGGTCGAGCACGCGGAGCGAGGTGTCCTGGTCCGCCTGGGTCGAGGTTTCGAGCGCCTTATCGATGATCGCGTCGACCAGCGGAGAGGCGAGGCCGGCGGGGTTGAAGAGGCTGAATTCCGCCTCGGCCGAGCCGAAGACCTGCCGCAGGCCGGTGCCGACGCCCAGGAACACGCGGTAGGCGTCGAACAGGATGTCGTAGTCGCGGTCGCGTTCGCGGTTGGTGTATTGCGACGGGTCGACCTTTTCCATCTTCGCGTCGACACCCATCAGCTGCATGTTCTGCACGAAGGTCTCGATCACCGATTCCAGCACCGCGGCGCCGGAGGAGTTGACGGGAATCTCGATGGTCAGCAGCTCGCCGTTGGCATTGCGGCGCTTGCCGTCGGCGCCGACGGTCCAGCCGGCCTCGTCCAGCAGCTTCATCGCGGTGCGCAGGTTGCGGCGGTCGTTCAGGCGGGCGGAATCGGAGGTGTGCGCCATCCGCACCTCGCCGTTCATCACCTCGTCCGGGACCTCGACCGGGAGCGTCTCCATGAAGGCCTTTTCCTCGGCCGAGGGCGCGCCGGTGGCTTCGAGCGGGGTGCCCTGGATGAACGAGTTGCGCTGGTCGAAGAGGCCGTACTGCAGGCTCTCGTTCGTCCATTCGAAGTTGTAGGCCAGCGCCAGGGCCTCGCGCACGCGCTTGTCCTTGAGCGCCTCGCGCCCGAGGTTGAAGACGAAGCCCGAGTTCGACGGCGGCGCGCCGTCGGGCAGTTCCTCTTTCACGACGTAGCCGCGCTGCGCGGCGGGGAAGTCGTAGGAGGTGGCCCAGAGGCGGGAATTGCCTTCCTCGCGGAAGGTGTATTCGCCGGCCTTGAAGGCCTCGAAGGCAGCGGTCTCGTCGGCGAAGTATTCCACGCGGATGCGGTCGAAGTTGTGCCGGCCGATGTTCACAGGCAGGTCCTTGCCCCAGTAGTCGGGGTTGCGGGCATAGACGATGCGGCGATTGACCTCGAAATCCTCGATCGTGTACGGGCCCGAGCCCGGCGAGGTTTCCAGCCGCGGCTCGTCGAGGCGGGCGCCGGTTTCCTCGAACCACTTCTGCGAGAAGACCGGGGTGGAGCCGACCTGGTCGATCAGCGACCGGCGCGAGATGTCATCGGCAAAGTCGAAACGGACGGTGTAGTCGTCCAGCGCCTCGGCGTTGGTGATCCGCTTCTTCACCGCGATGGCGTAGGACGGCAGGCCCTGTTCGAGAAAGAGGTTGTGGGTGAAGACCACGTCGTGCGCGGTCAGCGGCGTGCCGTCCGAGAATGTCACGTCGTCCCGCATGTGGAAGATGACGTAGGTCTTGCCCTCGTCGTATTCGAGGCTCTCGCACAGCACGCAGTACATCGAGCCGTATTCGTCGGCCGGCGCGTTGCCGTCCATCAGGCTCTCGTAGATCGTCGAGGACAGCACCGCCGCCCGCCCCTTGCGGGAGTAGGGGTTGAGGCTGTCGAAGGTGCCCTGCGCAGCCAGCGCGATCTCTCCGCCCTTGGGGGCGTCGGGGTTCACGTAGTCGAAATGCGCGTAGTCGGCGGGGTATTTCAGCTCGCCGAAGAAGTTGTAGCCATGGGACTTGGTGACCTCACCGCTGTCCTGCGCGCGGGCCTGCCCGGCGAGGATCAGGGCCGCGGCGGCGCCGACGGCCAGGGCAAGTCCGCGCCAAGGCAGGGGGCGGGCATGACTGGCGCTGCGGGCGCGGGACGGCGTTTGGTGCATCGGGGTCCTCCGGTTCGGGCGGCTGAGTGGGCCTCCGCCATTGGCACGTAAGCTAAAGGAGCGCATCGGCCACGTTCAAGTTGAGAATACGTGACAGGCGCGTGATTGATTTCCGCCACGGCAGCGGGGAAATGCCGGTTTTGCGGGCGATCAGGGCTCTGCCGCGCTCTCGTCCCACCAGCGGAGCACGCGGAGCGCCCGCAGCGTCAACCAGCGCGAGGGCTGGCCGGGGCCGGGCTCCATCTCGAACCAGGTGCGGCCGCGCAGGACCCAGTCGGCGGCCCAGGTGCCGTCCTCGCGCCGTTTCAGCCTGAGATGAGTGATCGCGTCGCGCAGGCGCGGGTCGGCGTCGGCCCCGTCCCAGAGGCCGCTGGCGCGGAAGTGGTCGAGCGCGCGCAGCACGTCGTAGCGCCAGCGCAGCGGGTAGGCGAGCTTGAGGAAGGTGTCGTCGGCCAGCGCCCCGGTGCCAAGCTGGCGGTAGAGGCCACGGGCCAGGAGGTAATCCTCGCCCGAACGGCGGGCGGCGCGGGAGGCGGCGGTCCCGCCGGTGGCGCGCTCGAATTCCAGCAGCCCTTCGAGCACGTTGATCGTGCTGGCGAAGGAGGATTTGACCGAGCCGTTGCAGCGTTCGCAGTTCCAGCCGCCGTCGGGCTGCACCTCGTCCACCAGCCGGGCCACGATGGGGGCCACGTCGACGCCGAAATAGGCACCGTCGGCGACGGTGCGGCCGTTGATGCATTCCTCGACCTCGCCCTGCCAGAACGGCTGGCCGCCCTCTTCCCACTTGGCGTTGCGGCCGACCAGGTCGACGGTTGCCGCCGCCCGTTCGCTGCCGGGGTCGAGGCCGAAGTCGCGCAGCTGCGTGAGGGCAAAGGTCGTGGCGGTCCAGGGCTGTCCCTCGGCCTGGATGGTGGACCAGTCGAAATCCGCGGGTGCGAATGCCCCGCCCGCCCAGAGGCCGTCGCTGTCCTGGCAGGCCAGCAGGCGGGCGCCCCAGCCGTGGGTCTCGACCCGCGCGCGTTCGGCCTGCCAGTCCGCCTCGGGCGCGTCGAAGAGATCGCGCATCACCTGCCAGCGGATCGCCGGGTCGCCCTGCATGAGCCAGTCGATCACCTTGCCGTCGTCGGTCATCCGCGCCTCCCACACGTCATCGGTGACAGGCTACGCCGGTGACGCGGGGACGCAAGGGGGCCGTCAGGCGTGGATGCGGGCGGCCCGCAACGCGACGGTGCCGTGGTCGATGCGGGCGAGGAACGTGCGGGCGCGGGCGACCGGGTCGCCGTGGTACTGGCCCGGGCCAAGCATCTTGCGGGCGTTGAGCGCGTCGGTGTCGAGCAGGTCGAAATCGACGGGCGCGACGGTGCAGGTCCACCCCGCGTCGGTCAGCCGCGACCAGCCGCGGGCATGGTGGCGCAATAGGCTGGTGCGGAGGCTGTAGCCATGGAAATCGAAGGCCACGGTGCCGTCGGTGACAAAGATGTGGTTGCCGGGCCGGTCATCCGCGGGACGAATCCGTTCGGCCCGGAACCCCGGCAGCGGCGGATCGGAAAGGTATACCCCGGCGAGGATGTGGCAGGCGCCGTGGCCAAAGAACACGCGGTCGGGCAGGTGCCAGCGGCGGAGCGGATCGCGCTTGATCCCCGGTTTGAGCCTGTACATCCCGCTCAGCCGTCGAGGTGCTGGCGCAGGCGGATCAGCGCGGCCTCGGCGGCGGCGACATCGGTGTCCGCAAGGGCCTGCGCGATGCTGGCGGTCCAGTCGATGCGCCGGGCCTCGGCCTCGGCCAGGACCTTGCGACCGCCATCGGTGGGTGTGACGAGCCGGGCGCGCTGGTGCGCCGGGTTGTCCTGCATCGCGACGAAGCCCGCGGCCTCGAGTTCGTTGACCACGCGCTGCACGGACTGTCGCGCCTGCCCGAGGCTGCGGGCGATGCCCGAGACGGTCAGCCGGTCGGGGCCGAAGGCCGCGGTGCTGAGCACCTGCCAGCGCGCGCTGCTGAGCCCGAGATCGCCGACCAGCGCATCGCCCGCCGCCGCCAGCCGCCCGCCGAGGCGCAGCACCTCGAAGATCAGGCGTCCGGTGGTGTCGGTGGTCGCGTCGTCGGTCATGATGCCATTCCACATATTGACAGCCTGCTGTCAACTTCCGATATTCGACAGCATGCTGTCATAATGGAGGTTCCCATGTCAGACGTGGTCTATCGCATCGACAGGTTCGTGGTGCCCGCACCCGCCCGCGACGCCTTTCTGGAACGGGTCCGGCAGACCCACGCGGTGCTGCGCGACTGTCCCGGTTTCGTGCGCGATACATTGGTCGAGCAGCCGCTGGCCGAGGGGCGGAGCGCCATCCTGACGCTGGTCGAATGGACCGGCCAGCCGGCGATCGAGGCGGCCCGTGACCGGGTGGGTGCGGCGCAGCGCGCGGACGGCTTCCGCCCGGCGGAGTTCATGGCCGGGCTGGGCGTGCAGGCGGAATTCGGGGTCTACCGCGACCTCAGACCGTGAGCCGCAAACGAAAAGGGCCGCCGACCTGTCGGTCGGCGGCCCCTGCCCGGCGCATGGCCGGTCGGGATCAGTTCAGCGTCGCGAGATAGGCGATCAGGTCGGCACGGTCCTGGGCCTTCTTGATGCCGGCGAAGGACATCTTGGTGCCGGGAGCGGCGCTTTTCGGGTTCTCGATGAAGATGTCGAGGTTCTCGGGGTGCCAGACTTCGAAGTGCTCTTCCAGGGCGCCGGAATAGGCAAAGCCTTCGACCGAGTCGACCGCGCGTTCGACCACGCCGTCGAGGTGCGGGCCGGTGGCGTTGGTGCCGTCGATCTTGTGGCAGGCCTTGCACTTGTTGAAGACCTTGGCGCCGGCTTCGGGGTCGGCCGAGGCGTAGAGCTCTTCGAAGGCGGGGCCTTCCTCTTCGGCCGCGCCACCCTCTTCGGCGCCGGTTTCGATCACGTAGGCCTGGGCATGATCTTCGCCGTGACCGTGGTCGCCGCCAACGGTGAACATGGCCGTGGCGACCCAGGCGGTGAGCAGGAAGACAAGAAGCGCCCCGCAGAAACCGCCCACAATCTTGGTCAAAGTCATCGTATCGAACATGGAGTCGCGCGCCCTTTGCTGGATTCCGTACGTTTTGGCGGGTATCTATCCGCTTCACCTTGGCCTGCGCAAGGTGTAGTTACCGCGACCAATCGCCCGCCCCCGGGGGAGCAACGACCGGCAGGACCATGACAACACGTATCGCTTTCCAGGGGGAACTCGGCTCCTATTCGCACCAGGCCTGCGCCGAGGCGCGGCCGGATCACGTGCCGGTGGCGTGCAAGACCTTTGAAGAGGCGATCGAGGCGGTGAAGAGCGGCGCCGCCGACCTGGCGATGCTGCCGGTGGAAAATTCCACCTACGGGCGGGTCGCGGACATCCATTCGCTGCTGCCGCAGTCGGGCCTGCACATCATCGAAGAACATTTCGTCCGGGTCCGGATCAGCCTGATGGCGCTGCCCGGTGTGACCCTGGACGAGGTCGAGAAGGTGCGCGCCCACCTCGTGCTGGTGCCGCAGGCGCGGGCCTTCCTGCGCGAACACGGGATCCGGTCCGAGACCGCCGCCGACAGCGCGGGCGCGGCGGCGGAACTGGCCAAGAGCGGCGACCGGCGGTCCGGGGTGCTGGCCTCGGCGCTGGCGGCCGAGATCTACGGGCTGGAGGTGCTGGCCTCCGACGTTGAGGACCACGGCCACAACACCACCCGCTTTCTGCTGATGTCGCCCGAGATCGACGAGAGCGAGCGCGGGGATCACGGCATGTTGACGACCTTCGTCTTCGAGGTGCGCAACATTCCGGCGGCGCTCTACAAGGCCATGGGTGGCTTTGCGACCAACGGCGTCAACATGACCAAGCTGGAAAGCTACATGAAGAACGGGTCGTTCACCGCGACCCAGTTCTATGCAGACATCGAGGGGCATCCCGAGGATCCGGCCGTGGCGCGCGCGCTGGACGAGCTGCGCTATTTCACCTCGTACCTCGAGATCCTGGGCGTCTACCCGGCGGACGCGCGCCGCCACTGAGGGCGGGCGTCAGGCCTGGCGGCGGGCGCGATCCTCGATCGCGCGGCCGTACTTGGCCAGCCGCGCCTCCATCCGCGTGACAAGGCTTGCCTTGGCCAGCTTCAGCGACTGCACCAACAGCCGGGCGGAGAGGGTGTTGGGCGTCAGCTCGGTGTGCAGCTTCATCCGCGTGGCCTGCGGCGACAGCGCGACCAGTTCGATCCAGCAGGTGGCGTCGAGGCCCGCGCTCTCGGCCTCGAACCGCATGCCGTTCGGCCGGTCGTAATCGGTCATCCGCACCGTCGTCTCGCGCCGCCGCCCGCGCAGGTCGAAGGCCGCGTCCCAGGTCATGCCGACGCCGGGCACGGCCAAGGTGTCGGTCCGCTCGATGGTCGCGCCGCGCTGCACGGCGCCGTGCAGGAAGCGGTCGAAATCCGACACCTCGGCAAACACCTGGTCAATCGGCGCGTCGATGTCCTGCTTGGCGACAAGTTTCATGCCCGGCTCCCCTGCCCTGTCTGCGCTCTGCCCATGTCCGTCACTCCAGCCGGTCCGCAAGCCAGTTACGCAGCAGGAACTCGGCAATCGCGCCGCGGCGCGGCGCCTTGATCGCGGGATGTTCGCCGGCGAAGACCTCGGCCATCTCCTCGCGCGGGAGCCAGAAGGCCTGTTCCAGTTCGATTGGGTCGATGTCGATCTCGCGCCCCGTCGCCTCGCCCCGGCAGCCGATCATCAGCGAGGCCGGGAAGGCCCAGGGCTGGCTGGCGAGGTAGGAGACCGGGCCGACGGGCACGCGGGTCTCCTCCATCACCTCGCGGCGGACGGCGGCCTCGATCGTCTCGCCCGGTTCGACAAAGCCGGCGAGCAGGGAGTACATCCCCGCGGGCCAGCCCGGAGAGCGGCCGAGCAGGACGTCGTTGCCATGGGTGATCAGCATGATCACCACCGGGTCGGTGCGCGGAAAGTGCTGGCCGCCGCAGTCGTCGCAATGGCGCTGCCAGCCGGCCATCACCATGCGGCTGTGGCTGCCGCAGCGTGCGCAGAAGCGGTGGCTCTCATGCCAGGAATAGACCGCCTTGGCGGTCGCGGCGAGTTCGGCGTCGCGCGGGGTGAGCTGCGCCATGATCACCCGCAGTTCGCCGAAGAGATGGCCTTCGTCCTGCTCGGGGTGCTTGGGCAGTTCGACCTCGTGCCGCCGTCCGGGGCCGGCGTCGTGCACCGGCGCGCCCTCGGGCCGCCAGGCCGAGATGTCCTGCCCGAAGATCAGCCCGTCCTCGTCCCGGCCCAGCAGGATCGGCACCTCGTCCCCGATGGCCAGCAGCGGATGGTCCATCGGCAGGCGGGCCAGGGCGGGGGCATCGCCGCCGTCGAGCAGCGGGTTGCCGCGCCAGAGCACGATGCAGCGCGAGGTGCCCGCGCCGCGGGCGAACCGCAGCACGTCCTCGTTGCCGCGCAGCTCGGCCGCCCTGTCCAATCCCGATCCGCCGAAAGTGACCTGTTCCGCTATCCGCATACCGACCTCCCCTTTTTCGGCCAAAGTGACGTGACCGTCAGGGAAGTGCAATCGCGCAGGCAATCAGAAAGGATTCCCAATAGATGCATGTTTCATGTATCATTAGGCGGAGGCTCGCGAAAAATTCGGAGCCACGTCAAAAAAGCTTAACGGCGCTGTCACGAACGGGGACACCATTCCGCCCAGACGGAATCAGGAGGTCACAGGATGACACGCTCGAACTCGAAACACGCTGAACCGCCGGACGTTCCTGTCCGGCACTATTGCCGGTGCAGGTTTGATCACGCTCCACCCTTTCTCGGCCCGGGCGGCATCGCAGCAGGCGCACCTCCGCATCATGGAGACGACGGACCTTCATGTGCATGTTTTTCCGTACAATTATTACGCCGACAAGCCGGATGACACGGTCGGCCTGGCCCGCACCGCGGCGCATATCAACGACATCCGCGCCGAGGCGACCAACGCGCTGCTGATCGACAACGGCGACTTCCTCCAGGGCAACCCGATGGGCGATTACGTGGCCTATGAACGGGGCATGAAAGAGGGCGACGTCCACCCGGTCATCAAGGCGATGAACACGCTCGGCTTCGACGCCTCGACGCTCGGCAACCACGAATTCAACTATGGCCTCGATTTCCTGATGAAATCGGTGGCGGGGGCGGAATTCCCCATCGTCTCGGCCAACGTGGCCAAGGAAATGGGCGCCACCCCGACCGAGGACAAGACGCTGCTGCCGCCCTACGTGATCCTCGACCACACGGTGACCGACGGCGCAGGCCAGGAGCATGCGATCAAGGTCGGCCTGATCGGTTTCGTGCCGCCGCAGATCATGAACTGGGATCGCAAGCACCTCGAGGGCAACGTCAACGCCCGCGACATCGTCGAGACCGCCAAGGCCTGGGTGCCGCAGATGAAGGAGGCCGGCGCCGACATCATCGTGGCGCTCAGCCATTCCGGCATCGGGTCGGCCGATCACACCGACGGGATGGAGAACGCAAGCGTCCCGCTGGCCGAGGTCGAGGGGATCGACGCGGTTCTGACCGGGCATTCGCACCTCGTCTTCCCCTCGCCGACCTACGACGGCTACGCCGCGGTCGACGCGGCCAAGGGCACGATCCACGGAAAGCCCGCCACGATGGGCGGTTTCTGGGGCTCCCACATGGGGCTGATCGACCTGATGCTGGAGAAGGACGGCAACGAGTGGCGGGTGCTGATGCACGACGTCTCGACCCGGCCGATCTACCAGCGGAACGAGGACCGGTCGATCACCGCGCTGGTCGAGAGCAGCGCCGATGTCGAAGCCTCGGTGCAGGAAGAGCACGACGCGACGCTGGAGTACGTCCGCCGCGCGGTCGGCAAGACTGATGCGCCGCTCTATTCCTACTTTGCGCTCGTGGCCGACGACCCGTCGGTGCAGATCGTGTCGATCGCCCAGACCTGGTACATCGCCGAGATGATGAAGGGCACGGAACACGAGGGGCTGCCGCTGCTCTCTGCCGCGGCCCCCTTCAAGGCCGGCGGCCGGGGCGGGCCGGAGTACTACACCGACGTGCCGGTCGGGGACGTGGCGATCAAGAACGTCGCCGACCTCTACCTCTACCCCAACACGATCCGCGCGGTGAAGATCAACGGCGCGCAGCTCAAGGGGTGGCTGGAACGGTCGGCCGGGGCGTTCAACCAGGTCGCGCCGGGGGCGCAGGACGCGCCGCTGCTGAACCCGGATTTCCCCAGCTACAACTTTGACGTGATGGACGGGGTCACCTACCAGATCGACCTGAGCCAGCCGTCGCGGTTCGACGCCAAGGGTGTCGAGACCAATCCCGACGCCAGCCGCATCGTGAACCTTGCCTACGACGGACAGCCGGTGACCGACGAGATGGAATTCATCGTCGCCACCAACAACTACCGCGCCTCGGGCGGTGGCGGTTTCCCGGGGGCCATGGGTGACACCATCGTCTTTGAGGGGCCGGACACCAACCGCGACGTGATCGTCCGCTACATCGTCGACCAGGGGACGATCCATCCCTCGGCCGATGCCAACTGGACCTTTGCGCCGATGGACGGCACCACCGTGCTGTTCGAGACCGGGCCGAAGGGCGCGGACTATGCCGACAGCGTCAAGGGCGTCTCGATCGAGCCGGCCGGCGACGGCGCGGACGGCTTCGCGCTTTACCGCATCACGCTCTGACCCCGGGCGAAACAGGTTCGAGGGGCGCGTCCTGCGGGGCGCGCCCTTTCGTTTCGGGCCACACCGTTCAACCGCAGCGCATGAATGTGATTTCATCGCGGTGCGGATGCCCCCGCCCCGGCGCGCCCCTATCGTCGCGGGCCGAGGGGGAGCCCATGCAGATCGACGCGTTTCTCAACCCCGGTGCCATCGTGGTCTATGGCGCCTCGACCGATCCCGCCAAGATGGGGGGCGGATGCTGGCCAATCTGCGGAACGGGGACTACGCGGGCCGGATTTTCGTGATCCACCCGAGCGCGGAGGAGGTGCAGGGCCTTCCGGCCTATCGCAGCGCGGCCGACCTGCCCGCGGCGCCCGATGCCGCGTTGATCTGCATCCCGTCCGAGGCGGTCGAGCAGACGATGCGCGACTGCGCGGCGGCCGGGGTGAAAGGCGCGATCATCCTCACCGCGGGCTTCGGCGAGGAGGGGGAGGCGGGCAAGGCGGCGCAGGCGCGGCTGCGACAGATCGCAAGCGACGCGGGGATGCGGTTCTCGGGGCCGAACTCGCTGGGTTGCATCAGCGCGGTGCACGGGTTCAACGCGACCTTCTCGGGCTACCTGATGGACAACCGGCCCAAGCGCGGGCACGTCGGCATCATCACCCAGTCGGGCGCGCTTGGCACCCACGTCATGGGCCGGGCGTTCGAGCTGGGGCTGGGCGTCAGCCACGGGGTCTTCTGCGGCAACGAGGGGGATCTGGAGGCCAGCGACTTCATCTCGGCGATGGTGGACGATCCCGAGACGCACCTGATCTGCGCCGCGCTCGAGACCTGCAATGATGGGCCGAAGCTGCGGGATGCACTGATGAAGGCTGCGCGGGCCGACAAGCCGGTGTTCATCTGCAAGGTCGGGCGGTCCGAGACCGGCGCGCAGGCGGCGATGTCGCACACGGGCCGGATGGCGGGGAACGACGCGGCCTATTCGGCGGTCTTCGCGGCCTGCGGCGCGCTGCGCTGCACCTCAATCGAGGAGATGCTGGAATATGCGCTGGTGACCTCCATCGCGGGGCGGCCGGCGAACGACAACGTCGCGATCCTGACGATCTCGGGCGGGGCGGGGATCATCGCGGCGGATGCGGCCGAGGACGCCGGGCTGGCGACGCCTCCGGTGAAGGCAGAGACGGGGGCGCGGATCGCCGAGATCTTTCCGCTCAGCATCGGGGTCAATCCGATCGACGCCACGGCCAATGTCGGCGTGCAGATCGCCAAGGCGGGCGACCTCATGGAGGCGCTGGCGCAGGATGGGCAGTACGGGGCGATCCAGCTCTACTTCTCGTTCGTCGGCCAGGGGACGCGGATCGAGGTGTTCTCCGAGCGGATGATCGAGGTGAAGCGGCGCTACCCCGATCTCTGCGTGGTGCTGTCGACGTTCCTCTATGACACCTACCGCCCCGGCCTGCACGGCGTCGGCATCGCCGATGTGCTGGATCCCGACCGGGCGATCCGCGCCATCGCAGGGGCACGGCGTTCAAGGGTGTTGCAGGAGGCGACCCGGACGGCCGAGGCGGGGGCACCCGCCCTGCCCGCTGGTGCCTTCGCGGGCGGCGACGAACTGGCGGCCAAGGCGTTCCTGGCGGAGGCCGGGTTGAGGGGGCCTGCGGAGGTGCTGTGCCGGAGCGCCGACGAGGCGGTGGCGGCGGCGGAACGGATCGGCTGGCCGGTGGTGGCCAAGATCGTCAGCGCGGACCTGCCGCACAAGACCGAGATCGGCGGCGTGGTGCTGAACCTGCGCGACGAAGGCGCGCTGCGGGCGGCCCATGACGCGATCCTCTGCCGCGCCAAGGCGGCGAAGCCCGACGCGCGGATCGCGGGGGTGGCGGTGATCGAACAGGTCGAGGGCGGGGTCGAGATGATCGTCGGCGGATCGCAGGACCCGGTCTTTGGCCCGATGGTGATGGTGGGCATGGGCGGCACGGCGGCGGAGCTGCTCCACGACGTGGCGCTGTCCCCTGCCCCCGTCAGCTCGGAGACGGCGCGCGCCATGATCCTGTCGACCAAATCCTCTGCCCTGCTGACCGGCTGGCGTGGCGGGCCAAAGATGGATATCGGCGCCCTGGCCGAGGCGGTCAGCATTGTCAGCCACCTTGTCGCCGACCCGAAGTTCAACGTGGCCGAAATCGACATCAACCCCTTCCGCCTGCGGCAGGACGGGGGCCTCGTCCTCGACGCGCTGATCGCGCCCCGGAGCACAGGAGACTGACATGGAGCACATCCGCTACGAGGTGAGCGATTACGTCGCCGTGGTGACCCTCGCCCGCCCCAAGGTGAACGCGCTGAACCGCGAGATGCGGTACGAGATCACCCGCGCTTTCGACGAGATCAATGAACGCAAGGACGTGCGCTGCGCCGTTCTGGCCGCCGATGGCCACGTGTTCTGCGCCGGGGCCGACCTGAAGGATCGGCCCGACACCGACGACCCGGGCGACGGGCCGCTGCACAACCGGATCGTGCGGGAAACGTCCCTGCCGATCCGCGACAACGACAAGCCGGTGATCTGTGCCGTGCAGGGCGCGGCGCTTGGCGCGGGCTTTGGCCTGGCGATGGCGGCGGATATCGTGTTCGCGTCGAAGAAGGCCACGTTCGGCATGCCCGAGATCAACGTCGGGCTGGCGGGCGGCGCGTCCCTGCTGGTGCAGCATTTCAGCCGGTCGCGGATGCGGCGGATGATGTTCACCGGGGAGGCGTTCGGAGCCGAGGAGCTCTACCGCCTCGGCGTGATCGAAGAGGCGCTGGAGCCCGAAGACCTGATGCCGACGGTGATGGCGATGGCGCGCGAGATCGCCAAGAAGAACCCGCTGGGGCTGACGTACGCCAAGCGGTCCGCCAACCTCGTGGAGCTGATGTCACCGCGCGACGGCTACATCTTCGAACAGAAATACACGCTCGAACTCGGCCGTACCGAGAACGCGGTCGAGGCGCGGACCGCGCGCCTGGAAAACCGCGATCCGGTGTTCCGCGACGACTGAGGCTCAGTCGATCTCGCGGTTCGGGGGCGGGCTGTCCTCGGGCGCGGGGTCCGGGGCCTCGACCGGGGTTTCGGGGTCGAGCGGCAGCGCCTCGTCCTCGCCCGCGGCCAGCGCCGCGGTTTCCGGCGTGGCGGCACGGGCGGGCATGGTGATCTGGAACGATCCCTTGTCCTCGGTCGGGACTGCCGGGCTGCGGGTGATGCGCCAGATCGCGAATCCGATCATCACGATGTGGGCCAGCAGCGTGGTCAGGAACAGCCCGCTCGGCCCGATGCGGGTCATCATCACACCGGCGACCAGCGGCCCGATGATCGAGCCGAGGCCGAAGATCATCAGGAGCCCGCCCGACACCTGGATCGCGGTGCCCGGCGGCGCATGGTCGTTCGCGTGGGCCACGATGATCGGGTACATCGAATAGATCGCGGCCCCGAAGAAGCCGACGAGGATCAAGTTCGTCATCGCGCTTTCCGGCAGCAGGATGGCAAAGGCCAGGTCGGCCACCGTCGCGATGCCCGCGATCGCGATCAGCACGATCCGACGGTCCATCCGGTCGCTGGCAAAGCCGATTGGCACCTGCGCCAGCGCCCCCGCCAGCACCGGGATCGAGGCGAAGAGCGCGAGCGTCGTCAGAGTCAGGCCAACCCGTTCGGCATAGACCGCCGCCAGCGTGCCGAAGGAGGCGTTGGAGATGCCGACGAGGAAGACCGCCGCCACCGCCACCGGCGAGTTGCGCCAGAGCCCCGGCAGGTCGAGCTTGACCGAGGTCAGCGGCAGCGGCGAGGCCGAGGTCGAGAGCGCGGTCGGCACCAGCGCCAGGCAGTAGAAGATCGCGCCGATGGCGAAGAAGGTGAAGCCGGTGGTGTCGCCGAAGGCGATCGACATCTGCCCCGCGGTGACCGCGGCGAGGTTCACCATGGTGTAGATGCCGAAGATCTTGCCTCGGGTGCTGGGCTGGGCGCGCTCGCTCAGCCAGCTTTCGACGATCATCGCCGCGCCCGCGAAGCAGAAGCCCGACACGGCGCGGATCGGGATCCAGGCCCAGGTCTCGACGATCAGCGCCTGCATCAGGATCGCCACGGCGGCAAAAGCGCACATCACCCCGAAGCTGCGGATGTGCCCGACCGTCCCCACGATGCGCGGCGCGACGATGCAGCCGAGGACATAGCCGATGGCCCAGCCGGTGCCGAGCAGGCCGAGGGAACTGGCCGAGAAGCCTTCGGCCGAGCCGCGCACCGGCAGGATCAGGCCATGGATGCCGCCCGCGAAAAGCAGCAGGGCGGAGCCGAAGAGCAGGGCGGTGATCGGGATGAGTTGCCTAACCATACGCCATGGGTAGCGAAGCGTGCTGCCGATGTGTAGCCGTGACTTTCCCCGTCCGGCGGGCATTCGCGTGCCGGGGCGCGGGGCGCCGGTCCGGCCCCCGTGGTGCCGGGCGCCGGTCATTTTCCGGCCACGCGTTGCCAGTGTCACACCCGCGCCCTAGCATCTGTCGCGTACACGACAGCAAGGGAGGTTTCCCATGAAGATCATCTGGCTCGGCCATGGTTCGTTCCGCATCGAGATCGAGGACAAGGTCCTGCTCATCGACCCGTTCCTCTCGGGCCCGACCTTTCCCACGGACCGCCGGGACGAGGCGATCGGCGGCGCGACCCACATCTTCGTGACCCACGGCCACGGCGACCACGTCGCGGACGTCGCCGGCATCGCCAAGGAGCTTGGCATCCCGGTTTACGGCATGGTCGAGCTGATGGGCTGGCTGGGCGCGAAGGACGACGCGCTGAACTGCACCGGCTTCAACAAGGGCGGCACCATCCGGCTCGACGGCGTGTCGGTGACGATGGTGAACGCGACCCATTCCTCGTCGAACCCCGACGGCGCCTATGCCGGGTCCGAGGCCGGGTTCGTGATCGAGGGCGAAGGCCATTCGATCTATTTCTCGGGCGACACGGACGTCATGGCGGACATGAAGATCTTCCACGACCTGCACAAGCCCGACATCGGCATCCTCGCCGCCGGCGGGCATTTCACGATGGACATGAAACGGGCCGCCTACGCGGCGCGGACGTTCTTTGACTTCAAGACCGTCATCCCGATGCACTACAAGACCTTCCCGCTGCTGGAACAGAGCGCGGACGCGCTGATCGAGGGGCTGCCGGGCGTGGACGTGAAGACGCCCGAGGTGATGGAGGTCCTGGAGTTCTGAGGGTCTACCCGAACACCGCCACCACCTGCCGCGCGACCGCGACGCGGCGACCGGTGGCGTCCCAGATGTCGGTGTGCTGGAGCGAATAGCCGTCAGCCGCCTGTTCGCTGACCGATCGCAGGATGTGCCAGCCGCGGGCGGCGACCGGGTGGAAGAAATCCACCGTCCAGGTCATCGTCGAGACCGGCGCGCGGTCGGTCAGCGACACCATCGCCGCGGGCGGGAGGCCGTCGCCGAGGGCGATCGGGATCATCACCGGGTCCATGCCGCTGTCATCGACGAGGCGCGACCAGATGAAAACCTCGGGCTCGCCGCCCTCGAGCGGGCGGCGGCCACCGAGGCGGCGCAGCTCGAAATTCTCGGGGAAGCCGCCGCGGCGGGTGTGGCCGGGGCGATGGAAGGGCGGCGCCTCGTCCGGGTCGATGACCTGCGGGGCGGGCACGCTGTCGTGCACGATCCCGCTGTCGCGCGGGGCGGCAAACGTCAGGAGCGCCCGGGCCGCCAGCGTGTCGCCCGAGCGGCAATCGACCGAGACCATGGCCGAGTTCCGGCCCCGGCGCAGCATCTCGGCGGTGAAGACGAGGTCCTCGACAGCGGGGCCCGAGAAGGTGAATTGCGAGGAGCGCAACGGCGGCAGGTCGGGAAAGGCGCGCTGCGCCGCATGGACCTGCAACACCGCCGTCAGCCCCCCGAGGAGCGTGCGGCCCTGCATCCATTCGGGAAGGGCGGTGACCCGCGTCTCGCACCCCTCGCCCGTGCACGCCGCCAGGATCTCGCTGATGGTTGCCATGCTCTCCCCCTCCTCCGTTTCGCTAGGCCGGCGTGCAGGATCGCGGGCGGGCGGGCCCGGTCAACGGCCGTCGCCGCAACGGCGGATATGTGAAGGTGCAGGGGTTTACCCCCGGCAGGGTGCGACATAATGTCCCGCCGATTTGCACGGAGAAACGCAATGACGCCAGAGCTTGCCATCACCAAGATCACCGATGCCCTGCTGCCGGACGACACGCTCCGCGCATTGTTCCTGAGCGGGAGCCACGGCACCGGCACGGCGGATGACTGGAGCGACCTCGACTTTGTTCTGGTCACGCCCGAGGGCCCGACCGACCGGATCGCGGCGGCCTGGCGCGCGGCACTGAAAGGGGTGGGCGAGGTGGTGCTGTGGCGCGACCGGATCGTGCGGCCCGCGCTGATCAACGCGGTGATGGCCGACGGGCTGCGGGTGGACCTGATCGTGCTGAAGCCCGAGCAGGCGACGGGACAGGCGCAGGACGCTCTGCGCCCGCTCTTCGATCGCGACGCACTGCACGCGGGAATGAAGCGCGCGGCACCGCCCGCACCGCCCAGCCCCGGACGGGCGCGCTACATGTTCGACGAGTTCCTGCGCATCCTCGGCCTGCTGCCACTGGTCGTGGGCCGCAGTGAATGGCTGAACGGCGTCACCGGCGTCTTTCACCTGCGCAACCTTCTGGTCGAACTGATGATCGAGGAGACGGCGGTGCCCCACCGGGGTGGCGCGCTGCATCTGAACCGGCTGATCACCGCCGAGCAGAAGGCGGCGCTGGCCGCCCTGCCGATCCCCGCGCCGGACAAGGAGGCGCTGGTCGCGGCGCACCTGGCCTACGCGGCCGAGTTCCTGCCGCGGGCGCGGGCCTGCGCCGAACGCTGGGGCGTCGAATGGCCGGAGCGGTTCGAGGCGGCGACCTGGGCGTTGCTGGCCGACACGCTGGGGATCAGCCGCCCCGCCGGGTGAGGTCAGCCGAAGATCGCGACCACCTGCCGGGCCGTCAGGACGCGACGGCCCTCGGCATCCCACATGTCCGAGCCCTGCAGCGAGTAGCCGTCGGCGGCCTGGTCGCTGTAGGTGTGCAGCAGGTGCCATCCGCGCGAGGTGACGGGATGGTGGAAATCCACCCCCCAGGTCATGGTCGAGACCGGGCCCCATTCCGGCATCTCGGCCATCGCGCCGGGCGGCAGCACGTCGGCCAGCGCCAGCAGCGCGGTGACGGGATCGACGCCCTCGTCCTCTTTCAGCCGGGCCCAGACCAGCATCTCGGGCGCACCGCCCGACAGCGGCCGTCCGCCGCGCACCAGCTTGATGTCGAAGTTCTGCGGGAAGGCCAGCGCCTTGGGCGGCTTGCGGTGGAAATCCTCGACCGTCTCGGGCGGGGGGGCCTCGGGGCCGGGCGTGAGGTCGTGCGACACGCTGCTGTCGCGCGGGTTGGCGCAGGTGAAAAGCGCCTTGGCGGCATGGCCCTCGGCGGTCTTGCAGGCGACCTCGACGATGGCGGAGTTCCGACCGCGCCGCAGCAGGTCACAGGTGAAGTCGAGCGTGCCGAAGGCCGGGCCGATGAAGGCCACCTGCGCCGCGCGCAGGGGCGGCAGGTCGGCGATCGCGCGGGTCGCGGCGTGCCAGCAGAGCGCGGCGGTCATGCCGCCGTAAAGCGTGCGGCCCTGGGTCCAGGCCTCGGGCGCCTCGACATGCTGGATGTCGCCCTCGCCGGTGAAACCGTCCAACACGCTGCGCAGGTTCGCCATGCTCTCACTCCCGATCAAACCGGGGGCATAACGGCGGCGCGGGGCGGGTTTGTCAATCGGCGGCGCCACGGCGGGCGGCGAAGAAATCCCTGAGAAGTGCCTCGGCCGCCTGCGCGCCGATGCCATCGATCACCTCGGGGACATGGTGGGCCTGGGGGTGGGTGAAGACCCGCGCGCCATGGGCCACCCCGCCGGACTTCGGGTCCGTCGCACCATAGACCACTCGGGCGATCCGCGCGGCGGCGATGGCGGCGGCGCACATCGCGCAGGGCTCCAGCGTGACATAGAGGACATGGCCCGGCAGCCGTTCGCTGCCCGCCGCCGCGCAGGCGGCGCGGATCACCAGCATCTCGGCATGGGCCGAGGGGTCCGACAGTTCGCGCGTGCGGTTGCCGGCACGGGCCACCACGGCGCCCGAGGGCGCGACGAGGACGGCGCCCACGGGCACCTCGCCGCGGGCGGCGGCCGCCCGCGCCTCGTCGAGCGCAGTTTCCATATGCGTGGCGAATGTCATCGCCCCTTCCTGCCGCGCTGCCCGCCGCATCGCAAGTCCGCTTCCGCCGGTCGCGGATTCGGGATAAGCCGGGGCATGGCCCGCAAACCGCCCCCCTCCGCCACGCCGCCCCGCCCGAAGCCCAAGGCCACCGGGCCGCGCAAGCTTGACGCGCGGGTGCAGAAGCCCAAGCCGAAACCGGACGCGGCCAAGCCCGTCGAGGGCGATCGCATCGCCAAGGTGCTGGCCCGCGCCGGCATCGCGTCGCGCCGGGACGCCGAGAAGATGATCGCCGAGGGCCGGGTGAAGGTGAACGGCAAGCAGCTGGCCAGCCCGGCGCTGAACGTCACCGCGAAGGACCGGATCGAGGTCGACGGCAAGCCGCTCGACGCGCCGGAGCCCGCGCGGCTCTGGCTCTACCACAAGCCTGCCGGGCTGGTGACGACGACCCGAGACGAACAGGGGCGCGACACGATCTTTGACAAGCTGCCCGAGGGATTGCCCCGGGTGATGACGGTTGGCCGGCTCGATCTGAATTCCGAGGGGCTGCTGCTGCTGACCAACGACGGCGGCATCAAGCGCAAGCTCGAGCTGCCCGCCACCGGCTGGATGCGCAAGTACCGGGTGCGGATCAAGGGCACGCCGAAGGACAGCGATTTCGACGCCCTGCGCGAGGGGATCACGCTGGACGGCGAACGGTTCCAGCCGATGCAGGTCACGCTCGACCGGCAGCAGGGCGCGAACGCCTGGGCCACGGTCGGCCTGCGCGAGGGCAAGAACCGCGAGATCCGGCGCGCGATGGAGGCGATCGGGTTCGCGGTGAACCGGCTGATCCGCGTCTCCTACGGGCCGTTCCAGCTGGGCACGCTCAAGGTCGGCGCGGTCGAGGAGATCCGCCCCCGCGTGATGCGCGACCAGCTGGGCCTCGAAGAGGATGCGCCGCAGCCCGCCAAGCCGGTCCGCCGGACCCGCCGCCCGCGCCGCGCCTGAGCCGTCGGCGCGCGCGCATCGGCAGGGTGGCGCATCGCGCATGCGGCACCTATGTTGAACCCGTCACCAACACGAGGGGGAGCGATGTCCCGGCTGATCCTCATAGTGGTCCTGATTGCCGCACTGGTCGCCGCGGCCTCGCTGATCGCCTCGGTCCTGCGTCGGCCGGTGGGCAGCACCGACGTTGCCATGCCCCGGCGCACGGGCGCCATCCAGAAGGCGTCCTATGCCCTTCTGATCGTGGTGATGTTCGGCGTCGCCACCGGATGGCTGGGGGCCGACTGATGGCGCAACGCTATGGCGGGCAGTACAGCCCGCAGGGCCAGTCGCAGCCCGGACAATCCCCGCAGCCCCCCAGAAGCCGCCGCAAGCTCGACCGCCCCGACGCGGCCGGCGCGCGGTCGAACATCCTGTTCGTGCCGCCGGTGGTGCTGGCCTTCATGTCGCTGGGATCGGGCGCGATCGGACTTGCAACCGGGCTGGTCGGCGCGGGGCTCTGGTTGCTGGGTGCCTGGCTCACGCGCGAAGGGCTGAGGGCCGAGGCCGCGTACCACGACCGCAAGATCGCCCGCCGCCCCGCCATCCCGCGCAAGATGCTGGGATCGGCCAGCATCGCGCTTGGCACCGGGCTGGCGGCCACGGTGCACGGCGCCGACGTGCTTTCTTCGGTGATCTACGGCGTCATCACCGGGGCGCTGCACCTCGCGTCCTTCGGGCCGGACCCGCTCCGCAACAAGATGACCGAGGGCGTGGACACCTACCAGCAGGACCGCGTCGCCCGGGTGGTGGACGAGGCCGAGGCCTACCTCAAGACCATGCAGGCGCAGATCGACACGCTGCGCGACCGGGCGCTGTCGGGCCGGGTGGCCGGGTTCCGCGACACCGCCACGCAGATGATCCGCACGGTGGAAAACGACCCCCGCGACCTGACCGCGGCGCGGCGGTTCCTGGGCGTCTACCTGATGGGCGCGCGCGACGCGACGGTGAAGTTCGTCGAGATCTACCAGCGCAACCACAGCCAGGGTGCCCGCCAGTCCTACGAGGCGCTTCTGACCGACCTGGAGCAGAATTTCGCCGCCCGGACCGAAAAGCTCTTGCTTGACGACCGCAGCGACCTGACCGTCGAAATCGATGTGCTGCGCGAGCGGCTGCAACGCGAAGGGGTCACGTCGCCCCGCAACAGGGAGTGAAGTTCATGTCCGATACCGTTCGCCACAAAGCCGCGGAATCCGAGAAGATGGTCGAGGAAGTGACGCACACCGTGCTGCCCGAACCGGCGCGAGACGTCGTGCCGCTGGCCCAGGCGGAACCGGCCGTGGCCGATGCCATCCGCACCCGCATGGCCGAGATCGACATGACCGACACCAATTCCATCGTCTCGTTCGGCAGCGCCGCCCAGGCCGAGCTGCAGGAGATCAGCCAGGCGATGCTGCAGGACGTGCGCAACAAGGACGTGGGCCCGGCCGGCGACAGCCTGCGCGACATCGTGTCGACCATCCGCGGTTTCTCGAACGAAGAGCTCGACATCAACCGCAAACGCAGCTGGTGGGACAAGCTCCTGGGTCGGGCGACGCCGCTGGCCAAGTTCACCGCGAAGTTCGAGGAGGTGCAGGACCAGATCGACAAGATCACCGACGACCTGCTCAAGCACGAGCACACGCTGATGAAGGACATCAAGTCGCTCGACATCCTCTATGACAAGACGCTGGGCTTCTACGACGAGCTCGCGCTTTACATCGCGGCGGGCGAGGAGAAGCTGAAGGGCCTCGACACCGGCGACATCCCGTCGAAGGAGGCCGAGGTGCAGGCCGCCGCCGAGAACGACCAGGTGATGAAGGCGCAGGAGTTGCGCGACCTGCGCGCCGCGCGCGACGACCTGGAGCGCCGGGTGCACGACCTGAAGCTGACGCGCCAGGTGACGATGCAGTCGCTGCCCTCGATCCGGCTGGTGCAGGAGAACGACAAGTCGCTGGTGACCAAGATCAATTCGACCCTCGTGAACACCGTGCCGCTGTGGGAGACCCAGCTGGCCCAGGCGGTGACCATCCAGCGTTCGGGCGAGGCGGCCGTGGCGGTGCGTGAGGCCAACGACCTGACCAACGAGCTTCTGACCGCGAATGCCAAGAACCTGCGCGACAGCAACAAGGTCATCCGGCAGGAGATGGAGCGCGGCGTCTTCGATATCGAGGCGGTCAAGCAGGCCAATGCCGACCTGATCGGTACGATCCAGGAAAGCCTGCAGATCGCGGACGAAGGCAAGGCCAAGCGCGCCGCCGCCGAGGCCGACCTGCAGAAGATGGAGGCCGAGCTGCGCGACACGCTGGCCAGTGCCAAGGCCAAGGCAACCGGGCTGGGCGACACGACCGCGACCTCGGTGCCGCAGCAACACTAAGGGCAGATCGTGCGCGTCAAACCTGCGATCCTTTCGGCGGCGCTGGCCGCCGCCGTTCTGGCGGGCTGTGCCGAAGTCACCGCCCCCTCGATGACGCCGCGGCTCAGGCCACCGGGGCTGGTGCCGCCGCCGTCCGAGGTGGCCGAACCCTCGGAACGCTCGCAGGAGCTGCGACAGTATTATTCCCGCGTGCAGGCCGACCTGCTGGCGCAGGGCCTGTTGCGGCAGGACGGCGGCGGCATCGACACGCCGTTCAACGCCCGGCAGCTGGCGCAGAACTTCGAGCGGGTGGCGCTCTACGACGAATACGCCCGCGGCGGCGGCCTGCAGGCGGTGTCAGATGCGCCGTCGCACCTGCGCCGCTGGTCCGGACCGGTGCGCATCGGGGTCGAGTTCGGGGCCACCGTGCCCGAGGCCCAGCGCGCGCTCGACCGCCAGACGGTGACCGACTACGCCGCCCGCCTGTCACGTGTCACCGGCCATTCTGTGACGGTGACGCGCGGCCCCGCGAACTTCCACGTGCTGGTGATGGGCGAGGATGACCGCGACGACGCCCTGCGCCGGATCCGGCAGCTGGTGCCGTCGATCAGCGACGGGTCGCTCGACATCTTCCGCACCCTGCCCCGGTCGATCCACTGCCTCGTCGTCGCCTTTTCCGGCGGCGGGTCGGATTACGAGTACCGCCGCGCGATCGCCTTTGTCCGGGCCGAGCATCCCGACCTGATGCGCGAGAGCTGCTATCACGAGGAGATGGCCCAGGGCCTCGGGCTGGCCAACGACAGCCCCGAGGCGCGGCCGTCGATCTTCAACGACGACGACGAATTTGCATTGCTGACGACGCATGACGAGATGCTGCTCAGGATGCTCTACGATCCGCGCCTGCGCCCGGGCATGACGCCCGACGAGGCCCGGCCGATCGTGTCCGAAATCGCGGCCTCGCTGACCGGCGGGCCAAGCTGAACGCAGGGGGCCCGCGCGGTTCCCTGCCCCGACGAAACCTGCCATAGCTAGGGCAGAAGCCATTTCGAGGTCACCATGGGCATTTTCGATTTCCTGAGCGGCGAATTCATCGACGTCATCCACTGGACCGACGACACCCGCGACACGCTGGTCTGGCGGTTCGAACGGCAGGGCTACGCGATCAAGTACGGCGCCAAGCTGACGGTGCGCGAGGGCCAGGCGGCGGTCTTTGTCCACGAGGGACAGCTGGCCGACGTCTTCACCCCGGGTCTCTACATGCTCGAGACCAACAACATGCCGATCATGACGACGCTGCAGCACTGGGACCACGGCTTCAAGTCGCCGTTCAAGTCCGAGATCTACTTCGTCAACACCACCCGCTTCACCGACCTCAAGTGGGGCACCAAGAACCCGATCATCTGCCGCGATCCGGAATTCGGCCCCGTCCGCCTGCGCGCCTTTGGCACCTACACGGTGCGCGTCACCGACCCGGCGCGCTTCATGCAGGAAATCGTCGGCACCGACGGCGAATTCACGATGGACGAGATCAGCTTCCAGGTCCGCAACATCATCGTGCAGGAATTCTCGCGCGTCGTCGCCTCGTCGGGGATCCCGGTGCTCGACATGGCGGCCAACACCCGCGACCTGGGCAAGCTGGTGGCGAAGGAGATCGGCGGCACGCTGTCCCAGTACGGGATGGAGATGCCGGAGCTCTACGTCGAGAACATCTCGCTCCCGCCCGCGGTCGAGGAGGTGCTGGACAAGCGCACCTCGATGGGGATCGTCGGCGACCTGGGCAAGTACACGCAGTTCGCCGCGGCCGAGGCCATGGGCAAGGCGGCCGAGACGCCGAACTCCGGCATGGGGGCCGGGATCGGGGCGGGCATGGGCATGGCCATGGGCGCCGCCCTGGGCCGCCAGGGGCCGTGGGGCTCGATGCCCGCGCAACAGCCCCCCGCCGCGGCACCGGTGGCCGCCACCCCGCCCCCGCCGCCGCCACCCGTCGAGCATGTCTGGCACATCGCCGAGAACGGCCAGACCACCGGCCCCTTCAGCAAGGCGCGGCTTGGCCGGATGGTGACCGAGGGCGGGCTGACCCGCGAGACGCTGGTCTGGACCGCCGGGCAGGACGGCTGGAAGCGGGCCGAGGACGTGGCCGAACTGGCCCAGCTATTCACCGTGATGCCGCCGCCCCCGCCGGGCGCCTGAGCCGCGGCCGGTCCGCTCCGGGCCGGCCTTGACCATCCAGGGCACCGCGCCGAAGGTGGGCCCCGTTCCGCTGCCGCAACCGAGACTTCTTCATGCCGCCCGACACCGCCCCCGCAGACGCCCGCGCGGAGCATCGCTTTCCCTGCCCGAACTGCGGAGCGGATTACCGGTACGACCCCGCATCGGGCCAGCTGATCTGCGATTTCTGCGGCAACACCGAAACCGTCGAGACGCCCGCGCCGCAGGTCCAGACGATCCAGGAGCTGGATTTCCGCGCCGCGCTCGAGGCGAAGCTGCCCGCGATGGAGGTCGAGGAGACCCGCACCTCGAAATGCCCCAACTGCGGCGCCGAGGTGGAGTTCGACCCCGACATCCACGCCACCGAATGCCCGTTCTGCGCCACGCCCGTCGTCACTGACACCGGGGTCAACCGGCACATCAAGCCGCGCGGCGTGCTGCCCTTCGCCCTGGACGAGGCGACGGCGCGCAGGGCTATGTCGGACTGGCTGGGCGCGCTGTGGTTCGCGCCGAACGGGCTCAAGGACTATGCCCGCAAGGGGCGCAGGATGCAGGGCATCTACGTCCCCTACTGGACCTTCGATGCGCAGACCCGGTCGGACTACACCGGCGCGCGCGGCACGATCTACTACGAGTCGCAGAGCGTCATGCGTGACGGCAAGCGGCAGACCATCCAGGTGCAGAAGATCCGCTGGCATCCCGCCTCGGGGCGGGTCGCGCGGTTCTTCGACGACGTGGTGGTGCTGGCCTCGCGCTCGCTGCCCAAGACCTACACCGACGGGCTGGAACCCTGGGACCTCTCGGCGCTGGAGCCCTACCGGCCGCAGTTCCTGGCCGGGTTCCGGGCCGAGGCCTACCAGGTGGAGCTGGAAGACGGCTACACCGAGGCCCGCGCCAAGATGGACCAGGTCATCCTGCGCGACGTGAAGTTCGACATCGGCGGCGACGCGCAGCAGGTCAACGGCATCGACACCCGGATTTCCGACGTGACCTTCAAGCATGTCCTGCTGCCGGTATGGCTGGCGGCCTACAAGTTCCAGGGCAGGACCTACCGCTTCGTGGTCAACGGCCGCACCGGGCGGGTGCAGGGCGAACGGCCCTACTCGGCATGGAAGATCGCGGGCGCCGTCGCGGTGGCGCTGATCTTCGTGATCCTGTTCCTCCTCGTATCGCAGTCAGGATGAGAATGATGAAAGACACCCACTCCCTCGACACCCTCGCCGGGCTGCTGACCAGCCGGCATTCCTGCCGCGCCTTCACCGACGAGGTCGTGCCCGACGCGGTGATCGAGACGCTGGTGCAGACCGCGGGGCGCGCGCCGTCCTGGTGCAATTCCCAGCCCTGGCAGGTGATCGTCACCCGCCCGGACGAGACCGAGGCGCTGCGGCAAAAGATGCTGGCCAGCCCCACCTCGACCGAAGGCGGGCATCCCGACATGGCCTTTCCCGAGGGCTACACCGGCCAACACCGCGACCGGCGGCGCACCTGCGGCTGGCAGCTCTACGAGGCGGTCGGGGTGGAAAAGGGCGACCGCGAGGGATCGGCGCGGCAGGCGATGGAGAACTTCCGCCTGTTCGGTGCGCCGCACACCGCGATCCTGACCTCTGGGGCCGAGCTGGGCCCCTACGGCGCGATGGACTGCGGCGGCTTCATCCTGGCCTTCTGCCTGGCCGCCGAGGCGCTTGGCCTGGGCTGCATCCCGCAGGCGGCCGTCGCGGCCCATGCGCCCCTGCTGCGCGACCACTTCGCGATTCCCGAGGATCGGCTGATCCTCTGCGCGATCACCTTCGGCTACGAGGATCGCGACCACCCGGCGAACGCCTTCCGCACCGAACGGGCACCGCTGTCCGAAATCCTCGACATGCGGGGCTGAACCATGCGCGCATTGATCCAGAGGGTGTCCGAGGCGGCGGTGCGGATCGACGGCGAGGTGGTCGGTCAGTGCGGTGCCGGCCTGCTGATCCTGGTCTGCGCCGTGCCTGGCGACGACGAGGCGGTCGGAGAGAAGCTGGCGGCCAAGATCGCCAAGCTGCGCATCTTCGAGGACGAGGCGGGCAAGATGAACCGCGCGCTGCTCGACACCGGGGGCGCGGCACTTGTGGTCAGCCAGTTCACGCTGGCCGCCGACACCCGGCGCGGCAACCGGCCGGGATTTTCCGGCGCCGCCGCCCCGGACGAGGCGAACCGGCTCTACCGGGCCTTTGCCGCCGCGCTCGCCGCGCTTGGCCCCAGTGTCGAAACCGGCCGCTTCGGGGCCGACATGAAGGTGTCGCTGGTCAACGACGGCCCGGTGACGATCTGGATCGACACCGAAACCGCCTGAGGTCTAATGGAATTTCCGGTGGCTGCGCGGCACTCGGACCGCCTCCATCAATCCCCAGGCGATGCAGACCGGCCAGATCAACAGCACGCCGGTATCCCGGGTCACGCCGATGATGATCACGGCAATCGACGTCATGAAGATGCCACCGACGATAGTGGAATAGAAAAGCCCGACCGGCCCGAATAGAACGGTAAGCCCGAGGGCAATCCACAGGCTTTTGCGCGGCACGATGGTTTCATCGCTCCGTTCGACGCCAAAACTGTCGTCCGACATACTCACCCCCCACTTTCGAAACACGGCTCCGGGCTGGCGGTCGGAAAAGGCGCAGGCGCCCGGCCCGCGCCGGTCGCCCATAATAGAAGGCGAAAGTCCGCCGACTGCGCGGTTCTCGGCACGGCAACGCCGATATCGCGAAAGGCGAGTGCCGCCGTTGCCACGCTAAAGTGTGGACAATAGACCCAAAGGACTATGACGTAAGGGAAACCATAAACGTAGAACCCCACTCCCCAGGGTAATTGATCGAAGAAAATCAAATTCCCGGCAACCGCACCGTCGCGTCAGAGTTGTTATCCATCGAGAATTGTGATCATCCATCATTGAACGGAAAGACGCAAACGTATGGACGAACTGACCCCATTGTTCCTGGAAATGGATTCGCTTTGCGAGGACGGGTACAATTGCGGCTTTCATTTTCGGTATTCCCGACCGACCATCGTGCGCGGCACCTACCGCGAGGATTGGCGGATCCACTATGCGCTGAACAAGTTCATCCTCGCCGATCCCGGCGTGGTCTGGGGCATTGCCAACACCGGAACTGCCCGTTGGTCCGAGATCGACCTGCAGGATCCGTTGGGCGTGATGGGAGAGGCGGCGCGATTCGGCTATCGCTTCGGCCTGACGCTGAGCACCGGCCCGCGCGAGTCGCGGTCGCTCGGGACGGCGGGGCGGGCGGACAGGGAATTCTCGGACCCCGAGATCGACGCCATCTTCGACGTGTTCCTGCGCCTGCACGCCGTGGTCGCACGGCTGCCGGGCCTCAAGAGCCACCAGCAGGAGGTGCTGCAGCTGCTCGAGACCGGGCTGACTTATGACCAGATCTGCGGCGAGCTGGGAATTTCCCGCACCGCCGTGGTGCACCGGCTGAAGGGCGCGCGGAAGGTGCTGGGCGTGACCACGAATGCCGAGGCGATCCGCATCGCGGTCGAACGCGGGTTCATCACCTCGACAACCCTGACCGGGGTGTTCAAGGGATTGCCGTTCGGTTGAACGGCGGAAAATCCCCTTTTTGCGCCGTGGGGAGTTGACTCGCCCCCGACCTTGAGTAAAAGGCGCAGTTCAAGAGATTTCGCGGGGCCACCACCCGTCCCGCCGCAGGAGACAGCACAATGGCGAAGCCGACCACCATCAAGATCCGCCTGAACTCGTCCGCGGGCACGGGCCACTTCTACGTGACCAAGAAGAACGCCCGTACCATGACCGAGAAGATGACCGTACGAAAGTACGACCCCGTCGCGCGGAAGCACGTCGAATACAAGGAAGGCAAGATCAAGTAAGATCGCCCCCTCCGACAAGACGATGCAGAGCCGCGCCACAGAAGCGCGGCTCTTTTGCTTCCAGGGTTGCGCCTCCCCCCCCACACGGGCAGAGGAAACCCCACATGGCCCCCACGATCACGATCCGACCCGCCGTTCCCGGAGACCTCGACCGGGTCTCGACGCTGCTTGCGCGGTCCTACAGGGCGCTCCTGGCGCCGGACTACGCGCCGCAGGTGCTGCGGGATGCCCTGCCCTACCTGACCCGTGCCAACCCGCGCCTGATGCGCTGCGGGACCTATTTCGTCGCGGTGGATGACGACGGCCGCCCGCTGGCGGCCGGCGGCTGGACCGACGCCTCGCCGCACGGCGCGGCGGGCCGGCGCGGCGAGGGGCACGTGCGCCACGTCGCCACCGATCCGGACCATGCCGGGGCGGGGATGGGGCGCAAGCTGATGGAGAAGGTGTTCGCCTCGGCCGAGGCGGCGGGCGTCGACGTGCTGCATTGTCAGAGCACGCTGACCGCCCAGCCGTTCTACCGCGCGCTCGGGTTCGAGCCGCGGGGCAGAATCGACATCAGGATCGTTCCGGGCGTGTGGTTCCCGGCGATCCAGATGAAACGTCAGTAGAAAAAGGGGCGCCGTCAGTCCCGCGCGTCGGTGACCGGTGCCTCGCCGTCCTGGCGGGTCGTCATGTCGATCACGGTGGCGGGGGCCGGCAACGGAAGGGGCTGGCTCAACTCGCTCAGCCCCCATCCGTAGGGGGATCTTCTGCATCCGGGCCGATGTAGGCCGCGGCAGCGCTGGCGGAGAGGCTGAGCCCCGCCGCCAGCACCAGGGGCACCCACCGTCGGGCGCCTGAGAGATCACCTCGGCACGTCATGCCGATCAGCGGTACTGAGCCGCGGTCTTGCCCTGTGCGTTCTCGTTCGACGAGAAGACGTACTGGTTCACGGTGTCCTGGCCGATCAGGGCCTGTTCACGCGGGGAGTAGACCGACGCGGTGTCGACCTTGATGGCTTCGCCGGTGGTCGGCTCTGCCGTCACGACACCCACTTCGTATTCGCGGGTCGGAACGTTGGCATCTGCCGGGGCATAGGCCAGGGCCGAGCCAGCGAGGAGGACGGTTGCGAGTGCGCCGGAAGTCAGGGTTGCGAGTTTCATGTCTTTCATCCTTTTGTCTGCGAGGGCGGGTTGTTTGCCCTCGACTGACGGGGATGTGGCCCTCTTCGGCGGAACCTTCAAGATTTACGCACAGAGACAAGGGAACGCCGGATGAACAAGGTTTCTTGGCGGTGCCTTGAAAGGATATTCATTATATTTCAGCTGCTTGAGGCAAAGTTTCCCGATTTTGCGCCAGATCATGAATTTCACAAAACCGTTACGAAACGCACCGATGATGTCGTTTATGGGCCTCATAGCGTCGTATTTACTACTAAACTGAACAGTTCAGATTAATTTGCTAAGCAGTATGTGCAGGATTGCACAAGGCGCATGGACCGGTGGCCGCGCCTACCGGCCCAGCCGGTCGACACCCTGCATCAGCGACAGGATATCCTCGGCGCCCATGTCACGGGCGACCTCGTCCTGCGCGGCCTTCCATGCCTCCGAGGCCGCCACCATGCGCCGCGCCCCCTCTTCCGTGAGGCGCAGGATCCGCTGGCGGCGGTCCTCGGGATCGACGTCCGAGGTCACCAGCCCGTCGCGCTCCAGCAGCGCCAGCCCGCGTGACAGCGTCGACTGGTCCATCTCGGTCTTGTCGGCCAGCCGCTGCACCGTCGGGCGCTTCATCACGTGGATCCACGGCAACAGCGAAAATTGCGCGATCGTCAGCCCGTGCTCGGCCAGCACCGCGTCGTATCGACGGATCAGCCGCCGCGACGCCCGGCGCAGCGCCAGGCAGTAGCAACTGCCGGTCAGAAGCTCTTCGACCGCCTCTGTCGTCTCGATCTCTTCCGCGCACATTTCCGCCTCCGCCACAGTCTTCCCTTGACTTCGATGCATATGCATGGATTTTAGATGCATAGCCATACAAATGGATGCTAGCCGATGACCCTTTCCCAGTCCATCCAGCCCGTGAGCTTCGGCCTGGCCCGTCCCGACCAGGTCGCCGGCCTCACCGGGCTCGAGATGCTGAACGCCATGCTAGCCGGAGAGCTTCCCGCCCCGACCATGGCCGAGACTCTGAATTTCATCCTGACCACCGTCAGCGAGGGAGAGGCCGAGTTCCGCGGCACACCCACCGACGCCTTCTACAACCCCATGGGGATCGTGCACGGCGGCTGGGTGATGACCCTGCTCGACTCGGCGCTCGGCTGCTCGGTGCAGACCACCCTTGCCGCGGGCGAGGGCTATGTCTCGCTCGACACCGACGTGAAGTTCGTCAAGGCGATCACCGCCGACACCGGCGAGGTCACGGTGACCGGACGGGTGCTGACGCGCGGCCGCCAGATCGCCACGGCCGAGGGCCGCGCGGTGGACGCCAAGGGCCGGGTCCTGGCGCTCGGCACATCGTCCTGCCTGGTGCGGCCGCTGCGCTAGGGGCTTCCCGGCGGGCGCGGAACCTGAACCCAAGCGCCCGCCGGGCTTTCCGGACGCCGGTCATGGGGCCTCCCGCCCCGCTGGGCCGCGCACCGGACCCGCCGCCGGATTTCTCCCACCCCTGGGCCGGCGGCGGGAACCAGGCATGCCACGGGCCGCCCCTTGGACAAGGGGCGGCCCGTGGCTGTCAGGGGGGCCTTTCAGCGCAGCCGCGCCGCCTCGTCCTTGGGATTGCCGCCCAGGGTATCGGCGCTTGCGTCCCGCTCGAACACGTACTGACGCACGGTCGGCTGGCCGATCATGTAGGCCTCGTACGGGTCATAGACGCTGCGAGTCGGCACCACCTCGACCCGGTCGGCCTGGGTCACCTGCCCGACCACCCGGCCAACCTCGTCGGTGGCTGGCGCGACGGCCCGGCCCGTCCGGGCGTCCTGCGCCATCACGGCACCCGCGGAAACCACCGCAACGGCCACCGCGAGGACGGGCGTGACACGTCCAATGCGTTTCATCTGGGTTCTCCTTCTCTGCCGTGCCACGCAGAGCCTGGCACCTGCACCAGACTTGCGGCCATCCCGCGCCGGGACAAGCCGCGCGCCCTTCACGTTGACGTGCCGCGCCGCAACGTGGCCCACGCGAAGACGGGGCCGCACCCCCGTGCGACCCCGTTTGCATCGTGCCGTCAGGTCCCGCCTGCAGGCGCCACGGGCGCCGCGCGATCCGGGTTCAGACAGCCGCCTTGCGGCTTTCGTCCAGGTAGATTTCCCGCAGCCGCGCAGCGACCGGCCCCGGCTTGCCGGTGCCGACCTCGGCGCCGTCGATCCGGACCACCGGCATCACGAAGGCCGAGGCCGAGGTGAAGAACGCCTCGTCCGCATCCTTGGCCTCGTCGATGGTGAAGGACCGCTCCTCGACCTCCATCTGCGCCTCGCGGGCGAACCGCAGGACGGCGGCGCGGGTGATCCCGTGCAGGATCTCGTTCGACAGCGCGCGGGTGATGATCTTGCCGCCCTTCACGATGTAGGCGTTGTTCGAGGTGCCCTCGGTCACCATCCCGTCCTCGACCAGCCAGGCATCATCGGCGCCCGCCTTCTTGGCCATCATCTTGCCCATCGAGGGGTAGAGCAGCTGCACCGTCTTGATGTCGCGGCGGCCCCAGCGGATGTCCTCGATTGAGATCACGCTGATGCCGGTCTTCGCCACCGGGTTGTCGGCGAGGCCGGGCTTCGACTGGGTGAAGAGCACGATGGTCGAGGGCGTCGTCGCCGGATCGGGGAACACGAAGTCCCGGTCGCCGGGCGCGCCGCGGGTGATCTGGAGATAGATCATCCCCTCCTCGATCCCGTTCGCCCTGACCAGCTCGCGGTGGATCTCCAGCAGTTCGTCCATGGTGCAGGGCGCGGCCATGTCGAGCTCCTTCAGCGAGCGCTCAAGCCGCTTGGCGTGACCCTCGAAATCGACCAGCTTGCCGTCCAGGACGCTCGTCACCTCGTAGACGCCGTCGGCCATCAGGAAGCCGCGGTCGAAGATCGACACCTTGGCCTCTTCCTCGGGCAGGTAGTCCCCGTTCACGTAGACGGTGCGGCTCATCATCAGTCTCCTAAATGTCCTGTCAGCCCCAGAGGGTCGCTTCGGGCGGGTAGACGCCCTTTTCATCGAAACGCAGCGGCGCGTCGCGGTCTTCCGCCAGAAGCAGCGGGCCGTCAAGATCGGTCACCATCGCCCCCTGCGCCAGCAGCGTGGCGGGCGCCATGGCGAGCGAGGTGCCCACCATGCAGCCGACCATGATCTCGTAACCCTCGGCCAGCGCGGCCTCGCGCAGGGCCAGCGCCTCGGTCAGGCCGCCGGTCTTGTCGAGCTTGATGTTCACCACGTCGTACTTGCCCTTGAGCTTGGGCAGGCTGGCGCGGTCATGGCAGCTTTCGTCGGCGCAGACCGGCACCGGGCGGTCCATCCCGATCAGCGCCGCGTCGTCGCCCGCGGGCAGCGGCTGCTCCACCAGCGCCACGCCGAGGCGCACCAGGTGCGGCGCGAGGTCGGCATAGACCGGCGCCGACCAGCCCTCGTTCGCATCGACGATGATCTTCGATTTCGGCGCCCCGCGCCGCACGGCCTCGAGCCGGGGCATGTCGTCGGGCGTGCCGAGCTTGATTTTCAGAAGCGGCCGGTGCGCGTTCTTGGCGGCCTGCGCCTCCATCTCGGCCGGTTCGGCCAGCGACAGGGTGTAGGCGGTGATCTCGGGTCCCGGCACCGGCAGCCCGGCGAGGTCCCAGGCCCGCTGGCCCGCGCGCTTGCACTCGAGGTCCCAGAGCGCGCAGTCCACCGCGTTCCGCGCGGCGCCCGCGGGCAACAGGCCCTGCAGCTCGGCCCGGGTGAAGGCGGCAGGCAGCCCCTCGATCTCCTCGGTCACGCTCTCCAGCGTCTCGTCGTAGCGCGCGTAGGGCACGCATTCGCCCCAGCCGCTCACGCCGCCGTCGGTCACCTTGACCGTCAGCACCTTCGCCTCGGTCCGCGACCCGCGCGAGATGGTGAACACCTGCGCCAGCCGGAACGTCTCTGCCTTAACCGAAATATCCAATGGCCCGGCCTTCCTCTGGTCTCATATCCTGGGGGAGCGCGAGGGGCAAAGCCCCCTCGCCCTGTCATAGATGATGTGCGCGGGCTTGCCCGCGCCCCTTTGGATCAGATCACGGCGAGCGCGTCCACCAGCCGGTCGGCGCCGTGGCGGTAGGGATCGACCGCCGGAAGACCCATCCGTGCCTCGACCTCGGCCAGGTAGGCGCGGGCCTCGTCCTCACCCAGGTGCTGGGTGTTGACCGAGACGCCAATCACCCTGCAATCCGGGTTGGCGACCTTGGCCAGTTCCAGCGCCATGTCACGCACCGCCTCGAGCGAGGGCAGCTTGTAACCCGGCAGGCCGCGCATGTGGTCGCGGGTCGGCTCGTGGCAGATCACCAGCGCATCCGGCTGTCCGCCGTGCACCAGCGCCATCGTCACGCCGGAGTAGGAGACGTGGAACAGGCTGCCCTGCCCCTCGATCATGTCCCAGTGGTCGGCGTCGTTGTCGGGCGTCAGCCATTCCACCGCACCGGCCATGAAGTCGGCGATCACGGCATCGAGCGGCACGCCCTCGCCGGTGATCAGGATGCCGGTCTGGCCGGTTGCGCGGAACGAGGATTTCAGCCCGCGCTCCTTCATCACGCGGTCCATCGCCAGCGCGGTATACATCTTGCCGACCGAGCAGTCGGTGCCGACGGCCAGGCAGCGCTTGCCGGTCCGCTTCTCGCCGTTGGCGATCGGGTACTTGACCGACGGCACGCGCACGTCGTGCAGCTTGCGGCCCGTCGCCTCGGCGACGGCCTTGAGGTCGGGTTCGTCGCGCAGCAGGTTGTGCAGGCCGGAGGCGAGGTCGAAGCCCTCTTCCAGCGCCGCGATCAGCACCTTCTTCCACGCCTGGGAGATCACGCCGCCACGGTTCGCCACGCCGATCACCAGCGTCTTGGCGCCCGCCGCCTTGGCCTCGGCCAGGGTCATGTCGGGCAGCTTCATGTCGGCCTTGCATCCGTCCATCCGGAACTGGCCGACGGCATTGTCGGGACGCCAATCGCGGATGCCCTGCGCCACCTTGGCGGCCAGCGGGTCGGGCGCGTCGCCCAGGAACAGAAGATACGGGGTCTCGATCATGGCAGTCCTCGTCAGGAGAATTCGTTGCTGCGCAGGAAACAGGATTCGCCGCGGGATTGCTTTGCAATTTGAGCGTTTCCGCACCGCAGCACGCAAGATTGTCCGAAATCCCGGCACTTCCCGCGAAGAAACTTTCGCGAACCGCGGGATGTCCGCTTCGCGCGCGCCATGCGCCGCCGGCACGCGGTCGCACGGGGCGGGGCGCACGCCCATCCTCCTTCGGCGCGATGCTGCAGCCGCGAAAGCCCCTTGCAGCGATGCGCGCAATTTCATAACCCGGACCCCGAAGATTTCGTAATTTCATTGCCGAGAGGTTCCGCCATGTCCTTCCGCATCCAGCCCCAGCCCGCCGCCCGCCCGAACCGCTGCCAGCTGTTCGGCCCGGCCTCGAACACCAAGCTGCCGCCGAAGATGGCGGCCTCGGCCGCGGACGTGATCAACCTCGACCTCGAGGATGCCGTCGCGCCCGACGACAAGGAGATGGCGCGCAAGCTGGCGGTCGAGGCGATCGGCGACATCGACTGGGGCCGCAAGACGCTGTCGGTGCGGATCAACGGGCTCGACACGCCCTACTGGTACCGCGACGTGGTCGACCTGCTGGAACAGTCGAGCGACCGGCTCGACATGATCATGATCCCCAAGGTCGGCTGCGCCGAGGACATCTACGCGGTCGACGCCCTCGTCACCGCGGTCGAGAAGGCCAAGGGCCGCACGAAGCCGATCAAGTTCGAGGTGATCATCGAAAGCGCCGCCGGCATCGCCCACGTGGAACAGATTGCCGCCGCCTCGCCGCGACTGGAAGCCATGAGCCTCGGCGCCGCGGATTTCGCCGCCTCGATGGGCATGCAGACCACCGGGATCGGCGGCACGCAGGAGGATTACTACATGCTCCGCGAGGGCCAGAAATACTGGTCCGACCCGTGGCACTGGGCGCAGGCGGCGATCGTCGCGTCGTGCCGGACCCACGGCCTGCTGCCGGTCGACGGGCCCTTCGGCGACTTCTCGGACGACGAGGGCTTCCGCGCGCAGGCGCTGCGGTCCGCGACGCTCGGCATGGTCGGCAAGTGGGCGATCCATCCCAAGCAGGTGGCGCTGGCGAACGAGGTCTTCACCCCGCCCGAGCACAAGGTGACCGAGGCGAAGGAAATCCTCGCCGCGATGGAGGAGGCGACGAAATCCGGCGCCGGCGCGGTGGTCTACAAGGGACGGCTGGTCGACATCGCCTCGATCAAGCAGGCCGAGGTGATCGTGAAGCAGGCCGAGCTCATCGCCGCCAACGGCTGAGCCCGTGGCAAAACCCGGGGGCGCTGCCCCCGGACCCCCGGGATACGGGACCAGAGGAAGGACCGGCGCAGGCTAGTCCTTCCGCGCGTCCACCTTCTGGATGCGGCTGCGGGAGGCCTCGACGCCGCTGGCGTAGCCATCGGCATCGCCGTAATCCATGAAACCGGCATAGTGGCGGTGCCGGCCGCGCACGCGCATCGCGTGCTTGATCGGGCACCAGTAGGCCTCGGTCCGGCCGGCGACCTCGGCAACATAGGCGATCAGCCCGTTCACGTAGCCGCAATAGACGCAGTTCAGCTTCTGGATCGAATTGAGATAGCCCAGCTTGTGCCGGTCGATGCGGATGAACTCAGACCGTTTCACCATCGGGATGCCGTAGGCAGGGAAACAGACCGCCTGGTAGAGCGAGACCCAGAGGTCGAGCAGCGCGAAGGGAACGATGAGGGAATAGATCACCGGCGCGGTCAGGATGTGCCGCAGCGGGGCGCCTGTGATGAAGGCGAGAAGCCTCTGCCGCATGTCGCGGTGGCGCTGCAGGACCGCGCGGTCGAACCGCACCCGTCCGCTTTCCACGTGGTAGTGAAAGAGCAGCCGCTGCCGGTGGTATTCGCCTTCCAGCTCGTCTTCGAGCGCGTGGATGCGATCGCGGATCGCCGCAATTCTCTCGTTCATGACGTCCCTCCGGTCATCGCCCCGGCGCAAGCCTAGCGCGGGGCGGACCGGAGGGTCAGCCAAAATGTGTCAGGCGATCTCGACCAGCTCGATGGCAAAGGTCAAGTCGCGCCCGGCGAGCGGGTGGTTCGCGTCGAGCGTCACCTCGGTCTCGGTCACCTCGGCCACCGTCACGGGCATCACCTGGCCCTGCGGCGTCTGCACCTGCAGCTGCAGGCCGGGCTGGACCTCGATCTCGGCCGGGATCTGGTCGCGCGGGACGGATTGCATCGCGCCCGGCTCGCGCTCGCCGTAGGCCTCGGCGCAGGGCACCTCGACCGTCTTCTTGTCGCCGACGGTCATGCCGGGGATCGCCTTGTCGAGGCCGGGGATGATCTGGCCCGAGCCCACGGTGAATTCCAGCGGGTCGCGGCCGTCCGAGCTGTCGAAGGTCGTGCCGTCGGCCAGGGTGCCGGTATAGTGAATGCGGACGGTATCGCCCGGTTTTGCTGCGCTCATGGCGGCTCCAATCATGAATCATGTCAGGGGTGAGTTTGCCGGGGCCGATCTCTACGGGTTGCCCGGTCTTGCCGTCCAACCTAAGCGCCGCGTCCCCATATTGCAAACCGCCCCTTCCGCCCCGCCGCGCCGCGTGGCAGGGTCGCGCGGCAGCCGAAAGGGAGGGCCGGGCATGACTGTGACCACCTGCGTCTTTGACGCCTACGGAACCCTGTTCGACGTGGCCGCCGCCGCGCGCGCCGCCGCCGCGGAACCGGGGCGGGCGCGTCTGGCCGCCTGCTGGCAGGCGCTGGCCGAGGATTGGCGGATCAAGCAGCTGTCCTATTCCTGGCTGCGCGCCGTGGCCGGGGACCACACGGATTTCTGGCAGGTCACGCAGGACGCGCTGGACTGGTCGCTGGAGAAGCACGCGCTGGACGGCGACGCGGCCCTGCGCGACCGGTTGCTGGCGCTTTACCGCGACCTGGAGGCCTACCCCGAGGTGCCGGCCTTGCTGGCCGCGCTGAAGGCGCGCGGGCTTGCAACCGCGATCCTGTCCAACGGTTCGCCCGGGATGCTGGGCGACGCCGTCGCCTCGGCCGGGATAGGGGACGTGCTGGACGACTGCCTTTCGGTCGAGAGCGTCGGTGTCTTCAAACCGGCGCGCGCGGTCTACGACCTCGTCGGACAGCGTTTCGGCACCCGGCCCGAGGAGGTCCTATTCGTCTCGTCCAACGGCTGGGACGCGGCGGCGGCGGCGGCCTACGGTTTTGTCACGCTCTGGGTCAACCGCCGGGGCGAACCGGTCGATCGCCTGCCGGGCCAGCCGCGGCATGTCCTGTCCGACCTGTCGGGCGTGCCTGACCTGGGGGTCTTCTGATGCCGCATTTCACCGCGCCTGACGGCATCCGGCTCTGGTACGAGGAGGCGGGCGAAGGCCTGCCACTGCTCTGCCTCTCCGGGCTCACCCGGAATGCCCGCGACTTCGACTTCGTCGCGCCGCACCTGGCGGGTGTACGGATGATCCGCATGGATTACCGCGGGCGGGGCAAGTCCGACTGGTCGCCCCCCGAGACCTACGATGTCGGCGTCGAGATGCGGGATGCTCTGGCACTCCTGGACCTGCTGGGGATCGACAAGGTGGCGGTGCTGGGCACCTCGCGCGGCGGGTTGATCGGGATGATGATGGCGGCCACGGCGAAGGACCGGCTGATGGGCCTCGCCCTGAACGACGTGGGGGCCGAGGTGAACGGCGCGGGCCTGCAGGCGATCCGCGACTACATCGGGCGCGACCCGGCGCAGAAATCGGTCGAGGAGGCCGCGGCCTTTCGCCAGCAGGCCAATGCGACGGCCTTCCCGGGCGTGCCGCTCGACCGCTGGATGGCGGATGTCCGAAACACCACCCGGGACACGCCGGAGGGGTTGAAGATCAACTACGACCCGGCGCTCGCCGCCGTTGTCACCGCCGGGCCCGAGGTGGCCGAGACGATCGCGCTCTGGCCGCTTTTCGACGCCGTCGCGCCCCTGCCCTGCGCGGTGATCCACGGCGTCAACTCGGACCTGCTGACCGACGCGACCGTGTCCGAGATGGCCCGGCGCAACCCGGACCTGATCGTGGCCGAGGTGCCCGACCGCGCCCATATTCCCTTTCTTGACGAACCCGAGGCGCTGGCGGCGCTGACGGCATGGCTGGAGCAGATGAAATGACCGACTTCGCAATCACGGTGGCCGATATCGAGGCCGCCGCAACCCGGACCGCGGGCCACCTGCGGCGCACCCCGCTGCTGTCCTCGCCCTTCATCGACGAGATCGCCGGGCGGCGCGTGCTGGTGAAGCCGGAATGCCTGCAGCACACCGGATCGTTCAAGGCACGCGGCGCATGGTCCGCGATCTCGGCGCTGGCCCCGGACGTCCGCGCCAAGGGCGTGATCGCGTTCTCCTCGGGCAACCACGCGCAGGGGGTGGCCTGGGCGGCGCGGAGCCATGGCGTGCCCTCGGTCATCATCATGCCCGCCGACGCGCCCGCGCTGAAGATCGCGAACACCCGCGCCTATGGCGCCGAGGTGGTGCTATATGACCGCGAGAAGGAAGACCGCGACCAGATCGGGGCCGAGATGGCGGCGGCGCGCGGCCTGACGCTGGTCAAGCCCTTCGACGAGCCGATGGTGATCGCCGGCCAGGGCACGACCGGGCTCGAGATCGCGGAACAGGCGGCCGAGGAAGGCGTCGAGACCGCAGACGTCCTGGTCTGCTGCGGCGGCGGCGGCCTGACCTCGGGCATCGCGCTGGCACTGTCGGACCGCGCGCCGGGCCTGCGGGTGCGCCCGGTGGAGCCCGAGGGCTTCGATGACGTCGCCCGCTCGCTGTCGGCCGGGGCGATCCAGCGCAACAACCGGATGGGCGGGTCGATCTGCGATGCCATCGTGACGCCCCAGCCCGGCAACCTGACTTTCCCGATCCTCTCGTCCCTCTGCGGTCCGGGACTTGCCGTCAGCGATGACGAGGCGCTGTCGGCCGTGGCCGAGGCGTTCCTGCGGCTCAAGATCGTGGCCGAGCCCGGCGGCGCCGTGGCGCTGGCCGCCGCGCTGACCCGGCAGGACCAGATCGAGGGCGATGCGGTGGTGGTGGTCGTGTCCGGCGGAAACGTCGATCCGGCCATGTTCGCAAGGGCGCTGGAGTCGCGCGGGAAATAGCCGAAAGCGGCGTTTGTCGCGAATTTGATTGACATTGCCAACCAAATTCACCACCCTGCGCCGTGCGAACAGGGGAGGTTCTCATGCGTTGTCAGGTCGCCATCATCGGCGGCGGACCTTCGGGTCTGCTGCTGTCGCAACTGTTGCATCGCGCCGGAATAGACACCGTTGTGCTGGAACGGCAGAGCCGGGACTACGTGCTCAGCCGCATCCGCGCGGGCGTTCTGGAATGGGGCACGGTCGAGATGCTGCGCGAGGCCGGGGTCGGTGCGCGCATGGACGCCGAGGGCTTTCCCCATGACGGCACCTACCTCGCCTGCCGGAACGAAGGCTTTCGCATCGATTTCAAGGACCTCGTCGGCAAACAGGTGATGGTCTACGGCCAGACCGAGGTGACCCGCGACCTCTACGAGGCGCGCGACCAGATGGACGGCAAGGTGATCCACGGGGTCGAGGGTGTGGTGATCCACGGCGCCGACACCGACGCGCCCCACGTGACCTACACGCTGGACGGCACCGAACATCGGCTGGATTGCGACTGGGTGGCGGGCTGCGACGGCTTTCACGGCGTGTCGCGTCAGACCATCCCGGACACGGTGCTGAAGGAATTCAAGCGGGTCTATCCCTTCGGCTGGCTCGGGATCCTGTCCGAGACAAAGCCGGTCTCGGAAGAGTTGATCTATGCCCAGCATAGCCGCGGCTTTGCGCTCTGCTCGATGCGAAACGCGCATCTGTCGCGCTACTACGTGCAGGTGCCGCTGACCGATAAGGTCGAGCAATGGTCCGACGACGCCTTCTGGGACGAGCTGAAGCGCCGGATCCCCGCCGAGGCCGCCGAGAGCATCGAGACCGGCCCGTCGATCGAGAAGAGCATCGCGCCGCTGCGATCGTTCGTCGCCGAGCCGATGAAATGGGGCCGCCTGTTCCTGGTCGGCGATGCCGCGCACATCGTGCCGCCGACCGGGGCGAAGGGGCTGAACCTGGCCGTCTCGGACGTGCACTACCTCTACCACGCGCTGGTTCAGGCCTATCAGGGCGACGACCACGGCGTGACGCATTACTCGGAACAGGCCCTCGCCCGGGTCTGGAAATCCGAACGCTTCTCGTGGAGCATGACGGGGCTCCTCCACCGCTTCCCCGACCGCGGCGATTTCGAGGCCCGGATGCAGGAGGCGGAACTGGACTATCTGCAACATTCCCGGGTGGCCCAGATGTCGCTCGCGGAGAATTACGTGGGGCTTCCGTACTGATGAAGATCGCCGACCTCGGAGACATCAAGATCCACTATGCTGACGAGGGCGACCCACAGGGCGCGCCCATCGTCTTTGCCAACTCTCTCGGGACCGACTTCCGGCTCTGGGACAAGATCGTGCCGCAGCTGCCCGCCGGGCTGCGCGTCATCCGCTATGACAAGCGGGGCCACGGGCTGAGCGAGGTGAAGCCGGCGCCCTATTCGATGGGCACGCTGGTCTCGGACGCCGAGAAGCTGATGGACCACCTGGGCGTGAAGGACGCGCTGTTCGTCGGTCTCTCGATCGGCGGGATGATCGCGCAGGGGCTGTCGGTGAAGCGGCCGGACCTGGTGCGGGCGGTGGTGATCTCCAACTCCGGCGCCAAGATCGGCACCAAGGAGATGTGGGACGACCGCATCGCGGCCGTCCGCGCAGGCGGCATCGCCGCGCTGGCGGATGCGATCATGGACCGCTGGTTCGCCAAGCCGTTCCACGCGACCGAGGAATTCCACGCCTGGCGCAACATGCTGCTGGCCACCCCGGTCGAGGGCTATGTCGGCTGTTCCGCCGCCATCGCGGGCACCGATTTCTACACCCCGACCTCCAGCCTGCGCATCCCCGCGCTCGGCATCGCGGGGGCCGACGACGGCTCCACCCCGCCCGACCTGGTGCGCGAAACCGTCGACCTCATCCCGGGCTCCCGGTTCGAGCTGATCCGCAAGGCGGGCCACCTGCCCTGCGTCGAACAGCCCGAGGACTACGCCCGCATCCTGAACGACTTCATCAAGGGGACCGGCCATGTCTGAGAAATACGAAACCGGCATGAAGGTGCGCCGCTCGGTGCTGGGCGACGCCCATGTCGACCGCGCCGAGGCCGCCAAGACCGAGTTCGACCAGCCCTTCCAGGAACTGATCACCGAAGGCGCATGGGGCACGGTCTGGGCCTCGGACGGGCTGACGAAACGCGAACGCTCGCTGGTGACGCTGGCCCTGCTCGCGGGCCTCGGCAACTTCGACGAGGTCGCGATGCACATCCGCGCCACGGCCAACACCGGCGCGACCAAGAAGGACATCCAGGAAGTCATGCAGCACGTGGCGATCTACGCGGGGGTGCCCAAGGCCAACCACGCCATCAAGATCGCCAAGGCCACATATGCCGAGATGGAGGGCAAGAAAGATGATTGAAGACCTCGGGCCGCTGGTGCCCCGCAACCGGGAGATCCACCCCCCGGCCTACGCGGTGGACTACAAGACCAGCGTGCCGCGTTCCCCGAACCAGGCCCTTCTGTCGATGGAATCGACCCCGTCGGAAGAAACCGGTCCGCGCTTCGGGCACAACATGCTCGGCGCGCTCGACAACAACCTGATCCTCAACTGGACCAAGGGCGAAAGCCCCGCGGTCGGTGAACGCATCCTCGTGCACGGTCGCGTCCTCGACGAGTTCGGCCGCCCGGTGCCGCACACCCTGGTCGAGATCTGGCAGGCCAACGCGGGCGGGCGCTACCGCCACGTGAAGGACACCTACTTTGCCCCGATCGACCCGAACTTCGGCGGCTGCGGCCGGACGATCACGGACGAGAACGGGTATTACGAGTTCCTGACGATCCGCCCCGGCGCCTATCCCTGGCCGAACCGCGGCAACGACTGGCGCCCGATGCACATCCACTTCTCGATCTTCGGCCACAGCTTCGGCCAGCGCCTGATCTCCCAGATGTATTTCCAGGGCGACCCGCTGATCGACCTTTGCCCGATCGCCAACACGATCCGCGAGCGCAGCCACCTCGACCGGCTGGTGGCGCCCCTCGACATGGCGAAATCGCGGCCGCTCGACTTCCTCGCCTACAAGTTCGACATCGTCCTGCGCGGCCGTCGCCAGACCATGTTCGAGAACAAGCTGGAGGGCATGTGATGGTCCAGAAACTCGACATCCTGCAGGAATCTCCGTCGCAGACGGCAGGCCCCTACGTCCACATCGGCTGCATGCCGAGCTTCGCGGGCAACGCCGGCGCCTACGAGACCGAGATCGGGACCTCCCCCATCGAGGACGGCGCCAAGGGTGAGGTCATCACCATCCGCGGCCAGGTCATCGACGGCACCGGCTGGGCGCTGCGCGACGCGATGATCGAAAGCTGGCAGCCGGACGCCGCGGGCAAGTTCCCCGGCCAGGAGGGCGCCGATCCCAAGGTCTCGGGCTTCTGCCGCTTTGCCGCCCATGGCGAAAGCGGGGAGTACGAGCTGAAGACCGTGAAGCCCGGCAAGGTGCCCGCGCGCAGCGGCGGTTTCCAGGCGCCGCACATCTCGCTCTGGATCGTGGCGCGCGGGATCAACGTGGGCCTGCAGACCCGCATCTACTTCGAGGACGAGGACAACGGCGACGATCCCCTGCTGAAGCGGATCGAACAGCGGCCCCGCGCGGACACGCTGATCGCCAAGAAGACCGGGGACGGCGAATATCGCTTCGACATTCGCTTGCAGGGCGCCGGGGAAACCGTTTTCCTCGACTTGTGACACGGATTCTTCTCATCCACGGGGCGTGCCATGACCAATGGTGCTGGCACGCGACCCTCCCGCTTCTGGCGGCCGGGGGCCACGATGTCGTGGCCCTCGACATGCCGGGGCGTGGCGGCGACGGCCGCGATCCCGCGACGCTGACGCTGGCCGACCAGGCGCAGGTGATCCTCGACGCGGCGGGCGACGGCGCCCTGCTGGTGGGTCATTCCGCCGGCGGCTTCTCGATCTCCGCCGCGGCTGCGGCCGCACCCGAAAAGGTGCAGGGCCTCGTCTATGTCGCGGCGCTCCTCCCGCAGGAGGGTGACACGCTGGTCGGCAAGATGCAGGGCCTCTCGGCCACCGAACGCCCGCGCTTCCGCCGGGCGGGGGACGGCGCCTACATCTTCGATACCGAGGGCGCGGCGCACTTCCTCTACAACGGCGTCGATCCCGCCCTGGCCGAGGAGGCCGTCGGCCACATCGTCCCCGAACCCTCTGCCCCGCATGGCGAGTCGATCCGCCTTTCGCCGGATTTCGCGGACATTCCCAAGACCTACATCCGCTGCACCGAGGATCGGGTCATCCCGTCCGACGACCAGGCCCGCATGGCCCGCGACGGCAGCGCCGAGATGCATGACATGACCACCGGACATTCCCCCTTCCTCTCCGATCCCCGGGGCCTTGCCGCCCTGATCCTCCGCGCGGCGGAGGGGCTCTGATGGCCGCCTCCCCGCACGACAGCCAGCTCTACGCGAAACTCTTCCCCACCGGCGGGATCGGACGGCTCTTCACCGACGGGGCCGAGGTCCGCGCCATGCTGCTGGTCGAAGGCACGCTGGCCAAGGTGCAGGGCGCGGCCGGGATTATCCCCGAGGTGTCGGCCGCCTTCATCCACCGCTCCGCGATGGAACTGGCGCTCGACCCCGGCGAGATGGCCGAGGCGACGGGCACCAACGGCGTGCCTGTCCCGGCCCTCGTCGCCGCGTTCCGGAAAGAGATGAAGGCCCCCGAACACGCGCAGTTTGCCCATTGGGGCGCGACTTCGCAGGACATCATGGACACCGGGCTGATGCTGCGGCTGCGGCAGGCGCTCTCGCTCTTCGATGAAGGCCTTGGCGCGCTGCTGTCCGACCTCGCCACCCTTGCCGAAGCCTATGCCGATCTGCCGATGCCCGGCCGGACCTACGGCCAGCACGCCACGCCGGTCAGCTTTGGTTCGGTCGTGGCGCACTGGGGCTTTCCGCTGATCGATCTGCGCAGCGAACTGCTGGGCATCCGCAAGGAACTGCCGGTGTCGCTCTCGGGCGCGGCCGGCACCGGGTCGGAATTCGGCGCGCACCCGGAAGAGCTCCGGGCGGAACTGGCCAAGGCGCTCGGCCTTGCCGATCCGCAACGATCCTGGCACGCCGACCGCGGCCCGGTGCTGCGCATCACCGGCTGGATGGCCCGGCTCGCCGCCGCGCTCGGAAAGATGGGCGAGGACCTGATCCTGTCGACCCAGACCGGCATCGGCGAGGTGCGGCTCGGCACCTCGGGCGGGTCGTCGACCATGCCGCAGAAGCAGAACCCGGTCGGCCCCTCGGCGCTGCTCGCGCTGGCCCGGCACGTGGCGGCGCTGCACGGCGCGATGCTCTCGGCCGGTCATCCGCGACAAGAACGCGACGGCGCCTCGTGGTTTACCGAGTGGCTCAGCCTGCCGCAGCTTGTCCTCTCCGCCGCATCGGCGCTGGAGACCGCGCGCGAGCTGGCGCCCGGCCTGACCCCGGTGCCCGCCGCCATGGCCGATGCGCTCGCCTCCAGCGCCGGGCTGATCCACGCCGAGGCGCTGTCGTTCCGGCTGGCCGAGCACATGCGCCGCCCCGAGGCACAGGCCGCCGTCAAGGACGCCTGCAAGCGGGCCATCGCCGAAGACCGCCACCTGCGCGACATCGCCGCCGAGACTTGGCCCGGGATCGAGACAGCGGAGCTCTTCGACCCCGCGCAGGCCCTCGGCGCCGCCCCGCACGAGGCGCGCCGCTTTGCCGCCAAGGCGCGCGAAGCCTGAACCGCGCCACCGCGCCCGGCCTGCACCGCCGGGCGCCGCCGCACCGGAACGCGGCCACGTGACGCAACGAAAATTTCGACAAGTGGAATTGAATTTCGCGCTTGCGTGCTAAACCCCTCCCCGACAAGGTCACGTCGAACCGGGAGGAGAAAGACATGCAAACCATCAAGGCCGCCGTCTGCCGCGAGCACAACACGCCACTGGTGATCGAGGAGATCCAGCTGGCCGATCCCCAGATGGGCCAGGTCGAGGTCGAGATCGACGCGGTGGCGATCTGCCATTCCGACATCTCCTTCCAGCAGGGCGGCTTCAATCGCGCGCTCCCCGCGGTCTTCGGTCACGAGGCCGCCGGCACGGTCACCCGCGTGGGCGACGGCGTGAAGGGCGTTGCGGTCGGCGACTCGGTCTGCGTCACCCTGATCCACGCCTGCGGCCAGTGCACCACCTGCGGCTCGGGCCGCCCGACGCTGTGCGAAACGCCCTATGACGGGATGAAGGGCCCGCTGTCCAAGGATGGCGAGCCGATCTTCCAGGCGATGGCCAGTGGTGCGTTCGCCGAGAAGGTCGTGGTCGACCAGAGCCAGGTCTGCACGATCCCGGCGGACATCCCCAAGGACGTCGCCTCGCTGATCTCCTGCGGGGTGATCACCGGTGTCGGTGCCGCCACGCTGGCCGCCGGTATCCGCGTGGGCCAGGACGTCGTGGTCATCGGCGCGGGCGGTGTCGGGCTGAACGCGATCCAGGGCGCGGTGATCGCCGGCGCGCGGCGCGTCGTGGCCGTCGACATGCTGGACGAAAAGCTCGAGGTCGCGAAGGAATTCGGCGCGACCGACGTGGTCTCGGCCGGGGGTGAGAAACCCTGGTCGGCGGTCAAGAAGATCCTCGGCCGTGGCGCCGACGTGGTTCTCGTCACCGTGGGCTCCGCCCCGGTCTACGAACAGGCGCCCCGCTACCTCGGGATGGGCGGCAAGGTGATCATGGTCGGCCTGCCGCATGGCGACAAGACGGTCACCTTCTCGCCGCTCGTCGTGGCAGGCCAGGGCCAGGGCTACATCGGTTCGATGATGGGCGACGTGGTGGTGAAACGGGACATCCCGTGGATCATCGACCTGTACAAGCAGGGCCGCCTGAAACTGGACGAACTGATCTCGGGGCGCTACGCGTTCGACCAGATCAACGAGGCGATCGAGAACACCAAGACGGGCACCGCCCGGCGCAACGTCATCGTGATGAAGTGATCCGGTGAGGCTCGACAGTCTCGATATCATCGTCACCGCCCCGCCCGCTCCGGGCTGGGGCGGGCACTACTGGATCCTGGTGAAGGTCACGACCGACACCGGGATCACCGGCTGGGGCGAGGTCTATGCCGCCTCGGTCGGGCCCGAGGCGCAGAGCGCCGTCATCCGCGACGTGTTTGACCGGCACATGGCGGGCGAGAACCCCGAGAACATCGAACTGATGTTCCGCCGCGTCTATTCCAGCGGCTTCACGCAGCGCCCCGACCTGACCGTGATGGGCGCCTTCTCGGGCCTCGAAATCGCCTGCTGGGACATCCTCGGCAAGGATCGCGACCGCCCGGTGCATGCGCTGATCGGCGGCCGGATGAACGACCGGCTGCGCGCCTATTCCTACCTCTATCCGCTGCCGCAGCACGACGTCGCGGGCTTCTGGAACGATCCCGACCAGGCGGCGGAAAGCGCGCTGGACCTCGTGGCGCGTGGCTACACCGCGGTCAAGTTCGACCCCGCCGGCCCCTACACGATCCGCGGCGGGCACATGCCCGCGCTCAGCGACATCACCCGGTCTGCCACCTTCTGCCGGTCGATCCGCGATGCGGTCGGCGACCGGGCCGACCTGCTCTTTGGCACGCATGGCCAGTTCTCGACCGCCGGGGCCATCCGCATGGCGCAGGCGCTCGAACCCTATGACCCGCTCTGGTTCGAGGAACCGGTGCCGCCCGACAATCCCGACAGCATGGCCGAGGTCGCCCGCGCGACCTCGATCCCCGTCGCGGCGGGCGAGCGGCTGACCACCAAGGCCGAATTCGCCACGCTGCTGCGCACCGGGGCCGCGACCATCCTGCAGCCCGCCCTCGGCCGCGTGGGCGGCATCTGGGAGGCCAAGAAGATCGCGGCCATGGCCGAGGCGTGGAATGTCCAGATGGCCCCGCACCTCTACTGCGGGCCGGTCGAATGGGCCGCCAACATCCATTTCGCCGCCTCGATCCCGAACCTCCTGATGATCGAGACGATCGAGACCGGGTTCCATTCTGCGCTGATCAAGGATGCGATCACGGTCGAGGACGGCCACGTCGTCCCGCCCTCGGCCCCGGGCCTCGGCTTCGAGATCGACGAGGACCTTGCCCGCGCGCATCCCTGGACGGGCACCTCGCTGCACCTCCAGATGCAGGAGGCGCCCTGCGACTACGCGCAGGAGAACCGGTTCCAGGGCGGCGCGCCACGCGACTGACCGGCCATCCGCAGCTTCCGCGATAGCCGCGGTTCTGCTAACCTGCCCGCGGGGAACGACGTCGCGCCGGGAGAGCGCGGCGCGAGGAAACGCGTATGACACATTACGAACGGCACGCCGCCGCGCGGCGCGCCCTGTTCGAAACCGCTGCCGAGGCCCACGCCCGGCGCGGCTGGGTCTTTCGACCGCTCGTCTGGATCTACCGCGGCATGGCCGCCGCCCTGCCCGCGCTCAAGGCCCCGCCAAGGCGCACGGCCGAGGGTACGCCGCCACCCGCCACCGCGCGGAAGGCCGGGCCGATCTGAACACGCGTGCAGGCAGGCCTTGCAACCGGGGCCGCCAGACCGCCTAATGCCCTGAACCAGCGGACCGGCGGCCAAGGATCATGCAACGCCTCGTCATCATCGGTTGCTCAGGTAACGCGTCCGAGATCCTCGAGGACGTGGCAAGCACCCATGACGTGGTCGCGGTCCTCGACGACAACCCGGCGCTGGCCGGCCACACCTTTCACGGCATCCCCGTCGCGCCGCTGTCGACGGTCGGCGATCATCCGGACGCCCGGTTCCTCTTCACCATCGGGTCGGAAAAATCGTTCCGGCGGCGGGCCGAACTGCTTTCGAGCCTGCACCTGCCCCGCGACCGATTTGCGACCTTCATCCACCCCTCCGCCCATGTCTCGGCCCGCGCGTCTGTCGGCACCGGCGCGATCCTCTACCCGGGCGTGGTGGTCACTGCCGGGGCAACGCTGGGCGATCATGTCGTGGTGCTGCCGAACACGGTCATCCAGCACGACACCCGGATCGGGGACTTCACCCTTATCGGCGCCAACGTGACCATCGCGGGCGGCTGCACGGTCGGGGACAGCTGCTACATCGGCAGCGCCAGTTCGATCCGGAACGGGATCACCGTGGGCCCGGGCGCGCTGATCGGCATGGCCGCGAACGTGACGCGGGACGTGGCGGCGGAGAGCGTCGTGGCGGGCAACCCGGCACGGCCGATGCCGCCCGCCTGAACACGTGTTCAGGCCCGGGCGTAGACGTCTTCGTAGCGGACGATGTCATCCTCGCCCAGGTAGGCGCCGGTCTGCACCTCGATCAGCACCATCGGCACCTTTCCGGGGTTCTCCATCCGGTGGACCGCCCCCAGCGGGATAAAGACCGACTCGTTCTCGGACACCAGCTTGACCATGTCGTCCACGGTGACCTTGGCCGTGCCGCTGACGACGATCCAGTGTTCGGCCCGGTGGTGGTGCGATTGCAGCGACAGCGCGGCCCCGGGGTGGACATGGATGCGCTTGACCTGGAACCGGTCGCCGATCACCAGGCTCTCGAACCAGCCCCAGGGGCGGTGGTCCTTGGGAAAGGTCTCGGCCTGGGCGACCTTGCGGGCCTTCAGGCGGGCGACGGCCTTGTCAACCTCCTGCGCGCGCGAGGCGTCGGCGACCAGGACGGCATCCGGCATCGCCACCGCGATCACGCCCTTGAGGCCCAGCCCCACGATCTCGAGCCTGTCGTCCTCGGACCGCAGGAGGGTGTCTTCGCAGTCGATCGCCGTGGCAGGGCCCCGGGTCGCGACGCCATCGGCATCGCGCGGCGCCTCGCGCCAGACCGCGTCCCAGGCACCGAGGTCGGACCAGCGGTCGGCGAAGGGCACCACCTTCACGTTGGCCGCCTTTTCCAGCACCGCGTAGTCAAGAGAGATGGTCGGCGCCTCGCGCCACGCGGCCGGATCGAGCCGCAGGAACCCCAGGTCGGCCTTCACCCGGTCGAGCCCCGCCACCACCGGCCCCATCAGGTCGGGTGCGTGGGTCCGGAAGGCATTCACCATCCCCCTGGCCGAGGCCAGCACCATGCCCGAGTTCCACAGGTACGTCCCGTCGTCGACCATGCGCTCGGCCTCGGCCGCGGCGGGCTTCTCGGTGAAGCGGCTGAGCGCGAGCGGGCGGGCGCGTCCGGGGGCCGGCATCTCGCCCAGTTCGAGGTAGCCATATCCGGTTTCGGCATGTGTCGGCGTGACGCCGAAGGTCACCAGCGCCCCGTCCCGCGCGCCGGGAAGCGCGGCGCGGACCGCCGCGTGAAACGCCGGGACGTTCGGGACCACGTGATCGGACGGCGCGACAAGCATGATGCCGTCCGTGTCCCTGCCCTGCAGGTAGAGCGCGGCGGCCAGCACCGCGGGGCCGGTGTTCCTGCCCTCGGGTTCGAGCAGGATGGCGGCGGGTTCGATGCCCAGTTCCGCCAGCTGTTCCTTCACGATGAACCGGAAATCGACGTTCGTGACGACGACCGGCGGGCCGAAACCCTCACCCGCGAAGCGCCCGGCCGAAGCCTGGAACAGCGTCTCGTCCGCTGTCAGCGGAACGAACTGTTTCGGATAGCTCTTGCGCGACAAGGGCCACAGGCGCGTGCCCGTCCCCCCGCAGAGCAGCACTGGCGTGATCATGTCCACCTCCCTCGATCAGGCACGTCGAAGCTTGGCCGGTTCCTGCGACAGGAACCACTGGTAGGTCTCGCGGACCCCGGTCCGCAGCGGAATGCGCGCCGACCAGCCCATCCGCGCCAGCCGGCTGACATCCAGCAGCTTGCGCGGGGTGCCGTCGGGCTTGGACTCGTCAAACACGATCCGGCCGGTGAAGCCGACGACCTCGGCGATCATCTCGGCCAATTGGCGGATCGACACGTCTTCGCCGGTGCCGACGTTCACGTGGCTCAGCATCGGCTCGACGTTCTCGGCATAGGCGTCCCGGTCGAGGCCCAGCACGAAGAGGCAGGCATCGGCCAGGTCCTCGACATGCAGGAATTCGCGGCGCGGCGTGCCGGTGCCCCAGACGACGACCTCGGGCGCGCTGGTCTTTCGCGCCTCGTCGAAGCGCTGCATCAGGGACGGCAGGACATGCGAATTCTCGGGATGGAAGTTGTCACCCGGCCCGTAGAGGTTCGCCGGCATCACCGACCGGTAGTCGCGGCCGTATTGGCGGTTGTAGCTTTCGCACATCTTGATCCCGGCGATCTTGGCGATGGCGTAGGGCTCGTTGGTCGGCTCCAGATCGCCGGTCAGCAGCTCGCTTTCCCGGATCGGCTGAACCGCCAGCCTGGGATAGATGCAGGACGACCCGAGCAGGAGCAGCCGGTCGATCCCCGCCGCGTGCGACTGGTGGATCACGTTGGCCTGGATGATCAGGTTCTCGTAGATGAATTCGGCCGGATAGGTGTCGTTGGCGAGGATGCCGCCGACCTTGGCGGCCGCCAGGATCACCAGATCGGGCTTCTGTGCGCGCATGAAGCTGCGGACCGCCACCTGGTTGGAAAGGTCCAGCTCTTCGTGCCCGCGGGTGAGGAGCGACAGGTCCTCACCGCGCGCGATCCGTGCCTCGAGCAGCCGCAGGATTGCGCTGCCCACCATCCCCCGATGTCCCGCGACAAAGATCTTCGTCGTCATGACACGTGCTCCAGCGATATCGGGATGTCGTGGCCGCCTTCCTTGAGGAAGGCGTGCCGCCGCGCGATCTTGAGGTCCGCCGCCACCATCTCGGCGCACATCTCGCGCGCGGTGATCTCGGGCTCCCATCCAAGCCGCACCTTGGCCTTGGAGGGATCGCCGAGCAACGTCTCGACCTCGGCCGGGCGGAAATACTTGGGGTCGATCCGCACGACGATGTCGCCGGTCGCGACATGCGGCGCGCGATCCGGATCGACGGCCGCGACGATGCCGACCTCGTCCAGCCCCTCGCCCCGGAACACGATGTCGATCCCCGCCTCGTGCGCCGCCCAGGTGATGAACTCCCGCACCGAGTACTGCTTTCCGGTGGCGATGACGAAGTCGTCGGGCCGCTCCTGCTGGAGCATCAGCCACTGCATGCGGACATAGTCCTTCGCGTGGCCCCAGTCGCGCAGCGCGCCGATGTTGCCCATGTAGAGACAGCTTTCCAGCCCCTGCGAGATGTTGGCGATGGCGCGGGTGATCTTGCGGGTGACAAAGGTCTCGCCCCGGCGCGGGGACTCGTGGTTGAAGAGGATGCCGTTGCAGGCATACATCCCGTAGGCCTCGCGGTAGTTCACCGTGATCCAGTAGGCATAGAGCTTGGCCACCGCATAGGGGCTGCGCGGGTGGAACGGCGTCGTTTCGGTCTGCGGCACGCTCTGCACCAGCCCGTAGAGTTCGGAGGTGGAGGCCTGGTAGAAGCGCGTCGTCTTTTCCATGCCGAGGAAGCGCGTCGCCTCGAGCAGGCGCAGCGCGCCGAGCGCATCCACGTCCGACGTATGCTCGGGCTCTTCGAAGCTGACCGCGACATGGGACTGGGCGCCGAGGTTGTAGATCTCGTCCGGGCGAACCTCGGACAGGATGCGCGTCAGGTTCGACGTGTCGGTGAGGTCGCCGTAGTGCAGCGCAAAGCGCTGGTTGGTGGCATGCGGGTCCTGGTAGATGTGGTCGATCCGCTGCGTGTTGAACGAGGACGCCCGCCGCTTGATGCCGTGCACCTCGTAGCCCTTCTGAAGCAGGAACTCGGCCAGGTACGATCCGTCCTGTCCTGTCACGCCGGTGATCAATGCGCGTTTGGTCATCTTTCTACCTATTCTCTGGGGACAGGGCCGGGCGGCGCTGGCGGTCGACGATCATCCGCCAGGCGGCCAGAAGCTCTGCCCGGATCGGGTGATGCAGGACCATGACGGCCGTGACCCAGCCGACCACCCCCGCCGCGAGGGCCAGGCCGGTTTCCAGCAGGCCGAGGTGCAGGCCGTTCGGGGACAGCAAAACGATCGCCACCGGGCCGACCGCGGCCCCGGCGGTGACCATGGCGCTCGACCGTACGGCGGATGCGAAGGCGCGCCACCGGAACCCGATGGCCCGGCGGACATAGACCAGCGCCACGGCCATCTGGAACGGCAGGATCAGCAGCATGCTGGCCGCCATGGCCTGCAGGCTGATCGTGGACGCGGCGATCAGCACGAGGGCCGAGGGCGGGAGCGAGATCAGGCTGCTGGTCAGCGTGTCGCGGACCCGGCCGACGCTGACCAGGACGGGAAAGGTCATGAAGGCCGGCGCCGAGGCCATCATGGCAATCGCGATCATGCGCACGAGCGACGGCACCTCGCCCCATTGCGGCCCCAGCAGCAGGTCGACGATGGGGTCCGCCAGCAACGCCAGGATCAGCAGCGTCGGCCATTGCAGCGCCGACATCAGCTCGAACCCGCGCAGGTAGCTTGACCGGATGTCACCGTCCTCGCGCACCTGCGCGGCCATCGAGGGCAGCACCACCGGCTGCACGCCCGAGACCAGGGCCCGGTCGGGCAACTGGCAGATCGTCAGGGTGCGGCCGTAGGTTCCGACCGCCTCCACCCCGATGGTGCGGGCAAGGGCAAAGCGCGGCAGGAATTCGAACGCCATGTTCAGGAGCGTAACGGACGACGAGATCGCGCCGAACGACAGGATCCGGCCCGCCCCCGTAAGCGACGGCACGTAGGCCGAAAGGTTCGGCCGCGCGACCACCGCCATGAGGGCGATGCAGCCGGTCGTCACGATGAAGCCCCAGACATAGCTGTCGGGCCCGTGCCCCATCAAGCCGAGTGCGATGGTCACCCCGGCGCCAGCGATGGCGGCGACGACGTTGATCAGGGCGAGGGTGACGAACTCAAGCTCGCGCTGCAGCACGGCGAGGATCGGGATGCTGACCGGGGCCGCCAGGAAGCCGATCACGCTCAGCCGCAACAGGCGGTCCAGTTCGGGTTGCCCGAAGTATCGGGCCATCGCGTCTCCGGCCGCCAAGATGAGGAGCGCCACGGCCATCGACATGAGCGCACTGATGGTGAAGACGGACCGCAGGACGCTCAATGTCAGAACCCTCTCCTGGACGATGAAGATGCCGACACCAAAGGCGCGCAGGTTGTCGGACAGCAGAATGACCATGTTCGCCAGGAGGTAGAGGCCGACCTCGGCGGGTGTCAGCAGCCGGGACATGACCGCCAGTGTCAGCACCCCGATCGCCTGGCTCAGGTACTTTTCAACAACCGAGGCAAGGATGCTCTTCCGGACAGACCCCAATCGCCGCGCCTCCGTTCTCGGGTCGGACGACCCAGATCAATCGCCAAGCATTCCTGCCGTTCGAGATTATCCGCGGACCCCTGACGCCGGAATTCATCAATTCGGCTAGGGCGCTCGGTTAGACGTCCGGAGGGCCGTGGAGCCGTGGAGAGGGCGCCTGGCGACCGAGCGGCAGCGTGTTCCAAGGCGCTGCGACCGGGAAACAGGTGTGGCTGTGTTCGTTTCAGGCCATGCCGCGGCGCGGTATCCGCGCCGCGTGATCCGGATGGCGGAGGCGGGGCGGCGCCCTGCTACCGCTTTCGGAGGTATCTTCCGACACATGGTGGACCGGCTTGCCAGCACCGCCGGCGGATCATGCGAAAAGGTAATCCCGCACGTGGGTGCGGAAACGGCCACCCGCGGCTCGAACCTTGGTGCGCGGGATCAGCCGTCCGGTGGTCACCTTCGGGACGGCCCCGCCGAAAGTGGCATGTCCACGCGCGATCATGGCCGAACGGTGCAGTTCCCCGAAGGCCGGCCATGGCCGATCCTCCTGAGACGCAGGCCGAGAGGAGCGCGGCACGTCATGGAAAAACACCGTCTCAAGCCGACGAAGATCATGGTCCGCCGTCGCGGCGAGGCTTGCCCGCACCTGCAGCGGTCAGGGTCCAAGGGTGTCGACGCATGACGGACCGGCCCGAGATCAGCGTGCTCATCAACAACTACAACTATGGCCGCTTCCTCGGGCAGGCCATCGACTCCGCGCTCGACCAGGACGGGGTGCGCAACGAGGTGATCGTGGTCGACGACGGTTCCTCCGACAACTCGGTCGATGTCCTAGAAGGCTACGGCGACCGGGTGCGCGCGGTGATCCAGCCGAACGGCGGTCAGGCCGCAGCGATGAACGCCGGTGTGGCGGTGGCGCGAGCACCCCTGATGGCCTTTCTCGACGCGGACGACTGGTGGATGCCCGGCAAGCTTGCGGCGGTGGTCGATGCGTTCCGCCGGTCGCCTGACGCGGGCCTCGTCTATCACCGTCTGCAGCCCGTCCACTCGGACGGCACACATGCCTTCGCCGCGATCCCGCGCTCGCTCTGCGCCGGCGACCTCGGGCCTCTGCTGCTTTCGAGCGGCGGGCGCTGGCCCTTTCCGATGACTTCATCGCTCAGCCTGCGCCGGACGCTCTGGGACGAGGCCGGCGACATCCCGCGGCAGTTCCGGATCTCGGCCGATGCATGGATCACCGGCGTCCTGCCGTTCCTGACGCGGGTCACCGCCCTCCCCGAGGCGCTCGGCGCCTATCGCATCCACCAGAACACCTGGTATCGCAGCGACGTCGACGCAGAGGCTCTGGCGCGTCGCATCACGCATTGGGAAGAAACGGTGCGGGTCACGAACGACGTGCTCGCGGTGCGCGGCCTTCCGGGTCGTTTGCGGATAGAGGATCATTTCGACCATGCCGAGGCGCTGGCCCGGCTGGGCCGACAGAATGCGCCCGGCCCGGTCGCGCTGGCGCTGCAGAGCCTGGGCGATCCCGGAGAACCGAACCTGCTGCGGCGCGCCCGTCGCAGCCTGCGGCAGCTGGCGCCGCGCCGACGGACGACAGCCCGGTCATCCGTCGGCGCGTCCTGACGGTGCCTTGAAAGGCAGGCGGATCAATCTGCCCCCTTCGTCCACTGCCATCCCTCACGGGACCAGCTTCGGTGCATCGCCGGGTCGGATGTGGCACCCGCTGCGCGCCGCTCAGGTCGTCGACAGCGGCGCCAGCGCCCGGAAGGACGCGGCATCAGGCACGCCGTAGAGGGCATGTTTGCGGTAGTTCACCGCGTTCATGATGACGAAGAGGCGTTCGCCATCGGAGCTGTCGAGCCGAGCCACCACCATGTCGGCGGTCTTTCGCGGCACGCTGTTCCAGCGCATCACCAGCAGCGTGCGATCGCCCAGTCCGGACGGAAGCCGCCCTGACGACCGCGCGAGCACGGCCGGCGCGTCGAAGATCACGACGGCCCCCGCAAGTTCGGCGTAGCGCTTGATCGCAAGGGTTTCGTCGTCGTTCGGGAAGAACCCGGTGCCGGGCCGGTCGCACATGATGTAGCTGAGGCCGGTGTCCGGCGCGAGCTTTGCCACAGGTTTGTATGCCCCAACCCGGGCATGATCGCTGCCGCGCAGGCCGATGCCGAACTGACGCGCCTTGGCCCCGGCGTCGCACTGCACGATGAACGTCTTGCGCCCGTCGGCCTCAAGCGTGAGGGCGAGGGCCCGCGACAGCGTCGATGCCCCTTCTCCGCGCCCTGCCGAGGTCACCATCAGGCTGCGGATCGGGCCATCCGCGTCTGCCTCCATCGCGCGCAAGGCATTCCTGACCTCGTCCGCAAAGAAGCTGTCGGTGCCGTTGCGAATGATCTGGTGCAGGGACTTGAGCGTGCGGCGGCGGGCAACCGGCACCATGCCGACCTGCAGGAGCGACCCCGCCGTTTTGATCTGCTGCACGGTGCGCACGCGGTCATTGATCAGGTCCCAGAGCCCCACGATCGTCACCGCCCCCGCGAGGCACACGGCGAAGGTCATCATCAGGTAGAACCGCTTGCCACGCGTGATGGGCCAGCGCGGCACGGTGGCCGGGACCAGCGTCTCAACCTCCACCGCATTGGCCGACATGCTGGCCGACAGCATGTCGATCTGCTCGTCGAGGCCCTTGACCTCGTCCATCAGTTCCCCGGCGCGGTCCTGCAAGGTGGTCAGTTCGGCGACCTTGGAGCTTTCGTCGGCCGCCTTGCCCTTGGCCTCGTCCACGCGCAGGTCGAGGCGCTCCATCTCGCGATCGAGCGCCTCGAGCCGGAGGGTCAGCGCCTCTTCGCGGACCGCGATCCGGCTGTTGATCTCGTCCCGCAGGCTCTCGACCTCGTTCGAAAGCGTCACGACGGCAGGGTATTCGCTGCCGTAGGTGGCGGTCAGCTCGTTCAACCGGTTCCTCTTGGTCTCGAACTGGCGGCGCAGCCCCTGGAGCTCCGTCGCCTCGGGGCTCCGGCCGCCCAGTTCCGAAGGCTCCTCGGTCGCGACGGCCGCCAGCGCCTCGAGCACGGATGATCTGCGCGCCTGGAGATCGGTCTGCTGTTCGGTGAGCGAGGTCAGGATCACCGAAGCCGCATCGGGCCCGCCGGCCGTCGACACCTCGTGCGTCGCCTGGAACGTGTCCGCCTCTTGCTGCGCCTGTTCGTAGAGCGCGGCACTTGCCGCACGGCGGTCGGTCAGCCAGCTCAACGCGCTTTTCATCCGCTCCTGGAACTTCGCGTTCCGATGTTCGCGGTACACCTCGATGGTCGTGTTCGCCCCCGCGGCGGCAAGCGCCGGATCCTCGGAACTGAACCGCACCTCGACGACCGGCGTCCCCGCCACCTGGTAGACCGCACGGGCGGCGCTGACCGACTCGACCACGGCGTCGCGGTTGCTGCCGGCCTCTCCGGGCATGTCGACGCGCCGCAAGGTCGGGAACTGCCGGGCCAGCCAGCTTGGTTCCCGGTGCGCGGGATTGAACTCGGGCACGTCCGAGAGGCCGAGGCGATCGATCACCACGTCGAGGTTTTCCCGCGACGCGATGCGCTGCACTTCCTGCGACAGGCTGACCTCGTGCTCGGTGCCGAGGAGGGACTGTTCCGCCGGGGGCAGGATCATGATCTGCGTCGACGCCGAAAACATGCTCTTCAAAGACAGGATCGACGGCAGGGCGGCCAATGTCATCAGGCCGGCCAGGGCGAGGATGGCAAGGTACCTGCGGCGCAGCAGACGCGTGAAGACGCCGACGTCGATCTCGAGCTCGTCGAGCGGCGCCAGCTCGGGCGGTGACTTGGCATTCGTCGACGCGGGTCCAAAGCCGTGGGGTCCCCGATTGACGTTCATGCCGCACCCTCCGGCACGAGGGCGGGGCTGCCGAGGCCGGCATAGATGTCCGCCAGGCGGGTGGCGTAGCTCCGGATGTCGAGACGGGAGAGGAAGAGGTCCCGCCCCGCCGCGCCGATGCGCTGGCGATGCGCGGGATGGTCGATCAAGCCGGCCATGGCGGACGCGAGGGCGGCAGGTTCGCCGACCGGGACAAATACGCAGGTGTCGTCGTGCCGCAGAAGGTCCTCGTGCGCCCCGACCCGCGTCGTGATCACGGCAAGCCCGTGCGACAGACCCTCGAGGACCGCCATCGCAAACCCCTCGGCATGGGACGGCAGCACGAGGATATCAGCGGCTTGGCACAGCGAACGAACCTCGGCCTCGGACACCCAGCCGGGCATGTAGACCCGGTCGCCCAGGCCCAGCGTCACGGCCATCTCGCGATAGTCCGCCACCGGGCCGTTGCCCGCGATGGTCGCCCGCCACGATCGCCCGGCCATGCCCGGGTGCGCGAGGGCCGAGAGAAGTTCGGGCGTGCCCTTGCGTGGGCCGAGCTGGCCGAGAAAGAGGATGTGCACCGGGGCATCCCCGCCGGGCCGCGCCGGTCGCGGCCCCGGATCGGGCACGCAGTTGTAGGCGATGGCGATCCGCTCGGGCGGCACGCGCAGGAGGTCGCGCACGAGGTCCCTGTCGCCTGCGCCGAGGACGATCACCTTGTCGGCCCCCTGGAACATCGCCCGGACCGCCGCCTGCTGCCACCCGGGCCTGGCCAGGTAATCGGCCCTGTAGTCGTAGTCATGCAGGTGAAGGACGTGCCGCGCCCCCATGTGCCGGGCGGCCGAGGTCAGGATCAGCTTTCGCGCGGTGCTGCCGCGTCCCGCGACGTGGATGTGGTGGATCATGTCGGGCGTGCGGGCCCTGTCGCGGGCCAGGGTCGCCATCGCGGACGCCATCTTGCCGCCCGAGGACAGCGCATTCCATTCCGGACCGCGCGTGTCCTGGATCTCGTGTCGGCTGGTGCCGGGCTGGGCATCGACGATGTACCCGACAAGACGGCCTATGCCGCCGCCCTGTTCCCTGCCGCCGGGAAGGTAGTGGCGAACGCTCGGCAGCGCGGGCGACGGTTTCATGGTCAATGTCATCAGGCGATCCAGCGGGGGTTGGCGACCAGAAGTCTCAAGCATCAATCGGAAAATTCAATTTGACTGGCCGGGCATGGCCTCAACCTTTCGAAGGTGTCCTTCATCCGTTCGAAGGATGTGGCGGTACATGTCGACGGTCATCGCGCCGACGGCCTCGGGCGCCGCTGGTCCCCGGGCCCAGGCAAGGCTGTTGTCCGCGAACCGTGCCCGCCGTTCCGGGTCCCGGGCCAAATCCGCAATCGCGGATGCGAGGGACGCGGGGTCCGAGGGGGGCACGACGATACCAAGCTCGTGCTCTGTCACCGTGGCACCGATCTCGCCGACATCCGTGGCGACAACCGGCGTGCCGAAAGCGGACGCCAGGTGGAGGACGCCGCTCTGCGACGCCTCGGTGTAGGGCAGGACGACGACGTCGGCCTCGGTGAACAGGCGGGCGACCTCGATGTCGTAGATGAAGCGGTTGTGGATCTCGTAGCGCGTGGCGTCGCCCATCTCGGCCGACAGGTCGTACGGGTTGTCCCCGCGCCCGGCGATGACGAGCCTGAAGTCCTTCAGCCCGCGCCCCAGAATGGCCTCGGCCTTCACGAGGTCGGACAGCCCCTTGTAGGCGAACAGGCGGCCAAACATCAGGATGGTGAGCCTGTTCCCGGCCCCTGCCCGTCGCATGCCCTCGGCGCGCGCGAGCGCGGCATACCGATCGATGGTGGGATGCGGCAGCACGTGGATTCGTTCCCGTTCGATCCTGAGCATCTCGTGGGCCTTGCGGCTCAGCGTCTCGCCGTGGACGACGACGTGATCGGCCTGCCGCGCCATCCATCGCGACGTCCAGCCGGGCAGACGCGCGGTTTCGCGGTCGCCGGGGTGAACCTCGACGTCATGGACGGTGACGACCAGCGGCCGTCGCCCCACCAGGGCGGGAAGCGCGTTCAGCCAGACGGTGGTGTTGCTGAGGACATGCACGACGTCGGGCCGTTCGGCGGCGATGAGGCGCGACAGCGACCACAGGAACCCGGCATTGCGCGGCGAGCGGACGCGCGGCCAGTCGACCAGGCGCAGGTCGATACGGGGATCGATCCAGCGCCGGACATCGGCATAGAGCCGTTCGGGGCTGACCATCACCACGTCGGCGTGGGGCGCCAGACCGTTGGCACAGGCGATCGCATGGTCAAGCGGTTCAGAGGCGAGGAGCATGACTTTCAAGATGTTCTTCCCGCTCCCTCTGGCCGGTCGAGGCTGTTGTCGATTTAGGCAATGCCTAGCTTTTCGGGGACGCCAGGAACGCCACCTCGATGACGTCGCCCGGTTCGACCAGGGATGCCATCGACGCCGGGATCGACCGGCTGGCGCCGTCGACCATCCGATGGATCGTGACCGAGGTGACCGGCTGCGTGGGCTGCTGCGCCTCTTCGCTGGCCTCGGCCGACTGGACGATGCGAAGCTCGATGACCTCAAGCTGGGCCTTCAGGTTCGCGCGCGATGCCAACGCGTTGGACAGGGCCGTGCGAAGGGCGATGTCGCGCTCTGTCTCGGCGACCAGCACCTTGTGATCGTTGGCCGCCCGTTCCTGCCGGGCCCGCGCGGCGAAGGACCGCGTTTCGAGGATGCCGCTCGACAGGGTGGCGTTTTCGCGGGCCAGGTCGGTGATCCGCGAGGCCGGAACCAGGCCCCTTTCCCGCAGTTCCCGTGCGGTGGCCATCTCCTTGTCCTGGCGCGCCTGCTCCTCCTGCTGCAGCACCGAACGCTGTTCCAGAAGCGTCAGTTCGAAGTCGAGCAGTTCGCCCGCCTTTCGCAGGTGGCTCTTCTCTTCCTCGAACTTCCTGCGTGCCCCGGCGCGCAGGGCCGCATCAAGTCGGATCACGTCGTCGGCTTCCTGGTCCGTCAGCTGCGACATCGCGGTCCGGTCAAATGCTGTGGCCGCATCGGCCAGCCCGAGGTCCTCCTGCAGACCGGCGATCAGCACCTCGGCCTGGAACAGCCTGTAGGCGACCGCCTTGCGCTCGGCCAGAAGCTCGTTCGGGGACAGCCCGCCGCCCGATCCCGAGGGCAGCGCCAAGTCCAGACCGCCGGCCGCGATGATCAGCTGGCGCACGGTGAACCCGTGCGAGTACTCGTAGGACCCCGGCCGCCGGACCCGGCCATCGGCATAGACCGGGCGCCATTCCGTGACATCGACAAAGACCGTGGGCGACCGGATCAGGTTCGCCTCCCGCAAGGCGGCCGAGATGATGCGCGCGATGGCCTCCGGCCCGTGACCGGCGATCACGATCCCGCCAAGCCCTGCCAGCACGACACGACCGTCGGGATCGACGACGCTCACCCGGTCCATCTCGGGCGCTTCGGTGATCTGGATGGAAACCGTGTCCCCGCTCTGCACCGAGGTCTCGGCCGCGGCCGGGGCCATGACGGCGAACCAGGCGCCAAGACTGAGAAGGCATGCGAAGAAGGCTCGTCCTGTCATGTCATGTCGACCTTTTTCGTGGCGGGCCGGGGCCGGGAGGCGGCAATCGGGATCAGGCCGAACGTAGCAGCGGCAAAAAGCGGCCAGCAACTGACCAACAGGCCTCGCCGCTCATCCGAAAGCACAGCCGGTTCGGCCATAAGGTGAATTTCCGCCCGGTGGCCGACGCGCTAAGTGCGACAGGACGCAGGGACAAGGACCACGTCAGTGCCCAAAGTTCGCATTGCGCACCACGCATTCGCCATCGACGGCCGGACGGTCGAACTCGTGGCCATCGGGCTGGCGCTCACCATCCAGTCCGGCGCCATCTTTCCCATGTTGTTCTCGGGCGGAACCGGGTTTCTGGATGCCGCGGCCGAGGCGCGCCTGCGGATGCTGTCGCTGCCGATCTACCTCGTCGCGATCACGCTCGTCCTCGGATCCTCGGCCCAGTTCCTGATCGCCGTTCGCCGCAGCGTCCCGCTGCTGGTCTTCTACCTGCTGCCGCTGCTGTCGGTGATGTGGTCGATCTCACCCGCGCTGTCGCTGCGGCGGGCGGTGGCTCTCCTGCTGTCGCTGCTCTTTGCCTACGCGATCGCCATCAGGACCACGCCGACCCAGTTGCTGAGGATTTTCACCATCATGATCGGCATCTTGATGGGGCTGAGCCTGCTGTTGATGGGCGCGGCGCCGCACGTTGCCTTCATGCCGGACGAGGGGTCGCTGCGCGGCGTCTTCACGCACAAGAACTCGCTGGGCTGGATCTCGGCCCTGGGCGTCGTTGTCTCGGGCCTGGCACTCTACATCCGGGTCGAGGGGTTTCGGCGGATCGGTATCGTCGCGTTGCTCCTGTCGCTGGCCTGCCTCGTCCTATCGCAATCCGTCACCAGCCTGTTCTCTGTTTTCATTGCGGCGACCTTCATCGGCTTTTACGAACTTCTCAAATCCCGAAATGGATTGAGCCGTTTCATGTTCGGGTTGATTTCCATCGAACTGGGCATCCTCCTGATGATCGGGCTGAGCTCGTACCTCCCGCTTCTGCTCGAAGCGCTTGGAAAGGACCCGACCCTGACCGGGCGCGTCCCGCTCTGGGGCCTGGTGGACGATCGGATCGCGATGCGCCCACTTCTTGGGCACGGGTACCAGGCCTTCTGGACCGAGGCTAACCCGGGGGCCTGGGAAATCTGGGGGGCGATCCAGTGGCGCGCGCCCCATGCCCACAACGGCTACCGCGACCTCCTGCTCAGCGTCGGGGTGGTCGGGTTCGCCGTCATGGCAGCCATCCTGGTTCCGACGATCCGAGATGGTGTCCGGCTGCATTGCCAAGCCAATGACATGAATTGGCTTTTTCCAAACGTGATCGTGGCGCAGATCCTCGTCATCAACCTGACCGAGAGCAACCTTCTGGGCCAGACCGACATCCAGTGGACGCTGGTCACCGTTTCGCTGATCTGGATCATGACCCGCACGAGAGAGGCTGCTGTCCTGCAGCGCCGGGCCGTCCTCTCCGCGACCTAGCCCGGGCCGCGGGCGCGGTTCGAGCGTCCGGCGCATCCGGTTCAGGCCCGCCACGCGACCGGCGCAGGGTGTCCACCTTCGGATGACCCCGGGGCGCCACCTTCCTCTTTCGACCAGTCACATCGGCCCGTTTGCCGAGATTGGTGAGGCGCCGGGGCAAATAATGCTCGAATAGGCAATTCGCGGCGCGCCGGGGAAAACCTAGGCTCGATCCGGAAGATGTTTTCATTTCTGGAGCTCCGGCGTGATTTCCAAAATGCAAGATAATGACGAACTTGCCGCGATTGGCGGCAGCGCCCCCCAGGTCAACGTGCTGGGCGTTCGAATTTCGGCGATCTCGCTCGAGGCGACGACGCAGGCGGTCCTGTCCTGCGTGTCGGCGGGCCGGCGCGGCTATATCTGCGTGCGCGACGTGCACGGCGTGATCGCCTGCCAGCGCGACGCGACGCTGAAGGAGGTGCACAACCGGTCGTTCCTGACCGTGGCCGACGGGATGCCGATGGTCTGGGCGATCCGGCGCGACGGGCACGACATGCCCGGGCGGGTCTACGGCCCCGACCTGATGCTGAACGTGCTGGCCGCCGGGCTCGACGGACGGAGGCGGCATTTCCTCTACGGCTCGACCCCCGAGGTCCTCGCTTTGCTCCGGGAGAAGCTCTCGGACCGGTTCCCAGGGGTCGAGATCGTCGGCGCCTACTCACCCCCGTTTCGCGCCCTGACGGAAGAGGAAGAGGATGGCATCGCGACCGTCATCAACGATGCCCGCCCCGACATCGTGTGGGTCGGCCTCGGCACACCGAAGCAGGAGCTGTGGATGGGCGCGATGCGCGACCGGCTGGACGCCCCGATGCTGATCGGTGTCGGTGCGGCGTTCGATTTTCACGCCGGCCTAAAGCCGCAGGCACCGGGCTGGATGCAGCAGCGCGGGCTTGAGTGGCTGTTCCGCCTGTCGACGGAACCGCGCCGGCTGTGGCGGCGGTATGCCCACACCGTGCCCAATTACATCGTCCTCAGCTCCCTGCAACGCGCCGGGATGCGGACCTACACGCTGCCTTCCTTCCCCGCCCATGGCGACGTCGCACGGGAGGCCGCGGAATGAGCTATGACACCGCCGCGACAGTGCTCGACCGCCCGGTGCGCCTCGACACCCCGGCCGAAGGGTTCATCCCCTTGGGCGTTCCGACCAAGGCCCCGACCCCGCCCCGGGTCAGCCGGGCCGGCGCGTCGGCCGGCCTGTTCGCCGCGGATGTGCTGGGCCTCGTGGTCGTCGGTATTCTCACCGTTGCCCTCAGCGACGAGGCGTCGGGCGCGCCCGGCCTGCCGCGGCTGATCTTCTTCACCTCGCTCGTGGCCCTCGCCCTCAGGGCACTGGCCGGGCTCTATCCCGGTCAGCTCCTCCACGCCGAAGAGCTGCTGCGCCGGGGCGTGCTGGCCAACGCGATGGCGGGCATCGGAACGGCGGTGGTGGCGCTGGCGCTTTTCGACAATGTCGAGGTCGGCCTGCCGGCGGCGATCTGGACACTGCTGGCCTGCCTGTTGCTGCCGCTGTTTCGCGGCACGACCAAGCGGCTGCTGGCCCGGTTCGGGCTCTGGTCGATACGGGCCGACATCATCGCACCGGTCGAGCGCCGCGAGGTGCTGGCAAACTACCTTCGCGCCCATTGGCAGCATGGCCTGGCCCCGGCTCCGTCCGGTGCGGCCAGGTCGCCGGTGGCCGTGCTCGCCCGTGACGAACTGCCGTCGAAAGAGGAACTGAAGCGGCTCCAGATGTTCTATGGTGAGGTCATCCTCCTGGCCGACGTCCCGCCGCAACGCGCCTCGGGCCTCAGGCCGCACGGGCTGGGCGGAGAAGTCGGCATTCGGCTTGTCCGGCCGGGGACGCGTCAGCAGCTCGAATGGCTCAAGCGGGCCACCGATCTCGCCATCGCCATCCCCGCCGCGATCCTGCTGCTGCCGATCATCGCCGTGGCGGGTGGCATCATCTACCTGGTCGATCCCGGCCCTGTGTTCTATCGCCAGAAGCGTGAAGGGCGGGACGGCCGGATCATCGACCTGCTCAAGCTGCGGACGATGTACTGCGACGCCGAGGCGATGCTGCAGAAGCTGCTGGAGGAAGACCCGGCGGCGCGCAGGGAATGGTCGGAGCACTACAAGCTCAGGCACGACCCGCGCATCCTGCCGGTGATCGGCAACTTCCTCAGGGTGTCGAGCCTCGACGAGATGCCGCAGCTCGTCCACGTCATCACCGGCGAGATGAGCCTCGTCGGGCCGCGCCCCTTTCCCTACTACCACCTCGACGCGATGCCCGCCGACTTCCGCGAGAAACGGCGGAGCGTCACCCCCGGCCTCACCGGCCTGTGGCAGATTTCCAGTCGCAGCGAAGCGGACATCGAGCAGCAGCAGCAGCTCGACGAGTTCTACATCGACAACCGCTGTTTCTGGTTCGACCTGGTCATCCTCATCAAGACGGTGCCTGCCGTCTTCTTCCACAAGGGCGCCTACTGAGACGCTCTCCATTCTCGCATGGGCATGAAAGGAGTTGGAATGTTTCGAAGAAAGAGAGTCCTTGTCGCGGGCGGTGCCGGATTCCTCGGCTCATTCCTCTGCGAGACCCTGCTCAAGATGGGGAACGAGGTCATCTGCCTCGACAATTTCTACACCGGCTGCCGGGAAAACATCCATCACCTGATGGGCGATCCGAAATTCGAGGTCATTCGCCACGACGTGACCGTCCCGATCTACATCGAATCCGACGAGATCTACAATCTCGCCTGCCCCGCCTCGCCCGTGCACTACCAGAACGACCCGGTCCAGACCGTCCGCACCAACGTCCTTGGCGCGATGAACTTGCTGGACCTGGCGCGCCGCACCGGGGCCCGCATCTTCCAGGCGTCCACCAGCGAGGTCTATGGCGATCCAGCCGTGCACCCGCAGGTCGAGAGCTACTGGGGCAACGTGAACCCGATCGGCCTGCGGTCGTGCTACGACGAGGGCAAGCGCTGCGCCGAGACGCTGTTCTTCGACTATCACCGGCAGTACGGCGTCGACATCCGGGTGGCGCGCATCTTCAACACCTACGGGCCCCGGATGCATCCGGACGACGGGCGGGTGGTGTCGAACTTCATCGTCCAGGCCCTGCTTGGCCGGCCCGTGACGGTCTACGGAGACGGCCTGCAGACCCGGTCGTTCTGCTACGCGACCGACCTGATTTCGGGATTCCTCAAGCTGATGGCGGCCGAGGGCGACGTGTACCGGCCCGTCAACCTCGGCAACCCGTCCGAGTTCACCATCGCGCAGCTGGCCGAGCTGGTGATCGACATGACGGGCACGTCGTCCAGGATCGTGTGGAAAGAAGCGCCGCAGGACGACCCCACGCAGCGCAAGCCCGACATCAGCGTTGCAAAAGAACTGCTTGGCTGGCGCCCCGAGGTCGCGCTGCGGGAAGGGCTGGGGCGCTGTATCACCTATTTCGAACGGCAGCTCGCGCCCTACCGGATCACCGAGGTGACGCAAGAGAGGTTGCCCCCCTTCGCGTTCCCCGCCGAAACTGAAAAAGGTCCGGCCGACCTACATCGGCGAATAGGTCCGATACAGGTCGGCGCGACGGCCCTAGATCCTGGGGCCGTCGTGCTGATGGATATGCTCGGTCAGGCGATAGGCCGCCTGGGTCCGGTTCGTGACACCCAGCTTGCGCATGATGTTCCTGATGTGAACCTTCACCGTGCTCTCGCACAGGTTCAGTTCGTAGGCGATCGTCTTGTTCGCCGCCCCGCGCTGAAGGGCCCGGGCCACCTCGAGCTGGCGCGCCGTGAAGAGCTCCTCCAGGCCGTCGCTCTGACGCGCCGGCTTCTCGCTCACCACGCTTCTCAGGACCGACATGATGTTCGCCCGCGGCAGGAACATCCCGCCCGAGGACACGACGCGGACCGCTTCGATGACGTCCGCCATCGAGGCGCTGGACGGGATGTGACCGGCCGTGCCCGCATCCAGCGAGGCAAGGATCGCGGTCGGTTCGTCCACCTGAGAGATGGTGATGACGGGCGATTGACCGGCGTCGGCCACGAGGGACCGCACCTGGGCCAGCGCATCATCATCGAAAATGGAACGGTGATTCAGATTGAAGACAATTACTTGGTCATCGGAAATCCTGGCACGCCGCCAGGCATCGATTGAATTAAAAGCGTGGCAACTTGCATGTGTATATGAATTTGAAATGATTTCACGAAGGCACTCGCGCTCGAGCGACCTGTCGTCGATGATCACGATGCTACCAAGCACGGACTCGTCTGCGCGGTCACTTCTTCTGGTCTCGGGTGCGCGTACAGGAACAATTGACTTGTCATAAATTGCCGACATCATTGCTACCTCCTCGAACTATGATTGGCATTCCAATCAGGGCACCGGGTGGCCACTCAGAGCGTCCGGCATCCGCCACCAAGTGTGGATATCAGGACTGGGTCGCGCTGAGGGGAAAGCTTCAAAATTGGTACTTCGAAAAAACGAGCACCGGCCGATCAACCGGCAGCGGTGTAGGTCGTAGTGTCCCCAAAAGGTCGATAGTAACGCCAAGACCATAGCACGAAAAGGCGATGGCGCCCCGCCTTTCCACCAGAGAAACCCTCTTTTGTGGATAATTTGCACATGGCGAGCGCATAATGGTGCAGGAGATCTATCACAGGTTGTGTGGCGGCTTGACGATATTCGATATGGTTGATAAGCAAACCCGATAGATATTATCGCCTTTAGTGCAAAACCCGGAATGTGATTCTCATGAGAAAATCGGTTGCGGCTTATGTCGGCAGATCGCCCGCAGCGATATCCCTCTGATTTTAGGGGGATTAAATATTTCCAATAGAGAAAATTGAGCGTAGAAGCCGAAAACCCACGCCGACAACAGCAGATAAACGCCAAAATGGTTCTAAAATGCGATTCGCAGCCTGCATTAAATAACAATTATTCTTGATGCATCTTTGCGAGCTGTGGAAAACACCAACTTCGGGGCCACCCGACCGCCGTCAGTGAGCCCGCTCAGGCCGACCGCAGCACCGCATCACCGCGGCATTCGATGACGGCATCGCGCAATGCCGCGACCACGCAATCGACGTCGTCCATGGCCATCTGCGCGTAGAGCGGCAGCAGCACGCTATGGTCCCGCGCCGCTTCGGATCGCGTCAACGGAAACGGCAGCGGCACGTCGGCCCGGGCCCCTTCCAGGTGCATGCACATGATCCCGCGACGGGTGGCGATGCCCTGGCCCAACATCCGCTGCATCACGGCCCTCTGGTCGAGGTCGGGGCCCAGCGTCACAGCGTAGCTCTGCCAGTTCGACCGGGCCCAGTCGGGTTCGGCGGGGGCCGTCACGCCATCAATCGTTTCCATGCGCTCGGCATAGGCGGCGGCAATCTCGCGCCGCGCGCAGACGATGCCGGGCAGACGTTTCAACTGCGCGCGCCCGATGGCCGCCTGGATATCGGTCATCCGGTAATTGTAGCCCTGCACCGGGTAATCCTCGAAGATCACCGCCGAGGCCGAATGACGTTCCCGGTCGGACACCGACATTCCATGCTGCCGCCAGAGCCGGAACCGGGCGTCGAGTTCGGCGCTTGCCGTCGTCAGCATGCCGCCTTCGCCGGTGGTGATGACCTTGCGGGGATGAAACGAGAAGCAGGCGACCTCACCGATCGGCTGTCCGACCTTCTGCCATCGCCCGTTCATCCGGATCTCGGACCCGATGGCGCAGGCCGCATCCTCGACGACAGGGATGCTATGGCGCCGCGCCAGCGACGCCAGCCCCGCCATGTCGCAGGGCATGCCGATCTGGTGGACGCAGAGGATGGCCGCCGTCCGCCTGGTGATCGCCGCCTCGACCGCGCCGACATCGATGTTGAAGCCGCCCGCCTCGATATCGACAAAGACCGGCATGGCCCCGCATTGCCGGATGACATTTGCCCCGGCGATGAAGGAATGGCTGACGGTGATGACCTCGTCCCCGGGGCCGACTCCGACCCCCAGCAGCGCGAGGTGCAACGCCGTGGTGCAGTTCGATACGGCGCAGGCGTGCGGCGCCCCGACGAGCGCCGCGAACTCTTCCTCGAAGGCGGCGACCTGCGGCCCCTGGCTGACCCAGCCCGACAGGACCGCGGCCTTTGCGGCGTCGGCCTCCTCCTCTCCGAGGAGCGGTTTCGCGATCGGGATCATTCGCCGGCCGCCATCATAGGTGCATCGACCTGGCCGGTTTCCTCACGCCACCAGGCAATGAGGTCGCGCAGCCCCGCATCGACCGGGATCGCGGCCGCGAACCCAAGGTCGCTGCGCGCCGCCACGGCCGAGGCGATCCGCCGGGTCACCGGGTTCACCGACCGCTCCTCGACGTGTTCGGGCACGAGGTCGGGGCGCCCCATTTCGCGCGTCATGATGTGGGCCAGCTGCTTCAGCGAGGTCTCGGTCTGGGAGCCCACGTTGTAGACCGCGTCCGACACCGGCGCCTTGGCGGCGAGGATGTTCGCCCGCGCGACGTCCCGCACGTCGATGAGGTCCATGGTCTGCGCCCCGTCGCCGAAGATCAGGGGCGGCTTGCCCGCGGCCACCCGTTCCATCCAGCGCACCATCACCTCGGTGTACTTGCCATGGATGTCCATCCGCGGGCCGTAGACGTTGAAATATCGCAGCGCGACATAGTCCAGTTCGTACATGTCGTTCAGGCTGCGCAGCAGGCCCTCGCCAAAGCTCTTGGCGGCGCCATAGAGCGTCCGGTTGGGATAGGGCGGCTCGTCCTCGGTCGTCGGGAAATGCGCGGCGTCGCCGTAGATCGACGCCGAAGAGGCCATCACCACCCGCCGCACCTTGTGCGTCACGCAGAGCATCAGGAGGTCGTAGGTCGCATCGACCATCACCTCCATCGCCTGGTCGGGTTCGGCGGCGCAGTGGGTGATCCGCAGCGCGGCCTGGTGGAACACCACGTCGCTCTGCGCGACGAGCCGCTCCATCAGCGCATGATCGCGGATGTCGCCCTCGATGATCTTGACCCGCGGATCGCGCAGCGCCGCGGCCAGGTTCGCGGGCCGGCCACGCACCATGTTGTCGATCGCCGTGATCTCGGCACAGCCCTCGCCCAGGAGCGCGTCGATGATGTGCGACCCGACAAAGCCCGCCCCGCCGGTCACCAGAACGCGGGCGTTGGTCAAAATGGATGGCTCAGTCATGGATCAATGTCCTCGTCCTAGGCAGGTATGAGCTGGTCGCAGATCGTGTTCATCGCGGCGATCACCCTCTCGATGTCGAGCGGGGCGAGTTCCGGGTAGAGCGGCAGCGACAGTGTCTCGCGGGCGTAGGCCTCGGCGTGCGGCAGGTCGCCGGGGCCATAGCCCAGGTCGGCATAGGCCGGGTGCAGGTGCACCGGCTTGGGATAATGGATGTTCGTCCCGATCCCGGCATCCGTCAGCTCGGCCTGCAGGCGGGCGCGGTCGGGCACCCGGACTGCGTAGACATGGGCCGAATGATCGGTTCCGAACGGCCCCGCCGCGCGCCGGATCACCGGGGCGAGGTTGTCGCCGTAGCAGTTCGCCACCGCACGCCGTGCCGTGTTCCAGGCCATCACGTGCGGCAGCTTGACCCCTAAGACCGCGCCCTGGATGGCGTCCATCCGGTAGTTATGACCCCGGAAGACGTGGTTGTGCTTCCCGACCTGGCCCCAGTCGCGATAGCTCCGCACCAGGTCGGCGAGGTCGTCGTCGTCGGTCACGACCATGCCGCCCTCGCCCGCCGCGCCGAGATTCTTGCCCGGGTAGAAGCTGAAGCATCCGGCACGGCCGAATGTCCCCGCACCCCGCCCGTCACGCATGGCACCGACCGCCTGGGCGGCATCCTCGATCACGACAAGGCCATGGGCCTCTGCCACGGCACAGATCGCCGTCATGTCGGCCAACCGCCCGTGGAAGTGCACCGGCATGATGGCGCGCGTCCGGGGCGTTATTGCCGCCTCGATCCGCCCGGGATCAAGGTTCCACGTCTCGGGGTCGATGTCGACGAACACCGGCGTGGCGCCGACGTAGAGGATCGCCGCCACCGTCGCGACGAAGGTCGTCGGCGTGGTGATCACCTCGTCGCCCGGACCGATGCCCTCGGCCAGAAGCGCGAGGTGCAGCGCGGATGTCCCCGAGCTGACGGCGATGGCGTGGCGGCTGCCGCAGAGCCGGGCGAAACCGCGTTCGAACGCGGCCACGGGCTCACCCAGGATGAAGGTGCAGTCGCGCATGGTCGCGAGGACCGCCGCCTCGATCTCGGGGGCGAGGCCGTTGTACTGGGCCTTGAGGTCTAGAAACGGGATCACGAAGCCACCCTCTGCGTCATCAGGTCCACCGGGAAACCACGCATCTGCGTGGACTTGCTGGCCGCGGCCAGCATCTCGACCACCCGCAGCCCGCCGATGCCGTCGGTCATCGGCGCATCGCCCTCTGTGATCGCGCGAGCGAATTCCTCGACCTCGGTCAGCAGCGCCTCCTTGGTTGACAGCGCCGGGGCGTGCATGTCGCCCAGGCGATAGGCCACCATGTCGGCATAGGGCGTGGTCGGGGCCTGCGCGCCGCGGTCGTAGATCTTCACCTTCTCGCTGTTCAGCATGTCGTCGTAGACGATCATCTGGCGGCTGCCGCCGATCAGGATCTGCCGGATCTTGACCGGGGACAGCCAGTTCACGTTGAGATGCGCCTGCGCCCCGTCCTCGAAGAAAATCGTCAGGTGCGCCAGGTTCTCGGGACTGCCGTCGATGAAGCCCGCCGCGCTGGCCGAGATCGCGGCAGGCCGCGCGGTGAAGAGGTGATCCATGATCGCGAAGTCATGCACGGCGAGATCCCAGATGACGTTCACATCGCGCTGGAAGATGCCGAGGTTCACGCGCGTCGAGTTGTAATAGAAGAGATCACCGATCCGCCCCTCGCGGATCAGCGACGCGATCTTCTGGACCGCGCCGGTGTAGACGAAGGTGTGATCGACCATAAGCACGACGCCCCGCCGGTCGGCCGCGTCCACCAGCAGGCGGGCGCGGTCCGGCGTTTCGGCCATCGGCTTTTCGACCAGGACGTGCTTGCCCGCACGGATCGCCGCCATGGCCAGGTCGAAATGCGTGTGCACCGGCGTCGCAATCATGACCGCGTCCACCTTGGGATCGGCGATCATCTCGGGGATCGACCGGGTCAGCCGGGCGGAAGGGTGGCGCGTGCCCGCCCGTTCCAGTGCGGCTTCCGACTGGTCGGCAATCATCTCGACCACGGTCTCCCCGGCCTCGGACACCGCCCGCGCCAGGTTGGGGCCCCAGTAGCCGTAACCGGCCAGTCCGATCCGGATCATGACAGCACCCTCTTGCTGAGTTCTGGTTCGCGGTTGCGGATGTCGCCGATCACCCGGGCAGGCACGCCCGCGACGATCGCGTAGTCCGGGACGTCCTGCGTCACCACCGACCCCGCCCCGACGAGGGCCCGCACGCCGATGACGATCCCGCAGAGGATCGTCGCGTTCGACCCGAGGGCCGCGCCCTTGCGCACCAGCGTGGGCAGGCAGGTCCAGTCTTCGGGCCCCTTCAGGGTGCCGTCGGTGGTCGTGCTGGCCGGGAACATGTCGTTGGTGAACATCACGCCGTGCCCGACAAAGACCTCGTCCTCGATCCGGACCCCTTCGCAGAGGAAGGAATGCGACGATATCTTGCATTTCGCCCCGACCTCGCACCCGGCCTGGATTTCGACGAAAGGACCCACCATCGTGCGGGATCCGACCCGGCAGCCGAAGAGGTTGACGAGATCGGGCTGGGGAATTCGAATGTCGTCGGCGAGATCGCAGTTCTTGATGGGCAAATCACGTCCCCCAATGCGGGCCAATGCGTTCGTCAAATTCAGGATCAGACGCTATCGGACCCTGAGATTCGCGGAAGGCGGGCAAACGGCCATCGGGATCGGCCAAGGGTGCAACGCGCCCGCCCGCCCCTACCCAAAAGTATAGGCCCCGGCGTGAAACGGCCCCCGACAGGCTGCCTCCGGGCCCGGTTCCGGGTCCTGTGGGGCGCGTGGGGCGGGGTGGCGCAGCGGCGCGATTTGCGGCGTATCGGCACGCACCTACCGGTGGTGACCCGCCATCTCGACCGGGCGCCGATACTCCGAATGGTCAAATCCCATTACCGCGCACCGGGTGGTAGCCTTTTCCACGGCGGCCCACACCACCTGAATGCCTGTCCGAAACGAAACCGGAAACGCCATGAACATTGCCCGCGACTGGAACGCCCCCAAGGATCCGTGGAATGCGCCCATGTCGACGCAGGCCGTTCATTTGCAATTCGCGGCAATGGTGATCTTCCTCGTCGCGGTGGCGGTCTTCTTTCCGATCACCGACGACGAATGGTGGCGCCTGGGGGCTGCAAGGGACCTGCGCGCGACCGGCGCCTACGACTTCTTCTGGCCGCCGCTCAGCGTCGTGCTGCTGGTGGTTAACCCCGCGCTCGACCTTGGCCCGGTGGCGGTGCGCCTGTTCAACCTGGCCCTGACGCTGCCGGTCTTCTACGCGCTCGCCGCTCTGCCCAAGAGCCGGTGGCAGATCGCCCTCCTCGCCCTGATGCTGCCCTACATGGCGCTGGTGGTGTCCACGGCCAGCCAGCAGGGCATGATGATCGCGACGCTCGGCTGGCTGGTCCTGCGGTCCGCGATGCCATGGTGGGGCAAGGCCCTGCTGCTCGGCGCGGGCTACGCCATCAACCCCACGCTGATCGTGCTTGTCCCTCTGGCCTTTGCCGCGCTGGTCCTGCTGCGCCGGGCGCCCTTGTCCGACCTGGGCGCCGCCGGGGCCGCCTACCTGCTGACCATCCCCTGGGCGATCTGGGCCTGGAGCCTGACCGGGGACATCCTGCCCACGCTCTCGGTCAACGGGCCCTACAACCTGTTTCTCGGCAACAATCCCGACCCGCTGTCGCATCGCGGCGTGGGTGAGATCGACGTGGCCTGGCAAGCTCTCGGACTGTCGGGTGCACCCGACTATGGCTCCGCGGTCCGGGCCTACCTTGCCGCCGATCCGGTCGGCTTCGCGGGCAACCTGGCGACAAAGGCCGTGCTCTTCATCGCCCCGGTCGACCACATGCGCTCGGGGCTGGGGGCGGGGTTCGAGGCGATCCTCTTCAGCTATTTCGCCGTGGTCGAGATCGCGCTCTACACCGCCGTCGTGCTGCACCTCCGGCGGCATGGGCCGGGGCGGGCGATGGCCGTTGCGCTCGCCCTCTTCGCCGCGGCCTGGCTGATCTACACCGCGTTCTTCGTCAAGGTCAGGTTCCGCATCCCCTTCGACGCGCTTCTGCTGTTCTGCCTGCTGGCGCCGGAAAGATCGGCGGAGCGGGACAGGTAGGGGCAGGTACTGTCGTGGCGTGTCCCGGGCGTGCGCCGTGACGCGGATCGTGGCCCGGCCCCGTGCCGCGTCCCTCTCCAAAAGGGGTAAGACCCGGGCCGATCAGACAAGTTGCCATGCGGATCCCGGGCCCATATCGTGATCGTCGACGGCTCGAAGACCGAATGTTCCATTCACCGGCAGCGACCATGTCCGGAGGCGACCTTGCTGAACCCGACTGCGGCGCCAGAGCGCACTCTCATCTCCATGGAATGTGACCTCGCGCCTGCCGCCCAGAGTATGGCGACGGTGATGCCGGCCCACGGGCCTTCGCACCGCAGCGCAGGACGCTCCCCAACATCGCACCGCAGGGGAGGGTCGCATCCTTGCGCAACAGCCTGCACCCGGTAGGGGTCTCCGCGCCGTCATCCGCGGCCATGCGGAGCCTGGATTTCGAACCGCGCGAGCATCGGATCGCCGCTCACCCCGAGGCGGATGGCGAGGTTCTCGTCGTCGACCTCGACGGCACGCTCACACGCACCGACCTGTTCTATGAGACCGCGTGGTCTGCCCTGTCCAAGCGCCTTGGCAACATCACCGGGATCGCCCGCGCCCTGGCCAGGGGACGCGCCCACGCCAAGCACCGGCTGGCAGAGCTGGGCCCGATCGACGCGGCAAAGCTGCCCTACAACGACGCGGTGATCGATCATATTCGCCGCTGGCGCGCCACGGGCGGGCGGACGGCGCTCGTCTCGGCCTCGGACCAGCATGTCGTCGATGCCGTCGCCGCGCACCTCGGGCTTTTCGACGAGGCGCACGGGTCGGACGGACGGCGCAACCTGAAGGGCGCCGAGAAGGCCGCCTTCCTGGTCGACCGGTTCGGCGAAGGCGCGTTCACCTACATCGGCGACTCCGCCGCCGATCTCGAGGTCTGGCGCGTGGCCAGCGGCGCCGTCACGGTCGACATCGGCAGCAGGCGGCGCGCGCAGGTCGACTCGATGGGGATCGGGACCGAACACCTCACGACCCACGACGGCCCGTTCAGGCCCGCGCTCCGGGCCATGCGTCCGCACCAGTGGCTGAAGAACCTGCTGATCTTCCTGCCGATGCTCGCAGCGCACCAGTTCGACCTTGTCACCGCGACCCAGGCCTTCATCGCCTTCGTCGCCTTCAGCGTCACGGCCTCGTCGGTCTACCTGCTCAACGACCTTCTCGATCTCGACGCGGACCGCGCGCATCCGCGCAAGCGTCGGCGCCCGCTGGCCAGCGGCGCCCTGCCGCTGGCCACGGGCACTGCCCTGGTCCCGATGTTGCTGGCCGTGGGGCTGGGGCTGTCGCTGCTGCTCGGCCCGCTCTTCCTGGCCGCGATGCTGGGATACTACGCCGTCACGACGGCCTATTCGTTCAAGCTCAAGCGCCTGCTCGTCATCGACATCTGCACCCTCGCCGGGCTCTACACGATGCGGATCATCGCGGGCGGCGCGGCGACCGGCATCCCCCTGTCGATGTGGCTCCTGGCCTTCTCGACCTTCTTCTTCTTCTCGCTCGCCGCGATGAAACGCCAGGCAGAGCTGGTTTCGGGCGCCGCCGCGGGCGAGGAGAAGGCCCACGGCCGCGGCTACCAGGTCGGCGACCTTCCACTGGTCGCGAACATGGCCGTGTCGTCCGGGATCGTGGCGGTGCTGGTCTTTGCACTCTACCTGAACTCGGACACCGTGACGCGCCTTTACGCGAACCCGACACCGCTCTGGGGCATCTGCCTCGTGCTGCTCTACTGGATCAGCCGCATGGTCATGATCACCCACCGGGGCTGGATGCACGACGACCCGGTCGTCTTTGCCGCAACGGACCGGATTTCGCTGATCTGTGGCGGCCTGATGGTTGCGCTGGTCCTGGCCGGAATGATCCTGTGACCCTGGCGGGCCTGACCTTGCGCTATGCCCTCTTCGCTGTCGCCGCGACCGTCGTGAACCTGGCGACGCAGCGACTGGTCCTGTCCCTCGACGACGGCCCGTACGGCTTTGCGCTGGCCGTGCTCACCGGAACCCTCGCCGGGCTGGTGCTGAAATACGTTCTCGACAAGCGCTGGATCTTCTTCGACCGCTCGGCCGGGATGGCGACGCATGGGCGGAAGTTCACCCTCTACACGGTGATGGGCCTTGTCACGACGGCGATCTTCTGGGGGACCGAAACCGCGTTCTGGCTGATCTGGGGCACCGACCTCGCGCGGGAGGGTGGGGCCGTTCTTGGCCTTACGATCGGCTACATCGTCAAGTTCAACCTCGACCGGCGCTTCGTCTTCACCGACAGCGATCTCGTGATCCGGCCGACGACCGCGCCATGATGACCGGTGTGCCCGGGTGGGCCTGCTGACGGCTGTCCCCGATACCGTGGAAGGTCACGACGACGTCACCGCGCACCGCATCCGGCGCCTGTTCCTGGCCGCGACCCCATGCATGCGCGACGGTCAGACCATGCTGCCGACCTGACGTATCTCAGGGCGTCAGGTTCTGGCGGGTCAGTTCCGTCACGTTGCCCTCGAACGCATTGCCGGAGAACCGGACAAACGTGTCGCCGTGGCCCGGGGTGTGGATGTCGACCGCCCGCCCGTCGGGGCGGTCAACCCGGACGAAATTGTCCTCGATCCGGTTGGGCTCGGCCCAGTCGGGGCGCCAGTCGCGGCCCGTGGCGTCGTCGATGCGAAAGGCGTCCCCCGCGCCGCCGAGGATGACGTTGTCGCGGACGACGTTGCTCCAGCCTCCGTTGATCCCGATCCCCGCGACGTTCCGGTCGAGCCGGTTGCCGATCACAGACACGCCGCTGGCCCGGCCGTCGAGGTAGATCGCCCAGCTGATCGGCGAAGGCCATTCATCGACGTTCTCGTAGCGCGCGGGCCAGAAGGTGCCGTCGGGCCGCGCCATCAGCTGGTCGGTTCCGGTGATGACGTTGTAGCTGACCGAGGCATGGAGCGGGGTCGACTGCGTCCCCATCAGCTTGATCGCACCGCCGTCGCTGGTCAGCCGATTGGCGTCGCGGATGACATTGTGCTCGATCACGATGTGGCGGCTGGCATCCTGCGCCTCCCAGATCGACCCGCCGGCGATCGCGAACTGTGCGGCGCCCGCGATCTCGTTGTGCATGACGCGCAGGTGTTCGACCGCCTGGAAGGTGATGCCCGCCCCCTCGAAGTAGACACGCCCGACGTCGTGGATCCGGTTGCAGAGGATCGCCCCGCGATCCGACCGGCCGAAGGTGCCGTATCGGGTGCCGAAATAGATGCCGTTCCCCGCCACGTGGGAGATGTCGTTGTCCGAGATCACCACGTCCGCGCTTTCCGCAACGTGGATGCCGACGCCCACGTGCTCCAGCCGGTTGCCGGCAATCAGCGCCCGCTGTACGCCCTCGAGCCGGATCGCCCCGTAACCTCGGGTGTCGGTGCCCACCTTGCCGGTGCCCTCGGGCGCGCCCTCGCGCAGCTCAAGCCCGCGCACCACGATGTCGGACGCGCCAGAAAACCGGAAGAACGTCGGCAGGTGCGCTGCGATCATGCGCGCACCCTCGGGGGACGATCCCGGCTCGGGGATATAGTGAATCCGCCCGGCTGCGGCGTCGAACCACCATTCGCCCGGCGCATCCAGGAACGCCTCTGCCCCGGCCAGGAAGTAGCGACTGCCGACGCCGGTGAAGAAGTAGTTCGTGCCCTCGGTGCGTACGACGCCGGTGGCCGCATCTATCGCGGTCACGGGCAAGGTGTCGCTGCCCCATTGGGTGCCGGGAAAGAAGCCGCCGACCACATGGGCCGTGACACCTGCCAGGTCGTCGAGAGGAGGGAGGTCGCCCGGCCGGGTCTCGAAACGCGTGTTGCCGGTCCAGCTCTGACTGTCATCGGGCGGCGCGACAAAGAGCCATCCCTTTCGCGGATCGCCATCGACGGGGCGATCGGGATGCCGCGCCTCGGTCTGGGGAACGCCGTCGCGGAACAGCGCGCGGACACGCGACCCGGCACCGGGATCGACGGGCGCGGACCAGCGCCCGTCGCCCTCGGGCACCCAGCCCTCGACCACAGCGCCGCCGAAAATCACCGGCCGCTCGCCCTCGGCCGCGACGATGGAGAGGCCCGCGTCCCGCGCATCGAATACCACCGGTGCGCGCAGCGTGTAGCGCCCGCCCCGCACGATGATCCGGTTCGGGCCCAGGCGGTCACGCGTGGCGTCCCGCGCCGCCTCGAAACTGGCCTTGGGTCCGTCGCTGCGGTCCGGCAGTGGATCGGGCCGCCGCCCGCTCCAGCCGTCATCGCCGTGGGGCGAGACGTAGACATCCGGTCGGTCGGGGTCAAAGCTGTCGGACAACGCGCCCGTGGCAGGCAGAAGCGGCAGGAGCGCGACAAGCCACGACGCAAGCCGCGCGGCGGACCGCGGGGGCGATCCGGTACGGCGGCGGCGGAAGAGACACGGCGAAACCCGATCGCCCAGGCCCATGATCCAGTCCTTTCTGCTGTCGCAAAGCGGACCGGACACGGCCAACCAGCAAACGATCGCGGTGACGTTTCGGCGTATTCGGTTTCGGGTGGCCGGCGCTGCAAGGCACCACAGAACTACGGGTGCAGGATCGAAGCTGTCGTGTTGCCCTGCCAAGCACCTCCCCCGCTCATCGGCAATGTCCCAGAGGCTGACGGGGGTATGTCAGACCTCTCGATGAACAGTCAGCTTGACCATCAGCGCCGGCCAATCCTGGAGGAAAGATGGGGGTCCCCTCCAGAACCTGAATATCCCTTGCCGCACCGAAACTACCACGCGGCCCGACCACCGGCACGTCAGCAATTCGGATGTCCCGGCGTGGCACCTTCTCCGAAAGTGGAAGGCGGGCGAAGGATTTGTAAGATCGCGGGCATTGACCATACGCCAGCGACTAATGCGCCGGGGCCGAATTCCGGGAATGCCGCCGTATCGGAAGCGCCGCGCCATTTGCCGATCGCACCGGCCCGCATTACGCCGATCACGCGATCCCCGAAGGGCATGAAGGCGCATTCCGCATTTGGCAGGCGCGGCTCCTCCCCGCGCGGTCCGCGACGCCGCCGGCGCTCGAGTGAATGTCCCGAGGACCTTCTCCCTCCAACCGGGAACAGCACGCATCGACCGGCACCGCGCCGCCCGTAACGGCCCGTGTCAGCTGACGATGCGGTCCCTGAGGACAGGGTCGAGGTCGTTGTCCGGAATGATCGTGAACACGATGTGCGACGCGCCCCGCGCCGCGCCTTTCTCGGTCAGGCGCAGGATCGCGCCCAGGCATCGGCCCTTGCGGCTCTGCTCGCGGCACTTGGCCTTGAGGATATCCCGCGTGAACGTCTCGATCGGCGAGACCAGGAAGTTCGGGGTGAAGATCTGGGCAGAGGTCAGGTTTCCGAGCAGCCACAGCGCTTCCCGCGCTGAGACCGCGACGGTTTCATCGGGCCCAAGCTCGTTCTCGAAATTGCCAGCCTCCACCGGCGTGGCCGCGGTAAAGACAAAGGTAAAGCCCGCGCTTTCCATACCTGCGCTCCAAGCGTCGTACAGTCCCAAGACCCGTTCTTGCATCGTATTCACGGAGTTTTATCCTCAACTGACGCAGGTGCGATGACTTCGCTTATGAGCAACGGGCAAAAGCGCCCATGCAGCGTCAAGTTAGGGTAAACTTGATAAATAAATGGTTAATAATTTGTCACACCGTTAAGCAATTCAGGTGTGTTTTGCCCGCCCCCGCTCAACCAATTGGCACCCGGAAACCGGCACGCCGCAGCGTCCCATCCGGCCCTGCCGCTCCCCCGAGACAAATGCCTCGAAAGCGGCCACTCACCACCTGTCGCCCGTCCCGCGACTGATCTTCAGGACAGCGACCAGTCCGCCGTCGCGGCGCGACGCGGGACATGCGCCCATAATACCGCAATGAGCGAAAAAATGCTCGTCAAAACTCGGCGGAAGCAGTGCCCTGCGATCTGGGTGGACCTCGGCGGCATTCGACCGGCCTTCGACACGTCTCTCTGAGCCAAACGCGAAGGGTCGGGTCAGCATGGCGATCCCTTGAGGACTCGAACCCCAAACCTGCTGATTAGAAGTCAGCTGCTCTATCCAGTTGAGCTAAGGGACCGCTGCGGCCTGCTTACCCAGCCCGCGCGCCCCTGCGCAAGCGAAACCGGGCGGCAGGGCGCGCCGCCGCGCTTCGGACTAGCGCCCCGGCAGGGACTGCGCCCACCCGGCCACCACGGCGCAAGCGCCGGCAAGGTGATCGTCCAGCGTCCTGCCGGTCATCCGCTTGCGCGGGCTGAGGTCGTGGTCGCCATCCTCAAGCCATTCCAGTCGGACCTGCGGCGACAAGGGGTAAGCGGCCACCTCGTCCTGCGTGCCGAACGGGTCGCGTGTGCCCTGGCAGATCAGGGTCGGGCAGGTGATCGTCGCCAACTCGGTGCCGCGCAGTGTCTCGGGCCGTTTCGGCGGGTGGAACGGAAAGCCGAGGCAGACAAGCCCCGCGACCCGTCCCGCGTCGAACAGCTCTTGCGCCGTCATGCAGGCGATCCGCCCGCCCATCGACTTCCCACCGATGACCAGCGGGCCGTCGCAGGCCAGCGCCTCGATCGCGGCCATGTACTCCGGCACCAGCGTCTCGACCCGCGGCGGGGGCCGCTTCGGCCCGCCGTGCCGCCGCGCGGCCATGTAGGCGAATTCGAACCGCGCCACGCGCAGGCCGCGCCCGGCCAGCCCCGCGGCGACCGTGTCCATCCACGGCGTGTCCATGGTTGAGCCCGAGCCATGCGCAAGCAGGATCGTCACCCGCCCCGGCCCGTCGCCGTCGATCAGGAACTCCACCGCGTCCATCGCGCACTTCCCTTCCGGACATGACAAGGGCGCCCGCAGGCGCCCCGTTGGATACCGAACCGTCTGAACCGGGCGCTCAGTGCGTCCAGGCCCCGCGGCGGTTGGTGGCAAAATTCTCGCCGTAGCCGGCCGGGCGCACGTTCGGCTTGCGCACGTGGGGTTCGGTCACCACCGCCTCGATGCCGTTGTCGCGGGCATAGTCCAGCGCGGCTTCCTTGCTGTCGAAGCGCAGGCGCACCTGGGCCTGGGTGTCCCCGGAGGACGTCCAGCCCATCAGCGGATCGACCTCGCGCGCCGAGTCGGCGGCGAATTCCAGCACCCACTGCTTTGTCCGGCCGGTGCCGGATTGCATGGCGGTCTTGGCAGGGCAATAGATACGTGCGGACATCGAACACTCCCGGAAAGTCGCGGGATTTATGCGGAATAACCTCTCCCGCGGCAAGACCCAATCCGGGGGCGCGCGGCAGGTCCTGGCTGTCTATCCGCGGTTTCTTGGGGAGCGAGGGGATGATAGAACCGGGACAGACAGCCAGTTCCGCTGCATGCAAGTCCAGTCTAGGAAAAGGAATTTTCACTTCGCAAGGCGGATTTTCCGACCCTCCGGTCAAATGGGTCACGAAAACTTAACCATTTCAACACTCTACCTCAGATTGCAGAGCCCGCGCCTGTGTCGGCGAAAAAGTTGACCCGACGTAAAAGTAAGCAATTCTGCCCCAAACGACTGCTGAACACACGCTGTCAGCAGCGGTCCCGGTCCCCCCTTGCACTTCCCCGCCCCGGACACACATCATGGGCTGAACCAATCCGCGAGTCCCGATGCCCCCGCAAGACGCCGACGCGCTGCCGATGATGCACGCCCCCGCCCCCGATGTCCGCACCCGCGAAAAGCTCGAGGGTGGCAAACGGCTGGTGATGAAGACCGAGTTCTCGGCCGCGGGCGACCAGCCGACCGCAATCGCCGAACTGGCCGGCGGCGTGACGGAGGGCGAGCGCGACCAGGTCCTCCTCGGCGCGACCGGCACCGGCAAGACCTTCACCATGGCCAAGGTGATCGAGGAGACGCAGCGCCCCGCCATCATCCTTGCGCCCAACAAGACGCTGGCGGCGCAGCTTTATGGCGAGTTCAAGGGCTTCTTCCCCGACAACGCGGTCGAGTATTTCGTCAGCTACTACGATTACTACCAGCCCGAGGCCTACGTGCCGCGGTCGGACACGTATATCGAGAAGGAATCTCAGATCAACGAGCAGATCGACCGGATGCGCCATTCGGCCACCCGGGCGCTGCTGGAACGGGATGACGTGATCATCGTCGCCTCGGTGTCGTGCATCTACGGTATCGGCTCGGTCGAGACCTACGGCGCGATGACGCAGGACCTGAAGGTCGGCGGCACCTACGACCAGCGGCAGGTGATCGCGGACCTCGTGGCCCAGCAGTACCGCCGCAACGACCAGGCGTTCCAGCGCGGTTCGTTCCGGGTGCGCGGCGACAGCCTGGAAATCTTCCCCGCCCACCTCGAGGACCGCGCCTGGCGCATGTCGTTCTTCGGCGAGGAACTGGAGAGCATCACCGAATTCGACCCGCTGACCGGCGAAAAGACCGACACGTTCGAACAGATCCGGGTCTATGCGAATTCCCACTACGTGACGCCGAAGCCGACGATGCAGCAGGCCATCGTGGGCATCAAGAAAGAGCTCCGCCAGCGGCTCGACCAGCTGGTTGCCGAGGGCAAGCTGCTCGAGGCGCAACGGCTGGAACAGCGGACCAACTTCGACCTCGAGATGCTGGAGGCCACCGGCGTCTGCAACGGGATCGAGAACTATTCCCGCTATCTCACCGGCCGCGCCCCGGGCGAGCCGCCGCCGACGCTGTTCGAATTCATCCCCGACAACGCCATCGTCTTCGCCGACGAAAGCCACGTCTCGATCCCGCAGATCGGCGGCATGTACCGGGGCGACTACCGGCGCAAGTTCACCCTGGCCGAACACGGCTTCCGCCTGCCGTCCTGCATGGACAACCGCCCGCTGAAATTCGAGGAATGGGACGCGATGCGGCCGCAGTCGGTCTACGTCTCGGCCACGCCCGGCAACTGGGAACTGGAACAGACCGGCGGCGTCTTCACCGAACAGGTGATCCGCCCCACCGGCCTGATCGACCCGCAGGTCGAGATCCGCCCGGTCGAGATGCAGGTCGACGACCTCCTCGACGAGGTGCGCAAGGTCGCCGCCGACGGCTACCGCACGCTGGTCACGACGCTGACCAAGCGGATGGCCGAGGACCTGACCGAATACATGCACGAACAGGGCATCCGCGTCCGCTACATGCATTCCGATATCGACACGATCGAGCGGATCGAGATCCTGCGCGACCTGCGGCTCGGCGCCTTCGACGTGCTGATCGGGATCAACCTGCTGCGCGAAGGCCTCGACATCCCGGAATGCGGGCTGGTGGCAATCCTCGACGCCGACAAGGAGGGCTTCCTGCGCTCCGAGACCTCGCTGATCCAGACCATTGGCCGCGCGGCGCGGAACGCCGACGGGCGGGTCATCATGTATGCCGACCGGATCACCGGCTCGATGGAGCGCGCGCTGGCCGAGACCGAGCGCCGCCGCGAGAAGCAGGTGGCCTACAACATCGAACACGGGATCACCCCCGCCACGGTGAAGAAGAACGTCGAGGATATCCTGGCCGGGCTCTACCAGGGCGACGTGGACATGAACCGCGTCACCGCCACGGTCGAGAAATCGGTCGCGGGCGGCAACCTGCAGGCCCATCTCGACGCGCTCCGCGACGACATGCGCAAGGCGGCCGAGAACCTGGAGTTCGAAGAGGCCGCGCGCCTCAGGGACGAGATCAAGCGGCTGGAGGCCGTCGACCTCGCCATCCACGACGACCCGCTGGCGCGCCAGCAGGCGGTCGAACGGGCGGCGGACGAGGCGGTGAAAGGGCGCGGGCGATCAACAGCAGGCCGCCCCGGCCAGCGCGGCGGCAACGTGAAGCGGCGGAAACGCTGAGCGGGTGACCGAGCTTGAGGCCACGCACAGCCACCTCTACCCGGGCGCGACCGGGCGGGCGCTGGCAGAACCTGCGGACGGGCCGGTGGTGATCCGCTTCTCGGACGGCAGCAGCGCGACCGGCACGCTCGATGGCGACCGCCTCGCCCTCGGTGCCTACACCACGACCGCCGGCACCCGCGTCGCCCCCAGGGCCTTCCGCCTCGCCTTCGACCCGGCGGGCGGCTTCCGCGTCACGGCCCGGGCCTGAGGCCCCTCACCCGCGCAGCCCCTCGACCACCCCCTGCCGCAGCACCACGGCGGCGGGCAGCAGCGACAGCAGCAGCGTGACCGACACGAACCCGGCGAGGAACTGCACCTCGGGCCAGCCGAGGCTGGCCGCGACCGCCATGTCGGTCCGCGCGGTCACGACCTGCGCCAGAACCGCCGCCGCCGCCCAGCCGACCAGCAGGCCCAACAGCGCCCCGGCGACCAGCAGCGCCGCGCTGAAGGACCAGACCACCGCAAAGATGAACCGCGCCGGCGCGCCGAGCGCCCGCAGCAGCGCCGTCTGCCGCCGGAAAAGCCGCGTCAGGATCAGCAGGCCCAGCATCACGCTGGCCGCCACCAGCACCTGCGTCACCAGCGCCATCAGCGACATCGCCTGCCGCATGTCGCCCATCACCCGGTAGAGCCCGGCCAGCACCGCACCGGGGAAGAAGGCCATGGTCTCTCCGTCCCGTGTGAACCGCGACCGCAGGGCGTAGTTGGCCCAGATCTCATCGGCCCGGACGACGATAGCGGGCGTGCCGGGGAAGAACGCCGCGTCGAAGGGCGGGCCGATCTGGTCCGCCCGCTCCGGCGCGTGACCGTTGGCAAGCCCGTGGACCTCCCACACCATCTCGACCGGAATCAGGATGACGCGGTCCCAGGGCGTGCCAGTCGGTGCCATGCGCCCGACCACGGTGATCTCGCCCTCGTGACCGTGCCCGGCATGCGCCCCGAAATCGGCGGCGTCGCCGACCCCGTGGGCTGGCACGAAGGTGGCCCCGATCTCAAGCGGCACCCGCGCGCCCACCACCGCCTCGGCATGGTCGTCCCAGCCCCGGCCATCGATCCTGCCGTCCGACAGATGCTGCAGGAACTCGGGCGTGGTGCCCACCACCGGCGCGCGGCCGAAACTGTCGCCGAACGCCAGCGGCGCGGCAAAGGCGACGCCATCGGTCCGCGCGATCTCGGCATAGGTCGCACCCGGGATCAGACCCATGTCGCTCGGCTGCAGGAAAACGGCGGCAAAGAGGACCGTCAGCTCGCTGCCGGGCGCGGCGACGATCAGGTCGAACTTATCGGCGGCCCGGGCCGAGGCATGGCGCAGCCCGCGCTCCTGCGCCAAGAGGCCGATGCCCATCCCGACCGACACCGCGATTAACAGTACGAACAGGCCCGCGGCCCAGCGGAACCGCCAGAGGATCGCCCGTACCAGTGGCCAGGCCGCGTGCCCGCGCAGCACGACGCACCCGGTCAGCACGGCAGGCAGCAGCAGCGCGACCGCCAGCAGGATATCCTGCGCCGTGGCGGGCAACCCGTCCCAGGCCGCGGTCACGCAGGCACCCCGTCGGCCTCGATGCGCCCGTCCACCAGGGTCAGGACGCGGTCCATCCGGTCGGTGAGGTGCGTGTCATGGCTCACCGCGATCAGCGTCGCGCCCAGGTCCCGCGTCAGCCGGACGAGGTCATCGATCAGCCGGTCGGCGCTGGCGCGATCAAGGCTGGCAGTCGGTTCGTCGGCCAGCAGCACCGGCGCCTCGGCCGCCAGTGCCCGGGCGATCGCCACCCGTTGACGCTCCCCGCCCGAGAAGCTGGCCACGCTGCGTGCCCCGTCCCCGATGCCAAGCGCCTGCAGGTGCGCCGCCGCCCGCGCCCGCAGCGCCGCGCGTTCGCCCCGCGGCCGGAAGAGCGCGGCAATCGCGGCATTGTCGTCCGCGCCCAGTTCCTCGAACAGCAGGAAGTCCTGGAAGATCATGCCGATCCGCCCCGCCCGGAACGCCGCACGCCCGGCGGGCCGCAGCGCCAGCAGGTCGTCATCACCCCAGAGCACCCGGCCCTCGGCCTGCTCCAGCAGGCCGGCAATGGCGTAGAGGAAGGTCGATTTCCCCGCACCCGACGGCCCGCGCAGCCCGACCAGCGCGCCCGCCTCGACCGTCAGTTCCGGCACGTCCAGCAGCACGCGCCCGCGCCCGCTACGGACGGTCAGGCCGGAAACCGACAGCGGCAGACCCATCTCAGTCGTAGCTGGCATCGGCCAGCCGGACGAGGCTCAGGAACCCGGTCTCGGGGTCCTTGTAGGCACCCAGTTCCAGCACCCCGCGGGCCACGATCTTGACGTTGAAGGGCACCACGTCGACGACCCGCTTGGCGTAGACCGCGACGATGTCGTCGGGCCACTCGGCCTCGGTCTCGCAGAAGGGGCAGACGGCCATCGGCATCTTGGTCAGCACAAAGAAACGGCTGTCCGCCTTCAGCGGCGGCGCCATGAAGCCCTCGACCACCAGCCGCTGTCCCACGCTGTCGCGGGCCAGGTCCGACAGGCCGTCGCCACGCCGCTGGTAGAGGTCGCGCACCTTCAGCGGCGTCCCGGCGGCCGGCAGGCGCGTGGCGAGGAACGGCGTGGCAAGGGCGGATGCGATCAGGCGGCGGCGGGTCGGCACGGGGGGCCTCCGGACAGGCGGGTCGAAAGGGAACCACCGGGGCCGGTCCTGCCGCCCCCGGTGAGGTCAGTCTAGCGCAGGATCACTCTGCGTTCACGGCATGGTGCATCACGTGGAAGATCACGTTCTGCTCGATCGTGCCGTCGAAGAGATGCGCCCAGGGGCCCTTGGCATAGACGGCCACATCCTCGCCCGAGTGGGTTTCAGACGACATCGGGATCAGCGCCTGCTGGACATAGTCGAGGTCCTGCGCCTCTTCCTGCGTCAGCTCGGGGCGCGCCCCGGAAAAGCCGTTGCCGCTTTCCTTCAGGACCGACCCGGTGCCGTTCAGGTAGCCGATCACCGTGTAGGGCAGCCCGTCGGCGCCGGTCAGCAGCTCGTCGCTGTGCTTCTCACCGGTGGCCGAAACGTCATAGCAGAGCCCGTCGATCGGCGTGCCGCGGCCGCAATAGCCGTTGAAGGCGATGGCATGCTCGTGGTCGGCGGTCACGATGATCAGCGTGTCGGCGTCATCGGTCAGCTCGTCCGCGATGGCGACCGCCTCGGCAAAGGCGACACCGTCGCGCAGGGTGCGCGCGGCGTTGCCGTCGTGGTTGGCGTGGTCGACCCGGCCCGCCTCGATCTCGAGGTAATAACCGTTCTCGTTCTGGCTCAGGTACTCGATGGCCGCCCGGGTCAGGTCGGCCAGGCTCGGCTCGTCGTCATCGGCGCGGTCGGCTTCGTACTCCATGTGGCTGTCGTTGAAGAGCGCCAGCAGCGGGGTGGAACCGTCGAGGGCCAGCGCGTAGAACGACGCCGTGTCGGTCGCAAACTGTCCGCCCGCGGCGGTGAAGCTCTCGACCAGGTTCATGCCGTCGGCGCGGCGGCCCTTGAGGCCGCCGGTCTCGGTGCCCTCGGGAAGGAAGTAGCGGCCGCCGCCCCCGATGGCGAGGTCCACGGTCCCGGCGTTCATCGCCTGGATCAGCTGCTGCGCGATGTCGACCTGGGCTGTGCAGCCCTCGGGCACGGCATCTTCCCAGTTGCGGTTGGCGGTCTTGGAATAGACCGCCGCAGGGGTCGCATGGGTCAGCCGCGCGGTCGACACGACACCGACGGACTTGTCCATCCCGGTGACGATCTCGGCAAAGGTCGTCAGCTCGTTCCCGGCCACGGTCGAGCAATCGTCGTGGATCGCGTTTTCGCCGAGGTTGATGAGGTTGAAGCGCTGCTTCACCCCGGTGTTCATCGCGCCGGCGGTCGGGGCCGAATCCGGGGTCTGCGCGTTGATGTTGTAGGTCTTGACCAGCGCGCTGTGGAAGTCGGGCGTCTCGTAGGGCAGGACGTGGTCCTCGCCCAGGCCACCGGCCTGCTGACCGGCAAAGAGGCGCGTGGCGTAGTTGGTGCCGACACCGTTGCCGTCCGCGACCAGCAGGATCACGTTCCGGGCGCGGTTGGTGTTCATCTCGCGGTCGATGATGGCCTGGATGGCCTCCTGTCCCGCGGTGAACCAGGCGCTGCCGGCCTGCGGCAGCTCCTGCGCCGTGGCGACGCTGGCGGACATCGCAGCGGCGGCTGCAAATGCAAGTTTAGGGGATTTCACGACAGTACATCTCCTGTAAGGGGACTGGCCCGGCGGGGCGCAGGAATGCGTGCCTGATGGCAGACAGCAGGGATGTAACGGGCGCGTGACGCCGATGTGAAAGCTCGGCGACGCGCCGCCGACCGGCCGAGGCCCGGCCCGGCCTCAGCCCCCGTGCGCGGTGCGCAGGGTCACCGCATCACCGGACGCCGGGTCCGGCGGGCCGTCATAGACGACGCGGCCCAGGTCCATCTTGATCAGCCGGTCGCAGGTGCCGAAGTAGCGGTCGTCGTGGGTCACCGCGACGACGCTGATCCCCTCGGCCCTCAGCGCCTCGAGGTAGTCGGTGTAGAAGAACGCGCGGAACTCCGGGTCCTGCTCGGCGCCGAATTCGTCCATCAGCAGCACCGGCCGCCGCTGTGCCCGCGCCAGCACCAGCGCCAGCCGCTTGCGCTGACCGGTCGACAGCCGCGTGGTCGAGAACGAGCCGTCGTCGTTCAGCGTGACCTTGTCCTGCAGGTTCACCCGCTCCAGCTCGGCCTGGATCAGCGGCCGTGCGGTCCTGGCGTCCAGTCCGAAGGCCTTGTCGAAAAGGTGGAAGTCATGGAAGACCGACGCCACCTGGTCGCGCCAGGTCCCGAGGTTGGCGGTCCCCAGCACCTCGCCCCCCAGCCGCATCTCGCCCCGGTCAGGCAGGTAGAGCCCAGCCAGCACCTTCATCATCGTGGTCTTGCCCGACCCGTTGCCGCCGACGAGGAACACGATCTCTCCGCGGTTGATGGTCAGGTCGATCGGCCCCAGCGTGAAGGTCGTGCCCAGCTCGGGGTCCGAGTAATCCATCTCGACCTTGTCGAGGGTCAGCGCATCCGCCTGCTCAAGCACCGCAGGCACCCGCGCGGCCTCTTCCGGCGTCAGGCTGTCGGTCAGCCGGTCGAGGTTCTGCTTGGCGACCTCGGCCTGCATGAACGGCCCGACAATGTCCACCAGCTGCTCCAGCGGCGGCACGAGGTAGAGCAGAAGGGCGAGGATCTGGAACGCCAGCGCCGCCGAGGTGCCGATATACTCCGCCGGCAGGAAGGCGATCACGCCAAGCAGCAGGAACAGCATCGCCTTCGACACGATCGAGGTGGCGTAGAACAGGAACTCGGCCCGGACGAAATCGCGGCGGGCATCGGCGCTCGTCGCCTTGAGGTCGGACACCAGGTCATCCGCCACCTCGCGCGACAGCTTTGCCTCCTTGAAGCCGTCCAGCAGGTCCGACACGCCGCCGAATAGCTTGGCCTCGTTCCGGCGCGCCGACTTGAGGTGCACCTTGGCGTACTTCTCCTGCACGAAGTAGACGCGCACGCCGACGCCGATCACCGCCACGGCCAGCAGGAAGACCACCGGCGACAGCCACGCGAGGTAGATCATGCAAAACGCCACCACCAGCAGCGCCTGGAACCCCTTGACCATCCGCGTCCAGGTCGACCCGACGGTCCAGGCATCGCGCGTGATGTGGGCATAGATGTCGCCGCGCCCGTAGCGTTCGACATCCCGCAGGGCGCTGGCGTTCACCTTCTCGACCGTCTGCTGGCGCAGCAGCATGGTAAAGCCCTGCGCCATGTCCGTCGCCCGGTACATCGCGAAGTATCCGCCGACGAAGAACGCCGTCACCGACAACAGGAAGATCGCCGGGTAGGTCCAGTCGAAGGTCCCGTCGACCCGCGCGCTGATCGCCCCGTTGATCGCCGACAGCATCGCCCCGTTGGCAAAGCCCACGATGATCGACATCACGACCACCGACACCTTGGGGCCGGGGATGTTCGTCCAGATGTAGCGCACCAGGTTCAGCATCGTGCCTCGGGTCTCTCGGGTTGGGCCGCGCCGCGCGGGACAGCCGGCCGGCGCACTGGCCCGTCTAGATAACGGTCTCGCGGCGCGAATTGAAGCGCGACGGCACGCCGCGCCGCCGCCCGCGTCCTAGACGTGACCGGAAAGCTTCGGCCGCTGGTCCTCGGGTTTCCAGGCGTGGAACCGCGCGATCCAGTGGTTGGAATACATCTTCGGCGGCAGCGGCTTGTCGAACCAGGGTTGGAACTCCTCCACCCACTGCTTCAGCCGTTCCTCCGTCACCTCGTGCCAGTCCTCGATGATCGCCACCGGCAGGCCCTCGTAGATCGGGTCCATCTCGCAGCTCTTCACGATCGGGATGGTCTTGAGCAGCAGCGCCTCCCAGGTCCGGTGGCAGTCGATCGAGTTGCCGCGCGGGCTGGCCTCGAACGCCGCCTCCTTCTTGCGCCGCCAGACGTCGTTGCGCGTGGTCTGGCGCGGCTCCAGCAGGGCGACGGGGTTGTCCTTGAGCACCGCGATCGCCTCGGCCCGGGCATTGGCGCGCGGGATCGCATGCGGGTGCCGCATGAAGGTGTCCATGTTGAGCTGGAAGTTGCAGTAGACCTTGAGCGGCCGGTCCTGGATCGGCGGGATCTCGTCCCGGATCAGCTTCATCTGCGCCTGCTGCGCGCCCGGAGTGGCGGGGGTGCCCATGTCGCCCGCCCGGTGCGCGCTCTTGGGGTCGAGCTTGTGATAATTCATCCCCAGCGGCAGCGGCACGATCTTGCCCGTGGCCAGGTAGTCCGGCGTGAACTCGTAATTCTCGATGAACCAGCACAGCAGGTTCTCGTTCGCCAGCGCCGTCTCGACATCGAAATGCCGCGTCGGGTTGTTCTCGCGCGCCGAGACGAGGACGAACTTCGACTGCATCTGCGGCAGGAATTCCTCGATGAAGCGCGGGATCAGCTTGGTGTTGACCCAGATCACCGTGCCGTCGGGGTGCACGTCGGTCAGGTTCGCGGGCGGGCCGTCGTGGTAATCCTCCCAGACGATGTCGCAGCCGTCGCGCATCACGGTCGAAGAGACGAACATGTCCTTCTCTTCCTCGGCGATCTCTGCCGGGGTGAACTGCTGCAGCTCGGCCCGCTTGCGCCAGCTGGGATCGAGGGTGCGGTTCACCCACTTGCGGAACGGCACGTGCTGGTAGGCGACGACGAAGGCCACAATGCCCAGCACAACGGCCAGGCCCAGGAGCCACCACAGGATCGTGATCATGTCCGTGCCGCGCCCCTGCTGAAGATCGTCGTCATGTCCCTGCCCCCTGTGTAGATTGTGCAGCGTCCCGCATTTGCCGGTCATGGCGGCGGATTGCAAGCTCTGCCGCCGTCGTCTAGCAGACGGGGACAGGACCGGGGCGGGTGCCGTCGCGGCGCGATGGAAGACAGATGACCGACAAGACCCCTACCGATCAGCCCCCCGAAACGCCGCTGCACAGGGCCGAGATGTCCGTGCCGCTGGCCGCCATCGGCCTGGCCGCCACCGTGGCGACGCCGCTCTTCATCGACTATTGGATCGTCAAGGTCCGCTGGGACTGGATGGAGGCCTATCCCGACCGCGCCGCCGCCCGCCCGCCGACGATCAGCCGCGCCATGGCCGACATCCCCCTGGGCGAACAGCTGGGGATCTGGCTGTCGATCTGCGCGCTGATCATGGTGGTCGCGGCGGCCATAGTCTCGCTCCTCTACCTGCGGACCCTGCGCGCCCTGCCCGGCCCGCACCAGGCGCGGCGGCGGATCATCTGGATCGCGCTCGCTTTCCTGATCGTGCAGATCCCGGTCTCGGCCGGGATCATCCTGCAGGGCATCTACTCCCTCAGCGTCTCGAACGACCTGCACATGGCGGGGAGCTACCTGCTCTTCGTCGCCGCCGGTGCGGCGCAGGTGGTCTGCATCCTCGTGACCTCGAGCGTGCTGGCGGTGATCGGCACCGATCCCACCCTGCGCGAGGCCGGGCTGATCCACCCAGGGGCCGCGCGTCTCAGGGCCTGGGTCGCGGGCTGCGGCATTGCCATCGCCCTCGGCTACCTCGCGCTCTTCGTGCTCAAGGACACGGCGTGGAGCTCACCCGCGCTCTATCAGGCCTACGTCACCACCGAGGTGGTGCTGATCGTGGTCTACATGGGCTACCTGATGCTGCACGGGATCGACTTTGCCCGCATCCTCATGCGCCACGGTCGATCCGCATCAGCATCCCGAACGCCCGCCAGCCGCGCTGAAGGGCCGTGAGGTTCGTCAGCAGGGCGAAGATGCCCATGCCCCAGGCCATCACCGTGGCGACCCAGGCGTCGGGCACCAGCCCCGCGATGACCAGCATCAGGCACAGGTAGATCACCCGCTCCAGCCGCTCGAAGAGCTCGGGCCAGCCCTCGTTGGAAATCTCGGTCTCCAGCGCCACCCGCGCCTTGGCGTACGAGGTGATGACGCTGCCCGCGAAGGCCAGCATCGCCAGCGGCCAGAGGTCGTGCACATGGGCGATGGCCGCCAGCACGGCCAGTTCCTGGTAGCGGTCCACCATCGCGTCGAGGTAGCCGCCCGACTTCGACCGCATGTCGCGCCTGCGCGCCACCGCGCCGTCGAGCGCGTCAAAGGCAAAGGACACCGCCAGCCACAGCCCGAACAAGAGGTCGGACTGGTGCCAGAGATAGAGCGCCGAGCCGACGACGATCAGCCCCAGCCCGGTCAGCGTGACCTGGTTCGGCGTCATCTCGGCCTTGACCAGCGGGGTCGAGGCCTTTTCCCACAACGGGTCCAGCACATGCTTGATGAGGCCGTCGATCATGCCGCGCTCCCGTAGCTTTTCACCATGGCCTTGCGCAGCTTGGCCAGCTTCGCATAGCGCCGTTCGATCTGCTCCCGCCGTCCCGGCAGCGGCTCGTAGCGGGCGGTGACACGGTCGGCCAGCCGCCGTGCGGCGTGCCAGACATCCGGGTCCCAGCCCATCTCGGGCGCGGCCAGCGCGGCGGTGCCCAGCACGCCGGCAAAGCGCGACTCGCCGGTCACCACCTCGCGGTTCAGCGCGTCGGCCACGCATTGCGCCAGCACGGGGTTTGCCGCGCCACCACCGACCAGCGGCATGGGCCCGTCGAGCTTCACGCCCGGCTTCTTCGCCACCGACTCGTAGGCCCAGCGAAGGTTCAGTGCCACGCCCTCGAGCGCCGCCCGCGCCACCGCCTGCCGGTCGTGGTCGATCGACAGGCCATGGATCACGCCGCGCAGCGCCTCGTTGTCGACGGGCACCCGTTCGCCCGCGAACCACGGGATGACGAAGGGATCGTCCTCCTTCCACTGGCCCACGTCGCCGAAGAAGGTCGCCACCTCGGGCGGGTTGCCCATCAGCTTGGCCACCCACTCCAGCGCCGATCCCGCGCTTTCCTGGGTGGCGATCAGCAGCGGGCGGTAGCCCGCGCTGGAACAGACGGTGGCATAGGAATGCGGCACGCTCAGGATCCGCTTGGGGAAGAACCCGCTGACCCAGGCCGAGGTCGAGATGCACAGGTGCAGCGCCCCGTCCGCCACCGCGCCGGACCCGAGCGCCGTCGCCGTCACGTCGCCGCCGCCCGCCACCACGGCCAGGTCCGCGGGCAGCCCCAGTTCCGCCGCCGCGCGCGGGGTCAGGGTGCCGACCACCTCGGTCCCGTCCACGATCTCGGGCAGCTTGTCGAGCGGGGTGCCCGTCATCTTCGACAAGGCCTCGGACCACCCCTCCCTGCCGGGGCGGGTGTCCATCAGCCAGGTCAGGTTGGCGCTGTCGGCGGTGGTCACGAACCGGCCCGTCGCCCGGTGCAGCAGCCAGTCCTTCACGTCGAGCGTGCGGTAGGTGCGCTTCCACAGGTCCGGTTCGTTCCGCATCAGGAAATGCATCTTGGCGATCGGGTCCATGCCGTTCTTGGCCGGCGCGCCGTTCGCGATCGGGATCCAGCGGGTCAGCCGCGGGATGTTGTAACCCAGCACCTCGGGAAAGCCGCCGATCAGGTCGCGGGCGATGTTGGCCGCGCGGATGTCCTGCCAGATGATGCAGGGGCGCAGCGGCGTGCCGTCCTTGTCAACGCAGGTCACGCCGCACATCTGGGCCGAAAAGACCAGCGCCCCCGCCCGCGACAGCGTGCCCGGCAGGTCCGCCTCGATGGCCGAGAGCCCGCGCGCCAGCGCCGACCACCAGTCCTCGGGCCGCTGCTCCGCCACCCCGCCCGAGGCAAGCTGCAGCGGATAGGCCTCGACCCGGCGCGACAACAGTTGCAGCCCGGCGTCCACCACGCCCAGCTTGACGCTCGACGTCCCGAAATCGGCGGCGATGACCAGCTCTCCGCGGCTCATGATGGCATGTGTCCTGTCCCGCTCCCCGGTCGTTGCCGGGTTCATAGCTTTTGGCATGGCCTCCCCCGCGCGGCAACCCGGCTTTGACCCTCGCCAAGGCGTCCCGGCCCGGCTATCCAATGGCCCGATGAACATGCGACAGGACAAGATCGACGTCGTCTACACCTGGGTCGACGACACCTTTCCCGGCTATGCCGAGGTGCTGGCCCGCCACGCGGGCAAGCCCGCCGACACCAATCCGAACCGCACGCGCGACAACCTCGACCTGCTGCGCTATTCGCTGCGGTCCCTCCGCCATCTGCCCGAGCTGGGCCATGTCCACCTGCTGACCTGCCGCCCGCAGGTGCCGCGCTGGCTGGACCCCGGGGCACCGGGGCTGACCGTGCATCACCATGACGCCGTGATGGACGCGGGCCTTCTGCCCACGTTCAACTCGTTCTGCATCGTCAGCCACCTGCACCTGCTGCCGGGCCTCTCAGACCGGTTCCTCTACCTCGAGGACGACATGCTGCTTCTGCGCCCCGGGCTGATGGCCGCCATGGCCGATCCCGACGGCCGCCCGCTGTCGCATTTCACCACCCGCGCCACCGTGCCCGCCGACCGGCTCAAGCCCGGTGACTCGCCCTGGAACCACGCGCTCGCCAATGCCGACCGCGCGCTCGATGCGGCCTACGGCCCGCGGCCGCGCCACCACGCGATCCACGGCCCGAGGATTATCGACAAGGCACGCTTCGCCCAGGTGCTCGACCGTTTCGCGCCCGAGGTCGCAGCCACCCGTGCCGCGCGCTTCCGCGCCAACGACAACGTGCCGCCGGAATACCTCTATCCGCACGCCGCGGTCGACGAAGGCTGGCATCGCGCCGCCACCCGCGCAGAATCCGACACGGTCGAAGGTTACGTCTCGATCGACAACGTCCTGCCGCTGACCCGGCTCATGATGTGGCGGATGGAACGCCGCCGGCCCCTGACCGCGACCTTCAACGACAACTTCGGCGCCCGGCCCAACCCGCGCGTGGTGGCCTTCATGCGTCGCTGGCTCCAGGCACGGTTCCCCGACCCCTCGCCCTACGAACGCGCCGACAGCACCCGGTCATAGACCTCGAGGTACCGCGGCCCCACCCGGCTCACGTCGAACTCCATCGCGTGGCCCCGCGCCCAGTCCGTCAGCCGCGCCAGCCGCGCGGGATCGCCCGCCAGCCCGGCCAGCCGCGCCGCCAGCGCATCGGCGTCGCCCGGCGGAAAGGTCAGCGCCGCGCCCTCGCCCGTCATCACCGTGGCATAGCCCGCGTTCGCCGCCGCGACCGGGACCGTGCCCGCCGCCATCGCCTCGATCAGCACCAGGCCAAAGCTTTCGCCGTAGCCCGCGGGCGCGACCGAGACGTCGGCATCCGCTATCAGCCGGATCGCCTCGGCCCGGTCGGGGCTCGGCACCAGCCGCGCGCCCTCGGGCAGCGGGGCGGGCAGATCGCCGCGCCCGGCCAGCACCAGCTCGGCGTCGCGCAGGCTCTCGGGTCGCCGGTTCCACGCCTCGATCAGCACGTCGACACCCTTGCGCGCCTCGAACCGGCCCAGGTAGGCCACCCGGAACGGCCCCGGCCGCCGGGCGCCGCCGGTGTCGCCCGCCCGCCAGTCCGACAGGTCGATGGTCGGCGGCAGGATCTCGGGCAGCGGGTCCAGCCCCAGCCGCGCCCACTGGGCCTGCGGTGCGGCCGAGGGCACGATCAGCGCGTCGAGCTTCGCGTGATACCGCCGCGCCGCGCGGGCGATATAGCGATCCTCCAGCCCCGGGCTGTCGGTCTCGGGCAGGGTCGCGTGGAATGTGGCGACCGTCGGCAGCCCCATCCGCCGCCAGAGCTGCCAGGGCATCATCGGCGTCCAGGGCGTGTGCAGGTGCAGGATGTCGGCGCCCCAATCCCGCAGCTCCCGCGCCGCGCGGCGCAGGGCGGCGGGCGAGGCAAAGCTGAACTCGAACCCCGTCCCGTGGATCACCACCTCGCGCGCGCGGCCAAGATGCAGCGCCCCCGGCCCGGCCTCGGTGCCCGGCGGCTCGGGGCTGACCACCCGCGCACCGTGGCCAGCACTCTCCAGCCAAGCGCAGAGGTCGCGCACGTTGCTCTGCACCCCGCCGGGACGCGACATCGGGTAGGGGCTGACGTGAACGACCTTCATCGCGGGTCCTTTCCCAGCACCCGCACGATCGCGTCGACCAGGTCGATCAGGCTGTAGCCCACCAGCAGCCACACCACCCAGGGCGCACCCGCCGCGGCCAGCGCCAGGAATGGGATCGCCCCCGACAGCCCCGCCACGAATGCCACCGCCACGCCGCCCGCCGTCCAGCCGCCGCCATCGTCCACCGTCGGCGCGCCGCCCACGCTGTCGTTGATCACGCGCGCCAGCAGCCGTCCCCAGGCCGCCGCCAGCGCCAGGGCGCTCCACGCCCCCGCCGTGCCGCCATCCGCCAGCAGCCCGATGCTGCCATAGAGCACGCCCCAGAATGCCATGTCCCCGATCAGGTCCAGCCGCGCGCCCCGGGCCGAGGTCGTGCCGCTCCACCGCGCGACGTCGCCGTCGACGCAGTCGAGCACGATCACCAGGTGCGCCAGCAGGCAGACCGTCCAGGCCGCCGCGCCCGCGGGCAGCAGGACGGCCCAGACCGGCAGGGACAGCGTCACCGCCATGCCCGCCAGCGTCACCGCGTCGGCGCCGATCCCCTGCCGCAGGCAGAGCGGCACGATCACGAATCCCGGCCAGCGGTGCAGCGCCACCATGACCCAGTTGCCGCGCAGTTCCTCCTGCGCCTTGGCGCCGTCAAAGTAGACCCGGGCCAGCGCGGCCGGGGTGGGAATTTCGGTCACGGTCACGCGGCGGGCCTCCGTGGGTCGTCTTGGCGCGGGGGTGCCGCTCGTGTATCAGTTTCATGACAAAGGGGTAACAGCCGGATGACGCCGGCGCGGGGACGGAGACACCGACAATGAGCCAGACAGCCGTGATCCTGGCCGCGGGCCTGGGCGTGCGCATGGGCGAACGCGGCCGCATGACGCCCAAGGGCATGATCGCCCTCGACGGCCTGCCGCTGGTGCGGGCCTCGGTCATGCACCTGGCCGGGCGCGGCATCGACCGGGTGCGGATCGTCACCGGCCACCTGGCCGACGCCTACCGGCAGGAGTTCGCGGCCATGGCGGGGGTCGAGCTGGTGCACAACCCCGACTACCACCAGAGCGGCAGCCTGACCTCGCTGCTGGCCGGTCTCGACGGGCTCGACGGGCCGGTCCTGATCCTCGAATCCGACATCATGTACGAACCCCGCGCGCTCGACGCGCTGAGCGATGGCACCTCGGGCCTCGTCATTTCGGGCGCCACCGGCGCCGGGGACGAGGTCTATGTCTGGTGCGCCGCCAACGGCCAGCTGCTGACCATGTCCAAGGACCCCGACGCCCGCCGCGGGGCCCATGCCGGCGAACTGGTCGGCATCTCGGCGCTGGCCGCCGCCGACCTCGACGCCTTCCGCGCGACCGCGGCCCGGCTCGTCGCCGCCGACCCGCGCGCCGATTACGAGACCGGCGTCGTCGCCCATGCCGCGGGCCATGCCTACACCTGCCGCCTGGTCCGCGACCTGGCCTGGGCCGAGGTCGACGACGAACGGATGCTGGCCCGCGCCCACGCCCGGGTCTGGCCGCGCGCCAGCGCCGGGCTGCTGCCGCGCCGCCGCGCCGCCGGGGCCCGCTGACCGCCGCGCCTCAGCCAAGCGGCAACCGGCGCCCGCGCGCCTCCTTGTTCAGCAGCCATTGCAGGACGAGGATCATCGCCAGCGCCAGCACGATCGGCAGCAGCACCGCCACCGGTGCCGCCAGCGCCCCCTGTTCGCCAAGCGCCCAGAACACCTTGAGCGACAGGGTGCTGAGGTAACCGCCGAACGCCATCGCCACCAGGATCGGCACCCGGGTGACCCGGCCACGGAAGCCGGTCATCGCCAGCGTCGCCCCCAGCATCGCGAAGAGACCGGGCAGGACCCACGCCGTCCAGCGCCGCCACTGCGTGGTGCGGACAAAGGGATCGTCCGGGTCCAGCCGTGCCCGCGCGTTCAGCACCGGCTGCGGCAGGTAGAAGGGTGTCGGGTTCAGGTAGGTTAGCTCGTTCGGGGCGAACCAGAGCGGCAACTCCAGCTCGGCTTCGGGCACGCCGATCAGGCGCCCGCCCTCGGTCGCGGTCCAGATCTCGGCATTCTCGAACACCCACTGGCCACCGCCGACCGGCCGCACGGTGTCGGCGCGGACCACCCGGTCGAACCCCTGCCCGTTCAACCCCAGGAAATAGCTCACGTCGCGCAGTTCGGGCTGCGGGCCGACCAGCACCCGCCCCGCGATGGCGGCGTCGTCCTGGATGAACCATTGCTGATCGTCGGTCAGCCCCGGCCCGTAGCGTTCGGCGTAACTGCCCGCGCCAAGCGCCACCTGCGCAAAGACCGCCGCCGGGCGCCAGTCACGCTCAAGCTTCCACTGCAGGAACCCGGTGCAGGCGCCGATCCACAGCAGCGCCGCAAAAGTCGGCAGCGCCGACACCCCGGCCGAGGCGAGGATCACCGTCTCGAGCAGCGCACGCCGCCGGATCTCGGCGATGAAGGCACCAAGCAGCGCGGCCACCGGCATCAGCCGCGCCACGATGTCCGCCGCGCGGTAGACGGTGTACTGGCCCAGCACCCAGGCCAGCGACTGCCCCTCGGCCGCCGCGCGGATGGAATCGAAGCTGTCGGCAAAGTCGATCATCAGCGCGATGAAGATCAGCACCAGCTGCACCGACACGAAGGCCGTCAGGTGTTCGCGCAGCGCCAGCCGCATGGCCCGCCCGGTGAAGCTCCTCAGCGCCATCAGCCGCGCCCCGGCCGGATCAGGGCCTCGCCGGCCTTGAACAGCGCCACCAGCGGCAGCCCGATCAGCACGAAGGGCAACGCCACGCAGGCGGCCCAGAGCGGTGCGCCCACCGGGATGCCGCCGATCACCGCCCGCACCACCAGGTCGCAAAGCACCATGCCGACCAGCGCCAGGGGCAGCGCCGCGGCGCGCACCGTCTTGATCGTGCCGCCCCAGACCGCGACCAGCGCGGTCAGCGCCGCCACCGGCACCAGCAGCGCCCGCGCCCAGATCAGCGCGATCCGCACCGGGTTGGTGACGGTCTCGAGGTCGTCGCCCGCCAGCCAGGCCTGCAGCGCCGGGATGATCGGACGCTCGTTCTCGCGCGGCTCGCGGTCCAGCGCGGGCAGGATGTCGCCCATGTTGAAGCCGACGTTGACGCTGCCCGCCGCCAGCCGGTTCAGCCGCGCCTCGGACCCCTCGCCGTCGAGGCCCGGCAGATCGCCGAACGCCGTCACCTCGCCCAGGCGAAAGTTGCCGTCGCCGTTCTCGTCCGGCCCGGTCACCTCCCAGTCGCCGGCAAAGGCGAACCGCCACGGCACCGCCCCCGCCTCGCGCCGGACCATCAGCGACGGTGGCTGGCCGGGCTTGCCGGTGGCCACGAAATCCATCCCGTTGGTGGTGAAATGCGATCCGCTTTCCCCCGGCGCCGAGACCCGGTCGGCCACGTGCTGGGCCGTCAGCTGGTGCAGGGCGACCCGCTGCGCATAGTTCGCCGCTGGCGCCACGATCCCCGCGATGACAAAGCTCAGCGCGCCGGCCAGCAGCCCGACCAACAGCACCCCCAGCACCAGCCCGCGCGACGGCGCACCGGCGGCCGAGAGCACCACCAGCTCACCGTTGCGCCGCGCCGCGCCGACCGCGGAATGCACCCCGACCAGCAGGGCGACCGGCAGCGACAGGTCGAGGATCTCGGGCACTTCCCAGGCCAGCAGGCGGATCAGGTCGAGCGCATCGCCCCCGGTCTTCACCACCTTGTCCATGAGCCCGGTGAACTGTTCGGCCAGGAACACGATCTCGACCAGCGCGAGGATCACCAAGGCCGTTGTCAGAATCGGTCTGAGGACCAGTCGGAAGTAGGGTCGCATCGCCGGCCCTCCCCGCTCACCATGCCTCGAGCGCGCGCAACAAGGCCAGCACGCCGCCCACGGATATCCAGGCGTCGAACATGTCGAACATCCCGCCCTGGTGCGGGATCAGGCTGGGAAAATCCTTGACCCCCGCCAGCCGTTTCAACCGCGAGGCCGCCAGGTCGCCCACCACCGCGAAGACACCGATCAGCAGGGCAAAGACGATCGCCTGCGAGGTCGACACCGCCTCGACAAAGGTCACCGCCGCCAGCGCGGTCAGCATCAGCATCGCCGCCCCGCCGACCAACCCCTCGACCGTCTTGTTGGGGCTGAGCCTGGGGAACGCCTTGTGCCGGCCAAAGACCTTGCCGACCAGCAGCGCATAGCTGTCGAAGGTCTCGATCCCGATCCAGGCGGCGAGGAACAGCGCCGGGGTGGTCGCGCCGCAGGCGGTGGCAAAGGCCAGCATCGGCAGCACCGGAAAGATCAGCAGGTCCGCCGCCGGGTCCGTCCGCCAGAACCGCCACGCGCAGGCAAAGGCCCAGGCCGCGCCAAGCAGCAGGACCGCCGGCCGCCAGGGCATCAGCATCGCCGCGATCAGCACCGCGCCCGCGACCGCCGCCCAGATCACCGCATGTCCCGCGCCGGACGGGCGATAGCGCACCATCGCCGCCTCCCAGACCACGCGGACCGTCAGCGCCAGCATGGCGATCGGCATCAGCACCGGCGCAAAGGCAAAGACGACGAGGACCGACAGCACCACCACCGCCTCGACGTTCAGGATCGGCCAGATGTTCCTTGCCGCCCCCGAGGTCGCCGGGATCGCCGTCATCGCGCCGACCACGCCGTAGCCGAGCGCCAGGACCACCAGGGCCGCGATCACCACCGTCAGCGTCTGCGCGTCGGCGATCATTTCGACACCTTGCGGATCACCCCGGCCTGGTGCCAGCGCAGCGCCGGCCGCAGCAGCGGCGCGGCCCAGTTCAACAGCCACATCTGCCAGCCCGGCGTCACCGCAAACGTGCCCTTGGCCATCGCGGTCACCATCCGGCGCGCGACCTCGTCGGGCTGCCAGAGACCGCCGCCCTCGCTGATGATCCTGGTTGCCTCGGGCTTTGTCCGCATCTCGGCCTCAAGCTGCGGGGTGTCCACATCGGGCGGATAGCAGAGCGTGACCGAGATCTTGTGCGGCGCCAGTTCGACGCGCAGCACCTCGGCCAGCGCGCGGACGGCGAATTTCGACGGCGCATAGGCCGCGTAGCCGTAGATGCCGAAAAAGGCCGCGCCCGAGGCGATCAGCCCCATCTGCCCGCCGCCCGCGTCACGCATCAGCGGTGCGGCGGCGTGCAGCAGGTAGAGCGTGCCGTTGTAGTTGACCGCCATCTGCGCGTCGTGGCTGTCGAGGCTTTGGTCCAGGAACTCGCCCGGCTCGGCGATCCCCGCGCTGGCCACCACGATCTCGGGGGCGCCATGCGCTGCGACCGCCTGCGCGGTGACCTCGGCCACCGCGGCCCGGTCGCTGACGTCGAGAGGCAGGCACAGGACCCGCGCGCCCTCGACCGTGTCCAGGATGTCCGCCGCCGCGGCCTCGAGCCGCGCCGCGTCCCGTGCCATCAGCACGACGACGCGGCCCTGCGCGGCCAGCAGCCGCGCGATTTCCAGCCCGATCCCGCTCGACCCGCCGGAAATCCAGGCGGGCCTGCGCTGGTCGGGCGCTGTCATCAGCCGTCCGCCTTCTCGGCGAACTCGATCATCTTGCGATAGGCTTCCTCGTCACCCATCTGTTCGGGCGGGTGCTTGAAGATGAAGGCCGACGCCGCCTTGACCGGACCGGCCAGGCCACGCTCCCGCGCGATCTTGGCACAGCGGATCGCCGCCAGCGCCTCGGCCGCCGCGTTCGGGCTGTCCTCGACCTCGAGCCGCATCTCGACGCTGGTCGGCACGCCGCCGAACAGACGACCCTCGAGGCGGATGTAGGCCACCTTGCGGTCGTTCAGCCACGGCACGTAGTCCGAGGGGCCGACGCGGATGTCGTTGTTCTGCAGGCGGGTGTTCATCGCCTCCTGCACGGCCTCGGTCTTGGACTCGCGCTTCATCGCCAGCCGGTCGCCGTCCATCATGTTGAGGAAGTCGGTGTTGCCGCCGACGTTCAGCTGGTAGGTCCGGTCGATCTGCACGCCGCGCATGTCGGCCAGCGCCGCCACCGTGCGGTGCATGATCGTCGCGCCGAACTGCGCCTTGAAGTCGTCGCCCAGGACGGGGATGCCCGCGTCCTCGAACTTCTTCGCCCAGGTCGGGTTCGACACGATGAAGACCGGGATGCCGTTTACGATCGACACGCCCGCTTCCAGCGCGCACTGCGCGTAGAACTCGACCGCCTCGATGGAGCCGACGGGCAGGAAGATCACGAGGACCTCTGCGCCCGACGATTTCAGCACGTCGACGACTTCGTCCTTGCTCAGCGCCGGTTCCTTCGACGCCTGGAAGGCGCGGCGCGGATCCTGGTTGCGCATGAAGTTCGACACGCCGTCGAGGTCGGGACCGCGACGCACCATCGCCGTGTGCTCGCTCACCTCGGTCTCGAAGATCGCGGTGCAGTTCGGCTCGGCCATGACCGCCTCGCCCAGCGGGCGGTTCACCTTGCGCTCGTCCACGTCGAAGCCGGCGACGAACTCGATGTCCGAAGGCTTGTAGCCGCCCAGTTCCGGGAAGCTCACGCCAATCGCCTGGTCTCCCATCCGCTTGCAATAGCTGACGCCCTGCACCAGCGAGCTTGCACAGTTCCCGACCCCGGCGATGGCCACCCGGATCGGGGCCTTTTGTTCTGCTGTCATTCCTAGAGCTCTCCGCCCTTAACCCGATAAGTTTCCGTTACGTATTGCCCCGACGGATATTGGCCGACGATCTTCAGGCCGGTGACGCTCGGGACCAGCCCGCCATCATCCACGTCGAGATAGGCATAGATCAGGCGGGCTTCCGCGTCGCCCATTGGCATGAAAAGCGCCGGACGGCCACCCTCCATCCGCAAAGTCATGGTTTTCGACGGCAGCGCCTTGAAGGTGACGCGGTAGGTCCCGTCGCCATTGGCCTTCGCATTCACCCCGTAGGCAAAGTTGCGCTCCAGCGTGCTCAGGCCCTTGGTGCCGCCGTCGTTGTTGAACCGCCGCCAGTAGGCGCTCACCGGCGCGCTGCTGTCGATCTGCCCGCCCGCGACGCGGGTGCCGTAGACCACCGTGTTCGCATTCGGCGAACGCTGGATGTAGAACACCTGCCCCGCGTCGTTCGGCACCTGGAAGGCGGGGTTGATCACCGGCTGGCGGGACGCCGTGGCCCGGTTCTCCAGCGTCAGGCTGGGCGCCGCCTCGGCCGGTCCGGCAAGGGCGGCGATCAGCAGGCCCAGCAGGGCGAAAAGCAGGACCACCAGCCGCCGCGACGGGGCCGGGGCCGAAGTTCCGTGATGTACCATGTCGTTACGTTCCGACAGCCTGTTCCGCGAGGTCTGCGGTCATCTCGGCAGCCTGTGCCAGAGCCGTGACCACGCGGTCGATGTCGGCCTCCGTGTGGCCGGCGGAAATGAAGAACCGGATCCGCGGCAGGTCCTTCGGTACGCCGACGTGAATGATCGGCGGGGCAAAGATCCCCTGCTCCAGCAGGATGTGCGAGACGGCCAGCGTCTGCGCCTGCGTCTGGAACAGCACCGGGATCACCGCCTCGCCAAGCGCGGTGTGCGTGTTCAGCCCGGCCGCACGGGCCTTGCTCAGGAACAGCTGGGAATTGTGGTGCAGCTTGCGGACACGCTCGGGCTCGGCCTTGAGGATGTCCAGCGCGGTCTGCGCCGTCGCCAGCGTGGCGGGCGACAGGCCCACCGAGTACACGAAACAGGGCATCGTGAACCGCAGCCACTCGATCACCTCGCGCGAGGCGGCGATGAACCCGCCCGACGACACGAAACTCTTGGACAGGGTGCCGATCTGCAGTTCGACCCGCTCGGGATCGACGCCGGTCGCCTCGCAGAGGCCCGCGCCGGTTTCCCCCAGCACGCCGTAGGAATGCGCCTCGTCCAGCAGCAGCCAGGCGTCGTGGCGTTCCTTGATGTCGACCAGCCGCGGCAGGTCGGCCAGGTCGCCGTCCATCGAATAGAGCCCCTCGACCGCGATCAGCACGCGCGCGTACTTTGTCCGCTCGGTCTCGAGCAGGTGCTCGAGGTGGTCGAGGTCGTTGTGACGGAACTTCTTGTAGGTGAACTTGCCGGCCTTGGCGCCCATCACGATCGAGTTGTGCGCGAGGTCGTCGGTGATGACCAGGTCGCGCGGCCCCATGATGTGGCTGATGATCGACACGTTCGTCAGGTAGCCCGAGATCATCGCCAGCACGCCGCCGACGCCGAGGAACTCGGCCATCTCGTCCTCGAACTTGCGGTGCGCCGAACGCTCCCCGCCGACCAGCCGCGACGCGCCTGCGCCGGTGCCGAACTCGTCGATCGACTGCTTGGCCGCCGCGGTCATCCGCGGGTCCTTCAGCAGGCCGAGATAGTCGTAATGCGCAAAGCTGACGTAGCCGCCGGCCGTCTTGTTGGCCTCTTCCATGACCTTGTCGGTCGCGGCGAACCAGGGGTGACCGCCTTCCAGCAGCGCAGACCCGGCCATGCGGAACCGACGGCGCGCATAGGCCTCGAAACTCGAACTTTTGGGGTTCGGCTTATCCACTCTTAACCTCCGACGCACGCGTCTCTTCAGGATTTCGAGGCCGAAAGGGAATGGCTCAGACGGTCTCCAACGGACGCTTTCATAGAGATCATAAAACCGTCATGCAATGCGACAAAGGCCAATTCACCGCCGTTCCGTCACGTTGCCGCCGACATGGTGGTCAGCCGCAACAATCGCGGGAATTTCGGAAACAATTGTAACACTCTCCCCGAAATCTCGGCCAGATCCCGCCCATCCCGCTGCCTCATCTCAGGCCCTGGCGCGCGATCAGCTGGGCCAGTTCGCGGACAACCTGTCCACGCGCCGCCGCCAGCGCCGCCGGGCCGCCGTCGGTCGCCACCGGCGCGGCCAGCGTAAAGACACCGGCGCGGTCGCGGCCGCCGTCCTCGGGGGCGACGAAGTACTGGCCGCTGATGACGAACCGGGTGTCGCCGTCGGCGAACATCTCCTCGACCCGCACGTCGACGCGGGCCTGCGCCCGGTCGGCAAAGGGCCAGGGCTCGGGCGCGACCCGGCGGCCGGTGATCTGCGACAGGGTGCGCGACAGCTCCAGCGTCATCGCCCGCGACGGCTCGTCGGTCCAGAGCACGCCGGACTTCTTGCGCAGCCCGCCATCGCCTTCGCGGACATAGATCTCGTCGGAATTGGCATAGCTCGGCAGCGACACCTCCAGCACCTCGACGCTGGAATAGGCGATACCGACCCGCTCCACCGTCGCCGCGGCGCCGGGTGTCGGCACCGGCGGCGCAAACCGGACCGGCGTCTCGCCGCAGCCCGCCAGCAGGCCGGCAGAGAGCACCAGGGGGATCAGGCCGTATCGCATTGTCTCACCTTCCGAAAATGACCGAATTGGGGTTCCGTTCCAGCGCGCGGGCCAGCGCATCGACCGCCTCTGCCGCCTTCTCGACCTCGCGCAGGGCGCGGGTCACGTCGCGGCCCACGCCGGTGTCGGCGTCATAGCCCTGCAGCGTCGCCTGCGCCTGCGCCAGCACCTGCTCCGCCCGCGCGATCAGCGCCGGCAGGTCCTCGGCCGCGGCCGAGATACTGTTTGCCGCCTCGCGGGCCGAGGCAAAGGTCTGGTTCGCGTTCTCGATCACCCCGCCTTCGCGCAGTTCGTCCAGAACCTGCTGCAGCGATCCGAGCGCGGCCGACAGGTCCGCCGGCAGCGCCCGCGCCGCGTCGGTGCCGATCAGCGCGTCCGCGCTGGCCAGCAGCGACGACAGCCGCTCGGCCAGCTCGTTCAGCGGCAGGGTCTCGGCCTCCGCCGCCACGGCATCGATCTTGGCGATCAGCTCGGGCACGCCCTCCATCGAGGCCGACACCTCGTCCGCCGCCGACCGGACCGAGGCCAGCGCCTCGGCTGCGGCACCGGCGATGTCCTCGGACCGCAGCTCGGCCAGCAGGCCCTGCAGCTCGGCCAGGCTCTCGCGCACCGACTGCGGCAGCTGACGGAACGCCTCGGTCCCGATCACGGCATTGGCGTTCGCCATCAGCGCGTTCAGCTCCTGCGACAGCTCGGCCAGCGGCATCTCCTCGATGTTGGCGGCCACGCGGTCGATCCGCTCGATCAGTTCCGGCACGCCGTCGACCGATCCCGAGACGCTGGTCGCCGCGTCGCGCAGCGCGGTCAGCGCCTCGGACGCCGTACCGGCCAGGTCGGCCGACTGCAGGTCGGTGAGGAACGCGTTCAGCGTGTTCAGGCTCTCGGCCGCGGACCCGGGCAGCGCCTGCGCCGCGTCGCTTCCGATGAACGCGTTGGCGCTGTTGGCCAGGTCCGTGATGCCCGTCACCATCTCGTCCAGCGTCAGGGTGTTCGCCGTCGCCGCCAGCTCTTCCAGCTGGGCGACGAGGTCCGGGATGCCCTCGGCCGCGTCGGACAGCGCCGTGCCCGCCTCGGACAGCGAGTCGACCGCCGCCAGCAGCCGGGTTGCCGCCTCCTGCGTGTTCAGGTCTTCCATCAGGCTGCGCAGCTCGGTCGCCGCGGCGGTCAGCTCGCCCGGCAGGGCCTGCGCCTCTTCCGATCCGATCAGCCCGCGCGCATCCCCCACGAGGCCGCGAATATCGCCCGGCATCTGCTGCAGGTCGTCGTTGCCGATGAACCGGCTGACATTGTCGAGCGCGCCGATGGCCGAATCCAGCAGCCCCTCGATCGGCAGGTTGTTGATCCGCTCGAACAGCCCCTCGGCGGTGGCCGCCACGTCGGCGATCGCGCCCTCGGCGGTCGGGATCACCGGGTTCGGCCCGGCATCCGTGACGATCTGCGCCGGCTCAGCCGTCGGGTCGTTGAACAGCTCGACCTTCAGCCCGCCGGTCAGGATCGACGATGTCACCAGCCGCGCCCGCAATCCGTTCTGCACCAGCTCGTCAAGGTAGGCGAGCGCCGCCTCCGGCGTAGCGTCCGCGTCCTGCAGGCCCAGGCGCCCCGGCTGGATCGCCAAGGTCGCCGACAGCCGCACGTCGTTGTCGCCGTAGGTCTCGGGGTCCACGATCCCGTTCACCGACGACACCCGGCCCACGCGGATCCCGCCCAGGTCGACCGGGTTGCCGACGTTCAGGCCCGGCACGTTCTCGTCGAACACCGCCGTCAGGTAGAGAGGTTCGCCCGCCTCGGCCGCCGAAACGCTGGCCTGCGCCGATTCCTCGTCCGCAAAGACCGAGAAGACCGCGCCGTCATCGACCGCCGCGCCGCCCGACACCACGGTCGAGAACGTGACCCCGCCCGAGATCAGGCTCGCCAGCGAGGAAAAGTCGATCTCGGCCCCGCCCGGCCCCAGCTTGAAGGTAAAGCCCGAGGTGTCCCAGAACCGCGTCGCGTCCGAGATCAGCCGGTCATGCGGCTCAAAGATCATCGCCTCGGCCTCGACCGTGCTGCCATCCTCGCTGATCTCCGCCCGGCCGATCCGGCCGACCTCGATCCCGCGGTAGACGATCGGCGCGTTCTCGGTCAGCCCGGCCTCGCCGGTCGCCCGCAGCGTGATTTCCAGCCCCGGCGTCCCGTCGCGCGACAGCGGCGGCTCGCTCAGCCCCTCGAAACTGTCCGCGGGTTCCCCGGGCGTGGAATCCCACAGCCCCTCGATGAAGACGCCGGTGACCACCGTGTCCAGACCCTCGATCCCCTCGGTCGAGATCTGCGGCCGAACCACCCAGAATTGCGCGTCCTGGTCGACGAAGGGCGCGATGTCCTTGTCCAGCCGCACGTCCACCAGCACCTGGTCGAGCGTGTCGGTGAAACTCACCCGCTCCACGATGCCGACCGCCACGTCGCGGAACCGCAGCTCGGTCTCGTTCGCGGTCACGCCGCTGGCGTTCTGGAACGCGATCGAGATCACCGGCCCGCGGCTGGCATAGGTCTCCCAGGCCACCGCCAGCGCGATCACCAGCGCGATCACCGGGATCACCCAGACGATCGACACGCGCTCCAGCAGGGAACGGCGCGCAGGCTGCACGGGCACATCGGGCGGGGTCGTGTCACTCATCCAACGGTCTTTCTTGTCGCCGTGCGGCGCGCCGGCCGCTTGGCGATGGTATCAGGGTCCCAGATCAGGCGGCTGTCGAAGCTCTGCGCCGACAGCATGGTGAAGATCACCGAGAGCGCGAAGTAAAGGCTTGCCGGCCCCGGCGCGATGGCGGCCAGCGTCCCCAGTTGCACCAGGGACGACAAGAGCGCCACCACGAACACGTCGATCATCGACCAGCGCCCGATGTATTCCACCAGCTCGAACAGCTGCTGGCGGCGCAGTTGCGACATCGTCGCCCCCCGCCGCACGCTGATCGCCAGCGCCGCGATCACCGCGAACTTGCCGATCGGGATCAGCACCGACGCGATCAGGATCACGATCGCCACGCCCCAGGCGCCATGCTGGGCCAGCTCGACCGCGCCGCCGATGATGGTGGCCTCCTCGACCAGCACCAGCGTGCGGGTGTGCAGCATCGGCAGGACGTTGGCCGGGATGTAGGCCGCGACCGCGACCAGCCACCAGGCCCAGACCTTCTGCATGGCATGATCGTCGCGCGACCGGATGTGATGCCCGCAGCGCCCGCAGACCTCCGTCCCCGCCGGCCAGACCCGCGTGCAGCGGCGGCAGGCGACCAGCCCGGCCTCGCGGGCCGAGATCACTCTTCCAGCGCTTTCCATACCGAATACCTGCACATGAAGGTGTCCTGCACAACCACCAGGACCACGAGGACCGAGAACATCCAGAACGCCGGGCCGAACTGCACCTCGGCCAGGTCCGCGACCTTGACCAGCGCCACCGCGCAGCCGATGGCAAAGACCTCGGCCATCGACCAGGGCCGCAGGTCGTCGGACCAGCGGAACGCCTGCCGGGCATAGCGCGCCGGTGGCCGGTCGAACACCACCGGCACGAGCACATAAAGCATCAGGAGCGCCCGGAGCACCGGGATGAACACGATCAGCGCCGCCACCGCCAGCGCCAGCGCGTAATACGCCCCGCCGCGGAAACTCATCGCCGCCTCGAGGATCGAGCTTGAATGCGACACGCCGCCGACCCGGATCGTCAGGAAGGGAAAGATCGTCGCCGCGATCACCAGGATCACCACCGTCAGCGACACCGCGATCAGGCGCATCCCCGCCCCCCGCCGCGGCGCGATCAGGACGTGGTGACAGCGCCCGCAGACCGCCCTCTCTCGCGAGGCGGGTTCGACGACATGGTAAAGCGCATCGCATCGCGGGCAGGCGATGAGATGGCTCAGGTCGTCTTCGGTCACGGCGGCGGCGTGCTGCATGTCCCTCCGGCCTTCCGGGGCAAAGACCCCGTTTTTCAGGAAGCTATAGCAGTCGGGCCAAGGATCAACCAGACGCCGGGGCAGCCCCGCCGTCAAAACGCGCCCGCCGTCCCCGGCAGGCGCGCCTCGAACGCCCTGTCACGTCGCGCCGGGCGCGGCCCGGCCGCCCCGCCGGGTCAGAGAATGCTCTCCAGCAGCGCCCGCGTGTTGTCATAGGTCATCTCGACCGGGTTGCCGCCGACGCTGGGGTCCTTCAGCGCCGCCTTGGTCAGCGTGTCGACGTCCGGGTCCTTCACGCCAAGCGCGGTCAGCGTCTTTGGCACGCCAAGCTGATCGTTCAGCCGGTCGACATAGTCGCAGAAGCCCGCGAATCCGCCCGCGATCCCCAGGTAGGCCGCCGCCGCGTCGAACCGGTCGGCGATCGCCGCCTTGTTGAACTGCAGCACCGCCGGCATGCAGACCGCGTTGGTCGTGCCGTGGTGGGTGTGGTGCCAGGCCCCGATCGGGTGCGAAAGCGCATGGATCGCCCCCAGCCCCTTCTGGAACGCCGTCGCCCCCATGGCCGCCGCCGACATCATCTGCGCCCGCGCCTCGATGTCCGCCCCGTCCGCATAGGCGCGCGGCAGGTACTCCTTGACCAGCCGCATGCCTTCCAGCGCGATGCCCTGGCTCATCGGGTGGTAATGCGGCGAGGAATAGGCCTCGACGCAATGGGCGAAGGCGTCGAGCCCGGTGCCCGCGGTGATCCCCTTCGGCATCCCCACCGTCAGCTCCGGATCGCAGATCACGACCGCGGGCAGCATCTTGGGGTGAAAGATGATCTTCTTCTCGTGCGTCTCGGAATTGGTGATGACGCCCGCGCGCCCCACTTCCGAACCGGTTCCGGCGGTCGTCGGCACCGCCACGATGGGCGCGATCCCCGCCGGGTCGGCGCGGGTCCACCAGTCGCCGATATCCTCGAAATCCCAGAGCGGGCGGGACTGCCCCGCCATGAAGGCCACCGTCTTGGCCAGGTCGAGGCCCGAGCCCCCGCCAAACGCCACGACGCCGTCATAGCCGCCCTCGCGGTAGACCTTCAGCCCGGCCTCGACGTTCGCCTCGTTCGGGTTCGGGTCGACCTCGGAAAAGATCGCGCGCCCCATGCCCGCCGCGTCCAGCACGTCGAGTGCCGTCGCGGTGATCTCCATCGAGGCGAGGCCCTTGTCGGTGATCAGGAGCGGTTTCTCGATCCCCGCCGCGATGCAGGCTTCCGCCAGCTCCGCGATGCGGCCCGCGCCGAAGCGGATCGAGGTGGGATAGGACCAGTTGCCGGTCAAAGCCATTTGGGTTCAGCCCTTCTTCAGGTGGTAGGATTTCGGCCGGGTCAGCGCGTGGTAACCCAGCACGGATAGACCCGCGCCGCGTCCGGTGTCCTTGCAGCCGGTCCAGCAGAGCGCGGGGTCGAGGTAGTCCTGGCGGTTCATGAAGACCGTCCCGGAGTCGAGCCGCGCGCCGATCGCCTCGGCCGCCGCCGCGTCCTTCGTCCAAATCGCCGCGGTCAGCCCGTACTTGCAGTCGTTCATCAGCTCGATGGCATGCTCGTCGTCATGCACCTTCATGATGCCGACCACGGGGCCAAAGCTTTCCTCGGTCATCACGTCCATCTCGTGGGTGACGTCGGTCAGGACCTGCGGCGTGAGGTAGGCGCCCTCGTCATCGGCCTCCATGTGGTCGATATGCGCGGTCGCGCCCATGTTCAGCGCCTGCGCGATCTGGCGGCGCACCGCGTCGGCAAAGCGCACGTTGGCCATCGGGCCGATGTCGGTGGTCGGGTCCATCGGGTGGCCCAGCCTGTAGCCCTTCACCAGCGCCACGGCCTTGGCGACGAAATCGTCATAAACGCTCTCGTGGACATAGATCCGCTCGATCCCGCAGCAGCACTGGCCCGAGTTGAACATCGCCCCGTCGATCAGCCCGTCGACCGCCGCCTGCACGTCCGCATCCGCCCGGACATAGCCCGGATCCTTGCCACCCAACTCGGTCGCGACCTGCGTGAAGGTGCCTGCCGCGGCCACTTCCATCGCGCGGCCACCCCCGACCGACCCGGTGAAGTTCACGAAGTCGAAGGCGCGTTCCCCGATCAGGGTCGCCGTCGTCTCGTGGTCGAGGAACACGTTCCGGAACACGTCCGGCGGGATCCCTGCGTCATGGAACGCCTCGGCCAGGTGCTCACCCACCAGCATCGTCTGGGTCGCGTGTTTCAGCACCACGGTCGAGCCCGAGATCAGCGCCGGCGCCAGCGTGTTGATCGCCGTCATGTAGGGATAGTTCCACGGTGCCACGATCAGCACGGTGCCGACCGGCTCGCGCTTGATCACGCGGCGGAATTTGTCGCTGTCCTCGATCACCATCGGGGCCAGCGCCTCTGCGGCGATCTGCGCCATGTAGGACGCGCGTTCGTTGAAGCCGCCGAATTCGCCGCCGTAGCGCACCGGGCGGCCCATCTGCTGGGCCAGTTCGGTCACCATCCGGTCGGTCTGCTGGCCGATCTTCGCGACGCCCGCCATCACGAGGTCGATCCGCTCCTGCAGCGGGCGCGCCGCCCAGTTCTTCTGCGCCGCGCGGGCCTGCTGTGCGGCGGACCGCGCCGCCTCCAGCGAAAGCACCTCGCGTTCGGCCAGAACCGAGCCGTCGATGGGGGAAATGCATGTGAGTTTGGTCATGTCGGGCGCCTTTCTTCTGGCGTGGGAACCTGGAGCGGAGGGCAGCGCCCGACCCTTGGTGGGCGCTGCGACCTCGAGTGTCAGCTAGGCATCGTCGCGCGCATGCCGGCGCTCTGGCGCGGGGCGGTGACGATGCGCCCTCCCCGGGGGGGAGGGTCGGGCCCTGTCCGGCGTGCCGCCGGGCGAGCCCCGTTGGAACGTGGCGCCTCTACCTTACGCCTTCTCGAACCCCCGCGCGATTTCCCAGTCGGTCACGGCCGCCTCGAACATCTCCTGCTCGACCTCGGCCGCGCGGACGTAGTGATCGACGGTCCAGTCGCCGAAGGCCTCGCGCAGCATGGCCGATCCGCGCAGCAGATCCGTCGCCGCGATCAGCGAGCCCGGGATTTCCGGGACCGAGGCCGCGTCGTAGAGATCGCCGGTCACCGGCTTGCCCAGCTCCAGCTTCTCCTCGATCCCCTTCAGCCCCGCCGCCAGCAGCGCCGCCTCGGCCAGGTAGGGGTTCACGTCCGAGCCGGGGATCCGGCACTCCATTCGCACCGCCTTGGACCCCTCGCCGCAGAGCCGGAAGCCCGCCGTCCGGTTGTCCACCGACCACGCGATCTTGGTCGGCGCAAAGGTGCCCTTGGCGAACCGCTTGTAGGAATTGATGTAGGGCGCGAGGAACCAGGTGATCTCGGCCGCGTACTTGATCATGCCCGCGCAGAACGACCGCATCAGCGGCGACATGCCATGTTCGCCCTCGGGGTCGTGGAACGCGGGGGTCCCGTCCTTCCACAGCGACACGTGCACATGCGCCGCGCTGCCGACCTTGTCGGCCCGCCACTTCGCCAGGAACGACGCCGACACCCCCTGCTGCCAGGCGATCTCCTTGATCGCCTGCTTGGCGATAGAGTGGTTGTCGGCGCACTCCAGCGCCTCAGCATAGCGGATGTTCAGCTCTTCCTGCCCCGCCTCGGCCTCGCCCTTGGAATTCTCCACCGGCACGCCCGCCGCCACCAGGTGATTGCGGATCGGCCGCATCACGTGTTCTTCCTTGGTGGTGCCGAACATGTTGTAGTCGATGTTGTAGGGCGAATAGGGCTGCAGCGCGTGGTACCCCTGCTCGCGCAGCTCGTTGTAGCCGCCCTTGAACAGGAAGAACTCCAGCTCGGTCGCCATCATCGCCGTCAGGCCCATGGCCTCGGCCCGCGCGATCTGGCGCTTTAGCACCGCGCGCGGGGAATGTTCGATATCGCCGTGGTCGTGGTGATCGCGCACGTCGCACATCACCATCGCCGTCCCCTCCAGCCACGGCACCAGCCGCAGCGTCGACAGGTCGGGCTTCATCATGTAGTCGCCGTACCCCGCGTGCCACGAGGTCGAAGCATAGCCGTCCGGCGTCGCCATCTCGAGGTCGGTGGCCAGCAGGTAGTTGCAGCAGTGGGTCTCTTCCCAGGCGCTCGCCACGAAATGGCTTCCGGTGAACCGCTTGCCCATCAGCCGGCCCTGCATGTCCACGATGCAGGTCAGCACCGTGTCGATCTTGCCGTCCGCGACCAGCGTTTTCAGGTCGTCGAATGTCAGGTTGCCGGGCATGGCTTGAACTCCAGGTCAATCGGGCCGCCGCGCGGCCCCGGTGTGTCTCTCCGCCGGACGCGGAACGGACGGCGCCCGGAAAGGCGCCGCCCGAAGGGATAGCCCAGCCTCAGCTGTAGCGGTAGGGCCGACCTGCCTTCTGCATGTCGGCATTGTACTTCTTGAAGATCTCCACGACCTTCGCCTTGGTCTCGCTCTCGGCTGCGATCTCGTCCCAGAACACCTGGGCGGCCTTCTCGACCGTGTCCCACTCGGCGTCGGGGATCGAGGTCAGCTCCATCTTGGTGCCGTTCACGCGCAGGTCGGCCTCGCCACCCCAGTACCAGTGCTGGCGGTAGTAGTGCGACTGCTCGCAGCACACCTCGAACAGCGCCTTGAGGTCCTCGGGCAGCTCTTCCCAGCGTTCGTTGTTGGCGAAGAAGTGGCCGATCCACGCGCCCGAGATGTTGTTGGTGAGGAAGTAGTTGGTCACGTCGGCCCAGCCGACCGTGTAGTCCTCGGTGATGCCCGACCAGGCGATGCCGTCCAGCTCGCCGGTCTGCACCGCGACCTCGATATCCTCCCACGGCAGGGTCACCGGCACGACGCCGAACTGCGCGAGGAAGCGACCGGCGGTCGGGAAGGTGAAGACGCGCTTGCCTTCGAGGTCCTTCAGCGACCGGATTGGATCCTTGGTGGCGAAATGGCACGGGTCCCACGCCCCGGCCGAGATGTGCTTGACCCCGACCTTGGCATATTCCTCGTCCCAGATCTCCTTTAGGCCGTAGCGGTTGAAGAGCACCGGCACATCCAGCGAATAGCGCGACCCGAACGGGAAGTAGCCGCCGAACACCGTCACCTCGGTCGGCGACGCCATCGAGTCGTCGTCCGACTGCACCGCGTCGATCGTACCGCGCTGCAGCGCCTGGAACAGCTCTCCGGTCGGCACGATCTGGTCGGCATAGAAGGTTTCGATCTGCATCCGGTCGCCGGCGATGGCGTTGAACTTCTTGATCGCCGGATCCAGCACGTGCTCGGCCAGGGCCGGGCCCGCATAGGTCTGCAGCCGCCATGTGATGGTCGATTGCGCAATCGCCGGGGCCGCGAGCGGCGCCGCCGCAAGGCCGACACCGGCGGTCTTGAGGAACTTACGTCTGTTGGTCGTCATGTCTTACCTCCGTTGGGTTTCGCTCGTGCCCCCCTTGGCAGGGGGTCTGTTGTTCAGTTTCCGTACACCACGCCCGGCAGCCACAGGGCGATCCCGGGCAGGACCATCACGATGCTCAGCGCCAGCACCATCACCAGGACGAACGGGACGATCGAGGCATAGATGTCGCGCAGCCCGATCTCGGGCGGCGCCATCGCGCGCATCAGGAACAGGTTATAGCCGAAGGGCGGCGTCATGTAGGCGATCTGCGTGGTGATGGTGTAGAGCACACCGTACCAGATCAGGTCGAAGCCGAGCGCCTGCACCAGCGGGACGTAGAGCGGCGCCACGATCACCAGCATCGCGGTGTCGTCCAGGAACGTGCCCATGACGATAAAGCTCAGCTGCATCAGGATCAGGATCATCCAGGGGCTGAGGCCCAGCTTCTCGGTGAACAGCGTCTCGATCGCCTTGACCGCGCCCAGTCCGTCGAACACCGCGCCAAAGGCCAGCGCCGCCAGGATGATCCACATGAACATGCAGGTGATTCCCAGCGTGTTCCGGACCGAGTTCTCGAAGACCTCGCGCGTCATCCGGCCTTTGACCACGGCGGCGAGAAAGGCCGCCAGCGCCCCGATGGCCGAGCTTTCGACCAGGGAGGTCCAGCCGTTCACGAAGGGAATCATCATCGTCGCAAAGATGAAAAGCGGCAGCAGCCCCGCCCCCAGCAGGCGGATCTTTTCCTCGCGCGGGATGGTGCGGTCCTCCTTCGGCAGCACCGGGCCAAGCTCGGGCTGCAACCGGCAGCGGATCGCGATGTAGAGGATGAACATCGCCGCCATCATCAGCCCCGGCACGACACCGGCGAGCCACAGCTGCCCGACCGGCTGCCGCGCGATCATCGCGTAAAGGACCAGCACGACCGACGGCGGCACCAGGATGCCAAGGCTCGATCCCGCCTGGATCACGCCCGTCACCATCTTCTTGTCGTAACCGCGCTTCAACAATTCCGGCAGGGCGATGGTCGCGCCGATCGCCATGCCCGCGACGCTCAGGCCGTTCATGGCCGAAATCAGCACCATCAGCCCGATCGTCCCGATCGCCAACCCGCCGTGCAGACCGCCCATCCAGACATGGAACATCTTGTAGAGATCGTCGGCGATCCGGCTCTCCGACAGCACGTAGCCCATGAAGATGAACATCGGCAGGGTCAGCAGCGGATACCACTTCATCAGCTTCATCGCGGCCGAAAAGGCGATGTCGAACCCGCCCCGGTCGCCCCAGAGCAGCAGCGCGGCCAGCACGGCGACAAAGCCGATGGCGCCGAACACGCGCTGCCCGGTCAGCAGCATCAGCATCATGGTGCTGAACATCAGGATGGCGATCAGGTCGTAGGACATTCAGATCGCCTCGCCCCGGATGCGCAGGACATCCTTGAAGAACTCGGAAATGCACTGCAGCAACATCAGGAAGATACCCACGCACATGATCAGCTTGATCGGCCAGATCACCGGCCGCCACGCTGTCGACGACCGCTCGATGAACCCCATCGGTTCGGCCGCGCCCGCCGGCCCGCCGGTGACGAAGCCGCCGATCACCTCGCCGAAGAACCCGGCGAAATCGCCCGAGAAATGGCCAAGGCTGTAGGCCAGCGACGACAGCCCGCCCCAGAGCAGCACGCCCAGGTAGAAGAGCAGGAAGAAGATGGTGAAGGCGTCCCACCAGGCCTTCTTCCGCGGCGACCATTCGCCGTAGAAGAGGTCCATCCTCACGTTCGATCCCAGCTGGATCGAATAGGGCCCGCCGAGGATGTAGTAGGCCACCATCGCGAACTGGGCCATCTCCAGCGTCCACAGCGACGGGACCGAGAAGGCCTTGGAAAAGCTCGACCAGAGCAGGATGCCCATCATCACGAAAATGCCGTACATCACCACCCGCCCGATCCAGCGGTTGCAGCGGTCGATGACGGCGATGTAGGCCCTCATGCCCGGCCCTCCTGTCCCAGCGAGGCGACCACCAGCGAGGCCAGCGCGCCGCCCATGTCCCGCGCGGCGGCAGGCGTCGCGATCAGGTCGTTGCGGATCTCGATCATCACGTTCGGCCGCCCGTCCCCGTGTTCCTTCAGGGTATGCGTCACCCCGTCCCCGGCGCTGTAGGGCACGTTCAGCGCGGCCTTCGCCGGCAGGATACCCGCCCGCGCAAGCATCGCCTCGGCCAGCCGCGGGTCGGCGTCGTGCAGCAGCCCGACCTCGGCCGCGCGGCGCTGGCCGAACCAGACCGGCGTGAAGGAATGCACCGTCACCAGCGCCGCGCCGGGCCGGGTCGCGAGGATCCCCGCCAGCAGGCTGCGGAACGGCTCATAGATCTCGGCCGTCCGCGCCGCCCGCGCGGCGGGCAGCAGGTCGCGGTTGCCCGGCACCTCGATCAGCTCGCTCTGCGCCGGCATCGCGCCCGGCGCGTCGGGCGGGCGGTTGCAGTCGTAGACCAGGCGCGACACCCGCGACGCCACCAGCGGCGCATCCAGCGCCTGGCTCATCGCCCGCGCCACCTCCAGCGCCCCCGGATCCCAGGCCGCATGGCTCTGCCGCGCCTCCCGTGACAGCCCCAGCCCGTGCATCGAGGCCGGGATCGCGTGGCTGGCATGCTCGCAGACCAGAACGATCCCCGCGGTGCCCTCGGGATTGAGGCACTCGGCCGGCGGACCCTCGCCCGGGGCGAGGATGCTGGGTTGGCGGGCATCGATCATGCCATTCAGGTGACCCGCGCCCCAAGCCCTTGTCAACGATCAATTTGTAGTCTTTGCTACAGAGAGCCACATCCCTGTAGGAATTGCTAGCAACCGCCCATGACCAAGGCCGCCCCCATCGTCAAGGACCGCATCCACGCCCTGCGGGCCGAGCTCACCGCCTCCGAGCGGCAGCTGGCGAACGTGCTGCTCAAGGACTACCCGGTCGCCGGGCTGCAATCGGTCACCCGCCTCGCCGCCGCCGCCGGCGTCTCGACCCCCACCGTGATCCGCATGGCCCGCAAGCTGGGCTTCGACGGCTTTCCCGCCCTGCAGGACGCGCTCCGCGAAGAGGCCGCCGCCCAGATCCGTGAACCCATCGCCCGGCGCGAGGCCTGGACCGCCGGCGGCGACGAGGGCCATGTCCTCAACCGCTTCGCCGCCGCCGTCACCGCCAACCTGCGCATGACCCTCGACCGGATCGACCCCGAGGGCTTCGACCGCGTCGCCGCCCTGCTGTCGGACCCCGCGCGCAAGATCCACATCGCCGGCGGCCGGATCACCCGGTCGAACGCCGACTACCTCTTCAACCACCTGCAGATCATCCGCCCCGACGTCACCCTCCTGTCGCAGAGCGCGAACGTCTGGCCGCAGTACATCCTCGACATGGGCCCCGAGACGGTGCTGGTCCTCTTCGACATCCGCCGGTACGAGGCCGACCTCCAGCGGCTCGCCGAACTGGTCCGCGCCCGCGGCGCGACTGTGGTGCTCTTCACCGACCAGTGGGGCTCGCCGATCTCGTCGGTCGCCGAACACGTCTTCAACGCGCCGGTCGAGGCGCCTTCGTCCTGGGATTCCACCATCGCCCTGATGCTGCTCGTCGAGGCGCTGATCGCCGAGGTCCAGGCGGCCAGCTGGGACAGCGCCAAGGACCGGATCGAGGCGCTGGAACAGATGTTCTCGGCGACCAAGCTCTTCCGCTCGTAGGGTGCGTGCTCCGCACGCACCACCCGACACGCCCCGCGCCGCCGGAACCCGCGCCCGCCCGCCACGTTGTCCCCGGCCGAAACCACCCGAGGCCGCCATGACCCGATCCGCCATCCTGACCCTGCCGCTTGTCCTCGCCGCCTGCCTGCCGGCTGCCACGCCATCGCAACCGACCGCGTCGATCCCCGAGGCCATGCACGGCCGCTGGGGCCTCACCGCGAACGACTGCACGCCGGGCCGCGCCGACGCCAAGGGGCTGATGACCGTCGCCCCCGACACGCTCGCCTTCTACGAATCCCGGGCGCGGCTGGTGCAGGGCACGACGACCGGGCCCGGCCAGCTCTCCGGCGACTTCGCCTTCACCGGCGAGGGCATGACATGGCAGGTGCAGATCGACCTCGTGCTCGGCCCGGACGGCCGCACGTTGACGCGGGTCGACACCGGGCCGGACGCGATGCCCGGGCCGCTGGTCTACACGATCTGCGGGTGAGGGGGGTCCGGTGCGTGCCGAGCACGCACCCTACACCGCAATCTCGATATCGGGCGGTGCGTGCAGAGCACGCACCCTACGCGACCCATCCCGCCGCCGACCAAACACGCCGCGCCACCTCGCAAAACGCCACCGCCCCGCCCCACGCAAAACACGCCCGCACCACGCCACGCAAAACGCGTCCACATCACGCCACCGTAGGGTGCGTGCTCCGCACGCACCGCCCCCGGCACCCGGAGCACCCCCCACAAAACGAAAACGGCGGAGCCTCCCGGCCCCGCCGCCAACCTCTCCGGCCACGCGCACCCCGGCGCGCGCCTGGTCAGAACGTCTGGTCGTACTCCCCGACCGCCGGCTCGGTCCGGATCACGTCGTCGATCTCCTTGAAGATCGCGCGCAGCTCCGCCTCGCTCTCCGAGCTCTCGCACACCACAACGAGGTTCGGCGTGTTGGACGACGCCCGCACCAGCCCCCAGGACCCGTTGTCGAGGATCACCCGCGCGCCGTTCACCGTCACGACCTCCTTGATGGCCCGACCGGCGAACTGGTCCCCGGCCTCGCCCTTGGCGACCAGCTTCTGCACCAACCGCTCGAGGATGTCGTATTTCTCGGTATCCGCCGCGTAGGGCGACATGGTCGGCGTCGACCAGGTCTTGGGCAGCGCCTTGCGCAGGTCCGACATCTTCATGTCCGGGTTGCGGTCCATCAGCTTGCAGATCTCGACCGCGACGCGCATCCCGTCGTCATAGCCACGCCCCACCGGCTCGGCCATGAAGTAGTGGCCCGACTTCTCGAACCCCGCCAACGCGCCCAGCTCGTGCACCCGGCGCTTCATGTGGGAATGCCCGGTCTTCCAGTAATCCGCCTTCACGCCGTTGGCCTTCAGCTCGGGATCGCTGGCGAAAAGGCCGGTCGATTTCACATCCGCCACGAAGGTCGAGCCAGGGTAAATCTTCGACAGGTCGCGGGCCATGATCACGCCCACCTTGTCGGCAAAGATCTCCTCGCCCTCGTCGTCCACCACGCCGCAGCGGTCGCCGTCCCCGTCAAAGCCCAGCGCGAAATCCGCGCCCGAGGCCTTCACCGAATCCGCCATGTCGTGGAGCATTTCCATCGCCTCGGGGTTCGGGTTGTAGTGCGGGAAGGTGTAGTCGAGCGCGTTGTGCGACGCCACCACCTCGACCCCCATCCGCTCGAAGAGCGCGGGCGCATAGGCCGACGCCGTCCCGTTGCCGGTCGCGCAGACGACCTTGAGCTTCCGGGTCATTTTGAAATCGCCGACGAGGTCGTCCATGTAGGCGTCCCAGACGCCCTCGACGAACTCGTAGGATCCGCCGGGCCGGGCCTCGCCCTTGCCCTCGAGCACGATCTCCTTCAGCTCGCCCATCTCCTCCGGACCGTGGGTCAGCGGCATGGCAAAGCCCATCTTCACCCCGGTCCAGCCGTTCGGGTTGTGGCTCGCGGTGACCATCGCCACCCCCGGCACACCCAGGTGGAACGAGCTGAAGTAGGCCATCGGCGTGATGCAGGGCCCGATGTCCTTGACCTGCACGCCCGCCTGCATCAGCCCGAGGATCAGCGCGTTCTTGATGGCCAGCGAATAGTCGCGGTAGTCGTTGCCGACCGCGATGACCGGGTCGATCCCGCGCTTGTGCATCTGCGTGCCGATGCCGAGGCCCAGCGCCGTCATGCCGGGCAGGTTGATCTCGTCGGGGTACTTCCAGCGCGCGTCGTATTCGCGGAAACCGGTCGGCGTGATCATCGGGTCGCGCAGGAAGTCCCAGGTATTGGGGGTCACCTCGGTAATCGGTTTGGTCACGGGGCAATCTCTCTCTGTCTGAACGTCTCGTTCGGCCGGGCCGAACCGGGCCCGACGTTATCCTTATCCTGTAACGGCGGCATGTTGGAACCGTTCCCGCGTTCCGCGCGGTGTTTCGCGCAGGGCGTGCCGATTTGCGCGGCGACCGCGCCGCGACACGCGCCGCCCGTCGTGTGGCCTCATGTCAGGACGACACCTGTTCGCGCAGGATCGACGCGGTCAGGCTGGCCATCAGGTAGATGCCGGCAAAGATCAGGAAGGCCAGCATCGTGTCCTCGAAGGCGCGCGGATACGAAGGGTCCTCGGGCGCCACCGGGCGCACGCTGGTGGTCAGGTACCGCACCTGCCGGTTCGCCTCCAGCTCGGTCGTCTTCTCGTTCTGCAGCGCCGATTGCAGGAACAGGTCGGCGGTGGCGAGGTCGGCCTGCGCCATCTGGATCTCGGCCGCCTTGGCGGCCAGCGATCGCTCGCCCTGCGTCGCCTCGGTCATCCGCGCGTTCAGGTCGGCCAGCAGCGCCTGCAGCCGCGCCACGTCGCCCCGCGCGCCCTCGACCCGGGCGGCGTTGGGCCGGGCGTTGTCCAGCAGCGCGGCCAACTGCAGCTCCTTCTCGTTCAGCTGCACCTCGTAATTGTTGATCTGCAGCCGCAGCCCCGCGATGATCCCCTCGGGGTCGACCACCGTGCCCTCCTGCAATGTGACCAGCCGTTCCTGCGCCGCGCGCCGCTCGGCCTTGGCCCGGTCGAGGTTCTCGCGCGCGGTGGCCATGCTGTCCTCGCGCTTGCGCCGGCTCAACTCGTCCACCCGCTCCTCGGCATAGGCGATCAGGTTCTCGTTGAACTGCGCCGCGACCTGCGGATCGGCGGCCGAGACCTCCATCCGGATCACGCCCTCGGTCGGGTCGTAGCCGATCTTCACGTGCTTCTGGTAGACCTTGTAGGCTTCCTCGTTCGACGGATCGGCCGCGAGCCGCTGGATCGGGTCGATCCAGGGCTGGCTGAAATGGCTGCGAAAGCCCACGTCGCGGTCCAGCCGCAGCATCGCGTCCTTCGACTGCAGGTAGCTCTGCACCGCCATCGCGTCCTGGTTGGTCGCGAACTGCGTGCCCGAGAACAGCCCCGCCATCGAACTGCCGCCCTGTCCGTCGGCCTGCAGGATGAAGAACTCCGACTTGGTGGCATAGATCGGCGTCGCCACGGCGACGAAGTACCATGCCGCGATCAGCGTCGGGAGAAAGACAAAGGCCCCGACCCGCGCCAGCAGCCACAGCATCCGCCGCCGCCGCCGCCGCGCCAGGTCCTGCTGCAATTGCCCGATCTCGGCCGCCCGCCGCTCCGCCGTGCTGCGCTCCACGGTGGCGAGGTCGGTGGTCGCCAGGCTCCGCCCGCCCCCGCCGGCCGGGTCTGCGGCAGGTTCACCGCTTGCGTGGCACCTGCCCCGCCCCCGTCCTCGCCCTCGCGGATCAGCGCCAGCAGGTTGTTCGGCTCGAACGGATCGATCCCCTTGGCCCTCAGCTGCCGCACCGCGTCGAAATCCGAGGTCGCGGCGATCCCGTGCTTGGTCGCCACCCGCCGTGCCATGCGCAGCTGCCGCCCGGTGAGCCCCTCGCGGCGGATCGCGTCGATCGCCTCGTCCGCCCGCACCTCCCGGGCCGAGGCCACCTCGCCCGTCTTCGCCTCCGGCACCGCCTTCTGCGGCATCCCCGCCGGCCGCGCCGGCACCGCCGCGGGCCGCGCCCCGGGGACAGCCCCCGTCTCGACCGGCCGCGCCACGCGCCCGGCCTCCGCCGCCGGTTTCCGTGCCACGCTCTCCGCCTTCGCGCCCTCAGGGGCCGCCTTCACCGCCGCCGGCACCGCCGCCTTCGTCCCCTCCGGCACCGCACGTTCCGCCGCCACGGGCCGCGCCACCGGCGCCGGACGCACCGCGCCCGCCGGCGCCGCGGCCTCGCCCGGCGGCACCTTCGACAGCGGCACCCCGCCGCGGGTGCGGAACTTGCTAGCCTTGGGTTTCGTAGTCATAGAGCCGCTTCGCTTCTTCAAGGGTCTCGAAGTGGTGGAGCTTGCCGTCCATCAGCACCGCCGCCTCGCGGGCAAAGGCCTCCAGCACGCGGGCCTGGTGCGACACGATCACCGTCGTCGTCGTCGCCAGCCGCTCGCGCAGGATCTCCCCGCCTTGCGGTTGAACTCCACGTCGGTCGAACCGGGCATCCCCTCGTCGATCAGGTAGAGGTCGAAATCAAGCGCCAGCATCAGCGCGAAACTGAACCGCGCGCGCATGCCGCTGGAATAGGTCCCGATCGGCTGGTCGAAATACTCTCCCAGCCCGCAGAGCCAGCGGCAGTAGGCCTCGACATACTCGGGGTCGAGCCCGTAGAGCCGCGCGATGTAACGCGCGTTCTCATAGGCCGAGTGGCGCGACACCACGCCCCCCATGTAGCCCAGCGGGAACGAGATCCGGGCGGTGCGCCGGATCACGCCCTCGTCCGGCTTCTCCAGCCCGCACATCATGTTGATCAGGGTCGTCTTGCCGGTGCCGTTCGGCGCGAGGATGCCCAGGCTGCGCCCGCGCTCGATCCGGAACGACACCCGGTCGAGGATGATCTTCCGGTGGCTGCCGGTCCAGAAGCTCTTGCTGACATTCTCGAACTCGAGCATCAGGTCTGCGGGATCCTGCTCTGCGACACTCTCGCGGTGCCTCGCGTCGCGCGCCTGCGGCGCCTGTCGGCACTATGGGCCGCTGCCCGACATCCTGCCAAGTTTCATGGGCGAAATTGTGACCTGTTGTTCGCGGAGAGCGGCCAATACGTGACAAATCCCCCTTAGGTTTCACCAACATCAACGATGCGCGCCCCGCCCGCCCGGCTCCACCCGGTCCCGCGCAGGGGCGGGACCAGCGCCCGCCGCCACCCCGTTGACCGCCGCACGCCGCGGCCCCACATTTGCCTCCCATGTCCGCCCCAGACCTGCCCGACCGGATCCGCGCCTGCCGCCTCTGCGCGCCGCGCTTCGCCGCGACCGCGACGCGCCATGCCCCGCGCCCGGTGGCCTGGTTCCGCCCCGGCGCGCGGCTGCTGATCGCGGGCCAGGCGCCGGGCCTCCGCGTACATGAAAGCGGCAAGCCATTCGACGACCGGTCCGGCGACCGGCTCCGCGACTGGATGGGGATCGACCGGGCGACCTTCTACGACATGACGCGCATCGCCGTGGTCCCGATGGCCTTCTGCTTTCCCGGCTACGACGCAAAGGGCGCCGACCTGCCCCCGCCGCCGGTCTGCGCCGACACCTGGCACGGCGCGGTGATGGACAGCCTGCCGGGCCTGCGCCTGCGGCTGCTGATCGGCGGCCACGCGCACCGCTGGCACCTCGGCACACGGGGGCCGGTGACCGACACCGTCAGGGCCTGGCGCGACCTGCCGCCCGGCATCCTGCCCTTGCCTCACCCGTCGTGGCGCAATACCGGGTGGCTCAGGAAAAACCCCTGGTTCGAGGCCGAGCTGATCCCCGTCCTCAGAACCCGCGTGCAGGAGGCGCTTGCATGACCGACACCCCGCTCGACCTCGCCCATGCGGCGATGGAGGCCGCGCCCGACAGCGACGCCGCCCGCCTGCGTTTCTACGAACGGCTGGCCGACAACGAACTGTTCCTGCTCCTGACCGAAGAGGCGCGCGACGACCGGCTGAACCCCGAAGTGTTCGAGCTGTCGGATGCCAAGTGGATCCTCGTCTTCGACACCGAGGAACGGCTGGCCGCCTTTGCCGGGCGCGAGGTGCCCTATGCCGCGCTGTCGGGCCGCGCCATCGCGGGCATGCTTTCGGGCCAGGGCGTCGGCCTCGGCGTGAACCTCGAGGTTGCGCCGTCCTCGATCCTGCTGCCCTCGCAGGCGGTGGACTGGCTGGCCGAGACCCTCGGCCACGCCCCGCAAGAGGTCGAGAGCCGGATCAGCGCCTTCCACGCGCCCGGCGGTCTGCCCGATGCCTTGCTCGAAGGGCTCGACGTGAAACTGGCGCTGGCCGGCGGCCTGGCGTCCAACGCCTACCTGGTCGGAACCGAGGACGAGCATGGCCGCCGTGGCCACCTGCTCGCCTTCATCGACGCCCGCCCCGGCGCGGAATCCGCGCTGGCCAAGGCCGCGTCCGAGGCGCTGACCTTCTCGGGCATCGACCAGGGCGAGATGGACGTGGCCTTCTTCGACGCCTCCGACCCGGCCTCCGCCGCTCTGGCGCGCCACGGCCTCAGGATCGAACTGCCCAAGGTCGAACCGGTCGATCGCAAGATCCCCGAAGCCCCTGGCAGCGACCCGGACCGGCCCCCAAAGCTTCGCTAGACCGTAGGGCGGGGTTCCGCCCCGCCGCCAACGTCAACGACAGCCCCCGCGCATCGGTCCCGATCATTCCCGCGGCGGCGGCGTCCCGGTCCCGAACCCGCCCGGCGGCGGCGGCGGGGCACCGACCGACCGGTCCGCGTCGAAATCGACCGGGATCGTGACCGTCCCGGCAAACCCCGCGGCCGCCGAACCCGTCATGGCCAGCGTCTGCTGCGCCACCTCGGCATCGGTGTTGTCGCCGAACACGTTGTCCGACGCGATGGTGATCCGGCCCAGGTTTCGCGTCCCGTTGGAATAGCGCGCATCGCCGGCGTAAAGCGCGGCCGCCTGGTCCTCCGGCAACGCGATCTGCGCCGTCAGGACCGAGGCCGCGCCGCCGACCGCCGCCGCGACGCTCTCGAACACCTCGAAATGGATATGCGGCCAGCGCCCGTCGTAGCAACCCGGCACGATGGTGGTGAACCGGACGTGGCCGCCCTCATCCGCCACGCCGACACCGCGCAGCCAGTTCGCCTCGGGCGCGTCGTATAGCGAATAGTGCCCCTCGGCATCGCAGTGCCAGAGATAGATCGCGTGCCCCTCGAGCGGCGTGCAGCCGTCGGCGTCGACCAGCCGCAGCTCAAGCTCCAGCGTCACGCCCTCGGCCGCACCCGCCATCCCGCCGAACGAGGCGCGCAGGTCGGTGCGGATCACCCCCTCCTGCGTCAGAGCGTTCACCACCTGCCCGGCGCGGCTGTTGCTGCCGTCCGCCGGGTAGGGCCCGGCGGTTTCCCAGGGCAGCGCCACGCAGTCGAGCGCCGCGGCCGGCAGCCCGGCCGCCGCCCCCAGCCCCAGCCCGCCAAAGAGCGCCAGCAGCCGTCGCCGGCCGACCATCCGCGGCAGGTCGTGCGCAAAGCCCAGGTCGTGGTCGTGGGTCTCGTAGGGATCGTTGGGATCGTTGGGATCGTGGGACATGGCGGGGCTCCTTGGTCGTTTGCCTTGGTTGCCCCGTTCCACGCCCAGCGCGCCGGTTTCCGTCGCCGTCCGCCCGCATCGGTGAAAAACACCGACGCAATACCGACGTGATACCGACGCGATACCGACGTGGCGTTCGCTGCCTTAACCGGCCTCGGGCGCCTGGTCGCGCCCGGGGATGAAAGCGCGTTTCTCGCCCGCGCCGGGCCAGGTCTCGATCGCCTCCAGCGCCTCCTCGGCGGTCTCGACGAACCGGAAGAGGTCAAGGTCCTCGGCCGAGATCGTACCGGCCTCGGCCAGCGCTTCCCAGTTGATGATCTTTTGCCAGAAATCCTTTCCGAACAACAGGAAAGGCACCTTCTCCATCCGCCCGGTCTGGATCAGCGTGAGCGCCTCGAACATCTCGTCCAGGGTGCCGAAGCCGCCCGGGAAGATGCAGATCGCCCGCGCCCGCATCAGGAAATGCATCTTGCGGATCGCGAAGTAGTGGAAGTTGAAGCACAGGTCCGGCGTCACCCATTCGTTCGGCGCCTGCTCGTGCGGCAACACGATGTTCAACCCGATCGACTGCCCCCCGCATCATCCGCCCCGCGGTTGCCCGCCTCCATCACGCCGGGGCCGCCGCCGGTGCAGATCACCCATTCGCGGCCGTAGGATTCAAGCGACTTCTCGGTGATCTTCGCGGCGAATTTCCGTGCTTCGTCATAGTATTGGCTCAGCTCGGCCAGCACCGGCGTGCGCGCGGTCTCGCGCTGGTCGGGCGCGGGGATCCGGGCGCCGCCGAACAGCACCACGGTCGAGGCGACGCCGCGTTCGTCCAGCACCATCTGCGGTTTCAGCAGCTCGAGCTGCAGCCGCACCGGGCGCAGTTCGTCCCGGCACAGGAACGCATCGTCGGCAAAGGCCAGGCGATAGGCCGGGGCGCGGGTCTGCGGCGTGTCGGGCACGTCCCGCGCGGTGGTGATGTCGCTGTGCGCATCGCGGAAGGGGGTGTGGCGCTCTTCGGTCATGGCGGCCTCCTGTTCTTGCCCCCTGCCTACCCCGCCCGGCCCCGACAGGCCAGCACGACACGCGATTGCACCTAACGTCAGGGGCGGCTATGACCCCCGCGACACTTGAGCCCCAGGAGCCGCCGATGAACCTCGCCCAGCTTGAAACCGCCATCGAAGCCGCGTGGGACGCCCGCGACAAGATCACCCCCGCCACCACCGGCGAGACCCGCGAGGCGATCGAGGACACGCTGAACGCGCTGGACAGCGGTGCGCTGCGCGTCGCCGAGAAGGGCGCCGACGGCAACTGGACCGTGCACCAGTGGGCCAAGAAGGCGGTCCTGCTGGGCTTCCGCCTCAAGGACATGGAACAGCAGTCGGGCGGCCCGCAGGGCGGCGGCTGGTGGGACAAGGTGGACAGCAAGTTCGCCGGCTGGGGCGACAACCAGTGGCGCGCCGCCGGCTTCCGCGCGGTGCCGAACTGCGTCGTCCGCAAGTCCGCCTACATCGCGAAGAACGTGGTGCTGATGCCGTCCTTCGTGAATCTCGGCGCCTATGTCGACGAGGGCACGATGGTCGACACCTGGGCGACCGTCGGCTCCTGCGCGCAGATCGGCAAGGACGTGCACCTCTCGGGCGGCGTCGGCATCGGCGGCGTGCTGGAACCGATGCAGGCCAACCCGACCATCATCGAGGACAACTGCTTCATCGGCGCCCGGTCCGAGGTGGTCGAGGGCGTGATCGTCCGCGAAGGCTCGGTGCTGGGCATGGGCGTCTTCCTCGGCCAGTCGACCAAGATCTTCAACCGCGAGACGGGCGAGGTCTTCTACGGCGAAGTGCCGCCCTACTCGGTCGTCGTCTCGGGCTCGCTTCCCTCGAAGAACGGCGTGAACCTCTACTGCGCCGTCATCGTCAAGACGGTGGACGAGAAGACCCGCGCAAAGACCGGCGTGAACGAACTGCTGCGCGACTGAATCGACGCGCTACGGGGCGGGGCCGCACGGCCCTGCCCGCCCTTGCCCGGTGTCGCGAGCCGTGCAAAGACTTTGCTCCACCGCGCGCCACGGGGCGCCGACACTATCGCGGAGCAAAGCGCATGGCCCGAGCCCTCATCGTCATCGACATCCAGAACGACTATTTCGAGGGCGGCGTCCTGCCGCTCCACCAGGCCGAGACGGTCGAGGCGGGCATCGTCGCGGCGATCGGCAAGGCGCGGTCGGCCGGTGACCGGGTGATCCTCGTCCAGCATGTCTCGCCTGCAAAACAGGGCCTGTTCGCGACCGGCAGCACCGGGGCCGAGATCCGTCCCGCCATCCGCGCCGCGGCGGGCGACGCGCCGGTGGTGGTCAAGCAGGTCGCAGACGCCTTCCAGGACACCGACCTTTCCGACCACCTGGCCGACATCGACGAGGTGCTGATCTGCGGGATGATGACCCAGAACTGCGTCGTCTTCACCGCCATGTCCCGCGACGCCGATCCCTACGCCCCCCGCGTCATCGGAGAGCTCTGCACCGCCCCGAGCGAGATCGTGCACAAGGTCGCGCTGAGCGCGCTGACCTCCAAGGGCAAGGTCTGCGGCACCGCCGACGCCTGGTCCTGAGCCCGCGCCGCGGCCCGCGGGAACCGCGCGCCGCCCGGACGTGTTGTCCCGACACGGCCCCACGGGGGGCATGTTTCTGATCGGGAAGGAAAACACATGGAAGGACTGGGCTGGATCGCGGCCATCATCGTCGGCGCACTTGCCGGATGGATCGCGGAAAAGATTATGGGGGGCGACCACAGCCTCCTCACCAACATCATCCTCGGCATCGTCGGCGCGGTGGTGCTGAACTTCATCCTCGTCGCCCTGTTGGGCGCGACGCTGGGCGGCTGGATCGGCCAGCTGATCGTCGGCGTGATCGGCGCCTGCATCCTGATCGGCGGCTACCGCGCGATCAAGCGCGCCTGACCGTCCCGGCCCGGTCGCCGGTCCCCGGCGGCCGGGCCGGACAGGTCATTCGCAGAACAGCCCGAAGGTGCAGCCTTCGCGCAGTTCCAGAACCGTGATGAACGGACCGCCGAAATCCGGGTCGGCCTCGGTGAAGAGCGCGGCCGGGATCGCGACGAAGGCCTCGCGCCCGTCCACGGACACGCCCCCGGTGGTGCCGACGATATCCGCCGCCCGCAGCCGGATGACCAGCGTGCCGGACGCGCCATGCGATGCCTGCCGCGCCAGCATCGCCCCCAGCATCCCGGGATCGGCCGCGCGGTAGGCCATGACCAGCGCCTCGATGTCCAGGCTGACGCGCAGGCGGTCGCTGCCCAGGCGGCGGACGGTCAGCGCCTCGGACAGGTCGACCTCTCCGCCGATGCCGCCCAGGTCCACCAGCCCCGCCATCAGCGTGTCGACATCGCCCCGCGCCGTGCCGAAGCAGACATGACCCTCGGCCGTCTCCTCGACCCGGCCGGCACCGCAGAGCGCGGCGGGCGCCACGCCCAGCCGGGTGATGGCCGGATGCGACAGGTGGATCGCCGACCGGCTTACCACGTGGTCGGTGTCGGTGAATTCCAGCGCGATGTCGCCTTCGACGCAGGCGGACAGACACAACAGAGACGCAAGCCCCAGCAAACGCATGACAAAACCTGTTTCTTGGATATGCGTTCTAAATGACGCCAATTCGCGTCACCCGCAACGATGCCAAACCGGGCTTGCGAAAATGCAGGGGCACTTGTGCAATCGGGTCACACTCCGTCTGGACAGGGCGGGCGGTTTCTGAGACTCCGCCTGAAACGACGTTGCGAGGTCCAGCATGAGCGAGAAACAGAAGGCGCGGCAGCAGAAGGTCTATACCCTGCTGGTCGAGGTCGGCCGCAAGGCGGGCGACGGCCTGCCCGACGGCGCCACCGGCGCGGCGCTGATGTGCTATGCCAGCGGCGTGGACGAGGCCGAGGCAGTGCGCGAGACGGTGGCGGTCCTGAAGCAGGCCGACCTCGCCCCGCTCGATGTGTCGGGCTACGGCACGCTGGACGAACGGCTGGCCGAGGGGCATGACATCCCCGACGAGGAACGCGAACTGATGGAGCAGGCGCTGCGCGACAACGCGGTGATCGTGGCCCAGATGACCCCGTTCTACGACGAGAAGGGCGAAACCCGGCACTGAGCCGGCCGCCCGCAGCCTGCCGAAGGAGACCGCCCGATGTCCGCCCCCCTGCCCGAGACCGATCCCGTCCGCCTGACCGCCGAGCTGATCCGCTGCCCCTCGGTCACGCCCGAGGAAGGCGGCGCGCTGACGCTGCTGGCCGACCTGCTGACCGCCGCCGGGTTCGAATGCCACCGCTGCGACCGCGAAGAGGTGTCGAACCTCTTTGCCCGCTGGGGCACCAAGGGCCATGCCCGCACCTTCGGCTTCAACGGCCACACCGACGTGGTGCCCGTGGGCGACGCCGGCGCCTGGACCGTCGATCCCTTCGGCGCCGAGGAGAAGGACGGCATCCTCTGGGGCCGCGGCGCGACCGACATGAAATCCGGCGTCGCGGCCTTTGCCGCCGCCGCCGTCGACTTTGTCCGCGACACGCCCCCGGACGGTGCCATCGTGCTGACCATCACCGGCGACGAAGAAGGCCCGGCCCACCACGGGACCACCGCGATCCTCGACTGGATGCGCGAGAACGGCGAGGCGATGACCGATTGCCTGGTGGGCGAACCGACCTGCCCGGAACGCATGGGCGAGATGATCAAGATCGGCCGCCGCGGCTCGATCTCGGCGTGGTTCGAGGCGCAGGGCGTGCAGGGCCATTCGGCCTATCCGCACCGGGCGAAGAACCCGATCCACGCCATGGCCCGCCTGATGGACCGGCTCGCGTCCCACACGCTCGACGAAGGCACCGATCATTTCGATCCCTCGACCCTCGCCGTCGTTACCTTCGACACCGGCAACCCGGCGACCAACGTGATCCCGGCGAAATGCCGGGCGGCGGTCAACATCCGTTTCAACGACATCCACACCGGGCAGAGCCTGACTGACTGGATGACCGCCGAGGCCCGCAAAGTCAGCGCCGAAACCGGTGTCCAGATCACGCTGAAGACCGCGCTCACCGGCGAGGCGTTCCTGACCCCGCCCGGCGCCCTCTCCGATCTCGTCTCCTCTGCCGTGGCGGCCGAGACCAACGTGACCCCGGTGCTCTCGACCACCGGCGGGACCTCGGACGCGCGCTTCATCAAGGATCACTGCCCGGTGGTGGAGTTCGGCCTTGTCGGCCAGACCATGCACCAGGTCGACGAACGCGTGCCGGTCGACCAGATCCGACAGCTCAAGCGGGTCTACACCCGGATCCTGCGGGACTACTTCGCATGACACTCAGGATCACCGAGACCGAGGACCTGCGCATCCCGCACGACCTGCGCCGCGCGGTGTTCGTCGTGGAGCAGAACATTCCCGACCCCGAGGAATGGGACGACCTCGACGCCGGTGCAATCCACGTGGTGGGCTGGGTCGACGACACGCCCGCCGGGACGATCCGCCTGGTCACGGACGCCGATGGCACCGGCCACATCACCCGCGTCTGCGTGCTGGCGGCCTATCGCGGCACCGGTCTGGGGGCCGAGATGATCCGCCACGGCATCGCCCGCTTCGACGCCATGGGCCTGCGCGCGATCGAGCTGTCGGCCCAGACCCATGCGCGCACCTTCTACGCCCGCCTCGGCTTTGTCGCCACCGGTGCGGAGTACGACGACGCGGGCATCCCGCATGTCCGCATGGTGCGCCGTCAGCCCGATCCCGCGGATGCGGCGGCCCGCTGACGCCGCCACCCCGGCCGGCCGGCCCGGGCCGCGCCGGCCACGGGTCGTCGTGATGGCCAAGCTGCCGCGCGCGGGCCGGGTCAAGACGCGGCTCGGCCGCGACATCGGCATGGTCCCCGCCGCCTGGTGGATGCGCCACCGCCTACGCCGCCTGCTGCGCGACCTGCGCGACCCGAGGTGGGACCTGGCGCTTGCCGTGGCCCCCGACACAACCCTCGCCGCCGCCGACTGGCCGCGCGACCTGCCCCGTCTGCCACAGGGTCCCGGCGACCTCGGACAGCGGATGGCCCGCCAGTTCCGGACCGCGTCCGCGGGCCCGCTCCTCATCGTCGGCGCCGACATTCCCGGCCTCCGACGCGGCCACATCACCCGCGCCTTCGCGCTGCTGGGCCGCAACGACGCCGTCCTCGGCCCGGCCACCGACGGCGGCTACTGGCTGATCGGCCTGCACCGGACTGCCGCCACGCCCGCCACGCTCTTCCGCGCCACCCGCTGGTCCAGCCCGCATGCACTGGCCGACACCCTCGCCAGCCTGCCCGGCGCCCGCATAGTCCTCACCGACACGCTGTCGGACGTCGACACCGCCGCAGACCTCGCCCACTGACGCCGCCCCCCGCCCGATCGGTCCCAGTGCACTCCCGCGGGGGGGCCGTGGGGACCGGCGGCCACACCATTTGATCAGGTGACGACGCCCTGCGCCCGTGCTACGTCCAGCGGCATGAGCACCCTCCCCACCAAGGACGAGATCCTCCAGTGGATCTCGGATCACCCCACCCTCTCGGCCAAGCGCGAGATCGCTAAGGCGTTCGGCATCAAGGGGGCCGCACGGATCGACCTGAAGCGCATGCTGAAGGAGTTGGAAGACGAGGGGCACCTGCAGAAGCGCAAGAAGACCTACTCCGACCCCGACGCCCTGCCGCCGGTTTCGGTCCTGCAGGTCAACGAACCGGACGAGAACGGCGACCTGACCGCCCGCCCGCTGGAATGGCAGGGCGAGGGCAAGATGCCGCTGATCCTGGTGCTGCCGCGCAATTCCGACCCCGCGCTTGGCGCCGGGGATCGCATCCTCGCCCGCCTGACCCAGACACGCGGTGCCGATCACCACTACGAGGCGCGGCTGATCCGCAAGATCGGCACCAACCCGCGCCGCATCCTCGGCATCTTCCGCAAGGGGGCCGAGGGCGGGCGCATCGTGCCGATCGACAAGGGCGCCGACCTCGAATGGATGGTGCCGCCGGGCGCGGTGTCGGGCGCGAAGGACGGTGAGCTGGTCGAGGCGGAGCAGGCCGGGCCGAAATCCCGCATGGGCCTGCCGCGCGCCCGCGTGGTCGACCGGCTGGGCGATCCCTCTGCCCCCAAGGCGGTGTCGCTGATCGCGATCCACCAGCACGGCATCCCCGACCATTTCCCCGACAAGGTGGTGGCCGAGGCGGATGCCGAGAAGCCCGCGGGTCTCAAGGGCCGCGAGGATCTGCGCCAGATCCCCTTCGTCACGATCGACCCGTCGGACGCGCGCGACCGCGATGACGCCTGCCACGCCCATCCCGACGACGATCCCAAGAACGTCGGCGGCCATATCCTCTGGGTCGCGATTGCCGACGTGGCGCATTACGTGCGCACCGGCTCCGCGCTCGACCACGAGGCGCGCAAGCGCGGCAACTCCACCTATTTCCCCGACCGGGTTGTCCCGATGCTGCCCGACCGGCTGTCGGGCGACCTTTGCTCCCTGCACGAGGCGGTGCCGCGGGCCTGCATCGCGGTGCGGATGCAGATCGACGCGCAGGGCAACAAGCTGGCGCACGACTTCCACCGCGGGCTGATGCACTCGGTGGCCTCGCTGACCTACCAGCAGGTGCAGGCCGCGCAGGACGGGACCGCCGACGACAAGACCGCGCCGCTGGTCGACGAACTGATCGCGCCGCTCTTTGACGCCTACAAGGCGCTCAAGCAGGCGCGGGAGGAACGCCAGCCGCTGAACCTCGACCTGCCGGAACGGCGGATCGTCCTGACCGACGACGGCCGCGTCGCCAGCGTGAACTTCAAGGACCGGCTGGACGCCCACAAGCTGATCGAGGAGTTCATGGTGCTGGCCAACGTCGCCGCCGCCGAGACCCTGATCGCCAAGAAATCGCCGCTGCTCTTCCGGGTCCACGAGGAACCGAACGACGACAAGATCGACGCGCTGCGCGAGACCGCCGCCGCCTCGGGCTACACGCTCGCCAAGGGCCAGGTGCTGAAGACGCGGCACCTGAACAGTCTGCTGGACCAGGCGGCCGGGTCGGACCAGGCCGAACTGATCAACATGGCGACCCTGCGTTCGATGACGCAGGCCTATTATTCGCCCGAGAACTTCGGTCACTTCGGCCTCGCGCTCACCAACTACGCCCACTTCACCTCGCCCATCCGGCGCTATTCCGACCTGATCGTGCACCGCGCGCTGATCTCGGCCCACAAGTGGGGCAAGGACGGGCTGACCGCGGAAGAGATCGAGGACCTCGAGGCCACGGCCAAGCACATCTCGGACACCGAGCGGCGGTCGATGGTGGCCGAACGCGACACCACCGACCGTTACCTCGCGGCCTACCTCTCGGAGCGCGTCGGCGACGAGATGACCGGCCGCATCTCGGGCGTGGCACGCTTCGGCGCCTTCGTCCGCCTGGACGAGACCGGGGCCGACGGGCTGGTCCCGATTCGCTCCATCGGGCGCGAGTTCTTCCATTTCGACAAGGAGAGCGAGACGCTGATGGGCTCGGACACCGGGCTGACGATCCAGCCCGGCCAACGCGTCACCGTGCGGCTGGCGCAGGCCGTGCCTCTGACCGGCGGCCTTGAGCTCGAGCTGCTGTCGATCGACGACAAGGCGCTGCCCGGCGGGCCGCGCCGGACCAACCGCCCCGTGCGCCGCAAGATCGCCGCGTCCAAGAAGAAGACCGCCAAGACCAAGCGCAAGGTCACCCGCAACCGGCGCTGAGGCCTGCCCTACTTGCGCAGGTGGTAGCCGAGCGCGTGGCGCACCAGTTGCCCGTGCCGCGCCGGGTCGACCTCACCCGCGTCGCGGAAATGCAGCGCGCGATTGCCCTCGACCCGGTCTAGCCCGGGAAAGGTCTCGGCAAAGGACGCGATGATGGTGGTCTGGCAATGGGCGTAGAGGGCAAAGCCCTCGTCCGTGGCCGCGATCCGCAGGGTCGATCCCGCGCGTGTTTCGGGCGTCAGGTAGGCGGGCTGCCCCCACCTCAGCGCCTCCTCGACCCGGCCGACCTCGGGCATCTGGGCCGCGCAATCGAAAATCAGCCGCCTGAGCGCCAGCATGCCCGTCCGGGCCGGGTCAGGCGCGGCGTCGAAACAGGCCGCGACCTGCGGCGAGGGGAAGGCGGGATCGGGCATCGGCGCTCCTTTGCCGCGAGCCTAGCACGATGCTGCCGACAGCGCCCTGTCAGCATGGCACGGCGTCCACCGGGGCGGCAGATCACCGCCGCCGTGCATCGGACCCTTCCGGCGAATCCCGATTCGCGCTATGCTGGCGGTAACAAAAAAGAACCCGAGCAGGTGATGGCAGCATGAGGCAGATACTCTCCTCCCTATTGGTGATTCCGGCGCTCAGCGCGCCGCTTCTCGCCGACCCGATGACCAGTCTGAGACCCGAGGCGCGTCCCGCGACCGTGACGCTCTTTGCCCGCGCGACCCGTGCCATCGCGGCGAGCGAGACGGCGACGCGCAACACCTCGGAGGTCGCGATCACCGCGGTCGACGTGGATGTCATGCTGGATCGCAGCCTCAGGCCGCGCCCCCGGCCAGTGACGCTGGCCTCGACCCCTGCCATCGCGGCGCCTACGGCGAAACCCGCGGTGCTCATCGCCGGCGAGGCCAATGCCGGGTTCGACCGCTGGGTCCTGGAATTCCGCCAGCGCGCGATGGCCAAGGGCATCACCGCGCGGACCTTCGGCATGGCCTTCAGCCACGCGGCCTTTCTGCCCAAGGTGATCGAGCGCGATCGCAACCAGAGCGAATTCACCTGGTCGGTCAGCGACTACCTGTCCCGTGTCGTGTCGGACACCCGTGTCACCAACGGGCGCGACAAGGCCGCCGCCTACCGCACCACGCTTGCCGCGATCGAGGATCGCTACGGCGTCGACCGCAACGTGGTCGCCGCGGTCTGGGGGATGGAGAGCAACTACGGCACCAACCGGGGCGACACCCACCTGATCTCGGCGCTGGCGACGCTGGCCTACGAGGGTCGGCGCGGCGCCTTCTTCGAGGAACAGCTGATCGCCGCGCTGCAGATCCTGCAGACGGGCGACACCACCGAGGATGTGATGACCGGCTCCTGGGCCGGGGCCATGGGGCATACCCAGTTCATCCCGACCTCGTACCAGGCCTATGCCGTCGACTTCACCGGCGACGGGCGGCGTGACATCTGGTCGGACGACCCGACCGACGCGCTGGCCTCGACCGCCGCCTACCTGGCCAAGCACGGCTGGATCAAGGGGATGCCCTGGGGCGTCGAGGTGCGGCTGCCCGCCAACTTCGACTTCCGCCATGCCAAGGACGAACGCATGCCTTCGGACTGGGCCCGCATGGGCGTGGTCAACGTCAGCGGTCGCGCGGTCGGCGATTTCGGCTCGGCCAAGCTGCTGCTGCCGGCCGGGGCCAAGGGCATCGCCTTCCTGACCTTCAAGAACTTCGACGTGATCAAGCGCTACAACGCCTCGGACGCCTATGCCCTCGGCGTCGGCCACCTGGGCGACCGGATCGGCGGCGCGGCGGCCTTTGCGGGCACCTGGCCGGATGGCGAACGGTCGCTGAAACGGGACGAGGCGAAAGAGCTGCAGCACCTGCTGACGCAGCGCGGTTACTCCACCGGCGGTGTCGACGGGCGGATCGGATCGCAGACCAAGGCCGCGATCCGCGACTACCAGCTGGCCGCAGGCGTGCCGGCCGACGGCTACCCCTCGGTCGACCTGCTGCACCGGCTGCGCCGCTAGGGGATCAGTTTCCCGGGGTTCATGATCCCCTTGGGATCGAGCGCCGCCTTGATCGCCCGCATCGCGTCCAGCGCGACGGGCGATTTCCGGCGGCGCATCGAGTTCAGCTTGGCGATCCCGATGCCATGCTCGGCCGAGAACGACCCCCGCATGTCCAGCACGATATCCTCGATCGCCTCGACGATCCGGTCATGTTCGGCCAGGTCGGTCGTGCTGGGCCAGATCGTGTAGTGCACGTTGCCGTCGCCGAGATGCGCGACGATGGAGCGGTCGGCGCCGGGGTCGACCACCTTGAGCGCCGCGTCGGCGCGGGCCAGGAATTCGCCGATCCGGTCGACCTCGACCGCGGTGTCGTTGGTGATCCGGGGCGCCCGCGTCGCCGCGACCTCGGCCGCCGCCTCGCGCCGGGCCCACATCGCGCGGCGCTGCGCCTCGCTGCGGGCGACGACGGCATCCAGCAGCAGCCCCTCTTCCAGGTAGCCGGCCAGGATCGCCTCGAACCGGGCGACCAGCGGCACCTCGCCGTCCGGCCCCGCCTCGCAGTCGCGCGGCACGGTCGACCCGATCTCCATCATCACGTTGACGTCGTGATCGGCGTCGAAGGGCATGTCGTGGCCCGGTGCCATCTCGGCATAGTTGCGGACGTAATCGCCGGGCATGTATTCGCAGGCCTCGACCGCGCCGCCGGTGTCGAGCTGCACGGCGTTCAGGATCTGCAGCGCCGAAGGCAGGTCGCGGCAGGCCAGCATCGCGGTGGCATAGGCACGCGGCTTTGGCACCAGCTTGACCACCGCGGCGGTGATGATCCCAAGCGTGCCCTCGGCCCCCATCATTAGGTGGCGCAGGTCGTAGCCGGAGTTGTTCTTGTGCAGCCCCGTCATGAGGTCCAGCACCTCGCCCGAGGGCAGCACCGCCTCGACCCCCAGCACGAGATCCCGGGTGTTGCCGTAGCGAAGCACGTTAGACCCGCCCGCGTTGGTCGACAGGAAGCCGCCCACCTGGCACGACCCCTTGGCGCCGAAGGTCACCGGAAAGACCAGGTCGTCGCGCTCCACCGCCTCGTGCAGCTTGGCCAGAACGACGCCCGCCTCGACCATCGCGGTGCGCGCCTCGCGCCGGATCTCGCGGATCGCGTTCATCCGGTCGAGCGAGATCACCAGCGCCCCGCCCGCATCGGTGGCCTGAGTCAGGCCGGTCAGCCCGCCCGCCGGGACGATCGGCTGCCCGACGTCGTTGCAGGCCGTCACCAGCGCGGCGACCTCGGCCGTGGATGCGGGGCGGGCCACCGCCAGCGGCGTGCCCTGCGGCTTGGCCATCACGTTGGTCTGCCACGGTGCCATGTCGGCCCCGGTCAGCAGGTACTTGTCACCGACGATGGCGCGAAACGTCTCGATCACAGGTCTCTCCCCTCTCCCTCACAGCCGCCTTGATGCAGCGAAGTGTCGGGCGGGGCAAGGGCGGGCGGGCATCATGCATCTGCGATGTGGCCGGGCCGAAATTGCCCGCGGCCGCGCGGCGGCTAGCCTGACACCCGGCCCCCGGCAGCCGAGGAGAGGTGACATGGGCGTGTTCGACGGCATCCGCGTGATCGAACTGGGCAGCGACGGCGCGCTCAGCTACTGCGGCAAGCTCTTCGCCGATTTCGGCGCCGAGGTGGTGAAGGCCGAGGTACCGGGCGGCGATCCATTGCGACAGATGGAGCCACGGATCGACATCGGCGGCACGCGCGAAAGCGCGTGGTTCGGATGGGCCAACACCAACAAGCGCTCGATCACCGCCGACTGGCGCGATGCGGCGGATGCCGAGCGCCTGTCGGCCCTGATCGCGGCCAGCGACGTGCTGCTCGACGCCCGCGCGCCGCGGGATGTCCTGTCGGGACGGCTGGCCCACGACACCCTGCGCGCGGATCACCCGGGCCTCATCCTCACCCATGTCACCGCCTTCGGCACCGGCGGACCCTATGCCGACCACCAGGCCAGCCCCGCCGTCCTGCGCGCGCTCGGCGGGCTGGTCGAGGGGATGGGGCCCGTCGACGGCCCGCCGATGATCGTCGACGACACGCAGACGGCGGTGACCTGCGGCCTTGCCGCCTTCATCCCGACCGCGGCCGCGCTGTTCGACCGGGCCGCCGGCGGGCGCGGGATCGAGCTGTCGTGCCAGGAGGCCCTGGCGCACGCGGTCGAACTGGACATGAGCTATGCCACCCGCGGCGTGCCACGCCGCCGCTCGGGCGTGAACCTCTTCGGACGGCACTACCCGTCGAGCATCTACCGCACCGCCGATGGCTGGCTGGGCGTGTCGACCGTCACTCCCGCCCAGTGGCGCGGCATGTGCGAGGCCTTCGGGCTGGGCGACATCGCGGACCATCCGAACTACGCTACCCATGATGCGAGGTTGGCGAACGCGGCCGAGCTGGACGCGACGCTGGAGCCCGCGATCGCGCAGAAGACGTCGGAGGCGTGGTTCCGGCTCTGCAACGCACGCAAGCTGCCGGTCGTGATCGTGCCGCGGATGGACCAGCTGCTGGAGCAGAAGGTGCACCGTGAGCGGGGGGCCTTCGTGCCCGTTCGCTTCGGCGACGCCAGATACGAAGGCCCCGTGCTGCCCGCCCGGCTTGGCGGGGCGGAGGAACCTCTGGCAGGCGGGACGGCACCGCGCGCCGGGGCGCAGGACGGCGACTACATCGACCTGCCCGCGCCGCGCCCCGCTGGCCAACGCGCGCCGGGTGACCGCCGCCCGCTTGCCGGTGTCCGGATCATCGACCTCTCGATGGGCTGGGCCGGCCCCTTCGCCACCCGGCACCTTGCCGACCTCGGGGCCGAGGTGATCAAGGTCGAAGGATGCTCCTACCCCGACTGGTGGCGCGGCACCCACATGGACCGGGCGTTTTACGAGGACCGGCTCTACGAGAAGAACAACGCCTACCTGATGATGAACCGCAACAAGCGGGGCATCACGCTGGACCTGACGGTGCCCGAGGGGCGGCAGCTGCTGCTCGACCTCGTGGCAGGGGCGGACGGATTCATCGAGAACTATTCCTCCGAGGTGCTGCCCAAGCTGGGCCTCTCGCATGACGTGCTGCAGGCGGCGAACCCCAAGCTGGTGATCCTGCCGATGGCGGCCTTTGGCCTCGGCAACGACTGGAGCGCGACGCGTGCCTATGGCGGTACGCTGGAACAAGCGGCCGGTCTGCCCACGCTGGTGGGTGCGCCCGACTGGCCACCCGCGATGGCAGCCTATGCTTACGGCGATCCGATCGGCGGATACAACGCGGCTGCCGCGATGATCCTGGGGCTTCTGGCGCGGCAGAGGACCGGCGCGGGCCGGATCATCCGCTTCAGCCAGATCGAGGGGATGCTGACACTGGCCGCCGCCGGGATCACCGAGCAATCGGCGACCGGGCAGCTGGCGGAGCGGACCGGCAACAGGCACCGCAGCTTTGCGCCGCAGGGCGCCTATCGCTGCGGCGGGACGGATGACTGGCTGGTCCTGACGGTGCGGTCCGATGGCGACTGGACCCGGCTGGCGCCGGTGATCGGACTGGATGATCCCGCGCTGACGAAAGTCGAAGCGCGCCGGGCGCAGCACGACCGCATCGACGCCGCGATCTCGGACTGGTGTGCGGGGCGCACGGCGGACAAAGCCATGGCCGCGCTTCAGGCGCAGGGCCTGGCCGCCGGCGTCGCACGGTCCACGCCCGCCCTGCTCACCGATCCCAACCTCGTCGCCCGCGACACCTGGGCCCGCCTGCCCCGCGCCTTCGTCAGCGAAAGCGTGCTGCAGCGCACCGCCTACCGGTTCGAGGGGCAGCCCTGCCCGATCACCAACCCCTCGCCCACCCTGGGCGAACACAACACCGAGGTCTTCACCCGCATCCTCGGCCTTTCGCCCGCCGACCTACGCGGGCTGGAGGCGCGCGGCATCATCGGCACCGAGGCCGTCCCGAAGGGCGGCAAGGTCCCGGCCTGACAGGAGGTATCCGCATGAACATGGCCCACAACCCCGAGGTCTGGACCGCCGACGCGCCGGTCCTCTACGAGGTCCGCAACCGCATCGCCTATGTCACCCTGAACCGCCCCGAGGTGCGCAACGCCATGAACGGCCAGATGGCCGACATGCTCAAGGCCGCGTGGCAGCGGCTGGAGGCGGACGAGGACGCGCTGGTCGGTATCCTCTGCGCCAGGGGCGATCACTTCAGCGTCGGCAAGGACCTGAAGGAGAAGGACGACAGTGGCATCCCGCACCGCCTGCACATGGGCTATCCGCCGAACGGGCGGACGCTCTTCAAGCCGCTGATCGGGGCGATCCAGGGCTATGTCATGGGCGGCGCCTATTCCTATGCGATCCGCGGCACCGACCTGACCATCGCCGCCGACGATACGGTGATCGGGTTTCCCGAAGCGAAGGCCGGGATCGCCATACCCCCAATCGGCTACGTGCCGCTGATGCCGTTCAAGATCAGCCTCGAATTCATGCTGCTGGCGTGGAAGGGCGGCCGCTTCATCGACGCCGAGAAGGCCTGGCGCTACGGCATGGTCAACGAGGTCGTGCCGCGCGCGGACCTGATGGACGAGGCGACGAGGTGGGCCGAGATGCTGCTCGAGGTGCCGCCGATGTACATCAAGGCGATCAAGGCCGGGCACTACCGCGGGCAGCAATTGCGCTACCTCGAGAACGAGCACGATTTCGTCGATTACATCTGGCCGCAGCAGGTGAGCGAGGACCGGCAGGAAGCCATCGACGCCTTCTTCGAAAAGCGCAGGCCCGAGTTCCGCAACCGGTAGGGTTCTGGGGGCAGCGCCCGTCAGAACTCCACTTCGAGTTCGACAACCTCGTCGGGCTCGGCCAGCGCGGCCTCGGTCCATTCCTTCATCGGCGCCCAGTCGAAGATCGTGTCGCAATAGGCCTGCAGCGGCTTTTCCAGCTCGACCGCGTAGGTCCGGAACCGGGTGCAGACCGGCGCCCACATGGCGTCGGCGATGGTCGGTTCACCGAACAGGAACGGCCCACCATAGGTCGACAGGCATTCGGTCCAGATCTCCTTGACCCGGGCCACGTCGGGCCGCGCGCCGGAGAAGATCTTGAACGCCCCGTGCCGCGCCTTGAGGTTCATCGGCAGGGCGGAGCGGAGGTTGTAGAAACCGGAGTGGATTTCGCCTGACACCGCCCGGCAATGCGCGCGGGCCTTGATGTCGTCGGGATAGAGGCCCGCGTCCGGGAAGATCTCGTTGAGATATCCCGCGATCGCCAGCGTGTCCCAGACATCAACACCGTTGTGGCTGAGCCGCGGCACCCGCACCGAAGGGGCGAGCAGCAGGAGCTCCTGCCGGTTCTCGGGGTCATCGGGATCGACGACCTTCTCCTCGAACTCCAGCCCCGCCATCCGGCACAGGAGCCACCCGCGCAGGGACCAGGAAGAGTAGTTCTTGGACGATATCGTCAGCGTCGCCTTGGACTTTGCTTTCGCCATGATCACACCTGTGGTCTTTCATGCTGCGCTGCATCGAATTTTGTCGCACCGCAGCAAAGGATTCACTAGCCTTTTCTGCATAGAATGCTCCGCGAGGCCGCGATGCTCTACCAAATGTACCAATTTCAGGACGATCTGATCGCACCGATGCGCCACCTGGCGCGCGGCGCCAAGCTGGACGGCTCGGCCTTCGGGCAGATGCTGAACGGCGCCGTCCGTCCCTTCGACGCGACGATGGAAATGATCTCGCGCTTCCGCCTGACCCACGACCGGCCGGATTTCTGCATCCGCCGCGTGCCCGTCGGAAACGCCGTGGTCGAGGTCCGCGAAGAGGTCACGCTGGACCTGCCCTACGGCAACCTGCTGCACTTTGCCAAGGACATCGACACGCCGCAGCCGAAGGTGCTGATCGTCGCGCCGCTGTCGGGCCATTTCGCCACCCTGCTGCGCGGCACGGTTGAGGTGATGCTGCGCGACCACGATGTCTACATCACCGACTGGAAGAACGCCCGCGACGTACCTGCGGACGCCGGCGCCTTCGGGGTCGAGGACTACGTCGAATACCTGATCCGGTTCCTCGAGGAACTCGGGCCCGACAACAACATCCTCGCCGTCTGCCAGCCCTGCGTGCAGGCGCTGATCGCCGTCTCGGTTATGTCACAGCAGGACAACCCCTGCACGCCACGCACCATGACGCTGATGGCCGGCCCGATCGACGTCCGCGAAAGCCCGACCGAGGTCAACGACCTCGCCTTCGACAACGACCTGGGCTGGTTCGAACGGAACGTCATCGCCACCGTGCCGAACCGCTTCGCCGGGCGCGGGCGGCAGGTCTATCCCGGCTTCGTGCAGCTCTTCAGCTTCATGATGATGAACATGGACAGGCACCAGTCGCAGCACAAGAAGCTCTACGACCACCTCGCCCGGGGCGAGACGGCCGAGGCCGAGCGGATCATGGAGTTCTACGACGAGTACTTCGCCGTGCTCGACCTGACCGCCGAATTCTACCTCGAGACCATCGACCGGATTTTCCAGCGGGCAGAACTCGCCAAGGGCGAATTCCACTATCGCGGAGAGCTGGTGGACCCGAGCGCGATCCGCAAGACGGCCCTGCTGACGGTCGAGGGCGGGCGCGACGACATCTGCTCGCTGGGGCAGACGGCGGCGGCGCACGATCTGTGCAGCTCGCTCCGCCCGCACCTCAAGCGACACCATCTGCAGGCGAATGTCGGGCACTATGGTGTCTTCAACGGCGGCAAGTGGGAACGCGAGATCTACCCGGTGGTCCGCAACATGATCCTGGCGATGGAATAGCCGCCAGCCATGCGCCTGGCGCATGTCGGAATCCGCGTGAACTCCCCCCGGATTCGGGCAGGCTGTGCGCATGGGTATCTACCTGCGGCAAATCTGCCTTGTGGCACGAAACCTTTCCCCGACCATCGACACCTTGCGCGATGTCTTCGGCCTCGCCCCCGTGTTCGTCGACGAGGCGGTCGGCCAGTACGGGCTGGAAAACACGCTCATGGGGGTCGGCACCCAGTTCCTCGAGGTCGTCGCGCCGGTGCGCGAGGACACGGCGGCGGGCCGCTACCTCGACCGGATGGGCGGCGATTCCGGCTACATGGTGATCTGCCAGGCACAGCGCCCCGAGGAGCAGGCCGCCGTCCGCGCCAATGCGGCGGCGCATGGTGTGCGGGTCGCGAACGAACGTGACGCGGGCAGCTACCGCATGATGCAGCTGCACCCCGGCGACATGGGCGCGGCGTTCCTGTCGGTCCCCTGGGTCGAAGGCGGCGACACCCGCGGCACCTGGCCCTTTGCCGGTGGCACCGGCTGGCAGGACCTCGTCACGGACGACTTCGTCACCGCGATCACCGCGGCCGAGCTGCGGTCGAGCGATCCGGACAAGCTGGCCGCCCACTGGGGCGCCGTGTCGGGGCTCAGGGTCGAGACGCGGGGCGGCCTGCCGATGATCAAGCTCGGCAATGCGACCCTGCGATTTGCCGAGACGCGGAATGGCCGGCCGGACCGGCTGGCGGGCCTCGACCTCGCGGTGCGTGGCCGCGACCGGATCCTGTCACGGGCCAGGAAACGCGGGCTGTCGATATTCAAGGAAGAGGTCGAAATCTGCGGCGTGCGCTTTGCCCTGAACGAGGCGGACTAAAGCTCCACCACCACGACATCGCCCTCTTGCGTGACATCGTATTTCTCGAGCGGCCCCACCGTCTCGACCTCTGCGGCCTTCACGACACTCACCTCCACCGGACGCGAGCGTATGCGCCCGGGCCGTGCCATGCTCTCTCCAGTGCGGATGTCGAACTCCCACCCGTGCCAGGGACAGCGCAGGATCTCGCCCTTGCGCGACATGCGGATATCGCCGGGGCGGTCGCTTTCCACGAGTGAGATCAGGTGACCGGCGCAAAGGCTGCCGCCCTGGTGCGGGCAGCGGTTCAGCATGCCGAACCATTCCCCGCCCACCCGGAAGATGACGATGGGCCGCCCCTTCACCTCGACCAGCTTGCGGTCGGTGGCTTCGAAATCGGCGACCCGCGCGACGACATGCTTCTCGCCCATCAGTCCAGCCCGTAGACCCGGTAGGCGTTGTCGCGGAAGAACCCGTTGCGCTGCGCCTCGGTCAGCTGCACCGGCAGGGCGCGCTGCGGGTCGTCGAAATCCCAGTGCGGGTAGTCCGAGGCGTAGAGCACCCGGTCCCAGCCGATCCAGTCGATGCATTCGACCAGCTGCTGGCGGCGGTCCGGCTCTTCGATCGGCTGGGAGGTCAGCCAGATGTGCTCGCGGATGTATTCCGACGGCGGCCGCTTGACGTGGGACAGTTCCAGCCGGTTCTTCTCCCACACCTTGTCCATCCGCCAGGCGAGCGACGGCAGCCAGGCGATGCCGCCCTCGACGATCACCAGCTTCAGGTCGGGAATGCGTTCGAAGACGCCTTCGTAGACCATCGAGGTGATCAGCCCCGCGCAGCTCTGCGAATGGGCCATCATGTCCTCGATGTAATAGGACGGCCAGCCGCTGCCCGTGCAGGGGTTCCCGGCATTGCCAAAGGCGTGCACGCCGACCGGCAGGCCATGGGCGGCGGCCGCTTCGTAGATCGGCCAGTATTTCCGGTGCCCCATCGGGTCCGGCGTGCGCGACAGCATCGAGACCTGGACGAAGTCGTCCTTGTGCGCATGCCTCTCGATCTGTTCGACGCAGGCCTCGGCGCATTCGTAGGCCATGACGATGGAGCCCCTGATGCGCCTCTCCTGCGAGGTCCAGAACGCCTCCTGCCAGTCGTTCATCGCGGCGCAGACCGCGACGGCGAGGTTCATGTTCTGCAGCGCCTGCCCGACCCGCAGCGGGATCATCACCGCCATGTCCACGTTGTGCGGATCGAGGTGCTGCTCGCGGAAGAACGCCAGGTCCGAGGCCGGTGGCCCGCCGGTCGGTGGAAAGGCGTCCCGGCGCGAGGCGCGGGGCTGGCCCTTGGGATACTGCGTGCCGCCCGCGAAGCCGATGCGCTGCACCATGCCGTAGGTGTCGATGTAGTCGCGCCAGCGCTTCTCGAGGAAGGGATAGACCTCGTCCTCGAGCGAGGCAGGGGTCGGGTGCACGTCGCAATCGGCGATGCCGAGGCGGGCGGGGCGTGCCGTGTCGGGCTGCGGTTTCGTCTCGACGTTCATGGCTCAGCCCTCCAGCCGCGCGTAGGTCGCGCGGGGGTTGTCGATCATCATCTTGCGGATCTGGCTCTCGGACAGGCCGTCGGGCACGGCCCCTGCCCCGTCGAACTGCCAGTGCGGGTAATCGGTGGAGAAGAGCAGCAGCTCCTCGCTCCCCAAATGCTCCATCACCCGCGCCAGCGTTTCGCCATCGGGCGGCGCATCGACCGGCTGCAGCGTGAAGCGGATGTTCGACGCCACGATTTCGCGCGGGAGGCGGTCGACCCAGGGGATCAGCATCCGCAGCCCCTGCCAATACTTGTCCAGCCGCCAGAGATAGGCGGGCAGCCAGGTCACGCCGCTTTCGCTCATCACCACCTTGAGGTTCGGGTGAACGGAGAAAACGCCCTCTGTGATCAGGCTGGTCAGCGTGGTCTGGAAGTTCACGCCGTTGGCCACGTAGTCCTGCGCGTGGAAACTGGACCAGCCGACGCCGGTGGTCGGGTGGCGATACATGCTCCCCGCGTGGATCGCGACCGGCAGCCCGTGTTTCTCGGCCGCCTTGTAGATCGGCCAGTGGTACCGCTTGCCGAGCGGCATTTCCCCCATCACCAGCATCAGCACTTGGACGAAACGCCGTTCACCTGCCAGCCGCTCGATCTCCTCCGCCGCCTGCTCCGGGTCCTGCTGCGGCACCACGATGGAGGCGCGCAGGCGCGGATCGCGGTCGAGCCACTCGGCGCGCGTGTAGTCGTTTAGGCCGCGCGCGAAGGACGCCGCCATGTCCTGCTCCATCAGGATCTGCAGCCCCAGCAGCGGGTTCAGGATCGCCGTGCCGACACCCATCCCGTCGAACAGGTGCTTCTGCATCCCCGCCAGCGTTCCGCCGCCGTCGGCCCGCCAGTCGTCGCGGCAGGTGATCGGCGCGTTCGGCGGGTAGTGCACGGAGTGCAGCGCCTCGATCCCCCGGTCCACCACCTGTTCGGCCAGGTAGTCGTCGAGATAGGGCATCAGCGCCTTCATGCTGGGCTGCGCGGGGTGGACGTCGCAATCCACCGCGCCGGGCAGGATCGCGCTGTCGGTCTTCGGATCCAGCAGGGTTTCCACGGTGTCCCTCCCCTTGGCTCTCGCCGCCAAGGCTAGCGCAGCCACCCGAGTCCGGCACGGAATTTCCACGGATGACACGGATGCGATCCGCCCCTTGCATCCGGGAACGATTTCCCGCCTCCTTGCCGAAACGGAAAGGGAGGCCACGATGGACCGCGCAACTTACGACAAGGGCATGAAAATCCGCCGCGAGACCCTGGGCGACGCATATGTCGACAAGGCCGTCGCGGGGATCGACGACTTCACCCGCGAGTTCCAAGAAATGGTGACGACCTACTGCTGGGGCGAGGTCTGGGGCCGCGAGGGGCTGGACCGCAAGACCCGGTCGATCATCAACCTCGCCATGATCTCGACCCTGAACCGGCAGCACGAGCTGGCGGCGCATATCCGGGGTGCGATCAACAACGGCGTCAGCCGGGACGAGATCAAGGAGGTGCTGCTGCAGGTCGGCATCTACGCGGGCGTGCCCGCGATGGTCGACAGTTTCCGCACCGCCAAGGCCGTGCTGGCAGAGATCGACGGCGACGGGAAATGACCCGTCTCGGCTTTGTCGGCACCGGCACGATGGGCGACCCGATGGTCGCCTGCCTCGTCCGGGGCGGACACCGGCCGCTGCTGCTGGATGCCTCGGCCGGGGCCGCGCGGCGGGTGGCCGACCGCGAGGGGCTGGAGGTGGCAGAGGGTGGCGCCGCGCTCGGGGCGGCCTGCGACACGGTGATCCTGATGCTGCCGACCTCGGCCATCGTGCGCGAGGTCTGCCTTGGCCCTGGCGGGCTGGCCGAGGGGATGGACGGCGGCGTGATCGTCGACATGTCCTCGTCCGACCCGATCGAGACACGGACACTGGGGGCGGAGCTGGCAGAGCGCGGCATCACCCTGCTCGACGCGCCGGTCTCGGGCGGGGTGCGGAAAGCGCGGGACGGGACGCTGGCGATCATGCTGGGTGGCGACGATGCGGGTGCGATGGACGCGGTCGAGCCGGCGCTGCGCGCCATGGGAAAAGTCTTCCGCGCCGGGCCGCTCGCCGCCGGGCACGCGACCAAGGCGCTGAACAACTACGTCTCGGCCGCCGGGCTGCTGGCGGCCTGCGAGGCGGTGATCGTGGGACGGGACTTCGGCCTGGACCCCGCCGTCCTGACCGAGATCGTCAACGCCTCCACCGGCCGGAACAATTCGACCGAGAACAAGATGGCGCAGTTCATCCTCTCGGGCGCCTACCGCGACGCCGGTTTCGCGATGAGCCTGATGGCCAAGGACGTCGGGCTGGCGGCGGCCCTCGGGCGGCACACAGGGCACGATTTCCCCGGCCTCGGCGCGATCTCGGAGGTCTGGGCCGAGGCGTCGGACCAGCTCGGCACCGGGGCCGACCACACCGAGATCATGAGATACCTGGAGGGCCTGGAGGAAGGCTGAGGTGCAAGCGGGGGAGGAGACCATGCACGCCGAGTACGAGGTTTACGCGATCCAGTACGCGACACTGCCGGAACGGCTGTCGTCGGACAATTTTCTGGGCGGCGATCCGCACGACAATGCGCCGATGCCGCTGCATTACTACATCTGGGTGATCCGCGATGCCGACCGGGTGATCCTGGTCGACACCGGCTTCAACGCCGAACGCGCGGCGGCGCGGGGGCGGCAGATCGACCGGAACCCGATCGACGCGCTCAAGGTCCTGGGCATTGCGCCGGACGACGTGGACACGGTGATCATCACCCACCTGCACTACGACCACGCGGGCAACATGGACCGCCTGCCGCTCGCCCGCTTCGTCCTGCAGGAGGCCGAAATGCAATGGGCCACCGGCCCGGCCATGCGCCACGCCCTGATCCGGCATCCGTTCGAGCTGGGCGATGTGCAGCTGATGGTGGCCCTGAACTACGGCGAGCGGCTGGACTGGGTGAACGGCGACGAGGAGATCACGCCGGGCATCTGGGTGCATCACCTGCCCGGCCATTCTCTGGGCCTGCAGGCGGTGACGGTCGAAACCGTGATCGGTCGCATCTGCCTCGCCTCGGACGCCGCGCATTTCTACGACAACATCGGCTATGGCCTGCCCTTCCCGATCACGGCCGACCCGGCCGGGCAGCTGGCCGGGCACGAGGCGGTGGTGATGCTGGCGGAGCGGCCGGAACTGCTGGTCCCCGGTCACGACCCCCGGGTGAACGAGATGTTCGAGGCGCTGGCGGACGATCCGCTGATCTTTGACCTGACCAAGCCGCTCTAGCCGGGGTGGGGGCCGGTCGCCTGTGCTCTAAGCCTCGGCTGAGGTGCGGATGAGCGTCTTGCCGAGGTTCCCGCCCTGCATCATGTCGATATAGGCGGCGGGCGCGGTTTCGATCCCGTCGCGAATGTCCTCGCGGTAATGGATCAGGCCCTCGGCGTACCAGCCCGAGACGTCGCGCAGGAACTGGTCGAAGTGGCTGTCGACGAAATTGCCGACGAAGTGTTCGTTGACGATCACCCCGCGTTCGGCCCGGAGCGCGGCGGAACGCGCCATCAACGCCTCCTTGCCCCTGGCCGAGGACCCGTCAGGCCGTTCACCGATCAGCCCGCAGATCGTCATCCGGGCGCCCCGGTTGAAAAGCACGGCGGTCGCATCGAAGAGCCGCCCGCCGACGTTCTCGAAATAGACATCCACCCCGTCCGGGCAGGCCGTCGCCAGATCGTCCTCAAGCGTCGGGGAGCGGTGCGAGACCACGGCGTCGTAGCCGAGGTCGTCCAGCGCCACGCGCATCTTCTCGGGCGATGACACGATCCCGACCGCCCGGCAGCCCCGGATCCGCGCCAGCTGCCCCACGATCTGCCCCACCCCGCCGGTCGCCGCCGAGACGACGACCGTTTCGCCCGGCTGCGGCTGCCCCTGCACCAGCAGCCCAACATAGGCCGTCAGCCCGTTCATTCCCAGCACACCGAGCGCCAGCGAGGGATGCCCGAAGGACGGGTCGATTTTCCGCGTCCTCATGTAGACATGTTCCGGCACGCCCTGCCCGACCAGCCCGTACTCGGCCCAGCCGTTGAGGCAATGAACGAAATCGCCGGGCTGCCAGTCGGGGGCGTTCGAGACCTCGATCTGCGCCACGGTCCGGGCGTGCAGCACGTCGCCGGGCTTTTCCAGCCCGCGCACCTTGTAGCCCCACTGGTAGGGGTCGAGCGAGATGTAGACCGTCCGCGCCAGCGCCTGCCCGGGGCCGGGCACGGGCACCGGTGCCTCGCGCAGGGCGAAGTTCGCGGGCACTGGCATCCGCTCGATCGGGGTGTCGGTGAGGGTCCATTGGCGGTTCGTCATGCCGTCCTCCGAACGGAGCCATGAGGGCGCCGCCCGGCGTGTCGCCGGGCGAGGCCTGTCATCGGCGTCGGGGCCTCACCCCGCCTTGCGCTGTTCGGTCCCGGCGGTCTTCAACCCGCCCAGGTCGAGATCGACAAAGGAGCCTCCCTCGGCCGCGAGCTTCTTCAGCGTCTCCGCCGGGGCGAAATCCGGGTCCTCGGCACCCAGCTTCTCCATCCGCGCCAGCACCGCCTTGGCACCGACCTTGTCGCCGTAGAACATCGGCCCGCCCTTGTCCTGCGGCCAGCCGTAACCGTTGATCCAGATCACGTCGATGTCGGACGGGCGCTGCGCCTTGTTGTCCTCGAGGATCTTCACTGCCTCGTTGATCATCGGGTATATCAGGCTCTCGGTGATTTCCTCCTGGCTCATGGTCGAGGGCTCGGCCCCGGTAACCTCGCGGATCACCTTCTCGGTCACTTCCGACGGGCGACGGTTCCGCGCCTCGTCGTAATCGTAGTAGCCCGCGCCGGTCTTCTGCCCGCGGCGGTCCATCTCGCACAGTGCGTCGCGGATCGGGTTCGCGGTGGTCGCGCCCTTGGACCAGCCGATGTCGAGGCCGGCGAGGTCGGACATCTGGTAGGGCCCCATCTTGAAGCCGAACGCGTTGATCGCGGCGTCGATGTCCCAGGGCATGACGCCCTTGTAGAGCAGCTTGTTCGCCTGCATCTGGCGCGCGCGCAGGATGCGGTTGCCGACGAAGCCGGGGCAGACGCCCGCCATCACCGCAACCTTGTTGATCTCCTTGGCGATCTTCATCGAGGTCTCGACCACGTCATCCGCCGTATGATCCGCCCGGACCACTTCGAGCAGCTTCATCACGTTGGCGGGGCTGAAGAAGTGCAGCCCGATCACGTCCTCGGGGCGCTTGGTCACCGCCGCGATCTCGTCGATGTCGAGGCCCGAGGAGTTCGTCGCCAGGATCGCGCCGTCCTTGCAGATCGCGTCGAGCTTGGTGAAGACCTCCTTCTTCACGTCCATGTTCTCGAACACCGCCTCGATGATGAGGTCGCATCCGGCGAGGTCCTCCATCTTCAGTGTGGGGGTCATCCGGCCCATCCGCGCCTCGACCTCGTCCTGCGGGAACCGGCCCTTGTCGGCGCTGCGCTGGTAGTTGCCGCGCATGACCTTGAAGCCGCGGTCGAGCGCCTCCTGCTTGGTCTCGACGATCGTGACCGGGATCCCGGCGGTGGCGAAGTTCATCGCGATCCCGCCGCCCATGGTGCCCGCGCCGATGATGCCCACCGACTTGACCGGACGCGTCGTGGTGCCGGGGGCGAGGTCGTCGACCTCCCAGGCCAGCTTGCCGGATTCGCCGAGGTAGTCGGCGACGTCCATTCCCGAATGCACTTTGCTCATGGGTCCTCTCCCTGGTCGGCCGCGCCGCGCAGCGCCACCGGGTGGGTGCGAGGCGGGCAAGTTCCGCGGCGCACCCGTGGCGGGCGCACCGTGCCGAAGGCCAGAAACCGCGGAAGGCAGGGGCAGGCAAGCGGGCGACGCGGTTTTTCACGTCCCCGAAGAATGCCGCGCGCCGGGGCAGTCCCGGCGCGCGGCGGGGTCAGCCTGCCTCGACCATGCAGCCGTAGCGCCGGTTCCACCGGATCGAGGACCAGAGCGCGATGCCGATCAGCGCGGCACCGCCCAGCCCGGTGATGGCCTCGGGGATGTGCACGAGGGTCTGGGCATACATGATCACCGACAGGATCAGGATCGCGTAGAACGCCCCGTGTTCGAGGAACTGGTACTGCGTCAGCGTCCCCTTCTCGACCAGCATGATGGTCATCGAACGGACGTACATCGCCCCGATGCCAAGCCCGATGGCGATCACGAAGAGGTTCTGCGACAGGGCGAAGGCCCCGATCACCCCGTCGAACGAGAACGAGGCATCCAGCACTTCCAGGTAAAGGAACGCCCCCAGCCCGCCGCGCGCGGCGCCGGTCATCGCGTCCTGCTGGCGATCGAGGACCTGGCCCAGCACCTCGACCAGCAGGAAGGTCAGCAGCCCCCAGACGCCCGCGCGCAGGAAGGTTGCCGCGTCGCCGGGCGCCTGCAGGCGCGAGAACGCGATCAGCACGATCAGGACCACCGCGATCTCGATCCCCCGGACCGAGGAATAGCGCACCGCCCAGGCCTCGACCCGGGCGATCCAGTGCACGTCCTTCTCGTGGTCGAAGAAGAAGTTCAGCGCCACCATCATCAGGAAAGTGCCACCAAAGGCCGCGATCGGCAGGTGCGCGTGATGCATGATCTCGGCATAGCGGTCCGGGTCGGACGCGGCGAGGACCAGGGCATCGACCGGACCGATCCGCGCGGCGATCACCACGATCAGGACCGGAAAGAGGATCCGCATCCCGAAGACGGCGATCAGGATCCCCCAGGTCAGGAAGCGGTGCTGCCATTCCGGCGTCATCGTCTTGAGCTTGTTCGCGTTGACGATGGCATTGTCGAAGCTGAGCGAGATCTCGAGCACCGACAGCACCGCGACGATGAACAGGACCGAGGCCATGCCGGACATCGTGCCGGTCTGCACCCAGCCCAGCCAGGCGCCGAGGCCGAGGCCGGCGGCGGTGAAGCCGAAGGCCCAGGTGAAATATCCAAGGGTGGACTTGTGGGTCGCGGGCTGGCTCATGTCGAGGCCCCCACGACGGAACAGGATTGCGACGCCCCCCGGCCGCAACAAACGAAACTGGACATTGAGACTTCCGTCATGCGGCTTGCCAACAGATCTGCGCCGACATCGCGGAAGTGCCGCAAGACTTCCACCAGAGGGGCCCGGTCGCCATCAGACCCGCGGGCGGCCGACTCGGGCCGACCGGAACGGGTCCGGAATCTGTGCGGCCAATCTAGTGGCTTGCCCCGGGCTGTGCAATTCTGTCCTCGGGGCGCGCCGGCGAAGTTATCCGCGGATCGCGGCGCGGCGGTAACGGAACGGGGACAGACCGGGTGAAGATCGTGCAGTTCGGCGTCGGGCTCAGCCCGAACCTTGGCGACGGCGTGATCGCCGATTGCCTGGCCTACGGGCTGAAGGCACGGCGGCAGGGCATCACGGTGACATGCGTCGACATCTCGGGGCGGACGGCACGCGGCGAACAGACGGTGGCCAACCGGCGGCTGGCGATGGCCCTGCTCGACCACCTGCCCCGCCCGCTGCGCCATGCCATCGCGCGCCGCAAGCTGGAGGGGATCGTGGACCGGGTGGCCGGGGACTGGACCCGCGCGGTGCAGGATGCCGACCTTGCGGTGATCGGCGGCGGGCAGATCTTCTCAGACGCCAACCTGAACTTTCCGGTCAAGATCGGGCGCGCCGCCGGGATCCTCGCCGCCGCCGGGACACCGACGGCGGTCTACGCGGTCGGTGTGTCCGGCAACTGGTCGGACGAAGGGCGCGACAGGTTCGCCCGCGTCCTCGACTGCGACCTGCGCCTGGTCGGCACGCGCGACAACGCTTCGGCCATGGCCTGGGACCGCCAGATGCCCGGCGGCCCCGCGCCGCAGCTGACCGCCGATCCGGGCCTGCTCGCGGCGCCGTGCTACGGCCCGCCCGGCGACGCGGCAGAAGGCATCGGCCTCTGCATCACCGATTTCGCCGTGCTGCGCCACCACGCGGACGGCCGCATCGCGGGCCAGGGATCATCGGCCGACGCTTTCTATGCGGGCATCGTCGAGGCGCTTGTCGCGGGCGGCCACCGGGTCACGCTCTTCTGCAACGGCGCCACGGAGGACGCGGCCCAGATGGCGCGGCTGGCCGCGCTGCCCCGCCTTGCCGCCTTGGCCGCCGACGGCCGCCTGACCGTTCTGCCGCTGGCCACGACCCCCCGTGAGCTTGCCCTGCAGATCGCAGGGTGCCGGGCCGTGATCGCGCACCGGCTGCATGCCTGCATCGTCGCCTACAGCTACGGCCGCCCGGTGGTCGGGCTGGGCTGGGACAGCAAGCTGCGTGCGTTCTTCGACGCCGTCGGCCTTGGTGAGAGCTTCTGCGACCGCCCCGACATCAACGGCGCGGGGATCGCGGCCCTGGCCACCGCCGCCATCGACCGCGGCATCGGCCGGGACGATCACGCCACGGCGCTTGGCCGGGCCTGGTCCGGGATCGACCTCCTCCTCGAAAGCCTCACTCCGCCCGGCGCAGGGTGATCCGGAACTCGGTCACGTCGCCCTTCGCATTGCCGTTCGGCCCGACTGCGAACTCCAGCCGGCTGCCCGCCGCCATCGGGATCGCGAGGCGCGAGAACTCCATCCTCTCCCGGCTGTTGAAGGCGATCTGTTCCACCCCGTCGAGCGTGATCCGGACGGTCACCCCATCCTTGCTGCGGCTGGCCGGATCGAAATGCGCCTCGACCGACACGCGCATGTCCTCGGGCGCGACGAAGGCATGCCGGATCTCGACCGGGAAGGACTTGCCGCCGCCGGGCAGCAGGCTGTCGGGCTGCACCCGGACCGAGGCATCCGACGCGATGCCGAGGTAGGGCGTCCAGGGCGTGCCCGGCCGGGCCTGCCCCGGCATCAGCACCATCGGCACCTCCGCGTCGGGCGTGGCGATATGGACGTGCAGCCCGTCGCAATCTGCGGTGTCGCCATCCTCGGGCGGATAGGGGAACTGGTGATAGCTGTCGGCCAGCACCTCCTGCGGACCAAGCGCGAAATCACGCCCCTCGACCAGCGCATCCGGCGCGATCAGGATCAGCGGCTCCGTCTCGCTCAGCCGGAAGCCGCGTCCGTCCAGCAAGTTGCCGCGGACGTCGTGCACCGTTACGTCGTCGGACATCACCCGCAGGTCGCGCGGCATGCCCCAGATCACCAGCTTCCGCCCCGCAAAGAGGCAGGCATAGGTGAACGCGTCGTCCGAGGCATCGACCACCGCCCGCCCCTCAAGCTCGTCCTGCGCAAAGAGAAACGCGCGGCCCGCATCCGTCGTCTCTCCGGCGGCATCGATCAGCGGGACATAGTCGTCGCCCCGGTCGTTCAGCGCGTACCACGCCATCCGCAACACGCCTGCCAGCGCCATCTGGCAGTAGCCGCGCATCAGCACGCCCGGCGCGGCCTCGGGGTCCTGCGACCCGAACTCGGTGATTTCGACGGGCATCTCGCGCAAGGCCGGATCGCGGCGCATCACGGCGACCTGGCGGGCGATGTGTTCGACGGGGGTGGAATAGGGATGCAGGGCGATCGCATCCATGTGCCCCACGGCGCCCCGGCGGGTCAGGCGCGAGAGGTATCCCGTCGGAATCGAATGGACGCCGCCGCCGATGATCCGCACGTCCGGGCGGACCGCGTGCACCTGCCCCGAAACCGAGGCCAGCAGCCGCGCATAGGCCTGTGCCCGCGCGTCGAGGTCCTGGTCCTTCAGCGGGCCCTCGACGAAGTTGGCGCTGTTGAATTCGTTCCCGACCTCGACCGCGTCGATGTTCGGGAACCGCGTCACCACCTCGGCTGCGTGCCGGCCAAAGGCGCGCACCGCCGCGTCCGACAGAGGCGTGTGACCCTTGTCATAGGCGGGATGCCCGAAATTGACCGTGAGGCTCATCCGCGCCCCGCCCAGGGCCAGGGCATCGGGAAAACTGTCGCGTTCTCCCTCGAAGGTGAAGGTGCCCGCCGCGTCCTCGACCCGGTCCCAGTAGACCGCGTCACGGAAATCCCGCACCGGCAACGCCAGGGCCGCGTCCAGCATCTCGGGCTGGGCGCCCTGGCCGAAGTTCGACGCGGCCGCCAGCACCGGACCGCGCAGGTCAAGCGCCATGGCAGGGCCGGCGAGGACCGCCAGCGCCATCGGAAGGGCGAGGATGTGGCGCATGGTGTGGCTCCATCAGAACGCGAAGGCCACCGTGGGGCGATCAGCCCGACCGTGCAACCTGTGGCCCCCCACCGTTTCCCGTTCGCGGACAGAGCGCCCGGGAACGCGTCGCTATGCGCCGATCCGTGTCCTATCCGCCCGCCAGCGTTGCATCGCGCTTGACCCAGGGGCCGCCTCCGCGCCTCTGGAGTCATGGAAATCGTGCCGTCCACCCTTCTCGCCCTGGTCTGCGTGCTGGGGCTGCTGATCCAGGGGCCCTACCGGGGCCTGTGGATCTTTTTCGCGGTGACCCCGCTGGGGGCGGCGGCGGCCTTCAACCTGCCCGCGCTTGGCGGCGCGTCGATCCTGATCCCCGACATCGCGGCCCTGACCATGCTGGGCCTTGTTGCCATCCACCGCGGCGGCCCGGCGATGATCGCGGGCACCATGCGCTACGGCCAGCCGGGATTCTGGCTGATGCTGCTGGCGGTCTACGCGGTCTTTTCCGCGCTTTTCCTGCCCCGCGTCTTTGCCGGCCAGACCGAGGTCTTCAGCCTGGCCCGCAAGGCCAACGAGGTCGGCATCGTCGAAGTCCCGCTGCGCGCGTCGAGCGGCAACATCACCCAGCTCTTCCGCCTGATGCTGGGCGTCGCGACCTACCTGGCCGTCGCCACCGTCTTTCGCCTGCGTCCCGACGCCGCGATGGTCCTGAAGGCCGTCGCCATCGCGACCGGGATCAACGTGGCGCTCGGCGTGCTCGACGTGCTCAGCTACGAGGCCGGCGTGGCCACGATCCTCGACCCCATCCGCAGCGCCAACTACGCGATCCTCTACGACGTGCGGATGATCGGGGTGAAGCGGATGATCGGCGGCTACCCCGAGGCCAGCAGCTTCGGCTTCTACACGCTCGGGCTGTTCGGTTTCTGGCTGCAGTACTGGTTCGGCACGCCGAAATCGCGGCTGGCGCTGACCATGCTGCTGCTGACCACGATCGCGCTTCTGCATTCGACCTCCTCCGCGGCCTACGTCGCGCTGGTGATCTTCCTCGTGCTTCTGGCGGGTGTCGGGCTGACCTCGAACCTGCGGCACCGCCTGCACCGGCGCGGGACGCTGATCGCGGTCGGTGGACTGCTCGTGGCGCTGCTTGCCGCGCTGGCGCTCTTTGCCGGGTACGAGCTTGTCTCGCCCGCACGGCAGTTCTTCGACCGGGCGCTCTTAGACAAGCTGCAGGGCGCCTCTGGCGTCGAGCGGATGAGCTGGAACGCCCAGGCCTTCGAGAACTTCCGCGACACGCTGGGGTTCGGTGCCGGCCTCGGGTCGATCCGGGCGTCGAGCTGGCTGATGGCGACGCTGGCGAGCCTCGGCATCCTCGGCACGCTCTGCGCGCTGATGTTCATCGGGTCCGTCCTGGCGGGGCGCGAGGGGCGGCGTGGCGCGGACCAGCGGGCGGTGGTGATCCGCGCCCTGCGGGCGGCCTGCCTGGCGCTGGTGCTGTCGGCCGTTCTCACCGGCGCGACGCCGGACCTCGGCGTGACCTTCTTTGCCTTTGCCGGCCTCGCCGCCGGACTGGCGCGCGGCGCGATTCTGCAGCGCCGCAAGACCCCCGCAGCGCGGTCGCGCCGGATCGGCCAATCCCCGAACAATCCGCCTGCTGCGCCCGCATTGTCGCCGGATGGCGACCGCAACGGGCCGGATTACGGCAGCAATCTGGCGAAATCTTGACGCAAACGCCGCAGCGTTAAGATAGTGGGCGGGGCGGCCGCTGACGGCGGCCGGATCGGAGCAGGTGATGGTAATGTCCTCAGAAATGCCGGATGCGTTCGGACGCGGGGTGCTGTCGCGCAACCCCTCGGGCCGGGCCGACTCCGACGGGGACGGCGTCGACCTGAACGAACTGGGCCGCGGTGTCTGGCGCGGGCGCTACGTGATCGTGGCAGCGGCGCTGGCGGGCGCGATCCTGGCCGGGCTGGCGGTGAACACGGTCACCCCGCGCTATGCCGCGATGACCCAGCTGCTGCTGGAAAGCCGCGAGCGGCGCTACATCACCAACGAACAGGTGGTGTCCGATCTCAAGCTCAACGACCAGGTGGTGGCGAGCGAGATCTCGATCCTGCGCTCGAACGTCCTGCTCGAGGACGTGATCGCCCGGATCGATGCCGAAGCGCCCGGCGCGCTCGACGCGATCGACCCCGCGATGCAGCCCGACAGCTACCTCGACCGCGCCAGGGACGAGGCCAAGGCGCTGGTCCGCCGCGTCCTGCCCGCGACCGACACGGCCGACGAGGCGAGCGGCGACATCACCCGCCGGGCCCGGCTCGAACGCCTGACCTGGGCGATCCGCCGCAACGTGGAGATCTGGCGCGACGGCGATGCCTACATCATCTCGGTCATGGCCAGCACCGTGGACCCGCAGCTTTCGGCCCTGCTCGCCGCGACGATCGCCGACCGCTACATCGCGCTGCAACTCGAGGGCCGCCAGCAGACCGCGGCCCAGGCCACCGAGTGGATCGAGAACCGCGTCACCGACCTGCGCGGCCAGGTCGAGGCGGCCGAGGACGCGGTCGAGGACTACCGCGCCGACCTGCTGACCACCCACGGCACCAGCCTCGACATCATCACCCAGCGGATGGGCAGCCTGAACGACGAACTGCTGCGCGCCCGGATCGACCGTGTCTCGGCCGAGGCGCGGTACCAGGAGATCTCGCGCCTGATGGAGACCGGCGGCTACGAGGCGCTTGGCAGCACGCTCTCGTCGGAAACCATCACCGAGCTTCTGCAGCGCCGGGTCGAGATCCGGCGCAACGACGCCCAGTGGGCCAACTCCTTCGACGAGACGCACCCGGAACGCCTCAGGCTCAAGCGCCAGCTGGAAGAGGTCGACCGCGCCCTGACCGGTGAGTTCCAGCGCGTCCTGGACGCGCAGCGCAACGAGGTCGAGATCACGCGCATCCGCGAAGAGACCCTGTCGGACGACCTGGACGCGGTGGAACGCAAGTACCTGTCGATCTCGCGCAGCGCCATCGGCCTGCGCGAACTGGAACGCGAGGCGCAGGCGGCCCGCAACATGTACACCGACCTGCTCAACCGCTACGCCGAGACCCGCACGCAGGAGAATTTCCAGCACGCCGATGCGCGGATCGTGGAACGGGCGACGGTGCCCGGCGCGCCTGCCTCGCCCCGGCCCAAGCTGATGATCTTTCTCGGCCTGCTGGTCGGCGGCACGCTCGGGCTGGGCTATGTCCTCTTCCGGACGCTGATGCGCCCGACCTACCGCAGCCTCTCGGGCATCGAGGCCGAGACCGGGCTGCCGGTCCTCTCTGCCGTGCCGACCCGCAAGTGGCGCAGCACCGCTGCCGCGCTGGACGAGGTCGACCGGAAGCCCATGGGCCCGGTGGCGGAATCCCTGCGCAAGCTGCGCAACGAACTGGCCCTTGGCAGCGAGGACGCGGATCCGGTCAGCGTCGCCCTGATGTCGGCCCTGCCGGGCGAGGGCAAGACCACCACCACCCTCCTGCTGGCCCGGCTGGCCGAGATGGCCGACAAGCTGGTGATCGTGGTCGATTGCGACATGCGGCAGAACTCGATCCAGTCGGAGTTCAACTGGCCCCTCACCCACGATTTCGGAGAGCTCATTCGCGGTGAATGCGGCCTGCTCGACACGATCTACACCGACACCGGCCGTGGCTTCGACGCGCTGGTCGCCCGCGCCCCGCAGCCCGACGCCGCCGACCTGTTGTCGTCGGAATGGCTGCACGAGGTGCTGGAGCGGCTCAAGGACTTCTACGACGTGATCCTGGTGAACTGCCCGGCCACCCTGCCCGCCGCCGATGCGCTGGTGGTGGCCCGCGCCGTCGACCAGCGGGTCATGCTGGTGCGCCACGACCATACGCCACGGTCCGCCGTGCAGCGGGCCATCGGGCTGCTCGAACACAACGGCCTCGACTCGCGAGGCGTGGTGATGACGCAGGTCGATCCGGCGCGGGTGCCGCAGGCCTACCTGTACGAATACGGCTACGACGTGAAGGCGGTCTGACCGATGGCCGCGCCCATGTCCGACGCACCGCGCGTCGCGCTCATCCATTACTGGCTGGTCGGCATGCGCGGCGGCGAGAAGGTGCTGGAAGCGCTCTGCCGGATGTTCCCGCAGGCCGACATCTACACCCATGTCCACGACCCCGCGCAGATCAGCGACACGATCAACGCGCACCGGGTGGTGCAGACCCGTGTCGGGCGCCTCCCCTTTGCCCGGCGGATGTACCAGAGCTACCTGCCATTCATGCCCCGCGCGCTGGAAGAGCTGGACCTGACCGGCTACGACCTCGTGATCTCGTCCGAGTCCGGGCCGGCCAAGGGGGTGATCGCGCCGCCCGACGCGTTCCACCTCTGCTACTGCCATTCGCCGATGCGCTACCTCTGGGACCAGTACCACGTCTACCGCGCCAACGCCGGGCTGGCGCAGCGGCTTGTCCTGCCGCACGTGGCGCACCGGCTGCGCGGCTGGGACGTGACCAGCGCCGCCCGCGTCGATGCCTTTGCCGCGAACTCCCGCCATGTCGCCGCCCGGATCGAAAAGTACTGGCGCCGCGAGGCCGAGGTCGTCGCGCCCCCCGTCGCGGTCGAGGATCTTAGCCCCGCCCCTGCCGGGGAGATCGGTGATTACTACCTCTGGTGCGGAGAGCTGGCGCCCTACAAGCGGCCCAACCTGGTGATCGAGGCTTTTAACCGCCTCGGCCTTCCGCTGGTCATGATCGGCGGCCCCGGCAAGACGGCCGAGCGCCTGGCGGCCACGGCACGCGACAACATCCGCATACTGGGCCGTACGGATTTCGACACCCTCCGCCACCACCTGTCCCGGTGCCGTGCGCTGGTGTTCCCGGGCGAGGAGGATTTCGGCATCGTCCCGGTCGAGGCGATGGCCTCGGGCCGCCCGGTGATCGCCTATGACCGGGGCGGCATCCGCGACACCGTCGTGCCGGACCGCACCGGCCTGCTGTTCCGCGAGCAGAGCGTCGAGGCCCTTTGCGCCGCCATCGACCGTTTCGAAGCCGAGACGCTCCACCGCGTCGACAGCGCCGAGCTGGTCCGCCATGCCCGCCGCTTCAACGAAGGCGCCTTCCGCGCCGGGATCGCGCGGATGTTGCCGCCGGACCTGCGCCCCGAGGGCATCGCGGCGCTCAGTCGTCCGGCGGAGTGACACGCACGCCTGCCGCTGGCCGCCCGAGGACCCGCCCATGCCCATCGACATCGCCCTGCACCTCTGGCGGCTTGACGACGCGGCAGAGGGTGATCGCCTCGCCCGCCACCTCGACGACGGCGAACTGGCCCGCGCCGATCGTTTCGTGCGGCCGCGCGACGGGCTGGCCTATCGCATCGGGCGCGGACGCCTGCGCGAGGTGCTCGGCGCCGTCACCGGCACGCCCCCCGCGGCGCTGCGGTTCACCTACGGCGCTCACGGCAAGCCCGCGCTGCCGGACGGGCCGGAATTCAACCTCAGCCACTCCGGCGCCCTCGCCTGCCTCGCCATCGCGGACCGCCCCCTCGGCGCGGACATCGAAGTGGTGCGCCCGATCGAGGACGCGGTCGCCGAACGCTTCTTCGCCCCGGGCGAATACGCCGCGCTCAGCCAGCTGGACGGTACCGGATGGGTCCGTGGTTTTCACCGCTGCTGGACCCGCAAGGAGGCGGTGGTCAAGGCCATGGGTGACGGGCTGTCGATCCCGCTCGATCTCTTCGACGTGACGCTTGGCGTGGACGAGCCGCCGCGCATGACCCGCCTTGCGCCTGCACTCGGGCGGGCAGACGACTGGCGGTTCCTGCACCTCGAGGTCGGCGATGACATCCTTGGCGCGGTCGCGATGCAGAGCGGCGGCGCCCCGATCCGCGGTCATGTCGTTGCCGCGCCGGAGGGTCTGGCGGTTCAGGTCTTGGCCTGATCCTCGCCCAGGAAATCCTCGATCACGCTGGACAGTTCGGTGATCCCGATCCGGCGGTCGCGTAGCACCAGAACCTTGGGCAGCCGCACGGTGGTCAGCTGCGCGGACGGGATCACCCCCTCCCACCCGATCGAGGGGCTGAAGGCCCCACCCTCGGGCGTGATCCCCGTCACCACGTGCAGCACCGGGAAATCCACCGGCCCCGGACGATAGGCATCGCGGCGGCGCGAGACGTGGCTGATGAACCGTTCTTGGTCCTCCTCCAGGTCGGTCTTGCGGACCCGGTCGATCAGCCCCAGGCGGGCGCCAAGCTGCAGGATCCCGCTGCGCCGCGTGACCGAGTAGAGGCCGAGCAGCGCGCCAAAGGTCATCTCGCCATCCCGCACCGACCGCAGGCGGGTCTTCAGGGCGTGCAGCTTCTCCTGCCGGTTCGCCGCCGGGTTAGACGGAAGCGCGGCGGTATAGCCGGGCTCCCACACGTCCTTCATCACCACGCCGCGGACCTCGGCGCCGGCGGCCCGCAAGTGTCGCGCCGCTTCGAGCGCGAGGTTGCCGTGCACGCAGTTGCCATAGAGCAGGTACGGCCCCTCGGGCTGCGCCTCGCGGATGACCCGCGCGTATTCCGCCGCGATCTCCTCGAACGGCCGGTCGTCCAGCGGCATCCCACGCGCGCCGTCGTTGACCCGCACGCAGAGCGTCTGCCGCGGCGCCTGTCCGGCGGTCGAGAGCGCCAGCGCGGTTGCCGCGTTGTTCACCGCGATCAGCGGCTGGCCCGCCCCCTCGCGCCGCAACCGCATGATGCGCCAATCCTCTTCGGGTGCGGTGGAAACCTGCGCCACTGTCCGGTCCGAGATCACCTGTGCGAGGTCGAGCGGCGTGGAATGCTCGTAGACCTGCGTGACCTCCAGCTGCAGGCCCCAGCGGTCGCGGATACGGCTGAGCAGTCGCAACACCAGCACCGAGTGGCCACCGAGGTCGAAGAAGTGGCCGCTCGGCGGTACGGAGTCCATGCCCAGCACCTCGGCGAACTCCGCCCGCAGTCCATCGAGGACGCCCTGCCGCACCGCCATGGCTTCGCGTCGTGGGGCGGAGGGCACGCCCAGCACCGACCGGTTGATCGCGCCGGTCGAACTGCGCGGAAAATCCGCCAGGATCGACACCCCCGACAGGCCCGCGGCAGGCCCGAGGTCGGCCATCAGCCGGTCGGGCAGCCGCTCCAGCGGCAACGTGCCGGTGGCCTGCGGCACGACAAAGGCATAAAGCGCCTCGCCCGCCGCCAGCACGGCCGCCTCGCGCACCATCGGGTGGGATGTCAGCGCGTGTTCCGCCGCCGCCATACGCCGCCGTCCGTCCTGTCCGCGTTCCGACAGGTGCGCGGGCACGCGGAGTTGCCCGAGCGGCGTCGTCGGATCGGCGAACACCGTCTCGAACCCGTCGCGGAGCATCCGGGCCAGCGCCTCGGCCGTTTCGCGGTCGAACAGGGTCGTGGCGTAATCCAGCATGATCTGCCAGCCGCCGGGGCGCCCCATCACGGCGACGTCGAGGTCATAGATCGCCCCGGGCGCATGGCTGCGGGTCGACCGCAGCTCGAACCCGCCGTACGCACGGCTTTCCATGAAGACCTGCTGAAGATTGAAGTTGAGTGAAATCAGCGGCGTGCGCGACGCGTCGCGCCGGGGATTGAGCCGTTCCACCAGCATGTTGAACGGCATCGACTGGTGGCTGATCGCCCCCTCGACCACCGGCTTTGCCCGTGCCAGGTGATCGGCAAAGGCAGCGGCAGGGTCGGCGCCGAACCGCAGCACGAGGTTATTGATGAAGACCCCGATCATCGGATCGAGGTCGCTGTCCACCCGCCCTGCGACCTGGGTGCCGAAGAGCACGTCGTCGCGCCCGGTGACGCGCCCAAGGCAGGCGCTGAAGAGCGCGCAACCGAAGGTGAAGGGCGACACCCCGGCGGCCTGCGCGGCGGCGGCGATCCGGCTGTCGAAATCATCCGGCAGGTCCAGTGTCACCTGCGCCACGTCGGTGGCGCGCAACGGCGGGCGCGGCTTGTCCGGTTCCACCTCGAAGTAGGGTGCGCCCTCGAGCTGTCGGGTCCAGTAGGCGGCCTCGTCCTCCAGCACGCCGCTGGCAAAGTAATCCTGCTGCCAGAGCGCGAAGTCACCGTACTGCAGCGGCAGCTCCGGCAGCTCCGGCTGGCGCCCCTCTTCGAAGGCCTGCGCCGCGGTGCCGATCTCGTGCCCGAGCACGCGGATCGAGGCGCCGTCGAAACAGCTCTGGTGCACGACATAGACAATCTGCGCCAGCTCCGCGCCCAGCCGGATCAGCGTCGCGCGGATCAGCCCCGGCCGGCCCAGGTCGAAGGGCCGCGCCGCCACCTCGTGCGCGATGCTGTCGATGCGGTCCTGCTGATCGCCCGCGGGCACCGCGCGGATATCGACGGTGTCGAGCTTGAAGGCGACGTGATCCACCACCTCCTGCACCGGGCCGCCGTCGCGTTCGACGAACCGGGTGCGCAGGATTTCGTGCCGGTCGATGACCGCCTGGAACGCGCGTTCGATGCTGGCGCTCGCGACCGGGCCGCGCAGTTCCCAGCGGACCGCCACGTTCAGCGACGGGTTGCCCGGCTGCATACCGTCGAGGAACCAGCACCGCAACTGCGTGGCCGTCAGGGGGAACGCGCCAACTACGTGGCCGTCGGCAACCGTATGGTGTCCGAGATCGCTCATTCCGCCGGTCCCTGCGCCGCCCGGCGCGCGCCGTGGCGGAAATCGCGCAGCGAGGGGCGTTTCGGCCCGTCGTCATCGCGCCCGTCATGGAACGCCGCCAGCGCGCGGATCGAGGGGTGGGCGAACATGTGCCGCGCCTCGAGGTTCAGGCCCGCGTCCAGCATCTGCGCCGCGATCCGGAAGACTGCGAGCGAGTCGACACCGAGAGTGAAGAGCGTGTCGGTCACGCTCACCTCGGGCAAGCCGAGCACCCGCGCCCAGATCGCGGCGATCCGGCGTTCGGTGTCGGTCTCGGGCGCCTGCACCTGCCGCAGCGGCGTGACGGTCGCGGCCTCGTCGGGCGCGGGCAACGCCTTGCGGTCCAGCTTGCCATTGCCGGTCTGCGGTAGGGCCGACAGCGTCACCCAGGCCCGTGGCACCATGTAGTCGGGCAGCGCGCGGCCAAGCGCTTCGGACAGCGCGGCGGGCGTGGGGTCGGCACCGGGCTTCGGCACGACGTAGCCGACAAGCTGCCGGTCGCCATTGCCCCGCGTGTGCAGCCCGACTGCCGCCTGCGCGACACCTTCGACCGCCCGCAGGCAGGCCTCGATCTCGCCCAACTCGATCCGGAACCCGCGCAGCTTGACCTGCGTGTCGATCCGGCCCAGCACTTCGATCTCACCGTCTGCGCGACGGCGCGCCAGGTCGCCCGTGGCATAGAGCCGGCGCGGCGCGCCTCCGAACGATATCGTACGGAACGCCTTCGCGGTCAGGTCCGCGCGGCCGAAATAGCCAAGCGCCAGCCCGTCGCCGCCGATGTTCAGCTCTCCGGTCGCGCCGACAGGGGCGATCCGGCCGAGGTTGTCCAGCACGTGCAGTTCCGTGTTGGCGATCGGATGGCCGATGGTGACCGGCTGCCCCGGCACGACGCGCTTCACCGCCGACCAGATCGTCGTCTCGGTTGGGCCATAGAGGTTCCACAGGGCCGCGCCATCCGCCGTGAGCCGCGCGGCAAGGTCCGCCGGCAGCGGCTCACCGCCACAGAGCACACAGAAGCCTTCTGCCGGTGCGAACCCGGCGGTGAGCACCATGTCCCAGAGCGTCGGGGTCGCCTGCATGACGGTGATGTCGCCCCGCTTCAGCCGGTCAACCAGCGCAAAGCCGCCCACCACGTCCTCGGCCGTGGCGATCACCACGCGCCCGCCCTGCGTGAGCGGCAGCAGCAGTTCGAGCACCGCGATGTCGAACATCACCGTCGTCACGGCGAGGAGCGCGTCGTCGGCCGCAAAGCCCGGTTCAGCCGCCATCGAGGTCAGGAAGTTCACCACCGCACGGTGTGGTACGGAAACCCCCTTGGGCGTGCCGGTGGAGCCGGAGGTGAAAATGACATAGGCCGGGTGGTCCGGTGCGATCTGCACTGTATCGGGCCGAGCACCTGCACGGGCATCGCGCGTGCCGATGACGGTGATCCCCGTTTCGGCCGCGAACGGCGCGGTGGCGGCATCGTCGGTCAGCACCGCCGCGACTTCGGCCGTTTCTGCGATCTGGCGCAGGCGGGCGGCGGGCTGGCGCGGGTCAAGGGGCACATAGGCATGACCCGCCTTCAGTACGCCGATCAGACCCGCCAGCATCTCGGCCCCGCGCGGCAGGCAGAGCGCTACGCGCTGGCCCGTACCTGGCAGGCGCGCCTGCAGAAGGGCCGCGATCGCGTCGCTTCGGTCGCCAAGCGCGGCATAACTCATCGTTCCCGCCGCATCCTCGATCGCCATACGGTCGCCGTGCGCGGCTATCGCGTGAGCGATCAGGTCCGGCAGGGTGGCGGTGCGGTCATAGACTCGCGCGGTTGCGTTCATCGCCGCGCCTATGCCGAGCCGGTCAGCCTCGGACACCAGCGTCACGCCGTCGGCGGGCTGGTCGGGATCAACCACCATCTCGGCCAGTACCGCCTCGTATGCACGGGCCCAGCCCTGCACCGTGGCCGCGTCGAAGAGGTCCGCGTTGAAATGCGCGTCGATCCGCAGCCCCTCGGGCGTCTCGGCCAGATTGAAGAAGAGGTCGAAGTTCACCGCCCGCTTGGCATTTGGCCGGAATGACGTGGTCAGTCCCGGCATGTCGGCCAGCGGCGCGTCCTTTTCCAGGTTGAACTCGATCTCGGTCAGGGGCAGCCGGTCCAGCGTGCGCGGCACGTCCAGCGCCTCGACGATCGCGCCGAAGGTCGTGTCCTGGTGATCGAAGGCGGCCATCAGCTGATCGCGCACCGTCCTGAGGTGCGCCGCGATGCTGGCGCCCTCGGCCATCGGGGCGCGGACGGGCAGGAAGTTCACGCAGTGCCCGACAAGGTCGGGGTTCGGCAGGTTCTGCTGTTCCGCCGTCGGCACGCCCAGCACCACGTCGCGCGTGCCGGACAGGCGCGAGACGAGGACCTGCATCGCGGCGAACGTGACCGCGAAAAGCGTGCAGCCGTTCTGCCCGCCCATCTTGCGCGCGGCCTTGAGCGCGTCGGCCGGGACCAGGTGGAACACGCTGCCGCCCGCGTGGCTCTTGCGTTCGGGCCGGGGCCGGTCGAGCGGCAGGTCGGGCAGCGCGGGCGCGTCGGCCAGCACCGCGCGCCAATGATCCCGCGTCGCCGGGTCTGCCACCCGGGCGGCGGCGGTCCGGGCATGGGCGGCAAAGGAGGGCGCGGGCGCCAGTTCTGCCATACGCCCCCCGACGGACGCAGCGTAGAGCGCGGCCAGATCGTCGATGAGCACGCCGAAGGACCAGCCGTCTGCCACGATATGGTGCAGCGTCATGACCAGCACGTGCCGTTCATCGGCCAGCCGGACCAGCGTGGCGCGCAGCGGCGGTTCGGCGGTGATGTCGAAAGGTGTCTCCCCCTCCGCGGCGATCAGTGCGTCGAGCGCGGCCTCGGCATCCGGCGCGCCGGCGAGGTCCAGGTGCGCGAAGGGCTGCGGGGCCGGATCGGTGACCTCGAAGGTCCGGCCATCCTGGGCGAACCGCAGGCGAAGGGCATCGTGCCGAGCGATCAGGTCGTCCCAGGCGCGTTGCAGCGCCCCCGCGTCGAGCCTGCCGTCAAGGGTGAGCGACCCGCATTCGTTGAACGCCGCGGACGCCGCGCCGCCCATCTGGTGGCTCAGCCAGATCTCGCGCTGGCTGTCGGTCAGGGGCACCGCCGTGTCCACGGTCAGCGCCGGAGCGGCGTCGCCGGTCCTGATTTGTGCGAGGATGCCGACCGAAAGGAGCGCGTCGAGCGCCGTTTCGAACGCGGTCAGCACCCTCGCACATTCGACCTCACCGTGTTCGGTGGTGAGGAAGCCGCAGAAGCCGTCCATCACGTGGATCCCCTCCATCCGCATCAGCGGGTAGAGCAGTGTCGCCCGGGGGTCGGCCTCGGTCAGGTTGAGGACGAACCAGCTGGAATAGTCCTCGACCAGGTCCGGCAGCCCGCGGGCCAGCAAGGCCGCGCGCATCTGCGCGGCGAGCGTCGCAGTGCGATCTGCCGCCTCGACCCAGAGCCGGTCGCCTTGGGCGGCCATGAAGTCGAGCGAGGCGTCAACCGCCGCAAGCACCAGCGGATGGCGCACGAAGGTTCCGGCAAAGAAGGTCGGCACCGCCTCGGGGCGGGAGTTGTCGCCATAGGACCATGCGCCACCGTCCAGTGCATCCATGAAGCTTGCGTCGCCGGCCAGAACGCCGATCGGCATCCCGCCCCCCACGACCTTGCCGTAGGTCGCCATGTCGCCCTGGATGCCCCAGACACCCTGCATGCCGCGCGGACCGGTGCGGAAGCCGGTGACGACCTCGTCGATCACCAGCGCCGTGCCGTTGTCGCGGGTCACCTCGCGCAACTCGCGCACGAAGGCCTCGGGGCGGAAGGCGGGATGCCGGCTCTGCACCGGCTCGACGATGATGGCGGCCACCTCCGAGATGTTGGCCCGGATCCACTCCATCGCAGCGGGCTGGCCGTAGGGCAGCACGATCATGTTGGCGAGGCCCGAGCGCGGGATGCCCGGCGCCACCGGCAGCGGACGCGGATCGCCTGCCTTGGCCCGGCCACGCACCAGGACCTCGTCGAACTGACCGTGGTAGTCCTTGTCAAATACGACGACGAGGTCGCGGCCCGTCACCGTCCGGGCGACGCGCATCGCGGCCATCACGGCCTCGGACCCGGTGTTGCAGAAGGTGACGCGTTCATGCCCAACCGCGCGGGCGAACTTCTCGGCCACGGGACCGGCCATGTCGGCCTGCGGGCCGATGGGAAAGCCGCGCTCCATCTGGCGGGTCACCGCGTCGACCACGAAATCGGGCGAATGGCCGAAAGCGGTCTGGCCAAAGCCGTTCACGAGGTCGACGAAATCATTGCCGTCGAGGTCGTGGATATAGGCGCCCTTGGAGCGGTCGGCGACGATGGGGAACACCAGTTCCTTCCACTCGGCGCGGAACCCGGCCGCGGTGCGGGGGTCGGCGTGAACGGCACGATGCGCAGCCGTATGTGCCTTGGACGTCGCGTGCTTGGCGGCGTAGCGGGCGGCGAGGTCGCGGACGAAGGCCAGTTGGGCATCGTCCAGCGTGCCACCGGTGACATTGGGGCCGCGACCGACCTTGAAGCCCTTGGGCAGGGCTTCGGTGGTGTCGTCGGAGGGGGTGGCAACGGCGGGCTGCGTCACGGGCATCGGCTGGGCGACCGGCGCGGCGACGGCGGTCGTGGCCAGCGCCGCGGGTGACCCGCCAAGCGCCTGCAATTGCTGGGCAAAGACGGCTTGCATGGTCTGCAGCTGCGCCTGGATGATCCCGTCGACCCCCGCGGCCATCGCCGCCGGGCCTTGCGCGACCGCAACGGGTGCTGCGGCCGGGACGGGCATCGGCACCGGGGTCGCGTCGGGCACCGCGAGCGCGGCTTCGGCCGGCATCTCGGCGTCGAGGTGGATGACCAGCGCGTCGATGGTGGACAGGTCCGACAGCATCCGGCGGAATCCGATCTGCACGCCGTAATCGCGCCCGATGGCCTGGCTGACCTGCCCCAGGAAGAGCGAGTCGAACCCCAGTTCGAGGAAGGACACCGTCGCCTCGGTGGTGCCGATGTCCTCTCCGGACATCTCGGCCAGCAGGGCGGCAAGCTCTTCGGTCAGGCGCGGGCGGCGGTCGACGGCGGCACTCATGGCGGGCACCTCTTGGCGCGGGGTGGAAACTTCGGCGGCTGCGGCAGGCGCGGCCTCGGGCGGCGCGATCCAGTGCCGCTGCCGCTGGAAGGGATAGGTTGGCAGCCGGACGGTCATCCCGCCCGACTGCCGCCCGTGGAGCCACGACAGGTCCAGTCCCGCGGCCCACAGGTTACACGCCGTGACAGCCATCATTTTCTCATCGGAGACCGATCTGGCATGATCCGGCAACGATTGGAAAATCCCACGATGACTGCCACGGCCCAAGGTCTGTGCGGCGAAGGCCGAAAGGGTGCGGCCTGGGCCGACCTCGACAAACACCTGCGACCTTGTTCCGGTCACCGCTGCGAGAGCGGCGTGAAAATCGACGCAGGCCCGTGCCTGCCCCGCCCAGTAGACGGGGTCCGTGGCCTCTGCGTCGGAAAGGATGCGGCCGGTGACGGCCGAGACGATGGGACGGTCGGGCGCGTTCAGCGCCACACCCTGCGCTGCCGCATGCAGCGGAGCTGTCACCGGGTCCATCATCCGCGAATGGAAGGCGTGCGAGGCGTGCAGCGCCTGGTGCGCGATCCCCGCGGCATCGAGGCGCCCGGCCAGCGCGGCGATGGCGTCCTCCGGCCCCGCGACCACCTGCAGGCTCGGCGCGTTGCGGGCGGCCAGGTCCACGGTGTCATCGAGGTGCGGGCGCAGGTCGTCGACCGTGGCACGGACCGACAGCATGGCCCCCGCGGGCTGATCCATCATCAGGCGGCCCCGGGTGGCGATCAGGCGCAGCGCACCCTCGAAGGACATGACGCCCGACAGCGCGGCGGCGGCAAATTCACCGACCGAATGGCCGATGCAGGCCGCCGGCTCCAGCCCGCGCGCCTGCCAGAGCCGTGCGGTGGCGTATTCCGTCAGGAAGAGCGCCGGTTGGGTGATCCAGGTCTCGCGCAGCGCGGCCGCCGCATCTTCGGGTGAAAGGTCGCAGCCCAGGATCAGCGGGCGGATGTCCCGGCCGATCAGCGGGGCCAATACCTCGGCGCCCGCGTCGATCCAGCGGGCGTAATCCGGTTCGCTGTCGTAAAGACCCGCGCCCATGCCGGGGTACTGCGCCCCTTGGCCGGGAAAGAGAAAGACGACCTCGGGGCGGTCCGCCACGGGGGCCCCAGGTGCCCGCGCCGCGCGGAGCTGTGCGATGGCGTCGGCCCGGTCGCTGGCCGCGATGGCAAGGCGATGGTCGTGCACGGCACGTCCAGCCTGGAGCGTATGGGCCACGTCGGACAGGGCATCGGACCCGGCCTCGAGGTGATCCGCCAGTAGCACCGCGGCCTGCGCCAGCGCCTCGGGCGACCGCGCGGACAGCGGCAGATGCACGAGGCCCTCGGGCGGGGCATCCCGCGTGACCGGCGGAGCCGCGGCCAGCACCACGTGCGCGTTGGTGCCGCCGACCCCGAAGGAACTGACACCGGCCATCCGGCGATCCCTCCAGTCGGTCACCGCCTGTGGCACGGCAAAGTCGGTGCCCGAGAGGTCGATCCGCGGGTTGAGCGCGGTAAACTGCGGCATCGGCGGGATCGCCCCGCGTTCCAGCATCAGCACCGTCTTGATGACGCTGACGGCGCCCGCCGCCGCGTCGAGGTGGCCGAGGGTGCCCTTGACCGAACCGAGCGCACAGCCCGCGCCGGGACCAAAGGCCGCCTTGAGCCCCGCGACCTCGATCGGGTCACCGAGCGGCGTGGCGGTGCCGTGGCATTCGACATAGCCGATCTGCGCCGGGTCCACCCCGGCGTCGCGATGCGCCATGCGGATCGCGGCGGACTGGCCCGCGACCGAGGGCGCGGTATAGGACATCTTGTCCGCGCCGTCGTTGTTCACGCCGACGCCGTGGATCACCGCGCGGATCGCGTCGCCATCCGCCAACGCATCCTTCAGCCGTTTCAGCACCACAACCCCGGCGCCGTCACCAAAGACCGTGCCGCCGGCCTGCGCGTCGAACGGGCGGCAGAGGCCGTCGGGCGAGGCCATGCCGCCTTCCTGGTAGAGAAAGCCGCGCCGCTGCGGGAAGGTGATCGAGACGCCGCCCGCCAGCATCGCCCGCGCCGCGCCACTGCGCAGCGCCTGCACGGCCTGCGCGATTGCGACGAGCGAGGTGGAACAGGCGGTGTTGATCGACAGGACCGGCCCCGTCAGGCCGAGGCGGTAGGCGGCGTTGGTGGAGATGCCGTCGGAGTTGTTGCCCGCCAGCAGCGCGTAGTCGAGCTGGAACCCGGTGGTGAACTGCCGTTGCGCGGCGCGGTCCCCCAGCAGGTTCTCGATCAGGTAGGTCGACATCGAGCCGCCGGCAAAGAGCCCGACCGGCCCGCCGCGTGCGGGGTCGATCCCGGCATCCTCGAGCGCGGCGTGGCAGACCTCCATGAACACGCGCTGCTGCGGATCCATCTGCGCGGCCTCGCGCGGGCGCATCCCGAAAAAGCCCACATCGAACATGTCGGCATCGGCCAGCACCGCGCGGGCCGGGACATAGTCGGGCCGTGCGCGGGTGGCGGGGTCAAACGCATCCTCGGCCCCGGCCGGATCGAAGCGCTCGATCACGCTCCGGCCTTCTGCCAAAACCGTCCAGAAATCGTCGAGCGAGGCGATGCCAGGCAGACGCGCAGCCATGCCGACGATGGCAATGGCGTGGTTGTCGGGGTCGTTGCCTGCGGACGGAACCGTATCCTCGGCCTTGGCGATGCCACGCGCCGCCAGGGCCGTGGCCAGATCGCCAAGGCGCGGGGTGTCGAACATCAGGGCGATGTCGAAGGGCTGGCCAAGCGCGGCCTCGGTCCGGGCATGCGCCTCGATCAATTGGAGCGATGTGCCGCCGAGGTCGAAGAAGGTGTCGCGCGGGCCGGGGGCGGGCAGTGCAGCACCGACTGCCAGATCGCCGCGATCCGGTCGGTGAGCGTGGGGGCGTCGCGATCGGGCGTCGGGGCAGCCGCGCCTTCGACCCGCTGGCGCAGGGCCTTGCGGTCGATTTTTCCGGCGCGGGTCAGGGGAAGGCTTCGCACAGCTCGATCCGGCGCGGGATGACATCGCGCGGAAGGTGCCCGGCCGCCAGGTCCCGCAGGCCGGCGCGGAAGGCCTCGGGCGCCTCCGGCGCGGCGGGAATGACGAACGCCACCAACTGCGGCACCGGCGCGCGCAGGTACTCGACCACCGCGTCGCGCACGCCGGGCAGGCCGCGCAGGACCGCTTCGACGCCGTCGACCTCGACCCGGCGTCCGGCGAGTTTCACCTGCCGGTCGGCGCGGCCGAGGAAGTCGAAACCGCCATCGTCGCGCGGGCGCAGCATGTCGCCAGTCAGGTAGAGCCGTCCGTCACGGCCCGGCCGCGGATCGGGAATGAAGCGTTCGGCGGTCAGGTCGGACCGGCCGTGGTAGCCGAGCGCCAGTTTCGCGCCGCCGATGGCCAGTTGCCCGGCCTCACCCGGGGCAACCGGCTGCAGGTCGTCGTCGAGCAGCACCGCCTCTTCGCCCGGCAGGACATGCCCGACGGGGATGGCACCGGCGGTCAGGTCGGCCGCGGTCACCCGGTGGCAGAGCGAATGCACGCAGGTCTCGGTCGGGCCGAAATCGTTCACCAGCCGCAGGTCCGGATACGCCGCCAGCAGCCGCCGTGCCATCGGCACCGACATCACGTCGCCGCCGCCGATGCTGAGCCGCAGCGTGGCGAAGGCGTCGAGGTGGTGTTCGATCATCAGGTGGTGCAGGCCGGCATACCAGCTGGCCACCGTCACCCGCGCGCCGGTCATCACCGCGGCGATCCGGTCGAGCGCGGGGGTCCCGCCCTCGACCACCGCGACGGCGGCACCGGCAAGCAGGGCGCCGAAGACCTCGTAAAGCGCGCCGTCACAGGCGATGGTCGAGGCATGCAGGCTCACGTCGCCGGGCCCCATGCCCAGTTCGGGCTGGGCCAGCGCCAACGTGATGACGGCCCGGTGCGGCAGGATCACGCCCTTGGGCCGGCCCGTCGTGCCCGAGGTGTAGAGGATGCAGGCCGGATCGTCGGGCGCCACCACCGGCAGCGTGTCAACGGGGCCAGAGGCTTCGCCGATCACCAGCAGCGGGACCGCCCCGAGCACGCCGGCGGCCTCGTCCGCCAGGGCGCGGGGTGCCAATGCTGCGCGGAACGGCAGGTCCTGGGCGATGAGGGCAAGCTGCTCGGGCGCAAAGCCCGGGTCCATCGGCGCATAAACCGCGCCAAGGGCAAGGCAGGCCAGCATCGCGGTAATCGCCTCGGCGCCGCGGGTGGCATAGAGCGCAACGTGATCGCCCTGCCCCACCCCCTGCGCCGCCAATGCCCCGGCCAGCGCGCGGACATCGACCTGGAGGTCGCCATAGCTGCGACGGCGCGCGTCGCCCAGGATTGCCACCGCGTCGGGATCGCGGCGACAGGCCGCGACGAAAGCGTCGTGGATCCCGGGCTCTGCTGCGTCGGACAGGATATCCTTGGCGTCGGACACGATGTGACCGTCTCTCCTGATGCCGCGGAGCGATCGGCGCCGCGGGCGAAATTGTCGATCTCAAATACGGGGGATACCGTGACCCGCCCACTTACCTCGCCCGTTCAACACCGGGCGGCACCCGAGTCCGAAAATCCGTTCCCGCCGCGGGACTGTCAAAAGGTTTACCCCTGCGGCAGCCGGCAAAATCCGTGCTTTCCGGGCGCACTGCAGGCAAAGCCCTGAAACCCATCGGGAAAAACGGTCTGCCCTGTCCCGGGCACCGGGCTGTAGCGGAAATGTCATTGTCGCGTAGCGTGTAACAATGCCGCCCATATCCCGCTTTTGATGCGTGATCGCGCAGGCGAACGGAATCAGACGCACACAATCGCTGCGATTATTCCGCGCGCGACAGCAGATATCCCCTGCTGGCGCTGCGTCCGTGCCAGGGATGGGTGGGAATGACATGCGAGAGCTCTCCGATCTCCCAGCTGTCCTGCAGGGTGTAGCCGAGGGCGTCCAGCTCGGCCTCGAAGGCCGCGCGGTTGCGGATCCGGTAGGGCACGCGTCCGTGGCCGATGCGTTCGATCGTGAAGAGCTCGGGCCCGTCACGGGTCGCGACCTTGTTGAGTAGGATGTGCCGCGGCAGGACCGGCAGCGCCGCCAGCAGATCGGCAAACGGGCGATCGAGGTACTGCAAAAGGCCCGAGGCGAGGAAGAGGTCGGCGGCCGGCAAGCTGCCGGGGTCCGAGGCAAAGGTGATCGCCGCGGGCAGGTCGCCCGCCGCCTGCCGCCTGCGCGCGGCGGCGACGATGCCGGGCAGGTCGTAGACAACCCAGTCGGTCCGCCCGAGGTCCAGCAACGGCGCAAAGGCGATGTACTTGGTGCCGAGGTGGCCGCCCGCGTCGATCACGACGCGCGCCTCGGGCAGCAGCCGGTCGAGCCAGAAGACCAGCGGATAGTCATAATCCGTCCGCGTGCACATCTGCGGGAAGGAGACATCGGCCAGCGCCTCGTCGTCGTAGCCGCCGTGCAGGTTAGCAGGCAACGCGGCCAGCGCCGCCGTCCGGTCGGGATAGGCCCCCGCGAAGCGCGGCCCGCGTGGTGTCATCGTCCGCAGGCGCGCCCCGGCGGCGCCCAGGCCCCACTGGACCCGCCGCGCGACCTGTCGTGGCGACCAGCCCAGGCCGGTCCCCTGCCCCGTTTCGATCTGCGTCACGCCGCGTTTCCTTTCCTGAAGGTCCCGACCACGCCGGACCAGAGCGCCCGGTCGCAGCGCGACAGGGCCAGCGCGTAGACCGCCAGCGCCACGAGGCCGAAACCGATTGCCGCCAGAAGCGGCGGGATCGCCATGCCCGCCGTCAGGTGGGACAGCAGCAGCAGCGTTCCGGTGCCGAGCGCCATCGGCAGCAGCGTGCCGCGCAGGTCGCGCAGGACCATCCGCCACGTCACGCCCAGGTAGCGCCGGAACATGCGGAAAGTCGCGGCACAGACGAAGATGCCGATGCCGACCTGCGCCCAGGCCAGCGCGTAGAGGCCGAACTGCACCGCCAGCAGGGTCAGCGCCAGAGACACTGCAAAGATCGCGCCGGTGAACCACGGCAGCACGCGGGCGTGGCCGCCGACCGACAGCACCGGTTCGGTCACCATGCCCCCGAGGTAGAACAGTCGGCTGACCGCGAGGATCGCGACCAGCGGCGCGGCGGCCTGCCATTCGCCGCTGAGCAGGCCATGAATGACCTCGTCGCTCATGCAGATGAGCCAGAGGAACACCGGCGCGGCGATGGCGACCAGCACCTTCAGGAAACGCCGCAACTCGGCGGCGAGGCGGGCGTCGCGTGCGTCCTCGGGGCCGGAGTCCCGGGTGGCGCGCATTAGTTTCCACGCCAGGAGCTGGGCGGGCACTGTGATGATCTCGGACAGGGCGTTAACCAGCCGGTCCGCCGCGCGGAAGTAGCCGACCGCCGCCGCGCCCAGGAACCCGCCGACGATGAAGGTCGCCAGGTAGAGCCGGATGTAGACGAACATACGGCTGACGAAGATCTGCGACGAGAACACCCAAAGATCGCGCAGCACCGGACCGCGCAGCCCGGTTGCCGGCATCAGCCGCGTGGCACCGAAGCTGAGGACGAGGTGCACCGACTGGTAGGCCAGCCGCCCGAAGGCCAGAGACAGCACCCCAAGCCCGCCGAGCAGCGCGGCGACCGAGACGGCGAGGCCGACAAGTTCGGCCGCGATCTCGCAGAGGGCCGAGGCCTTGAGCCGTCCCTGCCAGATCATGATCCCCTTCTGCGCCGAGGACACGGTGGCAAGCATGATCCAGAGCGCGAAGAGCTCCATCAGGCGCACGGTCGGCGCACCGATCCCGAAGGCCGCGGCGCCCTGGCTGCCGAGCAGGCCGATCACGGTGAAGACCGCGCCGCAGATCATCGCGATCGAGAGCACCTGTTGCGGCACGCGGGCATCGCCCGACCAGGCCATGATGAACGGGCCCCAGCCGAATTCGGCCACCCGGAACAGCAGGATCGCGCAGGCCGAGACGAGGGCGAAGATGCCGAACTCGGCCGGGCCGAGGACGCGGGCGGCAACGATGAAGACGGCGAATTGCGCGGCCTGCGACACGACCCGTTCCGCCACGGTGATCGCCCCGTCGCCCAGCACGCTGCGGCGGGCCCCGGCGGGCGGATCGTCGGTCTGGATGGTCATCTGCGGAAGGTGCCTCGTCGCGGCCGATGGGGTCGGCCAATCATGGCAGGATAGTGGCCAATTCCGCGCGAAGTGTGAACTCTCTGGGGCGGTTTTGTGGCCGTGGTTCGTGATCCGGAAACACAGTGATCAGGCAGCGCGCAGTACCCTTGCCCAATTCGGGATCATTGTCGGCCTAGCGGAAACGATCTGTTCAGAAATGGAAAAACCGCGACGGCGGAATTCGGCTAAGTTGGTCAACGGCATGATTCGGCGCGAATATTTTGGGGGTGGGTGCGACAGCGCCCTGACGGCCTATGACATTTCATCCGCCGGATCGCGCCGGGCGGGCGGGCTTTGACGCCGGTCACGAATACCTGCTTCCGCTGGCCCCGGGCCTGCTGCGCCGCAAGGCCGTCTTTGACAAGACGCTGGCGCTTCTGATGCTGCCGTTCCTGCTGCCGCTCGGCCTTTTGATCACCTGTGCGCTGCTGCTGACCGACGGGGCACCGGTGTTCTACGGCCAGTGGCGCGTCGGGCGCGGCGGACGCCGGTTCCGCTGTTGGAAATTCCGTTCGATGGTGCGCGACGCCGACGCGGCGCTGGACGCCGCGCTGGCCGCGGATCCCGGCCTGCGCCAACAGTGGGAGCTGCAGCGCAAGCTCGACATCGATCCGCGCATCCACCCGCTGGGCAACCTGCTGCGCCGCACCTCGCTGGACGAGCTGCCGCAGATCTGGAACGTGCTGATCGGCGACATGTCCTTTGTCGGCCCCCGCCCCGTGGTCGAGGAAGAGCTGGTCTACTACGGCCCCTACCTGCCCGACTACCTGGCCGTGCGGCCCGGGCTGACCGGCGCGTGGCAGGTCAGCGGGCGGTCGAACACCACCTACGACGAACGCGTGGCGCTGGATGTCGACTATGTCCGCGGCATGTCGATCCAGCGCGACATCAAGATCGTGCTGGCGACGGTGAAAGTCGTCCTCCTCCAGACCGGGGCACGATAAGACCGGAATGATGATACCGCCCAACATCTCTGCCGACCCCGAGGTCACGCCGCTGATCGTCACCATCGCGACCACCGGGCGGACCGCGATCCTGTCCGAGACGCTGCGCCATCTCGCCAGCCTGCGCGACCAGCCGGACCTGGTGATCCTGAGCCTGGCGGAGGCGACCGATTTCGACGCGGCGGCCACGGGGCCGCTGCCGTTTCCCGTGCGGGTGATCCGCGCCGCCCGCGGCCTCTGCGCACAGCGCAACGCCGCGCTGGACACCGCCGGGGCCGCCGGGTTGATGGCCTTTCTCGACGACGACTTCCTCCCGGCCGAGGGCTTCATGACCGCCGCCCGCGCGGTCTTTGCCGACGCGCCGGGGATCGTGATGGCGACCGGCCACGTGCTGGCGGACGGTATCCTCGGGCCGGGGCTCGACCACGCGGCAGGGCGCCGGGTGCTGGACGGGGCCACGGGACCGGACCGCGCCGCCACGCCGCACGAGGTCTACAACGGCTACGGCTGCAACATGATCCTGCGGCTGTCGGCCGTTGCGCGGACCGGGCTGCGGTTCGACACCGACCTGCCGCGTTACGGCTGGCTCGAGGATGTCGATTTCTCGCGCAGGCTGGCGCCCGAGGGCCGGATCGTCCGCCACCCCGCCCTGCGGGGCGTGCACCTGGGCACCAAGACCGGGCGGTCGCGGGGCCTGCCGCTGGGCTATTCGCAGATCGCCAACCCGGTCTACCTGATCCGCAAGGGCACGATGAGCCCGCGCCGCGCCATCCGCCTGATGTGCCGCAACATCGCCGCCAACACTGCCAAGTCCCTGCGCCCCGAGCCCTGGGTCGACCGGCGCGGGCGGCTGCGCGGCAACCTGTTGGCGCTGCGCGACCTCGTCACCGGGCGCCTCGCCCCGCAACGCATCCTCGACCTGTGACCCCCGCCCGTCGCCCCGCCCGCATCGTCATCCTCAACGATTCCAGCGTCGCGCGGGGCGGGGCCACCGGGCTGGCCCTGCTGTCCGCCCGGATGCTGGCGGCGCGCGGGCACCGGGTGACTTTCGTCTGCGGCGACAGCGGCGACGACGGCAGCCTAGCCGCGGCCGGGATCGAGCTGGTGCCGATGGGCGGCCAGCTCCTCCTCGACGCGGGGCGGATGACGGCGATGCGCAACGGCATCTACAACCGGTCGGTCCGCGACCGTATGGCGGACCTGCTGGATCGGATCGACGGGCCGGACACGGTCTATCACCTGCACGGCTGGTCGCGGATCCTGTCACCCGCCGTCTTCGATGCGCTGCGCCCGGTGGCACGGCGCTCATTCGTGCATGCACACGACTACTTCCTCGCCTGCCCCAACGGGGTCTATTTCGACTATGTCAGCGCCGCGCCCTGCGAGCGGACCCCGCTGTCCACCGGGTGCCTGGCGACCAACTGCGACCGGCGCGCCTACAGCCACAAGCTCTGGCGCGCGGCCCGGCAACGCGCCCTGAAACGGGCCTTCGCGGGCGGCGACTGGGCCGGGGTGCTGATGCTGACGCCCGAAATGGCGCCGGGCCTCGTGCGCGGCGGCGTCCCGGGCGATCGCCTAACGGCGCTGCGCAACCCGGCGGTGGCGTGGTGCGCCACGCGCCTCAAGGCCGAGGCGGGCGATCGACTGGCCTATGTCGGACGCAGCGAAAGCGGCAAGGGGCTGGCGACGCTTTGCGCTGCCGCCAAGATCGCCGGCATCCCCCTGCGGGTGATCGGCGACACCTCGGACCGGCCCGCCCTTGCGCGTCTGCACCCGGAGGTCGAGTTCACCGGCTGGGTCGACCAGAACGAGATCGGCCGCCACATGCGCGACGTCCGCGCGCTGGTGGTCCCGTCACGCTATCCCGAACCCTTCGGACTGGTCGCGGCCGAGGCCTCGCGCAGCGGGCTGCCGGTGCTGCTGTCCGACCGCATGACCCTGTCGGCCGAGGCCGAGGCAAAGGGCCTCGGCCATGTCGTCGACAGCCGCAGCCCCGAGGCGCTGGCCGAGGGCCTGATCCGTTTCCGTGCACGTCCCGATGACGCTGTGCGCGAGATCAGCGAACGCGGCTTTGAGGCGCTGGACACCATCAGCCTGACGCCCGCCGCATGGGTTGACCGGCTGGAATCCTACTACGCCGGCGCGCTCGCCCGGGCCTGAAACGCGAAACGGCGCCCCGTGGGGCGCCGCTCCGTTTGGTTTCTGTGCTTGCGGATCAGGCGACCGTCGTCGTCGGCTGCTCTTCGGGCAGCTTGCGCAGGCCCATGGCGAAGGCGATGAGCGACGCGCCCGAGACCAGCAGTTCGACCGCGAGCAGGATGCCCAGCGAAACCACGGCCGAGCCGGGGAAGTTGGTGAAGATCATGATCGACAGGATGATCGAGATCGCACCCGACAGCAGCATCAGCCACATGTAGCTACGCTCCTCCATGCCGAAGGCATAGATGATCTTGGCGATGCCGCTGACCATGAAGAGGATCGCGACCACGATGGTCAGCGTCACGACGCCCTGCAGCGGGTTGGCGATCAGCGTGATGCCCAGCCAGATGTAGACCAGCGCCAGCACCCCGGCCCAGAGCTTGGACCAGCCGCCCTTGACCTGGAAGATCGCGATGATCTGCAGGATGCCCCCGATCAGGAAGAACCACGCGACGATCTGGGTCGTCGCAACGGTGGCTGCGAAGGGATTCAACAGCGCGAAGATGCCGCCGATGACGGCCAGGATCCCGAGGCAGAGCCAGATAATCCAATTTCCCATAACTCTATTCCCTGTTTGCGCGCGCCCCGCGCGCGATTGCAATTCAACCTTGGTACGAATTCGGTAACCGGTCAACTGCGCAGAATTGTGACACTGACGCAGCGTGACCTTTGCGCCGATATATCACGCAAAATACTGAAAAAAATACACAAATCCTAAGCCGGAAAAAGCCGCCGGCATTTCAGCCAGGCGGCGCCGTGGCGCTGCCGCGGGCGATGAACTCCACCTCGATCACGTCGGACGGGCCGGTCAATGCGGCGTTCTCGATCAGCCCCAGCAGAAGCTCGGCCGCGCGCTCCCCGATCAAGGTCCGGGGCTGGCGGATCGTGGTCAGCGCGGGGGTGAGGTGCTGGGCCATCTCGATGTTGTCGAACCCCACGACCGAGACGTCGTGCGGGACCGACACGCCGGCGGCCTGCACCACCCCCATGAAGCCGACCGCCATCTCGTCCGAGGACAGGAAGAGCGCGGTCGGACGGTCGGTCATCTTGAGCCACTGCCGCCCGGCCGCGGCGCCGGAATCCATGCTGAAATCGCCCTCGAGCACCCAGTCCGGCCGCGCCGGCAGGTCGCGCTCTGCCAGCGCCGCGCGGTAGCCCTGCAGCCGCGTTTCGGTCAGGACGTTGCCGCGCGGGCCGGTGACATGGCCGATCCGACGGTGCCCGCGCCGCGCGAGGTGATCGACCGCCATCGCCGCGCCGCGCGCGTTCTCGACCCGGACCGAGGGCAGCGTGGTTCCCATCCATTCGCAGGCCATCACCACCGGCGGGCGGCCGGGGATCGCGAAGGTGTCGGGCGACAGCGTGCCGTCGAGCAGGATCAGCCCGTCGGCCTGGCCCGAGGTCAGGTAGTGCTGCAACCGCTCGTCGGGATCGGGGCCGGACTGCGTGTCGGCAACGAGCAGGCCGTACTGGGCGGGGGTGAGGACCGAGGACAGTCCGGCGAGGATCTGGGAAAAGAACGGGTTGGCAAGGTTCGGGACCAGCACGATCACCGACCCGGTCCGCTGCCGCCGCAGGTTCGAGGCGGTGGCGTTCACCCGGTAGCCGGTTTCCGCAACGGCGCTCAGAACCGCCTCCCGAGTCGCGGCGGCGACCACCGAGGGCTTGCTGAGCGTTCGGCTCACGGTCGCGGTCGAGACCCCTGCCACTTTGGCAACGTCTTGAATCGTCGCGATTTTTCTGTCCATCGAGCCTCCGAAACTGAGCGGGCAGATTGGCCTATGAAAAAGATGTTGTAAACGATTTCATTCTTTGTCACCCTCCACTGCAAACGATTACATGCGCGCCGGAGGAGAACAAGGCGCGCGGGGAGGACACCTTGAAGACGATCAAGGGACCGGCGCTTTTTCTGGCACAATTTGCCGGGGATGCCGCGCCGTTCGACACATGGCCGGGCATCACCGCCTGGGCGAAATCCGTGGGCTACGACGGCGTGCAGGTGCCAAGCTGGGACGCCCGGCTGATCGACCTCGACCAAGCCGCCACCAGCAAGGGCTATTGCGAGGACTGGGCAGGACAGGCCGCCGAGCAGGGCATCACGGTGACCGAGCTCTCGACCCACCTGCAGGGCCAGCTTGTCGCCGTGCATCCGGCCTACGACGCCGCCTTCGACGGTTTTGCCGACACATCCGTCCGGGGCAATCCGGCCGCTCGGCAGGCCTGGGCGGTCGACCAGGTCGAAAAGGCGATCCGCGCGTCCGCCAACCTCGGACTGACCGCCCTGCCCACCTTTTCCGGCGCGCTGGCCTGGCCCTACATCTATCCGTGGCCGCAGCGTCCGCAGGGCCTGGTCGAGATGGCGTTCGACGAGCTGGCGAAACGCTGGCGCCCGCTGCTGGACCTTGCCGACGAGAATGGCATCGACCTCTGCTACGAGATCCACCCGGGCGAGGACCTGCACGACGGCGTCAGCTTCGAGATGTTCCTCGAACGGGTGAACGACCATCCACGTGCGATGATGCTCTACGACCCGAGCCACTACGTGCTGCAGTGCCTCGACTACCTCGACAACCTCGACATCTACGCCGACCGGATCGGCGCCTTCCACGTGAAGGATGCGGAGTTCAACCCGACCGGGCGGCAGGGGGTCTACGGCGGCTACCAGAGTTGGGTCGACCGCGCCGGCCGCTTCCGCTCGCTCGGTGACGGGCAGGTGGATTTCAAGGCGATCTTCGCCAAGCTCGCCGCGATGGATTTCGACGGCTGGGCGGTGGTCGAATGGGAATGCGCGCTGAAGCACCCCGAGGACGGGGCCCGCGAGGGCGCACAGTTCGTCCGCGATCACATCATCCGCGTGACCCCGCATGCCTTCGACGACTTCGCCGACGGCGGCGCGGACGAAGCGGCAAACCGGAGGATGCTGGGGCTATGAGCCGGTTCGAGGGACGCACGGGGCCGATCCGCCTTGGCATGGTCGGCGGCGGACAGGGGGCGATGATCGGCTCGGTCCACCGCGTGGCGGCACGGCTCGACGGACACTTCCAGCTGGTCGCGGGGGCGCTGTCCTCGACGCCCGAGAAGGCAGAAGCCTCGGCCCGCGAGGTCGGCCTGCCCGAGGACCGGACCTACACCGACTTCACCGAGATGGCGAAACGCGAGGCGCGGCTGAAGGACGGGATCGAGGCGGTGTCGATCGTCACGCCCAACCACATGCACCTCCCGGTGGCGCGCGAATTCCTCAAGCGCGGCATCCACGTGATCTGCGACAAGCCGCTCGCAGGCACCCTGGCGGACGCGAAGAAGCTCGCGAAGGCCGCCGAGGCGTCGGACGCGCTTTTTGTGCTGACCCACAACTACACCGGCTACCCGATGGTGCGCGAGGCGCGCGCGCGGGTGGCAGCCGGGGAGCTGGGGGCGATCCGGCTGGTGCAGGTGGAATATCCGCAGGACTGGCTGGGCGACGTGCCGGCCCCCGACAACAAGCAGGCCGACTGGCGGACCGACCCCGCGCGCAGCGGCGCAGGCGGCGCGACCGGCGACATCGGCACCCATGCCTACAACCTCGCCCGTTTCGTGACCGGCCTGCAGCTCGAGGCGCTGGCGGCCGACCTGCAGAGCTTCGTGCCGGGCCGTCGGCTCGACGACAACGCCCACGTGATGCTGCGCTTCGAGGGCGGCGCGCGCGGGATGCTCTGGTGTTCACAGGTGGCGTCGGGCACGGAGAACGCGCTGCGATTGCGGGTCTTCGGCGACAAGGCCGGGATCGAATGGCGCCATGACGAACCCGAGCGGCTGAGGGTCACGCCCATGGGCGGTCCGGTCAGCATCGTCACCCGCGGCTCTGCTGCCACCGGGCCGGACGCGGGCCGCGTCACGCGCATTCCCGCCGGCCACCCCGAGGGCTTCTTTGAAGCCTTCGCCAACATCTACGCCGAGGCCGCGGCCGCCATCTCCGCCGCCCGCACCGGCGCCCCGGTGCCCGCGGGCGTCACCTTTCCCACCATCGCGGACGGGGTCGAGGGCGTCGCCTTTGTCGATGCCTGCGTCCGGTCGTCGAAACGCAACGCGGGATGGGTGACGCTGTGAATGCCATCCTCGCCGCCCGCGGGGTGACCCGCAGCTTCGGCCCGATCGAGGTCCTGCACGGGGTCGATTTCGACCTGCGGCCCGGCGAGGTGCACGCGCTCATCGGCGAGAACGGCGCCGGCAAGTCGACCATGATGAAGATCCTCGGCGGCTACCTCTCGCCCACCACGGGCGAGCTGCTGCTGGACGGCCAGCCCGCAGCCTTTGCCGACCAGCGCGATGCCGAGGCGGCGGGGATCATCATGATCCACCAGGAATTCAACCTCGCCTTGCCGCTGACGGTCGAAGAGAACATGTTCCTCGGCCGCGAGAGACGGCGGGGCGTCTTCCTCGACCAGAAGGCGATGCGGGACGAGGCCCGCGACCTGCTCGCCCGGCTCGACTGCCACATCGACCCGCGGATCCGGGTGGCCGACCTGTCGGTCCCGAACCGCCAGATGGTCGAGATCGCGCGCGCCATCGGCCGCCGGGCCCGCGTGCTGATCATGGACGAACCGACCGCGGTGCTGACCAACCGCGAGACCGACATCCTGCTGGAACAGATCGACCGCCTGCGCGCGCAGGGGGCCGCGATCCTCTATACCAGCCACAAGCTGGACGAGATCGCGCGCATCGCTGACCGGGTCACCGTCCTGCGCGACGGCGATCACATCACGACCCGCGCGGCCGGGGGTTTCAGCGAACACGCCATGGCAGAGGCGATGGTGGGCCGCGAGCTGTCGGACCTCTTCCCGGCCAAGCCGGTGCCGCAGGATGACGTGGTCCTCGAAGTCGAAGATCTCACGGTGCCCGGCAAGGTGCGCGCCGCCTCCTTCACGCTCCGGCGTGGCGAAGTGCTGGGATTTGCCGGGCTCGTGGGCGCGGGGCGGACCGAGCTGATGGAGGGGATAGTCGGCCTCCGCCCCGCGACAGGCACCGTCAGGGTCAACGGCAAGGCACTGAAACCTGGCAACGTGCTGGCCGCGCGCGAGGCGGGGCTGGTCTACCTGACCGAGGATCGCAAAGACAAAGGCCTGCTTCTGGGCAAGAACCTGGTCGAGAACCTGACGCTGCTGGCGCTCGACAGCTTTGGCACGGTGCGGATCGACAAACGGGCCGAGGCGGCCGCGCTTGACCGGGCGATCGGCGAATTCGACATCCGCGTGAAGGATCGCGCGATGGCCGCCGGGAGCCTGTCGGGCGGCAACCAGCAGAAGCTCCTGCTGGCCAAGACCATGCTGGCCGAGCCGCAGATCGTCATCATCGACGAACCGACCCGCGGCATCGACATCGGCACCAAGCAGCAGATCTACGAATTCATCGCGGCGCTGGCGGCCGCGGGCAAGAGCGTGATCGTCGTCTCCTCGGAACTGCCCGAGGTGATCGGCCTCGCCGCCCGCGTCGTCGTCATGGGCCGCGGCTACATCGCGGGCGAGCTCACCGGCGACCAGATCACCGAGGACGCGATCCTGCGCCGCGCCATGGGCGTGGCAGACGACGAGAAGGCAACGGCATGACCGACACCACCGCCACCGAAACCACGGCCCGGCCGCGCCGGCGGCTGAACCTGCACGTGCTGGGCCCGCTGCTGGCCCTGATCGTGCTGGTGATCCTCGGCGCCTCGCTGAACTCCAACTTCCTGAGCTACGGCAACGTGACCAACGTGCTGGCCCGCTCGGCCTTCATCGGGATCATCGCGGTCGGCATGACCTTCGTGATCACCGCGGGCGGCATCGACCTGTCGGTCGGCTCCATGGCGGCCTTTGTCGCGGGCGTGATGATCATGGCGATGAACGCGATGATCCCGTCGCTCGGCATCGGGGTGCCGCTGGTGCTGGCGGGCATGGGGGTGGCCCTGCTGACCGGGCTGGCCGCCGGGCTGCTGAACGGGTTCCTGATCGCCAAGGTCCAGATCGAGGCGTTCATCGTCACGCTGGGCGCCATGGGCATCTACCGCAGCCTCGTCACCTGGCTGGCAGACGGCGGCACGCTGTCGCTGAACTTCGACGCGCGCAGCTTCTACCGGCCGGTCTACTACGACGGCCTGCTGGGTGTGTCCTGGCCGATCATCGTCTTTGCCGTCGTCGCGATCCTGGGCGAACTGGCAATGCGCCACACGCCCTTCGGCCGGCACTGCGCCGCGATCGGCGCGAACGAACAGGTCGCGCGCTACTCCGCGGTCAAGGTCGACCGGGTGCGGATGGCGACCTACGTTCTGCTGGGCCTCCTGGTCGGCATCGCCACCATCATGTACGTGCCGCGCCTCGGCTCGGCCTCCGGCTCAACCGGCGTGCTTTGGGAGCTCGAGGCGATCGCCGCGGTGATCATCGGCGGCACCGTCCTAAAGGGCGGCTACGGCCGGGTCTGGGGCACCGTGATCGGCGTTCTGATCCTGAGCCTCATCGACAACATCCTGAACCTCGCCTCGATCGTCTCGCCCTACCTGAACGGCGCGATCCAGGGGGTCATCGTCATTCTCGCTGTCGTCTTGCAGCGCGAAAGCAAGTCCGCCGACTGAGCGGCAATCTGGGAGGAAAACGAATGAAACGCAGAGACATCTTCAAGGGCGCGGCGCTCGCCGCGACGATGGCGGTGGCCGCCCCTGCCCTGGCGCAGGACAAGCAGACCATCGGCGTCGCCATCCCCTCGGCCACCCACGGCTTCATGGGCGGGCTGAACTACCACGCGCAGGCCGCCATCGAGCGCCTGCAGGAAACCTATCCCAACCTCGAATTCGTGCTCGCCACCGCCGGGGACGCCGGCAAGATGGTCAACGACATCGAGGACATGGTCGCCACCCGCGACATCGACGCGCTGGTGGTGCTGCCGTTCGAATCCGAACCGCTGACCGGCCCGGTGCAGGCCGTCAAGGACGCCGGCATCTGGGTGACGGTCGTCGACCGCGGCCTGTCGGTGCCGGGGATCGAGGATCTCTACGTCGCGGGCGACAACACCGGCTTCGGCCGCGTCGCGGGCGAATACTTTGCCGAGAACCTGCAATCGGGTGACAACGTCGTCGTCCTGCGCGGCATCCCGACCACGCTGGACAACGAGCGCGTCGACGCCTTCACCGCCGCGATCGAAGGGTCGGGGATCAACGTGCTCGACATGCAGCACGGCAACTGGAACCGCGACGACGCCTTCAACGTGATGCAGGACTTCCTGTCCAAGTACGAGGACATCGACGCGGTCTGGGCGGCGGACGATGACATGGCGGTCGGCGTGCTCGAAGCCATCGACCAGGCGGGCCGCAACGACGAGATGTGGGTCGTCGGCGGGGCCGGCATGAAGGAGATCATCAAGCGCATCATGGACGGCGACCCGATGCTGCCGGTGAACGTGACCTACCCGCCGGCGCAGATCGCCACCGCGATCGAGCTGACGGCGCTTGGCCTGGTGTCGCCGACCCCGGTGTCCGGCCGCTTCATCATCGGCAGCCAGATCATCACGCCGGAAAACGCCGAGCAGTTCTATTTCCCGGACAGCCCGTTCTGAGGACATAGCGACCACGAAAGCGCAGCCCGGGCCACATTCGCCCGGGCTGACTTGTTTTCAGCCCCCCGACCGGGGCAGATAGGCACGGGACATGGAAGGACTGGCAGCGATGCGGCTGATTGCCGATGTGGGCGGAACCAACACGCGGATGGCCCTGGCCGAAGGCGGCGCCGTGCAGGTCGACAGCCTGCGCAACTTCCGCAATGCCGAACACGGCAGTTTCGACGAGGTGATGCGCCAGTTCCTCGACACCGCCGGCGTGCCGGTGGACGAGATCGTCGTCGCCGTGGCGGGGCCGGTCGGGCCGGGCCACGCGCGGCTGACCAACCATGACTGGGATTTCGACGCCGCCGCGATGCGCGACCGGTTCGGCGCGTCCCATGCGGCGCTGGTGAACGACCTCAAGGCGCTTGGCCACGCCCTGCCCGCACTGGACGATGACGGCCTGATCCCGGTCGCCCATACCGGCGCCGGGCGCAACCGCGGCACGCAATCGCTGGTCGCGGGCATCGGCACCGGCTTCAACGTGAGCCCGGTGCTCTGGACCGCGCCGGGCGTGGCGCAGTGCCTGCGTTCGGAACACGGCCACCTGACCCTGCCCGAGGACATCCGCACCGCGCTCGACGCCCGCGTCGGTCCGGCAGCGGACGAGTTCACGACCATCGAATCCTGCTTCTCGGGCGCGGGGCTGGGAAAGGTCCTGACCGCGATGACCGGCCTGCCAGCCGACCGGCCGGAAACGCTGGTGGCCCGGGACGATCCCAAGGTGCAGGCCGCGCTGCAGTTCTATGCCGGTCTGATCGGCCGGCTGGCGCGGAACCTGAAGCTGGCCTTCATGCCGGATGCCGGCCTCTTTTTCGCGGGCAGCGTCGCGCGGGCGATCCTGACCTCACCGGCGAAGGAGGCGTTCCTGGAAACCTTCGACGCCCCGATCCCGCTCGAGTTCGACCTCGTCACACCGGTCTGGATCATCAAGGACGACAGCGCCGCGCTGAAGGGCTGTGCGCAGCTCGACGCCGCGCAGGAGGAATAGGCTCAGCTGCCTTCCCGCGCCCCGCGGATCAGCGCCACGGTTTCGGCCACCACGGCCCTGAGTTCCTCGAAGGCCGCGTCGATGGCCCGGTCGATGACCGCGTCCGGATCCTCGCGCACCTCTCCGACCCAGTCAGTCAGCTCGGTCAGCTGGCCCTCGATCCGGTCGAGCCGTTCGGTCAGCTCACCGGTCGGTTCGGGCAGCCCCTGCTCGCGCATCGCCTGCCCCGCCGCCCGCAGTTCGGCCAGGTCGGACCGCGCGCCCGCGACCTCTTCGGTCAGCTCTGTGATCTGGGTGCCGATCGGCTGGATCGTCGCCGAGGTCGCCGCCAGGTTGGCCGACACGTCCTCGGCCGCCGACAGCACCTTCCACACCAGGAACAGGCACACGGCGAGGAGAATCAGTGAGGCGTTGATCAGCGCCAACGCCAGGTTCCAGGCGGTTCTGCCCATGCTGCGATCTTCCATTCCGTCGCCCCCGGTCCCGTGATGCCGGCCGAAAGTGGCACGCGGATCCCGCACCGGCAAGACGTAAGGTCAAGGATTGCTGGGCAGTTGCATTCCGATACGTCAAAAATTGCCGCTTTCCGGGATCCGCGGCGGCGCATTCGCCTAATCGTTGTCAGGTCGATATTTCTGAGTTAACACTAGGTTAACTATTTGCTTATCGGAGAATTTGTCGTGCTGCGGATGATCTATCGCCTCTGTGCGTACCTGCTCTCGAATGCCGCTGGCCTGTTTGTCGCGGTTCTCATCCTTCCAGGGTTCAGTATCGACTGGCTCTCCTTCATCCTGGTTGTCGCGATCTTCTCCGGTGCGCAGACGCTTCTCGATCCGCTGATCACCAAGATGGCGCTGACCACGATCCCGCAGCTGCGCGGCGGCGTCGCGCTGATCACCATCGGGATCTGCCTTCTGCTGGTCGACCTGGTCATGCAGTCGATGAACATGGGCGGGGTCGCGAACTGGCTCGCCGCCACGCTGCTGGTCTGGCTGGGCAGCATGATCGCGGCGATCCTGCTGCCGCTCTACGTGTTCAAGGAACTGGTGGTGGAACCGCGGCGCAACTGACCGTTGCCGCGCCTGCCACGACCTGAAGGCCCCGCGCGCCGTACCGGCCGGGGCCTTTTCCATGCGGAAGAGGCGAGATGACCGACACGACCCCGGCCGCCGCGCCCAGGCTCACCCTCTACCTCGCCGTCATCGCGGTTGCGCTCGGCCTTGCCGCGGGGGCCATTGCCGCCGCGGCCTACGTCCTGATGATCGACCTGCAGGGCCTGATCTGGCCGGACGAGACACCGCGCTGGATGATCCTGCCGATGACGCTGGCGGGCGGGGTGCTGATCGGCATCACTGCCCTGATGGGCGCCCGGCTGGCGGTCGAGGACGAGATCGCGCAGGTACACGACCCGAAACCGCGCCACGGGCTGCAGGCGCTGTGGATGACGCTCGGCTCGATCGTGGCGGTGGCCTTCGCCGGTGCGCTTGGCCCCGAGGGCGGGATCATCGCGCTGGTCTCGGCGTTGTCGACGATGATCGCGCTGAAACTGGGGCGCGAGGCGTCCGAGCGCCAGGCCATCGCCGAGGCCGGGCTGGCCGGCGGGCTGGCGGGGTTCTACGGCTCTCCGCTGGCCGGGCCGGTGCAGGCCGAGGCCCCGGGCACCGCGCCGCGGATCACCCACTACCTCGCCGGTTTCGCGGGCGTGCTGGCCTTCATCTGGACCGCCGAGTTCCTGCGCGAGGGCGCGCTTTCGGTGATGTACCTGCCCCGTTTCAATGCCGAGCCGCAGACATACGACGGGCTGATCGCCATCGTGCCCGGCATCGCCGGGGCGCTTGGCGGGCTGCTCTTCATCTGGTTGCGGTTGCGCCTGACCGAAGCCTACGCCGCCCGCCTGCCGAACGTGTTCCTGCAACCGGTGCTGGGCGGGCTGGTGCTGGGCCTTGTCGGCACCGCGGCACCGATCCTGCTGTTTTCCGGCCATAACGAGATCGGCGAGGCGCTGGCCCTCGGGCAGGAGGACGGGCCGCTGATCCTGATCGTCCTGGGCCTTGCCAAGGCCGCGCTCTGCGCCGTCTGCCTTGGCAGCCGGTGGCTGGGCGGCCCGATCTTCCCGCTCTGCTTCACCGGCGCGGCGCTTGGCGGCGCGATGCTCTACGTCGTGCCGGGGCTCGATCCGCTGATCGGCGTAGCGGCCGGCATGACCGGTGCCTCGACCGTAGGGCTGAAGAAGCCGCTGCTGGCGGGGGCGGTGATGATCTTCGTCATCGGCGACGGGCTCCTGCTGCCGATCTTCGTCGGGGCCATCGCCGGGTGGATCGTGCTGAACCGCCTGCCCGACAAACTGACCGAGGGCGGCGGCTTTGCCCACTGATCCGCCGCCGCGGTGTCGCCGCCGGCACGCTTGCTTGACGCCGCGTCTTGGTTTTACAACTTCTGGGTAGGGACCCGCGACAGAACCGCCTCAACTGGACATTTTCTAATGCGTATCATCGGCTTTCTCATTTCCATCATCGTGATCATCGTCGTGTTCATCGTCGGGATGCGGCTCTTGTTCCCGCTGCCCGATGCCACCGACGTGGCCGAGTCCTCGTACGTCCAGTCCAGCGAGGCGACGATGATGGGGCAGGCCAAGGCCAGGGGCGAGGCCGAACATCCCGGCCTGTCCGGCGTCCGCCCGCTGGCCGACGGCCCCGAGGCGCTGGCCGCCCGTGTCCTGCTGGCCCGCAACGCCGAGGAAAGCATCGATGCGCAGTACTACATTTGGCAGGAGGACACGACCAGCTGGCTGCTGCTGGACGAGCTGCGCCAGGCCGCCGAACGCGGCGTGCGGGTGCGCCTTCTCCTGGACGACAACGGCATCCCGGGCCTCGACGAGGAACTGGCGGCGCTGAACGCGATGGAGAACTTCGAGGTCCGCCTCTACAACCCCTTCACCCTGCGCAATCCCAAGCTGCTGTCCTATGTCTTCGACTTCTCGCGCCTCAATCACCGGATGCACAACAAGGCGATGATCGCGGACGGCGCGGTATCGATCATCGGCGGCCGCAACATCGGCGACATCTACTTTGAATTCGGCGACGGCGCGCACTACTTCGACTTCGACACCGTCGCCATCGGCCCCGCGACCGACGCGGTATCGGCCAATTTCGACGATTACTGGAACAGCGCCTCGGCCTACCCGGCCGAGCTGATCCTGGACGAGCCGACGCCCGAGGGCCTGGAAAGCGTCAAGGCCGAGGGCCAGGCGGCGCGCGAAACCGTGGACGGGTCCGCCTACCTCAAGCTGGTGCAGAACTCGGACATGATGGCCGAGCTCGGCACGCCGGACTTCTTTGAATGGACCAATGTCGAGCTGATCACCGACGACCCCGTCAAGACCCTGCGCGAGGCCGAGGGCGATGAGCTGATGATCAACAAGCTCGCCCGCATCCTCGCCGACGCGGACACCTCGGTCGACCTCGTCTCGGCGTATTTCATCCCGGCCGACAAGGGGACCGAGCTGCTGTCGAGCTTGGCCGAACGCGGCGTGAACACCCGCGTCCTGACCAACTCGCTGGAATCGAACGACGTCTCGTCGGTGCATTCGGCCTACATGAAGTACCGCCCGAAACTGGTCGAAAACGGCGTGATCGTGCTGGAACTGACGGCCGAGGCCGCCGGGGCGCATACCGACAAGCTGCCGACAGTGCTCGGCTCGACCTCCAGCCTGCACGCCAAGTCGTTCGCGATCGACGGCGACGAGGTCTTCATCGGGTCGTTCAACTTCGACCCGCGGTCGGCCCAGCTCAATACCGAGATGGGGCTGCTGATCGAAAGCCCGACGATTGCGGCGGGCATCTCCTCGGCGCTGGAGGATCCCAGCCGGTTCTACCGGGTGCGCGACATCGACATCGGCCAGATCGACTGGGAACACGTCAACCGCGAGGGGGCGGAAAAGCTCTTCGTGACCGAACCGAACGTACCCTGGACCAAACGCGCCATCGTGACCTTCATGAGCTGGTTGCCGATCGAATGGATGCTCTGAACCGCACCACCGCGACGTAATCGGGCGGCCCCTGGCCAAGACCCGCTTGTGCCCGCGTGCGGTTTTCTGCAAAAGCGGCGGGTCTGACACCCGCCGCAACAGATCGAGCCCCTAAGCAAGACATGAAGCGCAGCCTCTATCTTCACATCGGCAGCCACCGGACCGCGACCAGTTCCATCCAGGCCTTCATGCACGCCAACCGCGAGGCCTTCATCGCGCGGGGCTGCCTCTATCCCTACAACGTCAAGCGCCACTTCAAGATCGTGAACGAGATCCTGAACGGCCATGCCGACGTGGCCGATGTGGCCGCCGACCTGAACGCGCGCTGCGACAACAAGGACGTGCCCATCGACCGGATCGTCATCAGCGACGAGGACATCTGCATGCGGCAGGACCTCGAACCGCTGGCCCGGCTGCGCGACCATTTCGACGTCAAGGTGATCTTCTACTTGCGCCGGCAGGATCACTGGCTGGAAAGCTGGTACCTCCAGAACGTCAAGTGGCAGTGGAACCCGCGCTACAGCCACTGCACCTTCGACGAGTTCCTCGCCATGCGCGAGGACTTCCACTGGATCCACTACGACCGCTACGTGAAGATGCTGGAAAAGCGGTTCGGGGCCGAGAACCTGCAACTGGTCGTCTTTGAAAAGGACCAGATGCCCGGCGGCCCGGTGATCGAGTTCTGCCGCCAGATCGGGTTCGACGACGTGTCCGAGATGGGCAAGCCCGCGCACACCAACGCCTCGCACTCGGCCGAGATGGTCGAGTTCATGCGCCACCTGCCGCTCGACGCGCTGGACGGGCCGGAACGCGAACTGGTGCGCCGCACGCTGGAGCAGGTCGATCGCGAGCACCTGGGCCACACCGGCAAGCAGAGCGAGCTGATCCTGCCGCTGTCGGCCCGGTCGCGCGTCCTGGGAAAGTACCAGAAGGGCAACGCGGCACTGGCCAAGCGGCTTTTTGACCGCAAAGAGCTGTTCCTCGACCCGCTGCCTGCGCGGGATGCACCGCTGGCCCGGCTCGAGATCCCGCGCGACTCCGCCGCCGCGATCGAACGCTTCGTCGCGCCGCTGATCCTGCAGTTGGTCGCGAACGGCACGATCTCGTCCAAGAACCGGAAATGACGGGACCCTCCCGGCCCTGCCCCGCACCGGACGTCAGGCTTGCCCCGCGGCGCCCGGACAGGGCACAAGGAACGCCATGACGGACCCGCACATGCATTGCCTTCAGGCGCTCCTCTGGCCCGAACCGGGGCTCTGCACCGAACGCGATCTCTACCTGCGCCTGCGGCAGGGGGCGGCGATGTCGCTCGACGCGCGCGAGGTCCTGTTCCCGGCCGGCGCGCTGGCCTCGTCGCTGACCTATTCCAACCTCTTCAACATCGGCGCCTGGCGCGTGCACTGCGGCCTCGACGACGTCGCACTAACGCTTGAAGGCGAGGGCCGGTTCGAGCTGAGCATCCTGCTGGCCCGGCCCGACCGCTCGACCGAACGGGTGCTGAACACCGCGATCCGCCTGACACCGGGGGCGGACCAGACCTGGCCCGTGCCGCTCGACGCGATGACGACGCCGCACGGCGTGCTCTATTTCGAACTGCGCGCGATGAGCGCCGACGGCATCCTCCGCGCCGCGAGGTGGGAGACCGAGGAACCGCCACGCCGGACGCCCGACCTGATGCTGTCGATCACCACCTTCCGGCGCGAGGCGGCGGTGATGCGCACGGTGGCGCGGTTCCGCGATTTCATCGCCCGGACGCCGCTGGCCGATCACCTGCACCTGACCGTCGTGGACAACGGCCAGACGCTCGACCTGCCCGCGGCGGACAGCGTGACGGTCCTTCCGAACGCCAACCTCGGCGGCTCGGGCGGCTTTGCCCGTGGCCTGATCGAGGCGCGCCGCCGCGGCGCCAGCCACTGCCTCTTCATGGACGATGACGCCGCGGTGCACATGGAGGCGGTCGAACGCACCTGGACCTTCCTGGCCTACGCCAAGGACCCGGCGACCGCGGTGTCGGGCGCGCTGGCGCACGCCCGGATGAAATGGACGATGTGGGAAAACGGGGCCGAGTTCTATCGCCTCTGCCACCCGCAGTTCGGCCAGACCGACCTGCGCCGCCCCTCGATCGTGCTGAAGTCGGCCTATGCCGCCAGCACGCCCAAGCCCGCGAACTTCTACGGTGGCTGGTGGTTCTTTGCCTTCCCGGTCGACGCGGTCCGGCACGACCCCTTCCCGTTCTTCGTGCGCGGGGACGACATCAGCTTCGGCCTGATGAACGATTTCCGTCCGACCACCCTGCCCGGCGTGATCTGCCACCAGGACGAGGACTTCTATCTCAAGGAATCGCCGCAGACGCTCTACCTCGACCTGCGCGGGCATCTTGCCCACCACATGGTCGCGCCGCAGCTCGAGATCTCGCGCCGCAGCCTGATGACCATCGTGGCCTGGTTCTACCTGCGCAGCCTGCTGTCGTCGCACTACGAGACGATCGAGGCGCTGACCCTGTCGCTGCAGGATTTCATCGCCGGGCCGCGTTACTTCGAGGACAATCCCGACGTCGCCAGCCGCCGCGCGCAGATCAAGGCGCTGATGCATGACGAGGTCTGGACCGAGGGCGCGCCGCCGCTGACCGTCCGCCGCCGCTTGGATCCCGACAACTTCCTCGCGCGGCTCCTGATGAAGCTGACGCTGAACGGCTACCTGCTGCCCTTCTTCCGCCGGATCGGCGACGACGTGGTGCTGCCAGCCCGCAAGCGTGGCCGCCGGCGGCTGCTCTGGGGCGCCGCGCGGATCACCTATGTCGACGAGGACAACGGCCGCCACTACACCGTGACGCACTCCAAGCGCCGGGCGTGGACGGTCAGCCGGGCCTATTTCGCGCAGGTTTTGCGGCTGTGGCGCAATCACGACCGGATCCGCGACGACTGGCGGCAGGGCTATGCCCGGCTGACCACGCCCGCTTCCTGGGACCGGCTGCTGAACCTGCCGGGGGCCGAGGCCGCGAATGCCGCCCCTGCCCCGTCGGCCGATCCCGTCAGTCCGAGTTGAAGAGGTCCCGGGTGAACACCCGGTCGGCCACGTCGTGCAGTTCCGGCACCATGCGGTTCGCGACGATCAGGTCGGAGTCCTTCTTGAACGCCGCCAGGTCATGGGTCACGCGCGAGCTGAAGAACTCCTCGGCCTCGAGCGCGGGTTCGTAGACGATCACCTCGACCCCCTTCGCCTTGAGCCGCTTCATGATCCCTTGGACCGAGCTCTGGCGGAAGTTGTCGGAGCCTGCCTTCATCACCAGCCGGTGGATGCCGACGACCCTGGGCGCGTGCGACAGGATGCGGTCGGCGATGAAATCCTTGCGGGTGCGGTTCGCCTCGACGATGGCCTGGATCAGGTTCTGCGGCACCGAGGAATAGTTCGCCAGCAACTGCTTGGTGTCCTTGGGCAGGCAGTAGCCGCCGTAGCCGAACGAGGGGTTGTTGTAATGCGCGCCGATCCGGGGATCGAGGCTGACGCCGTCGATGATCTGCCGGGTGTCGAGGCCGAAGGCCAGCGCATAGCTGTCGAGTTCGTTGAAATAGGCCACCCGCAGCGCGAGGAAGGTGTTGGCGAAGAGCTTGATCGCCTCGGCCTCGGTCGAGCCGGTGAAGAGCGTCGGGATGTCGGTGTCGATCGCCCCGCCCTGCAGCAGCGCGGCGAACCGATGGCCGCGCGGGCTGTCCTCTCCCACCACGATCCGGCTGGGATGCAGGTTGTCGTAGAGCGCCTTGCCCTCGCGCAGGAACTCGGGGCTGAAGATGATCCGGTCGGTGCCCATCTTGCGGTTCAGGTCGACGGTGTAGCCAACCGGGATCGTCGACTTGATCACGATGGTCGCGTCCGGGGCGAACTCAAGCGCCTTGGCCACCACTGCCTCGACCGACGAGGTGTCGAAGAAGTTGTTGGTCGGGTCGTAGTTGGTGGGCGTCGCCACGATCACGAACTCGGCCCCGCCAAGCGCCTCGGCCGCATCGGTCGTCGCGGTCAGGTCGAGGTCGCGGTTGGCAAGGTAATCCTCGAGCTCGGTGTCGATCAGCGGGCATTCGCGGGCGTTGACCTGCTGCACCCGGTGGGCATCGACGTCGAGCGCCACGACCGTGTTGTGCTGTGCCAGCAGCACGGCATTCGACAGGCCGACATAGCCGATGCCGGCAACGGCGATACGGGCGGGGGTCTCGGTCATGGGTGGGCCTCTCTGAATGCTCCGGGCTCGGGATGTTGCCTTCACGGCAAGGACCTAGCCGTCCTAAGTAACGTTTGAAAAGTCTTCCGCATGGAAAAATCGGGGCGATGTTGCGCCCGCGAGGATTTCAGCGGCAATTCCGGCCAAGAGGCAAGCGGTCAGGTGAATTTCAGCCCCACCTCGTGCCCGAGCGCCGCAAACCGCACCGTATCGCCCGCCGCGACCCGCACCGCGGGGTTCAGACCACCGGTCGCGACCCATTGTCCGGCCGCCAGCGGCATCACGTGCTGGCGGGCCAGCGCCAGGAACTCGGCCGCCGCGCCGAGCGGGCCGCCGATGATGTTGGCGCTGCGCCCCGCGATCACGGGCGCGTCGTTGTGGTGAAAGGCCGTATCGAAAGCCGACAGCAGCGCGCCTTCGTCAAAGGCCATCACCGGCCCGACCCAAAGCAGCCCCGCTCCCGCCCGGTCGGTCATCTGGGCCCGCAGCACCGGCTTGAGCACGTCGGACAGGACCGTCGCCGGGATCTCGATCCCGAGGGCCATGGCATCAAAGGGCCGGTCCGCGTCGCCCGACAGCCGCAGCATGATCTCGGGCTCGGCCAGCGGTGCGACCAGCCCCGCGGTCGGCACGCTGTCACCGTCAAGGTACGTCTCGCGCCGGTCGAGCGCGCCGAAGAACACCTGCGTGTTGCCAAAGACCTCGCGCGACCAGGGGTTGGCGCCGCCGATCTTCCACCCGGCCACGTCTTCGACGCAGGCGGTCGCCGCGGCATAGGCCGCGCCCTCGGTGGCGGGCAGATCACCCTCGGTCATCGGCGCCGTTTCGCCGTTCGCCCGCGCATGTTTCAGGATTTCCGTGACCCGCTGCATCAGCCTCGCCTTTCCGTGCCACGCGGTCTTGGCACCGCGCCGGGCAACGGGTAGCAGGCGGGACAGCGGCGAACAACTCCGCCCGGCGCCGTCCCTCTGTTGCCTGCGCCCGGCGCGGGGCATAGGATCGCCGCGTATCTGCAACGGGCCGCCCCATCGGCGGCATGACCGACGAGAGACGACATGACGCGACTGCGAGCGGCCATCATCGGATACGGCAAGATGGGACGCATCCGCCACGACGCGATGGACCGCCACGGCGGGTTCGAGACGGTCGTCGCCTGCGATACCTTCGTCGATCCCGGCGCCACCATCCCGATGGTGACCGACCCGGCCGAGGTCTATGCCTACGACCCCGACATCGTGATCTGCGCGACGCCGAACATGATGATCCCCGACGTGGTCTGCGACGCGCTGGCGCGCGGCAAGCACGTGTTCTCCGAAAAGCCGCCGGGCCGCAATTCCGACGACGTGAAACGGATGCGCGCGGCCGAGGCCCAGGCCGGCGACCGGGTGCTGAAGTTCGGCTTCAACCACCGGTTCCACGACGCGATCGAGGACGCGGCCAAGCTGGTCGAAGCCGGCACGCTCGGCGATCTCTATTTCCTGCGCGGCGTCTACGGCAAGGCGGGCGGGCCGAACTATGCCGCCAACTGGCGCAACGACCCGACGCAGTCGGGCGGCGGCATCCTGATCGACCAGGGCATCCACATGCTGGACCTGTTCCTGATGTTCGCGGGCCGCTTCAAACGGGTGCAATCCTTCATCGAACGCAAGTTCTGGACCGACGTGCCGGTCGAGGACAACGCCTTTGCCCTGATGAAGACCGAGGCCGGGGTGATTGCCTCGATCCATTCCTCGGCCACGCAATGGCGCCACACCTTCCGGCTCGAGCTTTACGGGCGCAACGGCTATGCCTCGGTCGACGGGATCCTGTCGAATTCGGGCAGCTACGGCACCGAGGTGCTGACCGTCGCGCTCAACCGCCACGACAAGGACGGCGCGCCGATCCCGAACCCCGAGCTGCAGGAGATCCGCTTCACCGACGACCGGTCCTGGGACAAGGAGATCGCCGAGTTCCATGCCGCCGTCGCGACCGGTACACCTGTCCGCTTCGGCACCTCGCAACAGGCGCTCGACGTGATGGAACTGGTCGAGGCGATCTATGCCGCAGACGACGAATGGACGCTGCCGAACGCGTCCACCACCCGGTCCGCGGCGGAGTAGGACGATGCAGACACCCGTTTTCCTCGACCACCTGCCCGATGCTTCCTCGGTCTCTGGACGTAAGTCGGAACGCTATCGCCACATCCGCAACAAGGCGCTGATCGAGCTCTTGATGGACGAGGACGTGGCCTGGGTGGACCGCGACTGCCCCGCCTGTGGCGCGCCCGCCACCGAGAGCCAGACCTTCGGCCAGGTGTTCATGCCGTTCCAGCGCTGTTCGGGCTGCAACACGATCTACGCTCGGCGGGTGCCCGACCAGCCGGTCCTCGACCAGCTGCGCGCCGCCCATCCCGCCGCCCGCAGCGAGGGCGCGACCGAGGACGAGGACAGCCAGGCGCGAGAGTTCGAATTCATCTCGATCCTCAACTGGATCTCGCTGTCGGACGGCCGGGGCGACCGGCGCCTGCGCAAGGTGCTGGATTACCGCTACAGCAGCCACGCCCCTGATTGGGAAACCGCCGTGGGTCGCCTGAGCAAGAGCCGGAGCTGGCAGTTCCTGCCGCTCGACGCCGACGCGGCGGGCGAGGATTTCGCCGATCTCGCCGTCGCGCTGAAGGCCGACACCCCCGACGTGGTTCTTATCCAGGCCGAGATGGACCGCGTCGCACATCCCGAGAAACTGCTGGCGACGATCAAGGCCAACGCGCCGAAAGGCACGCTGGTTTTCATCGCCAGTTCCTGTGCGGACGGGCTGGAGTACGAACTGCTCGGCGCCGGAGCGCCCAGCTTCATCCCGCTCGACCGGCTTGCGGTCTTTTCGATCGCGGGGCTGCGCAGCATGGCGGAACGCCTCGGCTACACCGTGCGCGAGGTTTCGACGCCCGGCCGCCGCGACGCCGTGATCCTCGACCAGCATTTCCGGCAGGCGGCGAACACCAACGTGCCGTTCTGGTCGGGCTTCTTCCGCGACGCCGACCGCAACCGGCTTTACGACCTGCAAATCCTCCTGCAGCGCAGCCTGCGCTCAGGCCTGCTGCGCTTTGTCATCGAAACCTGAAGACCCCAGGACCCCCATGAAAGACCTCTTCCCGACCGCCCCCTACGACAGCTGCGCCGCGTTCTCGTCGGAATATTTCACCCGGCTCGCCACCGCCGCCCAGCACTGCGACCTGACCGCGCTCGACCGGATCATCGCCGCGCTGAAGACCGCGATCGAGAATGACCGCTTCATCTTCATCTGCGGCAATGGCGGTTCGGCCGGGATCGCCAACCATTCGCTCTGCGACTTCCTGAAATGCGTGCGCACCGACACCGCGCTGAAGCCGCGCTTCATGTCTCTTTCGGCCCATACCGAGATGAACTCGGCCCTGGCCAACGACATCTCCTATGCCGAGGTGTTTGCCTACCAGCTTGAATCGATGGCGCGCGAGGGTGACGTGCTCTGGACCGTCAGCTCTTCGGGCGACAGCGAGAACGTCGTGCGCGCGATCGAGACGGCCAAGGCCAAGGGCATGACCACGATCTCGTTCACCGGCTTCTCGGGCGGGCGGTCCAGGGACCTGGCCGACCTGAACGCGCATGTGGACTGCCAGAACTACGGCATCGTCGAGGACATCCACATGAGCTTCATCCACATCATGACGCAGTACCTGCGGATGACGCACATGGACCAGGACCTCTTCGGCAAGGTGAAGTTCTGAGATGAGCCAGCCCGCCGACAGGGCCCTGCACGACCGGCTGGTCGCCCGGCTGCCCGTCCTGGTGGGCGAGGTCATGTCCGGCGCCTTCGCGACCGAGGCCAAGGGCGACGACGGGCTGGACTTCGTGACCTCCGTCGACCTCGCCCTGCAACGGGCGCTGGAGGACGAGCTGGCCGCGCTGCTGCCCGGATCGGTGGTGACCGGTGAGGAAGGGTACACCGCCGCACGAGGCGACGCCCCCGTCTGGCTGGTCGATCCGCTGGACGGGACGGTGAATTTCGTCGCGGGCCTGCCCAGCTATGCCGTGGCCGTGGCGCTTACCATCGACGGGCGGACAGTGCTGTCGGCCGTCCACGACATCCGGCACGAGACGACCTATTCCGCGCTTTCGCGCCAGGGCGCCTTCGTCAAAGGTGCGCCCCTCGCCCGGCGTGACCATCCGGCGAAGCTCGCCACACTGAGTTCCGGCCTGATGAAGGATCTCGCCACCCACGCGCCCGCCGCGCTGGCCGCGATGCTGAACAGCTTCAAGCTGCGCAATGTCGGCTCGCAGGCGCTGCACCTTTGTTATGCGGCGGCGGGGCACCTGTCGCTTGTCGCCAGCCGCGAGGCCAAGGGATGGGACGACATGGCGGGCGCGCTCATTGCGCAGGAGGCCGGGCTTCGCTACGGCCATTATCACGGGGGCGACACGCCGCCGGTCGATCGGGACCAGTTCAGCCTCTGCGCCGAGCCGGCCCTGTTCGAGGAATACGCCAGCGTACTGGCCGGGTCGCTCGGGCCCGTGATCGCGAACTGACGAGAGGACCGCACCGGAAATGAAGACCGTCGCCATGATCCCGGCCCGCATGGGCAGCCAGCGGCTCACCAAGAAGAACCTGCGCCCGCTGCGGGGCCAGCCGCTGATCACCCACGCGATCGAGAAATGCCAGAAGGCCGGCTGCTTCGACGAGATCTACATCAACTCCGAGGATGTCGAGTTCGGCCAGTTCGCCGAGCAATACGGCGTGAAGTTCTACCAGCGCCCGGCCGAGCTGGGGAACTCCGTCGCCACGTCCGAACAGTTCGTCTACGACTTCCTCAAGAACGTCGACTGCGACCTGCTGATCCAGGTGCATTCCATCGCGCCGCTGCTGACCATGGAAGAGGTCCGCGACTTCACCGAGGCCTTCAAGACCTCGGGCAAGGAGGTCATGCTCTCCTGCATCCAGGACCAGATCGAGGTCGCGTACCACGACCAGCCGGTCAACTTCACCTTCGCGGAAAAGACCAATTCCCAGGACCTCGACCCGGTGCAGCGCGTGACCTGGTCGATCACCGGGTGGCAGGCCGCGCCCTATGTCGCGGCGGTCGAGGCCGGCAAGATCGGCACCTACAACGGCGAGATCGGCTTCTACCCGGTCAACGCCATCTCGGGCCACGTCATCAAGACCCAGCAGGACCTCGACATCGCCGAGGCACTTCTGTCGGTCCTGCGTCCGTGAGCGCGCCGATGAAAGTCCTCGTCTCCAACATCATGATGATCAACGAGCGCGACCGCTTCGACGCGCTCCTCCGCGCCGAGGGCGTGGAGCCGGTCTGGCCCGAGGTGAACCAGTTCATGGGCGAGGATCAGTGCCTGTCCTACGCGGGCGAGGTCGACGGATGGCTGGCCGGTGACGACAAGATCACCCGCCGCGTGCTCGAGGCGTTCCTGCCCCGGCTCAAGGTCATTTCGAAATGGGGCACCGGGATCGATTCCATCGACCTGACGGCGGCCAAGGACCTGGGCGTGCCGGTCTGCAATTCCCCGGGCGCCTTCCGCGACGCGGTCAGCGAATACGCCATCGGCCTGCTGCTGGCGGCGACCCGGCGGCTGGCACGGACTGACCGGCTGATCCGTCAGGGCGGCTGGCCCAAGGGCCGGTTCCCCGGCATGGCGGGGCGCACCATGGGTGTCGTCGGCTACGGCGCCATCGGACAGGGTGTGGGCCAGCGCGCGCGGGGGCTGGGGATGGCGGTGATCGCCTCGGACCCCTACATGCCCGAGGCGCCCGACGGCACGCCGATGGTCAGCTTCGACGCGCTGCTGGAGCAGGCCGATGTCATCACGCTCTGCTGCAACCAGACGGCCGAGAATTACCACCTGATCAACGCCGACACGCTGGCCCGCGCCCGGGACGGCATGATCCTGTGCAACGTCGCGCGGGGTCCGCTGGTGGACGAGGCGGCACTGGTCGATGCGCTCCGCTCGGGCAAGGTGGCGGCCGCCGCCCTCGACGTGTTCGAGGTCGAGCCGCTGCCGCAGGACAGCCCGCTTTTCGAGTTCGAGAACGTCGCGCTTTCGTCGCACAACGCGAACAGCACCGTTGAGGCGATCGAATACGTGCACGCGAACACGCTCGACAACCTGTTCAAGCATCTGAAGGGGTAGTGGTGGCGCGGTTCGGACGGGGGATCAACAACCGGCTGCAGGGCTACGTGCCCGAGTTCGGACAGACGGTGGCGAATGCCTTCGACCTCACCGGGTGGAAGCAGGGCGCCGCCTTTGGTGCCTTCGGCTGCGAGCTCTTCGTGGAGCGCGGATCGGTCACCGTCAGCCTGCGGCATGTTTCGGGCGACGGCGAAACGCGAGAGCTCTGCCGGCTGGAACAGCACCAGCCCGGGTCCGTCTTCAGCCCGCCCATCCTGGCGCACGACATGGACGGCTTCGTCCTGCCCGTGATCGAGGATACGAGCCTTTACGCCGATTTCGACATCCATTTCGGCACCAACGACGCGCCGCCGCAGCCGCATGCCAGGATCGGCCTCATCCTCGATCGGCGCGGCGATGTCGCGGGGGCCGAACAGGCGGTGCAGGCCTACCGGGCCTGGCGCGACCGGCATGGCGCGGGCGATGCGATCCGCCTGCTGATCCTCGCCGACGACAAGACCGCCGGCGACATGCCGCGCGGTGAAGGCGTCGAGGTCGTGACATTTCCGGGCCTCAAGGACGTCTCACCGCTCGGCTGGGCGCTGTTTGACCTGCTCTACAGCCGCTTCGACGCGCCGGGATTCAGCCATCTGGGCCTTGTCCGGCAGGGCATCGCCCTGCACCCCGAAATGTTTGCCCGCGCCCTCGCCTACACCCGCTTCCTGCGCCCCGGCATCCAGCTGGGCGCGGCGCTGGCCGACCCCGGGGGCGACGCGCTGCCCGGACGCATCCGCGGTGTCGGGCTGCGGCTCGACGGGCACCGCACGCCCGGCGTGCCGATCGGCGCGGGGATCGAGGGCACAGACCTCGCCGCCCTCGCACAGCTTGACCGCGGCCCCGACCACGGCGGCTGGACCTGGCAGATCATCGACACCCGCGACCTGCACCGCCTTGGCCTGCCCCTGCCCTTCGCGGGCGACCTGGCATCCGCGGAACACGCCATGCGGTTCGAACGTGGCGGCGTCGGGACGGTGGTGCCGATGTGCCTCTGGGGGATGGAGCCTGCGCCGAAACCATCGCTTCTCCAGAAGGTGACCGGGACCAAGGCCGCCCCGCCGCGCGGCCCACGCCGGCAGAACGGCAGCCTGTCCCGCCTGCCCTCGGGCGACGCCGCGCTCCTCCAGTCCTCGATCCCCGCCTGGACCCGGATCGCCGGTGGTGCGGCCGAGAAATCCCTGCCGCGCGCCGGATCGGACGAGGCCGCGCAGATGCTGGAACGCCACCGGGAGCTGGCGATCCTGCACGACCGGATGGAGCGGCAGCACCGCGCCGCACTGCAGGGCGCCGCGGCCCAGATCGCACCGTTGCGCACGGCGCTTGACGCGAACCGCCTGCTCGACCCCGAAAGCGCGCGCGGCGACCTTGAACGCGCCAGCCGCACGATGCTGAGCCTGCTGCGCAACCGCCACGCCGGCGCGCGCGTCTTCGTCATCGGCAACGGCCCCAGCCTGCACATCGCCGACCTCGACCGGTTGCGGGACGCGGTGACGCTTGCCTCGAACAAGATCTACCTCGCCTACGACGAGACCGACTGGCGGCCGACCTACTATTCGGTCGAGGATCACCTGGTCATGCTGAACAACCGCGACCGGATCGCGGCCTTGACCGACAGCATCAAGATCTTTCCCGCCAGCCTGCGCGACTTCGGCTACCACGCCGGCGACACGGTCTTCATGCCGTTCCGCCCGCCCGCCTCGTTCGAGGACCCGCTGTCCGATCCCGACTTTCCGGCCTTCAGCGACGACCTCGCACAGGGCGTCTGCTGGGGCTCGACCATCCTCTACACCCAGATCCAGATCGCGGTGCACCTCGGCGCGGCCGAAATCGTGCTGATCGGTCTCGACCACAGCTACGATCTGCCCGACACCCGCGACGGCAACACCTACCTGCACGCCGGCGAGCGGAACCATTTCCACCCCGACTACCGGGCGCCCGGCGAACGCTGGCACCAGCCGAACCTCGAGGTGCTGGAAGCGTCCTACGCCCGCGCCCGCCAGGTCTGCGAGGCGCGCGGCATCCGGATCGTGAACGCCTCGCGCGAGACGCGCCTCGACGTGTTCGACCGCGCCGACCTCGACACCCTGCTGCCCGGAGGAGACGCATGACGGCGACAGTCCACGATCACCGCCCCTGCACCCTGGGCGAGGGACCGCTCTGGCACCCGGAACGGCAACAGCTTTTCTGGTTCGACATCGTCAACGCGCGGCTCCTGTCGCAGGACGCGGGGACCGCGCGGGAATGGCAGTTCGACCGCATGGTCTCGGCCGCCGGCTGGGTCGACCATGACCGGCTCCTGATCGCGAGCGAGAGTGACCTTTTCCTCTTCGACCTCGAAACCGGGACAGAGACGCACGTCATCCCGCTCGAGGCCGATCGGCCCGACAACCGCTCCAACGACGGCCGCGCCGATCCTTGGGGCGGCTTCTGGATCGGCACGATGGACAAGGCGGGCAATGCCCCCTCCGGGTCGATCTACCGCTACTGGCAGGGGGAGCTGCGCCGCCTTCACGACGGCCTGACCACGCCGAACGCTATCTGCTTCGCTCCTGACCGCAGCTGCGCCTATTTCGCCGACACCCGCAAGCGTATGATCTTCTGCCAGTCGCTCGACCCCGCCACCGGCTGGCCCGCGGCCGCGGCCGAGACCTTCCTCGACCTGCGCGCGCGCGACGGAGAACCGGAACGCAAGCCCGACGGCGCGGTGACCGATGCCGCGGGCAACCTCTGGATCGCGCAATGGGGCTCCGCCCGCGTGGCCTGCCACGCCCCGGACGGCCGCTTCCTGCACGCCGTGCCGCTCCCGACCCCGCACAGCTCCTGCCCCGCCTTCGGCGGCCCGGACCTGACAACGCTCTATGTCACCACCGCGCGGCAGGGGCTGAGCGAGGATGCGCCGGGCCACGCGGATTTCGCGGGAAAGACCTACGTCGCGGAGGTGCCGGCAACTGGCCGGGCCGAGCCTGCCGTACAACTTTCCTGACGGCCCGAAACCGTCAGGTGAGTTTCACCGCGACGTTTTCATGCTTGTAGTTGTAGGTCAGGTACTCGTAGTTCAGGCCGAATTCTTCGAGGAACTCCCGGAACGCCAGGAATTCTCCGCGCTCCCAGCCGTCGTAGTTGAAGTACTCGTCGAAGACGATAACCGTACCGGGCCGCATCCGTTCACCCAAGAGCCGAAAGATGTCCTTGGTCGAGCTGTAGAGATCGCAATCGATATGGATGTACGCGATCACGTCATCCTGCGCGACATGCTCTTCGATAAACCGGGGAATGGCTTCTGAGAACCAGCCAACGTGCAGTCGGATATTGTCCCGCACCGGCGGCAACTTGTCCGTGGCGAACTCACCGGCGTCGAAGCCGTCGCGCCATGCCTCGGGCAGCCCTTCGAACGAGTCGAAGCCGTGAACGGTCCAGTCGGGACGCTGTTGCGCGATGTAGTTTATCGTGCGGCCAGAGTGGACGCCGAACTCCATTGCCAGACCGTCAAGCGTGACTGCTGCCAATCCGGCATCGTGTACCTTGAACTTGTGATCGACAGATTGGACGTGCGCCATCTTGGTCTTCACGTAGTCGGCTGTGGTCTCGGTGGCGAGAACCTGCAGCTTGCGACGAATGTCCATGTAGCCGCGGTCCATCCGCATCTCGGTCAGGACGGCGTGGCGTGCGCCTTCCGTCTTTGCAATGCCCTGAGCGGCAAGTTCCTGGGTCTTCCGCTCGATTTCCTCCAACCGCTGCAGCGCGGCCTCGATCCCCGAAAGACGAGATTGCACCTGGTCGAGTGTTGAAAGCTGCGCCTGCAACTGCTGGAGCGATACGCCAAGCTCGGCCAAGCGACGATCCTGGGCCGCCAGTTGACCACCGAGATCAGCCGCAGACTGGCGCGCGACCTGTTGGCTGCGGCGTGAGGTGTTTCGAACGGTTTCCTGAATTTCCAGCTTGTGCTGCTGAAACATGACTATCCCGAACTTTCGAGACAGATCGATTATTCTTCTTTTGAACACGGTGCGATCATCAAGCCTGTCAGGCGAACCCAAGTGAAAGGTTCGCCCGTTGAACCACGTGCGCCCCCCTCAGGCAATGCGGGGGTCAGAGTGGGGTGGTGTAAAACGACCGCGGCTGTTGCTCTGCCGCGACATCCGCCAGGAAGGCCTCGGCCGTGTCCATCGCCTCGCGGATGGTGACGTCCATGTCGAGGTAGCGGTAGGTGCCCAGCCGTCCGACGAAGGTGACGCCCGCCGTCTTCTCGGCCAGCGCGACGTAGTCGGCCAGCATGGCCTTCTCGTCGACCTGGCGGATCGGGTAGTACGGGATGTCGTCCGGCCCGCAGGCGCGCGAGAATTCGCGGTAGAGGACCGAGCCCTCGTGCTCTTCCCAGGGAGAGAAGTGCTTGTGCTCGGTGATCCGGGTGTAGGGAACGCCGACCTCGCCGTAGTTCATCACGGCGCAGCCCTGGTAGTCGCCCTCGTAGGTGAAACGTTCGAAATCGAGCGTGCGGTACCCAAGGCGCCCAAGCTCGAAGTCGAAGTAACCGTCGAGCGGTCCGGAATAGAAGACGTGGTCGTACTCGCCCGCCTGGTCGCGGGTGAAGGTCGTGCCAAGGTGCACGGTGATGCCCGGGTGGTCGAGGATGGCGGCGACCATCTCGGTGTAGCCGTTCTCGGGCATGCCCTGGAACTTGTGGAAGAAATAGTTGTCATCGTAGTTGAACCGCACCGGCAGCCGCTTGAGGATCGAGGCCGGCAGCTCGGACGGATGGCAGCCCCACTGCTTCTGGGTGTAGCCCTTGAAGAACGCCTCGTAGAGATCCGGGCCGACAAAGCGCAGCGCTTGCTCCTCGAAGGTCTGCGGCTCCTCGATGGTGGTGTCGGCCTGCTCTGCGATGAAGTCGCGCGCCTCGTCCGGGCGCAGCGTCTTGCGGTAGAACTGGTTGATCGTGTGCAGGTTCACGGGGAGGGAGAAGACCTCGCCGCGCGACGTCGTCTTGACCCGGTTCTTGTAGGGGCGGAAGGCCTGGAAGCGATTGACGTAGTCCCAGACCTCGGCGTCGTCGGTATGGAAGATGTGCGGGCCGTAGACATGCACCATCACGCCGGTTTCGGGGTCACGCCCGGTATGGCAGTTGCCTGCGACGTGATCACGCGCATCGACGATGGTGACCGTGTGCCCCGCCTCGGCCAGGCGCCGCCCGATGACCGCGCCGGACAGGCCGGCCCCTACCAGTAGATACTTCATCGGCAATGCCCCCATTTCTTAGTCGCGCCGTTCTTTCACACACGGCTTCAGGCGACAAGTGCTCCGGCCGCCTGCCGCCCGCCAAGTCGCGCTGTCAGTCCTCGAACCGGTAGCGCATCCGTCGATAGGCTTTCTGACTGGCATTGTAGAGGCTGGGGTACCGCTTTAGCACCGAGGCGACGCTCATGATGGTCTTGGACTCCAGCGGAGTGACATCCAGGCTCAGACGTGCGCGCCGCGAAGGGTTCCCGTGGAAGCCGTGCGCCCGTTCGAACTTGGCTGGACAGCTCTTTGCGCGATGCGATCATCTGCTCGTACCCGGCAAGGTCACCGGATAGCGCTGCCTCGATGAATTCGACCTTGGACAGGTCAAGATACGGGAACATCGAGAAGAGCTCATCGCGGCGGAAGAAGTCTTCGTCGCCCCGGATGAACATTGCCGGGATCTCGGCAAAGAACGCCTGACGCATGTCTTCCGGCAACCGGCTGAACGCGAAGTGCAAGAGGTGCACCTTGTAAGGCACGTAGAAGGGCTGGTTGCGATCGTAGACGCCCCACTTCGCGTAGAGTTCATTCATGATCCGAACCGCGTCGAGCATGCCGTACACCCGCGGATTGATCGATTGGGTCATCGATTTCTCGTTTATGCGGAACTTGTAGAACGCGCGGTTCAGAACGGCGATGTTGTCCGAGGAAAGCAGAGTGCGAAGGTTCTGGGGATTGTCGTCGAAATTCGCGCAATCCAGGTCGAATTGCAGACCCTTCTCTTCAAAGTAATCCTTGCGAAAGATCTTGGCCCACGGGAAAGGATACTGCGCAAAGAACGGCTTGTGCGCCTCGTCCATCCAGTAAAAGTCGTCTTGAGGCAGGTAGTTTCGATAACTGCGATACCGAGGCTCTCCGACCTTGGGCGTGTTGTACATTTCGTGGAAGAAGAAATAGAGAACGTCCGGGCTTTTCTCCTCCATCGTTTCGACCAGTTGCCGATAGGCGTCCGGCACCAAGAGATCGTCGCCGTCGCTCAGATGCAGGTACTTTCCGCGCGCCATCGACACCCCCAGGTTCCGGGCCGAACGCTGGTTCGGTTCCTCCTGAAAGACGGGCACCACCCGCGGATCACGTGCCGCGAAGTAGTCGATGATCGTCTGAGACGTGTCGGTGGAGCCGTTGTTGACAACGATCAACTCAATCCGATCGAAGGTCTGGGTGAGGATCGAACCGATGCAATCGGCCAGGTACTCGGCTCCGTTGTAGACCGGCATGACCACCGAAAGGACGGGATCGGCGGTCTGGGCGCGATCCCGGACATTTCGGAGCAGGGCTTCCCTTTCGCTCCCCATGTGGTCCGCGCCACCACCCTCAAGAAGGTCGAGCAGATCACGCTTCAGCCGGGACTGCTCACGCGCTCCTGTCTCTCCATGGGTGCTGTAGAGGTAGTACTTGAGCAGACGCGCGACATGCGCCTCAAACTTTGCCTTTTTCTCGGCCGTGTAGCCGTCCGATAGTGCCTGGCGAACCGTCGCTTCCAGGTTCGACTGTGCATCCAGCACGTCGACTGCGCCCGAGCCATTGATCTGGTTCCGGCCCAGCATCACCACAGGTGTCTCGCGCAGCAGGCTTTCGTAACAACCTTGGGACACGAGGGTCAGCGCGACATCGGCAAATTCGATACAATCATCAAGGTTCGCATCCCGCAGGATGGTGACGTTCGGATAGTCTTCCCGAACATCCATGCCTCTGGTCATCGTGATGGGATGCGGCTTGTAAACGATCTGAACGTCGTCCGCTGCGCCGAAGACCTCGCTCAGGTGACGCAGCGCGGCGTCGTTGCTGTCATAAAGGGGTGAGTGGAAGCGCTTGCCGGTCTCGTCGTAGGGAACGTATCCGGAGAACGCCGCATTGCTCCCCATCAGCAGGATCGTCTTCTTGCCGGAATTGGCCAGGCGCGTCATGCGGCGCTGCGTCTGCTCAGACACCGCCAGCTTCAGGTTGCGCGACGGCCGCGTCGCGACAACATCCGCGAGGTACCGGGCAGCCCGGGCCGTGTCCGTGTCGTCGAGCGGTTGGCCGTTGAATGTTTGAGAGTGTTCGCAGACCCAGCTTTCGCCCATGTGCCCTTCGCAATCGAAGGCCAATGTCTTGGGCAGGACGCCAAGCTCCATCGTCACCGTCGGGATGCCGAACTCGGCGCACAGATGCCGCAGGATTCGCGGACAGAGCAGGTAAGTGCCCCAGCTCACGACAATGTCCGGAGCATAGAAGGCCAGTGCCCGCCTCAAGTAGAGATAGGCAGCGTTCGAAACGGCCCGCGCCGCACGCTCCGTGCAGGCATACTCTTCGATCAAGGCAGCCATCGCAGCCGCGATCGCCGGTTCGGGCACGTCTTCCCGCACATAGCCGAACTGACGTGCGAATTCGACGTTCCGCACCGTATGGGTCACGTTGGCCAACAGGTCCGGCAGATCCTCGGTCAACAGGTCGTCATGGTCCCGCGCCCTCACATTGCCGTCGATGACGACCATGTCGAACGCTGTCTTGTCCAGGAAGTCCCCCAGCATCGTCTTCTGCGGCACGTGGCTCCCGGTTTCGAGCCACGAGAGGAACATCATGCTCTTGCGATCACTGTCCTTGCGCCGATCGATCCAAGCTGCACGCGCCTTGTTGCGAGTGGCAACGTTGTGCTCGCTGTAGAACACCGACTCCACGTCGAACGGATCGTAGTCGGTCAACTCGCGAACGCCATCGTATTCGGGCCGCAACTCCTCGACAAAGAAGTACGATCCATCATGCACGTTGAAAGAGGCGGCCACCGACGGGAACCCCTTCCACACGCCGCCGGCAAAGTGCACGACGCAGGGCTTCTCGTTCGTTTTCTTGTGAAAGAACTGCTGCGGCACGCGCTCTTCGATCAGCTCCTTGCCGCCATTGCAAAGATGCAAGACGTCCCCTTCGTCGAAGAGGCGAAACTTTTCGGGGAATTTCCCCCGGATCAAACGGACGAGATCCTGGTCATGCCAAAGATGTTCGGCAAACAACGGCAGCGCAACGCTGTCGAACAGCGCACGCACCTCGGAAAACACCGAAGCCATGAGGCGCGGCTTTGCGATCACGAAGCCAATGTTGATTTCATGTTCGCCGAAATCGATTTCCGAGGCATCGTGATGGCGCGAATAATTGAAATTCTTCTTCCAGAGATTAGTCCCCGGCAGCATCTTATTCTCTTCGTGCCAGTACCAGAGCACGCCGGGATCTGCATACGTCTTCTCGAACAGCTCATTCACGTCACGCTGGAAATAGAGATCATTGTCGCAAAGCGCCATTGACTCATATTGATCGCCGAACTTGCGAACCCAATCGCAAACGATCAATTTGCTCATGCGCTTGTTGCGATACAGAAGAAATGCATCATCCAAGGTCAGCTTGCCGTTCTGATACTCCGGCTGAGATGCTGCAATCTCTTCGCGATATGGCCAATCCTGCACCTCGACGAGCGGGTTGATCAGGTATTTGATCCCACGACTGTCGAGAAATGCCTGGCAGCGCTTGCTCAGGTGCGTAGAAATCACCCAAAGATCACCGCGAAAATTACCGCCATACTGATCGAACAGGGACTCGATCATCAGATTGGCCTGCGCCACGTGCATCGTGTTGGCGGTAAAGACAATCGCGTTTTTCTTCAAGACGTATCTCCTGTTCACAACGGGCGACACCTCTTCGTCGGAAGTACGGCCCACGACCCGTCGCCTTCTTTCATTGTAGGCCATGCGAGGCAAGCCGCTTCCTCGGAAAAGGAAACGCCCCTCCCCGGCGCGACCGGCAAATTCTCGCCGCAACAGCTAGGAAACTTTGGTCAACAGAAGGTTAAGGCAACAAGGCCCCGCAGTCGATACGACCACGAGGCGCGTGATTTTGTGGCACGCCTCATGGCATGCATGACAGGGCGCAAAGCCCCCCTAGAACCAGCGCCCGATCGCCACGCCGCGCAGGGCGAGGGACGCGGCGGTGGAGACCGCTCCGACGGCCCGGAAATCGCAGCTGGTGGTGCCGGGCGCCGCGGCGCTGGCCCAGTACGACAGGTCGTCGACCTCGAACCGGCAGACAGGTGCGGCGGCGAAGCTGGCGGGCAGCGTCCACGTGGCGGTCGCGCTGACGTAGAGCGCGCCATCGGCCGTGTCGCAGGCGCTGACATCCAGGGTGTCCGTGGTGCAGATCTGGGTGCCGTCGGCCAGGCGCAAGTACTCGCCGTTCGCGTTGCTGCCGCGCTCGATCACCGCGCCGGTCGGCAGGCCCGCGCTTTCCGAGACCGTGCCCAGCAGGTTGCCCAAGTGCACCAGCCGCGACCAGGGATTGAAGGCGGCATTGTCGTTGCGGATGCGGACATAGACGGCGGTGTCCGCCGCCTCCATGTCTGCCCAGAGCTGGAAGTTCGACCGCCCGGCCTCCCACCCCGCGATGGTCAGCGCGGCGCCGTCGGTGCCGGCGGGCGCGTCGCTGGGCGCGCTGGCCGCCGCATGGGTCGAGAACTGCGTGCGTTCCAGGTCCGCCAGGGCCCATGTGCCGCCGGTTTCGGTCCAGCCCTCGGTGCCGAGGCCGAAGGCGCCTGCGCGCAGCAGCCGGCCGGTGGTGCCGTCGGTCGCATTGGCCTGCACCGCCGCGCCGGTGGCATGGCCCGTGGCCGCGTCAAACACCAGAGCCTCGGTCCAGGCGCTGCCGTCAGGTGACACCTTGAGGTGGAAGTCGCTGTCGCCGGTCAGTCCGAATTCCGCGTGGCCGGAAAAGCCCGACTGGAACAGCACCGCCGCCGTGTCGCCAGCCGAGGCCTTGTTGATCTTGAGCCGGTGATCGTCACCATCGTGGTTCAGCAGGGTTGCATCGGCCGCGACGGCCAGCCGGTTCGAGGTGTCGGCAGAGGTGTTGATGCCCAGAAGCGTTGGCGCGCCGAAATCGCTCACCTCGCCCCATCCACCGCCGGTGAAGGCCCGGATCACGCCCGCGGCACGATCCCAGGCCAGCCACCCCTCCTGCGGGAGGAGAAAGCGCCATGCGCTGCCGTCCCATTGCGCGAGGGTCCCGGCCTGCCCGGACCAGGCGCCGGTGGGGGCGGGCCCGGTGGCATGGATTTCCCCGGCGGCGGGGATGACGGGGGGATCGTTGGCGTCCACGCCTTCGAGGACGAGCTGCACCAGCGCGTCGAGTTGCACCAGCGCCTCGTTGTGGGTCACGTGTTTCTGCGCCTGCGCGGGCGCGATGAAGGGCAGGTTCAGCCTGGCGGAATGGTCGGTCATGCGGGGCACCTCGCGTTGGTGTGGCGCGAAGGTTCTGCCGCGCGATGCGTTTCCCTGCCCTGACCATGCCGCGCCAGCCATTAACTCGAATTTCAGAAGATGCTGATGTCGTCGGCCAGCCCCGCGAGCGAGGTCACCCCGTCGAGGCGGATCGTGCCCGCCGCGCCGAAATCGAACAGCGTGCCGCCGCCCTGCACGCGGGCAAAGGCATCCACCACGCCCTGCGCGTCCCGTGTTCCGGACCAGAGCGCATCGTCAAGCTGCAGCCGGTCGATGCCGTTGCGATAGTCCGTTACCCGGTCCGCACCGATCGCGCTGCCGAAAAAGACGAAGGTGTCCGCCCCCGCATCGCCCTGCAGCGTATCATTGCCGCCCCCGGCCCAGATCGTGTCGTTCCCCGCGCGGCCAAAGACCAGGTCGCCGCCGAGGAACCCGCCCTGCGCCTCGTCGAGGAAGGTGTCGTCTCCGCCGCCAAGCCAGGCCTGGTCGCGACCGGGGCCGCCGATGATGGTATCGTTGCCCGCCTGGCCATAGAGCCTGTCCGCATGGGCGCCGCCCATCACGAGGTCGTGGTTCAATCCGCCATGGATGACGTCATCGCCGGCACCGCCGTCAAAGACATCGCGCCCGCCGCCGCCAAAGATCGTGTCGCGGCCATTGCCGCCATGGACCGTGTCGCGGCCGAGGTCGTTGTCCTGCCCGTTGTCGCGGAACACGTCGTCGCCCCGGCCCAGCCATGCGGAATCCGGCCCCGGCCCGCCGAACACGAGGTCCGCGCCATCCTCGCCATGGATCAAGTCGGCATGCACGCCGCCATAGACCGTGTCGGCCCCGGCCCCGCCATGGATGGTGTCGTCGCCGCTATTGCCGTGGAACAGGTCGTCCCCGGCGCTGCCCCGGATGACGTCGCGACCGCCGCCGCCGAACACCGTGTCGCGGCCCGCCACGCCGGCCTGGTCGGTGTCGATGAAGATGTCATCGCCCAGCCCGAGGTAGACGAGGTCGCGCCCCGCCCCGCCGTCCACCAGGTCGTCACCATCGTTGCCGTGGATCGTGTCGTCGTGCATTCCGCCATTGATCGTGTCGTTCCCCGCCCCGCCAAAGAGCGTGTCCTGGCCCTGGTTGCCGTGCAGGATGTCGTCGTGATCGCCACCGTCCAGGCGATCCCATCCGCCGCGACCGTAGAGCGTGTCGTTGCCCGCATTGCCCTCGAGCACGTCGCGCCCGCTCTTGCCGTCGAGAAGGTCGTCATTGTCGCCGCCGATCAGCCTGTCGGCGCCCGAACCACCGATCAGGACGCGGACCGGGTCCAGCGGGATGCGCGTCGGGGGCGGCGGGTCGGGGTCCCCTCCGCCGCCCGGGTTTCCGCCACCGCCCGGGCTGCCGCCACCGCCCGGAATGCCACCCGGGTCGGGATCTCCTCCCGGGTCCGGGCCCTCGCCCGGATCGGGATCGCCACCGGGGCCGGGACCGTCGTCCGGGTCTTCGGGGATGGGATCATCGTTCGTCTCGGCAAAGGGCGGGCGATCTGTGTCCCAGACCAGGCTCGCCTGCACCTGCGCGACACTCAGTTTCTTGCCCGAGGCGCTGTAGAGGTCCAGGACCTCGCCCCCCGGCAATTCGATCCGCGCGCCCCAGCTCATCGGGGTCACGCTCAGGCGGGCGGCAGAGTAGAGCATCGGCACCAGCGACAGGTCGACCCGGTCCACGCCCGGTTCGAAATCGCGGATCACGTCCGTCGCGTCGTCGCGTCCGAACAGGAAGAGGTCCGCCCCGGCCCCACCGAACACCGTGTCCGCCCCGCCGCCATCAAAGAGGATGTCGGCCCCGGCCCCGCCCCGCAGGTCATTGGCGCCGGACCCGCCGGCCAGCATGTCACGCCCCGCCGTGCCGTCCAGCCGCCCCGACGCGGCATGCAGCACCACGCCGAGGTCGGCAAGGTCATGGGACAGGTGCGCGATCCCCTGCGTCTGGCGCGCGACAAGCACGTGCAGCGCATCGTCAACCACCGCAGCCGCAATGTTGGTAATCCCCGAGAGGCCCGGCGCCGCCTCGCCTCCGACCGTATCGAGGTGCACGAGCCGCCCGTTGGGCAGCATGGTGAAGAGCGACACACCACCTTCCCCGCCGGCGGCGGCGACGAAGGTCCAGTCGCCCGCTGCGGCCGTGGTCATCGAGACGGCGTCGCCGAACCGGGTCGCCCCGCCGTCGAGCACGTGATCGGCATAGACCGGCTGACCGCCCGGCCCCAGGCCGATGACGCTGAGCGCCCCGCCCGCGCCGCCGTCACTCGCCCCGCTGGCGACAACCGCGTAGGACTGGCCCGCGACCTGCACGACCTCCATGTCGATGGCGACGGCGTGCAGGCCCAGCCCCTCCCATCGACCGAAGGCTCCCGCGACCCGCAGCGCCCCGGTGCCGTCCATCTCAAAGCTGGTGACGCCCCCCTCCCCGCTCAGCGCCATGAGGTAGGTCTTGCCCTCGGACGTCAGCGTCCCAAGCGCCCGCGCGTCCGCCAGGTAGATGTCGGGCCGGTCGACCAGCTCTCCGCGCGTGACATAGCCGCTGCCGCCGGGAGACAGCCAGGCCAGCACCGCGTCGTCGCTCATGCCATATAAAGTCTGGCCGTGCTGGGTCAGGGCGACCGGGCCGGCCACGATGCCGAGCGTCGTGGCGGCGCCGATCCCGCCGTCGGCGTCGATGTCGTACCCGACCAGCCGACCAGCCCCGTCCACGCCCGTCACCGCGACCCTGCCAGCATCGAGGTCCAGGACCGGCAGCGCGCCGACACGGACCCCGCCGAGCGCAACCTTCACACCGGCCCCGTGATAAGTCGCGTCGATCCGTGCGCCCGAAAGGTCGAAGGTCACCACACCGCCCGTGGTCCCGCTGACGGCGACCACCACGGGCCCAAGCGCCGTGTCCACGACACTCAGCGCCCGGACATCGGCGCCAAGCGCGCCCCAGGCACCGCCGATGACGGGCAATGTTTCAAGCTCAGGCATGGCAGGCCCCGCGCGCGCCGTACCTTCTGGCACGGGTTACCGGTCAGGATGGCGCGGCAGCCTTGCCCAAGTCTTTCCGGGGCCACGTGAAAGTCGGCGCAATTTTATCGGAAGGCGCCCGCCGTCTCAGCGCATCAACGCCTGGTGCAGGTCGATCGCCTCTTCGAGGTCCTCGAAATACGTCAGCTTGCCGTTTTCGAGCACGACGCCCGCGTCGCAGAAATCGCGCACGTCGTTCATCGAGTGGCTGACGAGGATCGCGCCGCTGCGCTCCATCCGCGACTTGAAGACCTCGCGGCTCTTGCGCTTGAAGACGGCGTCACCCACCGCCGTCACCTCGTCCACCAGATAGGTGTCGAAATCGATCCCCATCGAGGTGCCGAAAGCTAGGCGCGATTTCATCCCGGCCGAATAGGTCCGCACCGGCATGCGGAAATGCTTGCCCAGCTCGGCAAAGTCCTCGACGAAGCGGACCAGGCTGTCGGTGTCCACGCCGTAGATCCGCGCCACGAACCGGACGTTCTGAACGCCGGTCAGCTGGCCGTGGAACGACCCGCCGAAGGCAACGGGCCAGGACATGCTGCCGTCGACCACGATGCGCCCCGAGGTCACGGGCACGTTGCCCGCGATCATCTGGATCAGCGTCGACTTGCCCGCGCCATTCCGTCCCAGCAGCGCCAGCGACTTGCCGGTCGGCAGCTCCATGTCCAGGTCGTCGATGACGGTCTTGTAGCTGTCCCCGACCCAGAACCCCTTGCTGACATGTTCAAAGCGGATCATGCGCGGTCAGCGGCGGTCGCGGATCGAATAGTAGATCAGCGCGCCGATCCCCCAGAGGAACATCAGGAACAGCGTGCCGACGCCAAGGATCAGGAACCGCTGCGGATATTCCGATTTCTCGGCCAGCGTCGGGGTGATGTACGTGGCAAGGTAGCGGCTCTGGCGGGCCTCCTCGGACCGGGCGGCCTCATAGGCGGTGAGCGCCGCGCGGTAGTTCTGCTCGGCGAACTCGCGTTCGACCTGCAGGCCCTCGTACTCCGAGATCAACGTCGGGTAATCCTCGTCGGTGCCGGTGATCTTGGTGTTGGCAAAGTTGTCGCGCTCCTGCGCGATGCGGTTGCGGATCACCTCGATGCGGCGCAGCGCCTGGGTGACGCGCGGATCGTCCGCCGGTGCCGTCTCAGTCAGCTCGTCAAAGCTCACCAGTTCCTGCGCCAGTTGTTGCTGGAGGTTGTTCATCACCCCCATGCGACCCTGGATATCGGCCTCGATGTCGACGATCTGGGTGCGGGTGCGGAAACGGGTCAGCGCCTCGCGCGTCTCCTTCAGCCGTGTCTTGGCCTCGTCGAGGTCGGCGGCGGCGTAGCGGATCGCATCGGTGCGCGCGGCCTCGTTCAGCGCGTTCACCATCTGCTGGCTTTCCGCCACCACCGCCTTGGCAATCGCCTGGGCAGAGTCGGGGTCGAAGGCAAAGACCTGCAGTTCGGTCAGGCCGGTCGACTGGTCGTAGGACACACGCACCATCCGGTCCCAGAAGTGGTGCAGGTCCTCGATCGTCGCGTCGCCGGGCAGGGAAAAGGCCGGGTCGTTGGGCCAGTTCTGCGAATAGTGGGCGCGCAGGTCGACATCCTGGTTCACCCGGCGGACGATCTCCTGCGAGCGGATGAATTCGTAGAGCACGTCACCGTCGGGCGAGGAGCTGGCCCCGGTGAACTGCGCCAGGCCGCCCAGGATCTCGGTCGCGCTGCTGCCCTCGTCCTGCCGGACGGTGAAGCCGGTGGTCGAGACGTATTGATCCTCGGCGATGGCGAAGAGGTAGAACCCGCCCAGGACCGCCGGCAGCAGCACGGCGAGCCCGAAGCTGACCGCGAGACCCCAGTGCCGCCGCCGCATTCGGGCCGGCTGGGCCATCGGGCGCTTGGCCCCGGCATTCGGCCTGGGCGCGGATTGCGGCGCAGGCGCGGCCTCCGGCTTGGGTTGGACCACCGGGGCAGAGGGGTCGGGATCGTTGGTCTTGTCGTGTTTCGTCAACGCGCTATCCAGAGCATTACCTGTTTGAACCCGGGCACCGTATTGATCATACTGCGGCCCTGTTCAATGCCAGTCGTACAGCAGATGTCCACACCTGACACCGCGCAGCCCCCGCTTTCGCCGCAACGGCCGACCCTTGGCGCCGGCGTGCACCGGGGTTTCCCGGCGTTCCGGACCATTCTTGCCCTGATCTTGCGCGAGATGTCTACACGCTACGGCAAGTCACCCGGCGGCTACCTCTGGGCGATCATCGAGCCGTTGGGGGCGATCGTGGTCCTTGGGCTGGGCTTTTCGCTGCTGCTCAGGACCCCGGCGCTCGGCACCAGTTTCATCCTGTTCTTCGCCACCGGCTACCTGCCGTTCGACCTCTACCAGGGGGTCAACACCTCGGTCTCCAAGTCGTTGATGTTCTCACGGCCGCTGCTGGCCTATCCGACGGTGACCTGGGTCGACGCGGTGCTGGCGCGGTTCATCCTGAACGCGGCCACCGGGATCGTGGTCTTCGTCATCGTGGTCGCGTCGGTGCTGACCTTTACCGACAGCCGCAGCGTGCTCGACATCGGCGAAATCGTGCAGGCCATGTGCCTGGCGCTGTTCCTCGGCCTCGGTGTGGGGGTGCTGAACTGCGCGCTGATGGGCCTTTTTCCGGTGTGGGAGAACGTCTGGTCGATCATCACCCGGCCGCTCTTCTTCGCGTCGGGCCTGTTCTACCTCTACGAGGACATGCCGTCGGTGGTGCAGGACATCCTCTACTTCAACCCGTTGCTGCACATCGTCGGGATCATGCGCGACGGATTCTATTCAACCTACAGCCCGCAATACATCTCGACCATGTACGTGCTGTCCTGCGGCCTCGTCTCGCTCTTTTTCGGGGTTCTGCTGCTCTATCGCTACAACCGCGACATCATCAACAACTGAGGCTCAGCGCCCCTCGGCCCAGCCGACCACGCGGTCGTGCGGCACCTCGGTCTCGCCGCGCAGGCCATCGCGGATGGCGTGGCCCAGGATGCGCAGGTAGACCCGGCGCTCGCCCTCGTGCGCCCGCGCCTTCCAGGCCCATTTCGGCAGGATCACCGCCAGCGCCGGCCAGAACCACAGCCCCGCCGCCATGCGGTAGAGCATCAGCAGGTTGCGGTGGTAGTAATAGACCTTCCACATCGGGTGGAACCGCCCCCGCTGCTCAGACGCGAAGGTCGAGCAGTCGTGTTCGAACCGCACCTGGGGCGCAAAACCCAGCCGGTCGCCACTGGCCGACAGGCCCAGCGTGTAAATTCCGTCATCGCCATAGATGAAGAGGCCCGGATCGGGATAGCCCGCACGCTCCACCGCCTTGCGCGACACGAAGAAGCCGACGAACGATGTCACGTCGATGGGCCGGATGTCCTGCCCCGCGTAGGCCTCGGGCTTGAGGTGGAAGCCATCACGTCCGCCGCCCTTCACGATCGTTTTCGCAAGGGCCCGGCCATGCCAGAACGGGTTGCGCGACGGGCGGTTCATCTCGCAGATCCGGCCATCCGGGAAATACACGGCGGCCGCCAGCCCGTCGTAACCCACGGGCGCAAGGGCATGAAACGCACTCAGGCCCCCCGGCTCGGGCCGGCCGTCGTCGTCCATCAGCACCAGCCAATCGGGATCATGCGCCGTCAGCACGCGTCGCATTCCAGCCTCGAACCCGCCCGCGCCGCCGGAATTCACCCGGGAGCGGATCACGTCCATCCGGGGATCGGAACAGGTCGCCAGCCAATCGCTCGTGCCATCGGTGCTGGCGTTGTCGACCACCACCAACGCCGACAGCTCTTCGGGAGGTGAAGCCAGCAGCCGCTCGACGGTGACCTTCAGCTGCGCCAGCCTGTTGTAGGTCACGACCACCGCAACCAGCCGCCCGGCCCCGCCGCTTTGCCCCATCTTGCATCTCTTTCTTGTCTTCTTGCCGCAAGGACCGGATACAAGGGCTATCCGGTTGTAGCCCCCGGCCACATCGGCCACTGTAATGACACAAGACTCACAAGCGTGCGAGGCCCCATGCAGATTGAGCAGACCGCTCTGCCCGGCGTCCTGATCCTCACCCCCGCCCGTTTCGGAGATTCCCGCGGATTCTTCAGCGAAAGCTGGAACAAGCAACGCCTGGCCGAGGCCGGCGTCGACGTGGAATTCGTGCAGGACAACCATTCGCTTTCCGAACAGACAGGCACCCTGCGCGGGCTGCACTACCAGTCACCGCCCCATGCGCAGGCCAAGCTGGTGCGCTGCGGCCGCGGGAGCCTGTTCGACGTCGCCGTCGATTTCCGCGAGGGCTCTCCCACCTTCGGCCAGTGGGTCGGGGTCGAACTGAGCTTCGAGAACGGCCGCCAGCTGCTGATCCCTGCCGGGTTCCTGCACGGCTTCGTCACCCGCGAGCCGATGACCGAGGTGGTCTACAAGTGCTCGGACTACTATGCCCCCGACTGCGACGGCGGCGTCCGCTGGGACGACCCCGAGATCGGCATCGACTGGGGCCTAGACGGCGATCCGGTCCTGTCGGACAAGGACATGAAGGCGCCGCTGCTGAAGGACGCCCCGCGTCCCTTCCGCGCCGCGCCCGAACCGGTGCATGGAGGCGCCGCATGAAAATCCTGATCACCGGTGGCGCCGGGTTCATCGGCTCGGCTGTCGTGCGCCTTGCGGTCGCCCGCGGGCACGAGGTGGTGAACCTCGACGCTTTGACCTATGCCGCCTGCCTCGACAACGTGGCTGAGGCGGCCAAGAGCAACCTTTACAGCTTTGAACAGGCCGACATCCGCGACCGCGCCGCGCTGGACCGGGTGTTCGAGACGCACCAGCCCGACGCGGTGATGCACCTGGCCGCCGAAAGCCACGTCGACCGCTCGATCGACGGCCCGGCGGATTTCATCGAGACCAACGTGCTGGGCACCTTCCACATGCTGGAGGCGGCGCGCAGCTACTGGCAGGCAAAGGGCCGGCCCGAGGGCTTCCGCTTTCACCACATCTCGACCGACGAGGTCTTCGGATCGCTGGGCGACGAGGGCCAGTTCACCGAGGAAACACCCTACGATCCCCGGTCGCCCTATTCGGCCTCCAAGGCCAGTTCCGACCACCTCGTGCGCGCGTGGCACGAGACCTATGGCCTACCGGTCGTCCTGACCAACTGCTCGAACAACTACGGCCCCTTCCACTTCCCCGAGAAGCTGATCCCGGTCGTGATCCTGAAGGCGCTCGCCGGCGAGGAGATACCGGTCTACGGCAAGGGCGAGAATGTGCGTGACTGGCTCTATGTCGAGGATCACGCCGACGCGCTTCTGCTGGTGCTGGAGAAGGGCGCGCTTGGCCGCAGCTACAACATCGGCGGCGAGAACGAGCGGCGGAACATCGACCTCGTCCGCACCATCTGCACGATCCTCGACGCGAAACGGCCCAAGGCGCAGGGCGCCTATGCCGACCAGATCACCTTTGTCTCCGACCGCCCGGGCCATGACCTGCGCTACGCGATCGATCCGACCCGCATCCGCGAAGAACTGGGCTGGCGGCCGTCGGTGACGGTCGAGGAAGGGCTCGAGAAGACCGTGCAGTGGTATCTCGACAACGAACGCTGGTGGCGCGCGCTGCAGACCCGGTCGGGTGTGGGCCAGAGGCTGGGCAAGACCGGATGAGCCTGCTCGTCTTCGGCTCCACGGGCCAGGTGGCCCGCGAACTCGCGCGCGCCGCGCCCGCCGGCACGACCTTCCTGTCGCGGGCCGAGGCCGACCTGAGCAATCCCGCCGCCTGTGCCGCCGCGATCTCGGCGGCGGAGCCGTCGGCGGTGATCAACGCCGCCGCCTACACCGCCGTCGACAAGGCCGAGAGCGAGGAAGACCTCGCCACCGTCATCAACGGCGCCGCCCCCGGCGCGATGGCCCGGGCCTGCGAGGTGCTGGGCATTCCGTTCCTGCACGTGTCGACCGACTACGTCTTCGACGGCACCCCCGGCGCGGCGTGGAAACCCGACGACCCGGTCGCGCCTCCGAACGCCTATGGCCGGTCCAAGCTGGCGGGCGAAGAGGCAGTGCGCGCGGCCGGCGGCAACAGTGCGATCCTGCGCACCTCGTGGGTGGTGTCGGCCCATGGCAACAACTTCGTCAAGACGATGCTGCGCCTCGCCGAGACGCGCGATCACCTGACCGTGGTGGCTGACCAGGTCGGCGGCCCGACCCCGGCGCGCGGCATCGCCGCCACGCTCCTGTCGATGGCCGACCAGATGCAGGCCGGCGCCGAAGGCGGCACCTATCACTACGCCGGCACCCCCGCCGTCAGCTGGGCCGATTTCGCGCGCGAGATCTTTGCACAGGCCGGCAAGGCCATGACGGTCGAGGACATCCCGACCGAGGCCTACCCGACCCCGGCCAAGCGCCCGCTCAACTCGCGCATGGACGGCAGCAGCCTGCAGACCGATTTCGGACTCCGCCCGCCGACTGGAAGGCGGAATTGAAAGTCATTTTGAAGGAACTTGGATCGTTAGCATCATGACCAATCGCAAGGGCATCATCCTGGCCGGCGGCTCCGGCACCCGTCTCTACCCGATCACCATGGGCCTGTCGAAGCAGCTCCTCCCGGTCTATGACAAGCCGATGATCTACTACCCGCTGTCGGTGCTGATGCTGGGCGGGATCCAGGATATCCTGGTGATCACCACCCCGCAGGACAAGGAACAGTTCCAGCGCACCCTGGGCGACGGCAGCCAGTGGGGCCTGTCGCTCAGCTACCGCGAACAGCCCAAACCGGAAGGCCTGGCACAGGCCTACATCATCGCCGAGGATTTCCTGGACGGTGCGCCCTCGGCCATGGTGCTGGGCGACAACATCTTCTTCGGCCACGGCCTGCCGGAACACCTGAAGGCCGCCGACGCGCAGAGCTCCGGCGGCACGGTCTTCGGCTACCGCGTGGCCGATCCGGAGCGCTACGGCGTGGTGGATTTCGCCCCCGACGGCACCGTGCGCGACATCATCGAAAAGCCCGAGGTCGCGCCCTCGCCCTACGCGGTGACCGGGCTCTACTACCTCGACGGCACCGCACCGGAACGCGCCCGCGCCGTGAAGCCCTCGCCGCGCGGCGAGCTCGAGATCACCGACCTGCTGGGCAGCTACCTCAAGGACGGCTCGCTCACCATGCGCCAGATGGGCCGCGGCTACGCCTGGCTCGACACCGGGACGCACGGCTCGCTGCTGGACGCCGGGAACTTCGTCCGCACCCTGTCGGAACGACAGGGTCTGCAAGTCGGCAGCCCGGACGAGATCGCCTACACCATGGGCTGGATCGACGACGGCGAGCTGCTGGAACGCGCCAAGGTCTGCGGCAAGAGCGACTACGGCCGCTACCTGCAGCGCCTGCTCAAGTGACCGGTCGGGGCGGCCCGTGTGTCAGGCCGTCCCGCTGTCATCGCTGCGGGCATAGACGTCGTCGTACCGGGTGATGTCGTCCTCGCCCAAGTAGGATCCGGTCTGCACCTCGATCAGCTCGACCGGCACCTTGCCGGGGTTCTCCAGCCGGTGGACCGCGCCGAGGGGGACATAGACCGACTGGTTCTCGGGCAGCAGGCGCACTGTGTCGCCCACGGTCACCTGCGCAGTGCCCGACACCACGACCCAGTGTTCGGCCCGGTGCACGTGGCTCTGCAGGCTCAGCTTGGCGCCCGGGTCGACGACGATCCGTTTCACCTGGAACCGGTCGCCCAGGATCAGCGTCTCGAAAAAGCCCCAGGGCCGGTGATCGCGTCGGAAGGTGTCGGCCTGCCGCAGGCCCGCCTTGCGCAGCGTCTTGACCACCGAGCCCAGGTCCGCCGCGCGGCTGCGGTCGGCGATCAGCACGGCATCGGGCGTCGTCACCGCCACCACGTCGCGCAGCCCCAGGCCCACCAGGTGCGGCCCGTCGGGATCGGCGCGAAGCAGCGACCCGGCGCAGTCCAGCGCGGTCACCGGCCCGGTCGCGACAGTGCCGCTGGCGTCCTGCGGCCCCAGCTGGTGGATCGCCTCCCATCCGCCAAGGTCGGACCAGTCGCCGCGATGCGGCGCGACGGACAGGTTGTCGGCCTTCTCCATGATCCCGTGATCGATCGAGATATCCTCGCACGCGGCCCAGGGCCCCGGCGCCAGCCGCAGGAAACCGAGGTCCGGCTGCCCCTCGTCCACTGCGCGCCGGACCAGCGCCAGCATCTCGGGCATGTGCGCCTCGAACAGCGCGATCAGCGTCGCGGCGGTGTAGACGAACATCCCCGCGTTCCAGAGATACCGGCCCGACGCCAGCATCCTCTCGGCCTCGTCCAGCGGCGGCTTCTCGACGAACCGCGCCAGCGGCACGCAGTCCGCGGCGGCGTCGCCGTCCAACTCGAGGTAGCCATACCCGGTCTCGGGCCGTGTCGGCACGATCCCCAGCGTCACCACGCGGCCGCCCCGCGCCACCGGCAACGCCCGGGCGAGCGTGTCCCGGAACGCCGCCTGGTCGAGGATCAGGTGATCGGACGGCGCGGCCAGGATCACGCGCTCCGGATCGTCGCGCGCCACCAGCAGGGCGGCGGCCAGCAGGGCCGGCGCGGTGTTGCGCGCCTCGGGCTCGATCAGCACGGCGCCCGGATCGACGCCCGCCTCGGCCAGCTGCTGCGTCGCGATGAAGCGGAAATCGCTGTTCGTCACGATCACCGGCCGGTCGAACATCGGCCCGGAACAGCGCCGCGCGGCCTGCCGGAACAGGCTCTCGTCCCCGACAAGGTCGACGAACTGCTTGGGATAGCTCTTGCGCGACACCGGCCAGAGCCGGGTGCCCGACCCGCCGCACAGGATCACCGGGGTAAGCTCGTGCGTCATGGAAAACCCGTCCTCCTCAGCGCCGCCCGACGGGCCGCTTCGTCCGGTGGCAGGGTTACAGGCCCTTGGTCAGGTCGTCCAGCGCGGCCAGCCCCTTGAGCATGGCGGGAAGCCGGTCGATCGGCACCATGTTCGGCCCGTCCGAGGGCGCATTGTCCGGGTCCTCGTGCGTTTCGATGAACACCGCCGCCGCCCCCACGGCCAGCGCGGCGCGCGCCAGCGGCTCGACGAATTCGCGCTGCCCGCCCGAGGATGCCCCTGCCCGCCCGGCAGCTGCACCGAGTGGGTCGCGTCGAACACCACCGGATACCCGGTGCGCGCCATGATCGGCAGCGACCGGAAGTCCGACACCAGCATGTTGTAGCCGAAGGATGTGCCCCGCTCGCAGAGCAGGATGCGCTCGTTCCCGGTCGAGGCGACCTTGGCCGCCACGTTCTCCATGTCCCACGGCGCCAGGAACTGCCCCTTCTTCACGTTGATCGCCGCGCCGGTTTCGCCCGCTGCCAGCAGCAGGTCGGTCTGCCGCGACAGGAAGGCCGGGATCTGCAGCACATCGACCGCCTGTGCCACCGTGGCGCAATGGCCGGCCTCGTGCACATCGGTCAGCACCGGGCAGCCGAACTCGGCCCGGATGTCGGCGAGGATCTGCAGCCCCCTGTCCATCCCGATGCCCCGCTTGCCCGAGATCGACGACCGGTTCGCCTTGTCGTAGCTCGCCTTGAAGACGAAGGGCCGCCCGGCCGCCTCGGCCGCCGCCGCGATCCTCTCGGCCAGCATCCGCGCGTGGTCGAGGCTCTCGAGCTGGCAGGGTCCCGCAATCAGAACGAAGGGCGCCGCGTTCGACACCCCGATGCCACCGATATCGACGGTCTTCATGCGATCCCCTCCTTCTGCAGCACGGCCTCGATCCGGGCCACGTCGACCGGGTTGTTCAGCTCCCAGAACACCCGCCCCTCGGCGCTGACCTCGACGCAGGTGACCGGGCATCCGTTCTCGAGAAAGCGCAACTGCTCCAGCCCCTCGGCAACCTCCAGCCGCCCGCGTTCCCACCCCATGTAGGCGCGCAGTGCGTCGGGCCGGTAGGCGTAGACGCCGACATGGTGCCAGACCTCGGGCGGATGGCTCAGGCTCTCGACATGCGGCAACACTTCCTTCGAGAAGTAAAGCGCCGTGCCATCGTCCCGCGCCACCGCCGTCGTGCCGCCGACGCGGCCCTCGCGGCGGTCCATGACGAGGTTTTCCAGCGCCCCGCCCTCGGCCCGCAGGATCGGCGTGGCCATCTGCACGCCCGGCTCCGCCCGCATCCGCGCCAGCAGCGCCGCAACCATCGAGGCCGGCGTCAATGGCGCATCACCCTGCAGGTTCACGATCACCTCGGGCACGCTGTCCAGCATGTCCACCGCCTCGGCGCAGCGCTCGGTCCCGTTGCGCGCCTCGGACGAGGTCATCAGCACCGTTGCGCCGAACGCCTCCGAGGCCGCGCGGATGCGGTCGTCGTCGGTCAGGACATAGACCGCCTCGACTCCTTCGACCGCCCGCGCCGCCTCCCAGCTCCGCTGGATCAGGCTCTTGCACTCACCGGTGGCGCCGCGCAGGGCAACCAGCGGCTTGCCGGGATAGCGTGACGAGGCGTAGCGGGCGGGAATGAAGACGACGGCGCTCATGACATCCGGTGATTGTGGCGTTCACCGCAGATAGGCCCGTCCAACGCCCCGGCGCAATCCGCCAGCCCCGCCACCGCGACCTTTCCTGCCGCCTGTCGCCCGAACGCCGCGCGCGCCTCGCCCCACCTTCCCCTGGTTCCGTATCCTCGGGGGTGAATTGGCCCGCCAGGGCCAAGAGGGGGCAGAAAGCCCCCTCGCGCCGGCAAGGCACGGCGCACCGCGACGGGCTGCACACGGACCGAAACTCAGGCCGCCGCGTGTTCCGGCTTCTTGCCGAGGATGATCATCGACAGCAGGTCGTCGTCGGTCACGTCGTCGATGTCCACCGTTCCGACCAGCTGCCCGTTCTTCATGACCGAGGCACGGTCGCACAGCTCCATCACCGCGTGCACGTCGTGGTCGATGAGGAAGATGCCGATCCCCTCGGCCTTCAGCTGCTGGATCAGTTCGGCCACCATCTGCGTCTCGTGCGGGCCGAGCGCGGCGGTCGGTTCGTCCATGATCAGGATGCGGGCATTGAAATAGACCGCGCGGGCGATCGCCACCGATTGCCGCTGGCCGCCGGAGAGGGCCGAGACCGGTTCGTTGAACTTGCGGAAGTTCGGGTTCAGCCGGCCCATGATCTTGCGGCACTCGGCCTCCATCGCGGCGTCGTTCACCAGCCCGAAGGGAGTCACCATCTCGCGGCCCAGGAACAGGTTCGCGGTGGCGTCGAGGTTGTCGGCCAGCGCGAGCGTCTGGTAGATCGTCTCGATGTTCAGCGCGCGGGCATCCCGCGGGCTGGTTATCTCGACCTTGGTGCCATCCACGCGGATCTCGCCGCTGTCCATCCTGTAGGCGCCGGAAAGCACCTTGATCAGGGTCGACTTGCCCGCACCGTTGTGGCCCAACAAGCCCACGACCTCGCCGGGGTAAAGATCGACCGAGACATGGTCCACGGCCTTCACGCCGCCGAAGGCGATCGAGATGTCCCTCATCTCGACCAGCGGGGTCGCGCCCTCGGCGCGGAGTTCCTTGGCGCTCTTCATCACTTCGCTCCCAGACGCTTGCGATAGACGATGTCGATGTAGACGGCGAGGACGAGGACCGTGCCCACCACGATGTTCTGTAGCGGCGCATCCACGCCGACCATGGCCATGCCCGACTGCAGCGACTGCATGATCAGGGCGCCGAGGATGGCGCCGTAGATCGTGCCGAAGCCGCCGGAAAGCGCCGTGCCGCCGATCACCGCGGCCGCGATCACCCGCAGTTCGTCCAGCGTGCCGATGTCGTTCGAATGGTTCGCCAGACGGGCCGAGGCGACGACCGCCGACAGCGCGCAGAGGAAACCCATCAGCGCGAAGATCTTGACCGTCAGCCAGCGGGTGTTGATGCCCGACAGCTCGGCCGCGTCGGGGTTGCCGCCGGTGGCGAAGATATAGCGCCCGAACCGGGTGCGCCGCGCGACGATGGTCATCACCACCGCCACCGCGATCAGGATCAGGACCGAGATCGGCAGCCCGTAACCGGCGGTGTAGCCCTCGGGCATGGTCTCGCCACGCAGTTCGAACATCCGTTCCAGCCGGCGTTCGGGAATTTCATAGGCGTTGAGGATCCAGATGAAGCCGAGGATCGCGATGCAGACGATCGCGGCCATCACCGCCTCGGCCCACATCGGTTTCACCGGGAAACCGTGCTGCACCTTGGAGCGGCGGCCGTTTAGCAGCGCCAGCACCGCCAGGACCGCCGCGACCACGCCGATCACCCAGCTCCAGAACGTGCCCATGGTGCCGTTGGTGCCGCCGAACATCATGAAGGTGCTGTCGAGCGGGCCGATGGTCTGCCCGCTGGTCAGATACCAGGCGACGTTGCGCCAGACGAGGAAACCGCCGAGCGTGACGATGAAGGCGGGGATCGTCAGGTAGCCGACCAGCCAGCCCTGGAAGGCGCCGATCAGCGTGCCGCAGGCCAGCCCGACGACCAGCGTGATCGCCCAGGTCAGCGGGTGGTTCAGCCCCAGCCCCAACACGTTCGGCAGAAATTCGGTCTGGGTCATCGCCATGACGGCCGAACAGGTGGCCAGCAGGGCCCCCACGCTGAGGTCGATGTTGCGGGTGACGATGACGAACACCATCCCCGTCGCCATGATCGCCACCGACACCGTCTGGATCGTCAGGTTGAAGATGTTGCGCGGCGTCAGGAATCGTCCGTCGGTGACGATGTTGAAGCCGATGCAGAGGATGACGAAGGCGCCGATCATACCCAACAGCCGCATGTCCAGCTCAAGCTGCTGGAACAGTCCACGCTTGGGGTTTTCAGGGATCGGCTGAGACGCGGTTTCGGTCATGTCCGAACTCCAGGTTCAGCGGTTCTTCCGTCCGGCGCCCCCAGTGTAGCAGGGGGCGCCGGTTTCTCAAAATCGCAGGTTCAGTTGCAGGGCGACGGGCCGTCGGTCACGCCCTGGCAGAGCGCGTCCTTCTCGATCCAGCCGGCATCGACCACGACGTCGAGGTTGTCTGCAGTCACCGGCACCGGCTCGAGGAACTTCGACACCAGCGTGGTGCCGCCCGGAGAGGTCCATTCGCCCGCGCCCTCGATGTCGGTCATCGCGGCGCCACCGGCCAGTTCCACGGCGATCTCGCCCGCGGCCTTGCCCAGTTCGCGCGCGTCCTTCCAGACCGACACGGTCTGGGTGCCCTTGGCAACGCGGTTCAGCGCCGCGTGGTCACCATCCTGGCCCGAGACCGGGATGCCTTCCATGCCCTGCGCGGTCAGCGCGGCCACGGCGCCACCGGCGGTACCGTCGTTCGAGGCGACGACCGCGTCGACGGCGTTGTCGTTTGCGGTCAGGATCTGTTCCATGTTGCGCTGCGCGTTGGCGGGCAGCCAGCCGTCGGTGTAGGCCTCGCCGACGATGGTGATCGCGCCGCTGTCGATCGCCTCCTGCAGGACCTCCTGCTGGCCGCCGCGCAGGAAGTCGGCGTTCGGATCGGTGGGCGAGCCCTTGATCATCACGTAGTTGCCTTCCGGCGCCGCGGCGAGCACTGCGCGCGCCTGCATCCGGCCAACCTCGACGTTGTCGAAGGTCAGGTAGAAGGCGCGGTTGTCCTCGATCAGGCGGTCGTAGGCGATCACCGGGATGCCTTCGTCGGCGGCGGCCTGCACGGCCGGGCCGATGGCCTGGGCGTCCTGGGCCAGCACGATCAGGGCGTCGACGCCCTGGGCGATCAGGCTTTCGATGTCCGACAGCTGCTTGGCCGAGGACGACTGCGCGTCGGCCGAGACATAGGCGGCGCCGCCCGCTTCGAGAGCGCCCTTGATCGCGGCCTCGTCGGTCTTCCAGCGCTCTTCCTGGAAGTTCGACCAGCTCACGCCGACGGTCAGGTCCTGCGCCAGCGCGGCGCCGGCCGTCATGGCCATCGCGGCGATGACAGAGATTCCACCAAGAATTTTCATGACACTCCTCCCTTGGATTCAGGGCGCGCGTTCCTCCCGGCCCCGGTCGCCCCTCTCTAACAAGATTTTTTTTGAGTTTCAAATTAAATCGCGTATCCTGCCCCGAGGATGCGTACCGCGCGGGAGGTGACACCGACCGTCCGCGGGCGTATCGAGGGAGGATGACATTGGCAAAAGCGCGCAGATCGACGGGCGCCGCCGACCAGAGGGAGGTCGGCCGCCGGCAGGTGCTGGAAACCATCCGCGCCGCCGGGAGCATTGCGCGCATCGACATCGCCAAGGCCGCCGGGTCGAGCCCCGCGACCGTCACCGCCATCACCTCTGAACTTCTTGCCGCGGGCCTGATCGAGGAATGCGATGCCGTCCCGATCCAGGACGCCAAGCGCGGCCGCCCGCGCGTGGCCCTGCGCATCCGCGGCGCTGCGCACCGGGTGGCCGGCGTCAAAGTATCCCACCACGCGGTTTCCACCGTCATCACCGATTTCGAGGGGCAGGAGATCGTCGCGCGCGAGATGCGCCTGCCCGAGAACCGGATGGCGCCCGACCGGCTCTGCGACGAGATCCTGCGCGCAGTTGGCGAAGCCTGCGCCGAGGCCGGGCTGAACGTCGCCGCGCTTTCGGGTATCGGCATCGGCATCGCGGGCCTCGTCGATGCCAGCCGGAACTTCGTCTACTGGTCGTCGTCCCTGCGCGAACGCAACGTCGATCTCGGCTCCATGCTCGAAGCGCGGGTGGCCTGCCCGGTCTTCCTCGACAACGATGCGAACCTCGTCGCCAAGGCCGAACACCTCTTCGGCGAGGGCCGCAACCTCGACAACTTCATCGTCATCACCATCGAGCACGGCGTCGGCATGGGCATCGTGCTGGACGGCCACATCTACCGCGGCGCACGGGGCTGCGGGGCAGAGTTCGGGCACACCAAGGTGCAGCTCGAAGGCGCGCTGTGCCAATGCGGGCAGCGCGGGTGCCTCGAGGCCTACGTGGGCGACTACGCCCTGCTGCGCGAGGCCAACCTGAACAGCGAAACCGATCACAAGGACCTCGCCTCGCTCTTCGCCGCCGCCGCGCGGGGAGAGGGGATCGCGCGGTCGATCCTCGACCGGGCCGGGCGGATGTTCGCCATGGGACTGGCCAACATCGTCAACGTCTTCGACCCGCCGCTGATCATCCTCTCGGGCGCGCAGCTGAACTACGACTTCCTCTATTCCGACAAGGTGATCGACGAGATGAAGCGCTGGATCGTGCAGGTCGACGCGCCGATCCCGCAGGTCAAGGTGCACGGCTGGGGCGACCTGATGTGGGCGAAGGGCGCGACCGCCTACGCGATCGAGGAAGTGTCGAACCTCACCGTGAAGGAGCTTGCGGCCGATGCGGGCTAGCCTTGTCCTGATCTGCCTGGCAGGCCCGGCGATGGCCGATCCGGTCGTGCCCGCGTTCGCGCCGCGCCCGCTGCCCGATCACGTCTATGCCGGCGGGTGGGAGCATTTCGTCGGTGGCGGCGTCGCGGCCTTCGACTGTGACGGCGACGCCCTGCCCGAACTCTACGCCGCCGGCGGCAGCACCCCGGCGGCGCTGATGCGTAACGTGACCGAGGCGCCGGGCGCGACCCTGGCCTATGCCGAGGACACGCCCGACACGCTGGCCCTGACCAGCGTGACCGGGGCCTATCCGCTGGACATCGACGGCGACGGCCTGCTCGACCTCGCCATCCTGCGCGCCGGGCCGGACGTGCTCATGCGCGGGACCGGCGACTGCGGCTTCGCCCCGTTCGAGGGGAGCGGCTTCGACAGCGGCAATCACTGGACCACCGCGTTCACGGCGACGTGGGAGGCCGGGCAGAGCTTGCCGACGCTGGCCTTCGGCACCTATGTCGACCGGACGGACCCGAATGGTCCATTCCAGGCCTGCGATGCCACGCTGCTCTATCGCCCCGAGGGCGACCGCTACGGCCCCCCGCAGGAATTGCGGCCGGGCTACTGCGCCCTTTCGGCACTCTTCACCGACTGGCAGCGCACCGGCCGCGCCGACCTGCGGATGTCCAACGACCGGCACTACTACGTCCGCGGCGGGGAAGAGCAGATGTGGGCGATGGAGGCGACCCCGCGCCTCTATACGCAGGCGGATGGATGGGAGAGCTATCACCTCTGGGGCATGGGCATCGCGTCGAGGGACATCAACGGCGACGGCTATTCCGATGTCTACCTCACCTCGATGGGCGACCAGAAGTTCCAGCTTTTCGACCCGGCCGAGGGCGGCCCGGCCTACCGCGATGCCTCGTACGACTTCGGCACCACCGCGCACCGCCCTTTCACCGGCGGCGATGGCCGCCCCTCGACCGGCTGGCACGCGGCTTTCGGTGACGTGAACAACGACGGGCGCGACGACATCTTCGTGGCCAAGGGCAACGTCGAGCAGATGCCGGATGCCGCGATGCTCGACCCCAACAACCTCCTGCTGCAGGACGCGGACGGACGGTTTTCCGAGGCGGCGGGCGCGGCCGGGATCGCGACGCTGGAGCGATCGCGCGGCGCGGCACTGGCGGATCTGAACGGCGACGGGTTCCTCGACCTCGCCGTGGTGAACCGCCGGGCGCCGATGGAGCTTTACCAGAACGCGGGGACGGACGGGCACTGGCTGGCGGTTAAACTGATCGGCGCGGCGCCCAACACGCAGGCCGTCGGGGCCTTTGTCGAGGTCGCGGCAGGCGATCGCATCCTCGTGCAGGAGGTCACAGTCGGTGGAGGCCACGCGGGCGGCAGCGCCGTGCCGCTGCATTTCGGCCTGGGCCCGGTCGAAACCGCGAAGGTGCGGGTGATCTGGCCGGACGGGACAGAAGGGGCCTGGCAGGACGTCGCAACCAACCGGACGGTCGAGATCGCCCCTTAGGGCGGGGGTCCACCTCGCCCCTTACCGATCCACCGGCAGCCCGCTCGGAACGGTTTCCGGCACGCCGAGCCGCCCGTCCGCGGCCTCTTGATCCGTCAGCGCCCCGAGGAACGCGAGGATGTCGGCCACCTCGCCGTCGCTCAGTGCCATCAGCATCAGCTCATTCGCGGCGGCGATCCTGTCGACCTCCTCCGGTGTCTCGACAATCGCCCAGTCCTCGGCCCCCGGCATCTCGTGCAAAACGACCTGATCGCGGTCCCAGCCCCTGAGCGACGCGACCGGGTCGAGGTGATGACGCACCACGCCTTCGAGCGTGGCATAGGCCCCGTTGTGACCATACGGCCCCGTCAAAGTGACGTTGCGCAGCGACGGGGTTCGGAAGCGATAGGCATCCTCGGCCGCGCCGGTCACCCGGATGCGCCCCTCGTCGCGGGCATGCGCCTCGAACCGGGCGGCCTTGCCCGGGCCGAACTGCGGCATGGCGATGGCGTGGAATCCGTGGTCGGTCTGCAGCCAGCCGGAATGGCAGGTGGAGCACCCGGCGTCGCCGTAGAAAAGCACCCGCCCGCGTTCGGCGTCCTCGGGCAGAGCCGCACCGCCCGCCATCGCCACGTCGAACGGGCTTTCGTCGGCGCGCCATTCGAAGGTGATGAAATCGGCCAGCACGTTGGCGATGTCGGTGAATCGGATCGGCGCGCCCGCTCCCAGGACCTCATCGAACATCTCCCGGTACGCGGGGATCGCGGCCACCCGGTCGGCGATCCTCTCCCAGGCCCCCGCCTCCCCGGTCAGGTTCGACAGGCGCACCGCCTGCGAGACGTCGTTTTCCGAGTAGTGGCCCGCCATCTCGTCCCCCGACAGCACCGGGAACATCGCCTGCGCCGACAGCACCGAGTCGAAGCCCCTGATCATGTCGGCCCCGAGCGGCGTGCGAATGCCGTCGGGCTGGTCCGCCGCCTCTTCGAGGCGCCCGTCGTGGAACATGACGGTGAAGTCCTCGGCCCCGATGTTCCAGAGCCCCGGCGCGTTGCGCGGGATGCGTTCCTCGGGCAGGTCGAGGGGATCGAAGACGCGTTTCGGCCCCAGGCCAACCCCGCCCTCGCCGACGGACAGCGACATGCCGTCAGAGGTGCCGAGATCGGGGTGATGGCAGGTCCCGCAGGAGATGTTGCGATTGCCCGAGATGACGGGGTCGTAGAACAGGAGCCGTCCCAGTTCGGCCTCGGCCATGCCCACCTCGGGGAACACCGGCCGGGGCCCCAGGTCGTCGGCCTGCGCCGCCCCTGCCCCCAGCACCATCAGCAAAGTCCATCTCATGGCGTCCCTCCCCTGACCCCATCCCGGACGGGCCCGGTTGCCCGGGCCCACCGTGTCAGACGAAGCGGTTCACGAGGTTCTCGAGGTATTCCTGCCGGCCCGAACGCGGTTTCGGGTTGATGCCCTCACCCGCGACCCGGCCCGCGATATCCTCGAGCGAGACCTCGCCCTTCAGCATCGCCTGCGCTTCCGGCTTGTCCCATCCAGCATAGCGGTCTTCGACGAACCCGGCGAGGCTGCCATCCTCGATCATCTTCGCCGCGGCCTTGAGCCCGCGCGCGCAGATGTCCATGCCGCCGACATGGGCCATCAGCAGGTCCTCGGCATCCAGCGACTGGCGCCGCAGCTTGGCGTCGAAGTTGGTGCCGCCGGTGGTGAAACCGCCGTTCTTCAGGATGTGGTAATAGGCCAGCGCCACCTCGGGCACGTTGTTCGGGAACTGGTCGGTGTCCCAGCCGGACTGGTAATCGTTCCGGTTCATGTCGATCGACCCGAAGATGCCGAGCGACCCGGCCAGCGCGATCTCGTGTTCAAAGCTGTGCCCGGCGAGGATCGCGTGGCCCTGCTCGATGTTCATCTTCACCTCGTTCTCGAGCCCGTGGCGCTTGAGGAAGCCGTAGACCGTCGCGACGTCGTAGTCGTACTGGTGCTTGGTCGGCTCCTGCGGCTTGGGCTCGACCAGGATCGTGCCCTTGAAGCCGATCTTGTGCTTGTACTCGACCACGAGGTTCAGCATCCGGCCAAGCTGCTGATCCTCGCGCGCGAGGTCGGTGTTCAGCAGCGTCTCGTAGCCCTCGCGGCCGCCCCAGAGCACGTAGTTCTCGCCGCCCAGCCTGTGGGTTGCATCCATGCAGGTCTTGATCGTCGCGGCGCCGAAGGCAAAGACCTCGGGGTCGGGGTTGGTCGCGGCACCCGCCATGTAACGCGAATGGCCGAAGAGGTTGGCGGTGCCCCAGAGGAGCTTCATGCCGGTATCTTCCTGCTTGCGGGCGAACACTTCCACGATCTCTTCGAGGTTGCGGGTGTTCTCGGCGAAATCCTTGCCTTCCGGCCGGACGTCCGCATCGTGGAAGCAGTAGTAGGGCGACTTGAGCAGCTGGAACATCTCGAACGCCACATCGGCCTTGGCCTTGGCGGAGGCCATGTCGTCGCCGAACCACGGCCGGTCGAAGGTCTGCCCGCCGAACGGGTCGAGGCCGGGCCAGCAGAAGCTGTGCCAGTAGGCCACGGCGAAACGCAGGTGATCCTTCATCTTCTTGCCCATCACGACCTCTTCGGGGTCGTAGTGGCAGAAGGCCAGCGGGTTGGTGCTGCCCTCGCCCTCGAACGGGATCTCGGAGATGTCGCGGAAGAAACCGGTGCTCATGTCAGGATTGCCTTCATCTGGGGATAGAGGGCGCGGTATCTGGCATAGGCCTCGTCATAGGCCGGGGCGAGGTCCGCGCGCGGGTCGATGGTGTGCGAGATCTCGGGCGCGCCCATGATCTCGGAAAGCGGGTCGCCGGTGTCGGCGGCGATGGCCAGCCGGGCGGCCCCAAGGGCCGCGCCGAATTCGCCCTTGGCGGGCAGGTCAAGCGGCAGGTTCAGCACGGTGGCAAGTGTCTCGACCCAGAACCGCGACCGGGTGCCGCCGCCGACCGCCAGCAGGCTGGGGAGCGTGGTGCCGGTGCCCTTCAGCGCCTCGTGGCAGTCGCGCAAGGCAAAGGCCACGCCCTCCATCACCGATTGCGTCAGTTCGGCCGGGCCGTCGGCGATGTCGATGCCGGCGAAGGTCGCACGGATGGCGCTGTCGTTGTGGGGGGTGCGCTCGCCCGAGAGGTAGGGGAGAAAGAGGATCGGTGACGGGCCGGTGACACTGTCCGGCAGGCGCGAGGCGAGTTCGCCCGGTTCGCGCCGCAGGGTGCGTGACAGCCAGTTCAGGCAATCGGTCGCGGCGAGGATCACGCCCATCTGGTACCAGGTGTCGGGCACCGCATGGCAGAAGGTGTGCACGGCCGAGGCCGGATCGGGTGCATAGCTGTCCTTGGCCGCCAGCAGTACCCCCGAGGTGCCGAGCGAGACGAAGCCCTGCCCGTCGCGGAAACACCCCGCCCCGCAGGCCGCCGCCGCGTTGTCGCCCGCGCCACCCGCAACGACCACCGGGCCGGAGAGCCCCCAGGCCGAGAGCAACGCGCCGCGCACCTGCCCGCCCGGCGCAGAGCCCTCCACGAGGTCGGGCATCTGGTCCCGGCGCATCCCGCCAGCGGCCAGCAACGTCTCGGACCAGTCGCGCGTTCCGGTGTCGAGCCACGAGGTTCCGGCGCAGTCGGACATGTCGCCGATGAAGTCGCCGGTCAGCCAGTGGCGGACGTAATCCTTGGGCAGCAGCACCTTGGCGACGCGGTCAAAGACCTCGGGCTCGTGCCTGGCGACCCAGGCGAGTTTCGGCGCGGTGAATCCGGGAAAGACGATGTTGCCCGACCTCTCGCGCACGCCCGGCGTGGCATCGAGGGCCTGGGCCTCGGCGTAGGAGCGCGTGTCGTTCCAGAGGATGCAGGGCCGCAGGATGGCCCCCTCGGCGTCAAGCAGCGTGGCGCCGTGCATCTGCCCGCTGAGCCCGATGCCGCGCAGGGCCGCGAACGCCTTGGGGTGGTCAGCGCGAAGGTGCGCAATCGTCGCCTCGCAGGCGGCAATCCAGTCGGCGGGGTCCTGTTCGCTCCAGCCCGGAGCGGGGTGGGCGACGGGATAGGACGCTTCGGCCTCGCCGACGACCGCGCCCGATCCGTCCACCAGCAAGGCCCTGAGGCCCGAGGTCCCCACGTCGAGTCCGAGATACAAGATGGTCCTCCCGCCGGCCCCTCCTCCGGGGTCGGATCGTATTTATTTCACTTCGTAAAATAAACTCGCAGCGGCGCGATTGTCAATTGCCCGCGTGATGATCACCCCGCCACCAGAACAGGTGGCGGTGGCGGGCCGCCGTTGACTCTCCGCACGACGCTGCCTTAATGGCCGGGCAGCCAGCGCCTTCGCGTCAGCGATCCCAATCGAACCCAGGCGCGCTGCTCCATGTCCTTCCGCCCCCGCATGACCGTCTTCACCGAGGGCATCCGCCCGATCGGCCGCCTCCAGTGCCGGATCTGGGATGGCGCGGTTGCGGACCTCTGGCACGCGCGGGGCGAGGCCGGGGCGCACGGGCACTACGTCTCTCCCGACCCGCGGCTGGTGATCTTCCTCGACGACACCGACAGCACGATCCGCGTCTCGGACGATCCGGCGTTCCGCGACTCCGGCGCCACGGGACGGATCAGCTTCATCCCGGCGGGGATGCCGCTCTGGTCACGGATCGGGGATGACCGGCCGTTCTCGCACCTCGACCTGCATTTCGACCGGGACGCCCTGCTGGCCCGGGCCGGTGCACGGATTACCGACGAGGCGCTGGACCGCCCGGTGATGATCGACGCACATCCGCAGATCATGACGCTGGCCGGGCTGATGGCGGGCGAATGCCGCGCGCCGGGACAGCCGGACCTCTTTGCCGACGGGCTGATGCTGTCGATGCTCGCTGCCCTCTTCGCCGGACCCGCGCAGCAGGCCGGTGCATCCGGCCTGACCGACGCGCAGCTGCGGCGGATCGAAAGGCATGTCCTCGACGCGCTGCACCGGCGGGTGCCGGTCGGCGAACTGGCCGAGGTGCTGGGCCTGTCGGAAAGCTGGTTCGCCCATGCCTTCAAGCGGCGCACCGGGGAAAGCCCTTATCGCTGGCAGCTGTCGCTCCGCCTCGACGCCTGCAAGGAGATGCTGGCGAACCCGGATCACGCGCTGGCCGACATCGCGGCCGCCTGCGGCTTTGCCGACCAGGCCCACCTGACCCGCGCGTTCCGCGGCCACACCGGCGTCACGCCCGCCGCCTACCGCCGCGCCGGGGCCTGACCCGACGTTTTCGCGACGGAATCCGTCAAGCCGCGACAGGAAACGACAAGACGGGCCTTGAAACTTGACTTAAACGCTCGGAAAAGCCGCCGGCACGCCCGCCGGCCACTCGCACGTTTGAAGGAAGAAGAGATGCCCGCGCAAATCTCCGCCGCCCAGCTCCTGGGATGCACCGCCCTGATCGCCGTCGCCGCCCTGCCCGGGCTCGCCCTGGCGCAGGAGGCGACCACCCTGCAGCCGATCACCGTCGAGGGGACCGATGACGACGGGAACGGCCCGGTAGCAGGCCAGGCCAATCCCATGACCCAGGCGGGAACCAAGACCGGCGTGCCGGTGACGAAGGTGCCCCAGTCGGTCAGCGTGGTCAGCCGCGAGGAGCTCGAACAGGACAATATCGTCAAGCTCGACGCCGCGCTGGAATACGTGGCCGGGGCCGAAGGCGCGCCGTTCGGCTTTGACAGCGACACCAACTGGTTCCGCCTGCGCGGCTTCGACGCCACCCAGACCGGCGTCTACCAGGACGGGCTGCAGCATTTCTCCTACGGCTTCGGCGGCTTCTACATCGACCCGGCGCTGGTCGAACGGGTCGATGTGCTGAAAGGCCCGGCCTCGGTCCTTTACGGCGGGGCGAACCCGGGCGGGATCATCAACTACGTCTCGCGCCTGCCCACCGGGGACACCGGCGGCAAGCTGAGCGTCGGCGTGGACGAAACCGGCAGCGGCGAGGTCACCTATGACCAGCAGGGGGTCACCGCGAACGGCCTGGCCTGGCGCTTCACCGGCAAGCTGGCGCGCCAGGACGGCCGCGGCGCCTTTGATCCGGGCTGGCGCGGCGTGATCGCCCCTTCGGTCTCCTACACCACAGACGCGGGCACCAAGCTGACTTTTGCGTTGAGCTACACCAAGATCGACGAAACCCACGTCGGCGGCGCCTGGCTGCCCTATGTCGGCACGGTCGAGGCCGCGCCCTTCGGTTACATCGACCGGGAGTTCAACACCGGCGACCCGGACTACGACTGGTACAAGCGCGACCAGATTCTGGCCACCGGGATCGTGGAGCACCAGCTCGACAGCGGCTGGAAGCTGACCAACACCACCCGCGTCGGCTGGGCCGAGATCGACGAGAGCGCGCCCTATGCCTATGGCTACGGCGACGGGGCGGCCTGGAACCCGACCTTCACCAACCACTTCCAGAACAACCCGGTGGGCGGGACCGACACGCTGTCGCGCATCTTCTTCGAACACCAGACGACCACCAAGACGGTGCTGAACGACTTCCGTCTCGAAGGCACTGCCTTCACAGGCGCGGCCCGACATAACCTGCTCTTCGGCGCCGACGTGAAGTGGTTCGAGATGACGCAGGTGCAATCTTCTGTCTCGTCCCCGACCGCGCCCGTGATCTCCATCGGGTCGCCGTCCTATGGCGGGATCAGCGTGACTCCTTCGCCCTATATCGACAACACGATCACGCAGAAGCAGCTCGGCATCTATGCGCAGGACCGCATCGAATGGGGCCAAGGCTGGATCGCCACGCTGAACGCCCGCTACGACTGGGTCGACACCGAGGCCGTCGGCACCCCAGCCTACGACTACACCGATGGCGAGTTCTCCTGGCGGATCGGCCTGGCGCGGGAGTTCGAGAACGGCGTCACGCCCTATGTCTCGGCCGCGACCTTCTTCAACCCGCTGGTCGGCACCTCGTCTCTGGGCGCGCTCTACCCGGAAACGGGCGAACAGATCGAGGCGGGCGTGAAGTGGCAGCCATCGGGCAGCAACCTCCTGCTGACCGCCGCCGCCTTCCAGATCGAACGCAACGGCGTGGTTACCGGCCCCTTCGGCGCCGAGACCCAGCTGGGGCAGGTCCGCTCCCGCGGGTTCGAGCTCGAGGCCAAGGGCGACATCGCGCCGAACCTGCGCCTGACCGCCGCCTTCACCGCCATGGATGTCGAGATCACCGAGGATGCCGATGCCAGCCTGATCGGCAACACGCCGGGTGGCACGATGGAACGGCAGGCGGCGCTCAAGCTGACCTATGACGTGCCGCAGGTGCCGGGCCTGTCGATCAACGGCGGCATCCGCTACCGGGGCGAAAGCTGGGCTGACGACGCCAACACCGCCAAGGTGCCGGACGTCTGGCTGATCGACGCCGGCGCGAGCTTTGACTTCGCCGACGGCTGGAACGCCAACCTCGCCGTCAGCAACCTGGCCGACCGGACCTATGTCGCCTCCTGCGACGGCACGCTGTCGTGCTTCTACGGCGAAGGCCGCCGGGTGAGCCTCGTCGTCAGCAAGGAATGGTGATAGTCCACACCTGACCGATGTTTCGGCGGCGGCCACCCGGTCGCCGCCGCTGTTCTTTGGATCCTGCCGATGCTCCGCAAGTTCTACGAATTCTATCGCCCCTGGAAGGCATTGTTCTGGCTCGACTTCGGCTGCGCCGTCGCCTCGGGCCTGCTGGAACTGGCCTTTCCGCTCGCGGTGCAGGCCTTCATCGACCGCCTGCTGCCCAGCGGGAACATGTCGCTCACCATCGTTGCCGCGGCGGCGCTGCTGGCGATCTACCTGGTCAACGCGGGGCTGATGACCATCGTGATCTACTGGGGTCACAAGCTGGGCATCAACATCGAGACCGAGATGCGCCGCCGCGCCTTCGAACACCTGCAGAAGCTGTCGTTTTCCTATTTCGACCGCGTCCGCACCGGCAAGCTGGTGTCCCGCGTGACCCGCGACCTGGAAGAGATCGGCGAGGTCGCCCACCACGGGCCCGAGGACCTGTTCATCGCGGTGATGACCTTCATCGGGGCGTTCCTGCTGATGCTAACCATCGACGTGGAACTCGCGCTGATCACCGCTGCCATCGTGCCCGCCTGCGTCGCGATCGTGGTGGTTTACGGCGGCAGGATGACCCGCACCTGGCGCGAGATTTACTCGCGCGTGGCGAACTTCAACGTCCGGCTGGAAGAGAACGTCGGCGGCATGCGCGTCGTCCAGGCCTTTGCGAACGAGGAGCATGAGGCCGCGCTCTTCGCAAAGGACAACGAAAGCTACCGCGACACCAAGCTTGCCGCCTACAAGGTCATGGCCGCCTCCTCGGCGCTGAACTACATGGGCATGCGGTTCATCCAGGTGATCGTCATGGTAGCGGGCGCGGTCTTCGTGCTGAACGGTTCGCTCACCACCGGGGGCTTCGTCGCCTTCCTGCTGCTGGTGAACGTCTTCTTCCGCCCGCTCGACAAGATCGCCGCAGTGATCGAGGTCTATCCGCGCGGCATCGCTGGTTTCCGCCGCTACCTCGAACTGATGGAGACCGAGCCCGACGTCGCCGACCACCCGGGCGCGCAGCCCGCCCCGCGGCTGCAGGGCGCGGTCCGGTTCGAGAACGTCAATTTCGCCTACGGCAAACCCGGCCCGGTTGTCCAGGACGTCAGCCTCGACATTCGCCCCGGTGAGACGATGGCCTTCGTCGGCCCCTCGGGCGCCGGCAAGACGACGCTGCTGTCTCTGGTGCCGCGATTCTACGAACCCCAGTCGGGCCGTATCACCATCGACGGCATCGACACCGCCGGCATGAAGCTCAACTCGCTCCGCCGCCAGGTCGGGCTGGTCAGCCAGGACGTCTTCCTCTTTGGCGGCACCCTGCGCGAGAACATCGCCTACGGGCGTCTTGACGCAAGCGAGGCCGACATCCTCGAGGCCGCCGACCGCGCCCAGCTGACCGAGATGATCGCGGGCCTGCCCGAGGGCCTCGACACCGTCGTCGGCGAACGGGGCGTGATGCTGTCCGGCGGGCAGAAACAGCGCGTGGCCATCGCGCGCGCCTTCCTCAAGAACCCGCCGATCCTGATCCTGGACGAAGCGACCTCGGCGCTCGACACCGAGACCGAGCGCCTGATCCAGGCCGCGCTCGAAGATCTGTCGCGCGACCGCACAACGATGGTGATCGCGCATCGGCTGGCCACCATCCGCGACGCCGACCGCATCGCGGTGATGGAGGCCGGCCGCATCGTCGAGCTTGGCACCCACGAGGAATTGAGCCGCGCCGCCGGTCGCTACGCCCGCCTCAGCGCCGCCTGACCCGGCCCGTGCGGCGCCCCTCGCGCCGCACACCGCCACCCGACCGCGGCCCCGCCGCAACGGCAATCAATTCGACCCCTTTTCTCCTTGTCTTCCCCGCTTTCGCCCAGCTATACGCGTCGGCGGAGACGTGGCCGAGTGGTCGAAGGCACACCCCTGCTAAGGGTGCATACCGGAAACGGTATCGAGGGTTCGAATCCCTTCGTCTCCGCCACCCCTCCCCCGCACACCCCCAAGCGCCCTATCCCGCTGCCGTGGTTCCGCGTACGCTGACCTTGTGCCGCGCATGCTGCAGGCATCCCGCGCGCAAGGAGGACCCGTGACCCGACTGCCCCTTCTCTTCTTCGCCCTCGCGCTGACCAGCTGCGAGCAGACCACCACCACGCCGGTCAGCGAGGTTGCCAATCCGGCCTCGACCTTCTGCCTTTCGGCGGGCAACCGGTACGAAATCCGTGACGGCGCAAATGGCCAGTACGGCGCCTGCATTCTGCCGGACGGGTCCGAGGTGGACGCCTGGGACTATTTCCGCGCGAACGCCTGAGGTTTTCCGGCGCGGGTGACGCCCCCGCCGCGCCGGCGCATCTTGCGCCCGCGCCCGCCTGCGCGTAAACCGCGCGGCAATTCGGCAACCGGGAAAGCGTTAATGCCCGTTCTCGTGATGAAATTCGGCGGCACCTCGGTCGCCAACATCGACCGCATCCGCCGCGCCGCCAAGCGCGTGGGGGTCGAGGTCGCCAAGGGCTATGATGTCATCGTCATCGTCAGCGCGATGTCCGGCAAGACCAACGAGCTGGTCGGCTGGGTCGGCGAGATCTCTCCGCTCTACGACGCGCGGGAATACGACGCCGTGGTGTCGTCGGGTGAAAATGTGACCGCCGGCCTGATGGCCCTGGTGCTGCAGGAGATGGATATCCCCGCACGCTCCTGGCAGGGCTGGCAGGTGCCGGTCCGCACGACCTCGGCACACAGCCAGGCCCGGATCGAGGAGATCCCGACCGACAACATCAACCAGAAGTTCGGCGAGGGCATGAAGGTCGCCGTCGTCGCGGGCTTCCAGGGCGTCAGCCCCGAGGGCCGGGTCACCACCCTGGGCCGGGGCGGGTCGGACACCACCGCCGTCGCCTTCGCCGCTGCCTTCGACGCGGAACGCTGCGACATCTACACCGACGTGGACGGCGTCTACACCACCGATCCCCGGATCAGCACCAACGCCCGCAAGCTGGATCGCATCGCGTTCGAAGAGATGCTGGAACTGGCCTCGCTCGGCGCCAAGGTGCTGCAGACCCGCTCGGTCGAGCTGGCCATGCGCTACAATGTAAAACTTCGGGTTCTGTCGAGCTTCGAGGAAATGGACGACAACGCCGGCACCCTGGTCTGTGCCGAGGAGGACATCATGGAATCCAAAGTGGTCAACGGCATCGCCTATTCCCGCGACGAGGCCAAGATGACGCTGATCTCGGTCGCCGACCGGCCCGGCATCGCGGCGGCGATCTTCGGCCCGCTGGCCGATGCGGGCGTGAACGTCGACATGATCATCCAGAACATCGCCGAGGAAGGTCGCACCGACATGACCTTCTCCTGCCCGGTGGACCAGGTCCTGCGCGCCGAGAAGGCGCTGTTCGCGGCCAAGGAAAGCGGCTCGATCAACTTCCACGACCTGGTGGCCGACAAGAACGTCGCCAAGGTTTCCGCGGTCGGGATCGGCATGCGCTCGCAGTCCGGCGTCGCCGCCAAGATGTTCAAGACGCTCTCGAACGAGGGCATCAACATCAAGGTCATCGCCACGTCCGAGATCAAAATCTCGGTCCTGATCGATCGCAAGTACATGGAACTGGCGGTGCAGGCACTGCACGACGCGTTCGAGCTGGAAAAGGCCTGATCGCCGCGACCGACCGCGCGGCGCCCGTGCGTCGCGCCCCGGCGGCAACCGCCTGAATTCGCGCCGCCTTTCCGGGTGCGGCATGACATGCCCCGCGGCCACCGCCCGCGCGGCGAGCACCCGCAGCCGGCGGTTGCGTTTCTGCCCCGCGGTCACCTTAGGCGTTCCTAATCGGCGTCAGGTATGCTCTAGTCGGCTCGCAGGATCGACAGGACTTCACTCACCCCGATGACCGACAGACACGAGACAGACAGCCGCCAGATGCTCGGCCGACTGCGCGAGGTCATGGCCGAGGAGGCGACCGGCCAGACCCGGCTCGATTCGATCACCCATCTCATCGCCAACGAGATGCGGACCGAGGTCTGTTCGATCTATCTCTTCCGCGACGCCGAGACCCTGGAGCTCTGCGCGACCGAGGGCCTCAAGAAGGAGGCGGTGCACCAGACCCGGATGCGGCTCGGCGAGGGCCTCGTCGGCCGGGTCGCGCGGTCCGGCAAGCCGGTGAACACCGCCGACGCGCCGAGCGAACACGGCTTCCGCTACATGCCCGAGACGGGGAGGAGATTTACTCGTCCTTCGCCGGCGTCCCGATCCAGCGCCTGGGCGAGAAGCTGGGCGTGCTGGTCGTGCAGTCCAAGACCGCGCGGCTCTATTCCGACGAGGAGCTCTATGCCCTCGAGGTCGTCGCCATGGTGCTGGCCGAGATGACCGAGCTTGGCGCCTTCACCGGTGAGGGCGCGGCGCTGAAGGCGCGGCACAAGCACCCCGTCGCCTTCCGCGGCACCACCGGGCAGGAGGGCACGTCGGAAGGCCACGTCTGGCTGCACGAGCCGCGCGTGGTGGTCACCAACCCGATCGCCGAGGATCCGCAGCGCGAGACCGAGCGCCTGCGTGAGGCCGTGGACAGCCTGCGCGTCTCGGTCGACCAGATGCTCGAGGGCGTGGGCACCGCCGACGCGGAGCACCGCGAGGTTCTGGAAGCCTACCGCATGTTCGCCAATTCCCGCGGCTGGCTGCGGCGGATGGAGGAGGATATCCAGCGCGGCCTTTCGGCCGAGGCGGCGGTCGAGAAGGAACAATCGATCGCCCGCGCCCGGATGGAAACCGCCAGCGACGCCTACCTGCGCGAACGGCTGCACGACCTCGACGACCTGTCGAACCGTCTGCTGCGCATCCTGACCGGACAGGGCAAGGAAACCGGCGCCGAGATACCGCATGACCCGATCCTCGTCGCGCGCAACATCGGCCCGGCCGAACTGCTGGATTACGGCCGTTCACTGCGCGGCGTGGTGCTGGAGGAGGGCTCGGTCGGGTCCCACGCCGCCATCGTCGCCCGCTCGCTCGCCATCCCGCTGGTGATCCACGCCGACCGCATCACGACCGAGGCGCTGAACGGCGACCCGATCATCGTCGACGGCGACGCCGGCGTCGTCCACCTGCGCCCCGAGGACACGGTGGTCAGCGCCTTCCGCGACAAGATCGCGATGCGCGCCGAGGCGCAGGAGCGCTATGCCTCGATCCGCGACACCCCGGCAACCACCCCCTGCGGCCGCACCATTGCGCTGACGATGAACGCGGGCCTGATGGCGGACCTGCCCTCGCTCGAGGGATCGGGGGCCGAGGGCGTCGGCCTCTTCCGGACCGAACTTCAGTTCCTCATCCGCAACAAGATGCCGACCCGGACGGAACTGGCCGCGCTCTATTCGCGCGTGCTCGATTCCGCGCATGGCAAGCGGGTCGTGTTCCGCACGCTCGACATCGGCTCGGACAAGGTGCTGAGCTACATGAAGCCCACGGACGAGCCGAACCCGGCGCTTGGCTGGCGGGCGATCCGGGTCGGCCTCGACAAGCCGGGCGTGATGCGGATGCAACTGCAGGCGCTGATACGCGCCGCCAAGGGGCGCCCGCTGACCGTGATGTTCCCCTTCGTCGCCCAATATGATGAGTACCGCGCCGCGCGGGCCGAGGTCGACAAGGCGATGGAGCGCGAGCGCATCCTGGGCCATCCGATGCCCGCCACGCTCGAGGTCGGCGCGATGCTGGAAACGCCCTCCCTGGCCTTTGCGCCCAAGCAGTTCTTTGAAGAGGTCGGGTTCCTGTCGATCGGGGGCAACGACCTCAAGCAGTTCTTCTTTGCCGCGGACCGCGAAAACGAGCGCGTGCGCCGCCGCTACGACACGCTCAACGTGTCGTTCCTGACGTTCCTCGAAGGGATCGTGGAGCGCTGCCGCGACACCAACACCCCGCTCAGCTTCTGCGGCGAGGACGCCGGCCGACCGGTCGAGGCGATCTGCCTTGCCGCCATCGGCCTCGACGCTTTGTCGATGCGTCCGGCCTCGATCGGCCCGGTCAAGTCGCTGCTGATCCGCACGGACCTCGCCGCGCTGCGAGAGGTGATCCACCGCGCCCGCGACGCGGGCCACCAGTCGGTCCGCCCGGCCGTGATGGACTGGCTCAAGACCCAGCCCTGAACGGAACGAGCCACCAAACCGCCCCGTCGGGTGCGTGCTCGCACGCACCGTTCGCCGCCCTCACGGAACCGCCTCTCAGGCCGCCTTCACCCGCTTCTTCTCGATCCGCTCGCGCAACCCTTCGACCAGCGCCTCGTGCGGCACGTCGGCTTCGATCGCCAACCGACGCAGGCCGAAATGCACATGCGCCATCTCGTTGTAGTAGCTGGTGAAGGCATAGTTGGTCGCCGCACCCGCCATCGCGCCCAGCACCGGCACGGTCTGCGCCGCCAGCTTCTGCCCCAGCACGGTGGCAAACCGCGGGGCGACGCGGGTGATCATCGCCTGCACCGTGGTGCCCGACAGCGCGAACCGCGCGGTCAGGAACCCGAGGTCCGCGCCCTCGCCACGGCCCAGCGGACCGGCGGCGGCAAAGACGTTCAGCACGTCGAACTGGACGTTCTCGGCATCGGTGTCAAAGCCGTGCTCGGCCGCCACCCCCTCGATCACGCGCAGCAGGATGGTCGTCGTCACCGGGATCTCGGCCAGGGCCGAGGGCCAGCCGCCGAAGCCGCCGGCCGCGCCCATGGCGGTGGTGAAGGCGCTGTTCAGCCAGTCGGGCTGATCCTTGACCACGCCGCGCGATCCGTGGGCCGCGCGCAGGGCCGAGGTCAGCGCGCTTTCCGCCGCCCGGTCCAGCCGTCCGCGCATGCTCTCCGGCAGGCGCTCGATCAGGTTCTCGGCGGTCACGCCGATCACGTTGAGAACCTGCATCCCCACGCCGCCCGCCCGCCGGTACCGGCGGGCCAGCATGTCCAGCTCCTCGCGCACCGCGGGGGGCAGCGCCTGGGTGTCGTTCATGTGATCATCCATGGTGTCCATGGATCAAAAGATCGGTGCGTTGGCCCGCATTTCAATAGGCACGCGCCGCGAGGCCCCTCAGAACGCGCGTTCGACGGTTCCCTTCACGCCCTTCCATCCACCCGGCTGCAGCTCGAGCCCCAGCACCCGGTCCGGGTTGGTCGGCGGCGGCATGATGACGCCATTGAGCTTGGTGAACCCAAAGCGCCCGTAGTAGGGCGCGTCGCCGACCAGCATGACTCGGTTCCAGCCGCGCGCGGTGCCAAGTGCAAGGGAATGGCGGATCAGCTCGGCCGCCAGACCCTCGCCCTGCCGTGTCGGGTGCACCGCCACCGGCCCCAGAAGCAGCGTGATCCGGCCGCCGACGCGCACCGGCCAGTAGCGGATGGCCCCGGCGAGGATCCCGTCGGCATCCCGCGCGACGCGGCTGAGTTCGGCCACCTGCGGCACGTCCTCGCGCAGGCGATAGGACGACAGCGCCGTGCGCCCCGGCGCGAAACAGAGGTCGAAGAGCGCCTCGACCTCCCACCAGTCCTCTGGTGCCTCCTGTGCGAATGTGAACACCGCGCCTGCCTCTTCTTGGTCTGGTCAAGGCCCCTAGCATGACGCTATCAGCGGGGCAAACCACACCCGGGGGAGACTGATTTGTTCTATGAACCGAAAGACGGCCACGGCCTGCCGCACAATCCTTTCAACGCCATCGTGACGCCCCGCCCGATCGGCTGGATCTCGACCCGCGACAGCGAAGGCCGCGACAACCTCGCACCGTACTCCTTCTTCAACGCGGTGGCGTATTTCCCGCCGCAGGTGATGTTCGCCTCGACCTCGGCCAAGGACGACCGCGACGGGACCAAGGACTCGGTGGCGGTGATCCGCGAGACCGGCGTCTTCTGCGTGAACATCGTCGAATACGCGATGCGCGACGCGATGAACGCGACCTCGGCCACGCTGCCCGCCGGCAGCGACGAATTCGCCAAGGCCGGGATCGAAAAGGCCCAGGCCCGCACGATCGACTGCCCCTATGTCGCCGGTGCCCCGGCCGCACTGGAATGCAAGCTGACCGAGATCGTAAAGCTGCCGGGCGAGGCGAACTACACTGTCTTCGGCGAGGTGACCGGCGTGCACATGCGCGACGACTGCCTGCGCGACGGGATTTTCGACGTCACCACCTTCCAGCCGCTGAGCCGCCTTGGCTACCGCGACTACGCCCGGGTGACCGAGCTCTTCAGCCTGCAGCGCCCCGACGACTGACCGACGACCCAAGCACCTGGAACGATGCCCAAAACTCCGGCTGCCCCAGCGGCACCCGGGGCCGGGCGCCACGGCGCGGCCCGCTGGCCCATTGTGCCGGGCGCGCGCCGCGCTACTGTGCCAGCGGGACAACAGGGGACATCCATGACACATCTCGGCATCATCGGCGGCTCGGGTCTCTACGAGATCGCCGGACTGGAAAACGCGACCTGGACCGAGGTGGAGACGCCCTGGGGCGCCCCCTCGGACGCGATCCTGACCGGCACGCTGGGAGGCGTGAAGATGTCGTTCCTGCCGCGCCACGGCCGCGGCCACGTGCACAGCCCGACCGACGTGCCCTACCGCGGCAACATCGACGCGCTGAAGCGGATCGGCGTGACCGACGTGATCTCGGTCTCGGCCTGCGGATCGTTCCGCGAAGAGATGGCGCCCGGCCATTTCGTCGTCGTGGACCAGTTCATCGACCGCACCGTGAACCGGGAAAAGAGCTTTTTCTCCTCGGGCCTCGTCGCGCATGTCTCGATGGCGCACCCGACCTGCCCGCGCCTTGCTGACGCCTGTTTCGAGGCGGCGCAGGCGGCGGGCGTCACTGTCCACAAGGGCGGCACCTACCTCGCGATGGAGGGCCCGCAGTTCTCGTCGCTGGCGGAAAGCCGGATGTACCGTGAAAGCTGGGGCGCCGATGTCATCGGGATGACCAACATGCCCGAGGCCAAGCTCGCCCGCGAGGCCGAGCTCTGCTATGTCACCGTCGCGATGGTCACCGACTACGACAGCTGGCATCCCGACCACGGCGCGGTCGACATCACCGAGATCGTCCGCGTCCTGCACGGCAACGCCGAGAAGGCCCGCGACATGGTTGCCCTCCTGCCCGGCCTCCTCGGCCCGGTGCGCGAACTCTGCCCGCATGGCTGTGACCGCGCCCTCGAATTCGCGCTGCTGACCGCGCCCGAGAAACGCGACCCTGCGCTGGTCGCCAAGCTCGACGCCGTCGCCGGCCGGGTGCTGGGATGAGCCCCGAAACCTGGTTTGCCTTCGTCGCGGCCAGCATCGCGCTGGTGGTGATCCCGGGCCCGACGGTCCTGCTCACCCTGTCCTACGCGCTGAGCCAGGGCCGCCGGGTGGCGTTGGCGGTGGTCCTGGGGGTCGCGGCAGGCGACGTGGTGGCGATGTCCGCCTCGCTTTTCGGGCTCGGCGCGCTGCTCACCGCCTCGGCCACCGCCTTTGCCATCGTCAAGTGGATCGGCGTCGCGTACCTGACGTGGCTGGGCCTGTCGATGCTGCGCCACAAGCCCGAGACGGGCACCGGCCCCCTTGCCGTCCCGCCCGAGGTGCCGGCGCGCCTGGTCTGCCGCCACGCCTTTGTCGTCACGGCGCTCAATCCCAAGGGCATCGCCTTCTTCGTCGCCTTCGTGCCGCAGTTCCTGAACCCGGCCGCGGCCTTCGCACCGCAGTTCGCGATCCTGCTCGCCACCTTCGTCACCATTGCGGCGCTCAACACGCTGGCCTATGCCCTGCTGGCCGGACGGCTGCGCGACCGGATCACCCGGCCCGGGGTGGCGCGCTGGCTCAACCGCACCGGCGGCGGCATGCTCCTCGCCATGGCCGCGCTGACCGCAACACTGAAAAGGGCTGCCTGATGTCCGACGACCTGCGCGACTACATCCGCACCATCCCCGACTTCCCGCACGAGGGGATCATGTTCCGCGATGTGACGACGCTCTTTGCCTCGCCCCGCGGGTTCCGGATGGCGGTGGACCGGTTGGTCGCGCCCTATGCCGGGCAACGGATCGACAAGGTGGTGGGCCTCGAGGCCCGCGGCTTCATCCTGGGCGGCGCGGTGGCGCACCAGCTGTCCTGCGGCTTCGTGCCGGTGCGCAAGGCGGGCAAGCTGCCCGCCGCGACCCTGTCGCGGAAGTACCAGCTCGAATACGGGGAGGCCGAGGTCGAGATCCACGACGACGCCATCGCAGGTGGCGAGACGGTGCTGCTGGTCGACGACCTGCTGGCCACCGGCGGCACGGCCGAGGCAGGGATCAGCCTGATCGAACAGCTGGGCGGGATCGTCACCGGTTGCGCCTTCATCATCGACCTGCCGGACCTGGGCGGACGCAAGCGGCTCGAGGGCATGGGCATGAAGGTTCACTCCCTCTGCGACTTCGACGGCGCCTGACCGCGGCGGACCGAATCCTTGGCCGGCCGGCGGATCGGGGGCATGCTGGAAGTCCCGATTTGAGGACGACAGCCATGTTCAGACCCTTTTTCGCCATCATTGCCTTCACCCTTGCCACCCCCGCCCTCGCACAAAGCGAGCGGCCGGCCAGCGAAGCCGCCGCGCAGGTGCATTTCCCGGCCGGCGCCTCCGGCGTCACCCTGCAGGGCGCGGTGCGCGGCAACGATTTCTTCGATTATGCCCTCGGTGCCCGCGCCGGGCAGACGATGAGCGTGGACCTGTCCGTCGCCGACACGAACGGCGACGGCACGATCTACTTCAACATCATGCCGCCCGGCGCGACCTACGAGGTCATCTACCTTGGCCAGAACGAGGGCAACTCGGCCCGCGTCGAGCTGCCCGAGGACGGAGATTACGTGATCCGCATCTACCTGATGGGCAACGACCGGGACACCGACAAGACGGTGGGCTACAACCTCGACGTCGCGATCGACTGATCGGCGCTAGAGCTGGCTCTCGATCGGGAGCCAGCCGGACACCGTCGCCACGATCTTGCGGAAGAAGCTTGCCAGCGGCTCGCGCTTGAAGACCTCATCGCGCCCGGCCCCGGTGTAGAGCCAAAGGTTGTCGTTCTGCGGCTGCCGCTGGACGTCGAAGGCATAGTCCGAGGCGGCGCTGTTCAGCCGGTTCAGGATGTAGCGCGCCAGCGTCGGGCTTTCGATCAGCATCCCAAGTTCGGTGTTCTGCCGGAACGAACGCGGGTCGATGTTGTTCGACCCCACGAACACCGCGTCGTCGTCGATCACCGCCAGCTTGGTGTGCAGCGTCAGCGGCGCGTCCAGCCGCCCGGTGAGGAACGGCGCATCCACCCGCACCTCGATGATCTCGACCCCCGCGGCCAGCAGCTGCTGGCGGTAGCGCGAGTAATGCCCGTGCACGTAGGGATGGTTGGTCGAGGCGAGGGAGTTGGTGACGATCCGCACCTTCACGCCCCTCTGCGCCATCTGGCTGAAGAACGCGGCCCCGGTCTTTTCCGGCACGAAGTAGGGCGTCAGCACGATCAGCGAGCTTTCCGCCCGCGACAACGCATCGTAATAGGCCTCTTCCAGCACGAAAGGCCCGGTGTAGGGTCTGTTGCGCAGCTTGTCCGGGTCGTCGACGTAGAAATCCGCACGCCCCCGGAACATCGGTTCGGCACCCTTCAGCAGGTCATCGAGGTATGGCGCGTTGACCGCGCGGGCATAGACCTCGGCGGCTTCGGAGTCCTCGGCCGCGCGGAACTCCTCGAGCGCGATGCCGAGCGCTTCGGGGTCGCCCTGCTCGAGCGCGGCGAGGGGCACGGACCACTTGTCGTTCCAGTAGAGGTCGAACCCGCGCGACAGCTTGGCCACCGGCGCCCCCGCGACCAGCATGTCGAAGTCGGCGAATTCGCTGTCGGTGCCGATCTGGTAGTACTCGTCGGCCACGTTGCGCCCGCCGATGATCGCGATGGCATTGTCGATGATCAGCGACTTGTTGTGCATCCGCCGGTTCACCCGCCGGAAATCGAGCACGAAGTTCATCGCGTAGATGCTGTTGCGCGAGAGCGGGTTGAAGCTTCGGATCTCGACGTTCGGATGGGCGTCGAGCGTGGCGATCTGGTCGTCGCGCGCGGTGGTGAAGACATCGTCGTAGAGCAGCCGCACCCGCACGCCGCGCTCCGCCGCCTCGTAGAGGGCCAGCCAGATCAGGGCGCCCGCGGTGTCAGGCTTGATCAGGAAGGTCTGCAGGTCGATCGAGCGTTCGGCGCGCTCGATCAGTCGCAGCCGGGCGCCGAGCGCATCGTTGCCATCGGTCAGCGGCGCGGCGGTCACACCGGTGGACTGCCCGGCGGTCAGCGTATCGGCCATCCGGGCGACCGATCCGCCCGGGGGCAGCGCGGTTGTCTCGGTCCGCGGGGCATCGAAGGGCACGTAGGTGCAATTGGGCAAAAGCAGGAGGAGGCCCAGAAGCCCCGCCCCCATCACGCCGTACTTCAATCCTTTCACGGATCCCCTCGCCTGCCGTCCCGCCCGGTCACGACGCCGGGCTTCCCCACCGCCAGTCTGCCCGCGCCATGGCCTGTCTGGCAAGCCCGGCCTGTACGCGGCGTCAGGCCAGGACCGCGCCGGGGTTCATGATGCCGTTCGGATCGAAGAGCTGCTTGATCCCGCGCATCAGCTCCAGCCGTGCGGGATCGCCGTAGCGTTCGAGCTCGGCCACCTTCAGCCGGCCCACCCCATGCTCGGCGCTGAAGGAACCGCCCATCTCGACCACCAGGTCGTGGACCGCCTGGTAGATCTCGGTCGTGCGGCCCATGTAGCCGTCGCGCGTCTCGCCCTTCGGGGGAAAGAGGTTGTAGTGCAGGTTGCCGTCGCCCAGGTGCCCGAAGCAGTTGATCCGGAAGGGTCCCAGCCCCGCGACCAGTTGATGGCCGCGCCGAATGAACTCGGGCACCGCGCTCAGCGGCAGGGACACGTCGTGCGAACAGACGCTGCCGATCAGCTTGTTCGCGGTCGGCAGCATCTCCCGCACGTTCCAGAGCTCCTCGCGCTGGCCTTCGGACTGGGCGATCACGCCGTCGCTGACCAGCCCGGCCTCGGCCGCCTCGACGAACAGCGTTTCGAGTGCCTGCTGCGGATCGTTGCCGCGGGCCAGCCCGATGTCGATCAATACCGACCACGCGGGCGCACCGGCAAAGGGCCGCTTCACCTGCGGCATCGTTTCCGCGAGGAACTCGTAGCCTTCGCCCGACATGATCTCGAACGCCGACACGCCTTCGCCCATCTGGCTGCGGGCCATCGTCAGCAAGGCCAGCGCCGCCGCGGGGCTTTCGACCACCAGAAGGGCGGTGCCTTCCTCGGCCGGGATCGGGGCGAGCTTGAGCGCGGCGGCGGTGGTGACGGCCAGCGTCCCCTCGGAGCCGATCAGCAGGTTGCGGATGTCGTAGCCGGTGTTGTCCTTGCGCAGCCGGGTCAGACCGTTCAGCACCCGCCCGTCCGGCAGCACTGCCTCGAGCCCGATGCAGAGGTCGCGCGCATTGCCGTAGCGCAGCACGTTCACCCCGCCCGCATTGGTCCCGAGGTTGCCACCGATCCGCGCCGTGCCCTTGGCCGCCAGCGACAGCGGGAACAGCCGGTCGACCTTGCGCGCGGCCTCGTGCAGGTCCTGCATGATGACGCCCGCCTCGGCGATCACCACGTTCTCGTCGGGATAGATCGCCCGGACGCGGTTCATCCGCTCCATCGACAGGATCAGTGGCGCGGGCCCTTCGCCCGGCGTCTGCGCTCCGACAAGGCCGGTGCCGCCGCCGTAGGGGATCACCCGGACGCGGGCGTCATTCGCCGCCATCAGGATGGTGCGGACCTCCTCGGTGCTCTCGGGCGCCAACACCATGCCGACCGGCGCCTTCCATCGCCCGCGCGGGTCCTCGAAATAGCGCGGCTCGGCCTCGCGGAAGGTCTTGGGCGACAGGCGGTCGCGGAGGGTGTCGGCAAAGGCCGCGTCGGCAGGTGCATATGTCATGCCGGCGACACTATCACCGGCGCGCGGGCGGTAAAGCGCCTTGCCCGCGGTGCCACGGATGCATGTCAGCGCGGGTCGCTCAGCGGCTGCGGCTGCAGGACGATCACGGTGGGCCGCGACGGCAAGTCACGCAGCGAGACCATGATCTCGCTGTCGCCTTCGTTCACGATGGCGAACTCGTCCGCCACGCCATCCAGGAACCAGTTCAGCGAGCCGCCCGAGAACCAGTGCATCGGCAACACGATCGAGCTTTTCAGCCGCTCGACCACCTTGGTCATCGTCGGCAGGTCCAGCGTCATGCCACCGTCGACAGGCGCCATCAGCACGTCGACCCGGCCGAGCGCGGCATACTGTTCCTCGTTCGGTTCGTGATGCAGGTGGCCGAGGTGACCGATGCAGAGCCCCTCGACCTCGAAGATGAAGATCGAGTTGCCGTTCTCCTCGACCCCGCCCATCGACCGGATATCGGTCGAGACGTTGCGCACCAGCATCTCGCCCAGGTCGAGGTAGCGGTCCGCCGCCTCGCCGAAGGTTTCGGACCAGCCGCGCAGGACGTGCGGGATCGCCGGGTCGGGCGCGCCGGTCCAGTGGCTGGAATGGGCGTGGTTCATCGTCACGACGTCGGGCAGGAAATCGGCGCTGCCGATCCAGCCGTTGTAATCGGTCACCGCCGACAGCCCGCCGGGGGTCTGGATCAGGAACTGCGAATGGCCAAGGTAGGAGATCCGGGCCGAGAAGTCCGGCACGGCATCGCGAAAGCTGGCCTTGTGGATGTACTGCACCCCGGGCGTGGCATCGGCGATGGCGATGCAGTGGCTCAGGCGCGGCCCCGCGTCCTGCGCGGCGACGGGGGCTGAAAGCGCGGCGAACAGCAGCCAGGCGAGGTGTCGGACTGGGGTCATGGCAGGCCTCCTTGCGTCACCTTAACAGGCTGTCCGGATGGCGCTTTCACGAATGTGCGAGAATCGAAAGGGAGCCATGCGCCAGACGCATGGCAGCCTTCTGCGACGCAGCATGGCTCCACGGGGTGTTTTTCGCTATGAGGGCCGCTGATTTTCCCAGACCACCGGACGTCTCTTGAAACGCGCAGCCCTCACAGCCTTCGCCAATCGCATCGATTTGCCCGATCTCCGCATCGCCCCGACCAGCCGGCTGACCCCGTCCGGATTCCGCACCGAGCTTCTCTCCGGCCTTACGGTCGCGCTGGCGCTGGTGCCCGAGGCGGTGGCCTTTGCCTTCGTCGCGGGGGTGGAGCCGCTGGTGGGCCTCTACGCCGCCTTCATGGTGGGCCTGATCACCGCCCTGATCGGCGGACGTCCCGGCATGATCTCGGGCGCGACGGGCGCACTTGCGGTCGTCATGGTGGCTCTGGTGGCGCAACACGGGGTCGAATACCTCTTTGCCACCGTGGTGCTGATGGGGATCCTCCAGTTGCTGGCGGGCGTGCTGCGATGGGGCAAGTTCATCCGGCTGGTGCCGCACCCGGTGATGCTGGGCTTCGTCAACGGGCTGGCGATCGTGATCTTCATGGCGCAACTGACGCAGTTCAAGGTGCCGGGTTCGGGCGGCACGGAATGGCTCTCGGGCCCCCAGCTCTGGCTGATGCTGGGCCTGACGGCGCTGACCATGTTCGTGATCTGGGTCACACCGCGGATCACCCGCGTCATTCCCGCCCCCCTGATGGGCATCGGCGTGACCGCGGCGCTCGTCATCGGGCTGGGGCTGAACGTGCCGCTGGTCGGTGACATGGCCTCGATCGACGGCGGCCTGCCGACGTTCCACATCCCGATGGTTCCCTTCACGCTTGAGACGTTCAAGATCATCCTGCCCTACGCGATGATCCTGGCCGCCATCGGCCTGATCGAGAGCCTGCTGACCCTGAACCTGGTGGGCGAGATCACCGGCCAGCGCGGCGGCGCCAGCCAGGAGTGCATCGCCCAGGGCACCGCCAACGTGGTGACCGGTTTCTTCGGCGGCATGGGCGGCTGCGCGATGATCGGGCAGTCGATGATCAACGTGAACTCGGGCGGCCGGACCCGGATCGCGGGTGTCGCGGCGGCACTCTTCCTGCTGCTCTTCATCCTCGTGGGGTCTTCGCTGATCGAGCAGATCCCGCTCGCCTCGCTGGTTGGCGTGATGTTCATGGTGGTGATCGGGACCTTCGCCTGGAACTCGATCAAGATCCTCGCCAAGGTGCCGACGACCGACGCCTTCGTGATCCTGCTGGTGACAGTCGTGACGGTGCTGTCTGACCTCGCCGTCGCCGTGGTCGTGGGCGTCATCGTCTCGGCGCTGGCCTATGCCTGGAACGCGGCCAAGCGGATCGGGGCCAAGACCTACACCACGCCCGAGGGCGCCAAGGTCTACCAGGTGCGCGGGCCGCTCTTCTTCGGCTCCACCGACGGGTTTGCCGAGCTCTTTGACGTCAAGGATGACCCGGCCACTGTCATCATCGACTTCGAGGACAGTCGCGTGGTGGACCAGTCCGCCCTTCAGGCCATCGAGGCGCTGGCGGGCAAGTACGAGGTCGCGGGCAAGCGGCTGCAACTGCGCCACCTCTCGCGGGACTGCCACAAGCTGCTGACCCGCGCCGGGCACCTGATGGTCGACAGCGACGACGACCCGGACTACGCGCTGGCGGTGGATTACGACGTGCGCACGGGGATCCTCGGCGGGCATTGAATGCGCCGGTGCGTGGCGTGGCGGTGCGTGTCGAGCACGCACCCTACGCGGGCCTTTGCGGCCTCTTGTTCGGCGCTGTGCGCGTAGCCCCCGCCCTACCCGACGTCGGTCTTGCCCCGGCGATCCATCCGTAGGGCGGCATAGAGGACATGTGTCCGCCAGCGCCCGCCGATCTGGAGGTAGCTCTGCGCCACCCCTTCGTACTTGAACCCGCAGCTTTCCAGCAGGGCGCGTGACGGCGCGTTCTCGGGCAGGCAGGCGGCCTCGATCCGGCTGAGGTCGAGGCGGTGGAAGGCATGGTGCACGACGGCGGTGATCGCCTCGCGCATGTAGCCGCGGCGCGAATAACGTTCGCCGATCCAGTAGCCGAGCGTGCCCGCCTGTGCCGGACCGCGGCGGATGTTGTCGAGCGTAATGGCCCCCAGCAGCGCGTCATCTTCGCGCCGGATCAGGAAAAGCGGCAGCGCCGTGCCACCGCCGACCGACCGCTGCGCCCAGTAGACGCGGTTGGTGAAGGCCTTGCGGCCCAGGTGGTCGCTGGCCCAGGCCGGCTCCCACGGGGTGAGGAATTCTTGGCTCTCGCGACGCAGGTCGGACCAGGCGCGCCAGTCGGCGTGCACGGGCGGGCGCAGCGTCAGGCGCTCGGTCTCGATCCGAACCCGACGACGCACCCGGAGCATCAGGCGGCGCGCCTTTCCTGCAATGCCTCCAGCCCCGGCGCGTCCCCGGCCGGGCCGTAGAGCGCGAGGGCCGCCGGTGCCTTGACCGCCATAGTTTCCGCAAATGCACGGATGTCGGCCACGGTGACGGCGTCGATCTTCTGCACGACCTCGTCGAGCTCCGGCACCCGGCCCCAGATCTGCAGCATCCGGGCCTGCCGTTCTGCGCGGCTGGACGGGCCTTCCAGCCCCATCAGCATACCGGCCTTCATCTGGGCGCGGGCACGGGCGATCTCTTCCTCGGACATGTCCTCGGCCGCGCGCTTCATCTCGTCCACGGTGATCTCGGCCAGGGCCTTGAGCTGGTCGCCGCTCGTGCCGGCGTAGATCGTCGTCATGCCGGTGTCGGCATAGGCGCCAGCCTGGGCAAAGATCGTGTAGCAGAGGCCGCGTTTCTCGCGGATTTCCTGGAACAGGCGCGAGGACATGCCGCCGCCAAGCGCGGTGGCATAGATCTGGGCCGTGTAGGCGTCCGGGCTGCGGTAGTCGGGGCTTTCGAAGGCCAGCGCGAAATGCGCCTGCTCCAACGCCTTGATGTGCCGCACCTCGCCGCCGCGGAAAAGCGCCGGGCTCGCCACGTCCTGACCCTGCGGGGTCATGTCGCCGAACAGCACCTCGGCCAGCTTGACGATGGCGTCGTGGTCGACCGCACCGGTGGCCGACAGGATCATCTGCTCCGGCCCGTAGTGCTGGCTCACGAACTCGGCCAGGTCCTGGCGGGCAAAGCCCTTCACCCGCTCGGCCGGGCCCAGGATCGTGCGCCCCAGCGGCTGGTCGGGATAGGCCTTTTCCTGCAGCCAGTCGAAGATCACGTCATCCGGCGTGTCGAGCGCCTGGCCGATCTCGCTGAGGATCACGCCGCGCTCGACCTCGATCTCGGCTTCTTCGAAGGTCGGGTTGCGCAGGATGTCCGCGATCACGTCCATCGCCAGCGCCACGTCGTCCTTGAGCACGCGGGCGTAATAGGCGGTCACCTCGCGCGAGGTGTAGGCGTTGATGTAGCCGCCCACGTCCTCGATCTCCTCGGCGATGCGCAGGGCAGAGCGGGTCTTGGTGCCCTTGAACGCCATGTGTTCGAGGAAATGCGCGATGCCGTTCTGCGCCTCGGTCTCGTTCCGGCCGCCGGCGGACACCCAGATGCCGACGGCTGCGGATTGCAGGCCGGGCATCTCTTCGGTCACGATGCGGAAGCCGTTGGAAAGCGTATGGTACTGGGTCGTCAAGTGGTGCGCCGTTCTCGTATCAGGGATTGCAGGGCGGCAAGGTCGTTCTCGGCCTCGGTCACCCGTTCCGGCCGGTCATACAGGTTCGCCATGAACGGGGGAAGCCCCGGGCGTTCCCCGGTGGCCTTCTCGACCGCGTCGGGGAACTTGGCCGGGTGCGCCGTCGCCAGCGTGATCATCGGGACGGCAGGATCGCGCAACTCGTCCGCCACCTTCACGCCGACAGCGGAATGCGGGCAAAGCACCTCGCCCGTGACCTCGGCGATGTGGTTGATCGTGGCGATGGTGTCCTCTTCGCTGGCCATGCCGCTGACGTAGTCCTCGCGCAGCGCCTCGAGCGCGCCCTGGCTGACCTTGAAGCCGCCGGACTTCAGCTCTTCCATAAGCTGCGCCACCGCGTCGCCGTCGCGCCCGTAGGCATCGAAGAGCGCGCGCTCGAAGTTGGAGCTGACCTGGATGTCCATCGACGGGCTGATCGAGGGCTTCACCTTGTCCGTGCGGTATTCGCCGGTGGTCAGGCAGCGATGCAGGATGTCGTTCTGGTTGGTCGCAATCACCAGCCGGTCGACGGGCAGGCCCATCCGCTTGGCGATGGTGCCCGCGAAGATGTCGCCGAAGTTGCCCGTGGGCACGGTGAAGCTGACCTTGCGCTCGGGCGCGCCCAGGCTGACGGCCGAGGTGAAGTAGTAGACGACCTGCGCCAGCACCCGCGCCCAGTTGATCGAGTTCACGCCTGCCAGCCCGACCTCGTCGCGGAAGTCGTGGTCGTTGAACATGTCCTTGAGCCGCGCCTGGCAGTCGTCGAAATGGCCGTTCATCGCGATGGCATGCACGTTCGGCGCGTCCGGCGTGGTCATCTGGCGGCGCTGGACCTCGGACACCCGGCCGTTCGGGAAGAGGATGAACACATCGACGTTGTCGAGCCCGGCAAACGCCTCGATCGCGGCCGAGCCGGTGTCGCCCGAGGTTGCGCCGACGATGGTGACGCGCTTGCCCGACCGCGCGAGCGAGGCCTGGAACAGCTGGCCAATCAGCTGCATGGCGAAGTCCTTGAAGGCCAGCGTCGGGCCGTGGAACAGCTCCATCAGGAAGTGGTTGCTGTCGAGCTGCTTCAGCGGGGCGCGGGCCACGTGTTCGAAGCCCTCGTAGGCCCGGCCGATGATCGAGCGGAATTCCTTGTCGTCGAAGGCGTCGCCGATGAAGGGCTTCATAACGCGGAAGGCGGTGTCCTCGTAGCTGAGCCCGCCAAGCGCCGCGATGTCCGCGGGCGCGAGGGCCGGCACCTCTTCGGGCACGTAGAGGCCGCCGTCGCGCGCCAGCCCGGTCAGCATCGCCTCTTCGAAACTCAGCGCAGGCGCCTGCCCGCGGGTCGAGATGTATTTCACGCCGTGTCCCCTTCCGGTTTCCGCCTGCGATAGACCAGAAACACGGTCATCGCCAGCCAGATCGCCGCCAGCGAGAACCATGTGATCGCGTATTCGCGGTGATCGTTCGGAATTCCCTCGGTCCCGACCGGCCAGGGTGTCACGCCCGGCAGATCGCCGCCGTCGCGGCGCACGATCATCACCGGCTCGGTCTTCATCACCTCGGCCATGGCGGGCACGTCCCGCGCGAACCAGAGTCCGGTAGCGAGGTCGGGATCGGGGGTGAAGCCGTCCACCTCATCGGGCCAGTGCAGGTTGCCGGTGACGGTGATTGCGCCGTCGGGCATTTCCGGCACGGCGGAGCCCTGCGGCAGGAACCCAAGGTCAAGAAGCACGCGCCGCCCGTCGGTTTCGAACGGGACAACGAGGCGGTGCCCCGCGCCGACTTCCTTGCGGCTGGTCAGGACCTCGAACAGGCCCTCGCCGATCTCCCCTGTGGCGGTGACGGGGAGGTACTTGTCCGTCTCCGTGTCCGGCACGACCGGGAGCGGCATAGGATCGGCGACGATCCGGGCCTCGATCTCGGACAGCACGCTTTGCTTCCATTGCAGCCGCTGCACCTGCCAGGTCCCGAGCCAGACCAGGATGGCGACACCGCCCAGGCCGATCACCACGATCATGAAGAGATTGCGGAACATGCCGCCTCCGTCGAAAGGGAAAGGGCGCGAAGTGGTTTCCCCGCGCCCTTGGAATTGTCTGGCGTGGGCGGGGCCTACCCCGCCGCGGCTCAGCTGCCCCAGATGTAGATCACGGCAAAGAGGAACAGCCACACCACATCGACGAAGTGCCAGTACCAGGCCGCCATCTCGAACCCGGTGTGGTTTTCCGGGGTGAAGTGGCCAGCGTAAGTCCGCATCAGGCAGACGAAGAGGAAGATCGTCCCGATCAGCACGTGCGCGCCGTGGAAGCCGGTCGCCATGAAGAAGGTGGCGCCGTAGATGTTGCCCGAGAAGCTGAAGGCGGCGTGGCTGTATTCCAGCGCCTGGAAGAACGTGAACAGCGCGCCGAGCAGGATCGCGATGATCAGGCCCTGCTTCATGTCCTTGCGGTTGTTCTCGTGCACCAGCGCGTGGTGCGCCCAGGTGCAGGCCGCGCCCGAGCAGAGCAGGATCAGCGTGTTGATCAGCGGCAGGTGCCAGGGATCGAAGGTCTCGATACCGACCGGCGGCCAGACGCCGTCCACCGCCGGGCTTTCCGGGCCCATCGGGTAAAGCGCGTGCTTGAAGAAGGTCCAGAACCACGCCACGAAGAACATGATCTCGGACATGATGAAGAGGATGAAGCCGTACTTCAGGCCCAGCCGCACGACCGGGGTGTGGTCGCCGGCATTGTTCTCGACGATCGTCTCGGCCCACCACGTGAACATCACGTAGGCGGTCATCGCAAAGCCGATCAGGAACAGCCAGGGCCCGCTGTCGTGCATCCAGATCACCGCCCCGAAGAGCATGACGAAGGCCGCGACCGCACCGAGGAACGGTTGGATCGACGGGGTCAGGATATGGTAGTCGTGGTTCTTTTCGTGCGCCATGTCGGTCCCTCGTTGGAGCCTCTTAGTTCAGTCCGTTTTTATCGCCCTCGGCCGTGTCCGTCACCGGTGCGGCGGCGAGATCTTCGGATTCGGGCAGGTCGGTTTCGTAGAATGTATAGGACAGCACAATGCGCTGTATGTACTTCGCATCGCGATCCTCGACCATCTCGGGGTCGACGTAGAAGGTCACCGGCATCTCGACCCGCTCACCCGGTTGCAGGACCTGCTGGGTAAAGCAGAAGCAGTCGATCTTGGTAAAGTAGTAGCCCGCGTCATAGGGGGCGACGTTGTAGCTGGCCGTGCCCGCGATGACGCGGTCGGTGGGGTTGTAGGCCTCGTAGAACGCGATCCCGGTCTCGCCGATCCGGATCTCGACCTCGCGCTGCATCGGCTTGAACTGCCAGGGCATGCCCGGGTCGGTGTTGGCGTCGAAGCGGACCTTGATCGTCTTGTCGAGGATCGTGTCGCTGCCGGCCTCGGCGGTCTGGGTCACGCCGCCAAAGCCGGTGACCCGGCAGAACCAGTTGTAGAACGGCACCGACGCCCAGGCCAGCGCGCCCATGGTCACCACGGTGCCGAGTGTGAGGACCAGCGTCTTGGTGGTGCCCTTCATTGCGACACCTCCGAGGTGGCCGACGGCATGGTGGCCGGGTCGAGGTTGGTGACCTTGACCACGGTCAGCCCGAAGACCAGCGCCACGAAGGCGGCCAGCACCAGGCCCAGGGCCTTGTTGCGGCCCCAGCGGCGCTTGTGCAGTTCATGTTCCTCGCGGAAGTACATCACCACCCTCCCAGCCCCCAGGGCTTCAGCAGTGCCTCGGCCAGGATCGCACCGAAGTGCAGGAAGAGATAGAGCAGCGAGAGCGCAAAGAAACGCTTCTCGACCTTGTACTGGTCGGCCTCGGCCTGTGCCTCGTCCCGGCGCAGGATGTCCCACGCGCCCTTGATGAAGAGCAGGTTCAGCACCACGGCCACCGCAAGGTAGAGCGGCCCGCCGATCGAGGTGAAGCCGATGCCGATGGCGACGGCGGCCAGCAGCAGGGTGTAGGCAAAGACGTGGCGACGGGTCGACCTGCGGCCGTGGGTCACGGTCAGCATCGGGACACCGGCGTCGTCGTAGTCGGACTTCATGAAGAGCGCGAGCGCCCAGAAGTGCGGCGGCGTCCACATGAAGGTCAGCGCGAACATCAACACCGCCTCGACCGAGATCGAGCCCGTGGCCGCGGCCCAGCCGATCATCGGGGGAAGGCGCCCGCGGCACCGCCGATCACGATGTTCTGCGGCGTCCAGCGCTTCAGCCACATGGTGTAGACGACGGCGTAGAAGAAGATGGTGAAGGCCAGCAGCCCGGCGGCAAGCCAGTTCGTCGCCAGCCCGAGCATGATGACCGACAGGCCCGACATCGACAGGCCCAGAACCAGCGCATCCTCGCGGGTGACCTTGCCGGCCGGGATCGGGCGGTTGCGGGTCCGCTTCATCACCGCGTCGATGTCGCTGTCGTACCACATGTTCAGCGCGCCCGAGGCGCCGCCGCCCAGGGCGATGAAGAGGACCGCGCAGAAGGCGATGAAGGGATGCACCTGCCCCGGCGCCGCCAGCAGGCCGACCGCCGCGGTGAACACCACCAGCGACATGACACGCGGCTTCAGCAGGGCGACGAAATCGCCGAACTGTGCTTCACCGTCCTGGGCTTGCGTATTGATGCTTGCGTCGGTCATCTCGGGGCCTTCAGGGCCCGCGCCGGTCCGCCGGCGCAGGCGTTTGGGATCAGTTGGTCAGGCTTGCCTGGACCTGCTCGACCGGGACGTATTCGCCGGCTTCCTGCACGGCGGCCAGCCAAGCCTCGTAGGTCGCCTCGGGCACGACACGGACAGTGATCGGCATGTAGGCGTGGTCCTTGCCGCAAAGTTCGGAGCACTGGCCGAAGAAGGTGCCTTCGACGGTCGGTTCGAACCAGAGCTGGGCGATGCGGCCCGGCACGGCGTCCTGTTTCACGCCGAAGGCCGGCACGGTCCAGGAGTGGATCACGTCGGAACCGGTCACGTCCATCACGATGACCTTGCCGACGGGCAGCACCAGCGGCTTGTCCACGGCCAGCAGGAATTCGTCCGGCTCGAAGCCCGCGGCCTGGAGTTTTGCGTCCATCGCGGCCGAGCGGACGTAGGGCTGCGCACCTGCGGCTTCGTCCTCGCTCGTCATCGTGGCGGGCTGGCCCAGCATGTAGCTGTCAAAGGCCACGTCCTCGGCATCGGTGTATTCGTAGCCCCAGTACCACTGGTAGCCGGTGACCTTCACGTAGACGTCGCCCTCGGGGATGCGCTGCTGCTTGAACAGCACCGGCAGCGAGAACGAGCCGATGAAGACCAGGATCACGATCGGCACGATCGTCCAGGCCACCTCGACCGGGGTGTTGTGGGTGAACGACGCGGCGGTCGGGTTCGCCCGCTTGTTGTAGCGCACGATCACGATGGCCAGCAGCGCGCAGACGAAGATCACGATGACCGTGATGATGATCAGCAGCATGTGGTCGAGCCAGTGGATGTCCGACGCCAGTTCGGTGGCGGCCACCTGGAACCCGGTTCCGCCCGGATGCGGCTTGCCGACGGCGCCGTCCTGCGCGGCCACGGGCGCCGCGCTAGCGGCCAGGAGGGCGAAGAGGCTGAGAATACGTCGCATTATGCACCCTGATGGTTGAGTGTTCGGCCACGGACCGGGCCGGAAGGACCCTCGCCGCGTTGTTTGTCGCCGCTTAAAACCATATTCTTGTCTGCACCACAATAATCGCGCTTGCGGCAAACGGACGCTTTTTTGATCCAAATCAACCCCGCGCGCCCCTCAGCAGAGGCAGATCCCATGTCCGAGACCCCTTTCCGGCCCTTTGAAACCTACCTCGACGAGGCGCAGGCGCTGGCCCATCTCCGCGCTGCGGTGGCCGGGGCGGACGACGGGGAACTGTTCCTCGAACGCCGCAGGTCCGAGGTGCTGGTGTTCGACGACGGCCGGGTCAAGACGGCGAGCTACGACGCATCAGAGGGATTCGGCCTGCGCGCGGTTCGCGGCGAGGTGGCCGGGTACGCCCACGCGACCGAGATCAGCGAAAGCGCCCTGAAGCGCGCAGTCGAGACGGCGCGCCTGGCGGTCGGTGACGGCGGCGGCACCATGGCCCCTCCGCCCCGCGCCACCAACCGCAAGCTCTATGCCGAGATCGACCCGATCGCCGGCGCCGCCTTCCCGGTCAAGATCGAGACCCTGCGCGAGATCGACGCCTTCGCCCGTGACCTCGACCCGCGGGTGGTCCAGGTCTCGGCCACCATCATGGCATCCTGCCAGGAGGTCGAGATCCTGCGCCCCGAGGGCCAGCTGGTCCGCGACGTGCGCCCGATGACGCGGGTCAATGTCTCGGTCATCGTCGAACAGGGCGGGCGGCGCGAATCCGGTTCCGCCGGCGGCGGCGGGCGCGTCGGCCTCGACGGTCTGATCGACCCGGCCGACTGGCAGGCAAAGGCGCGAGAGGCACTGCGCATCGCGCTGGTGAACCTCGACGCCGAACCGGCGCCCGCGGGGATCATGGACGTCGTCCTCGGCCCCGGCTGGCCCGGCATCCTGCTGCACGAGGCGGTCGGTCACGGGCTGGAAGGGGACTTCAACCGCAAGAAGACCTCGGCCTTCGCCGGGCTGATGGGCCAGCGAGTCGCCGCCCCCGGCGTCACCGTTCTGGACGACGGGACCATCCCGGACCGCCGCGGATCGATCACCGTGGACGACGAGGGCACGCCCTCGGCCAAGAACGTCCTTATCGAGGACGGGATCCTCGTCGGCTACATGCAGGACCGGCAGAACGCCCGCCTGATGGGGGTTGAGCCGACGGGGAACGGGCGGCGGGAAAGCTATGCCCATGCCCCGATGCCCCGGATGACCAACACCTACATGCTGGGCGGCGACGCCACCCGCGAGGAGGTGGTGGGCGAACTGAAGGACGGCATCTATGCCGTCGGCTTCGGTGGCGGCCAGGTCGACATCACCAACGGCAAGTTCGTGTTCTCCTGCACCGAGGCGTACCGGGTGAAGAACGGTGTCGTCGGCGCCCCGGTCAAGGGTGCGACCCTGATCGGCGACGGCGCCACCGCGCTGCAGAAGATCCGCGCCCTCGGCAACGACATGGCGCTCGACCCCGGGATGGGGAACTGCGGCAAGGCGGGGCAATGGGTGCCGGTCGGCGTGGGCCAGCCCACGGTGCTGATCGGCGGCCTGACGGTCGGCGGTTCGGCCGCCTGAGACGAAAATCGGCGGGGCCATCGCACGCCCCGCCGAACTGGATCTTGCTATGAAAAATTGCTTGGGGAAGCAGGTAGGTCATTGAATGCCGACCAGCCTCGCCACCGCGCACGGCCCTGTCAAAGACGCCGTGACCGGTTTTTCGTTTTGCAAGCACCGCGAGATTGACCTTACGGCAGGAAAGCAGCCTGCCGGCGCTGGGGCTCAGGCAATGCGGGGTGGATGCACGGGGTCGCGCGGCCCGTCGCAGGACAACTTGTCGAAATGAAAAACGGCGCAGGGCCGGGGATTTAATCCCATACGCGAAGGCCTTTCGCGGCACTCTCGCCCTCGTTGCAGTAGGATCGAATCAGCCGGTCCATGGCGGCCCGCGACACCCTTCGGTGCTCGGGATCGAAGCCGACCGCCGACACCATCTTCCAGTGACCGTACATCAGGCAGACGAAAAGCCACGACAGCTCGTCCGCCGCCTGCTTGTCGAGCGCGGGGTACTGGACCGAGAACTCGTGCCCCAGCACCTGCCCGATCAGCCTGTACTGGTCGGAAAGGCGGGCCCGGATCGCGGGCGAACCGGCCGAGAGCGAGAACATCGCGTCGTAGACCCGGTCATCCCGCGGCTTCTGCCGACCGTCGAGCAGGTCGAAGTAGAAGTCGAGAAAGGCGTCCACCCGCGCCGGCCCGTCGAGCTGCCCGGCGGTCGAGATAAGCGCGTCGCGGTAGATCTCGGCCATCATGTCGCAGATGTCGAGCATCAGCGCCTCGTGGTCGGGATAGTGGTACCGGACCAGCTGCCGCGACACGCCGGCGGACTCGGCGATGGCGTCATAGGACAGGTGTGGCAGGCCCCGTGCCTGCAGCGCGTCGAAGGCGCCCTGGAGAATCTGCTGCCGGCGGTCAGGACCGGGACTGGACGTATTCATGCTGCAAACGGTGTCTGAAATGACTGAACGATGGGCCAAGCATGGGCAAAAGCGCCCGGGGCATCAAGGCTTGCGTCGGCACCGGCCGAAGTGTTGACTGGCCAGCAGTGGCGTTAGGAGGTCATTAACCAAGTGATTCATTCTTGGTTAACCCCCTGCCTTTACAAGTGAGTTTGCAAGCAGGCGGAGTCACGATGGCCGAGGATTATCATCCTTCCACTCACCCCCCACTCCCACCCACCACGGAAGATGGTCGGTTGTCGTGGCTTCGCCTCTTGCGCTCCCGACGTGTCGGGATCGCGACATTCTACAGACTGCTCACGGAACACGGCTCGGCCGAACAGGCGCTGTCGGCCCTGCCGGGAATTGCCGCCGAGGCGGGGGTGACCAATTACGCCCCCTGCCCGGCGGAGACGGCGCGGGCCGAAATGCGGGCCGCTGCCGCACTGGGCGCGCGGATGGTCTGCCTCGGGGACCGGCACTATCCGCGCGACCTTCTTGACCTGGACGACCCGCCGCCGATCCTGTGGATCCTGGGCGAAGTCTCGGTGCTGTACCGCCCGCGGATCGCCGTGGTCGGCGCACGCAATGCCTCGTCGCTCGGCACCCGGATGGCCCGGGCGCTGGCGGCCGACCTCGCTTCGGCCGGCTATGTCATCGTCTCGGGCCTGGCCCGCGGGATCGACGCCGCGGCGCATGCCGCCGTGCTCGACCAGGGCACCATCGCGGTGATGGCTGGCGGCGTCGACATGCTCTACCCCGCCGAAAACGCGGGCCTCGCCGACGCGCTGGTCGCGCAGGGCCTGCGCCTGTCGGAACAACCCGTCGGCCTGCAGCCGCAGGCCCGTCATTTCCCCCGCCGCAACCGGCTGATTTCGGGCCTCGCCCGGGCCGTCGTGGTGATCGAGGCTGCCGGACGCTCCGGCAGCCTCATTACCGCGCGCACCGCGCTCGACCAGGGGCGCGAGGTGCTGGCGGTACCCGGCCACCCGATGGACGGGCGCAGCGCAGGCTGCAACATGCTGATCCGCGACGGCGCCAGGCTGGTGCGCAACGCGCAGGACGTGATCGAAGCGCTTTCGCCGATCGAGGCCGCTAAGGTCCTTGCGGCCGAGGTGCCCGCCGCCCCCGCCGAACACCGCAGCCTTGCCGAAACCGCCATGCTGCATGATGCGATCCTCGATCGGCTGGGCCCGACCCCGCTGGCCGAGGACCAGCTGATCCGCGACCTCGGCGGCCAGGCCAAGGTCGTGTCGCCCGCGCTGGTCGACCTCGAACTTGCCGGCCAGATCGAACGCCAGGCCGGTGGCCTGCTGGCCCGCCGCATGCCCCAGGCCTGAGGGTCCTTCTGCCGCTCCGGCATCGCCGCGCCCTGTCACCAGCCGCGCCTGTCGCTGCGTCACGACACACGTTCCGGGCAAGCCACGATACCACCCTTCGAAGACCCGCGGTCGCCAGGCAATCGCCGACACATCCCGCGCGAACCGGGCGATGCCGCAATCCGCGGCGCTGCAGCGTGACTTCGCCGCGCCCGTCGCCTCCCCGCATTGACAATGCCCCGGCAAACACCACATGGTCCGCCGCCAACGCGCCGTCCCAGAGCTGAAAGGATGCCGAATGCCCGTTGTCGTGGTGGAATCCCCGGCCAAAGCCAAGACAATCAACAAATATCTGGGTCCGGACTACACCGTCCTGGCGTCCTACGGGCATGTCCGCGACCTGCCGCCGAAGGACGGATCGGTCGATCCCGAGCAGGATTTCGACATGAAATGGGAAATCGCAACCGATTCCCGGAAGCATGTGAAAGCCATCGCCGACGCGCTCAAGGATGACAACGCGCTGATCCTCGCCACCGACCCCGACCGCGAGGGAGAGGCGATCTCCTGGCACCTTGAAGAGGCGCTGCGCAACCGGAAGGCGATCAAGAAGGACACGCCCGTCAGCCGCGTGGTGTTCAACGCGATCACCAAGACGGCGGTGACCGAGGCGATGAAGAACCCGCGCCAGGTCGATGCACCGCTGGTCGAGGCCTACCTGGCCCGCCGCGCGCTCGACTACCTCGTGGGGTTCAACCTCTCGCCGGTGCTCTGGCGCAAGCTGCCCGGCGCGAAATCCGCCGGCCGGGTGCAATCCGTCTGCCTCCGCCTGATCGTCGAGCGCGAGATGGAGATCGAGGCGTTCCGCGCCCGGGAATACTGGTCGGTCAAGGCCGTGCTCTCCACCCCCCGCGGGCAGGAGTACGAGGCACGCCTGACCGTCCTCGCCGGCAAGAAGCTCGAACGCTACGATATCGAGAACGCGACGCAGGCCGACCTCGCCGTACAAGCGATCACGTCGCGCGACCTGACCGTGAAGTCGGTCGAGGCCAAGCCGACCTCGCGCAACCCCTCGCCGCCGTTCATGACCTCGACCCTCCAGCAGGAGGCCAGCCGCAAGTTCGGCATGGGCGCGCGCCAGACGATGAGCGCGGCGCAACGCCTCTACGAGGCCGGGCACATCACCTACATGCGGACCGACGGCATCGACATGGCGCCCGAGGCCGTGCAGGCCGCGCGCGACGCGATCGCCGATCGCTACGGCGCCAAGTACGTGCCCGACAGCCCGCGCACCTACAAGAACAAGGCCAAGAACGCGCAGGAAGCGCACGAATGCATCCGGCCCACCGAGATGTCCAAGGATGTCGAGGCGCTCAAAATCGCCGATGCCGACCAGCGCAAGCTCTATGACCTGATCTGGAAACGGACGCTGGCCTGCCAGATGGCCGGCGCGCGCCTCGAACGGACCACCGTCGACGTCGGCAGCGCCGATGGCCAGGTCGAGATGCGGGCGACCGGTCAGGTTGTGCTCTTCGACGGCTTCATGCGGGTCTACGAAGAGGGCCGCGACGACCAGGTGGTCGACGATGACGACAAGCGCCTGCCCCAGATCATGGAGGGCGAGGCGGCCAAGAAGGGCGCCATCACGCCCGAGCAGCATTTCACCCAGCCGCCGCCGCGCTACACCGAGGCGACGCTGGTCAAGCGGATGGAAGAGCTCGGCATCGGCCGGCCCTCGACCTATGCCTCGATCGTCACGACGATCCAGGACCGCGGCTATGTCACCAAGGACAAGAACCGCCTGATACCCGAGGACAAGGGCCGGCTGGTGACGGCCTTCCTGACCAACTACTTCCGCCGCTACGTCGAATACGACTTCACCGCTGAGCTCGAAGAAGAGCTTGACGATGTCTCGGCCGGCGACCGCGACTACAAGGACGTGCTGGGCCGGTTCTGGCGCGACTTCTCGGCCGCGATCGCCGAGACGTCGGAGCTGCGGATCACCGACGTGCTGGAGAAGATCAACGAGGTTCTCGAGCCGCACCTCTTCCCGCCGACCGAGGACGGCAGCGACCCGCGCCTCTGCCCGAACTGCGGCAACGGCCGTCTGTCGATGCGCACCGCACGCTCGGGCGGGGCCTTCATCGGCTGCTCGAACTATCCCGAATGCCGATACACCCGCCCCTTCGGCCCGCCCGATGCCGAGGCCGAGGCCAGCGCCATCCCGCCCGAGGGCAAGCTCCTGGGCGAGGATGCGGGCGACGAGATCCGCGTCTTCAAGGGTCGGTTCGGCCCCTACGTGCAACGCGGCCCGGTGACCGAAGAGAACAAGAAGCCGCCGCGCCAGTCGGTTCCCAAGGACTGGGAGCCCGAGGACCTGACGCTCGAACAGGCCGTGCGCCTGCTGACCCTGCCGCGCCTGATCGGCACCCACCCCGAGGACGGGGTCAACGTCTGGGCCAACATCGGGCGCTACGGCCCCTACCTGAAGCACGCCGATACGACCTCGGACCGGGGCGGCACCAACGCCAACCTCGAGGGCATCGACGAGGTCTTTACCGTCGGCATGAACCGCGCGGTGCAGCTGCTGGCCGAAAAGGTGGCCAGCCGGGGCGGTCGCGGCAAGGCCGCCAAGCCGATCCGCGAGCTGGGCGAACACCCCGAGGCCGGCGGCCCGGTGGCGATCTACGATGGCAAGTACGGGCCCTACGTGAAGTGGGACAAGCTGAACGCCACGATCCCCGACACGGTCGAAGTCGATGCCGTGACCATGGACCAGGCCGTCGAATGGATCGCCGAGAAGGCGGCGAAGAAGGGCAAGAAGGCCCCGGCCAAGAAAAAGACCGCCGCCAAGAAGCCCGCTGCCAAGAAAAAGGCGGGCTGATCCTCCGGGGCGGGCCTGCACACCCGCCCCTGCGCCACACCTGCACCGCCTTACGAACACGTGATTGGCCCTGCCGCGCCCGGCAGGCCAGTTTCCGGGCACAGGCATTTTCAGACCGGAGCCCGAGCATGGCAGACATTCCCCGCCGCCTTTTCCTTGCCGCCAGCGGTGCCACCCTGTTCGCGCCCGCGATCCTGCGCGCCGCCGAAACCCCGCCGGCCGAGATCCGCGACCGCCCCGAAGGCGCGCGGCGCAACATCTCGTCCTTCCAGCGGCAGGACTGGCATGACCATTTCGACAGCCTTGGCGCCGCAGCCATCGTGGCCGACACGACCTCGCGGGCGCTGCATTTCTGGTCGGGCGACGGCAGTGACTACCGGATCTACCCGACCTCGGTCCCGATGACGGACGAGCTGACCAAGCGGGGCTACACCCAGGTGGTGCGCAAGAAGGTGGGGCCGGACTGGACGCCCACCCCCTCGATGGTCGAACGCAACCCCGAGCTGAAGTACATGCCGCCGGGCCCCGACAACCCGCTGGGCACCCACGCGATGTACCTGTCCTGGCCCGCCTACCTGATCCACGGCACCCACGACACGCGCAAGATCGGGCGCCGGTCGTCGGACGGCTGCATCGGGCTCTACAATTTCGCCATCGAAGAGCTTTTTGCCATCACGCCGGTCGGTGCGCAGGTCCGGATCATCTGATCAATTTCCGCGCTGCGGCATTTCGTTGACTCTGCAGGGGCGGAGCGGCAAGACAGGGGAAATCTCAAGGAGGGAGGTTCCCCACATGAAGAAAGTCTACGGCTCCGCCGCCGAGGCGCTGGACGGCCTGCTGTTCGACGGCATGCTGATCGCCGCCGGCGGCTTCGGCCTCTGCGGCATCCCGGAACTGCTGATCGCGGCGATTCGCGATGCCGGCACCAAGGACCTAACGGTCGCGTCCAACAACGCGGGTGTCGACGATTTCGGGCTGGGGGTCCTGCTGCAGACCAAGCAGGTCAAGAAGATGATGTCGTCCTACGTGGGCGAGAACAAGGAGTTCATGCGCCAGTACCTCGGCGGTGAGCTCGAGCTCGAGTTCAACCCGCAGGGCACCCTGGCCGAGCGCATGCGCGCGGGCGGCTGCGGCATCCCGGGCTTCTACACCAAGACCGGCGTCGGCACCCAGATCGCCGAGGGCAAGGAAGTGAAGTCCTTCGACGGCGAGGATTACATCCTCGAACGCGGGATCTTTGCCGACCTGTCGATCGTGAAGGCCTGGAAGGCGGATGAAACCGGCAACCTCGTGTTCCGCAAGACCGCGCGCAACTTCAACCCGCCGGCCGCGATGTGCGGCAAGGTCTGCGTTGTCGAGGTAGAGGAGATCGTGCCGACCGGGTCGATCGACCCGGATCACATCCACCTCCCCGGTGTCTACGTGCACCGCCTGATCCAGGGCGAACACGAGAAACGCATCGAACAGCGCACCGTCCGCAGCAAGGAGTCCGCATAATGCCCTGGGACCGCAACCAGATGGCCGCCCGCGCGGCCGAGGAACTCGAAGACGGGATGTACGTGAACCTCGGGATCGGCATCCCGACGCTTGTCGCCAACTATGTCGGCGACAAGGACATCACGCTGCAGTCGGAAAACGGCATGCTCGGCATGGGCCCCTTCCCCTTCGAGGGTGACGAGGATCCCGACCTGATCAACGCCGGCAAGCAGACGATCACCGAACTGCCCCGCACCGCCTATTTCGACAGCGCGACCTCGTTCGGGATGATCCGGGGCGGCAAGATCGCCGCGGCGATCCTCGGCGCGATGGAAGTGGCCGAGAACGGCGACCTCGCGAACTGGATGATCCCCGGCAAGCTGGTCAAGGGCATGGGCGGCGCGATGGACCTCGTCGCCGGTGTCGGCAAAGTCATCGTGGTGATGGACCACGCCAACAAGGCCGGTGAATCGAAGGTGCTCAAGGCCTGCACCCTGCCGCTGACCGGAAAGGGCGTGGTCGACCGCATCATCACCAACCTCGGCGTGCTCGACGTGGTCGAGGGCGGCCTGAGGATCGTGGAATGCGCCGACGGCGTGACCGAGCAGGAGCTGCGCGACGCCACCGAGGCCACCATCGTCGCCTGATCCCGTAGCCGGTACGAGATCGAAACGCCGCCCCACCCGGGCGGCGTTTTCCGTTGTCCGTCTTCGTTCCCGGAATACTCAAGCCGAGGCGGCGCAACGCGCAGCCGCGTGCGGCCCGCGTTCCTCTCTCAGCTCGGGAAGGCGAAGACGCAGCCGTCCGACACCAGCTCGGGCCGGGTCAGGCAGAGACTGCGCGCGACCTCGAAGGCGGCCAGCACCTTGGGGACGTAGTCGCGGGTCTCGGCGTAGGGCGGCACGCCGCCGTTGTTCTCGATGGAGTTCTCGCCGGCGTTGTAGCCCGCTAGGACGAGGATCGGGTCGCCGCGGAACTTCTCCATCAGGAAATCCAGGAAGGCGACGCCGCCGCGGATGTTCTGGCCGGCGTTCATGCTGTCGGTGACGCCGAAGCGCGCGGCAGTGGCCGGCATCAGCTGCATCAGCCCTTGCGCGCCCGCGCGCGACACCGCGTTGGTCCGGCCCGCGCTTTCCACCGCGATCACCGCCAGCACCAGGGCCGGAGAGACGCGGGTGCCCGCCGTGGTCATCAGGATGTCGGACTTGTGGGCCTGGGCGATGCCGATCATCGTGTCGAGCCGCGGCGCAGGCACGCCTGTCCCCGGCGGCTGCGCCGAAAGGTGCGCGATCGCGGGCATCAACCGCCCCGGCCCGGTGGCCGCCAGCTGCGGCGACACGCCTTCCCAGAACCACGCATACCGGCCCAGCCCCGCGCCCGCGTCGGGCGCGTCGGCGGGCGGTTCGGCCCGGGGGGATTTCTTGGGCAGGGGTTTCAGCCCGTCGCCGGGCTTGATCTGCACGGTGATCCGGCGGCCGGTCCCGGCCGCGGGCGGCTTGACCCGCTTGAAGGTGAAATCAGCACCCTGCGCAGTCCCCTCGCCCGCGGCGGGGGACGCCACGGCCAGCGCAAGCGCCAGCAGCCATGCCGTCCGTGCTTTCATCTCGATTCGCCTGCCTCGGTCCCGCGGGAGTTTCCCCTGCTGGTTGACGTAGAGTATCCCAGATCGCCGGCGCCACTTCCACAAACGCGGACAATCCATCCGAGAGACGGGCATTTTAGCCACAACCGCAACCCAACCAAGCGGGCGAGAGTAAAATGAAACAGGTACTTACAATGTGAAAACAAATACTTAACGGATTTGGCGCCCGGGAAAGCCCTGGCGAACAATTTTGATCGAAAGGCGCCAAAATGCTGCCCCATTCAAACGGATATATTTGCCACGTACCGCTCTGGTGTCGTCCGGAAGTTGAGAGAGACGGATGTCGTTGGCCACTGCGGAACACTGAAACCAAGTGATCCTTTGGAGGGACTAACATGATCAAGTTCATCAAGAACTTCCGTAAAGACGAAGACGGCGCCGTCACGGTTGACTGGGTCGTGCTGACCGCAGCAGTCGTCGGCCTCTGCGCCGCGGCCTATTCCTCGATCCAGTCCGGCGCGACCGACCTGACCGCTGACGTCCAGACCTACATGGGCACGCTGGATCCGGGCAGCTCGGGCACCTGATAAGGGCCAAACGGCTGACAGTTATCGGGCCGCGCCTCGTCCAACGGGGCGCGGCCTTTTCGATCCGGCAAACGATACGCCACCGTCCGGATCGATGACACGGGTTCTCTGGCCAGCAGCGCTTGCACGCGCATCCACCGGCCAGCCCCCTCAAGCTTGAGGACCACCATGCACTTCATGACGACATTCCTGCGCGACGAAAAAGGCGCAGTCACCGTCGACTGGGTGGTGCTCACTGCCCTTGTCATAGCGCTCTGGGCGATCGTCTTTCAGATGATGTCGACCAGCGCCCAGGACCTTTCGGACAAAACCGCGTCATACATGTCTGAGATGGTCTCCTGATCTAGGGCCGAGCAGCCCAGCAAGCACAGCACGCCGTCCGCCTCACCGCGGGCGGCGTCGACATTACAGCACCGCGAACTGTCCCTTCTTTGGACACAATTTCCTGCGACACCATGGGCAGGTTACTCCCCCAGGGGCCGGGCAGAATGACGGCCCCCGCAACAATGAGAACATGAGGTAAGACATGCGCTCGCTTTTCGGACTTGTCCTTCTTGTCGGCATCGGCCTCGCCGGGTTCGCCGTCTACATGGTCAAGGGCTACATGCAGACCTACGAGCAGCAGCTCGCCATGGAACGCGCCCAGCGTCCCGAACCGGTGCCGACCGTCGAGGTCTATGTCGCCGACCGCGCCCTGCGCTACGGCCAGCCGCTGCGCGCCGAGGACGTCCGCAAGATCAAGTGGCCCAAGGAAGCGCTGCCGGAAGGCGTGTTCACCGACACGGCCGTGCTGTTCCCCGAGAACGGGCCGGAACGCTTCATCCTCCGCTCGATGGAGAAGAACGAGGCCATCATGGCCCTCAAGATCACCGAGCCGGGTGAGCCCGCGGGCCTGACCAACCGGCTGGAGAAGGGCATGCGCGCCTTTGCCATCCGCGTCGACGTGACCTCGGGCGTGTCGGGCTTCCTGCGCCCCGGTGACCGGGTCGACGTCTACTGGACCGGCCGCAACGGCAGCCGCCAGAACGGCGACGTGACCAAGCTGATCGAGGCCGGCATCCAGCTGATCGCGATCGACCAGTCCTCCTCTGCCGACGAGGCGCAGGCAACCATCGCCCGCACCGTCACCGTGTCCGTCAACCCGCAGCAGGTCGCGGCCCTCGCCCAGGCCCAATCGTCCGGGCGGCTGTCGCTGTCGCTTGTCGGCGCCGAGGACGACACCGTCGCCGAGGCGATCGAGATCGACCAGAACACCCTGCTCGGCATCGAAGCGCCCGAGCCCCAGGAAGTGGTCCGCCAGGAAGAGGCGCGGACCTGCTCGATCCGCACGCGCCGCGGCTCCGAAGTGGTGATGATCCCGATCCCCTGCACCGACTGAAGGGGCAGGATCCCAAGGTTCCCCCGGATGAAGGGCGGCCCGAAGTGGCCGCCCTTTGTCGTATTTCAAGCGAGTTCCGCCGCGCGATTCCCGTATCTGTTGCGCCATATCCACATAAGGAAAGCCGCATAAACCTCTGTTCATTGCAAAAAATGTCGACCTGCCGCAGGATGCCTTTCAAAGGTGGGCGCAAAATGACCCACGGTTGAGGCGTGATCGGAAAGGCAGGTCACATGAAAAACGAAAGCTTCGTGAAGGCGGCCCTCATCGGGCTGTCTCTGGCTGTCGGGACGGTTGCGCCCTGCGCCGCACTTGCCGAGCAGGTGCGGGTCGTGGACGGCGGGACTTCCTCCAATGTGAACGTGGCAATGAACCGCGCTGTCGTCGTCGAAAGCGACACGCCCTTTGCCGAGCTCTCGATTGCCAACCCCCAGATTGCCGACATCTCGTCGCTCAGCGACCGGTCGATCTATGTCCTGGGCAAGTCGCCGGGGATTACAACGCTGACCCTGCTCGACCAGAATGGGCAACTGATCACCAACGTCGACGTGGTCGTCGCCGCGGACGTGGCCGAGTTCAAGGAACGGCTGGAGCAAATCCTGCCGGGCGAAAAGATCGAGGTCCGCACCGCCAACGACGGCATCGTCCTGTCGGGCACCGCATCGTCTTCGCAGAAATTGCAGCGCGCGCTCGACCTTGCCGAACGTTACGCGCCCGAACGGGTGTCGAACCTGATGTCGGTCGGCGGCGTCCAGCAGGTCATGCTCAAAGTGCGCTTCGCCGAGATGGAGCGCAACGTCTCCAAGTCGCTCTCCTCCTCGCTGGGGATCAGCGGCAGCGGCTTTGGCGGCGACCTCGGGATCAACGGCGGCAGCGGCCGCGGCTCGAACTCGGGCGACCAGGGCAATATCCTGACCGGCGTCCTGCCGTCGACCAACGAGAACAACGGCGCGATCATGTTCGGCTTTGACGTCGGCGCGGTCGAGGTCGGCATGATGCTCGAGGCGCTTGAGACCAAGGGCCTTGTCCGCACGCTGGCCGAACCGAACCTCACCGCCCTGTCGGGGCAGGAGGCCAAGTTCCTCGCCGGTGGCGAATACCCGGTTCCGGTCGCCCAGGACGGCGGCACGGTGACGGTCGAATTCAAACCCTTCGGCGTCGAGATGAACTTCATCCCGCGCGTGGTGGACGACAACATCATCAACCTCGAGCTGTCGGCGGCGGTCTCCTCGATCGACCCGAACAACGGCTTCAGCCTGAACGCGATCCAGATCGACGCCTTCACCAAGCGGATGACGGAAACCACCGTCGAGCTGCGCGATGGCCAGAGCTTCGCGATCGCGGGCCTGCTGCAGGACGACTTCCGCAGCAACAACGGCCAGATCCCCTGGCTTGGCGACATCCCGGTGCTAGGCGCGCTGTTCCGCAGCGCCGAGTACCAGCGGTCGCAGTCCGAGCTGGTGATCATCATCACCGCGCATCTTGTGCAACCGACCCGCGGCGAGGCGCTCGCCCTGCCGACCGATCGGGTCAAACCCCCGTCGGAGCGTGATCTTTTCCTCTTCGGGAACGTCGCCAACGACGCCGGGAACAAGCGGCTCAAGGGCGCGGCCGGCGAAGTGGCGCGGCAAGATTTCAGCGGGTCCTACGGCTACGTGATGGAGTGATCAGATGACCATGCGGCGGCACATCAAGGGGCTTATCTCCGCGACATCCCTGCTGGCCCTCATGGCCTGCGCGGAAGAGTATAACAGCTGGCACCAGGAAGCGGGCAAGGCGGCCACAAGCGGCGGCTTCGGCAACGCGACCATGAACAACACGCTGGTCCAGAACGGCACCCATCCCTACGTGATCGGGCTGAACAACCGGTTCTCGGAAGAGGTGCCCGACACGGTCACCTTCGCCTTCGATTCGGCCGTGCTGGGCCCCGCGGCCCAGGCCAAGGTCCGCGAACAGGCGGCCTGGATCCGGCAGTTCCCCGAGGTGCGTTTCCAGGTCTTCGGCCACACCGACCTGGTCGGTTCGCCCGAGTACAACAAGCAGCTTGGCCTGCGCCGCGCCAACGCGGTGGTCAACTACCTGGTCGCTAACGGCGTGAACCGCGCCCGGCTCAAGGCCGTCGTCTCGTTCGGCGAGACGCAGCCCATCGTCGTGACCCAGGGCCGCGAGCGGCGCAACCGCCGGACCGTGACCGAGGTTTCGGGCTTCGTCGAGACCGATCCGCTGCTGCTGGACGGCAAGTACGCCGAAATCATCTACCGCGGCTACGTCGCCAGCGCCCAGTCCCAGAGCACCCTGACCGGGGTCAACGCGACCGCGTCGGGCATCGGCGGCTCGGACTGACAAGGGACCGATTCCGGGCCGATCGAGGCCCGGAATCACGCCTCTTCCGAGGCGGAAACAACGGGGCGAAAACGGCCGTCAGTGTCGCTTAAAACCCAACAAATTCGGAAATTTGGCCCCATTTCCGCCTAACTTGACTGACATCTTCCCATGAGAAACGCCATGCCCGCCGTCCGGGCATGTGGATCGATCAGAGGCCGCTGCACCCTTGAGCAGTGGGCTGTTGCGGTCTCCGATCCACCGGCGTGCATGAGAAGGTACTTGAGGCATGACATCGAACGCAGAAATGCAGCCGGAAACGAGCCCGCTCATCGCGTGCACCATCCGGCGCGAACCGGACGGGTTCGACCTTCTGATCGAGGACATGGAAGACGCCCTTGGCGAACAATGGGGCGATCTGGGGTTCAGCGAAGCCCTGATGTTCTTCAATCAGCCCGAGGCAGAGACGCTTGAATTCGTCTCGATGGCCATCGACGCCGAAGACGAGAAGAACCTGGCCCTGCTGGGCGAGGTGATCGCCCAGGCGCGGACCCACGGGATCAAGGTCATCCTGATCGCCGAGGACGTAAGCCCCTCGGCCCTGCACCAGCTGCTGCGCCAGGGCGCGGACGAATTCGTGCCCTACCCCCTCCCCGAGGGCGAGCTGGCGGCCGCGATCGAACGTATCCAGGCCCCCGAGCCCCAGCCCGAATACGACGACACCCCGGTCAAGAAGCGCGCCAAGGGCGACCGCCACGGCGCGGTGCTGGTGACCCACGGCCTCGCCGGCGGCGTCGGCGCGACGACCATGGCCGTCAACCTGGCGTGGGAGCTCGTGAACGTGACCAAGAAGGGCGAAACGCCGCCCCGGGTCTGCGTGCTCGACTTCGACCTGCAGTTCGGCACCGTCGCGACCTATCTCGACCTGCCTCGCCGCGAAGCGGTCTACGAGCTGCTCTCCGACACCGAGGTGATGGACGACGACGCCTTCATGCAGGCGCTGCTGCCCTTCGAGGACAAGATGCACGTCCTGACCTCTCCGGGCGAGATGCTGCCGCTCGACTTCGTCAGCGCCGAGGACATCACCCGCATCATCGACATGGCCCGGTCGCACTTCGACTTTGTCGTCGTCGACATGCCCAAGACGCTCGTGAACTGGACCGAGACGGTGCTGAGCGCCGCGCAGGTCTACTTCGCGGTGATGGAGCTCGACATGCGCTCGGCCCAGAACTGCCAGCGCCTGAAACGCGCGCTGCAGGCCGAGGAGCTGCCGGTCGAAAAACTGCGCTACGCGCTGAACCGCGCGCCGACCGGCTTTGACCTGAACGGCAAGCAGCGGGTCAAGCGCCTGGGCGAAAGCCTCGGGATCTCGATTGAGCTGCAGCTTCCGGACGGCGGCAAGCAGATCTCGCAGGCCGGTGACCACGGCGTGCCTCTGGCCAAGACCGCGGGCAAGAACGCCCTGCGCAAGGAAATCGCGAAACTCGCCCGGTCGATCTATGAGCTCGGCGTCGAGGCGGATCAGGAAGCCGTGGGCTGACACCACGCGCCACAGGGTAGACCCAGATGTTCTCGAAGTACAAGAAACCGGAGCAGCAGCCGCCCCAGGCCCCGAAGCAGGACAAGCCCAAGCTTGCCCCCGCCGCCGGTGCCGGCCGCGACACGCAGCCCCGCGCCGCCGTCTCTCCGGAGGAACAGGCCAAGGTCAAGGCGATGCGCAAGCCGATGCCGGCGCAGAAGGCCGAAGCCGTGCCCGGTGCCGCCGACAAGAACCGCAAGCGCAAGGAACGCCTGGCCGAGATCAAGCTGGAACTGCACCGCGCCCTGCTCGATAACCTCAACCTCGCCGCGCTCGACACCGCGTCCGAACAGGACCTGAAGATGGAGATCAACTCCATCGCGACCGAGACGCTGCAGGAAAAGGGCATCGTGCTGAACCGCGAGGAGCGCAGCGTCCTCAACCAGGAACTCTATGACGAGGTGAAGGGCCTCGGCCCGCTCGAGAGCCTGCTCAAGGACGACAGCATCGCCGACATCCTGGTCAACGGCCCGCAGCAGATCTTTGTCGAACGGTTCGGCAAGCTGGAACTCAGCGACGTCACCTTCAAGGACGAAAAGCACCTCCTGCGGATCATCGACAAGATCGTGTCCGCCGTCGGCCGCCGCGTCGACGAATCGAACCCCTACGTCGACGCCCGTCTCGCCGACGGGTCGCGTTTCAACGCCATGGTCCCGCCGATCGCGGTCGACGGCTCGCTGGTGTCGATTTGTAAGTTCAAGAAGGACAAGCTTGGCATCGACGAGCTGGTGAAGTTCGGCGCCTTCTCGGAAGAGATGGCCGCTTACCTGCAGGCCGCCGTGGCCTGCCGGCTGAACATCATCGTCTCGGGCGGTACCGGTTCGGGTAAGACGACCACGCTCAACGCGCTTTCGTCGTTCATCGACGACAGCGAACGTATCCTGACGATCGAGGATACGGCGGAACTCCAGCTCCAGCAGACGCACGTGGGCCGGATGGAAAGCCGCCCCGCCAACGTCGAGGGCAAGGGCGCCGTGACCCAGAGGGACTGTCTGCGCAACGCGCTGCGGATGCGTCCCGACCGCATCATCGTGGGTGAGACCCGCGGCGAGGAGGTCATCGACATGCTGCAGGCCATGAACACCGGCCACGACGGGTCGATGACCACGATCCACGCCAACTCGGCCCGCGACGGCATCAGCCGTCTTGAGAACATGGTCGCCATGGCCGGGATCGAGATGCCGCTCAAGGCCGTGCGCTCCCAGATCGCCTCGGCCGTGCATCTCATCGTGCAGGCCTCGCGCCTCCAGGACGGCTCCCGCCGCATGGTCTCGATCACCGAGATCACCGGCATGGAAGGCGAAGTCATCTCGATGCAGGAAGTGTTCCGCTTCCAGCGTGTCGGTCTTGCCGGCGACGGCAAGATCATCGGCCATTTCACCGCCACCGGCGTGCGCTCCAACTTCTCGGAGCGGTTCAAGCAATGGGGCTATGACCTGCCGACATCGATCTTCGATCCCGTAGCTGCGGAGTAACCGTCATGGCAATTTCTGCTGCCCCCCTGATCTACGGCCTGATCTTTGTCGGGGTCCTGATCCTCGTCGAGGGCCTCTACCTCACCATCTTCGGCAAATCGATCAGCCTGAACAGCCGGGTCAACCGCCGGCTGGAGATGCTGGAAAAGGGCGCCGGGCGGGAAGAGGTGCTGGAAAAGCTGCGCAAGGAAATGCAGCAGCACATGTCCTCGCGCCAGATCCCGCTCTACGCGATCCTGGCCAACAAGGCGCAGAAGGCGGCCATCGCCTTCACGCCGCAGCAGCTGATGATGCTGATGGGCCTGCTGAGCGTGGTGGCTTTCCTCGGCCTGACGCTGGGCACCGATACCAGCCTGGCCGTCCGCGGCGCGGTGTCGGTCATGATGGGCATCGGATCGGTCTACACCTGGGTCAACCACAAGGCCAAGAAGCGCTCCAACATGATCGAGGAACAGCTCCCCGACGCGGTCGAGCTCATGGTCCGCTCGCTCAAGGTCGGGCACCCGTTCTCCTCAGCAATCAACATCGTCGCGAAAGAGGTCTCGGACCCGCTGGCCAGCGAGTTCGGCATCATCGCGGACGAAGCCGCCTATGGCCGTGACATGGGCGAGGCGCTCAAGGAAATGGCCGAACGGCTCGACATGCAGGACATGCGCTTCCTTGCCGTCGCCGTGACCATCCAGCAGCAGTCGGGTGGTAACCTGGCCGAGGTGCTGGCCGGCCTGGCCCGGGTGATCCGGTCGCGCTTCCGGCTGTTCCGCCGGGTGAAGGCGATCACCGCCGAGGCCCAGTGGTCCGGCAAGTTCCTGTCCGGCTTCCCGATCGCCGCGCTGATCGTCATCAACATCCTCGACCCGCATTACTACGACGAGGTCATGGATCACCCCTACTTCGTCCCGGCCTGCATCATCGTCGTGCTCTTCCTTGCGGCGAACCTCTACGTGATGCGCATGCTCACCAACATCAAGGTCTGAGGAGGCCCCCATGGACGCCATCAATCAGTTCCTCGTCGACCTTCTGGGCCCCTTCGGTGCGCTCTACCTCGTCGGCGGCCTAGGCCTGCTGCTCATCGTCGTCACGCTGCCCTTCTTCCTGCGGCGCGAGGTCGACCCGATCGACAAGCTCAAGGCGAACGCGCAGAACACCGCCGGCTCCGAGAAGAAGGACCGCCTGCGCCTGAGCGGCGGCAAGATCGACAAGCTCGAGAAGTACTCGAACTTCCTCGAACCGCAGAACGAAGAGGAATACTCGGCCGTCCGCCTCAAGCTTCTGCAGGCCGGCTACAAGTCGCGGGACGCGGTCCGGTTCTACCACTTCGCCCAGTTCGCGCTCGGCATCCTCGGGATCATCCTCGGCGTGATCTACTTCATGCTGTTCAAGGCCGGCGGCGATCCGACCACGCAGCAGACCCTGATGTGGATCCTCGGTCCTGGCGGCATCGGCTACATGTTCCCGAAGTACTGGGTGACCAAGCGCCAGCAGACCCGGCAGGAGGAAATCCAGGACGGCTTCCCCGACACGCTCGACATGCTCCTGGTCTGCGTCGAGGCCGGCCAGTCGATGGACCAGGCAATTCTGCGGGTAGCCAAGGAAATCCGCACCTCCTACCCCTCGCTGGCGGATGAATTCGAGATGGTCGCGAACGAGACCAAGGCCGGCAAGGACAAGGCCACCGTGCTGAACGACATGGCCGAACGCTGCGGCGTGATGGACATCTCGTCCTTTGTCACCGTGCTGGTGCAGTCGGCCACCTTCGGCACCTCGATCGCCGATGCCCTCAGGGTCTACGCGTCCGAGATGCGGGACAAGCGCGTGATGCGTGCCGAGGAGAAGGCAAACAAGTTGCCGACCAAGATGACCCTTGCCACAATGATGCTGACCGTGCCGCCGCTGCTGATCATCCTGGTCGGCCCCTCGGTGCACGGCATCACGCAAATGGGGTCTCTCGGCCCCTGACAAGAGGCAGGGCATTCATGGCGAAATCCTTACTCGCCATCATCATCACATCCACGATCGGACTGGCCGCCTGTACCCCGGGCGGCTTTTCCCCCTCAGAGGACCAGGTCTTTGCCCCCGGGATCAAGCCCGGGGCCAAGGCCGTCGACGGGCTTGTCGTCGGGCACCGCCTGATGGACGCCGGCGAATACGAGCTCGCCCTCGACGCCTTCACCCGCGCGGCGGCCGAACAGGGCCTGACCGTCGACGTTCTGTCGGCACTCGGCACCGCGAACCTGGGGCTCGGGCGGCTCAACCAGGCGGAACGCCAGTTGCGCGAGGCGGTCGAAAGCGACGACGCCGTGCCCGAGACCTGGAACAACCTCGGCATCGTTCTGCTGGAGAAGGGCGAGACCTCGGAAGCGGTGCAGATGTTCAAACGGGCCTACGCGCTCGACAATGGCGAAAGTGACGCAATCCGGGACAATCTGAGGCTCGCGCTCGAAAAACTTGAAAAATCGAGCTATTCTGAGGATAACGAAGACCAAGACTATAAATTGGTACGGCGGGGCAGCAGCGAATACCTCATCCGTCAGATACCATGAGCATTGAGGCAGAGCAGCAGAAGGACGCAGGCAATGCGCCGTTCCCTTATCGTGACCATGTGCCTCGCGGGCACCGTGACCCTGTCGGCCTGCAACAAGTCTGACCCTTCCGAAGTCAACCGCGCCTTCCGGGACGTGAACGTGGTCGACGAGTCCGACATGAACGACATCATGCTGACCGTCGCCGACCCCAACGAGGCGGTGAAGTACTTCCAGCGCACCTCGGTCGACAATCCCGACCGGATCGACATCCAGCGCGGTCTCGCACAGAGCATGATCCGTGCGCAGCGCGCGACCGAAGCGGTGCCGGTCTGGGCCAAGGTCGTGGCCAACAAGGACGCCACCAACGACGACCGCGTGGATTACGCCGACGCGCTGATCCGGGCCGGCGACTGGAACAAGGCCAACGAGGTTCTCGACCAGATCCCGCCGACCTTCGAGACCTACAAGCGCTACCGGCTCGAGGCGATGGTCGCCGACAGCAACAAGGAATGGTCCAAGTCGGACAGCTTCTACGAGATCGCGGCCGGCCTGACCACGAAACCCGCCGGCGTGCTGAACAACTGGGGCTACTCCAAGCTGACGCGCGGAGATTTCGCCGGGGCCGAACGGCTCTTCGGGGACGCGCTCAAGCAGGAACCGACGATGTTCACGGCCAAGAACAACCTCATCCTGGCCCGCGGCGCACAGCGCAAGTACACCCTGCCCGTCATCCAGATGAGCCAGACCGAACGCGCGCAACTGCTGCAGACCATGGGCCTGACGGCGGTGAAACAGGGCGATGTCGAAACCGGCAAGTCCCTGCTGCGCGACGCGATCGCCACCCATCCGCAGCATTTCGAGGAAGCGGTTCGGGCGCTGCGCGCGCTCGAGGCCTGAGGCCCGCCACCGCCCGATGGACATCAGCAGCCAATCCGCGCTGGTCCTCGCGATCCCGGCCATCCCGCTGTCGCTCTACACCTGCTGGAGCGACATGCGCGGGATGCGGATCCCGAACGGCACCGTGCTCATGCTAGCGGGGGCCTTCATGGTGCTCGGCCCCTTCGTGCTGCCCTTTGACACCTACCTCTGGCGGTTGCTGCAACTGGTAGTGATGCTGCTCTTCGGCATCCTGGCGAACGCCGGCGGGCTGCTTGGCGCAGGCGATGCCAAGTTCATGGCCGCCGCCGCGCCCTACATCGCGCTTGGCGACCTGCGCTTCCTGCTGGCGCTCTTCACCGCGAACGTGCTGGCCGCCTTCGTCACCCACCGGATGATCAAGCACAGCCCGCTCAGGCGGCTGGCGCCCGACTGGGAAAGCTGGACGCGCGAACGGGATTTCCCGATGGGCCTCGCGCTTGGTGCGACCCTGTCGATCTACCTGCTACTGGGCATCTTCCTCGGCCGCTGAGCCGATCGCGTAGAGCGTGACGCCCGCGCCGTGATGAACCTCTGTCAGAGGCACCTCGGCCGCGTCGATCAGGCCGAGAATCCGCGCCCGAACCGCGGGCTTCGACGGGCAGTCGGGCACCAGCAGGTGCGTCGCCGCGCCGAATCCCGGCAACCCGTCGTAATACCACGGCGCCGCGCCCGGCAGGCGGCTTAGGTCCGACAGCATCCAGTGCGGCGCCTGGAAATCCGCCACGTAGGGCTGCGGCCCGGTGACGATGCCCTGCGCCGCCAGCGCCGCGACCTGGGCCCGCAACTCTCCCACCAGCCCGCCGTCCTGCTTGCATTCCGGCAGCTCGCGTCCGCGAAAGAAGATCTTGTGCTCGTCCGGCACCGGGTGGATCGGGGTGAAGGCGATGCTGGGGCCGATCCGGCTCGACAGCGTCAGCAGGTCGGCGCCCGAGGGTTCGGCAACCAGCGGCTCGAACATCGCACGGGGGTGGCTGAGGAACCGCAGCGGGCTCCACAGCGTGTTGATCAGGGCGGGCGCCACTACGACGACCCCGGCCAGCGCCGCTGCCTCCATCGCCCGGCGCGGCCCGGTTTCAGCGGCGGGCAGCATGGCGACAAGGCAGGTGGCGACCGGAACCAGCCACAGGGGATCGTTGCCGAAATTCTGGTAGCAGATGTAGGCGAAGGCCGGCAGCAGCATCAGCAGTGTCAGCCCCGCCGCCCGGTCCACGGCCCGCACCAGCAGCCCCGCCGCCAGCCCGACCGCCGTCGCCGGCAGGAAGAGCGGCGACAGCACCACCTCGTCCAGCGCATGGGAGGGATAGGCCCGAATGTCCGAGCCCAGCACCTGCAGCAGGTCGCGGGCGTAGCCGATCCAGAACGACGGGCCGAGGGCCAGCGCGTAGAGCGCGCAGACCGCCAGCCCGGCAGCGAGCCCCGCGAGGATGTCGACCCGCCGCCATTGCAGCATCAGCCCCAGCAGCACCGGCAGCACCAGTGCCACCGCAAAGCTCGCCTTGATCAGCGCCACGGCGGCAAGGCAAAGGCCGATGACCGCGCCGTCCAGCGCCGGTCGCGACGGCCCGCGCGGCGGCACCACCACCAGCACGACGAGGACAAAGCTCAGCGCCCAGGCCCAGCGGTTGTAATGCATCGAAAGCGACAGCTGCACGTCCCAGCCGCCAAAGACCTGCGCCGTGGCCAGCCCCAGGACGACCAGCCCGAAAACCGTTGCAAGCCAGAATCTTAAGCGTGACACGCCGGTCCAGACGACCATCGGAATCAGCGCCAGCGCCACCAGGATCTGCCCCCAGAGCATCGCGGCCCCCAGCCCCGTGCCAAGGGCCATCATCCAGGCCATCGGGCGGATCGCGAGGTCCCCGATCGGGGTGACGAAATCGCGGTGCGGCACCTCGCCCGAGGCCATCCGCAGCACCAGCTCCGCGAGGTGCAGCATGTCGCCTTCGTGGCGGGCAAAACGGAAGCCATCGGCCAGCCAGACCAGCCCCAGCTGTAACGCGAGGTAACCAGCCAGAATTCCACAAAAAAGCCGTACCTGCGCCGCGCTCATCCTGCCCTCATGTGTTTTCTGACACATTACGAAGCCGCTCAAGGCTTTGGAAAGACATAATCGGGCGGCAGAAAGCTGGGGCCGGACGCCGTGCCGAATCGGAAACGTAACGGAATCGCCAAGGGGCTGATGCCACGATGAACATGCAGGTCCAAACGGGCGTGACGCCCCCGCCACTGCCGCGCTCTCTGGAAGAGATGCAGCTGCCGCTTGTCATGATGCGGGACATCCTGCTGAAAACCATCTTCCGCAAGCACGTCGAGACGGTCAGCGCCATCGCGCAGGCCGTGTCGCTGCCGGCGCCCGTCACCCAGGAACTCATCGACATCGCGCGCGAGCAGACCCTGCTCGAGGCGACCGGCACGCTGAAGGCCACCGCCTCGAACGAGATGGGCTACCAGCTGACCGACGCCGGCAAGTCCCGCGCCAACGACGCCCTGAAGCAGTCCGAATACTACGGCGCCATGCCCGTCCCGCTCGAGGTCTACCACGAGCAGATCGAGCGTCAGTCGATCCGAAACATCCAGATCACCCGCGACAACCTGACCGCGGCCATGGGCCATCTCGTCCTGCCGGAAAACCTGATCTCGACCCTCGGGCCCGCCGTCTCCTCGGGCCGGTCGATCCTGATGTACGGCCCGCCGGGCAACGGGAAATCCTCGATCTCGAACGGCATCCGCGACGCGCTCGGTGACCGGATCTACGTTCCGAAGGCCGTCGAATACGCCGGCCAGGTGATCACCGTCTACGACCCGATCGTGCATTCCGCGGCCGAGGAACAGGTCGACGACCCCAGTGCGCTCCGCCGCGCCGGCAACCGGTTCGACAACCGCTATGTTCTCTGCGACCGGCCGACCGTCATCACCGGCGGCGAGCTGACGCTCGACATGCTCGACCTCGTCTACAATCCCGTCGCGCGCACCTACCAGGCGCCGCTGCAGTTCAAGGCCACCGGCGGCGTCTTCATCGTCGACGACCTTGGCCGCCAGGTCGAACCGCCGCAGAAGCTGGTCAATCGCTGGATCGTCCCGCTGGAAGAGAACAAGGACATCCTCGCCCTGCAGTCGGGCGAGAAGTTCGAGGTCCCCTTCGACACGCTGGTGATCTTCTCGACCAACTTCCACCCGAACGAAATCTTCGACCAGGCCGCGCTGCGCCGGATCTTCTACAAGATCAAGGTCGACGGGCCGAGCCAGGAGAACTTCCTCAAGATCTTCGCCCTCGTCGCCCGCAAGAAGGACATGCCGCTGTCCGAGCCGGCGCTGGTTCACCTGCTGAAAAAGAAATACCCGACGATCAACAACAACTTCGCGAACTACCAGCCGGTGTTCCTGATCGACCAGATGATCTCGATCTGCCAGTTCGAAGGCATCCCGAACCAGATGACGCCCGAGCTGATCGATCGCGCCTGGGCGAACATGTTCGTCCGCGACGAACACATCGTGAAGTAACGCGCGCCCAGTCTTCCCCTGGTTCCGTATCCCCGCCGGAGGCACCATGCCCGGCCCGGCCTCGATGGCCGGGGCGGGCATCGCCCGCGCGACGCCCGCCGGGCGGCGCAACTAATCGACGAAAGCCCGGATCACTCCGCCGGCGTCGGGGCGCCGCGCCGCACCGGGATGGAATCCCCCAGCGGCAGTTCCTCGAGCCGGATCGAGATCAGGCAGGCGATGAACGCGAGCGCCGCCGCCACCAGGTAGATCGGCGTGATCGCATCGGCAAAGGCCTGGACCACCTGCGCGCGCAGGTCCGGGTCGAGCGTCATGACGCGCTCATAGGTCACCGGCCCGTCGCCCGCCCCCGGCAGGAGCGGGCGCACGTGCCGGGACAGCCCCATGGCGAAGATGCCGCCAAAGAACGAGGTGCCGATGGCGCCCCCGGTCAGGCGGAACATGTTCACGCTGGCGGTGCCGATGCCGATGTTCTCGACCGGGATGGCCGACTGGATCGCGGCGATCGAGACGCTCATCGTCGGCCCGATGCCGACCCCGACCATGAAGAGGCTCAGCAGCAGCCGCCAATGCGGCGTGTCCGGCCCGATGGTGTAGAGCGCGAGCATCGCCAGCGTCAGGAACGCGGTCGAGGCGGTCGGCATCCACTTGTAGCGCCCGGTCTTCGACATGAACCGCCCGGCGAGGATCGAGGTGCCGATCAGCCCGGTCATCATCGCGACGAGGTAGAGGCCCGAGGTCGCGGGCTCCAGCCCCTTCACCACCTGCAGGAAGGTGGGGACAAAGGCGATGGTGCCGAACATGGTCATTCCGACGAGGAAGTTCATCGAGTTCGCCACCTGGAAGTTCCGGATCGCGAAGAGGCTCGGCGGCATGATCGGCTCGGCCGCGACACGTTCGACAAAGACAAACGCGATCAGCACGGCGGGCGCCAGCGCGATCAGGCTGAGGACCGGCAGGCTCGTCCAGGGCATCACCGCCCCGCCGATGTTGGCGACCAGCACCGCGCAGCTCAGCAGCGTGGCCAGCAGGAAGGCCCCGACAAAGTCGATCTTGTGCTTGCCCGTGGGCGGCGCCTTGTCCATCACCAGCGTGATCACGACAAAGGCCACCAGCCCGATCGGCAGGTTCAGCCAGAAGATCCAGTGCCAGTTCATCGTCGAGACGATGTAGCCACCGACCAGGGGCCCGATGATCGTCGACAGGCCAAAGACCGATGACAGGGCGCCCTGCGCCCGGCCCCGCTGGCGCGGCGGCAGGACGTCGGCCACCGAGGCCATAGAGACCACGATCAGCGACCCGCCGCCATAGCCCTGCACCAGCCGTCCGGCGACCAGCGTGCCCATGTTCTGGGCCAGCCCGCAGATCACCGACCCGACCAGGAACACCCCGATCGCGCATTGCAGCACGATCTTGCGGCCGTACATGTCGCCCAGCCGGCCCGAGATCGGCGCCCCGATGGTCGAGGCCAGCAGGAACGCCGTGACGACCCAGGTGATGTATTCCAGCCCGCCCAGTTCGCTGACGATGCGCGGCAGCGCGGCGGCCACGACGGTGTTCCCGAGCGAGGCCAGGAACAGCGTCGACGCCACCGCGACGAGGATCACGCGCAGCCGCCCGGATTCGATCGGGGGCTGGATCTGTTGGGCGCCGTCTGCGGCCATGCGGGAACACCTTGAAGGCACCGGCCCCGCGCGGCTTGGAAATCGCGCGGCCAGTGGTAATCTCTGCTCGATCCATCATGTGCCACTGGCAATTGCATGTCAACAGCACGTATATTCGGGTAAAGAGTGACCGCGGGCCCCACCGGCCCGGCAACGGAGGGAAAGACATAGGCTCCCGCGACGACGTGATGAAGGCGAACCTGGCCAAGGCCGGGATCGCGCCCGAGGTGACCGACCGTGCGCTGCAGCTCGACGCGATCGTGCAGATCTGGCGCCGCCGCGTGCAGAAGCGCGAGATCGGGCGCATGGCCCTGCGCGAGCTCGACCTGCCGCTCGACCTGCCCAAGCTGGACGTCCTGATCGCGATCTGGGCGCCCTCGAACGAATTCGGGCGCGACGACACGGAAACCATGGTGTCGACCATCTCGACCCGGCTCGGGATCGACCCCTCGCGCGCCTCGCGGCTGGTGTCGGACCTGATCAACCAGGGCTTCGTCAAGCGCGCCGTCTCGCAGGAGGACGCCCGCCGCACGGTGGTCGAGCTGACCGAGGAAGGCCAGGCCATCGTCGATGCGATCCGCACCATCAAGTTCCTGATCCTGGGCGAATACCTCTCGGGCTGGACGATGGAGGAGATTGACACCTTCTTCCCGCTGCTGGAGCGCTATTCGCACTGGGCCGACCAGGCCGAGACGATGAATGCCGGCCGGGTCCAGCCCGAGATCGAGAAGCTGGCCGCCAAGCTGAAGACGCTGCTGGGTTAAGGCCGGCCGTCCTGCTCCCCGACGGCGGCACCGGCGCGCCATGCGCCAGGGGGCCGCAAGCACAGGACGCAGCGGGCCCATCTGCGCCTCGGACCGAAGGGGCTGTGCAAAGCTCGGTCCCGCCCGCCCCTTGCCCGAATCCCGGAATGCCCTAAGAACGAAGGATGAACACGCTTCCGGCGCCTTTCCCCGGCTGGTTCGCCTCGCGCGGCTGGCATATCCACCCGCACCAGCAGGCGATGCTGGACCGCGCGGCGGATCCGGCGCTGCTGCTGATCGCGCCCACGGGGGGCGGCAAGACCCTGGCCGGGTTCCTGCCGACGCTGGTCGAACTGGCCGACGGGCAGCACAAGGGCCTGCACACGCTTTATGTTTCGCCGCTCAAGGCGCTGGCCGCCGATATCCGCCGCAACCTGACCGCCCCGGTCGAAGAGATGGGCCTGCCGATCCGGATCGAGGACCGAACCGGCGACACCTCCTACACCCAGAAGCGCAGGCAGCGTGCCGACCCGCCGCATATCCTGCTGACGACGCCCGAAAGCCTCGCCCTTCTGATCTCCTACCCCGACGCACCGCGCATCTTCGCCGGTCTGCAACGCATCGTGGTCGACGAGATCCACGCGCTGGCGGACTCCAAGCGCGGCGATCAGCTGTTCCTTGCCCTGTCGCGGCTCCAGACGCTCTGCCCCGGCCTGCGGCGGGTCGGTCTTTCGGCCACGGTCGAGGATCCGCAGGCCATCGCGCGCCTGCTGGCCCGCCACCCCGACCCCTGCGAGATCCTGACTGCCGATCCCGGCCCCGATCCCGACATCGCCATGCTCGAGACGGAAGAGCGCCCACCATGGTCAGGCGGCGGTGGCAGCTACGCGATCCCGGCGGTGCTCGAGCAGATCCGCCAGCACAAGACGACGCTCGTCTTCCACAACACCCGCGCCCAGGCCGAGATCTTCTTTCACAACCTCTGGATGGCCAATGCCGAGGGGCTGCCGATCGGCATCCACCACGGCTCACTCGACCGGACGCAGCGCGGGCGGGTGGAAAAGGCCATGGCGCAGGGGCGCCTCAGGGCGGTGGTCTGCACCGGCTCGCTCGACCTCGGGATCGACTGGGGTGACGTGGACCTGGTGATCCAGGTCGGCGCGCCGAAGAACGTCAAGCGGCTGGTGCAGCGCATCGGCCGCGCCAACCACCGCTACAACGCGCCGTCCAAGGCCCTGCTGGTGCCGGCCAACCGGTTCGAGGTGGTCGAATGCGTCGCGGCGCTCGAGGCGGTGAAGGAACACGACCTTGACGGAGACCCGCGCGGTCCCGGGCCGCGCGACGTTCTCTGCCAGCACATCCTGATCACCGCCTGCGCCGGCCCCTTCGACGCTGACGCGCTCTATGCCGAGGTGATCACCACCGGTGCCTATGCCGACCTCGGCCGCGCGGAATTCGACGCCTGCCTCGACTTCACCGCGACCGGCGGCTACGCACTGCGGGCCTATGATCGCTGGAAACGGCTGCAGCAGGGGGCCGACGGGCTCTGGCACCTGCGCGATCCGCGCGCGACGACGCTGATCCGGATGAACCTCGGCACGATCTTCGACTACGACAAGCTGAAGGTGCGGATGAAGCACGGCGGCGGACGCCCCCTGGGCGAGATCGAAGAGGGCTTTGCCGCCTCGCTCACCCCCGGCGACACCTTCCTGATCGGCGGGCGAATCGTGCGCTACGAAGGGCTGAACGAACTGACGGTCGAGGTCACCCGCAACGCCGCCCGCAAACCCAAGATCGCGGTCTTTGCCGGGTCGAAGTTCGCCACCTCGACCCAGCTGAGCCACCGCATCCTGCGGCTCTTCCAGCAAGAGACCTGGCCCAACCTGCCGCGCCACACCGCCGAATGGCTGCACCTCCAGCGCGAAGTCTCGCGCCTGCCGGAGCCCGGGCGTCTGCTGTTGGAGAGCTTTCCGCACGACGGCCGCCAGAACCTGGTGATCTATGGCCTGGCGGGCCGCAATGCGCAGCAGACATTGGGCCTGATCCTCTCCAAGCGGATGGAGGAACTGGGCCTCGACCCGCTGGGTTTCGTCGCGACCGACTACGCCACGCTGATCTGGGGGCTTGAGCATCTCAGCGATCCCGTGCCGCTGTTCGATGCGGCGGCGATCCGCGACGGGCTGGACCGGTGGCTGACCGACAACGCGCTGATGAAGCGGACCTTTCGCGCCTCGGCCCAGATCGCCGGGCTGATCATGCGCAACCAGCCGCGCGGCGGAAAATCGTCGGGGCGGCAGGCCGCGTTCTCGTCGGACATCCTCTATGACACCCTGCAAAAGTACGATCCCGACCACCTCCTCCTGCAGATCACCCGGACCGAGGCGATGCGGGGCCTTGTCGATTTCGGCCGGGTGGAAGAGATGCTGGCCCGCACCCGTGGCCGCATCGATCACGTCACGCCCGGACGCATCACGCCGCTGTCGGCGCCGCTGTTCCTGGAACAGGGCCGCGTCCCGATCCAGGGCGCCGGGCAGGAACGGCTGGTCGCGGAAGAGACCGAGCGGCTGATGCAGGACGCCGGACTTGCCCCCCTGCCCTGAGCCGAAGGCAGGCGCTGTGGCCGCGCGCCCACGTTCACCCGCCGGAGCCGTACTGAAACACATGTTTGATTGGACAATAGTCCTGACGCCAAATAGCGTCACGTCATGACTAAGGACAATCCCCTCCTCGGCATCCTCCTGATGATCGGATTCTGCGTCGTGGCCCCGATGGGCGACGCGGTGGCCAAGCTCCTGGGGGAAAGCCAGCCGCTCGGCCAGTTGCTGACCATCCGTTTCGCGATCCAGTTCATCCTCCTGCTGCCGCTGGTCGTCCTGACCGGCCGGGAATGGCGCCTTGGCGGCCGTCTGCTCTGGCTCGCCATCCTGCGGACGGGGCTGCACATCCTCGGGATCGGGATGATGTTCACCGCCCTGCGCTACCTGCCGCTGGCCGATGCGGTCGCCATCGCCTTCGTCATGCCGTTCATCCTGCTGATCCTCGGCCGGTTCTTCCTGGGTGAAGAGGTCGGCTATCGCCGCCTGGGCGCCTGCGTCGTCGGCTTTATCGGCACGCTCTTCGTCATCCAGCCCAGCTTTGCCGAAGTGGGTTGGCCAGCCCTCCTGCCGCTTGGCGTGGCGGTGAACTTCTCGTTCTTCATCCTCGTCACGCGGCAACTGGCACCGCACACCGATCCGATCGGGCTGCAGATGGTGTCGGGCGCCATGGCGACGGGCGCGCTGATCCCGCTGGTCCTGCTGCTGCAGATGGGCGACGTCCCGATGGCCGCCTTCGGCGAGATCGACGGACGGGATGCCTTCCTGCTCTTTGCCATCGGCGCGCTCGGCACGCTGGGGCACCTCTTAATGACCTGGTCGCTGCGCTATGCGCCCTCGGCCACGCTGGCCCCGATCCAGTACCTCGAGATCCCGGTGGCCGCGATCATCGGCCTGCTGGTCTTTGGCGACTGGCCGGACGGGCTCGCCCTGGTGGGCATCCTGATCACCGTCGCCGCCGGGCTGTTCATCGTTCTGCGGGAACGGGCCATCGCGCGGGCGCGTCCGACAGAGATCGAGCCGTTGCCGCCAATTCCGCCCGAGGCATGATCACCAGCATCCGCGGCGCCGACACCTCCAGCCGCACCGGTCCGGTCACGCGGTTCGAGGTTCCGACCCGGCTTTCGGGCGCAAAGGCGATCCCCTCGATCGGCCATTCCAGCCCCTCGGAGCGCCCGGTCACCGGACCCAGCGGGTAGAGCGAGAACCAGCTGCCCTCAGCCGGGGTCAGCGCCACCTCGGGCGGGCAGAGGAACACGACCTCGTCCTCGCCCGCCAGCAGGCAGCGCCGGCCGGCCCGGCGCAGCAGCACCGTGTAGGCCGCCAGCGCGTGATCCGCCCGCGTGCCGCTGAACCCCGCGCCTATGACCAGCGGCGCCGTGATGTGGCGCAGGGCTTTGTCAAAGTCGGTGGTGTCCTGTTCTGCAATCCGGTGCACCCGCGCCGCGGGCAGGCGGGCCATGTCCCCGGGAGCCAACGAATCCATGTCGCCGATGACCGCGTCGGGCACGATCCCGCGGGCCAGGGCATGGGTCGCGCCGCCGTCGGCCGCCACCACCGGGCCGCAGAGCCCGAGAACCTCGTCTGTTAACGCATCGGAAACAGCCGCCCCGCCGAGAAGCGCCACATTTTCGCGGCTTTTTACCGATATCACTTGTTAAGACTCCCCGGTGTTGCGTGGACAGGAACCATACAATCGTCACAAAATGACACTCAATGCACCATAGATTCGGGCAGGTTGTGTCGCATCGTTTATCCTGTCGAGGCTCCAGAGCAGTGCCGGGCCCACATAAGGTTAGAAAGAAAAAGCGAGCATCACCGTGGTAGATTCGAACAAGATTCTGACCGTCTCGTATGGGACGTTCTCCTGCACGCTCGAAGGCTTTGACGACGCATTCGAGACGATGAAGGCCATCGCCGAATACTTCCGCGACCTGGCCGCCGACGATCGCTTCTTCGGCGCCGAACCGCCGACCCCCGATGCCGAGATGCTGGCCCGGATCGCCGAACGCAGCACGACCCGCCGGGTCGAGGCGCGCGCGTCCGACGAGGGCATCGTGCTCCGCTCCGGGAACGAGGCGCAGGCGCAGCCGGCCCCCGCGCCGCTGCCCGCCGCCGCCGCCGCACCGCAACCCGCCCCCGCGCCGCAGCCGGCCCCGGTGGCCGAAGCGCCGGTTGAGACGGTCGAAGAGCCCGCCGCCGACAGCTGGGACGACGTGACCCCGGTCCCCGCCGCGCCGGTGGCCGACGACAACATCGCATCCAAGCTCAGCCGCATCCGTTCGGTCGTCTCGCGCACCGCCGCGGCCGCCGCGGTCAGCGACTTTGCCGAGGACCTCGAGGACGAGGACGCCGCCGACGACAGCCTGTTCGACGCCACCGTGACCCCGACCGAGGGCGAGCCGGAGGAAGGCGCCTTTGCCGAGATGGAGGCCGCAGCCGACGTCGAGGCCATGGAGGGCTCCGTCGAAGAGGTCGCCGAGGACGAGGACGCCCTGGCCGACGCCGAGGATGACACCCTCTACGACAGCTTTGCCGAGGACATGGTCGCCGAGACCATGGACGAGGACGACGCATCCGTGGCCGAAGACGCGTCCTACGACGCGGACGAGGTGGACGAGGCGGACGCCTTCGAGATGGAAGAAGAGGCCGAAGAGGCCTTCGAAGACGACGCCGAGACAGCCGCGTTCGACGACGAAGACGAACCCTTCGAAACCAAGGACGACGACGTCGCCGCGTTCGACGCCGAGGATGACAACACCTTTGCCGAGGACGACTCCGACGATGTCGCAGCCGAAGCCGCGGAAGACATCGAGGACGAGGACGACACCCCCTCTCCCGTCGCCACCGCTGCAGCCGCTGCCGCCGTTTCGACCGGCTGGGCCCGCGTCGTGAAGGTCAAGCGCCGCGACTACGAGGCCGCGATCGGGGCCCAGGCCGAAGAGCCTGCCGCGGAAGAAGCCTCCACGCTCTCAGCCGAGGACGAGGCCGACCTGGAATCCGAACTGGCCGAGATCGAGGCCGAGGAGACCATGGAAACGGCCGAGGTCGCGGCCGAAGAGGACGAGACCGCCGTCTACGACGACGAGGACGAGTGGGAAGAGGCGCTTTCCCAGGACGAGGACGCGGCCGAACTGGCCGAGGCCGACGAAGACGACAGCTTCTTCGACGAGGGCGACACCCCGGACGAGGCCTATGACGATGCCGAGGACGACGACGCGCCCGCCGTCGCCCCTGCGGCCGCCGTTGCCGGTGTCGCCGCGATCCACGCCGGCCGCGCCAAGCTCGACGCCACGAACTCCACCGGCGACATGGACCGCATCCTTGCGGAAACCAACAGCCAGCTGGACGAGACCGAGGGCACCCGCCGCCGCAGCGCGATCCAGCACCTGCGTGCCGCCGTCGCCGCGACCAAGGCCGAAAAGGCCGCCGGGTCCGACCTTGGCGCGATCTCGCACGAGGACAGCATCAACCCCTACCGCGAGGACCTCGCCCAGGTGGTGCGTCCGCGCCGTCCGCAGGCCTCCGGCGAAGCCCAGCAGCGCCGGTCCGAGGACAAGCCGGCCCCGCTGCGCCTGGTTGCCGAACAGCGCGTTGACATCGCCGCCGAACACCGCGAGCCGGTGCGCCCACGCCGTGTCTCGGTCGCCGACCTGATCCGCCAGGAAAGCGAGGCGGAAGAGGCGATGGACGGCGACGTCCCGGCCGCCGCCAAGGGCGAAGGCTTCCCGGCCTTCCTCGAGGAAACCGGCGCCGAGGAACTGGCCGAGGTGCTCGAGGCCGCGGCCTCCTACCTCGCCTTTGTCGAGGGACGCGAACAATTCTCCCGCCCGCAATTGATGAGCCGCGTGCGCGAGATCGACCCTGAGGCCTACAGCCGCGAGGACGCGCTGCGCGCCTTCGGCACCCTCCTGCGCGAAGGCAAGATCCGCAAGGTGAAGGGCGGCCGGTTCAGCGCCAGCGACCGCATCGGGTTCCGCCCGGACCAGCGCGCCGTCGGCTGACGGAACACGGTCCCGATCAAACACGAAGGCCCGGGCTGCGACGCCCGGGCCTTTTTCCTAGTCCGACGCGTCGCGCGGCGCCTCAGTCGAAGTTCGCTGCGCGCTTCTGCATGTTGGCCGCGATCACCTCTTTCTGGTGGTCCCCGCCGATCAGGTTCGCCTGTTCGCGGCTTTCCTCGAGCAGCACGGCCTTTTCGTCCGCACCGCTTTCGGCAAAGTCGATCAGCCGCTTCGCCGCCCGGATGGCCGAGGGCGACTTGCCCGCGATGACCTGGGCGATCTCCATCGCGCGGGCCAGCGGATCATTCGCCAGTTCCGTCACCAGCCCCCAGGTCAGACCCTGTTCCGCCGTCACCGGCTCTGCGGTGTAGGTCAGCAGGCGCAGCACGTCCGAGCGCACGTTGTTCTTGAACACCGGCATCCCGCCCATGTCCGGGACAAGACCCCACTTCATTTCCATGATCGACAGCTTGGCATCGGGCGCGGCGATCCGGATGTCGGCGCCGATCGCCAGCTGCATCCCGGCGCCATAGGCCACGCCGTGCACCGCCGCGATCACCGGCACCGGCACGTCGCGCCAGACGGTCGACACGCGCTGCGAGATGTTCGCCAGCCCATGCGTTCGCAGCATCATGCGGCGCATCGGGTCTTCTTTCGCCATCGTGCCGAAGCTGGCCATGTCGAGCCCGGCACAGAACGCGCGGCCTTCGCCCGACAGCACCACGACGCGGATGTCGTCCCGCCCGATCAGGCTTTCGCCGGCGGCGACGATGGCCTCCTTCATCTCGGGGTCCACGGCGTTCATCTTGTCGCCCCGGGTGAGCGTCACCCGCGCGATGTGATCCTCGATCTCGACAGATACGCGTGCCATTCCAGTTCTCCTCGGTCCATGTTGCGCGGACTGCACCCGATCCGCCCGCCCGCGTCCAGAGCGACGCTGCGGATTTCACTTGCCGAGTGGCCCTGCGCCGCCGTATCCCGCGCGCCATGACGAATGCACGCTTCACCGACCTTGTCGCCGGACTACCCGCCACCGTGCCCTTTGTCGGGCCCGAGGAACTGGAACGCCGCCGCGGCGCCGCCTTCGACGCGCGGCTCGGCGCGAACGAGAATGTCTTTGGCCCCTCGCCCAGGGCGGTGGTCGCGATGCAGGAAGCCGCGGGTGCGATCTGGCAATACGGCGATCCGGCCAGCCACGACCTGCGCGCCGCGCTGGCCGACCGGCTGGGCGTGACCATGGACCACATCGTGGTCGGCGAAGGCATCGACGGGCTGCTCGGCTACCTCGCCCGGATGCTGGTCGCACCGGGCGACGTGGTGGTGACCTCGGCCGGGGCCTATCCGACCTTCAACTACCACGTGACCGGCTTCGGCGGGCGGCTCGAGATGGTGCCCTACCGCGACGATGCCGAGGATCTGCCGGCCCTGATCGCGCGGGCGGGCGAGACCGGGGCCAAGATGGTCTACTTCGCCAATCCCGACAACCCGATGGGCAGCTACCTGCCCGGCACCCGGGTGGCCGAGGCCATCCCTGCGCTACCGGGCGACACGCTCCTGGTCCTGGACGAGGCCTATGCCGAATTCGCGCCCGACGACTGCGCCGTGCCGCTGCCCTACGACGATCCCCGCATCATCCGGATGCGCACGTTTTCAAAGGCCTACGGAATGGCGGGGGCCCGGGTCGGCTACGCCGTCGGTGCGCCGGACCTGATCGCGGGCTTCGAACGTATCCGCAACCACTTCGGCATGAACCGCGCCGCGCAGATCGGCGCGCTGGCGGCACTGCAGGACGACGCCTGGCTGGCCGAGACCCGCGCGAAGGTCGCCGCCGCCCGTGACGGCATCGCCGCGATCGCCCGCGACAACGGCCTCGACCCGCTGCCGTCGGCGACCAACTTCGTGACCATCGACTGCGGCCGCGACGGCGATTTTGCCCGTGCGCTGGTCGCGGCGCTCGGCGCGCGCGGGGTCTTCATCCGCATGCCCTTCGTCGCACCGCAGGACCGTTGCATCCGCATTTCCTGTGGCAACGAAGCCGATCTTGCCGCCCTGGCCGCCGCCCTGCCCGCGGCCCTGGCCGAGGTGTCGGCCGCCGCCTGAGCGGCCGCTTTCGCCACCGGTCCCGCCCTCGTAAGGGCCCCGCCCTGCAGGCCCGCCCGGTCCGGACGCGCGGGGCCGTGGGACGACCGATGCGCAGCATCGGCTGCGCTGCAAGCTTGACAGACTCACCTCTCCTGTCGCCTCCTGAGTGCAGGGTTCCGGGTAGACTTCACTTCATATGGAGGTCTGTCATGCTTAGAACACTGCATCTTGTTTCCGCATTCGCAGTCATGATGATCCTCTCCCGCGCCGAGGCCACGCCCCTCTCGCCGGACTGGATCACGTTTCCTAGCTTCACGTCCCTTGCCTTCGGCGATCCGACCTCAGGTCTCGGATGCACCGATCCGGTAAAGGACGACCTCGTCGGCAAGGTTCTGAGCGAACCGCAATGTGCGAGCTGGCCGCCGCAGCCCGGAGGCGCGGACCTCGCCGTGGTCGGGACATTCGACTATGTCGGCCTCGCCTCGGCCATCACCGGCGGCGTCTACATCGCCGATGACGGCAGCCTCCTGACGACCGAGGTCCTGATGGTTTCCGAAGCGGTCCGGGTCGAGGACAATCACTGGGCGTACCGCTGGCGGATCACCAACTACGGCACCGGACCGATGACCGACTACTTCGACGGCCCGCGCGAAGGCCCGGTGTTCGGTGCCCTCGCGCCCGGCGCGACGTTGGTCGACACCCGGTACCCGTTACGGCTGAGCGATGGCATCTTCACGAGCTTGCCCGCTGTCGGCGCCTGGGGCGGCCTTTGGAAACCCGACATCGGGGTCTACATGCCCGATCCCGCCCGGCCGGACGGCGCCGGACTTGCCCCGCCGCGCCTGCACCCGACCGGCTGGCTCGATTTCGATCCCGTCGCGCCGCCCTTCGGCGGGTTCGGTGGTTTGATCGGTGACCGCATCATCCTGCGCGACGGCCGGATCGTGGTGACGCCGGTCCCGGCGACGGGACTGCTGGCGCTGACGGCCGCGCTGGTCCTGCTGCGCCTCGGCAGGTCGCGACGCCCCCGCGTGGGCAACTGAGCGGCGCCCGACAGCGGCCGCGCCACCGATTGCGCGTCCCGCGCTGAACTCAGGGCGTTTCGTGCTATCATCGCAGCCAGCACGATTTCCGGATGCCCGCGATGCGAGACGACAAACGCCCCTCGGCCCCGAACTACACGACGGCCTTCCTCTGCATGGCCTTCGTCAACCTGCTGTGGATCTTCGTGCTGATCTGGGCCCACTACGGGATCGTCGCGGTCGCGGCGGTCGGCTATGCGCTTGACCGTCTGATCCAGCGCATAGCCCGCCGCGCCTGAGGCGTCAGCCCTTCGACACGACCTCGGCCGCGGCGGCCAGCGCGCCGTCCCCGAAGGGAATGTCGAGCGCGCGCATCCCGGCCTCGATCACGCCGAGCAGCCCGAGGATCATGTGCGCGTTCACGTGGCCCATGTGGCCCAGCCGGAAGAACCCGTCGCCCTTCGGATCGCCGCGTTCCGCCATGCCCAGCCCGATACCCAGCACCACCCCGGCGTTCTGCTCGGTCCAGTCGCGCAGGCGCTGACCGTTCCCCGGCCCGAGGCCAAGCGCGGTGACCGCGTGGCTGCGGTTGGCCCGGTCCGCGACGTTCAGCGTCATCGGGCCGCCCTGCCCCCAGGCCTCGCAAGCGGTCCAGATCGCCTCGGCCAGGCGGGCGTGGCGGTGCCAGATGTTCTCCATCCCCTCGGCGTGGATCATGTCGAGCGCCTTGCGCAGGCCAAAGACGTGGTGCGTGGCCGACGTGCCGCCGAAGAACTGGTAGGGCCACTGCGGGGCGTGGCGCTCGGCCCAGCTCCAGTAGTGCGAGACGCCGGGCGTCTGCGACCCAACCGCCTTGGCCTTGTCGTTGAAGAAGATGAAGCTTAGCCCCGGCGGGACCATCAGGCCCTTCTGGCTGCCGGTGACGGCGATATCGACGCCCCATTCATCCATCTCGAACCGGTCGCAGCCCATCGAGGCGATGCAGTCCGCCATCAGCAGCGCCGGGTGGCCGGTGGCGTCCAGCGCTTTGCGCAGCGGACGCGGGTCGTTGCGTAGCGAGGTCGAGGTGTCAACATGGCTGAACAGGACCGCGCGGATCTTCTGATCCTTGTCCGCCCGCAGCGCCTCTTCGACCTGCGCGGGATCGATGATGCTTTTCAGGCCAAAGTCGATCCGCTCGACCTCGGCGCCCAGCCCCTCGGCCATGTCGGCCCAGCCATGACCGAACCGGCCGGTGACCGCCACCAGCAGCTTGTCGCCGGGCCGCACGATGTTGGCCAGCGCGGCTTCCCACGCGCCATGGCCGTTCGCGATGTACATCGCGGCATGGTACTCGGTCCGCGCGACCCTTTTCAGATCGGGCAGGATGGAATGCATCACATCGTCGATCTCGCCCTCGTAGATGTTCGGCGAGGGGATGTGCATCGCCTGCAGCACCGGGTCCGGCATGACGGACGGACCGGGAATGGCGAGGTAGGGACGGCCTGCTGCAAGCGGCATGGGGAGACTCCGGAAAAATAGAACCCGCGCAGCTTTAGCCGAAGGCAGGGAAGGGTCAATCGCCGCCGGACGCCGAACCGCGTGCATCTGGGCACAGACGGGGGCCATATCCTTGCATCGTGCGCGCCCGCCGCCTAAGCAGACGGGAACGCCCCACGGACAGGACAGCCAATGCCCGACCATGCCCCCAGCCGCGAGTTGATCGCCTGGCTCTGGCGCGGCTACCTGCGGCCGCACCGTGGCGTCCTGCTGATCGCCTTTGTCCTGATGGCGCTGGAAGGCGGCGCCATGGGCGCGCTCAGCTACATGATGAAACCGATGTTCGACCAGGTGTTCATCGCCGGCGATACCGGGGCGCTGGCCTGGGTCGGTGCGGTGGTGTTCTGCATCTTCCTGGTCCGCGGCATCGCGGGCACCGCGCAGAAGGTTCTGCTGGCCCGCGCCGGGTTCCGCGCGGCGGTGACCCTGCGCGGCGACCTGCTGCGCCACCTCATGCGGCTCGACGGTGAATTCCACCAGGGCCATCCGCCGGGTTTCCTGATCCAGCGGGTGCAGTCCGACGTCACCGCGACCACCGAAATCCTGACCAAGATCATGACCACCATGGGCCGCGACCTGATCGCGCTGATCGTCCTGCTGGGCGTCGCGATCTCTGTCGATCCGCTCTGGACGCTGATCGCCTGCGTCGGCGCGCCGCTGCTGGTGCTGCCCTCCTTCGCGGTCCAGCGCTTCACCCGCGCCCGCGCGCGCGAGGCGCGCGACCTTGGCGCCCGGCTCGCGACCCGGCTGGACGAGGTGTTCCACGGCATCGTCCCGGTCAAGCTGAACCGGATCGAGGAATACCAGGCCAGGCACTTCGAAGAGCTGTCGGACGACCTGGTGAAGGCCGAGGTGCGATCCACCTTCGGGTCCGAGCTGATGTCGGGCATGGTCGACATCATGGCCGGTGTCGGCTTCCTCGGCGTGCTGATCTACGGCGGGGGCGAGATCATCGCGGGCGAAAAGACCGTCGGTCAGTTCATGTCTTTCTTCACCGCCATCGGCCTCGCCTTCGACCCGCTGCGCCGCCTTGGCTCGATGACCGGCGCATGGCAAGTGGCAGCAGCGGCGATCGAGCGGATCCGCGACCTGATGAACACCGCGCCCACCGTCTTTTCGCCCGCCACCCCGCTTCCGGCACCCGCGGGCCCGCCCGAGATCGCGCTGCGCGACGTGCGGCTGTCCTATGGCGACACGCAGGTTTTGAACGGGCTGACCCTGACAGCCAAGGCCGGGCAGACGACGGCGCTGGTCGGCGCGTCGGGGGCGGGCAAGTCGACGGTCTTCAACCTGTTGACCCGGCTGGTCGATCCGGCCTCGGGCGAGGTGACGCTGGATGGCACGCGGGTGTCGGACCTCGACCTGGCCGACCTGCGATCGCTCTTCTCGACCGTGTCGCAGGACGCCGCGCTCTTCGACGACACGCTGCGGGAAAACATCCTGCTGGGTCGCACCGACGTCAGCGAGGCGCGGCTGAAAGAGGTGCTCGACGCCGCCCACGTGACCGATTTCCTGCCCCAGCTTGCCGACGGGATCGACAGCCCGGTCGGCCCGCGCGGTTCCGCCCTGTCGGGCGGCCAGCGGCAGCGGGTCGCCATCGCCCGCGCCCTGCTGCGCGACACGCCGATCCTGCTGCTGGACGAGGCGACATCGGCCCTCGACGCGCAGTCAGAACGGGTCGTGCAGGAGGCGCTGGAGGACCTGTCGCAGGGCCGCACCACGCTGGTGATCGCGCACCGGCTGTCGACCGTACGCAATGCCGACCGCATCGTGGTGATGGACAGGGGGCAGGCGGTGGACAGCGGCACGCACGAGGAACTTCTGGCGCGCGGCGGGGTCTATGCCCGGCTGCACGCGCTGCAGTTCAGCGACGGCGATAAGCCTGCGCCAGCGTCTCTGGATCAGTCCCGAGCAGATAGCGCGTGAGCGTCGCCAGATTGCGGGTCCCGCGCCGCAGCCAGCCCGCCGCCTCGTACCGCTCGGGCGAGGTGACGGCGGTGGCCGCGATGGCCCGCAGCCGCCCCTTCAGGGCCCGCGCCAGCGCCACGTCCTCCATCAGCGGCTGATCGGGGAAGCCGCCAACCGCGTCGTAAAGGTCGCGCGGCAGGAGCATCCCCTGGTCGCCATAGGGCAGCCCCGCCAGCCGCGACCGGACATTTGCCCAGCCCGCCACGCCCCGCGCCCGCCAGCCGCCGCGGGCAAAGGCCAGGCGGAAGTAACCTGCGTCGCCCGTCTGCATATGGGATACCGCGGCCTCGGACCAACCGGGCGCCAGCTGCGTGTCGGCATGCAGAACCAGCAGCCACGGCCCGGACGCCGCCGCCACGCCCCGGGCCAGCTGCCCCCCACGCGATGGTGGACCCTCGACCCAAGTCGCGCCAAGCTCACCCGCCACCTCACGCGTCCGGTCCGCCGAACCGCCGTCGCTGACCACGACCTCGCGGATCAGCCCGGCCTGCAACCCCTCGAACAGGGCGGCGGCGCAACCGGGCAAGGCCGCGGCCGCGTCGAGTGTCGGGATGATGACCGAGATCGGCGCGCGCATGGCACCCCCTGTTGTCGCTGGATCGGGCGGTTATATTGAAGGTCACTACGCGCAAGACAAGAGGTTCCCATGCCCCGCACCATCCTCCGCCTGACCGGCGGCGACACCCGCGACTTCCTGCAAGGGCTGGTGACGAACGACGTGCGCAAGCTCGACACCGACGGGATCGTCTATGCCGCCCTGCTGACGCCGCAGGGCAAGTTCATCGCGGACTTCTTCCTCGTCGCCGATGGCGACGCCGTGCTGCTCGACCTCGACAGCGCGCTGGCGGCGCAGGTGCAGCAGCGGCTGACCATGTACAAGCTGCGCGCCGACGTGCAGATCGCGGCGACCGACATCCAGGTGCAGCGCGGCACCGGCCCCGCGCCCGAAGGTGCCGTGACCGACCCGCGCAGCGCCGCGCTCGGCTGGCGGCTCTATGGCGCCGACGAGGGCGACGACGGCACCGACTGGGCCGCCCTCCGGGTGGCCAACCTGATCCCCGAGACGGGCGAGGAACTGACGCCCGATACCTTCATCCTGGAAACCGGGTTCGACCGGTTGAACGGCGTGGATTTCCGCAAGGGCTGCTATGTCGGGCAGGAGGTCACCGCCAGGATGCGGCACAAGACCGAACTGCGCAAGGGTCTGGTCCGGGTGGCCGTGTCGGGCGATGCCGCCCCGGGCGACGAGATCACGGCCGACGGCAAGCCCGCGGGCACCCTGCACACGCGTGCAGGTGACGAGGCCATCGCCTACCTCCGCTTCGACCGCGCGACCGGAGAGATGCGGGCGGGCGACGCGGTCGTGACGCGGCTGGAGTGACCCTGAACGCCCGGATCGCCACCGCCCTCGGGGCCGACGTGACGGACCTTTCGCCGCTGCAGGGCGGCGACCTCTCGCGGGTCGAGGTGGCGACGCTGTCGGACGGCCGTCGCGTGGTGGCAAAGTCCGGCCCCCGGGTCGAGGCCGAGGCGCGGATGCTGAAGGCGCTGGCGCTGGCCGGCGCGGCGGTGCCGGAGGTCCTGCATGCCGAACCCGGGCTGATGCTGCTGACCCACCTGCCCGAGACGCGGCCCGAGGGCGCCGCCTGGACCACCGCCGGTCACATGCTGCGGCAGCTCCACGATCACACCGCCGCGACACCCGGCTGGCCCGAGGATTATGCCTTCGGCGCGATGCCGATCCCGAACGCGCCCGCCGACGACTGGCCGACATTCTGGTCGGACCGGCGCCTGCTGGCGGCCCCCGAAGCGCAGCCCCCCGACCTCGCCCGGCGGATCGAGGCGCTCTGCACCCGCCTGCCCGACATGCTGCCTGCCGTACCCGCCCTGTCGCTGCTGCACGGCGACCTCTGGTCGGGCAACCTGCTGTTCGGCCCCGGCAGCACGGTCCACCTGATCGACCCGGCCTGCTATCACGGCCACGCCGAGGTCGACCTCGCGATGCTGCACCTCTTCGGCCGCCCCGGCGCGGGCTTTGCAGAGGCATACGGGCCGCTGGATCCGGGCTGGGAATCGCGCCGCGCGGTCTACACGCTCTGGCCCGCGCTGGTGCATCTGCACAATTTTGGGGCGACCTACCGCCCTATGGTTGAGCAACTCCTGCGCGACCTCGGTTTCTGAGGCTCCCGCGCAACAGTTCGACCGGCGGAAAGCCGCAGACCTATCCTTTCGTATCGGCAGGGCACCGCCGACCGACGGGCACGAAAAAAGCCGGACCCGAGGGCCCGGCTTTGCAATTTCCGCATAACCTCACGTCACGCGCGTTCGGAATATTCCATCGTCTCGGTGTTCACGATGATGTCTTCACCCTCGCCGACGAAGGGGGGCACCATCACCCGGACCCCATTGTCGAGCACCGCGGGCTTGAACGAGTTCGCCGCGGTCTGGCCTTTGACGACCGGTTCGGTCTCGACGATCTTGCAGGTCACCTTCTGCGGCAGGGAGGCATTCAGCGCCTCGTCGTTGTGGAACTCCACCACGATGGTCATGCCGTCCTGCAGGAACGGGCGGCGTTCGCCCAGCAGGTCGGCCGGAAGCTCGATCTGCTCGTAGGTCTCGGCGTCCATGAACACCAGCATCCCATCGTTTTCATAGAGGAATTGCTGATCTTTCTGCTCCAGGCGCACGCGCTCGACCTTGTCGGCAGAGCGGAAGCGCTCGTTCAATTTCGACCCCGTGCGCAGGTTGCGCATCTCGACCTGGGCAAAGGCACCGCCCTTGCCGGGTTTGACGTGGTCGACCTTGACCGCAGCCCAGAGGCCGCCGTCGTGCTCCAGCACGTTGCCGGGCCGGATCTCGTTTCCGTTAATCTTGGGCATACCATTCCCTCGGGCACTGCTTGATCGGATTCATCGCAGACCTATATATCCGCCCTGTGGCCGAGGCAATAAGACCGACATCCGGGATCATCAGCGCCTTAGATATGCGTCAAGCGCATGACAGGCATGTTTTTGTGCGCTACCCGAATCGTCACAGTTTTGCCATATGTCGCCCCGAGCCTGAAACGCAAGAGCAATAAAAAGGACGAACTATGAAAGATTTCGTGGACGGCACGGCATTCAACAACGAGCAAGGCAACCGGGCGCGCAAGCTCTTTGCCGCAGTTGTTCTGGCCGCGCTCGATGACGCCATTGCGGATGACAAGAAATACGGCAACGGTCCGGAGCAGATCGCTCGCTGGGCCCGGTCCCGCGATGGCCGCGAAGTGCTGAGCTGCGCCGGCATCGACCCGAACGAACGTGTCGTGAACGGGCTGATGGAATTCGTGTCCAAGGGTGTCCGCACCTCGGTCGCGCTGTCGCGCGAAGAGAGCGAACGCCGTCATGCAGCCGAACAGGCCGAAGCCGCCTGACACGCCGCAGTATTCCTGCCATGAAAGACGCGCCCCCAGTCCCCGGGGGCGCGTCTTTTTCGTGAGGACCGCATGACCGCACGCGCCATCATGATCCAGGGTGCCGGCTCGAACGTGGGCAAGTCGCTGCTGGTCGCAGGCCTTGCCCGTGCCTTTGCCGATCGCGGGCTACGGGTGCGTCCGTTCAAGCCGCAGAACATGTCGAACAATGCCGCCGTGACCGAGGACGGCGGAGAGATCGGGCGCGCACAGGCGCTGCAGGCCCGTGCCGCGCGGGTGGCCCCGCGGGTGGACATGAACCCCGTGCTGTTGAAACCCGAAAGCGAGACCGGCGCACAGGTGATCGTACAGGGCCGCCGCCTGACCACCGTGGCGGCGCGCGACTATGCGGCCGTCCGCGCCACGCTGATGGACCGCGTGCTGGAGAGCTTTCACCGCCTTGCCGCCGGTTGTGACCTCATCGTGGTCGAGGGGGCCGGCAGCCCGGCCGAGGTCAACCTGCGCGCCAACGACATCGCCAACATGGGCTTTGCCGAGGCCGCCGGCGTGCCGGTCATCCTGGTGGGCGACATCGACCGGGGCGGCGTGATCGCACAGCTGGTCGGCACGAAGACGGTGCTGGCATCGGCGGACGCCGCGCGCATCAAGGGGTTCGCCATCAACAAGTTCCGGGGCGACACCACGCTCTTCGACGGCGGCATCACCGCGATCCGGGATCACACCGGCTGGACGTCGCTGGGGATCGTGCCCTGGTTCGCGGATGCCTGGCGCCTGCCGGCCGAGGACGTGATGGACGTCGCCTCCCGCCCCGGCGGCGGTTTCAAGGTCGCGGTGCCGCGCCTGCCCCGGATCGCGAATTTCGACGACCTGGACCCATTGGCCACAGAACCGGGCATCAGCGTGCAGATCATCGAGCCCGGCCGCCCCCTGCCCGGCGATGCGGACCTCGTTCTGCTGCCCGGTTCCAAGAGCACCATCGCCGACCTCGCCGCCTTCCGGTCGCAGGGCTGGGACATCGACCTGCAGGCCCACGTGCGGCGCGGCGGGCGGGTTCTGGGCCTCTGCGGCGGCTACCAGATGCTAGGACGCGAGATCGCGGACCCCGAGGGGATCGAGGGCACGCCGGGCGCGGTACAGGGCCTGGGCCTGCTGGACGTCACGACGGTGATGAAGCCGGCCAAGCGCGTGGCGCTGTCGAACGCGGTGCACCCGGCCAGTGGCGAGGCGCTGGAGGGGTACGAGATCCACCTCGGCCACACCGAGGGGCCGGATTGCGCGCGCGCCTGGCTCGAGATCGACGGACGGCCAGAGGGCGCGGCCTCGGCCAACGGGCGGGTGCAGGGATGCTACCTGCACGGGCTCTTTGCCGCCGACGGGTTCCGCAAGGCATGGCTCTCGGCCGCCGGCACGACGTCATCGGTGGCCTACGAGTCAGGGGTGGAGGCAACGCTGGACGCGCTGGCCGCGCACCTCGCATCGCACCTCGACCTCGAGAAGATCCTGTCGCTGGCGGAAGAGGTCCGCGCCTAGAGCAGGTCGTGCGCCGTCAGCGCACGCTGGATCTCGCGCCGCACCAGCTTGCGCACGTTGCGGGTGATCCGTTCGCCCAGGGCCCCCTGCAGCTCCTGCCGGACGATCTCGGCCACCATGTCGCGCAGCATTTCCTCGTCGAGGAGGGGGGCGTCGCCCTGGTCCTCGGCCTCGGGGGTGCCAGCTTCGGCCCAGACATCGCTGTCGGCGGCATCGTGGTCTTCCCAGGCGGTCGCCTCGACCTCTTCGACCTGCGGAACGTCCACGATCCGGTCGCTGAGCGTCCGGCCGCGCGACCGCAGGAAAGAGGGAATCATCTGTTCGGGGGCATCGGCCCCTTCGGCCTCATCCTCGGCGGAGTCGTCGGTCGCCTCGACCGCGCGGGCAAACCGCGCGAGGTCGAG